>MAEX01000005.1 GCA_002013415.1 Mycobacterium sp. D16Q14
ACCTCACGGTAGAACACGTTTCAGTCTGGAAGCAATGAGAACGTGTTCTCACCCCGCGCACCACGTTTTGTCTGCGCTGATCGTGTGCTTCAATGGGGCTAGAGAGTGTCGTAGCTCACTCGGCTCTCACTAGATGCTCTAACCAGATCGTCCCTGAAAGATGCCCCGAAAGGCCATAGGAGTTCAACGTGGTGCACCCCAGCCTTCCCGCCGGATTCGACTTCACCGACCCGGAGATCTACCGCACTCGCCTGCCCATTGAAGAGTTCAAAGAGATGCGGGCTCACGCCCCCGTCTGGTGGAACGAGCAGCCCGACGGCGTCGGCGGCTTCAACGATGGCGGCTACTGGGTTGTCTCCAAGCACAAGGATGTCAAGGAGGTGTCTCTGCGTAGCGATGTCTTCTCCAGCTGGGAGAACACCGCGTTACCGCGTTTCAACGACGACATCGCGCGCGAGGATATCGAGCTGCAGCGCTTCGTCATGTTGAATATGGACGCACCGCACCACACCCGGTTGCGCAAAATTATTTCCCGTGGTTTCACTCCGCGGGCGATTGGCCGCCTGCGTGACGAGCTGAATGAGCGGGCGCAACAGATCGCCAAGACCGCGGTGGCGAGCGGCACCGGTGACTTTGTTGAGCAGGTCTCGTGCGAGCTGCCGCTACAAGCGATTGCTGGGTTGCTCGGCGTTCCGCAGGAGGACCGCGGCAAGCTCTTCAACTGGTCTAACGAGATGACCTCGTACGATGACCCCGAGTACGCGCACATCGACGCTAAGCAGTCGTCGATGGAGATTCTGGCTTACTCGATGGAGATGGCGAAGCACAAGGCCGAGAACCCCGGCGAAGACATCGTGACCACGCTCATCAACGCCGAGGTCGAGGGTGAGGGCAAGCTCTCCGATGACGAGTTCGGCTTCTTCGTGATCATGCTGGCGGTGGCCGGAAACGAGACCACTCGGAACTCGATCACTCAGGGCATGATGGCCTTCACCCAGTTCCCGGAGCAGTGGGAGCTGTACAAGAAGGAGCGTCCGGAGACCGCAGCCGATGAGATCGTGCGCTGGGCGACGCCGGTTACCTCGTTCCAGCGGACTGCGCTGGAGGACACCGAACTGTCCGGTGTGCAGATCAAGAAGGGGCAGCGCGTGGTGATGATGTACCGCAGCGCCAACTTCGACGAAGAGGTCTTCGAGGATCCGTTCAGCTTCGACATCATGCGTAATCCCAACCCGCATATGGGATTTGGTGGCAGCGGTGCGCATTACTGCATTGGTGCAAACCTGGCGCGCATGACCATCAACCTGATGTTCAACGCTATCGCCGATCACATGCCGGACATCGTCTCGGCTGGCGAACCGGAGCGGCTTCGCTCGGGCTGGCTCAACGCGATCAAGCACTGGCAGGTTGATTTCACCGGCGCCAGCGGCTGCCCGGTTCTGCAGTAGCTTTTCAAAAGGAAACGAGCATAATGGATTTCGCTTTCGCGGAGGAGCAGTACGCTGTCTCTGACGTGGTCGAAGCGGTGCTTGCCGACCGTGAGTTCATCGGTGTGGTGCCCGGGATCGGATACGACGAAGACACCTGGCATGCCTTGGCTGTCAATGGGGTACTGAACCTGGCGCTGCCCGAACGGCTGGGCGGTGACGGGCTGGGCCTCGCCGAGGTATCGGTGGCGCTGCGGGTGCTCGGGAAGCATGGCGCCCTGACACCCGTGCTGGCCACGCTCGGATTCGGGGTGGTACCCCTGCTGGAGCTGGCCTCCGAGCAGCAGCAGGATAGGTTCCTCGATGGCGTCGGCGCCGGTGGAATCCTGACGGCGGCTCTGGATGAGCCCGGGTCCGCGTTACCTTCGTCGCCCGCGGTCTCTGCCGTGCGCGACGGGTCCGCGCTGGTGTTGAACGGCCGTAAGATCGGCGTTCTGCATGCGGCCGAGGCGAATTGGATACTTGTCACCACCGACAATGGCGTCGTCGTGGTGGCACCCAACACTCCGGGTGTGACGATCGCCCGGACGCCGACCGCCAGTAAGGCCGCCGAATACGCGGTGACATTCGCCGACGCATCGGTGCCCGATTCGGATGTGTTAGCGGGATCTGTTGAGCGCGTGAACCAGCTCGCCCTGGCGGCGATCGGGTCCTACGCGGACGGATTGGTCTCCGGCGCCTTGCGACTGACGGCCGATCATGTGTCCAACCGGGTGCAGTTCGGCAAGCCGTTGGCGACCTTCCAGGCGGTTTCGCAGCAACTGGCGGACGTGTACGTGGTCTCGCGGACATTGAACCTCGGTGTCACCTCGGCGGTGTGGCGTCTCTCGGCGGGTCGTGACGCGACTGAGGATTTGGACATCGTCGCGTTTTGGATGGCCTCGGAGGCGCAGCGAGTCATGCAGATCTGTCACCACCTTCATGGCGGTCTCGGCGTCGATATCACGTACCCGATGAACCGTTACTACTCGACGATCAAGGACCTGAGCCGCCTGGTCGGTGGGTCCTCCGAGCGCCTGGACGTTCTTGCCGCGGCGCAGGTTTAGGAGCCAGTGATGTTGATTGACCTCACGCCGGAACAGGCGAAGTTGCAAAGCGATCTGCGACAGTATTTCTCGAACCTTGTCACCGCCGATGAGACCCGCGACATGATGGTCGACCGTCACGGATCGTCCTACGAGGCCGTTGTGCGCCGGATGGGCCAGGACGGCTGGCTCGGTGTCGGTTGGCCCAAGGAATATGGCGGACACGGATTCGGTCCGCTGGAGCAGCAGATCTTCATGAATGAGGTCATGCGTGCCGACGTGCCGATGCCCCTGGTTACGCTGCAGACCGTCGGCCCGACCCTGCAGAAGTACGGCACCGAGGAGCAGAAGAAGAAGTTTCTGCCCGGAATCCTGGCAGGTGAAATCCATTTCGCCATTGGGTATACCGAACCGGAAGCCGGGACTGACTTGGCGTCCCTGCGTACCACCGCGGTGCGCGACGGCGACCACTACATCGTCAACGGGCAGAAGATCTTCACCACCGGCGCGCACCAGGCCCAGTACATCTGGCTGGCTTGCCGCACCGACCCTGATGCACCAAAACACAAGGGCATCTCGATTCTGATCGTCGACACCAAGGACCCCGGCTACTCGTGGACGCCGATCATCACCAATGATGGCGCGCACCACACCAACGCCACGTACTACTCCGATGTGCGGGTACCGGTGGACATGCTGGTGGGCGAGGAGAACTTGGGCTGGAAGCTCATCACCACCCAGTTGAACCACGAGCGGGTTTCGCTGGGCCCATCCGGGCGGATCGCGGGCATGTACGACCGCGTCTACGAGTGGGCCGCCAAGCCCGGGCCCGATGGTGTGGCGCCGTTGGCACATGAGGATGTGCGTCGAGTCCTGGGTGAGATGAAGGCCGTATGGCGGCTCAACGAGCTGCTCAACTGGCAGGTGGCCTCATCGGGCGACGACATCAGCATGGCCGACGCCGCTGCCACGAAAATTCTTGCCACCGAATGGATTCAGAAGCTTGGTCGGCTGAGTGAAGGCGTTGTGGGTCGCTACGGCGATCCCGCTGACGCGAACACCGCAGAGACGCTGGAATGGCTTGATGCACAGACCAAGCGCCACCTGGTGATCACCTTCGGTGGCGGCGTGAACGAGGTGATGCGCGAGATGGTGTCGACAGCAGGACTGGGCACGCCCAGGGTTCCGCGGTGACGAGCGACTTGCGCGAAGAACAGGTAGATATGAGCGTGGTTGATATCCAGGAAGGCTTCTCCAGGATCAAGGCCGACGGCCCCAGCGCCCCGCGTTTGGCGCGGGATCCGGTGAACCAGGCCATGATCAACAACTGGGTCGAGGCGATGGGCGATCGCAACCCCATCTATGTCGACGAGGAAGCTGCCCGCGGGGCGGGTCATCCCGGCATTGTCGCGCCGCCGGCCATGGCGCAGGTGTGGACCATGGCGGGGTTGTACGGCGAGCGCTCCGGAGATGACCCGTTGGGCCGGGTCATGGAGCTCCTGGATGCGGCGGGCTACGAGTCGGTGGTCGCCACCAACTATGAGCAGATCTATCACCGCTATCTGCAGCTGGGTGAGCAGGTCACCACCACCAACGAGGTGACCGAAGTCTTCGGGCCGAAGCAGACGGCGCTCGGCGAGAGCTGGTTCATCAACATCCACGCCGAGTGGCGTGTGGGTGATGAGCTCGTCAATGAAATGAACTGGCGCATCATGAAGTTCCGCCCGGGCGCTAAGAAGTCGGCCAACGTACCGAAGGATCTCGATCCGTCGAAACTGATGCGTCCGTCCTGGTCACGAGACAGCGCGTACTTCTGGGAGGGAATCGCGGCGCACGAGCTGCGGCTGCAGGAGCGTCCCGACGGTTCGCTGCAGCATCCGCCGGTGCCTGCGGTGTGGCAGGACAAGGACGCTGCGATCGCGTATCAGGTGGCCAGCGGCCGCGGCACGGTGTACAGCTACGTGGTGCATCACGCTCCTCAGGTGCCCGGTCGCACATTGCCTTTCGTTATCGCGCTGGTGGAGCTTGATGAGGGTGTTCGGATGCTGGGCGAGCTTCGAGGGGTGTCGCCCGACGATGTTCAGATCGGGTTGCCGGTTCAGGTGACCTATCTGGACTTTCCGGCCGATGGCGAGAGCCCGGCGTGGACTCTGTACGCATGGGAGGCAGCGTGAGCATCGACGAGCAGCTCGCGCCAAGGGCGCAAGCAGAAGTCGGCGAGAAGCTGCCGGAACTGAAACTCGAAGGCACTCCGACGTTCATTGTGTCGACAGCGCTGGCGACACGTGACTTCCAGGACGTGCATCACGATCGGGATCTGGCGCAGGCCAAGGGATCAAAGGATATCTTCATCAACATCCTGTCCGACACCGGTCTGGTCGAGCGGTTTGTCACCGACTGGGCCGGGCCTTCTGCGCGCGTGAAATCGATTTCGTTGCGGCTGGGTGTGCCGTGGTACGCCTACGACACCACTGTGTTCACTGGTGAGGTAACCGCCGTCGAGGACGACGTGGTGGAAGTGGATGTGGTGGGCAACAACAGCCTTGGTGCGCACGTCACTGCCAAGGTTACGCTGACGATCGGAGCAAGCGCGTGAGCTTGTCGGGTAAGGCCCACATCGCCGGTATCGGCGCCACCGACTTCTCGAAGAAGTCGGGCCGATCCGAGCTGAGGCTGGCGGCCGAGGCGGTGCTCGATGCGCTCGACGATGCGGGTCTGGCACCGTCGGAAGTCGACGGTTTGGTGACCTTCACCATGGACTCCAACCTCGAGACCGCCGTTGCTCGTTCGACCGGTATCGGTGAGCTCAAGTTTTTCAGCCAGATCGGTTACGGCGGCGGGGCCGCTGCGGCGACGGTGCAGCAGGCCGCGTTGGCGGTTGCTGCCGGTGTCGCGGAAGTCGTTGTGGCATATCGCGCATTCAACGAGCGCTCGGAGTTTCGGTTCGGTCAGGTGATGGCCGGGCTGAGCTCGACCGCCGACTCGCGAGGTGTGGAGTACAGCTGGTCGTACCCGCACGGGCTGAGCACGCCCGCGGCCTCGGTGGCGATGATCGCTCGCCGGTACATGCACGAATATGGGGCCACGAGTGCCGATTTCGGCGCGGTGTCGGTGGCGGATCGTAAGCACGCGGCCACCAATCCGAAGGCATTCTTCTACGGCAAGCCGATCACCATCGAGGACCATCAGAACTCGCGGATGATCGCAGATCCGGTGCGGCTGCTGGATTGCTGTCAGGAGAGCGATGGCGGGGTGGCGATCGTGGTGACCACGCCCGAGCGAGCGAAGGATCTCAAGAACCGGCCGGTGGTCATCGAGGCCGCTGCCCAGGGTTCCGGTGAGGACCAGTTCACCATGTACTCGTACTACCGCGACGAGCTCGGACTGCCCGAGATGGGGCTGGTCGGTCGGCAGCTGTGGGGTCAATCAGGCTTGACTCCCAACGATATTCAGACCGCAATCCTGTATGACCACTTCACCCCGTACACGCTGCTGCAGCTCGAGGAGTTGGGCTTCTGCGGTAAGGGTGAGGCCAAGGATTTTATCGCCAACGGCGCCATCGAGCTGGGGGGCAAGCTGCCCATCAACACACATGGCGGTCAGCTCGGCGAGGCCTACATTCACGGTATGAACGGCATCGCCGAGGGTGTGCGTCAGCTGCGGGGCACGTCGGTCAACCAGGTGCCCAACGTTGAGCATGTCCTGGTCACCGCCGGCACGGGTGTGCCGACGTCCGGCCTCATCCTGGGGTAATCGACTCAGCTCAGGAACCTGGCTATGCCCTGGGCGATCGCCGCTGCCAGACGGGCTTGGCCATCCGAGCTGGACAGCATCGCGGCGTCGTCGCTGTTTTTCATGTTCCCGCACTCGATGAGGATTGCCGGGTACTGCGCCAGGTTGAGCCCGGCAAGGTCGGAACGCCCATAGAGACCACCGTTTCCACGGTAGGTCGACGGCTGGAATCCCGAGGCCTTGAGCTGATCGCGCATGGTGCTGGCCAAGCGCAGCGACGGACCACCCTGCGCTTCGTTGATCGGCGGATTCGAGTAGTTGACGTGAAACCCCTGGCCGTCCCGGGGGCCGCCATCGGCATGAATGCTGACAATCGCGTCGGGCTTGAAGGAGTTGCCGGTCGCGGCCCGCTGGTCGATGCATGGTCCGAGTGCGTTGTCATTGCCGCGGGAGAGGGCCGTGCGCACACCGGCCCCGGTAAGGGCCTGGCGGATGTGCAACACCACATTCCAGTTGAAGGTGTGCTCAGGAAAGCCCGCGTCGGTTGCGGTGCCGCTGGTCTGGCACTCTTTGGTGCGCCCCCGGCCGTCACTGACCTGCCGGGTGATCGAGCCATCGTTGGCGCCGTTGTGGCCGGGATCGAGGAAGACGATCTTGCCCGCGATGGGAGATTGGGCATGAGCCAGGGCGGTACTGGAGAGCATGGCCGGCATGCTCAACAAGACGGGCACGGTCGAGGCGTACTTGAGGACATCGCGTCGCGAGAGGCAGCGGGACCGCTTGGCGGGACCGCACGGGGAGGTCTGCACGCGGGAAAGGTATGTCCCGAACCTGGGGTATGCGACTCGGACATGTGGCTCGATTGAACTGTGACCGAGACGAGACCGTATCGCAGTCACAGCTTTCTGACAGAAATCCCGGCAATGCTTGGCCGATGATCTACCGGGAGACCTCCACCGCTGCGGGCGTGCTGACCCGTCTGCGCACGGACGTCGCCGAGACCTTTCGGCCGCCACGGCGCTGGCTCGAAGGATTGGGTCTGAACCTGGCCCTATCGATCGCTTACCTGATACATCTGGCAGCCGATCGCCGAACACGGACGCAGGCGCGACTGGGCGCTGCTCGTCGGCACCTACTTCGCCATGTTCATCTTTGCCGATGTGTCCGTGACCAACATGCTCGGTCTGGATGCCGATCGAGTCAGGTATGCGCTGCGAGGTCATCGGTCGCTGCTACATATCTTGCTGGTCAAGAACATCGCACTGTTTCTCGTCGCCGGGCTACCGACACTCGTGCTGACGGTTTTTCCGACCATCCACCGGCAGCAGGCAACCCAGACAGCGATCACCGTGCCCGATGTCGCCGTGCACATCGTGAGCTGGCTGGGCCTGGGCAATCTGGTGTCGGTGCTGCTGCCCATGGTGGCCCGGCCGCTGCTGATGCGTTGGCGGCAACGGGGCGACCTGTTGGTCACCGCGCGATGGCTCCTTTATCTGGCCCTGCCGTATGGCGTCTACTACCTCGTGGCGCCCGTGGGAGGTATTCCACGGGCCATTTTCGGGCGCAACGTATTCCACGCTATGCCGCTTACCGAGCGGTCCCTCATGGAGCTCGGGTTGGGCGTCGCGGTCTGGAGCATCGGCACCGCGCTCGCGCTAGGTGTGAACCGCTACCGCGGAATACGCTGGTACTAGCCGGTTGGGCTACTTGTAGGTGAGCTCCACGTCGGCGAGTGCCGGGGCGTCCTCGCGCTCGGTGACGACGGCAGAGATCAGCAGCGTGCCGTCTTCCTTCCAGATGCGGGTCTTGAGCGTCTCTCCGGGGAACACCACGCCCGCGAACTTCGCGGCGTACGAGGTCACCCGCGATGCGTCCCCGTCGAGCGCAGCGTCCACCGCTGCCTTGCACACCACGCCGTAACTGCACAGTCCGTGCAGGATCGGGCGGGGGAATCCTGCCGCCGCCGCAAATGCGGGGTCGGAGTGCAGCGGATTGCGGTCTCCGCAGAGCCGGTACAGCAGCGCCTGCTGCGGCAGGATGTGCGTCGAGACTTCGAGGTCGGCGGGACGGGACGGAGCCTCTCCCGCTGAGGACGGACCACGCTCGCCGCCAAAGCCGCCCTCGCCGCGTGCGAAGATCGACCGGCGGATCGTCCAGAGAGGCCCCTGGTCATCGGAAGTGGTCGTCTCCGTGACGATGACAGCCGCCTTGCCCTTGTCCCAGATCTCCACGATCTTGCCCTCGGAACGGGCAGAGCCCGACGGCGGCAACGGCCGGTGCGCGGTCACCTGCTCGGTACCGTGCAGGATCTTGGCCAGGTCGATCTCGATACCCGGGAACGACACCTTGGGCGGCTCGACCGCGTGGAAACCGGAGGCCACGGTCGCGAACGTCGGCAACACCTGCGGGGCCTTGTCCTGCAGGTAGCGCAGTTCGGTCTCGCTTACTGGATCGGAACCAGCCCCGATTGCCAGGTGATACAGCTGCACATCGGAGGCGGTCCACGAGAATTCGGCGGGCTCGACGGCAGCGCCCAGGGCGATATCAACATTGATAGGCATGACCCAGACCCTACTTTCCGGCGATATCGAGCGCCGCGAGGTAACCCCACGTCATGGCGGGGCCAATGGTGGCGCCGGGGCCGGCGTAGGTGTGACCCATTACCGGAGTGCTGACATTGCCTGCGGCGTAAAGACCTTCGATGACGCTGTTGTCATCGCGCAGCACCCGGCCCTGCACGTCGGTGCGCACGCCACCCTTGGTGCCCAGGTCGCCAGGCACCATCTTCGCCGCGTAGAAGGGGCCCTTCTTGAGCTCGCCCAGATTTGGGTTCGGCTTGTTGGTGGGGTCGCCGTAGTAGCGGTCGTAGGCACTCTTACCGCGGCCGAAGTCCTCGTCGGTGCCACTGCGGGCGAAGCCGTTGAACCGTTCGACAGTCTGGACCAACGCGTCCACGGGCAAATTTGTCAGTTCCGCCAACCCCTCGATGGTGTCGGCCTTGACGATGACGCCCGACTCGATCCACTTACTCGGAATCTTTTGTCCCGGCTGCAATCCGGCGAAGATGTACCGATTGCGGTATTCCTGGTCGAAGAGCAGCCACGCGGGCAGGTTTTCGCCCGGACCGGGGCCCTGGCCGTACTCGCCGCCATACATGCGATGGGTGGCCTCCACGTAGGGCAGTGACTCATTCATGAATCGCTTACCGGACGCGTTGACGATGATCGACCCGGGGGAGTTGCGCTCGGACAGGGCGAACCACGGCCGGCCCACCAGTGGAACAGTTGGGCCCCACCATGAGTCCTCCATGAACTCCAGTGCAGCGCCCAATTTTTCGGCTGCCAGGATGCCGTCGCCGGTATTGGCCTTGGCGCCGACGGTCCAGTCGGCGGTGATGGGGGCACGCTGGTACTTCACGCGCATCTGCTCGTTGTGCTCGAATCCACCGGAGGCCAGGATGACGCCCTTGCGCGCCTTGATGACGGTCGGCTCGGAAGCCTCTGCGGCGCCCGTCTCACGTACGTAGACGCCCTTGACGGTGCCGTTCTCGATGTACAGATCGGTCAGCGCGGTGTTGAGTTTCACCGGAACCCCGGCATCGCGCAGGCCGATACGCAGCGCTGCCGACAGCGCCCGTCCCATGCCGACGAGCTTCTTGCCGGTGCCCTGCGCCCAGAAGGTGCGCACGCCCACCCGCAGGCTGCGCAGCACACCGCGCGGGTGGCGCTTGAGCTGGTTCAGCCGTACGTAATCCTGCTGGCGCACGACGACATTCAGCGGAACCTTGCCGTATGGCGGCTCCAGGTTGGGCAGCTCGTCGCCTAGCTTCTTGGCATCGAACGGCTTGGGCTCCACCGAGCGGCCGGCCGAGCGTCCACCCGGGGCCTCGGGGTAATAGTCGGAGTAGTTGGGCACCCAGTCGAGCTTCAGCGGCGAGTTCGCCAGCACGAACGAGAGCATCTCCGGGCCGCGATCCAGGTAGGTGTCGAT
Source organism: Mycobacterium sp. D16Q14 (assembly GCA_002013415.1). Classification (GTDB taxonomy): domain Bacteria; phylum Actinomycetota; class Actinomycetes; order Mycobacteriales; family Mycobacteriaceae; genus Mycobacterium. The sequence continues at coordinate 10,235 of MAEX01000005.1, forward strand.
CTTCTCGCGGGGGACGACGTCGCCGATGATGTTGTAGAGGTACTCGCGGGCCGCCTCCGGGGTGTCGGTCTGGCGGGCCTTCTTGAGCACCTCGTTGTTGGGGATCCAGACGCCGCCGCCGGAACGGGCGGTCGATCCACCGAAGTGGGGGGCCTTCTCGATCAGCACGGTGTTCAGGCCGTTGTGTGCCGCGGTGAGCGCCGCAACCATGCCGGCGCCACCACTTCCGACGACGACGACGTCGTACTCCTGCTCAGTCATGTAGAACACGTTATAGAATTGAAGCGGCCCGGCGCTACCGGCGCTGGCCTGTGGTTTCACCGCCCGGACACATTGATGTTGCGGTGAAAACAGAAACTTGTTGCTGTTTTGGCTAGATGACGGTGAGGGAGGCCCAGTGCCGGGTGATGTCGAGGTGCCTTCCCCGGATGTCGTCATCGTGGGATACGGGGTGGCGGGGGCGTCGGCAGCGCTGGCCGCGCGGGAGCGCGGGGCATCCGTGGCGATCCTGGAGCGATTCGACGGTGGTGGAGCTTCGGCCATTTCAGGGGGCATTTACTACGCCGGCGGCGGCACCAATATCCAGCGCGACGCGGGCGTCGAGGACACCCCGGAGCTGATGCTGGAGTATCTGCGGCTTGAGGTCGGGGATGCGGTGAAACCGGAGACGCTGCAGAAATTTGTGGACGGCAGCGTCGCCACCCTGGATTGGCTGCAAGGTTACGGAGTTCCGTTCGAAGGTTCGCTGGCCCCGTTCAAGACTTCGTACCCCACGAACGACTACTACCTCTACTTTTCCGGTAGCGAAACCTCTGGCATGGCGCGGGCTGTTACCGCGCCCCGTCAGCGGGGGCATCGAGCGTTCGGTCGGGGCGTATCCGGCAAGGCGTTGTTTGCGCCGTTGGCGGCCTCCGCGGAACGTTTGGGCGCCGAGGTGTGGCGGCAGACCCGGGTCACCGGGCTGATCGTCGAGGACGGTCGCGTCGTCGGGGTGCGCGGGGTAACGCTGAAGAACGCGCCGAAGTGGGTCCAGCGCGCGTACTCGCGGCTCACGCACTATGCGACCAAGCCGGGTATTTACTACCCGCCGATGCGAAAGGCGTTGGAGGGGCCCGCCTATGCGTTGGAGCGCCGGTTCGCCAAGCCGTATGAGATCCGCGCTAACGACGGGGTGGTGCTGTCTTCCGGTGGGTTCATCGCCAATCGTGAGCTGGTAGAGCGGTATGCCCCGGCGTACCGGGACGGGTTGCAGCTGGGCACTGCCGGTGACGACGGCACCGCGTTGAAGCTCGCGGAGCCGTTGGATGCGGCCACGGGGCACCTCGATGAGATCTCGGCGTGGCGTTTTATCGTGCCGCCTGCCGCGTTCCTCGGCTCGTTGTTGGTGGATACCAAGGGCCAGAGGATGGTTGACGAATCGCGATATGGTGCCGCGCTCGGTAAGGCGATTGTGCGGAAGGCCGGCGGGGTTGGATATCTGGTAGCGGACAAGGAGTTGGTGAAGCGGGCTCGTCAGCAGCTGGGTTCGCAGACGCTGTGGTTCCAGCGAATACAAGCAGAAGCGTTTCTCAACGTCGGGCGCAAGAAGGCCGGATCCATTGAGGCGTTGGCGGCCAAGGCGGGTATCGATCCAGAATTGTTGGCGCGCACCGTATCCGAACACAATCGCGCCATCGCGGACGGCACCCCCGACCCGTTCGGGAAGCCCGACGACATCCGAGTCCCCATTGAGCAGGGACCGTTCTATCTGTTCAACGTGTCGATCAAGACCAACATGCTGAATCCGTGTCCGATGCTGACTCTTGGCGGGCTGGTCGTTGACGAGGAGACTGGTGCCGTGCAGACCACATCGGGCGCGGCGATTCCGGGGCTTTATGCCGCCGGACGCGCGGCGGTGGGTATCTGCTCCAATTCGTATGTGAGCGGATTGTCCCTGGCCGACTGCGTCTTCTCCGGACGCCGGGCCGGGACCGAGACTGGGAGACACATAGATGCTTAGTTCCGACGTTCGCGAGGCCATCGCCGCAGATCTGGCAGATGCTGAGCGCACCCGGGTGGCCATCGCGCCGCCCACCGACACCTACCCGGATTTCGGTGTGGTCGACGCCTACGAGATCCAGCTCATGAACATTCGCTCCCGCCTAGCGGACGGAGCCAAGGTCGTGGGGCACAAGGTGGGCCTATCGTCCGAGGCGATGCAGAAGATGATGGGTGTCCACGAGCCGGACTATGGGCACCTGTTGGCCGATATGGAGCTGTTTGAGGATGTCGCGGCTTCGGCATCCAAGTTCCTGTTCCCGCGGGTGGAGGTGGAGGTCGGATTCATCCTGGCCGCCGACCTGCCTGGTGAGGACTGCACCGAGGATGATGTGCTGGCGGCCACGGCGGCATACGTGCCATCGATTGAGGTGGTGGATAGCCGGATCACCAACTGGCAGATCAAGATCTGCGACACCATCGCCGATAACGCCTCTTCGGCCGGGTTTGTGCTTGGCAAGCAGCGTGTTTCGCCGAAGGACATCGACATCAAGTCGATCGACGCGGTGCTGACCTGCAACGGCGAGAAGTTGGCCGAGGGCAGAAGCGATGCGGTGCTAGGCAATCCGGTGACCTCGGTGGCATGGCTGGCACGCAAGGTGGCCTCGTTCGGGGTTCGTCTGCGGGCCGGAGATGTGGTGCTGCCGGGTTCGTGCACACGCGCGTTTGACGCGCATCCGGGGGATGAGTTTTTGGCCGAGTTCGCCGGACTTGGTTCGGTCCGACTGGCTTTCGAGTAGAGGAGATATGGTGGACAGGCACCCTAAAATTCAGGCAGCGATCGTCGGTTCGGGAAACATCAGCACCGATCTGCTGTACAAGTTGCAGCGGTCCGAGTGGCTGGAGCCACGGTGGATGATCGGCATCGACCCCGAGTCCGAGGGTCTCAAGCGCGCCCGCGGCTTCGGTCTGGAAACCTCGCATGAGGGGGTGGACTGGCTGCTGGCGCAGGACGAGAAGCCCGATCTGGTGTTTGAGGCGACGTCGGCATACGTGCACAAGGCCGCCGCGCCGCGGTACGCGGAGGCCGGGATCCGGGCGATCGATCTGACGCCTGCCGCCGTGGGTCCGGCCGTGGTGCCGCCCGCGAATCTGCGTGCGCACCTTGATGCTCCGAACGTCAACATGATCACCTGCGGCGGACAGGCGACGATTCCGATCGTCTACGCGGTGTCCCGCGTCGTCGAGGTTCCTTACGCGGAAATTGTCGCCTCCGTCGCCTCTGTCTCGGCGGGGCCGGGCACACGCGCCAACATCGATGAGTTCACCAAGACGACCTCCCGGGGTGTGGAGGTTATCGGCGGAGCCAAGCGCGGTAAGGCCATCATCATCCTGAATCCGGCCGATCCGCCGATGATCATGCGCGACACCATCTTCTGTGCGATTCCGGAGGACGCGGACCGGGATGCGATCGCCGCGTCGATCCACGATGTGGTGAGCCAGGTGCAGCAGTACGTGCCCGGGTACCGGCTGCTCAACGAGCCGCAGTTCGACGAGCCGTCGGTGGTCAACGGCGGCAACCACGTCGTCACCACCTTCGTCGAGGTGGAGGGTGCCGGTGACTTCCTGCCGCCGTATGCCGGGAACCTGGACATCATGACCGCGGCCGCGACCAAGGTCGGCGAGGAAATCGCCAAAGAACTTCTATCAGCGAAGGTTTCGTAATAATGGGCTCGGACACCAGCGCTCAGCTTTTGGGCACCGACGGCATCTTCTTCGACGCCGCATGGGATGTGCGGATCACCGACACGTCATTGCGTGACGGCTCGCACCACAAGCGGCACCAGTTCACCGCCGATGAGGTGCGGGCGATCGTCGCAGCCCTTGACGGTGCCGGTGTGCCGGTCATTGAGGTGACGCACGGTGATGGTCTTGGTGGATCGTCGTTCAACTACGGGTTCTCGAAAACCCCTGAGCAGGAATTGATCAAGCTCGCCGCGGAGACCGCGACGAACGCCAAGATCGCGTTCCTGATGCTGCCGGGTGTGGGCACCAAGGAAGACATCATCGAGGCGCAGGGTAACGGTGGGTCCATCTGCCGTATCGCCACCCACTGCACCGAGGCTGACGTATCTCTTCAGCACTTCGGGCTGGCGCGCGAGCGAGGGCTGGAAACTGTTGGCTTCCTGATGATGTCGCACACGATCTCACCGGAGAAGCTGGCCAAGCAGGCCCGGATCATGGCCGACGCCGGATGTCAGTGCGTCTACGTGGTCGACTCCGCGGGCGCGCTGGTTCTCGATGGGGTGGCGGACCGTGTTGCCGCTGTCGTGGCCGAATTGGGATCGGATGCTCAAGTAGGTTTTCATGGGCACGAGAACCTGGGGCTCGGCGTCGCCAACTCGATCGAGGCGGTGCGCGCCGGCGCCAAGCAGATCGATGGCAGCACGAGGCGCTTCGGTGCCGGTGCGGGCAATGCTCCGGTGGAGGCGTTGATCGGCGTGTTCGACAAGATCGGTGTGAAGACGGGTATCGATTTCTTCGATATCGCCGACGCCGCCGAGGAGGTTGTGGCGCCGGCGATGCCGGCCGAGTGCCTGCTGGACCGCAATGCGCTGATCATGGGCTACAGCGGCGTGTACTCCAGCTTTCTCAAGCACGCCATCCGGCAGGGTGAGCGATACGGCGTGCCCGCGCACCAGCTGCTGCACCGCGCCGGTCAGCGCAAGCTCATTGGTGGGCAGGAGGATCAGCTCATCGATATCGCGCTGGAGATCCAGCGGGAGAACGCCGACAAGACGTCGTAGTCGCAGCGCCTGCCAGGGGGCGCTCGTGCCTCTCGGGACCTCCGCAAGCGCATCGATCGTGTACGTGGCGTGACCAGCCGAGGACGTCCGCCCATCGGATTCTGGGTGGCCGACGGTTAACGCGGGTTTTCGTGGCGTCGCGCAACGTGCCGACGCCCAGCGGACAATCGTGGCGGTATGAAGATCGCGTCGGCAAGCGCTGCGGTGGCTTAGCCAGTTCGCGCTGATTGATCCTGAGACCGACCCGCAGGCCCTGCGCGGTGGTTACCGCCGAGATCGCGCCGGTACGGGATCACCCCGAAGGCTGCGAGGACATTGCCATCTCCCTTAAGCTGCTGGTTGAGTGCGGGGGTTTATTTGGTTGGGTAACCAGTCTTGGTACCTGTGCGCTAGCAACTGAGTACGATCGAGCTTTACGACGGTTTGGCGATTGAGGAAGGGGAGGGGGACGTTGCCCAAGCAGGATCGTGGTGCACCGGCCCGTCCTCCGTGGCTGCCCGAAGAAGACGAACAACGAGGGTTTCTCCGTTCGTTGAGGCGCAAGAAGCGCAACGCGGACGAGGTCGAGTCCAACGATGACTCGTTAACTCACGAGAGCGAACGCGCCTCCGCTGCCCAAGCTCCTGCACAGAAACCGATCGCCGAATCGGTCGCACCTTCAGTTGAGGAGCGCTCTACCGTCGCGCCCCGTGACGAAAAGGCCAACGGCGGCATACCGGTGACCAACGTCTCGAAGTACTACACCCCACCGCGCGCGACCGAATCACCCGATCAACAGCCGCTGACCGTCGAGCCGAAGGTGACTGCCCAGACGCCCATTTCTGAGGCGCCTCGGATCGTCACGAGCCCTATTCCTGAGATGATGCCCGAGCCGCGGCCGCTATCGCAGGCAGCACAGCCGCCGACGCCTCCGCCTAGCGGGCCCCCAGCAACCCCCATGCCAGAGCCCGCCGCTCCTGAGGCCGCCGCTGACGAGCAGTCACCTACCCCACCTGCGGGCGAAGCGCCCTCGGAGATCGTGCCTTCAGACGAACCGGTGCAGGTGGCCCCAGGGTCGGAGGAGGCGAGCCTACCGGTAACCACCGCCGATCAGCGTGGTGCGGCGTCCGGCGGCACAGACCCGTTCTCGCGTTTCAGCCTGCTCGAAGCGCAGCTGCGCCAGATGAGCCTCGATGAGAGCATCACCGACGCCGAACTCGAACGTCATCGGCGCCATGCGGTACCCGAATCTGAGGCTGCGCCCGCTGCCGAGGCCCCCGGGGCTCTCCGCTTCACACTGCCAGAGGCGGTCGATGATGCCCCCGATGTCGTCGCGGACGTGGGGGAGCAAGGGCAAGTACCGGAGGACGTGCACGCCGCTGAGCAGGTCCCCGGTCCTACGCTCCGTTTTACGGAGCCCGAAGCCATCGATGATGCCCCCGAACCGATCGTCGGGGCTGTTTCCGATACGGCCGAACCCGAGCCCATCGACGGGGCAGCGCCGGATGACGAGCCCGCACGGGTTCCCTCAGAACCGGAGCCACCCGCAGCGCTCACCGCCGATTTCGTGCCCCCAGTATCGGAGCCGAACGCAGATATCGTCGGCGATTTGGTCTCGCAGACTCCGGTTGTGGAGGAGTCAACCCAGGTATCCGAAGAGCCCTCTCAGGTAATCGAAGAGCCTGCGGAACCAGAAGTACCGGAGCCTCCGGTGGCTGCCCCCGAGGTCAATGACGTCGACGCCCGAGCGGCCGCATTGCTGCAGCGCATCGAAGCCAAACGTGCCGAGCTCAATGAGGAACTGGCTGCGCACGATGCTGCCGACCTGGAAGCGCCTGCCCCCGAGCCTGAACCCGCGCCGTTTGTGCCGATGATGGCGCCGTGGGCTGCCGTGCCGGAACCGGTGGTCGATACATCCGGATCCCCCGACTCCGGGGGTGCGGAATTCGGTGTCGGTGCCGAAGAACTCGCTGAGAAGGAAACAACGGCCACGGCAGCGCCCGACCTTGAGGGGTTTGCGCCCCTGGTCGACGAGGACATTGTCATCGACCTGCCGGCCGTGGTGTTCGAGGAGACGTCCGCTGCCCCCGAGCTTGAGGACGTCGAGGCGTCGGCAGACGAACGTCAGGACGAGTCGCAGGTTCCGGCGGCACCTATCGAGCCCGAGCCCATTTCGGACGATGCCGCAGCGGAAGACGAGCCAGGTCACCCCGATGTGCCTCAGTCGCGGGAGATTCCCCCGGCGATACAGCCGACTCCTGCGGTGGAACCGGTGCAACCCGCCTACTACGTGCCGCCGTCTGCCCCGCAACAGCCTGTTCCGCCGCGGCCTGGACTCGACCAGCAGCATGCGGCTCAGGCTCCGCCGGGATGGAACCCGCGTCAGCCTTACCCCGGGCAGTGGTCGCAGGGCGCCCCCCAGGCGCCGCAACCCTATGGTGGACAGCAGCTTCCGCAGCAGCCACCTCCGCAGCCCACTAGTGTTGAGGGTCAATGGCAATGGGTGCCGCAACAGCAGCAGCCACAGGCACCTCAATCGCCCGGGCCGCAAGACCTGCCTCCGGGCTACTTGCCGCCACCGCAAGCCGCGACGCCTCCTGCCAACTACCGTGCGCCGCAGGCTTACCGGATGCCGCCCTCGCTCGACGAGGCGGAGGTTATCAATCGTGGTCGTTACGCGCCGCGATCCGGCTGGCGCAAGGCGGTGCACAGGTCCACCGGCGGCCGTGTCAATCCAGGCGACTCCCGGAAGGATCGTGAACAGGAACAGCTACTGGCCAGCATTCGGCAGCCAATTCTCGGCGATTACCGCATCGCAGTGCTCTCTATCAAGGGTGGCGTCGGAAAGACTACCACCACACTGGGATTGGGCTCGGCATTCGCGACGATCCGTACCGATCGGATCATCGCTGTGGACGCTAACCCCGACCGTGGCACCTTGGCTGAACGGGTGCGCGACCATTCGACACAGTCCACCGTTCGGGATCTTCTCAACGATCGGAACATCAGAAGTTACGCCGACGTGCGCAACCACACTCGGATGGCGACCAGTCGTTTGGAAGTACTTGCCAGTGAACAGGATCCGGCAGTTTCGGAGGCTTTCGGCGAGGTCGACTATCGCAATACGATCGACATACTGCAGCGGTACTACAACATCATCCTGACCGACTGCGGCACGGGAATCATGCATTCGGCGATGGCAGGGGTGCTCGATCTTGCGCACACCATCGTGTTGGTGAGCTCACCGGCCATGGACTCTGCTCGAAGTGCCTCGGCTACTCTTGATTGGCTTATGCAGCATGGACATTCGGCGCTGGTGCGCGAGGCCCACGTCGTCTTGAGCGCCTCGCGTCCAGGATCTGCGGGGATCAAGCTAGACAAGGTTTATGAGCATTTCGAGGCACGTTGCCGGTCTATTCACATGATCCCGTTCGATCCGCATCTCGCCGAAGGCGCTGATGTCGACTTCAATCTGCTCAATGCGGATACCAATGCCGCGTACCTGAAGCTGGCCGGTGCTATCTCGGAGAGTTTTCCGCGACTTCGCATGCGCGGCGACGAGCAGCGATAAGACGAAAGAGGCAGGACAGCAGGATGGTTGACGCTAGGGACGCCCAGCGGGTTCTTGACGCCGGTGTGCTCTCGCTGGGTGGTCCAATTGACGGTCTGGAAACGGATCGTGATGTCGACTGCGCCAAGCTCACGCCGTTCGAAACAGGGCTGTATGCCAACAGCGAGGAACATGGGGCAGCAGTGAAAGAGCTCGACGAGGACTCGCTGCGCCGTATCGGAGCCCCGGAGATGCGGGCGGCTCTCGATAATGTGCCCGGAATGATGGCGAAGTGATCTGACATGGCTGATTCAAACGACAACGCACCCGATTCGCCGCCACCGAGCGGCCCATGGCGTGAGCCCATTGCCGATGGACTGGGGGGTGGAGAGACCAAGGGCAATCCGTTCCGTCGATCCAAGAGCCCGAACCAGGAATTCGTGCCGCCGAGCGCCGACTACTTTCCGCAACCGACGCTCAAGCCGCCGCCCGCGCTGCCGAAGGCCCCCAAGCTCTCACGGCGCCAGCGGAACCATCAGCGTCCGATGAATCCGATCTGGGAACCAGACCCGCTGAGCGCTTACGGCATGCCGCAGTACCAGAATCCGGCGCCCCAGGCTCCACCGCAGGGGTACGGTGCGCCGGCTCAGCAGCCGCCACAGAACTACTACGGGCCGCCGCCGCAGAACTACCATGTCCCGCCGGCGCCCCCTGCCCAGCCACCGGGGCCCGCGGCCCCGGTGGAACCCTACGCACCTGCCGCACCCCCTCCCGCGCCCGAGCGGGCAAGCCAGCTACCGGCATGGCCCGCCTCCGCGGTGGTGCCCGAGCCGCACGCCGCGCCGCCTCCGGTCGAACAGCCTCCGGTCCGGGAGGAAGAAGAGGTGACCAGGGACGAGGAGCCGAGGGTGGAGGCGCCCACTGCACAGCCGCAGGTGCCCCCGCCCGCACCCGTAGCCCCGGCGCCGGAGCCGCAGACCCGGCCCGACGACGTGTCCTCGATGATTCCGGACGGCATGACGCCGTGGGGTGGACAGGCGCCCCAAACACCACCCGCACCAATGCCACCCGCGGCGTCGTGGGCAGCACAGCCGCCGCTTGCGCCCCCGCCCGCGGCCGCACCACCCCCGCTCGCGGCGTTCCCCCGAGCGGACTGGAGCGCGCCGGCCGCACCACCACGGGCGCCCTTTGTTCCGGGTCAGACTCCGTTCACCGCTGCGCGTCCTGAAGCACCTGTGTATCGGTCGGCGCCGCAGCCGCCGCAGCCAGCACGACCGCAGGGGCCCAGCCACGACCAGCTTGGTCTCATCAGGTCGGTCAAGCCGCTGCCGAGGAGCGGGTGGCGCAAGGCCGTTCACCGGCTCTCGGGTGGCGCGATCAACCCCGGAGAGTCTTCGGATGAATCGCATCGCAGCGAGCTAATCGACCGAATCAACCTTCCTGTCCGAGGGGACTACCGGATCGCCGTGTTGTCCTTGAAGGGTGGCGTGGGTAAGACCACCACTACGTTCTCGTTGGGTGCCACTTTCGCCTCAATGCGTGGCGATCGTGTGATCGCCGTCGATGCGAACCCGGACTTCGGGACGCTTGCTCAACGCGGTCCGGATGAGACACGTTCAACTGCACGAGATCTGTTGCGTGATCCGGATATTCACCGATACTCCGATGTACGCAGGCACACCTCGCAGAGCGCGAGCCGGTTAGAGGTACTGGCCTCCGAACGTGATCCTGCGGCATCCGAGTTGTTCTCCGAAGCCGACTACCTCGCGGTGATGCGGATCCTGCAGCGGTTCTACAACATCATCCTGACCGACTGCGGCACCGGACTAATGCACTCGGCGATGGCGGGCGTGCTGGGGGAGGCCAATGCCATCGTCCTGGTGACGTCACCGGCCATCGACGGCGCGCGCAGCGCCCTCGCCACCCTGGATTGGCTTGATCACCACGGGTACTCGCACCTGGTGCGGCAATCTGTGGTGGCTATCAGCTCGTCGCGACCGGGTGCTTCCTCGATCGACCTGGAACAGCTGAGCCGACATTTCCTGACGCGGGCCAGGGCGGTGCACATCGTCCCGTTCGACAACCATCTGTCGGAGGGGTCGGAGATCTCGTTGGATCTGATGGGCAAGAAGACCCGGCTGGCGTTCATGGAGCTGGCGGCCTCGGTGGCCGATGGCTTCTACGAGGGTGGAAACACCCGGCAGGCGAGTTGGAGCTAACGCTCCAGTTCGTCTGTCGTCATCAGATCGTCGCGGACGCTGCGCTCGTGATACGCGAGCCGTGCCACCCGGTGTGCGACTACCGGGGCGGTGATGATGGTGAACAGCCCGCCGAGCACGATCATGCTGACATCGGCGTGCCCGCGAAGCCGCAGCGCGGTACCGGCCAGGACCAGTAGCAGTCCCAGCACCTGCGGCTTGGACGCGGCATGCATGCGGGCCAAGGTGTCGGGAAATCGCACCACGCCGATCGCCGCGGTCAGGGCCAGTACTGAGCCGCACAACACCAGCGCACCGGAGATTCCATCGAGAAAAGTGTTCATTGCGGCTGCCTCCTCTCGTCGCGGGGGTCGATCGCGGTGTCGGGCACACGGAATCGCGTCACGCTCACCGAACCGAGGAAGCTGATCAAGGACAGCGCGACCATTCCATACAGCACAGTGGAATCCAAGCTGTACGCAGCCCATGCGGCCAGTGCGCACATGGTGACGGCCACCAAGGTGTCTACGGCGACGAGTCGATCCAAGGTGTTGGGTCCGGCGAGCAGCCGGTACATCGTGACGGTGGCCGCGGCGATGAGCAGCACCGCGGTGATATGCCATACCAGGCTCATAACCCCTCCCTCGTCTCGGACTCGTCGACGGTGTTGTCCTCGGGGTGCCAGTCAGCATCGCGTTCAAAGGCCGCGATGAAAAGTTTTTCCAGTTGCCGTAACTGGGAGTAAAAGCTCGCCACGGCCTTCGGTGAACCCACATCCAGCACGTGCACATACGCCAGTCGGCGTTCTTGGTCTATCTCCAGGACCACCGATCCGGGGATGATCGTCAGCGTGTTGAGTAGCAGCGCCATCACCAGATCTGATTTCACCGAAAGCTGGGCTCGCAGTACGGCACTCAACGGCGGCAGGCCCGGTCTGATCGCCAGCCACGCCACCTGCAGACTCGACAGCACCATGTAGTACGCGACGGTGAACGCAAGCCGGATCATCGACACCACATGCAGACGGCCCTCGACCGGCAGGCGCGGCATCGGTAGCAGAACCGTGATGACCAGAGCCACCAGTAATCCGGTAATGGTGTTGGCGACAGAGAAATTGCCCCATAACATTGTCCAGACCAGCACCAGCCATACCAAAATCCAAGCCCGCAAGATGATTTCGAGGGGGCCGTACATCGCCAGGGTTTTCATCGCGGGCCACCCCCGAGGACGGCGCTGATGTAGACCGTGCGGTCACGGACCTCGGCCGCGGCCCGCTCGCTGATCCCAATGATGGGTCCGGCGAAGATGGTCAGTGCCACCCCGACTGCGATCAATCCCAATGTGGGCGCCAGCATTCCGGCCGGCATCCGGCCCACGTCGGCGCGGTCCACGAAGGCAATCTCTTCACTGTCGTCAAGAAGCGCGGACGGTGACGCGGCAGCAAGGTCGCCCTCTGGTGCATCGGCGCGCGGTCGCCAGAATGCCTTGGTCCAGACGCGGGCCACCGCATACAGGGTCAGCAGACTCGTGATCGTGCCCCCGGCCACGAGGGTCCACGCCAGCACCGAGCCCTGCAGCGACCCCGCCTCCAGGAGTGCGACCTTGCCGATGAAACCCGAGAACGGTGGGATGCCGGCCAGGTTCAACGCGGGGACGACGAATGCGAAGGCCAGCACTGGGCTCGCCGCGGCGAGCCCACCCAGACGATTCAGCGATGATGCCCCGGCCTGACGTTCGATGAGTCCCACTACGAGGAACAACGTCGTCTGCACGATGATGTGGTGTGCCACATAGAAAATAGCGCCGGACATACCGAGCTCGTTGGATAGCGCGATGCCGAAGATCATGTACCCGATATGGCTGACCAGGGTGAAAGACAGCAGTCGTTTGATATCGCTCTGCGCGATGGCACCCAGGATGCCGACGATCATGGTGAGGAGAGCGGCCACCAGCAGCACCGTGTTCAGCACACCGCCGGGGAACAACAGGGAATGTGCGCGAATGATGGCGTACACGCCCACTTTGGTGAGCAGGCCAGCGAAGACTGCCGTCACAGGTGCGGGCGCGGTGGGGTAGGAGTCGGGTAGCCAGGTCGATAGCGGGAAGACGGCCGCCTTGATGGCGAAGCCCACCAGCAGCACCGCGAAGATCGCCATCCGGGTACCCGAGGGGATGCCGTCTGCGCGGACGGCGATTTCGGCCATGTTCAAGGTGCCGGTCGCCGCATACACGAAGGCGATACCCAATAGGAAGACCACCGAGGACATCATCGAGACCATCACGTACGAGATGCCCGCACGCACCCGGTCGGCACTGGCCCCGATGGTCAAGAGCACGAAGCTGGCGGCCAGCAGCACCTCAAAACCGACGTACAGGTTGAACAAGTCGCCGGCCAGGAAGGCGTTGCATACGCCGGCCGACAGCGCCAGGTACGTGGGCATGAAGATGGACACCGGCTGGCGCTCGTCGCCGTCACGGATACCTTGAGCCGCCGCGTACAGCACGACCGCCAGCAGCACGATGGCCGAGACCACCAGCATTAGGCCCGAGAGACGATCTACGACAAGGGTTATCCCGAGAGGTCCCAGTTTCTCCTCGGTGGGTCCCCAGCCGCCTACGGCCAACGCGAAAGTGCCGTCGCGATCGGCGAGGTATAGCAGCGCCGCGCAGACGCCGAGCACCGTGGTCAATGCGGTGACGGTGATCAACAGCTGTAATCGCGGGCGACGGCCCGCGATTAGAGTTAACGCGGCCGCCGCCGTCGGGATGAGGACCGGGAGCGGTGTGAGAACGGCCATGGCACTCATGACTTCTCACCCACCGGCAGCGCGTCGAGCTCGGCAGGGGAGTCCTCATCCGCAGGGCCTGACGTCTCCCTGTGTTCGTCCCGGTCGTCGGTGACGGGCTCCGGCGGTTCCTGGGCGACGCGCGCATCCTCGGCGTCGTCGTCCACGACATCATCGGCTTCCAGGGTGAACATGCGATAGATCAGGGCGAGGGTGAAAGCGGCAACCCCCATGGTGATGACGATCGCTGTCAGGATCATGCCCTGGGCCAGTGGATCTGCCACGGTGGTTCGGTCGGCGGACTGGCGTCCGATGATCGGTGGATTGCCGGATTGGCCACCCACCGTAAGGATCAGCAGGTTCACGGCGTTGCCGACAAGTAGCAGACCCAACACCATGCGGGTGAGGTTGCGTTCTAACATCAGGTACACGCCGCATGCGGTGAGGGCGCCGATAATGATGAGCAGTCCCAGATTGGTCATGATGCACGCACCCCTCCCCGGGCGCGCGGAGACTCCTCGAGCTCGACATCCAGACGCGCGCCCAGACTGCGCAGCACATCGAGCACTAGGCCGACCACTACCAGGTAGACGCCAAGATCGAAGAACAGAGCGGTCACGATCTTGACGTGTCCAAACCCGAGCATGTCGAATTGGATTGTGGCCGAGGACAACACCGGTGCACCTAGCAGAATCGAAGCGAGGGCGGTCCCCCCGGAGAAGGCCAGTCCGAACCCTAGGATCTTGCCGGCATCGAAGGGCAGGGTCTCGCCCAGCTCGTAACGGCCACCGGCGAGATAACGCAGTACGAGTGCCAAACCGGCTGTCAGCCCGCCGGCGAATCCTCCGCCGGGAACGTTGTGCCCGGCGAAGAAGAAGTAGAAGGACAGCACCATGACGAGCGGGAAAATCAGCCGCGTCGCCACTTCGAGGACCAATGACCGGTGCTTGGGATCGCGCAGCTCGCTGCCACGCAACCAGAGTCCCGATGCCACCACGACATCCGGTTGGCCTGCCGCGTCCCCCACTCGGGGAGCTCTGCCAAAACGCCGGTGCCGGAACATCAACGAGGCAACACCCGTCGCGGCAACCAGCAGTACGGAGATCTCGCCCAGGGTGTCCCAGGCGCGGATATCCACCAGTAGGACGTTCACTGTGTTGGCGCCGTGGCCCCGCTGATACGCCGCCTCGGGGAGCAAGTCGGCGATCGGGCGATCGCGTCGTGCCGCCATCGCATATACCCCGAGAGCGGTAACCGTGCATCCGACCGCGATGGCGAGCAGGGCACGGGGTAGCCGGAATCTGTTGGCCTGCTCAACATCCGATTCAGCAGGAAGGGCCCGTAGTACCAATACGAAGATCACCAGGGTCAGGGTTTCGACGAGGAACTGCGTCAGCGCCAGATCCGGCGCGCCGTGCAGCGCGAAGATGACGCCCGTCCCGTAGCCGGTGATGCCCACCAGGAGCACCGCTGCCAGGCGGTTACGCATCACGGTCGCACCGATGGCGGCCGCAAGCATCAGTAGCCCGACGACACCTTGCAGCGGGGAATCCCACAGTTTCAGGTGTGGTTGATCGCGGGCTCCGAGGGCCAGCACGATCGTCGGCAGCATGACCAGGGTCACCAGAATGGTGGCCTGGGTGAACGGGATAGACCCGCGCTGAGTCAGTGCGGTCAGCCGCTGAGACAGCACATCGGCCCCGCGCAGCACTGCATCGTAGCCGCGGTCGGCATTGCCCAGCGGATTGACGGCTAGCCGTGCCCTGCGCAGGCGGCCGCGGGAGAAGAACGCGAAAATACCGACCGCGAAGGCGAGCGCGGTGAGCAGAAGAGGTACTCCGAAGCCCTCCCAGATCGCGATATGCGCGTTAACAGGTTCGGCGTAGCTGCCCAGTGCCCAGTTGAGCCAGTCGGGCAGTATGCCGACAGCGAGGCTTGCCACGGACAGCAGCGCGGGCGCCACCAGGAAGGCGGGAGCCGGAGCGTGCATACCCTGCACCCGGGCACTGGGTTCGGGTAAACCCTTGCGCGCGAAAGCTCCCCACATGAACCGCATGCTGTAGGTGATGGTGAACATCGAACCGATGACGATCCCCGCCAGCACCCAGGGCGCGGCCGAACCGAGGACCTGGCTGTGCAGCACCGTCGCGAAGGCCATCTCCTTGCCGACAAATCCTAGGGTCAGCGGTACCCCCGCCATGCTCGCCGCGGCGACCATGGCGATCACGAGTAGCGATGGTTCGCGGTTTCCGAGCCAGGCCAGCTTGCGGATATCGCGGGTGCCGACGGTGTGGTCGATGATTCCCGCCACCATGAACAGCGCGGCCTTGAACAGCGCGTGTGCGCAGAGCATGACCAGCCCGGCCAGGAGGATGTCGGGATCGCCGGTTCCGGTGAGCACCACCAGGAATCCCAGTTGGCTTACCGTGCCGAAGGCCAGGATCAGCTTGAGGTCGTACTCGCGCAGGGCCCGCCAGCCCGCCAGGATCATCGTGGCGATGCCCAACACCAGCACGATGGGCCGCCACGGCGTCGCCTCGGCGAACCCCGGCGACATGCGGGCCAACAGGTAGATGCCGGCCTTCACCATGGCCGCGGCGTGCAGGTAGGCACTGACCGGGGTCGGCGCGGCCATGGCGCCGGGAAGCCAAAAATGCAAGGGCACAATGGCGGACTTGCTCAGCGCACCGATCAGCACCAGCACGAGACCGACGCTGGCGGCCATACCCGACGGTGGGCGCGCGATGAGGTCGGATAGCAGGAAGCTTCCGCCGACATGACCGAGCACGATGACCCCGACCAGCATGGCGAGCCCACCCGCGGTGGTCACCAGCAGTGCCTGCACCGCCGCACGGCGACTCGCGAGCCGTTCCGCGTAATGGCCAACCAAGAGGAACGACAGCACGGTCGTCAGTTCCCAGAAGATGTAGAGCAGCAGCAGATTGTCACTGACCACCAGCCCGAACATGGCGCCAGAGAATGCCACCAGCTCGGCAGCGAAGCTTGGCAGCCGCGGTTCGGTGTGACCGTCGCGGTGCCGGAAGTAGCTCGCGCAATAGAACAGCACCATCGACCCGATGCCGAGCACCAGCACACTCATGATCGCGGCCAGC
Source organism: Mycobacterium sp. D16Q14 (assembly GCA_002013415.1). GTDB lineage: Bacteria > Actinomycetota > Actinomycetes > Mycobacteriales > Mycobacteriaceae > Mycobacterium. Next base: position 26,645 of record MAEX01000005.1, read on the forward strand.
GAGTCGAAGCGCAGTGCGATGTCCATCGCTAGCTCGGGCACCCACGGAATGTCCACGCGGACGTCCGCGCCCTCGCCCGGCCATCTTGCTAGTACCCAGATCAGCGAACCTAAGGGGACCAGGGCAAGGGGATAGAACGCCAGTCGGCCAGCGCGCGCCACAAGTAGCGGCGCCATCGCGGCCGCAAGTGCGTGGGCAAGCAGAATGGCAAGCAAAGGCACTCCCGTCTATCGGTTGTTGGGCGGGGTGTCGTGGTGCCTAGTTTACGGGGCAGTCGATGATTGGCGCGACGCAACCCTTTTCAGCGGTTGTCAGCAAACGCGCGCAGGGATGCCACCTGCACGGGATCCAGCGACGGGCGCACCGTGGCCCGCGCGGTCTCGACATCGGCGACGGTGACATCGGCGGCGTCGATGGATCGTCGCATCGCCGCCATCGCGGCCTCGCGCAACAACGCCGCACAGTCGGCGGCCGAGAAGCCGTCGAGCTCGGCGGCGAGGGCGTCCAGATCCACATTGGCGTCCAGCGGGACCGCCCGTGCGGCCGTCTTGAGGATGTCTTTGCGGGCCTGAGCATCCGGAGGTTCGACGAATACCAGGCGTTCCATCCGGCCCGGACGCAGCAGTGCGGGGTCGATGAGCTCTGGCCGGTTGGTCGCGCCGAGCACGACCACATCACGCAGTGGTTCCACCCCGTCCAGCTCGGTAAGCAGGGCCGACACCACGCGGTCGGTGACACCCGAGTCGAAGCTCTGCCCGCGTCGCGGCGCCAAGGCATCGACCTCGTCGAGGAACACCAGGGAAGGAGCGGAATCGCGCGCCCGCCGGAACAGCTCGCGCACCGCCTGCTCGGAGGCTCCGACCCATTTGTCCATCAGCTCGGCTCCCTTGACCGCGTGCACCGACAACCGCCCGGAGCTGGCCAGCGCGCGCACCACAAAGGTCTTTCCGCAGCCGGGCGGTCCGTACAGCAGCACCCCGCGGGGCGGGTCCACGCCCAGGCGTTCGAAGGTATCCGGATGCTGCAATGGCCACAAAACGGCTTCTGTCAGAGCCTGTTTGGTGGTCACCATGTCGCCGACGTCTTCGAGGGTTATCGATCCGACGGCCACCTCCTCGGTACTGGACCGAGAGAGTGGACGGATCACAGACAGCGCGCCGACCAAGTCTTCCTGATCCAGCGCCGGTGCGCTGGCCTTCTCGCTGGCCCGTGCCGCTGCCCGCAATGCGGCCTCGCGCACCAGTGCGGCCAGATCGGCCACCACAAAACCCGGTGTCCGTGCCGCGATCTCATCGAGCTGCAGATCCTGCGACGGCACCTTGGCCAACAGGATTTCGAGTAATGACTTGCGGGTGGCTGCGTCCGGCAGGCTCAAACCCAGCTCGCGGTCACACAGTTCGGGAGCGCGCAGCCGAACGTCGATAGCGTCGGGATGTGCGGTCGTGGCGATGAATGCGACCCCGGAAGTGGCTACCGCAGAACGTAATTCGGCGAGAATGAGTGTGGCCACGGGCTCGGCGGTGGCAGGCAGCAGTGCGTCGATATCCGAGATCAACAGGACTCCGCCGGATTGTCGAATGCGGCTCACTGCCCCGCGTATCGCGTTGAGACGTCCGTCGGCTGTCGTCGCACCTACCTCCGGTCCGTCCAGCTCGATGAGCGTGCGCGGCGCGCAGACCGCGCGAGCCAACGTTGCCTTGCCGACACCGCCGGGTCCGGATATCAGCACGCCCAGATTGGGCTGTGCACCAAGTGCTTTCAGCAAGCCCGGTTCATCGAGGGCGAGCTTGAGCCACTCGGTGAGCCGCGCGGCCTGCGCCTGGGAGCCCTTGAGGTCCTCTACGGAAATCGCCGCGGGGGGCTCCGGGGGAGGAGAGGCTGAATCGGTGGCGGATTCCGTGGACCGCACCGGCGCCGGTTGCGCGGCGGGGCCTAGCGGGTTGGAGCCCTGCCAGCTGACAAGAGAATTGGGTTGCACGCTGACCGGGCCGGCCGGATCCACGGCCGTCACCGTGAGGAGCTCGGAGGTCCAGGTGATGCCCACGGACCGGGCCAGCGTCGTCGTCGCCTCAGATGTGGACGTGCCGGGCCCCAGATCACGGGGCAGCAGCGAGACGGTGTCCCCGACGGTCATGACCTTGCCCAGTAGCGCCAGCCGAAGCGTCGCGGACGAAACGGACTGGGTGGTAAGGGAGGAACCGCGCACGCTGATCGACCGCGCCCCGTAGACCGTCACGGGGGCGATGATGACCGAGGCATCCTCGCGCAGTCCCGCGTTGGACAGCGTGACGTCGTCGAGCAGGGCGGTGCCGGCCGGAACTGAGCGCGGTGCGACCCCGACGACGGCCGCTGTCGTTCGCGATCCGGTCAGGGACACGGCATCCCATTCCCGGATACCCAGGGCGGCAATAGCTTCTGGATGTAAACGGATTACACCGCGCCGCGAGTCGACGGCCGCTGTGTTGAGGCGAGCGGTGAGAGTCAGCGATGAGCCACGTGGGCGAAGAGCATCGGGGTGGTCGCTCATGCGTTCCTAGCGCGGCCTGCCGGGACGGCGCAGACCCAGACGTTCCGCGGTGCGCCGTTTGGGAAGCGCGGCCTGTCGGAAGGCGCGTCGCTGGTCTCGGCGCTGATCGCGGCGCAGGTCGCGACGCTCCTTGGGTTTGGCGTCCCAGGATTCGGGCCGCGCCGCCACCCAGCGCTGACTGCGCCAGGCGAAGGGGATGTGCGCCAGGTAGACGACGATCAGGATCAGCAGCAGCACATAGGGGTACTGCAGTAGTCCGGCAGCGGCAACCGTCACCAGCGCAAGCAGTAAAACCACCATGCGGGGCGGCACCGAAACGGATTTCATGGCGGCGGTGGGTATCTGGCTGACGATGAGCATGGAGACGAACACCATCCATGTGCATATCGCCCATACTGACGACCACCATCCGTCGCCGAACTGCAGGAACGCCGCCAGCGGGGCGAGCACCATCAGCGCTCCCGCGGGCGAGGGCACCCCGACGAAGTACTCCTTGGTGAACGCAGGCTGGGAATCGTCGTCGAGCAGCGTGTTGAAGCGGGCCAGCCGCAGCACGATGCACACCGCGTAGAGAAGTGAAAACACCCAGGCCGTAGGGGTATCCGACAGCATCGAGATGTACAGCACCACCGCGGGGGCAACACCGAAATTCACCGCGTCGGCGAGCGAGTCGATCTCCGCACCCATCCGCGACGCCGCGTCCAGCAGCCGGGCGATCCTGCCGTCGAGACCGTCAAGGATGGCCGCGGCAGCGATCAACGTCAGTGAGATGTACGGCTTTCCGTCGAACGCGAACTTGATCGACGACAGGCCGCCGCAGATCGCCAGCACCGTCATCACACTCGGCAGGATCCGGATGTGCACGGGGCGCTTCGAGGATGCGGCTTGGCTCATGGCTGAGTCGCCTACGCGTTATCTGTCGATGAGGGCAGCTCGGCCAGCACAGTCTCGGCACCGACGGCTCGTTGTCCTGGCTGGACAAGGATTTTCGAACCCTCAGGCAGGTAGGTGTCCACCCGGGAACCGAATCGGATCAAGCCGTAGGTGTCGCCGATGGACAGCTGGTCGCCGACCTTGGCGTGACAGATGATCCGACGCGCGATGAGCCCAGCGATCTGCACCACCACCACATCGTGTCCGGTGCGGGTGCGGATCTGCACGCTATTGCGTTCGTTGGCCACACTCGCCTCGGCGCGATCGGCAGAGACGAACTGCCCGCTGCGGTGAATGACGGCAGTCGCTTCACCGGCGACGGGAACCCGCTGAACGTGAACGTCGAACACCGACAGAAAGATGCTGATGCGGGGGAGTAGTTCCGCCGGCAGCCCGAGCTCCGGCGGCGGTACCGCGCGGTCGACCAGACAGATCTGCCCGTCAGCGGCGGCCACCACCACATCGGCGCGGTTGGGTGGGATGCGTGGCGGATGCCGGAAGAATCCGGCGCACGCGCCAGCGAGCGCTAGCCCGGTACCGCGAATCCAACGATTCTTGAAACCAAGGCCTGCCAGCCCCAATCCGCCGGCGATGAACGGAAGGCCTGCCGGATGGATGGGTGGGATGGTCGAGCGGAAGAGTTCGACGATATGCGGGATGCCGGAATCCGGCTCTGAACCTACGGGGCGGGGGCGTCTTGCCACCGGACCATCCTAGTGATGTGGGTGATGTGCTGGGGACAGCACGACGGACACAGTGACTGGGACGTGGTGAGCAGCGGCCGTGATCAGCTCAGATTCCACACGCTGACTGTTGTTCCCGCCGTTAGTTCGGTGACGTCTTCCGGGATATCGAGCAGGCAATTCGATGCCGCCAGCCACCGCAAATGGTGTGATGCGGGAGGTCCGACTGCCGTCACCGTGCCGTTGCCGGCATCCCAGCAACCACGACGGAACTGTCGCTTACCCGCCGGAGCGGAGATCGGGTCGGTCAGGACTGCTTGGTGACGTGCCCGCGCCGGCTCCAACCCCATGGCTGCGCGTAACGGCTCGCGAATGAATACCTCGAACGACACCAGGGCGCTGACGGGATTGCCGGGCAGCGTGAGCACCGGAACGCCGTTGACGTGTCCGGCTCCCTGCGGCTTGCCGGGCTGCATAGCCACCGAGACGAATTGGACCCCGGCGTCGGTGAGTGCGTCTTTGACCACTTCATAGGCTCCTGCGCTCACCCCGCCCGTGGTGATCAGCAGATCGGCCTGCGCGCCGAATTCGTCGAGCACGGACAGGAATTGCTCGACGTCGTCGGCGACGGTCGGTGCCACCACGGCGTCGGCTCCGGCTTCCTGAACAGCGGCGGCGAGCATGACGGCGTTGGACTCGTAGATCTGTCCGGGCTTGAGATCGGTGCCTGGGGGAATCAACTCGCTGCCGGTGGAGGCGATGACCACCCGCAGCCGAGGGCGCACGGTGAGCTCTTCGAGCCCGAGCGCCGCCGCCAGACCCAATGCCGGTGCCATGAGGAGGGAACCCGCGTACAGCACGGTGTCGCCGGCTCGCACATCCTCACCGGCAGATCGGATGTGTTGCCCGGCACGGGGTTCTTCGGTGATGGTCACGGTCTCGGTGCCGCCATCGGTGACCTCGACGGGCACCACCGCGGTGGCACCGGCGGGAAGCGGTGCACCCGTCATGATGCGGTGCGCGGTGCCGGGTTTGAGTGTCAGCTCGTCGGTGCGTCCGGCGGGGATGTCCTCGGTGACGGGCAGTGTGACGGGGTTAGTGGGTGAGGCTCCTGCGAGGTCGTCACGATGGACCGCATATCCATCCATCGCCGAGTTGTCGAACACCGGCAGGTCGAGTGGAGCGATGACATCGGCGGCAAGGACCAGACGATCGGACGCGGAGACCGGTACCCGCACGGGTGCCGGTGCCTGGATTAATCCGGCGACGACGTGCTGGTGTTCGGCGACGGAACGCATCGGCTCATTATTGCCCGATCGTCGGGCGCATGCCGCACGCAGGGGTTTTTGCCGCGTAGGTGCGCCCGGTATGCCCTGGGCGTGCGGTGCCCGCGGCGTGGCAGGAAACTAGCTCTATGACCGTTGGCGGAGTGCTCTTCGATATCGACGGGGTCCTGGTGACCTCGTGGGAGCCGATCGATGGCGCTGCCCAGGCCCTCAAGGCGCTGGAGATCGACGATGTCCGTCGTTGCTTCCTGACTAACACCACCTCGCGGACCCGGGTGCAGATCGCGGAGCTGCTCACCGCCGCCGGGCTGACGGTGCCCGCCGATGAGGTGATTACCGCCGCGATGCTGACCGCCGACCACGTGATCGCCCAGCATCCCGGCGCGCGGTGTTACCTGCTGAATGACGGCGACATCACGGCCGACATGTCCGGCGTCGAGTTCGTCGAATCTCTCTCCGATGATCCCGATGTGATCATTCTTGGTGGGGCCGGTCCGCAATTCGATCACGTCGCGCTGAGTCGGGTCTATGACCTGATGGCTCAGGGGATTCCGGTGGTCGCGATGCATCGCAACGCGGTGTGGAGCACCCGCGAGGGATTGCGCGTCGATACCGGTGTGTACCTGGCGGGCATGGAGCAGGTGTCGGGGCGCAAAGCCGTCGCGGTGGGCAAGCCGGCCCCGGCCGGGTTTCAGCTGGCCGCTGAGCGCATGGGGTGCGAGCCGGATCAAGTCGTGATGGTGGGTGACGACCTGCATGTCGATGTGCTCGCTGCGCAGGTTGTCGGTATGACGGGAGTGTTGGTGCGCACCGGCAAGTTCCGTCAGGACACGCTGGACAGATGGTCCGCCGATCAATACGCGATGCAGCCGGCATACGTCGTCGACTCGATCGCCGACTTACCGCCCCTGTTGTCGGGCCTGTAGGCCAGAATCTGCGTCATGATCGATCATTTCGGTATCAACTGCGCGGACCTCCCGACTGCGGCCGCGTTCTACGACAAGGTGCTCGGTGTCCTTGGGTTCACACGTCAGATGGATTTCGGTGTCGCCATCGGGTACGGGACGGCGGGAAAACCCGACTTTTGGATCGGCGGTGGCGATGTCGCGAGCGGTCCCAATCGTGAGATCCACGTTGCCTTCTCGGCCACGAGTACCGAGCAAGTCGACGAGTTCTTCGCGATGGCGACGGGTGAAGGCGCCGAGGCGCTCCATGCGCCGCGACTGTGGCCCGAGTACCACCCCGGCTACTACGGTGCGTTCGTGCGTGACCCCGACGGGAACAATGTCGAGGCCGTGTTCCACGGCGCGGTACTTGCGTAAGCGCCGGGGGTAACAATCGGCGTCGGTGCGGTCGTCGTCCCTGTGGTTGACGGTGTGGGCGGGACGGGTAATGCCCCCTTGGGCGCCACGATCGGGGCGGATGCGGTGTTGCGCTGACTCCACTGCTCGGAGTCAGCGTCCGAATCCGCGTCGGGCGGCCAATCCACGCTTGTCGGGGGCCAACTTTCGGCCTTGTCACCGCCCGTCGCGGCGGCAGGGGGAGCGCAGCCCGCAGCTGCTCCGAAGTCACCGGGGCTGCAGTTGTCGGCGTGCGCGATGGGTGCTTGTGACATGCCCAGGCACGCCCACATGACGACGGTGAGCACACGACGTTTCAGGCGAGCGTTCATAGCGAGAGGATGTCTCCGTAGACGTTCACACTGTCGTCGGACTTGTCGGTGTCGATCATTGCCGTCGTAAAGAACCGGATGGAGACGGGTCCACCGCACGCGTCCACTTTCACGTGGGCGTCGTGGACCACGATTTCACCGGTGCGTCCCTTGAGGGCCTTCTTTCCCAACACGATGTTCCTGATCGTTCCCGGCAGGAGATTGATTGAGATGCTGCCGTTCACCTCCGCATACGGGCCGACCATGGCGAGCAGATTGCTGCCGCCGGAGAAGCCCGGGCTCACGCCGGCGTCGGCGCCGACGTCAACGCTGCCGCCCTCACTGAGGTCGATCTGGCAGCCCAGCTGAAGCCCCATGACGAGCACGCCGGAGTTCACCGGAATCGCACCGTTGCCGTCGATGCTCGCGGCGGCCTTACCGGTGACGAAGCCCTCACGGGTGAAGGCCGTCGCGGCCATATTCGGCACCGAGTTGATCGCCATCCGCGACAGCGTGGCACTCAGGTGCCAGCCGTCGTCGGTATCCGCCGACTGGCTGACGTCAGCAACCGGCAACGGGTCTGCCGTGGCCAGTCCTGTGCCCGCGCACAGAAGTGAAATTACAAGGCTGACAACAGAAGCAAATCTGCGCACGAACCTGCCTTACATGCAGTAGGTGGCCAAGCTCAGTGATCCGGCGACGAGCGTATTGACTCCGGCTGTGTGATCGCTGGTATCGAACACCGGGTGAACTGTGAATGCCGTGGGGTGGGCAGCGCGGTGGTTCTGCGGCAGGATGCGTTTGTGACCGCGCACTGGACCACCGCTGATATTCCTGATCAAACCGGACGCATTGCCGTCATCACCGGTGCTAATACCGGCCTGGGCTTGGAGACGGCCCGCTCGCTGGCGGCCGCGGGAGCACAGGTGGTTCTCGCCGTCCGCGATCTCGACAAGGGCGCTGCTGCCATCGGCGAGATCAAGAAGACGGCGCCCGCGGGCAACCTGGCCCTGCAGCGGCTCGATCTGTCTTCCCTATCGGACATCACATCCGCGGCCGGGCAGTTGAGCGCCGACTATCCGCGGATCGATCTGCTCATCAACAACGCCGGAGTGATGTACCCGCCGAAGGGTGTCACCGCGGACGGCTTCGAGCTGCAATTCGGCACCAACCACCTGGGCCATTTCGCACTCACGGGGCTGCTGCTGGAGAACCTCACCGCTGTGCGTGGCTCGCGCATCGTGACCGTGAGCAGTAACGGTCACAAGTTCAGGGCCGCAATACATTTCGATGACCTTCAGTGGGACCATGGTTACAGCCGGGTGGGGGCGTACGCGCAGTCCAAACTCGCGAACCTTTTGTTTACCTATGAGCTGCAGCGGCGTCTCGCCGCCGCGGGGGCCGAGACGGTGGCATTGGCGGCGCACCCTGGTGCGTCGGGCACCGAGCTGATGCGTCACGTCACCTTTGGTCCCGAGGCGCTCAGTGCGGGGGTGTTGAAACTCGCGCAGAGTCCGGCGATGGGCGCACTGCCCAGCCTGCGTGCTGCCACGGACCTGGCCGCATCGGGCGGCCAGTACTACGGGCCCGCCGGTTTCGGGGAGCTCCGTGGGTACCCTAAGGCCGTCCGGTCCACCAAACAGTCACACGATGAGGCTCTGCAACAACGGCTTTGGGCAGTCTCCGAGGAGCTGACCGGAGTGCGGTTCCCGGTCTAGACGAAGAAGTTGTCGTGGTCGATGAACCACTGGGTGCGCTGCTCGTCGGTCATATCGGCTAGCTCTCCAAAACCTTCGAAGTAGCGCTGCCGGGGTGCGCCGGGCGCGAACAGCATCAGCATGGAAGCCGCTTCGCCCGAATCGTTGTGGAATGCGTGAAGGCCGCCCGGCGGTACGAATAGGAAGTCGCCCGCGGTGGCGTCGACCCATGTTTCGCCGTTGTACAACCGCCATGTTCCGGAGAGTACGAAGAATGCTTCCGACATCGCCTTGTGGAAATGCGTTGCGGCACCGAAACCTTTCACCGGGCCGGCATCGATTCGGTATAGCCCGTAGTCCCCGGCCGTGGACTGCTGGGTCGCCAGGTAGTGGTATTGGACGACGCTGCCGTTGTCGGGGGCGTAGTCGGCGGGGTCGGTGGCCGGTCTGAACGTTGCGCTGATCTCGCCGGTGTCGCCGTGATACCGAGGTTCGGGGTATCCAGAAACGATCAGTGACATGCGATCTACGCTACGCGTGTCACAGCTCCCGATGAAGGGTTCGGACGGCGACGATGCGCTCCTTGAGCTGATCGCGGGTGGCCGCCGCGATCGGGGGGCCGCCACACCGGCGGCGCAGCTCGTTGTGAATCCAGCCGTGCGGTTTACCCGACTTGAAATGTGTGGCCGACACCAGCGCGTTGAGCTCACGTCGCAGCTCGCGCAGCTGGCCATGCGTGGAGGTGATCTCCGGGGGCACTTCGCCCGAGGCGGTGCGCTTGGTGAGCTGCTCTTCTTGCCTGCGCCGCAAGAGATCTCGCATTTGGTTCGGATCGAGCAGGCCCGGGATGCCGAGGTACTCGGCCTCCTCTTCGCTGCCTGCGGGTGTTGCGGTGCCAAAGGATGCCCCGTCGAAGATCACCTGGTCCAGTTCGGCACTGGCACTGAGTGATTCGAAACCCTTCTCTTCCTCGCCCGGCTCGGTGCGCTTGCGTTCCACCGGCTCCTCATCGCCCATCGGCTCGCGATGTGGCTTGCCGAGCACGTGATTGCGCTGCTCCTCCAGCAGACTGGCGAGCTCCAGCAGCGTCGGCACCGAGGGCAGGAAGATGCTGGCCGTCTCACCTGGTGTCCGCGAGCGCACGTACCGCCCGATGGCCTGGGCGAAGAACAGCGGAGTTGAGGCACTCGTCGCGTAAACGCCGACGGCCAGACGTGGCACGTCCACCCCCTCGGACACCATGCGCACGGCCACCAGCCACTCACTGCCGTCGGCGGCGAACTGCGCGATGCGGTCGGAGGATTTCGGATCGTCGGAGAGCACCACGGTGGGTTCGGTGCCGGTGATCGTGGTCAGCAGCTTCGCGTAGGCCCGTGCGGCCTTCTGATCGGAGGCGATGATCATGGCCCCGGCATCGGTCATGCCGCCGTTGCGTTTCTGCTGCAGCCGCGCGTGGGCGGCGCGCAGCACCGCGGGTATCCAGTCGCCGTTGGGATCCAGGGTGGTGCGCCAGGCGCGCGCGGTCTGCTCGGCGGACAGTGGCTCGCCGAGGCGGGCGGCGTGCTCCTCGCCGGCGCTGTCACGCCACCGGGCCTCGCCCGAGTACGCCATGAAGACCACGGGACGCACCACGCCGTCGGCCAGGGCCTCGGAGTAGCCATAGGTGTGGTCGGCCTGCGAACGCTGAAAGCCGGCGCCATCGGGCTCGTAGTTGATGAACGGGATCGGGCTGTCGTCACTACGGAACGGGGTTCCGGTCAGTGAGAGGCGCCGGGTCGCGTCGTCGAACGCTTCGCGGACGGCCTCACCCCAGCTCTTGGCGTCGCCGGCGTGGTGGATCTCGTCGAAGATCACCAGGGTGCGGTGGTTCTCGGTGCGGACCCGGTGCCGGGTGGGGTGGCTGGCCACCTGTGCATAGGTGACGACGACTCCGTGATACTCGGAGGAGGTCTGTGCATCGGAGTTGCTGAATCTCGGGTCCAGGGACAGTCCGAAGGCGGTCGCGGACTGTGCCCACTGAACCTTGAGGTGTTCTGTAGGCACCACGACCGTGATCTTGTCGACGGTGCCGTCAGCCAGCAGTTCGGTAGCAATGCGCAGGGCAAACCTGGTTTTCCCTGATCCGGGGGTGGCGACCGCCAGGAAATCGCGGGGTTTGGCGGCCAAATACCGCACTAATGCCCTACGTTGCCAGCCCCGCAATGTGTGGGTGCTGGGCGCTTCTACAGCCCGCACCCTATGGACTCCTTACTGATCGAACAGGAGCCTAATGCAAGGGATTACGGGGCTGCATCCTGACGGGCGTGGCGGGCACTGCGTGTCGTGTCACCAGGGTGACAGTAGGTGACAATCGGCACAGTGCCCGTCTTCTTCGCGCTCTATCTACTTGACGGGGAAGGTCACGTCGGTGAGTTCCTCAGATACCGACCACAGGCGGCGCTGCAAATCGAGGTCATAGGACTGTTCGCTCGATGCGACCACCTTCGGGTTACCGCGTTGTTCCATAAATCCATCCGGTCCGTAGTACTGGCCGCCCAGAGCGGCCGGGTCGGTGGCGGCACGCAGTGTGGGCAGTGCTCCCATATCCGCACCCTGTGTCAGCAGTGGCGCCACAACGTCGAAAATGGCCCGGACCCACAGCGGAGAGTTGCGTGCGAGCTCGGTGTTGGAGCCACCGGGATGGGCGGCCAGGGCGACGGTGTTGGTGCCCACCAGGCGCCGCTGCAGTTCGTAAGTGAAGAGCAGGTTGGCCAGCTTCGATTGCCCGTAGGCCGCTACCCGGTCGTAATCGCGCTCCCACTGCAGGTCATCAAAGTGGATGGCCGCACGTAGGCGGTGCCCGATGCTGGAGACCGTCACCACGCGTGACCCTTCGACGGGCAGTAGATGGTCCAAAAGCAGACCGGTAAACGCGTAATGGCCCAGGTGATTGGTGCCGAACTGAAGCTCGAAGCCGTCGGCGGTGGTGGACTTCTCCGTCCACATGACACCGGCGTTGTTGATGAGCAGGTCGATCTTTTCGTAGCGCGTCTTGAGCTCGTCGCTGGCTCGGCGGACGGACTCCAGCGAGGACAGGTCCAACGACTGCAGGGTGATATCGGCATCCGCATGCGCCGCGGTGATCTCGGCGGCGGCGGCTTTGCCTTTCTCCGTGTTGCGCACGGCCAGTACGACGTGGGCGCCATGCGCGGCGAGCGCCTTGGCGGTCTCCAGTCCGAGTCCGGTATTGGCGCCGGTGACGATCGCGACGCGGCCGGTCTGATCGGGGATGTCGGTGGTACTCCATGTGGTCATGGGGGCTCCTGGGTAATATTGTCAGTAACCGGGGCGGCTACTCCGCTTACGAATATACGGAACGTGCGCCCCGTTTTGTCAAGGTGTATCGGACCCTCGAGGAGTGTGAGATGGATCAACCCGCCCGGCCCTTGCGTGCCGACGCCGCCCGCAACCGTGCGCGGGTGTTGGAAGTCGCCTACCAGGCATTCGCGGAGGAGGGTCTGGGCGTCTCGATCGATGAGATCGCGCGGCGCGCGGGCGTGGGCGCCGGCACCGTGTATCGGCATTTTCCGGCCAAGGAGGACCTATATCGCGCGGTCGCGGAGGATCAAATGGGCAGCGTGATTGGCAAGGGGCGCGAGCTGCTGGAGTCTGCCAGTCCGGGTGAGGCGCTGTTCGGATTCTTGCGGGTGGTGATGGACTGGAGTAGCGCCGATCAAGGATTGGTGGACGCGTTATCGGGCGCTGGTATTGATGTTCAGGCACTCATTCCGCATATCGAGGAGTCGTTCTATGCGGTCCTTGGTGACCTGCTGCAGGCCGCACAGAAGGCGGGCACGGTGCGCCCCGATGTCGGTGTACACGAGGTCAAGGCGCTCATGGTCGGGTGTCAGGCCATGCAGAGCTACAACCGGGAGGTCTCGCAGCAGGTGACCGATGTCGTGTTCGATGGGCTGCGGCCGCGTCGGTAGTCACGGGAGGTTTGCGTCGCTACCTTGGGTGGGTCGGAGGTAGCAAATGTCTGTTCGTCGTGGGCTGGTCGTGCTGGTCGTGCTGGTGCCGGTGGCCGGGTGTTCGTACTTCGGGACGCGGCACGCGGACGATTGGCGCAGTCGGACCGATGTGGATTCGGCCGAGCTGGCGGTCAACCCCGCGCTGCGGAATATCGATCCGTGCGGATTCGTGGACGCTCAATCGATCAAAGCCAGGATTCCCCGTGCGATCTCCTACGGACACACTGAGGGTTTCGACCGGTGCACTCTGCGGCTGGGCGTGTATGACGGTGATTTCGTGAGTGACGTCTCAGCGATCATCGGCTTCGATCTGGCTCCTGAGCATCCGCAGGCCTCCGATCAGCCAACGGCCCCAATCGATGTCAACGGGATCAGCGTGGGGCATCTGCTGGGGCCGACGAGCAATCGCGGCTGGTGCCGATACGTGTTCACCCTCGGTATGGGCGATCCGCAAGGTGCGTCATCTCGGGGGAATGCCACCGATCCGATGAGTCGTGTCCGGCTGGCTGTGGTGGCCACCCTCTCCAAGGATCCAGGGCCAGGCCGCCCCGTCTATCCGTGCCGTGAGGCGGCCGCAATCGCGACTCAAGCTGCGCAGATCAGATCGCAGCACCTGCCTCGCTGGACAGGTTCGGTGCCCGGCCCCGCCGGGCAGGACCCGTGCTCGGTCCTCGCCGATGTGCGTGGCTTCGTCAGTTACCGGCCGAGTCAAAACCTCGGCGGACTGTTCACTGACGTGAATTCGTGCCGGTTGAGCTCCGGTCCGCCCTCCGATCAGAAGGCGCTCGGTGTCGAGCTGACATTGCGTCCCGCCGGTCCTCACGAACCAGACGCCCCGTCTTACGGCGAACAGAGGGATTCGGCCGTCGAACAGCGTGATGGCGTCGAATTACACGTCAGTACCGTCACCCGGACGTACGACAAGCCGTTTTGCGAGGTTTATGTGTTTCTTGGACGGAACTATTCGCCGACCTACCTCACCGCAGAAGGTGCCCGTCCGGAAGATGTCCGAGTGCCTGCTGCCGTGCTGCGCGGCACGGCGTCCTGTGACGACGTCAAGGCCGTGGCCGTGGCGGCCGGCAAGAAGTTCGCTCAGTCGTAGGCAATGCAAAAGACCGGCCGACCTTGAGTGCCTGGCGGGCGACCAGCTGACGAACGCCCGGCAGCCGCAGGGACCACAGGCCGAGCATGCGCAGCCACGTCGCCCAGGGCGACTTGGCGCCGTCGACCTCCAGGGTGTTGAGGGCAAGCTGCTGGCATCGTGCGACGTATGGAGCCATCAACGCATGGAATCGGGTGAATGCGACCTCGAAATCTCCCTGTGCGGAACGTAATTCGTGCACGAGCACGTATGCGCCGACAACGTAGGGCTCGTCGGTGGTGGAAAGGCCGCGCAGAACGGCGGGGGTCTCCCAGCCGAAGCCCGTGAACGTTCGAGGAACAGCCGCTTGTTGCCCTCGGTGTTCCGATAGTCGAATTCCAGGTCGCTTTCGGGGAACGCGAGTGAACCTCGTGCGGGAGCATCGAGTGCGGTTGCTTGGATGCCGACACCCCCGTCGCGAGTCGGATCTCGTGTTTGAGCTCTTCGAAGCGCTCTTCCTACGTGTGCGCTGCAGTTTCGGCGACCGGCTCGGCAGGTGTGCTGTCCGTATCCATTGGGCGCCAACCCTTCCCATTCGTAGCAAGGAGGCCGGGTACATCCTCGCACCTGGAGGCCATCGACCAGGCCGTTTCCGGGGAGTCGCGGCCTTGACAACTCCGCCGGGTGGGCAATCCCCTCATCGGAAGCCTGGCGATCGGGAGACAGGGCGCCGACGTCGCATTTATTTGGTGTAGGGAGTCTGCAATCGACCTTGCACTCGCCATGTCCGAGTGCTAAAAATGGGGTTGGCACTCACGACCGGTGAGTGCTAGGCCGGGACGGTGAGGCCGCAGCCCACACAGCTGCGTCCGTCCGTCGCGGGCACTGCGCCCGGCCCAGAACGTGCAACCCCCTATACGGAGGAATCACTTCGCAATGGCCAAGACAATTGCGTATGACGAAGAGGCCCGCCGCGGCCTGGAGCGGGGCCTCAACGCCCTCGCTGACGCGGTCAAGGTGACACTCGGCCCCAAGGGTCGCAATGTCGTCTTGGAGAAGAAGTGGGGCGCCCCCACGATCACCAACGATGGTGTGTCCATCGCCAAGGAGATCGAGCTGGAGGACCCGTACGAGAAGATCGGCGCCGAGCTGGTCAAGGAAGTTGCGAAGAAGACCGATGACGTCGCGGGTGACGGCACTACTACCGCCACCGTGCTCGCTCAGGCTCTGGTCAAGGAAGGTCTGCGTAACGTCGCTGCTGGCGCCAACCCGCTCGGCCTGAAGCGCGGTATCGAGAAGGCCGTGGAGGCCGTCACCAGCGCCCTGCTGGCCTCTGCCAAGGAGATCGACACCAAGGAGCAGATCGCGGCCACCGCGGGCATCTCCGCTGGTGACCAGTCCATCGGCGATCTGATCGCCGAGGCCATGGACAAGGTTGGCAACGAGGGTGTCATCACCGTCGAGGAGTCCAACACCTTCGGCCTGCAGCTGGAGCTCACCGAAGGTATGCGCTTCGACAAGGGCTACATCTCGGGTTACTTCGTGACCGACGCCGAGCGTCAGGAAGCCGTCCTGGAGGATCCCTACATCCTGCTGGTCAGCTCCAAGGTGTCGACCGTCAAGGACCTGCTTCCCCTGCTGGAGAAGGTCATTCAGGGCGGCAAGCCGCTGCTGATCATCGCCGAGGACGTCGAGGGCGAGGCTCTCTCGACCTTGGTCGTCAACAAGATCCGTGGCACCTTCAAGTCCGTCGCCGTCAAGGCCCCGGGCTTCGGTGACCGTCGCAAGGCGATGCTGCAGGACATGGCGATCCTCACCGGTGGCCAGGTCGTCAGCGAAGAGGTTGGCCTCTCCCTGGAGACCGCCGACATCACGCTGCTCGGGCAGGCCCGCAAGGTCGTCGTCACCAAGGACGAGACCACCATCGTCGAGGGCGCGGGCGATTCCGACGCCATCGCCGGTCGCGTGGCGCAGATCCGCAGCGAGATCGAGAACAGCGACTCCGACTACGACCGCGAGAAGCTGCAGGAGCGCTTGGCCAAGCTGGCCGGCGGTGTTGCGGTGATCAAGGCCGGAGCTGCCACCGAGGTGGAGCTCAAGGAGCGCAAGCACCGCATCGAGGACGCCGTTCGCAACGCGAAGGCCGCCGTCGAAGAGGGCATCGTCGCCGGTGGTGGCGTCGCCCTGCTGCAGGCTGCCCCCGCGCTGGACTCGCTCTCACTTGAGGGTGACGAGGCCACGGGTGCCAACATCGTGCGTGTGGCGCTGTCGGCTCCGCTGAAGCAGATCGCCTTCAACGGTGGTCTGGAGCCGGGTGTCGTCGCCGAGAAGGTCGCAAACCTTCCTGCGGGCCACGGCCTGAACGCGGCGACCAACGTGTACGAGGACCTGCTCGCGGCCGGCGTTGCCGACCCCGTGAAGGTGACTCGCTCGGCGCTGCAGAACGCGGCGTCCATCGCGGCGCTGTTCCTCACCACCGAGGCCGTTGTTGCCGATAAGCCGGAGAAGGCCGCCGCACCTGCGGGCGACCCGACCGGTGGCATGGGCGGTATGGACTTCTAAGTCCTGTAACGAAAAAAGGCCCGGTCTGCCTGGAGAAATCCAGTGCAGGCCGGGCCTTTTCGTTGTTTACACCGGTGCTGGTGCGATGACTCCTCCGGTGAGGCGCCGGTAGGTGTACACGTGGATCAGCGCCGTGAGGGCGAGCTGCATCGGCACAGCCACGATCCCGGCCAGGCCGCAGGTGACCGATGCCGCCATGCTCGCGACAAAACTGATCGCGTAGGTGATCAGGTACACCAGGAAGACCGGCCCCAGATTGTTCTTGACGATCTGGAAGCTTGCCTTGATCGCATCCACGGGGCTCAGACCGCGATCGACGGTGAAGAACACCGCGTACTGCGCGAAGAAGGCAAAGACAAGGCCCGGAATAATGAGCAGGACGAACCCGATCACTGTGCCGAGCGCGACCAGCAGTGCGGTACCGATAAAGGCACCGAAACTCCGGGCACGGAAAAACGAGCCAAAAGTCACGGGCCTACCGTCGGCGACGTCGAGATTCGCCGTCGTGATGGATGCGGCCATGTAAAGCCCTACCGCGGCCAGTGCGATTCCGATGATGACCAACAACACGGTTGTTCCCGCGCCGAGGCTCGAGGAGCTCTCATACGAGTACGACATGGAGTCTTCGTCGTAGGTGCCGGAACCGGTGGTCGCCACCATGGCGGCTATGAAGACGAAGTACACGATGGCGAATGGCACCGCGATGGCCAGGAACCAGACGATGTACGGGGGGACAAAGGTTCCGAAGCGCTTGGTGACGTGGGCCCACGCCCAGTTCCACGACTCACCGGCATTGAACGGTCCCTGTGGCGGCCATGGCGCCTGCTGCGGATAGCCGTATCCGGCCGGCGGGTATCCCGGGGGCGGCGGGAACTGCCCGCCCGGGTACTGGGGGGCTCCCGGGGGAGGGCCGGATTGGTATCCAGGCTGATATCCGGGTGCCGGGGGCGGCTGGTAACCCGCGGGTGGCTGAGTCGGGTAGCCGGGAGGTGGCTGGTAGCCCGGAGGTGGCTGATGCGGGTCGTGCGCTGACGGATCGCCCGATGCGGGCGGCTCCTGAGGTGGGTAAGTCACCGACTCAGGCTAGCAACGAACGTATTTGCTGAGCGCGATATGGGCAGGATGGCCGAAGGCGTGTTCTGGTACGGGGTTTAAACCGAGTCGGTCTGGTTCTGCCGGCTGGCATCGTGTGGTAACCGGCCATCGGAGACGCGACAAGCGTGATGTCGGCCACTAATTCCGTTGTTTTCCAACGATTTACCCATCGGTTGGCAATGACTCCGCAAGGCTCGGGAACTTTTCGTGTGCCCGGTTCGACTGCTCCATTAGTCGCGCATCAGGTGGCCAGATCAGCGAGAAGAGTAGGGAGTCGATGACGCTCAACGTGAAGGGCGAGGGCCTGGGGACACAGGTCACGGGGATTGACCCCGGAAACCTGGACGGAATCACCACGCAGGAGATCCGCGAACTCGTCTACCGGAACAAGCTCGTCATCCTCAAGGATGTGCATCCCTCACCGGAGGAGTTCATCCGGCTTGGGAGGTTGATCGGGGAGATAGTTCCCTACTACGAGCCCGTGTATCACCACGAGGACCACCCGGAGATCTTCGTCTCGTCTACCGAAGAGGGACAAGGGGTTCCACGGACCGGCGCGTTCTGGCACGTCGACTACATGTTCATGCCGAAACCTTTTGCGTTCTCCATGGTGGTGCCGCTGGCAGTTCCCGGGCGTGATCGCGGGACCTATTTCATCGATCTCAACAAGGTGTGGGAGTCGCTGTCTAGCACGATAAAGGATTCTGTGCGTGGGACATTCAGCACGCATACGCCGCGGCGTTACATCAAGATCCGGCCGACTGATGTCTACCGGCCCATTGGGGAGATCCTGGCCGAGATCGAGAGGGTCACGCCCCCACAGAAATGGCCCACGGTGATCAAACACCCGAAGACCGGCGAAGAGATCCTGTACATCTGTGAGGCGGGTACCGAAACGATCGAGGACGAGGATGGAACGCTCCTCGACGCTGCGCTGCTTCAGCAGCTGCTCGACGAGTCGGGGCAGCTCGACCCCGACTACGCCTCGCCATTTATCCACGCCCAGCACTACGAGGTGGGGGATATCGTGCTGTGGGACAATCGTTCTCTGGTCCATCGTGCGAAGCATGGAACGGCGTCGGGCACACTGACAACACACCGCCTGACCATGTTGGACGGTCTCGAGACGCCCGGATTCGCGGCGTGAGCGCGGTCGCCGCAACTCTGTCGGTACAGACCGGGCTGCCTTCCACCGGAATGGCCCCGATCGCCGAGGGTCTGCTCGGCAGAGTGCTGGAACCATATTCGTACAAGGGCTGCCGCTACCTGGCCGATGCCGAGTATGGAATCACCTCCGACGCGGTGCACGCGCAGGGCAACTTCGCGATCAACGAGTCCGCCTATATCCGGAGCACAGGACACTTCAACGCAGTGGAATTGGTGCTGTGCTTTAACCAGCTCGCGTACTGCGCCTTCGCTCAAGGTGTTGTCAACGAAGACATCTGGGCATTTCGAGGCTGGTCGATCGATGACTACTGCCAGAACCAACTTGCCGGGATGCTGATCAAGAGCACCTCGTCGCGGTTCCGGCGGCTGGTCAACGCGCAGCAGTTCTCCGCCCGCCTGCAGGCCCGTGATTTCCATATCGTCGACCGGTCATGGCGCTACCTCCAGTTCCACAGCACCATCGAATTCTGGGATCAGGATGGAGGATCCGCGGTCGGTGAGTTCGAGATCGCGGTCCTGAACATCCCGTAGCCCACGACAGGAAGCGCATCCTCACCGCCATGTCTCAGTCACCGCCCACTGTGTTGGAACGGATCCTCGAACAGGCCCGCCTGCGGCCCGGGCTCATCGCATTGCGCCGCAGTGACGGTACTGGTGCCATGACGTACGGCGAACTCGCCGCCGAAGTCGGCAAGCTGGCCGCGACCCTCCGTGCCGCGTCGGTCACCCGAGGGTCCCGTGTTGTAGTTCTTTCGGACAACAGTCCTCAGACGTACCTTTCGGTGCTCGCGTGTGCGCGGCTCGGGGCTATTGCCGTCATGGTGGACAACGCCCTGCCCCCGGCAGCCATCGCGCGGTTCTGCGAGATAACGGACCCTGCCGCGATCCTTCCGAATATAGCCGACGAGGACGACGTGGATCATCCATCGAGCCTCGAAACAGATTGGCTGGCAGCACAAACTGAAGGCCATGCGGACGACCCGTTCGCCATGATCTTCACCAGTGGCACCACGGGAGAACCGAAGGCCGTACTGCTGCCCAACCGCACGTTTTTCGCAGTCCCTGACATCCTGTTCGCCGAGGAACTGAGCTGGATCGACTGGGTGGCAGGGGAGACGACCTACTCGCCGCTGCCCGCAACTCATATCGGTGGGCTCTGGTGGATTCTCAACGGGCTAATGCACGGCGCGTCGTGTGTCACCGGCGGCGAGAGTGGGGCATCGCTGAGGGAGTTGCTCGCCGGGAACGAGGTGGCCACCGCCTGCCTGGTACCCACCCTCATGACCAGATTGGTGTCCGAGCTCCAGCTCACCGGAGCCGCCGTTCCCTCGTTGCGATTCATCGCGTACGGCGGTTCGCGAGCGATCCCGGCCGATGTGCAGTTCATCGAAGCGTCCGGGGTGCGAACGGCGCAGGTGTACGGACTGAGTGAAACAGGTTGTACCGCACTGTGTCTTCCGACCGATGACGAGTCGATCGCCAAGATCGAGGAGGGTGCGGTCGGGCGCCCATACCCAGGGGTGCAGACCTTCTTATCGGATGGTGAGAACGGCGGGCCGACGCACGGGGGCGTGTCCGCGTCGTACGGCACGCTGTGGATCAAGTCGCCGGCCAACATGCTGGGGTATTGGGGAAATCTGGATCGCACCCGCGAGGTACTGGCCGACGGATGGGTGAACACCGGAGACCTGGTGGAGCGTCGTGACGATGGCTTCTTCTACATCAGGGGCCGTTCCTCGGAGATGATCATCTCTGGAGGGGTCAATGTGGTGCCCGACGAGGTCGACCAGATTGCCGAAAACGTTGCGGGCGTTGGCGAAGCGGCGTGCTACGAGATACCGGACGAGGAGTTCGGTGCGCTTGTCGGGTTGGCGGTGGTACCCACCACACAGCTAGACGGGCAAGGCGCGGCGGAGCTCAAGCAGCGGATTGCGGCGACGTATCGGCGCCAGTCGGAATCGATGGCCAGGCCGTCGGTCATCGCTGTTGTCGACGACATCCCCCGGACGAAATCCGGCAAGGTCATGCGATCGTCCTTGGCCGCCGAGCTGACCGGGGCGCCGACGCGTGCCTGAAACCACGAGGGACCGGATTCTGACGGCAGTCTGTGAGGTGCTGTACATCTCGGAGGTGGAGCTCTTCGACGGCGACGCCACCGATCTGCGAGAGCTGGGACTCGACTCGGTGCGTTTCGTGCTGCTGATGAAGCAGCTGGGTGTGACTCGCGGTTCGGAGCTGCAGAAGCGTTTGGTGGCAGATCTTTCCATCGCCGGCTGGGCGCAGGCACTGGAACAGGCACAGCCGGAGGGCGCCACATGACGGTGGCGGTCGAACCACGCGTGGACCGCGTGCCGTTGAGCAGGTCGCAGCAGAACATGTACAACGGCGCGTTGCACGCCGGTGATCCCGGGTTGTATCTCATTGGGAAGAGTTATCGGTTTCATCCGATCGACGCGCCGATGTTCCTGTCCGCGCTGGAGGGAGCCGTATCGGCCAACCCACTGCAGCTGTGCGTCCTCGAACCGGTGCGAGAAGGTGCGCACTATCCAGAGCTGATGCGAGGGTTGCAGTTCAGTGACATCGTGACGGTGGTCTCGGACGGGGCGGAGCCGGCAACGAGGGCCGCTGGCGAGCTTGTGCATATGTGGTCGACAGACCTCGCCGCCTCGCCGCTCGTCCGGTATACCGTCCGCACGGGTGCGGACGGACGGGTGGTGGGGCTCGAGATTCATGCGCACCACCTGCTGCTCGATGGCGGCGCTATCGGCGTGATAGAGACCGATCTGGGCCGTCGTCTGGCCGGTCCTGACGAACCCGAAAATGTCTGTGCAAGTGCAGCACTGGCGAAAATTGCGGCGGCGCACGATCTCGAGGCCGTCAAAGCCGAGGAATCGCTGCAACGTTTCGGTGTGGCAATCCAGCGCGAACTCGCTGAGGCGTCCCGACATGGAGGGCACGGGCTCAGCCTCGGCGAGGGGACGGCGGGCGCGGCCAGAGGGGTACTGCAGGAATCGGTAACGCTATCGGGCAAGGCATTCGACGCGATCGAGGCGCTGTCCGAGGCCAAGCAGGTGCCGTTGAACATTCTGGTGGCGGCAGCTTCGATTGCGGTGGACGCGAGTCTGCGGCAGAGTACCTCGACACTGCTGCTCCACGCCGTGGATAACAGGTTTGGGGAGCCCGACCTGAACGTCGCAACCTGTCTGGTCAACTCGATCGCACATCCGGTCCGTTTCCCCGCATTTGCCTCTGTGTGTGATGTCGTGCAGGCACTGGATCGCGACTATGTCAGAGCCTCACGGCGCCGGTGGCTTCGTGAGGAGCAGTACCGCCGAATGTATCTGGCAATCAACAAGACATCGCATGTCGAGGCGCTGACCTTCAACTTCATTCGCGAAACTTGCGCACCTGCCCTCCGCCCTTTTCTGTCGGCCACACCCCATGTGACCGATATCGGTCCCGTGGAGGGAATGACCGTGTCGTGCGTCATGGACGAGGATCGGCGCACCCTCATGCTGTCCATCTGGGGTCGCGTGGACCAGGGCGACGCGAGCACGCATCCGTGGATCGCGGAGCGGATCGTGGCGGCGCTCGAGTCGATGGAAACCATGTGGGACTTTCCGATTGCCATGACCGTGAACGAGTGGTTCGGGATCGGTGCCGACGGTGCCCGCCGCCGGGGCGATGATTGTGCGCGGACCGAGCCTGCTGCGGTGGCCGCCTGGTTCATGGACACCGCCGGCGGTGTGCAGCGGTTCCTGCAGCGGCGACGATTCGTTGAGTCCTGGATCGCCTGGCTGGTCATCGCTGGCGTCGCACCGGGCGACATCGTGGTGTGCGTCGACGATGACACGGACAAGACTGTAGATCTTCTGATCGCGTGCCATCTCGCCGGCTGTGGATACACCGTGTGTGACAGTGCGAAAGATACGTCCCTGCGGTCTGATTCGATTGCCGAGCACAGCGACGCTGCGGTACATGTGGTCGATACCAAGGCTCCGATCCCGCGAGACGTGGCCGGCCCATTGCGTGCTCTCGTCGACCAGCGCATCGAGGAGGTATCGCGGGACGTTGCCTTAGCCTTGAGGACGGCGTACATCATGGCGACCTCGGGGTCGACCGGTGAGCCCAAACTCGTCCCCGTGACGCACGGCGCCCTGGCGTCGTTCGCCCGCGCTGCCGGACATGCCTATGGCTGGGGTGCGCAGGACAGCATTCTCCAATGTGCGCCGTTGACCTCGGATATCAGCGTTGAAGAGATCTTCGGCGGGGCGGTCCGCGGCTCACGACTGCTCCGTTCCCCGGCGATGAAATCCGGAGATCTCGTCACCCTGGTGCGGGACATCCGGGAACTGAGGCCCACCCTGATCGACCTGCCGACCGCCGTGTGGCATCTGCTGTGCGAGGACGCCGAGGCTCTGACGGTGATCGGTGCTTCCGATCTGCGCCAGGTGGTCGTCGGTGGTGAAGGCATTCGGTCCGGGGCAGTCGACACGTGGATAGAGTCCGTTGGGACACAGTCTGTCTCACTCATCTCGAGCTATGGGCCGACCGAAGCCACGGTTGTCGTGACGTACTTGCCCATCGACAGGGAGCCGCACGGTGGTGGTTCCGAGCGGCTTCGGGTGGGTCTGCCGGTCATACCCAACACGGTCTATGTCGCGTTCGGTGAGATCGTCGTCGCCGGAAACACCGTTTCGGCGGGCTACCTCGGGACACCGGGGGAAAGCTTCGGTGTGGTCAATACCATCGGTGGCGCGCCCAGGCGAGCATTCGCCACCGCCGACCGCGTGGTGTTCGACGAGGACGGATTTCCCACCTTCGCCGGACGCCGCGATGCGATCGTGAAGATCGCCGGCAAGCGGATCGACACCGCTTCGGTGATCCGTCGCGTATCCGAGGACCCCGCGATCGCCGATGCCGGTGTGGGGTTGCACCGTGGCGCGTTGGTGGTCTGGTATCAGGCCCGTAAAGATCTGGACGACAACAAGATAGCGGCGAGGATCAGACGCCTTCTGGTGGACTTCGGGGTCTCCTCGTTCTTGGTATTGGGTGTGCCGAGCATCCCCCGTAAGCCGAACGGCAAGATTGACCTCGAGGGTCTGCTGACCATGCCGCAGTTTGTGAACGCGGTGCCGGACGAGACACACACCGTGGAAACTGCCGCTGGTCTTGCCCGCGTCTGGAGTCGGTGTCTCGGGCGGGAGATCGGCGCGGAATCCTCGCTCCTTGCCGAGGGGGTTGGCTCGCTCGATCTGATCAGAATGCTGCCGGACACTCGGCGGTATCTCGGCCGCCAACTCTCCGTGCTGGACCTGATCAGCGCCGATAGCGCCGCGTGCCTTGCCGCTGCCGGCCCGGCGGCGGCCGACCTCGGTGCCGCAGATACCGCAGTCGACATTGGCACGGACCTCGAGCGGTTGACGACTCCCCGCCGCGTCACGACGTTGCACGGCAACAACTCACAGGCCAGTGCCGACGGGCCGATCATCGTGTTGGGTGCGTCGGGGATCGTCGGTACCGGATTCGGCCGTGCCACGCTCGATCTGAAACGCCACGGTGCGCTGCGCCCTGATGTCGTGTTGGTGACGAGATCGGAGCTCCCCGATTCTGGCCCGTGGTCCGCTCTCCGGGCCGTTGACGGCGTCAGGATCCGACATGCCGGGCCAGGATTCAGCCCCGAAGCGCTGGATACACTGCTGCACGAGACCGGGGCCAGCACCCTGATCAACTGCATCGGGAACACCAACATGCTGGCTCCCTACCGAGATATCCGGCATGCCAACGTGGACTGGGTATCCGCGGCCGTGGACGGGTGTGCCGCACGCGGCATCCGGTTGATCCACATGTCG
The DNA here is from genome assembly GCA_002013415.1 of Mycobacterium sp. D16Q14. GTDB lineage: Bacteria > Actinomycetota > Actinomycetes > Mycobacteriales > Mycobacteriaceae > Mycobacterium. Next base: position 51,189 of record MAEX01000005.1, read on the forward strand.
ACGTTCGTCGTCAACGCCGAGCCGGCCGCCGCGCACGTCACCGATCCGCGTGAAGCCCTCTACCCGTACGCGGCATCCAAGGCACTGGCCGAACTGGTGGTCACGGCATCACCGCTCGGGCTTGACTTCACGCTCGCGCGGCTGCCCCGGGTACTCGGAGAGGCCGATCAATTGGTCGGCGGCACCGACGTGCTGGTGTCGATCGTTGACGCATGTCTTGCACTGCAAGCGTTTCCCTCTGTCAGGCTGACCGAAGAGGTCACCACGGGGGCCGTCGCGGCCTCGTCCATTCTTGGTATGGCGGCAGAAGCGCCGACGCTCGGCCGGGGAGTCAGCGTGGTGCGCGGCAGAGCTGTTTCCTATGCCGAGTTCCTTGGTGGGTATGGCTTGGACGAACTCGAGCTGCGCGCATGGAAACGCCTGCTGGACGGCAGCGATTGGGCCAAGCGAAACCCGCGGAGATGGTCGGTGATCGACGCCTGGGCGGGACTCGGGATGCGCTTGGGCGCACAGACCTACGCGGATCATCTCGCCGGATATCCCACCATCTCCCTTGAGTCCGCATCAGTGGCCGAGCTTCCGGCGGTACCGGAGTCGATCCGAGATCTACTCGCGCAGGGCCGTTCTCAATGACCGGAATACACCCAGAGGAGGAGTACTCGCCATGATCCTGAACGTCGTTGCCGAGGGACTGGCCGCAGCCAGCGCCGCGGTGGAGGCCTTGACCGCGCGGCTTGCCGCCGTGCATACCGCTGCCGCACCGGTGATCGGCGCGGTGGTACCGCCGGCGGCCGACCCGGTGTCCATCCAGATTGCGGCGGCATTCAGCGCCCACGGAATCGAGCGCAACGCTGCGGCGGCTGGCGCCGCCTATGAGCTGGGCCGGGCCGGTATGGGAGTCACCGAGGCCGCTACGAGTTACACCGTCGGCGATATGCAGGCCGCCGCAACGTATATGCCGGGAATCGCGTAGTTCCCGGAACAATCCACACGATCACAGAGAGGTAGTTTCATGAGTTTGCTTGATGCACATATTCCGGCTTTGGTGGCCGCTGAGGGCACTTTCGGTGCCAAGACCGCGTTGATGCGTTCGACGATTTCGCAGGCCGAGCAGGCCGCGATGTCGGCGCAGGCCTTCCATGTCGGTGAGTCCTCGGTGGCCTTCCAGGCCGCACACGCCCGATTCGTGGAGGTCGCCGCCAAGGTCAACGCGCTGCTCGATATCGCCCAGATCAACCTCGGTGATGCCGCCGCCACCTACGTGGCCGAGGACGCCGCCGCCGCCAGCCGCTACACCGGCGTCTAAGACCAAGGGAGAAATAAACAAATGTCGCAGATCACCTTCAACTACCCCGCGATGCTGGCCCATGCCGGCGAGATGAACACCTACTCCGGTGTGCTGACCGCCCTGGGCGCCGACCTGGCCGCCCAGCAGGCCTCCCTGCAGGCCGTCTGGCACGGTGATACCTCCATGAGCCAAGCCGCCTGGCAGGCCCAATGGAACACCGCCATGGAAGAACTCATCCGCGCCTACCGCGCCATGGGCACCACCCACGAAACCAACACCCTCTCGATGAACGCCCGCGACATGGCCGAAGGAGCCAAATGGGGCGCATAAACGCCCTGCCTCGGAGGCCTCGCGCCTTCACATCTGTTGTGAATAAACATTTCAGGAGGAAACACGATATGTCCGAGCAAATCTTTGCCATCAGCGGGATGCACTGCAACTCGTGTGTCATGGGAGTGACGGAGGCGCTGACCGCACTCGATCCGGTGCGCGAGGTGTCCGTAGATCTGGATCCCAAGGGTGCTTCGACAGTACGGGTTCTGTCCGACAGCGTGCTGTCAGTGGAGGAAGTTCACGACACGCTTGTGCGTGCTGGCGGTGATTTCGCCGTCGCCGCCGGATAGCGTCTACCGGACGAAAGCGGCAGTACTTCAGCCGAACTCGATCACCGTGTGAGGTGCGCGCAGCCGGTCGAGACCGGGCAGTGCGTACAGCATCGGGCCAGCCCAGCGCAGTACCTTGCCACGCCCGGCGGGCATCGGCAGCGCGCGCACGCTGCGGATGCCGGGGATGGCGCGGAGTTCTCCGTACTGATTTGCGGTGAACGAGAAGGGCATTGGTGGAACGGTGTACTGCTCACTGAGTCTCATGCCGCGCTGGGAGTGCGTGCTCAGGAACTTAGGCACAGAATCGAAAACCAGCCTTCCACCAGGAAAACGCTTGGCGCACTCGGTGATCAGATCGAACACCGGCTCACGCTCTAGGTACTGGAAGAGGCCCTCGGCAGTGATCAGCACACCACCGGAGCCGTCGACCCGGTCCATCCATGAATAGTCGAGCGCGGATTGGGCGCAGTAGTGCAACCGGTCCGATCGCGGGAGCAGCTGCTGACGTAACCGCACGATGGGCTCCAGATCCACCGACATCCAGGTGAGCGCGCCGTTGTCGACGCGCCAGAAGCTCGTCTGCAATCCCTCGGCCAAGGCCACCACACTCGCGCGCGGATGCCCCGTCAGATATTCCCGCGTGGCCTTGTCGAATATCAAGGCGCGCAAGGCCGTAGCTTGGTGTGTGCGCCCGAAATACTGGAAATCGTAATCAAGGCTGGCGTGTAGCGCGATGGCCATGGGGTCGTCAATAATGCCGTCCGGCCGGGCCGCTTCGGTCGCCCGTTGATGCAGCGTGAGCAGTGCGGTCTCAGACACGCCGTCGAGGTGTCGAGCATCGATGACTGGCATGAGCCCGACTGTACGGGACGGTTACGGTACGTGGGAATTCCTGGCGCGCAACGATACATGTGATTTCGGACGCTGATTCTGATTGTGCGGGAACTTTCTGACGCAGGGTCCGACTACTCACATTGAGACGCGAAACCGTTCGCGTCCATTCAGCAGGGAGGCGGCGTGTGACGGCACCGATATGGATGGCGGAGCCGCCGGAGGTGCATTCGGCGCTGTTGAGTGCGGGACCCGGTCCGGGCGCGGTGCTCGCCGCCGCCCTGCAGTGGCAAGAGATCTCGGACAACTATGCGCGCACGGCGGTCGAGTTGACCCAGGTCTTGACCGGAGTTCAGGCAAGCAGTTGGCAGGGGCCCAGCGCGTCGGAGTACGTGGCGGCTCACGGGCCGTACCTGGCCTGGCTCGAACAGTCCGCTGTCGAGAGCGCTGTCATTGCCGCCCAACATGAAACAACCGCGGCGGCCTACGGTGGCGCGCTGTCGGCCATGCCCACCCTGGCCGAACTCGCCGTCAACCACCTCACGCACGGAGTGCTGGTTGGCACGAACTTCTTTGGAATCAATACCATCCCGATCGCGCTCAACGAAGCCGACTATGTCCGCATGTGGGTGCAAGCGGCGGCCACCATGAGCGTCTATCAGGCGACAGCCGAGGCCATGACGTCGGCGATACCGCCGACCCAGCCGGCCCCCCCGATTCTCGGGCCCGGCGGTGAGGCCCGCAGTGACCAATCGGATGTCCCGGGTTCTCCGGACCAGATCATGAAGATGTTGCAGGGCTTTCAGCAGCGGTTCGAGAAGATGGGCTTCAACCCGGCGACCTCGGCCGTGCTCGCCGTGATCATGCTTTTCCTCTACGACTTGCTCTGGTACCCGTATTACGCCTCGTACCTGCTGCCGTTTCTCATTCCCGCTCTCAGTGGGCTCAGCGGTTTGGCGGCACTGGTACACCTTCGGCCCACTCCGGCAGCGGTTCCGGCTCCGGCGACAGCGCCCTCTGCGGACAGGCCAGCATTCCAGGCCGTGCACCGTCCAGAGGCGGGGATGACGGCTGTGCCCCTGCCGACGATGTCCGCGTCCCCTTCAGGAGGCTCGGCTCCGGCCACTCCCACGCAGGGCGCTACCGCCCCGGCTTCCTCCGCCGCTCCGGCATCAATGAGCGGGATCACTTATGCCATACCCGGTTTGGTGCCGCCCGGGGTGAGCTTTGGCCCCAAGGGTACGGCGAAATCGTCGGAATCTGCCGTCGAGACCATCGATGCTGCCGCGGCGGCAAGTGTTACGGCGATGGCTCCGGCCCGGCGCAGACAGCGCGGCAAGAGCAAGGCCCGCATCGGCGGCCAACGCTACGAATACCTGGAAGAGACAGCCGGTATGGGCCCAACGGCCGGGTATTCGACCGAGGCTGGCGAGCACGCTGCGATCAACAGAGGTGCCGGCAAGCTGGGATTCGCAGGCACGGCGCCCGCCGCGACCAGTGCACACACCGCCAGGACGGTCCGATTCGGATCTGATGACACCCGGCAGGTGGTTCCCATGCTCCCGAGTACCTGGGAAACGGACAACACGGAACAGTGATAGCCGTTCTAGCTGTGTTTATAAGTAAATCTTTGGGGCTGTTCACGGATTAGTCACTACTCACGGGCTTCTTCGCGCAGAACAATCGAAGACAGTCACCGGAAGCATCGGCGGTGGCGTTCCTGGATTTTCACGCAGAGAAGGGCAGAAGAGTGAGTGAGTACGGTTGGACAGTGGTCGGCGCGGGCCCCGCGGGCATTGCGGCGGTGGGGAAGCTCCTCGATCACGGAGTGCCGCCCGGCTCGATCGCCTGGATCGACCCGGAGTTCGCCGCAGGCGACTTTGGTACGAAATGGCGTGCCGTGCCGAGTAATACGGCGGTCAAGCTGTTCATCAACTACCTGACGGGCGCGCAATCCTTCCGGTTCGCCCATGCACCGCATTTCGCGCTGAACGACCTGGCGCCCACGGATACCTGTCTGCTTGGCGATGTGGCGGATCCGCTGGTGTGGATTACCGGGCAGCTCTGTGAGCAAGTGAGTGCCCTGCGCACGACGGCGACGGGTCTGGCACTGCAGGACGGCCGGTGGACCGTGCGGACCGAAACGGGCGATATCACGTCGAAGAACGTGATCCTCGCGGTTGGTTCGGTTCCCAAGACGCTCGACTACCCGTGGTTGAACGAGATCCCGATCGAGGCGGCGCTCAATCCCGAGAAGCTCGCTGCGCTGCCGCTCGAGGGGGCCACCGTTGCCGTCTTCGGCGCGTCGCACTCGAGCATGATCGCCTTGCCCAACCTGCTGGCCGGACCGGCGGCCAAGGTCATCAACTTCTATCGCGGACCGCTGCGTTATGCGGTCGACATGGGGGACTGGACGCTGTTCGACGACACTGGTTTGAAGGGGGAGGCCGCACGCTGGGCGCGGGAGAACATCGACGGAGTGCTGCCCGACCGGCTGCAGCGCTGCCTGGTCGACAGCCCTGAATTCTCCGAGCTGCTCCAGAGCTGCGATTACGCCGTCTACACCGTCGGATTCAGCCCGAGGCCAATACCCGCTGCGCCGCAGTGGGGGCACCTGGAGTGCAATGCCGCCAATGGGATCATCGCTCCCGGTCTGTTTGGGGCCGGCATTGCGTTCCCCGAGTATCGGATTGACCCGATGGGCTTCGGTGAACACCGCGTGGGACTGCAGAAGTTCATGGATCGCCTCAACAAGGTGCTTCCGTTATGGCTGAAGTACGGTTCGTGAGCGTCGGCGAATCCGTTGGTGCCGAACCCGATTACCGCTTCACGCTCGCCAACGAGCGGACATATCTGGCCTGGGTGCGTACCTCGCTGGCGCTCATCGCCAGCGGGGTAGCCCTCATGCAATTCGTTCCGGAGTTCTGGATTCCGGGTGCCCGGCATGTGGTAAGCATCCTGCTGGTCATCACCGGCGGCGTGCTGGCGATGGCGGCCGCGCGCCGGCGGCGCCGGGTGCAGGACGCCATGCGCCGCGATGCCGACCTGCCGCCGAGCCGTATGCCGACGTTCCTCAGCGTCCTGCTGCTGGGGATGGTCGTGCTGCTGGTGGCGCTGCTGCTCAACGGCTAGCGATGTACTCGGCTGCGTCGATGGGCTCCAAACATGTCATCGACGAAGCCCGCTAAACTGTACGACGTTCCATTGCCTCCTTAGCTCAGTGGTAGAGCACCGCTCTTGTAAAGCGAAGGTCGTCAGTTCAATCCTGACAGGGGGCTCAACGCGCTATCGGGTGTGTCAGTGCCGTCACGTAATTTCAGCCCATGAGACTGTGCCTTGCTTGCGGCGCACCACTTTCCACGCGAAGCCAGAAGATCTATTGCGGCAATGCTTGTCAGGCGGCAGCCCGACGCGACGCCAGTACCAGGCTGTGGCTCGAGTCCGGTGAGGCCCGGGTGCGCAGCGAGCAGAGCCACTTCATTCGGCTCTTTCTCGCCGAGGCTCAATCGGGCCGTTGTGCGATCTGCAGCGGAGCGAGCATCTGGCAAGACTCCCCGCTTGTACTGGTTCTGGACCGTATCGACGGAAACCCGGCCAACAATTGTCGAGAGAATCTCCGGCTCGTCTGCCCGAACTGCGACTCGCAACTGCCGGCCTACAAGAGCCGCAATCGCGGCAATGGCCGCAGTTTTCGCCGGCAGCGCTATGCCGACGGCAAGTCGTACTAGCCCGCTCGCTACATCTCACCTTCGATAACCCGCTCGGACCGTATCGGCCGCGGTGAGCTGGATGGTCGCGACGGCCGACGGCGCGGCAGGAAACCGCCCAGCGGGCCGACCACGGAGCTGAGTGCCGAGACGGTATCGGTCAGCAGCTCGATGGTGGGGGTCAGCGCGTCGATATTGGGCGCCACCTTGGCGGCCGTCTCCGAGAGGTTGGCCAGCTGCTGCAGCGGACCGTCCTTCGCGGTGAATTTGTCCAGGACGCCCTCTTCGCGCATCAGCCGTTCGAGAATCCCATCCTCGGCGAGCAGCTGGTCGACCAGCCCACCCGGTGCCAGCGCCCGGTCCAGGGCGCCGTCCTGTGAGGTGAGTCGATCGACGGGCCCGTCCTTGGCGAAGAGCCGGTCCAGGACGCCACCGGGCTCGGTGAGCCGATCAGCAAGCCCGCCGGGTGCCATGACGCGCTCTACCGGTCCACCTGGTCGCAGCGCCCTGCCAAGGGGTTTGTCCTCTTCCATCAGCTCGGCGACCTTCATCGCCGAGCTGAGCGGACTCTTGCGTCCGGCCAGCCCCAGCAGGGATTCGACGGTGCCGACCAGGCCCGTCCCGGGGGCGTCAGGTTGGCCGTCGTGGGGCTGTCCGTCGGGAAGTTCAGCGAGAATTTCGCGCCCGGCATCGATCGCCTTGGCGGCCACCGCCAAGCCGGTATCGGCAACGGCCAGCGAAATCTTGAGCGGCGCGGTGATCAGCGACACCAGCTTCATGGCACAACTCTAGGGCGACTTTGCGCGGTTGGCTGACAATCTCCTGTGAAGAACTCACAGGAACCTCACAGCGAAGATCCAGCGCACCGTAAATTTTGAGGGGAAGATTGTCGGAGGTGAGCATCACGACTGAGACACACCAAGGAACGTTTCCCGCCAACGGCACCACCCCCGCCAAGGTGCTGGTGGTCGACGATGAGTCGAACATTGTCGAACTGCTCTCGGTCAGTCTGAAATTCCAGGGGTTTGACGTCTATACCGCAGACAGCGGCGCCGCCGCCCTGGATCTGGCCCGCACGGTTCGCCCCGATGCGGTGATTCTCGACGTGATGATGCCCGGAATGGACGGATTCGGGGTGCTGCGCCGCCTGCGCGCCGACGGGATCGATGCGCCGACGCTGTTCCTGACCGCCCGTGATGGTCTGCAGGACAAGATCGCCGGGCTGACGCTGGGTGCCGATGACTACGTGACCAAGCCGTTCAGCCTGGAAGAAGTGGTCGCCCGGTTGCGGGTGATCCTGCGTCGCTCCGGGATGGGCTCGGAGCCGGCTCGCAAGTCGCGACTTAGCTTCGCCGATATCGAGCTCGACGAGGACACCCACGAGGTGTGGAAGACCGGCGAGCCGGTTGCGCTCTCGCCCACCGAATTCACGCTGCTGCGGTATTTCATGATCAACGCGGGCACCGTGCTCAGTAAGCCCAAGATCCTCGACCATGTGTGGCGTTATGACTTCGGAGGCGATGTGAACGTCGTCGAGTCCTACGTCTCGTATTTGCGGCGCAAGATCGACAACGGCGAGAAGCGGTTGTTACATACGCTTCGTGGCGTGGGATACGTATTGCGCGAGCCGCGCTGATGAGCGCTGGCGCGAAGAAGATCAGGCGGTGAGCACCCGCCCCGGCGTTCGTCGGGGTGTACCGCTGCGGGTGAGCCTCGTAGTCGGAACCTTGGTTCTGGTTGCGCTGGGGTTGGTGGCATCTGGCATTGCGGTGACTACCACCATGCAGCGCACCATGATGAACCGCGCCGATCGCGAGCTGATCGACGCCGCGAATGGGTGGGCGAACCGGCCACCGCCACCCCCGCCTGCCTTCGACACCAACCGGCATCGGCCCCCGTCCTTGTTCTTCATCCGCACCACCGATGACCGTGGGCGGGTGGTCATCATGCTCAACGATCGCGCCCGCGCCGATCCGGACCTGCCGTTCGACAACGATGTGGGCGGCCGTCCCGTGACGGTGCGCTCGGCCGACGGCACCACGGAGTGGCGCGCGGTGTCCCGCCACGACGCGATGGGCGGGTACACCACCGTTGCTCGCGACATCACCGATGTGCGCACCACCGCCCGCGACCTGCTGTGGTTGCAGGTGGCGATAGGGATCGCGGTGCTGACTGTGCTTGGTATTGCCGGATATTGGTTGGTGCACCGCAGCCTGCGACCGCTGGCCGAAGTAGAGGCGACAGCAGCCGATATCGCTGCGGGTCATCTCGATCGACGGGTACCGGAACGCGACCCGCGCACCGAGGTGGGCCGATTATCACTGGCGCTCAATGGAATGCTTGCGCAGATTCAGCGTGCGATGGCCGATTCGGAAAAATCGGCCGCAACCGCTCGAACTTCGGAGGAGCGCATGCGCCGGTTCATCACCGATGCCAGTCATGAATTGCGCACACCCCTGACCACCATCCGTGGCTACGCCGAGCTCTATCGCCAGGGTGCGGCCACCGACATCGAGCTGGTGCTGGGCCGTATCGAAGGGGAGTCGACCCGCATGGGTCAGCTCGTGGAGGACCTGCTGCTGTTGGCGCGACTGGACGCGCATCGGCCCATGGAGCAGCGGCTCGTCGACCTGCTGGTGCTGGCCACTGATGCCGTCCATGATGCGAAAGCCACTGCGCCCGAACGCGATGTGGAACTGGAAGTCTTTGATGGCCCCGGCACCCCGGAGGTCATCGGCGACGAGCTGAGGTTGCGCCAGGTGCTGGGCAACCTGGTGAGCAATGCGCTCGGGCACACCACCGCGGCCGTCCGGGTCCGGGTGGGCACCGAGGGAGATGACGCCGTCCTGGAGGTCATCGACGCGGGACCGGGAATGACGAAGACTGATGCAGAACGTGTCTTTGAGCGGTTCTATCGCGCGGACACGTCGCGCACCCGCAGTAGCGGTGGTACGGGGCTGGGTCTGTCGATCGTGGACGCCCTCACCGCCGCACATGACGGCACCGTCACCGTGCACACGGCGCCCGGTGCGGGCTGCCGATTCGAGGTGCGGCTGCCGCGCGCCGATATGACCGACGAGGAAGCGGAGTTCGAGGACGTAGATACTGAGGTGTCGGAGGCTGAGGGTCCTGCGCCAAAGATCGTGCGGACTAGCCGATCTCAGCCAGCGCAGCCTTGATCTTCGCCTGCGCCTCGTCGAGGGACTCCGTCGAAGCGTTGGGATCGGCGTTCTCAAAGCTGAAATCGGTCAACGTGAACCCGGGGAACACGTGGATGTGCAGGTGCGGCACCTCCATCCCCGCGATGATGTAACCGGCACGCGGTGCGTCGAAGGCCTTGCGGATGGCGCGGCCGACGCGCTGTGCGACGAGATTGACCTTCGCGAAGACGTCCGCGTCGATGTCCTGCCACTGGTCGATTTCCGCGCGCGGCACCACCAGGGTGTGGCCCTGGGTGATCGGCGCGATGGTCAGAAACGCGACGACGTCGTCGTCCTCGTAGACGAACCGACCGGGCAGTTCCCCGTTGATGATCTTCGTGAAGACGCTGGACATGTCCCTAGGTTAGTGGCCCGTCGTCGGGGCGCAGGCCGCGGACAGCTGGCGGGGCACCAGCGGGTCCGCGTCGCCGCGGGGTGCGCGCGCGGTCATACCGATCAGGCAGCCGGTGATCACCACCGCGGCTCCGGCGAGTTCCAGCACGGTCGGCTGTTCGCCGAGAATCAGCCAGGACGCGGTGATACCCACGACCGGAACGAGGAGAGAGAACGGTGCCACCCGGCTTGCCGGGTACAGGCCCATCAGGTAGGTCCACAGGCCCAGGCCCGCGACGGTGGCCAGTAGCACGATGTACACCAGGCCGCCGAGGGCGATCAGTCCGCTGCGCTCACCGATCGAGGCCACCGCGTGCCACCCTGCCGACGGTCCCTCGGTGACTGCCGACAGCGCGAACAGCGGGATAGGCGGCACCACCGACATCCACAGGGTGAGGCGCAGCGGTGTGCGCGGATCGGTGTTGCCGGCCATGGCCTTTCGGCTCCCGATGTTGCCGAAGGCCCAACCCAGTGCGCCGAGCAGCGTGAGGATTACCGGGACCAGCGCGGCGGACGCGCCGTGTGCCGCGCGATCAGCCGCGATGAGTGCCATACCGCCAACGGCGAGAGCGATACCCGCGATCTGACGGCCCGACATCCGCTCGTCGAGCAGCAGCACGCCCAGGATCGCGGTGAAGGGGGCCGAGGCCTGTAGCACCAGGGAGGCAAGGCCTGTCGGCATCCCGTTCGCCATGGCAAGAAACAGGAACGCGAACTGTACGGTGCCGAACCCGACTCCGTACAACAGGAACCACCGCATCGGAATCCGTGGCCACGGCACGAACAGGATGACCGGAATCGCCAGCACCGCGAACCGTAGCCCGGCGAAGAAGACCGGCGGGAAATGGTCCAGCCCAGTGTGGATGGCCAGGAAATTGATTCCCCACAGCACTGCGACGGTCAGTCCGAGGAGACGGTGCCGGGTTGTCATGCCGTCGATCCTGCGTACCGAATTGATTCAGCACAATCTAATTAATGTGCACTATTAATGTAGATTTCCTTCATGGACGTGCGTCGCCTGCGGATTCTGCGTGAGTTTGCCGATCGCGGCTCCGTCGGCGAAGTCGCCGATGCGATGAGGCTCACCCCTTCGGCGGTATCGCAGCAGCTGAAGGTCTTGGCCCGCGAGGCGGGCGTGCCGTTGTTGCGGCAGGACGGGCGGGGCATTGCGCTGACGGAGGCTGGCCGCGCGCTGGTGCTGCGCGCCGACGAGGTGATTGCCGCCGTCGACCGGGCGGCGGAGGAGATGGTGGCCTACCGGGAGGGGACACAACCGGTCGTGCGGATCGCATCGTTCCCCTCCGGTGGGAGTCTGCTGCTGCCCAGGCTCGTCGCCGCCGTCGAGGGTGTGGTGGATGTGCGGCCGGGCGACGAGGACGTGACGTACAGCGAGGCCCCCGGGCTGCTGACCGAGTACGACATCGTTGTCACGCACCGGGACGAGCGGGCTGCCGCCCTGCGGTCCGCGCGGGTGTGGTCGATGACGCTCATGCGAGAGCCGATCGATCTCCTGGTGCACAACGATCACCCGTTGGCGGGGCGTGGCTCGGTGACGCCGGGTGAGCTGGCGGACGAGACCTGGATCAGTGTCCCCGAGGGGTTCCCGGTGGACGATGTTCTGGTTTCACTCGGGGTATCGGCGGGCATTCGGCCCCGAGTCCGGTTCCGGTTCAAGGATTTCCAGATTGTCGAAGACATGGTGGCCCACGGACATGGCATCGCATTGATGCCGCGATACGTGAGCCGGAGCCCGCGGGTGGCGCGACTGGTTATCCGTGAGGTCCGAGCGGGGCGGCTGTACGAGGTGCTGGCCCGTCCCGGTGCCCAGCACCGACCGGCGATTGCCGCGGCCATCCGGGGGTTGCAGGATGCTGCAGCGGTACTGGAATCCCAGTAGCCGCTAGGACGAGTGCTCGGCGATGTGTTCGAGGACCAGGGCCGCCGTTTCGTTGGGCCGCTCCTCGGCGATCCAATGGGACACGCCTTCGAAGACCTCGAAACGGTAGGGCGCCTTAACGTATTTCTGGTTGAGGTTGGCGGCCGCACGAGTCACCGCGGAGTCCTCGTCGCTCCAGATGAACAGGGTGGGCACCCGTACGGACCGCGCCGGTGACCGCAGCGAATACCGCATCGCCCGATACCAATTCACCGTTGCGGTGGTGGCTCCGGGTTCGCTGAACAGCTCCCTGATGCGCTCGGCGAGCCGGTCGGAGACCTTCATCCACTTCTGGCCGAACTTTTGGAACGCTTCCTTGTCGTTGAAGCTGAACAGCCATTCGGGAAGTCGTGGAATCTGGAACAGCAGCATGTACCAGGAATGCAGGATCTGGCCGCGAGGCATGGCATCCCGGAAAGCGCGCGGGTGTGGGACGGACAGCACGGACGCGGTGTGCACTCGCTCGCCGTGATTTCCTGCCAGCTGCCAGGCCACCGCGGCACCCCAGTCATGGGCCAGCACATGGAATGTGGAAACTCCGGCCTGGTCGGCGAGCGCCAGGATGTCGCCCGAGAGCTTGTCCAGGGCGTAGTTGTGGACGCCGATCGGGCGGGCGCCGGGGGAGTAGCCCCGCTGATCGGGTGCCAGCACCCGAAATCCGGCGTCCGTCAGCTTCGGAATGATCTCCGACCACATGGTCGCCCGCTCGGGAAAACCATGCAACGCAACGATCACCGGTCCGGCGATGGGACCTTCGTCGATGACGTCGAAGGTCAGGCCGTCATGGGTGAACGTGGACAGACGTGTCGCGGCGCTCATCGGACCGCGAGTTTCTCACCGGCCTTCAGGTACCGACCGGTCTGCAGGTCGTGCCCGTAGCCCTCGATGAACTCACCGAGACGGAACACCACCTTGCCGCCGACCGCGGTGGCCACGACGGTCTCGTCATTGCGGTTCACCATGCGCGACAGGTTGTCGAAGAACGGCGCCTGCGCCTCGTTGTAGGCGTCGACGGTGCCGTCCAGCTTCTCCGGATCGATGATGACGAAATCGGCGCGGTCGCCCTCACGCAGGTACCCGGCGTCGAGCCCGAACCAGGTGGCCAGCTCACCGGTCAGCCGGTGCACCGCCTGGCCCAGGGGCATCACCGGTTTCCCGGCCTTCTGGGCATCGTTCATGCGCTTGAGGAAGCGCAACGAGAAGTTGTAGAACGCCATATTGCGCAGGTGCGCACCGGCATCAGAGAAGCCCATTTGGAAGTTGGGGTCCTTGGCCATCTCGTCGAGCACCTTGGGGCGATGATTCCCGACCGTGGTCGTCCAGCGGACGTTCTTCTCACCGTTCTCCACCAGCACGTCCAGGAAGGCGTCCAGCGACGCAATGCCGCGCTCGTCGCCGATCTGGCCGAAGGTCTTGCCGATCAGCGAGGCATCGGGGCATTCGACGATGACGGCATCATGGAAGTCCTTGTGCCACAGGCCCGGCATGTGCTTCTTCATGGCGAACTCGCGCCGGAACTTGCGGCGGTAGTCCTTGTCGGCCATCAGCTTATTGCGATCCAGTTGCTCGCGAATGTGCAGCGCTGCGGTGCCTGCGCCGAACTCTTCGAACACCGGAAGGTCGATGCCATCGGAGTACAGCGTGAACGGCAGCGGCATGTGCTGGAACTTGACGTTGGACTTGAAGACCTTGTTACCGATCCGGGCAGCGGCGCTGAAGAACACGTTTGCGCCCTTGATGCTCTTGGAGTCGGCTGCCACCAGCAGGCTGACGGGAACAGCCTTGCGGCGCTTGAAGAAACGGGTTCCCGAGGATAGGAAGAACAACACCGCGGTGAGCGGGTTATTGATATTCGGGGCGCTCTGTAAAATGCGGTCGCGCTTGCGCAGCACGTTGATGAGGCGCCAGCGCTCGTGCCACCAGGCATACGTCGACGGCAGCGCCCGCGAGCGGTAGCGGTCACCGTCGAGCTTGTCGATGGGGGCGTCCATGCCGGACATGCCGAGCATGCCCGCATCCAGTGCCTTGTCGAGCATGTCGGCCATCCGGTCGAGTTCCTTGCGGGTGGGGAACGACCAGTTGTTGGTGGCCCGACCCAGGCCCATGACGGCGGCGCGTAGATCCGAATGCCCAAGGAAGGATGTCACATTGGGGCCGAGAGGCAAGGCGTCGATCTTCTTGACGTAGCTCTCCGGATCGGTCCAGTCCTGGAATTCGTTCAGCGCGCCGATCACGTGCTTGCGCGGTACTGCCTCCACGCGACTGAACAGGTCGGCGGCGTCCTCGGGCTTGGCGTAGACGGTCGACATGGAACAGCAGCCCAGCACGATGGTGGTGACGCCGTGGCGCACCGATTCATCGAGCCCGGGGTTGAGCAGTATCTCGGCGTCGTAGTGGGTGTGGATATCGACGAATCCGGGCAGCACCCACTTGCCGCCGGCATTGATCACCTCGGGGCAGCCGGTCTCGTCCAGCGCGGTGGTGGAGACGGTGGCAACCCGCCCCTCTTTGATTCCGAGGTTGGCCTTACGGGGTTCGGAATTGGTGCCGCTGAACCAGAGGCCATCGCGAATGATGAGGTCGTAGTCGCTCGAGGATGAGCCGCTTGCGCGAAGACTGTCGTCCATGGGGCTGCCCTTCGTTGGGTGTTACGGCGAGTCTAAAAAAAGATGGCAACCAATCACAATGTTAGTGATGGGCGCCACATTGGTGTCGCGTTCCTCTAGTGTGCACCCGTGAGTCCCACCCAGGCCGAGCGCCGTGAATCGACGATCGCCCGGTTGCTCGATTCCGGTATTGACACCATCGCTGAGCTGGGCTATTCGCGCGCCTCCGTGCAGCGGATCGCGAAGCGGGCGGGGCTCTCCTACGGGGCGCTGTTCCGCCATTTCCCGGCCGTCGGCGATTTCATGGCTGCGGTGGCGCGTGAGACCCTGCGCCGCCAGCTGGCCACCGTGCGCGCACAGTTCGATGAGGCGGGCGATCGACTCACCGAATTCGAGGATGTGATGGCGGTGATGCGCTCCCTCAAGGAGGAGCCCATCAACGCCGTGCTCTACGAACTCATGGTGGCCGCGCGCACCGATTCCCAGTTGCGGGAGACCTTGCAGGTCGCAGTGGCCGAATACGGCGCTCAGATGGTCGCGCTGGCGCGATCGGTGCCGGGAACCGACCGGTTATCCGATGCGGACCTCGTCACGTTGGTCTTCATGATCACCGACATGTTCGATGGGGAGGCACTGGTGAAGACGCTGCGTCCGTACCCGGAGCTCGTCGCGGGCAGAGACGAGCTACTTGCCAAGCTGCTGCGGGGATACCGCCCGGATGCATAGCCGGACGCACCCAGACCGATAGGGTCTGGGGCATGCGCGTCCTTGTCATTGGGTCCGGTGGCCGTGAACACGCTCTGTTGATCGCCCTCAAGCGTGACCCGAACGTCGACTATCTGGCGGTAGCCCCGGGCAATGCGGGCACCGCAACTGTGGCCGAACAGCATGCCGTTGACATCAGCTCCGGAGCAGAGGTAGTGGCGTTGGCCGCCAAGCTGGACATAGACCTCGTCGTCATCGGCCCCGAAGTGCCGTTGGTGCTGGGTGTGGGTGACGCTGTCCGGGCGGCAGGTATCGCGTGCTTCGGCCCGTCGGCGGACGCCGCGCGCATCGAGGGTTCCAAGGCGTTCGCCAAGGACGTCATGACGGCCGCGGGCGTGCGCACCGCGCGCAGTGAGATCGTCGACAACCCAGCGCATCTGGATGCCGCGCTAGACCGCTTCGCGAGCGAGCCGGCCTGGGTGGTCAAGGATGACGGGCTGGCCGCGGGCAAGGGCGTGGTGGTCACCGATGATCGCGCCGCGGCTCGTGCCCACGCCGCGAGCCTGCTCGACGACGGGCATCCGGTGCTGCTGGAGTCTTTCCTGGACGGGCCCGAGGTCTCGTTGCTGTGCATTGTCGACGGTGAGACGGTGGTGCCGCTGCTGCCTGCCCAGGACCACAAGCGGGTCGGTGACGGCGACACCGGCCCGAACACCGGTGGCATGGGCGCCTACAGCCCGCTGCCTTGGCTGCCCGATGAGACCGTCACCGAGATCGTTGACACCATCGTCAAACCCGTTGCCGCTGAGCTTGTTAAGCGCGGCAACACGTTTACGGGAGTCCTATATGCGGGGCTGGCGATCACCTCGACCGGCCCCTCCGTCGTCGAATTCAATTGCCGCTTCGGCGATCCCGAGACGCAGGCGGTGCTGGCGCTGCTGGAATCACCACTGGGGCAGTTGTTGAATGCCGCCGCGACCGGCACCCTCGAAGACTTCGGTCCGCTGCGCTGGCAGAACGGCAGTGCCGTCACTGTGGTGCTGGCCGCCGAGAACTATCCGTTGCGTCCGCGCACCGGCGACGTGATCACCGGCTCCGAGGCGGAGGGTGTGCTGCACGCCGGGACGGCCCGTCGGGAGGATGGTGCCGTCGTGTCCTCGGGTGGCCGCGTGCTGTCCGTCGTGGGTACCGGCACCGACCTGCAGGCCGCACGGGCCGACGCCTACGCGAAGATCGAGGCAGTTCGCCTGCCGGGCAGCCACTTCCGTAGCGACATCGGCCTGGCTGCGGCCGAGGGGCGCATCAGCGTCTAGGGGTCGGCAGATGCGCTACCGGTGGGTGATCACGGGAGTGACCGTGGTGGTTGTCGCAGTGGTGCTGTTGGCGGTGAGCTGGAAGTCGAACAAGTCACAAGCCGTGCCGGCGCCTGATGTCCATGAACTGTCTTTGTGTACCGCCTTTCTCGCCGTCAGTGAGCGTGCCGCACCCGAATACGACGACTTCTCGATACTGACAAGGGGTCGCACATCGTCGTGGCAGGACGAGCGGATCGGATCCACCGCCTCGGCACTCAACCAAGCCTTGCGGCGTGAGGCGGAATCATTGTGGGTGTTGATGCCAGATGGCCATGCCGACCATGGAGTGACGTTGGAGGCGGACATCCGTGGAATGGCGCAGGACGATGTTGTGCTCGCCAACAAGCTGGCTCGGCGTGACGGCCTGCTCGTGATCGACGCACTGGTCCTCCGTTACGAGTTCGCTCATCAAGCGGCGGCGCGTTCCTGTGAAACGGCCCGTGAGTTTGATGGCGTCGGGCAGGAACAAGTGCGTCAGTGCGAGGACCGACGGTCGGGTTCGATTGCCAACTGGTGGACGGTCCGTTGTGTGCAGGCGCCCAAGGAACCCTCGATGACCTTCGAGATCCCCCCGAACCCGGGACTCTAGGCGGCCAGGATCGGCGCGATCCAGCCCAGTGCCTGCGGGACCTGCGATAACCAGTACCCGCCCTCGTGTGCGCCCGGACCGAACTCGCCGGCAGGCGGTGCCGCCAGCTGCTCGGCGAAAACCCTACTAGCGGTGTAGAACCTGTCGTCATAGCCGGACGACACCCACACCGGCATCCCGTTGAGCTGGGGTCGCCCGAAAACCGAGTTCTCTTCCCAGTTTTCCTCGTTGTCGAAGGCGTCTGCGGTGGCCTCGGGATAGGACAGCCAGATCGACGGGCTCACCGCGGCCACGGCGGCCGTCCGGGGCCCGCCCAAGCGGGCACCGTTGAGCAGCGCGCCGTAGCCACCCGCGGACCATCCCATGAAGGCGACGCGGGAGACGTCGAGCCCCTCCTGGTCGGCGAGCATCGGCAGGAACTCGTCGATGATCATCGCGCCGGGGTCGTCGCCGTTCTGGTGTGGATGCCAGTAGCTGTTGCCACCGTCGATCGCGGCGACCGCGAAGGGCGGGGCCCCCGCGGCGACCAAATCCCCGAGCATCCGCTCATAACCCCAGTAAATTGTCCGCTCGGCGTTCTCGTCGCGGCCGTGCAACATGATTACCGGGCGCACCGGCCAGTCGACTCCGGGCGGTCTGGCTACCTTCCACCCGGTGGGAATGCCTCCGCGGGCTTCCGAGACAAAGGACCCGCTGGTGACATCGGCGGCGGCCCGTGCGGGTGCCGCCAGCGCCGGAAGAAGCGCAGCACCAGCCCCGAGTGTGGCACCCATCTGCAACAGGCGACGTCGGCTGATTTCGGTCACGGCGCCATAATGCCAGCGGATGGCAAACCCGTCGAGGTCCAGCCAGCCGTCGAGTCTGCGCTTGGCTACGGTTTTCGCCCTGAAACCGTCGTGAAACTCAGACTCGGCCGCAGTGCGGCATCACGCGGTGAGCAGGGGCGACATCCATGCCAGCTCCGCGCCGATTTGCGAGCTCCAAAAGGAGCCATCGTGGCCGCCGGGACTGAACCCGCCCGCGGGCGGCGTCGGAAGCTGGGCGATGAACTGCTTGGTGGCGCTGTAGAACGGATCGCTGTCACCGCAGTCGATGCGCAGCGGGATGGAGTTCAGCGCGGCCGGCCCCCATACCGAGTTGGCGGCGTAGTCCTCGGCGCCGTCGAAGGCACCCGGCGCCGCAGCACCCGAGGATGTCCACAGCGCCGGACTGACCGCGGTGATGGCGGCGGTGCGTCCCGCGCCCAGGCGTGAACCCAGGAGCATTGCGCCGTAGCCGCCCATGGACCAGCCCAGAAATGCCACGCGCGAGGTGTCCAGCCCCTGCTCGGCCAGTAGCGGGATGAATTCGCTGAGCACCATGGCGCCGGAATCCTCGCCCGAGGCCCGCTTGTGCCAGTAGCCGCCGCCACCATCAACGCTCACCAGGGCAAACGGCTTGGCGCCCGCGGCCACGGCCTGCGCCAGCATGTTCTCTACGCCGCCTTCCATGACTCCGGCGGCTGTCTGGCCCTTGCCGTGCAGCGCGATGATGGGCCGGATAGGACCGGTGACACCGGGTGGCCGTGCGATACGCCATTCGGTGCGGACCCCTCCGCGCGCCGCGGAGACAAACGAGCCCGCGGTGATGGCGCCGTCGGCATGGGCCGGGAAGGCCCCCATACCGGGGAGAGTGGCGAGCGCAGCGCCGGCACCGGTTGCCGCGCCGAGCTTGAGTAGGGAGCGTCGGGACAGATCGCGCATGTCGACCATCATGCCGGTTCCGTCCAGATCCGAGAGATTCGATAGCGTCGCAGCCGTGGTAGCTCTCTCGCGGCGCTCTGATGTTCCGCCGTTCTACGTCATGGACGTGCTGACGGCGGCCGCTGCGCGCCAGCGTACGCACGGGGACGTGATCTCCCTGGCCGCCGGGCAGCCGTCGACGGGTGCTCCCGCGGTGGTTCTCGACGCGGTGCGCCAGGCGCTCGGCACGCACGTCCTCGGATACACCGAGACACTCGGACTGCCGGAGCTGCGTGACGCGATCGCTGAGTACCACCGTGAGCGTTCGGGCGTCGAGGTCCAGGCGGACGATGTCGTCGTCACCACGGGATCCTCGGGCGGATTCACGCTGCTGTTCCTCGCGGCCTTCGACGTCGGCGATACCGTCGTGATGACGCGGCCCGGATACCCCGCGTACCGTAATTGCCTTGCCGCACTGGGCTGCCGGGTTGTCGAGATCGACTGCGGTCCGCAGACGCGATACCAGCCCACGGTCGCGATGTTGGAGGCCGTCTTACAGGAGGAAGGACGGCCACCGGCAGGTCTCGTCGTCGCCAGCCCTGCCAACCCCACCGGCACCATCATCGACGCAACCGAGCTGGAGGCGCTCGCGCTGTGGTGTGAGGCCAATGGCACCCTGCTGATATCCGATGAGATCTATCACGGACTGTCTTACTGCGACCAAAAGACCTCCAGTGCATGGGAGTTCAGCCGGGAAGCGGTGGTGATGGGCTCGGTGTCGAAGTACTTCTCAATGACGGGCTGGCGGCTGGGCTGGATGCTGGTGCCGCGCCGGTTCCTGCGGGCCGTCGATCGGCTGTCCTCCAACTTCACCATCTGTCCGCCGGCCGTATCTCAGTACGGAGCGTTGGCGGCGTTCAGCCCCGAGGCGCGTGTCGAGCTCGACGGGCATGTGCGCCGGTACGCGGCCAACCGGACCCTGCTCATCGACGGTCTCGCCGCAGCGGGAATCTCCAAGATCGCGCCCCCCGACGGCGCGTTCTATGCATATGCCGATATCGAGCACTTGACCGGTAACGCCGAACAATGGTGTGCGGACCTGTTGGCGCGCACGGGGGTAGCCGTCGCGCCCGGCATCGACTTCGACACCGTGCACGGTCACCACACCGTCCGCCTGAGCTTCGCGGGAAGCCCAGATGCGATCGAGGAGGCGTTGGCGCGGCTTGGTCGGGGCTGATGCCGACTGCTTGCATGAGATAGCGCAAAACGCCCGTGAGGATGCGTCGCTGCTGGCAGCATGACATGACGTGACACTCAGGCAGCAGGTGGAGGTGTTCCCCGACGGGAATGCCGTGCACCGTCCGCAAGCCACCCCCAAGGGGGAGCGGAGGCGGCGTGCCCTGATCACTGCTGCAGCTGATCTATTGCGAGACAATGGTATCGATGCGGTGCGGCACCGTGCCGTGGCACAGCGCGCGGGCCTGCCACTGGCGTCGACCACGTACTACTTCTCCTCACTGGAGGACCTCATCGCGCGGGCCGTCGAGCATGCGGGAGCCCACGAGCTGGAACAGATCCAGGAAAGGCTGTCGTTGGTTCAGTACCGGCGCCGTGGAGCGTCCGCCACCGCCGAGGCGGTGGTGGAACTGTTGTTCGGCACGCCGGGCTATGGCAGCGGGGAACAGCTCGTGTCCCGGTACGAGCGTGAGCTGGCATGCAGTCGCCATCCTGAACTGCGCGAGGTGCAGCAGAGGTTGCGTGGGCAACGCGACGACGCGGTGGCCCAGGTTGTCCGCCGGTCCGGTCGTTCCATCGACAACGACCGTGTCGCGGTGCTGATTTCAACAGTCGACGGGGCGATGGTGGGTGCGCTCACCGAGGCCGCCAGCAGTCCGCAGGCGACGGCGACGGCGATGCTGGTGGACGTCATCGACGTGCTTGCTCCCCTGGAAGCCGAACAGCTGGCCGAGTCGATTTCCTTCCCCCCATAGACTCTAGTTGTGCAAATCCCTAACGTTCTGGCATCCCGGTACGCGAGCGACGCCATGGTTGCGCTCTGGTCGCCGCAGTCAAAGGTGGTGCTGGAGCGCCAGTTGTGGATCGCTGTGCTGCGCGCACAACGCGATCTCGGCATCGATGTTCCCGACGGCGTCATCGAGGATTACGAGCGGGTGGTCGAGAACGTCGACCTGGATTCGATCGCCGCGCGCGAACGTGTCACCCGCCACGATGTGAAGGCGCGTATCGAGGAGTTCAACGCGCTCGCCGGGCATGAGCACATCCACAAGGGCATGACGAGCCGCGACCTCACCGAAAATGTGGAGCAGCTGCAGATCCGCCGGTCGCTGGAGTACGTCCACGCGCATGGCGTCGCTGTGGTGGCGCGGCTCGCGCGTCACGCCGTGGAGTACCGGGACGTGGTGATGGCCGGGCGCAGTCACAATGTGGCTGCACAGGCAACCACCTTGGGTAAGCGGTTCGCGTCGGCGGCCGACGAGACGCTGATCGCGTTGACTCGGTTGCGGGAGCTTTTGGACCGGTACCCGCTGCGCGGGATCAAGGGTCCGATGGGCACCGGGCAGGACATGCTCGACCTGTTCGACGGAGATGTGGTCAAGCTGGCCGAGCTGGAGGACCGTGTCGCAGGATTCCTGGGCTTCTCCAGCACCCTGACCAGTGTTGGTCAGGTGTATCCGCGCTCGCTGGACCACGATGTGGTGTCCGCGCTCGTTCAGCTCGGCGCCGGCCCATCCTCGCTGGCGCACACGATTCGCCTGATGGCGGGGCACGAGCTGGTCACCGAAGGTTTCGCACCTGGGCAGGTGGGCAGTTCGGCGATGCCCCACAAGATGAATACCCGCAGCTGCGAGCGCGTCAACGGCCTGCAGGTGATTTTGCGCGGATATGGCTCCATGGTCGCGGAACTGGCTGGGGCGCAATGGAATGAAGGTGACGTGTTCTGTTCGGTGGTGCGACGTGTCGCGCTGCCCGATGCGTTCTTCGCCATCGACGGGATGATCGAGACCTTCCTGACGGTGCTCGACGAGTTTGGTGCCTATCCGGCGGTGATCGACCGGGAGCTGCGTCGCTACCTGCCGTTCCTGGCGACAACCAAGGTGTTGATGGCTGCGGTGCGTGCTGGGGTCGGCCGCGAGGAAGCCCACGAGGTCATTAAGGAGCATGCCGTCGCGACGGCACTCGCCATGCGCGAAAAGGGCGCTGAGCCAGACCTTTTGGGCTTGCTCGCCGCAGATCCCCGGCTACCGCTGGACGCGTCGGTGCTCGAGGCCGCGCTGGCGGACCGGGCGTCGTTCACCGGTGCCGCCGCCGATCAGGTCGATCGAGTGGCGGCCACGGTCGCGGCACTTGTCGACACCTACCCCGAGGCCGCTGCCTACAACCCGGGCGCCATCCTGTAGCTCATGGGCGGCGTGAGGCGCCGGTGGGTTCCCGCACGCGGAAACCTTTGAGGTGCTGAGTGATCCGGTGATGTACTCGTCCCTACCCGCCGACACGCCGCCTCGTGGCGGGTTCGTATCGCACATCTTGACCACGAGCGGGCGTGTCGAAATTAGGGGGCGCGCCATTCCTTGGGGGTGCTGATGCCCGCGGCCTTCAATTCGATGGCGGCCAGGCCGCGTATCGACGCGGTGTCCTGGGCGCGCCACGCGGCCACGGGATCAGCGGTGACCACCGCCAGCTTCTTCAGCGGCCGGTTGGCCAGGGCCCGCAGGGCCAGCAGTTGTTCACCGGCCGGGGTGCCCGCGAGTTGTACGGCCACCAGCTTGCGGCGAAAGAACCTGATCCGCAAAAAGATCCACGGCCCCGCGAAGGCAAGGATGGGCGGCGCGGCGACGGCGATCGCCAAAACGACCGCCAACCAGGTCGCCGTGGTGTCCAGGTTGTGGCCCGCCCCCGCCAGATCGGCGGCCGCCTCGCTGGCCGCGCGCAGCGGTCCACCTACCTTGTCGCCCACCAGCGGAATTCTGTGTGCGCTGTCGCCAGCGGAGTTCAGGTTGTCGGAAATGCCGTCGGCGCCGTCCTTCACCTGCCGGCCTATTTCGGCGATCGTCGCCACCGCGGCGTGCACAGCAAGCCCGACGAACACCCAGATCGTGGTCCAGATCGCGACCGCTACATCGCTGAATAGCTGGCCGAGCAACCGTCCCGGTCGGGTCGAGTAGGGCAGGAATCGCATGAATCGTAGGATGGCACGATGCGTCCTCCGCTGTCCGATTACCAGCATGTGGCCAGCGGAAAGGTCCGTGAGCTGTACCGAGTCGACGACGAGCACCTGCTGTTCGTCGCCACCGACCGTATTTCCGCATTCGATTTCATCCTGGATACGCCGATACCCGACAAGGGGCGCATCCTCACGGCGATGAGCGTGTTCTTCTTCGGGCTGCTGACCGTGCCGAATCATTTGGCCGGCCCGCCCGACGATCCGCGCATCCCCGAGGAGGTGCTGGGCCGGGCACTGCTGGTGCGGCGGCTCGACATGCTTCCCGTGGAGTGTGTGGCTCGCGGATACCTGACCGGATCCGGGCTGCTGGATTATCAGCGCACCGGCGCGGTGTGCGGCCACGTGTTGCCGCAGGGTCTGGGTGAAGCCAGTCGGCTGGATCCGCCGTTGTTCACTCCGGCGACGAAGGCCGATATCGGCGAGCACGATATGAATGTCGACTTCGCCGCGGTGGTGGACCTTGTCGGTGGGGTGCGCGCCAACCAACTGCGCGATGAGACCATCAAGATCTACACCCGGGCGGCGGCGCACGCCCTGCACAAGGGAATCATTCTTGCCGACACCAAGTTCGAATTCGGCGTTGATGTCGAAGGCACCCTGGTGCTGGCCGACGAGGTGTTCACTCCGGACTCGTCCCGGTACTGGGATGCCGCCAATTATCAGGCCGGTGCGGTGCAGGACAGCTTCGACAAGCAATTCGTGCGCAACTGGCTCACCGGGCCCGAATCGGGATGGGATCGCGCGTCGGATACCCCGCCGCCGCCCCTGCCGGAGGCGGTGGCCGTGGCCACCCGTGAGCGGTATATCGAGGCGTATGAACGTATTTCGGGTCTGAGCTTCGCTGATTGGATCGGCAAGTCGGCGTGAGCGGGCCCGTACGCCCGCCCACCGCGAATCGCATCGACACTCTCCGTGAGTACCACGGGGATACCTTCGTCGACCCCTACGAATGGCTGCGTGAGAAGGAAAGTCCCGCCGTCATCGCGCACCTGGAGGCCGAGAACGCCTACGTCGATGACCAGCTCGGACACTTGGAAGCGCTGCGCAACAGCATCTTCGGTGAGATCAAGTCCCGGACCAAGGAGACCGACCTCTCGATTCCCACACGGATGGGGCAGTGGTGGTACTACGCCCGCAGCTTCGAAGGCAAGCAGTACGGCACGCATTGCCGTTGTCCGATAGGCGAATCCTCCGGGATTGAAAGCTGGGCGCCACCGGTACTGGATCACGATGTTCCGGGGGAACAGATCCTGCTCGACGGGAACGTGGAAGCGGAGGGCCACGGCTTCTTCTCCCTCGGCGCCGCGACCGTCAGTCCAGACGGGAACACTCTGGCCTACTCGGTCGACGTTGTCGGCCACGAGATGTACACCCTGCGGTTCAAAGATTTGCGGACCGGCGAGATGTACCCGGACGAAATCACCGACATCGGTGCGGGCGCCACCTGGGCGATGGACAGCCGCACCTTGTACTACCCCGTGATCGATGAAGCGTTCCGGCCCTATGCCATTCGCCGGTACACGCTGGGCAGTGGTGCAGAACCTGTCGAAGTCTTCTCCGAGCCGGACGAGCGTTTCTGGATCGGGGTGGGTCGCACCCGCAGCGATCGCTTCGTCGCCATCAGTGTGCACTCGTCGGTAACCTCCGAGATTTTGATCGGTGACGCCCGCGATCCCGCCACGACCTTCTCGCCAATCTGGCTGCGTCGCACTGGTGTCGAATACACCGTCGATCACATTGTGGTCGACGGCGAGGATCGGCTCTTGATCCTGCACAACGACGGCGCCGTGAACTTCGCTCTCGCGGACCTGCCGTTCGCCGCCGTTGCCGACGGCCCGGTTGATCCGGCGCTGGCACGCACCCTGATCGCCCATCGCGAGGATGTGCGGCTGGACGGTGTGGAAGCCTTCGCCGAGCGGTTTGTGGTCGGCTATCGACGAGAGGCGTTGCCGCGCATCCAGGTATGGCCTATCAGTGCCGCCGGATACGGCGCACCGCAGGAGGTGGAGTTCGACTCGGAGCTCATGCTGTCCGGGTTGGGCGACAATCCCGAATGGAACTCGCCGCTGCTGCGTGTCGGTTGTACGTCCTTCATCACGCCGACTCGGGTCTACGACCTCGACGTTCACACCGGGGAACGCACCCTGCTCAAGGAACAACCCGTCCTCGGCGGCTACCGCCGGGACGACTATGTGGAACGCCGCGAATGGGCGCTCGCCGAAGACGGCACCCGGATACCGCTGTCGGTGGTCCACCGCAAGGACACCTCCGAACCGGCGCCGACCCTCCTGTACGGGTATGGCGCATATGAGATGTGCGAAGACCCGCAGTTCAGCATCGGACGACTCTCGCTACTGGACAGGGGAGTGGTGTTCGTCATCGCCCATGTGCGCGGCGGCGGCGAGATGGGCCGCCTCTGGTACGAGGACGGCAAGATGTTGCACAAGAAGCACAGCTTCACCGACTTCGTTGCGGCAGCAAGGCATCTCGTTGACGCCGGGATTGCGTTGCCCGATCGGCTCGCGGCCTGGGGAGGTAGCGCGGGTGGCCTGTTGGTGGGTGCCGCGGTGAACCTGGCGCCGGACTTGTTCGCCGGGGTGCTGGCACAGGTGCCCTTTGTGGACCCCGTCACCACCATCTGCGATCCGTCGCTGCCGCTTACCGTCACGGAGTGGGATGAATGGGGAAATCCCTTGGAAGACAAGGACGTCTACGACTACATCAAGTCGTACTCGCCCTACGAGAACATCCGTGCCACCGCGTACCCAACCATTCTCGCGATGACCTCTCTGCATGATTCTCGAGTGCTGTATGTGGAACCCGCCAAATGGGTTGCCGAGCTGCGACATACGACTACCGGTGATCGCCCCATCCTGATGCGTACCGAGATGACGGCCGGGCACGGCGGCATCAGCGGGCGTTATGAGCGCTGGAAGGAAACCGCATTCCAGCTGGCCTGGCTGCTCGATGTTCTTGGGGTCAAGGAGGAGAAGTCGGATGTCTGACGAGGTTGTCGTCGTCACCGGTGCCGGTGGGATGGGCAAGGTCATTGCCCGCCGTCAGGGCATCGGAAAGACCCTGCTGATCGCCGACTACAACGAGGACGCGCTGCAGGCTGTCGTCGACGAACTGAAGGCCGATGGGCACAACGTCATTGGCCACCGCGTCGATGTCTCCTCGCGCGAGTCGGTCTCTGGGCTCGCTGCGGCCGCCGCGGAGTTGGGGCGAGTCACCCAGCTGGCGCACACCGCGGGTCTCTCGCCGGCGCAGGCTCCGGCACCGGCCATCCTCGCCGTCGATCTGGTCGGAGTGGCCCTGATTCTGGAGGAATTCGGCAAGATCGTTTCCTCCGGTGGTGCGGGCGTGGTGATCGCCAGCATGGCCGGTCACATGCCCATGGAGCTCTCCGCCGAACAGGAGCGGGAGCTCGCGACCACCGGCGCCGAGGATCTCCTGGCGTTACCGTACGTCGAGAGCATTGAGTACCCCGCAGTGGCGTACCAGTTATCCAAGCGCACCAACCACATTCGCGTTCGATCCGTGGCCCGGCAGTGGGGTGCGCGCGGGGCTCGCATCAACTCAATCAGCCCTGGGGTGGTGTCCACCAAGATGGGACATCAGGAGCTCGCCTCGGAGACCGGCGCGATCACGAAGGCCATGATCGACGGGTCGGCGAGTGGCCGGATCGGCGCGTCCGACGATATCGCCGCGGCAACGGCATTCCTGCTCGGACCCGAGTCGTCGTACATCACCGGGACCGATCTGTTGGTCGACGGGGGAGTCATCGCCGCGGTGCGTTCGGGTCAGCTGTTCAGCTGATCACCGAATCCATATCCTCCAACGTTCGGCCCTTGGTCTCCTTCACCCAGCGCGCCACGAACAGGAAGGACAGCACCGCGCAGATCGCGTAGAACCCGTAGGCGATTCCCAGCGCGTCACGTAGCGCGGGGAAGGTGACGGTGACCAGCCAGTTGGCGGCCCAGTTCCCCGCCGTCGCCACTCCCATGGCCGCGGCCCGGATTCTGTTGGGGAAGATCTCCCCGAGCAGCACCCAGACCACCGGGCCCCAGGACATTCCGAATGCCACGACAAACAGATTCGCGGCCACCAGGGCAACGGGTCCTGCGACGGGGCCCAGGTGTGGTTTCCCGTCCACGATGGAGGCCGTACTGAAGACGATCGACATGGTGCTGAGCGTCAGGGCCATTCCGGCCGAACCAATGAGCAGCAGGGGTTTGCGGCCCACCCGGTCGATCAGGGCGATGGCCACCAGCGTGGTGGCGATATTCGTGATCGAGGTGATGACGGTGATCGTGAAGGACGAAGTCTCGCCGAACCCGACGGCCTGCCACAGCACATTCGAGTAGTAGAAGATCACGTTGATGCCGACCAACTGCTGAAACACCGCCAGCGCCACGCCCACCCACACGATGGCGTACAAACCGCCGGTGGGCCTGCGCAGGTCGCGCCACGAGGGCACGATGCTCTGATCGAGTGTCTCTTGTATCCGGGTGATCGTGATGTCCAGGTTCTTCTCTCCGAGCAACCTCGTCAACACCGTGCGTGCCTCGGGAATTCGATGAGTGGCAACGAGATAACGTGGCGACTCGGGGATGGTGAACGCCAGAGCGCCGTAGATGAGCGCCGGTAGTGCCATCGCGAGGAACATCCAGCGCCACGCCGGCAGTCCCAGCCACAGTTCACTGCGCGCGCCGCCGGCCAGATGTGCCAACAGCCAATCGATGGTGAGGGACAAGAAGATTCCGGTGACTATCGCCAGCTGCTGCAGAGAGCCCAACCGGCCTCGGATATTCGACGGAGACGTTTCGGCGATGTACGCCGGTGCTATCAGCGAAGCGACGCCCACCCCGACCCCGCCGATTACGCGAAAGATGACAAGCAGCTCGATGTTCGTCGACAGTCCGGCTCCGACCGCGCTCAGCAGGAAGAGGGCAGCCGCGATCTTCATGACCGCTACCCGACCGATCCTGTCGGCAACGCGTCCGGCCGTCATGGCACCGAGCGCGGCCCCGAGAAGCGCGGAGGCGACCGCGAATCCCAGCTCGGCGTCCCGGATGGCGAACTCGTCCTGGATGGCCTGTACGGCACCGTTGATGACCGCGCTGTCGTACCCGAAGAGCAGTCCTCCCAACGCCGCCACCGACGCGATCCGCAGCGCACTGCGACCTGAGGAGAATTCGTTCTCCTCGCTCATATGACCTCCCGCAACGTTGCGTAATGTGCGAACAGTCAACCATCGCAACACCGGTAACGTGGTCAGCATGACCGATCTCGCCTCCATCCCGTTGACCGCACTCGACGGCTCCGAGCTGTCACTCGCCGATTTCGGCGACAACGCCGTGCTGGTGGTCAACGTCGCCTCCAAATGTGGTCTGACCCCGCAATACTCGGCTCTGGAGAAGTTGGCCACCGACTACGCCGACCGCGGCCTGACGGTGCTCGGAGTGCCCTGTAACCAGTTCATGGGCCAGGAACCCGGGACGGCGGAGGAGATCCAGACGTTCTGTTCCACCATGTACGGGGTGACCTTCCCCCTGTTGGAGAAGGTCGATGTCAACGGTGAGAACCGGCATCCGCTGTACGCCGAGCTCACCAAGACCGTGGATTCCGAAGGCGCCGCCGGAGACGTGCAGTGGAACTTCGAGAAGTTCTTGATCGCACGGGATGGTTCGGGATCCCTCCGGCCGGTCAACCGGTTTCGGCCGACGACGGTGCCGGATGCTCCCGAGGTGATCGCGGCCATCGAGAAGGAGCTGGGGTAGTCGCTCCGAGGCGGCCGCTAAGGCTTGCTGCTTGAGCGTTCTTTTCGATGCGGGGTGTCTGACACCTTGCGTACATCTGACGTTGCCACACTGGCGGCATGGCAGGACAGCTGCTGGTATCGGTATCGGGAATCTGCGATCGCACTCTCGACGAGATCGCTGTATTCACTGAGGAAATGGATAAGCGGTCGATTCCGCTGTCGTTCCTCGTGTCTCCTCGTTTGAAGGGCAAGTACCGCCTGGTAGAGGATCAGCCGACGGTTGATTGGCTGGCAGCCCGTCGGTCGCGGGGTGACGCCATCGTGCTGCATGGGTACGACCAGGCCGCGACGAAGAAGCGCCGTGACGAGTTCGCCGCATTGCCTGCGCATGAGGCCAATCTGCGTCTGATGGCCGCTGACCGCGTGATGGAGCAGACCGGCTTGCGCACACGCCTCTTTGCGGCACCGGGTTGGATGGCTTCTGCTGGAGCAATAGAGATGTTGCCGCGCAATGGTTTCCGTCTGAACATCGGACTCTCTGAGATCACCGACTTGGTCCACGGCACCTCGGTACGTGCTCGGGTATTGGGTATCGGTGAAGGATTCCTTTCCGAGCCCTGGTGGTGCCGGATGTTGGTGTTATCGGCGGCGCGCTCTGCCCGCCGTGACGGGGTGGTGCGGGTCGCGATCTCGGCCAAACATCTCCGGAAGCCCGGTCCGCGGCAGGCCATGATCGACGCCATCGATCTGTCGCTGCTACACGGATCGGTGCCGAGTGTCTACGAGTGGTTGCCCAAGCAGGTATTGCACAGCGTGGCCTAGTTGATACAGTTTGCTCCAGGCTTCGAGCATGGGTCTGTTCGGTAGTCGTCGCATGGGGTCTTATCGTGGCGCCGGCAGCGTGGGCGAAACCCGAGTTCCCCGATATCGAGAGTCTTCAGGAAATCGGCGGAGGGAGTTATACCGAGCTGCAAAAGGATGCGTACCGAGTGGGTGGCATCCTCACGTTCGCGGCTGACGGCAGGGCGACGTGTCAGTTGAAGACGGGATCCGGCGGAGAACGTCCGGAAGCACGGTGCTGGGGAGACCTGCTGTCTGCGCCTGCGAACGCGAATTCGGTATCCGCGACCGATACGGATGCCGGGAGTTTCTCCTCGACCGCAGTACCCGCTGAACTTGAGGCCAAACGTTCTGGGCTCATTTGGGCTGGCAGCAGATTCACTGAATCCGCGCCGGATGGTACCGAAGTCAGTTGCGGCCTCACCCCGCAGCGTGAGAACAGGAACTGGACCGAGACGATCGCCTGCCGTGTCCGTGGTAGCGGTGGCGAACACGGATTCGTGATGTCCGACAAGGGAAGCTGGACCTTCTGATGGCTCGTCGAGCTATCACCGTCGCGCTGGCACTGATCCTTGTGGGGTGCGGGCAACCCTCGCCGTCAGATGATGTAAGGCCGTCCGCGGCGACAACGACATCATCAACATCCCCGACGCCGTCAACATCTACGACGTCGGGGGTACCAGCGGCATTTCCCGATCTCACCGGCTTCCGCGAGTTGGGGATGACTGGATACGAGTACGGCGAACTGGAGTCCTTCTCCAACGGTGGCTACACGCGATTCGCCACACCTGATGGCCTGCACTGCCAGATGCAAGGTTGGAACGCCGGGCGCGGAGGTCCACCTGGGATTATTGAATGCTGGGGTGAGTTGCCCGGAGCGTCGCACTGGGCGTGTGCGGTGGCCGCGTCCAACGGTGTACCAGGGCGCTTCTTCGCCCCGAAGAAGGGTCCCGAGCTGTCGGGAACATTCCGACCGTTGCCGCGGAAGTCGATTCTCACGGTCAACCTGTTCGAGGGCGACTATGTTTTCTGCGCGGTCGGTGACGCAGGGCTGACCGCCTGCCGGATGGGCTACCTCGACGCGTGGGGAAATGGCTTTGTGCTTTCACCGCAAGGAAGTTGGACCTTTTAATCGTCAATCGTCCCCGCTACGGTGAATCCGTGAGTGACGCGAGTACCGATGTCATCGTCGTGGGCGCAGGTCTTGCAGGCTTGGTGGCGACCTGTGAATTGGTGGACCGCGGCAAGAATGTCGTCGTCGTCGAGCAGGAGAATGCCGCCAACCTCGGCGGGCAGGCCTATTGGTCCTTCGGTGGCCTGCTCTTCGTCAACAGTCCCGAACAGCGCCGGCTGGGGATCAAGGACTCCCACGAGCTGGCCCTGCAGGACTGGCTCGGTACCGCCGGTTTCGACCGCCCGGAAGATCATTGGCCCCGTCAATGGGCGCACGCCTACGTCGACTTCGCGGCGGGTGAGAAGCGAAGCTGGTTGCGCGCCAGGGGGTTGCAGATATTCCCCGTGGTGGCATGGGCCGAGCGTGGCGGCAAGGATGCGCTCGGGCCCGGTAACTCGGTACCGCGATTTCACATCACCTGGGGCACTGGCCCCGGCTTGGTGGAGATCTTCGCCCGGCGGGTGCTCGCCGCTGTAGACCGCGGCCAGGTGCGCATCGCCTACCGGCACCAGGTCGACGAACTGATCGTCGAACAGGGCGCCGCGGTCGGTGTTCGTGGCACCGTGCTGGAGCCCTCGACCGCAGCGCGAGGTGTCACGTCTTCACGAACAGCATGGGGAGAGTTCGAACTCCGTGCGCAGGCCGTCATCGTGACCAGCGGTGGTATCGGAGGTAATCACGATCTGGTTCGGGCGAACTGGCCCGAACGCATGGGACGCGTTCCGGCGCAGCTGTTGACCGGGGTGCCCGCTCACGTCGACGGCCGCATGCTCGGGATCTCGGCGGACGCGGGCGCCCACCTGATCAACCGCGACCGCATGTGGCATTACACCGAGGGCATCACCAACTACAACCCGGTCTGGCCGGGCCACGGGATCCGCATCCTTCCGGGGCCATCGTCACTCTGGCTGGACGCCAATGGATCTCGAATACCAGCGCCACTGTTCCCGGGATTCGACACCCTGGGCACATTGGAACACATCTGCCGCAGCGGGCATGATTACTCGTGGTTCATCCTGAATGCGCGGATCATCGCCAAGGAGTTCGCACTGTCGGGGCAGGAGCAGAACCCCGATCTGACGGGTAAGGATGTGCGCGGGGTACTGCGGCGCGGCAAGGCGGGCGCGCCGGCGCCGGTGCAGGCGTTCATCGACAAGGGTGTCGACTTTGTCAGTGCGTCGAACCTGCCCGATCTGGTCGCCAAGATGAATGCGTTGCCGGACGTCACACCGCTGGACTATGCGACCATCGCCCAGCAGGTGACGGCACGCGATCGTGAGGTGGCCAACCCGTTCGGCAAGGATCCGCAGATCGCCGCCATCCGTGCCGCACGTGCTTACCTCGCGGATCGATTCACCCGGGTGGTGGCCCCGCACCGGCTCACCGATCCGAAGGCGGGTCCGCTGATCGCGGTGAAGTTGCACGTCTTGACGCGAAAGACACTGGGCGGTTTGGAGACCGACCTCGACTCGCGGGTTCTGCGCGCCGATGGAAGTTGTTTCGAAGGCCTCTACGCGGCCGGTGAAGTTGCCGGGTTCGGGGGCGGTGGTGTGCACGGATACCGCGCATTGGAGGGCACGTTCCTGGGCGGCTGCATCTTCAGTGGACGGGCCGCGGGCCGGGGCGCTGCCGAGGCCATCGGCTAGCCCTCGCACATCGAAACCGAGGTTTTGGCGAACACGTGCGAGACGATCCCGCCACAACCTCGGTCTCGGCGGTTAGAACAACACCGCGTCCTCGTGGGGCAGCACCTGGAAGTCGGCGTCGGACATCTCGCGAAATCGCGTGTAGAAGAACGGGTATGCGGCCTCTTGCAGGATGCCCTGGTGAATGGGCACCGCCCGCGCCGGGTTCACCGCGCGCAGATACTCGATCGCCTCGGACACCTTCATCCACGGAGCCGCGGCCGGTAGCGCCAGCACGTCGACCTCCTCGCCGGGTGCGAAGAGCGCGTCGCCGGGGTGCATGAGCCGCGCGGGATGGTCACCGTCGCCGATCAGATACGAGGTGTTGTCGATGAGCGGGATCTCCGGATGGATGACCGCGTGCTGGCCACCCACTCCGCGCACACTCAGTTCCGCGACGGCGAAGCGATCGCCGGCGTGCACCGACTGCCACGGCTCGCCCAGCTGCGCCGCGGTCATCGGATCGGCGTAGAGCGCCGCCCCTGGGTTGGCGTCGACCAGCGCGGGCAGCCGCTCCAGATCCACGTGGTCGGGATGCTGGTGGGTGATCAGGATGGCCGACAGGTCGGTGATCCCTTCGAATCCGTGCGAGAAGTTGCCGGGATCGAACA
Source organism: Mycobacterium sp. D16Q14 (assembly GCA_002013415.1). Taxonomy (GTDB): domain Bacteria; phylum Actinomycetota; class Actinomycetes; order Mycobacteriales; family Mycobacteriaceae; genus Mycobacterium. The sequence goes on from MAEX01000005.1 coordinate 84,442, forward strand.
GCAGAGTGGTGCCGCCAAAATCGGCCAGCAGGCACGAATGCCCGAAGTGGGTCAGCTGCATGAGGGGAGTCTAGGCGGGATGTATACCGGCCCACACGGTAAAGTCAGCCCGTGGCCCGAGTCGTCGTAAACGTCATGCCGAAACCCGTGATCCTGGACCCGCAGGGACAAGCCATTGCGGGCGCGCTCGCCCGCCTTGGCTATGCCGGCGTGGCAGACGTGCGCCAGGGCAAGCGCTTTGAGTTGGAGTTCGAGGGAGAGATCGGCGACTCCGATCTCGAGTCGATCGCCGAGGCGTTGCTCGCCAACACCGTCATCGAGGACTGGGAAATCGTGCGGGAGTCCGAATGACCCCACGCATCGGTGTCATCACTTTCCCCGGCACCCTCGATGATGTCGACGCCGCCCGGGCAGCCCGGCTCTCCGGGGCCGAGGCGGTCTCGCTGTGGCACGACGATGCCGACCTGAAGTCCGTCGACGCGGTGATCGTGCCCGGCGGTTTCTCCTACGGTGACTACCTGCGCGCCGGGGCCATCGCGCGCTTTGCGCCCGTGATGCGCTCGGTGGTCGACGCCGCCGCACAAGGCCTGCCAATCCTGGGCATTTGCAATGGCTTCCAGGTGCTGTGCGAGGCCGGACTGCTGCCCGGAGCGTTGACCCGCAACGCCGGTCTGCACTTTGTATGCCGCGATGTCTGGCTGGGTGTTGACGCCAACAACACCGCATGGTCCTCCCGGTACGAGCAGGGGGCCGACATCCTGGTGCCGCTCAAGTCCGGCGAAGGCCGCTATGTGGCCTCCGACGAGGTACTCGAGGAGTTGGAAAGCGAGGGCCGGGTGGTCTTCCGCTACCGCGAAAACCCCAACGGGTCAATGCGCGATATCGCCGGGATTTCCTCGGCCAACGGCCGTGTGGTCGGGCTCATGCCGCATCCGGAGCACGCGACCGAGCCGCTGACTGGACCCAGCGATGATGGGCTCGGCATTTTCTACTCGGCGCTCGACGCCGTGCTTACCGCGTGAGCTGCGCCTCCAGTAGGTATTTGCTGGCAATTCGGCATTTCTGCCGCATGCGCTAGCCCTATTCGGCGGTGGGGTCTCGCCGCCGACAGCCGTGTTGACTGGCTCCTCGTCAGTGGAAAGCAAAGCCAAATTCAGCTGGTATGTGCGTCGAGGCCTCAGCTGTTATGCAGTTTGCGGATCTGCCAGCTATGCTCCCGCCAACTTAGGGAGGAGCATGTTCATGGGGTGGTCGGTCAGGGGTAAAAGGCGCGGTATGGCGGTGGCCTTGTCGATGGTGGTTGCGGTTATCGGGTTCGCGAGCCCGGCGAGGGCGGACGGCAGTCTGGCGGACAAGCCGAGCTCACAATTGATGTTGCTGCTTCCCGACGACGCCATCCCCGCAGACTGGAAGGTGGAGAAGGACGATCTCGCCGGCGCAACCAGTAGTGGTGACCAGTTGTGTCATCAGGCTGGCGACGCGAATGGCGCCAAGGTCAACTTTCTGGTTCGTTTGCAAGCGTTGTCGCGCTGTACGGAATTTGTCGATGTTCTTTACGGCAAAGAGAACCCCGGGGCCGACATGATCGCCTGGGCCAAGTCCATCGCGCCCGCGCAGGGGTTCAACACCCTGGAGACGGGCACCGCGTCGGTGCAGGTTTCGTCCGCGCCCGGCCCGAACACCGCGCCGTATCCGTCGGTCACAGTGCTGATGCGGCCGGTCGACATGGACCGGGAGATTCCGGGGCAGCTGGTGACGTGGGTCCGGGTTCGTGGGCTGCTCGTTGTCGTGCGATCGTTCGCGTGGGATGCGGGTGAGGGGCGGGCGAGGCTCGACCAGGTGGTGCACTCGGCGATCGGGAAACTCCAGGCCGTTTGATCTTCCCGTTGCCCACCTTTGAGTGACAAGCGAGAACGAATTTCTTTGTCGCTCAAAGGTGGGCACACATGAGTGTGTTGAGAGCCCGGGCTCGCCTAGGGCAGCAGCGCGACCGACGCCTCGGCGGTGTAGCTCAGGAACGTCAGGGTCTCCTGCAGGTACAGCTGCACGCTCTCGGCATCGTGGGACAGGTACCCGATGGTGACATCGGTGCCCAGCTGCAGGTCGAAGTCGCCGCCGCGGCAGCTCAGCACGAGTGCGCCGTCGATCGCCGGCGCCCAGAGGATCTCCCCGGTGACCAACCGGCGAAGGTGCTCACGGATCGGATACCCGCGGTCGGAGGCCTCGCTGACCTTGGTGTACTCCTCAGCCGACAACAGCACCGAGTATGGGCCGTCAACACCCGCCAGTCGCAGTTCCGAGAGTGCCTGCGCGACGACGTCGGGGTACTGGCGGACATCGTCGGGCAACTTGAGTTCGGGATTGGAGCTGGATTCGCGGATACCGACGATCGAGGCGGCGGGATAGCCCTCGAAGATCGCCCGATCCTCGGCGAACGCCAGCTTTTTGGCAGCCTCCTTGACCGGGTCCCAGTCGGAGTCCTGAGAGCCGCGCTCCACATCGTCGATGGCGGACCGACTGATGGTGAAGGGGACTCGCAGCCGCACAAGCGGTTTGCTTTCCCGCAGGTGCGCTTGCACGCCATCGGCGGGTGCTGCCACGTCGAGTAGGTGTCCGGTGCTCACGGCCGCGCTAGAGGGACCGCCCGGCTCGCTGACGTCAACCACCCGGCGTCCGGCGATATGGCGTTTAAAGGTACGGCTGGCCTCGGTTTCGATCTCCGCCCACGCCTCGGCCGTGATGGGTGCGAGTTCGCGATACAGGTTGTTCATGCCGACGTTCCTTTCAGGCTGCCGATGGATAGGGACCCTTGGTATTCAGTAGATTTCGCGGCTACCTGAGTGGGCAGCGGCGGGGGAGCGTCGAGGAAGTCGGCGGACGGCGCGAAGAACAGCCCACCGGTGACCGCGGTCGAGAAGTCCAGGATGCGGTCGGTGTTCCCCGGCGGATCCCCGACAAACATGTTGCGCAGCATGCGTTCCGTGACATCCGGGGTGCGTGAGTAGGCGATGTAGTACGTCCCGAACTCTGCCTTCCCAAGTTCACCGAAGGGCATGTTGCGCCGCAGGATCTGCAGCTCGTTGCCCTCGTCGTCCTCGATGACATTCAGGGCCACATGCGAATTCGACGGTTTCACGGCATCGTCGAATTCGATGTCATCGAGTTTGGTACGTCCGATCACCTTCTCCTGCTCATCGACGGGCAGCGCGCTCCATGCGGCCATATCGTGCAGGTACTTCTGGATGTGCACGTAGCTGCCGGCGGCAAAATCGGCGTCCTCGGTGCCCACGAGGGCGGCCGAGGCGGCTTCTTCATCATCGGGATTCTCGGTGCCGTCCACAAACCCCAGCAGGTCCCGGTTGTCGAAGTACTGAAAGCCGTGTACCTCGTCCACCACAGTGATGGCACCCGACAGCGTGCTCGTAATGCGCGTGGCCAGCTCGAAGCAGCGGTCCATAGTGCTCGCACGGATGTGGAACAGCAGGTCACCAGGTGTCGATGGGGCGGTGTGTCGCTCGCCGCGCACCTCCTGGAACGGCCACAGCCGAGCGGGGCGCGGCCCGGAAAAGAGCCGGTCCCAGGCATCCGACCCGATTGCCGTAACCAGCGACAATCGCCGTGCCGGGTCGCGGAATCCGATGGCCTTGGCCAGGCCGGACACGTCGGGCAATGCAGCGTGAACTGCTTGTTCGGCGCCCTCGTCGACAGTCACCACCAGGAAAATGGCCGACGAGGACAGCGGTTCCAGAACAGGCTGTGGCACGGGATCGGTCACGCTTCGACCCTAGACCCAATCCAGTCAGCCATCATGGGAAGCGTGACCGCGACCGCAACAGGACTGTGCCAATTCATCGACGCCTCACCGTCTCCGTTTCACGCGGTGGACACCGTGGCACAGCGACTTCGTCAGGAAGGCTTCACCGAGCTGTTCGAGGCGCAGCGCTGGCCGGGGCACTCGGGTGACTACTTCACGGTGCGCTCGGGATCGATCGTGGCCTGGCGCGGTGTGGACATGGCAGAAGACAACGCGGTCTTCCGGGTGATCGGGGCGCATACCGACAGCCCGAACCTCCGGGTGAAGGCCAATGCCGATCGGGTGCAGGCGGGTTGGCCCATGATCGCCCTGGAGCCCTACGGCGGAGCATGGGTGCAGACCTGGCTGGACCGCGATCTGGGGCTGTCCGGAAGGGTGCTGGTGCGTGACGGAGACGCGGTGCGGTCCACCCTGATTCGCATCGACCAGCCGATCCTGCGGGTGCCGAATCTGGCGATTCACATGGTCAGCGCCGAGGAGCGTAAGAAATGGGTGATCGACCCGCAGTGGCATGTGAATTCGGTATGGAGCGGCGGGAAGAGCTTCGACGAGTTCATTGCCGGACAGCTGGGGGTCGCCGCGGCCGATGTTCTCGGACGCGATCTCATGGCGCACGACCTGACCGCCGCGGCGCTCATAGGTCCCGACGAGAGCCTGGTCAGTGCCCCGCGTCTGGACAATCAGGCCAGCTGCTACGCCGGGCTGGAGGCGTTCCTTGCCGCCGAGTCCAGCTCGACGATCGTGCTTGCGCTCTTCGACCATGAGGAGATCGGTTCGGTGTCCGGTCACGGCGCCCACTCGGACCTACTGTCGACGGTTCTGGAACGGATCGTGCTGTCCAGCAACGGCACCCGAGAGGACTTCCTGCGGCGTGCGGCCGCCTCGCTGATGGTCTCGGCCGATATGGCGCACGCCACTCACCCCAACTACCCGGATCGGCACGAACCGGGTCACCAGATTGGCGTCAATGCCGGGCCGGTGATCAAGATTCATCCCAACGTTCGGTATGCCACCGATGGCCGGGGTGCGGCGGCATTCGCGCTGGCCTGCGAGCGGGCCGGCGTCCCATATCAGCGGTACGAACATCGGGCGGATATGCAGTGCGGCTCCACCATCGGCCCGTTCGCGGCCTCACACACCGGCATCGTCACCGTCGACGTCGGTGCCGCCACGCTGGCCATGCATTCGGTGCGTGAACTGATGGGTGCACACGACGTTCCGATGTACTCCGATGCGCTGCAAGCGTTTCTGGAGCTGCCCGCTACATCGTGAAGCGCAGGTTGGCGATGATGTGCCAACCCAGTTCCGGATCACCGTCCAGGGTGAATCCGTCGCGGCTCGCGCTGGCTCGCCCACCCAGATGACGGGCGAACTCGCAGGTGTCCGCGGTGAGCGTCACGTGCGGCGCGCCGGAGAGCGTCGAGACGATGCGGGCCCGGTCCGGGATTTCGATGTCGACCTTCTGCGCCCCGATTCCGGTGAGCACGAATCGGATCCGGCTGCCTTGGGACGCACCCGCTCGCTTTCCGACCAGGAACGGCAATGCGTTGATCAGCTCGGTGAGGGCCGGCGTCGCCGCCACCGGGTCTGCCGGTGAGGGCATCCCGAGGCTGTCACGTACATCCAATTCGTGCATCCAACAGTCGAAATCGCGGATCTGCATGAATCGGCCGTAGCTTTCCGGCCCCACCGGTGTCGATGTCTCAGCGTTGAACTGCTCCTGGGACAGGCCCTCCAGGATGGCAAGGCGCGCGCTGGTAACGGTGTGCAGGTCATTCATCACCGCGACCGGCGGGAGCTTGCGGTAGTAGGTGAGCCACCGTTCGTTGAGGACGCCGACGGGATTGTGCACGTGTGGCAGGCCGGCCACGGCCTCATCGGTGCTGGGCAGTGGGTCGCCCGAGAGTAGGCGTTCGGTACCGACCACATGCGCGACGACGTCCTTGACGGTCCACCCCGGCAAGACTGACGGCGCGGCCCATTGCTCATCGGTCAGGCTGTCGCCCAACTCGCCCAGCGCGGTCCACTCCGCGGCCAATGCGGCGACGACGGGCTCTTTCGCGACGATCGTGACGGTCATGGTGCGAGCCTACGAGAGTCAGCGCGGGCAGGTTTCGAATTGAGCGCGCAGCTCGCCTTGCAGGGCCACATCGGGGGCAGTACTGGGCTGCGGCTCCCGCACGCCCGTGGAGCAGCGTCCGGGACGGACCGTGATCTGGGCGTGGTCGATCGTGTACACGGTTGCCGTTCCTGACTTCTTGATCAGCTGAAGCTGTTCTTCCGCAACGTGATCCATGTTCCGGCCGGTCAGCTTGGTGAGCTGGATGCTGTTGCGGTCAGGCTGGTCACGGTTGCCCGGTAGCGGGCCCCGATTGAAGTCGCCGTCGACGGGCGCGATGGTGTCCAGGGCCTCCCACAAGTCCAGCTGCGCCGCGGTCGGCAGACCGTGGCCCGATCGGATGCTGGGTGGATCGTTGGTGTAGATCAAGGAGTTGGTGATTACCCAGTCGCTGGTGGAGCCGGGGAAGTCGGTGCCGAGCCTGCGCACTGCCGTGGCGAATTCGGTGGCGCCGATATTGTCCGGCCGTCGATCCTTGCCGTCGAACAACGTGACATTGAGGCTGGTGCCGGCGGGCCGGTCGTAGTCGGACGGCCACGCCCGCCCGGTGATCTGGTAGCCGTATTCGCCCCGGGAAAGCTTCAGCCAGTCCTGCCACGGCGGCTCCGGGGTGGCAGCCGAGGGCCGCAGTTCGACATACATCGTGGAAAACAGGTGATTGCCCTCCGGCCAGCGTCTTACGTTGAGGGTCGCCGCCCACGAGCGGAACGTGCGGGAATCGTGGATCTGGCCGGTGAAGACGCGCGTCAGTGCGGAGAGCTGATCGGCGGACGCTTCGCCGCGGACGTAGACGTCGAAGGTGGCACTGGCCGGTGCGGGGCCGCCGCTGTGGCTGATGGTGTGTGACACCGACATCACCCCCGCAAGCGGTCGCAACGTTTCATCGATTCGGTCGGCGGTCCGCGAGCCGGTGAAATCGCAGCCGGCGACCAAGGATGCGACGCTGAGCACCAGAACGCCAAGCGCGCCGCCGCACCGGCTGAACATTCCCATGGGGTGGAGTATGGCGTCTCGGTGCGCCTCGGTGCCCTTGTCGGTCGACATCAATACTGTTGGAGGGTCGATATGAGAAGGGACCCGTGATGGCCGAGGCCAAGAGTTTTGTGTCGAGTGTTAACGCCGCATTCGCGGCCCGGACGCCACCGGAGAAGATTGGTCTCGCGCTCACCGCGATCATCGTGCTGTTCCTGTTGGCCGACGCCGTACCAAAGATCTTTGGGGCGCAGTTCGCGCGTACCGCGACGGAGGCGCTGGGCTTCCCGCCATATCAGACGGCGCTGATCGGCTGGGTGCTGCTGGCGTGCACTGTCGTGTTCGCCATCCCGCGTACCGCGGTGCTCGGCGCCGTCGGGCTGACGGCCTACCTGGGTGGTGCGGTCACCATCGACATGCACGAGGAGGCGTGGTTCCCGGTCGTCTTCGCGATCGGCTTCGGATTGTTGATCTGGGCGGCCCTGGCGCTGCGCCGGCGCGAGCTGCTGAAGGTGTTGATCGGGGCAGATCACTAGGAGCAGGTCTCGAACCACTGGCGAAGCTCGTTCTGCAACGGGAACCCGGTATCGAACTCTGGCGAGCAGCCGCCGACAACGACCGATAGCGTGTCCTTGCCGTACGTCGCCTCGTACTTGACCCGATGCTGATACGCCTTGAGCAGCATCAGTTGGCTCAGTGCTGCGCTTCGCCAGGCGGTCTCACCGCTGCCCGGGAGCGTGACGGTAACCAATGACTTCTCGTCGCTGGTCTCCGAGTCCCTGACGAGGTTCATCTTCACCGGGGCAATGGCAGAGAGCGCTTCCCACAGACCGAACTCGGCGTCGGTGGGTAATCCGCGCGAGGTACCGAGTTCCAGATCGTTTCCGTGTGCCGGTGCCTGTCCGCCGGTTGCGGTAGCGGTCCATGCCGCCTCGCGCAGGCCCGGGAAGTCCGTGGCGACGCGACGGAAGAGGGACGAGAAGTCTTGTATGCGGGCTTGTCTCGGCTTCCCATCGGCCCATGGGTGTAACGCCACCGTGATCTGTTTGCGCGACTGCCCCTTCACATGGCTGGTGTTCACGCGGATGTCGTTTCCGTAGTGTCCCCGGATAAGCGCCTGCCACTCTTGCCAGTTGGGCACGGGTTCGGCACTTTCCATGTCGGTGGTCTCGGAAATCCCACCGCAGTAACGGTCCGGCCGAGCGACGGTGGACGGGCAGTCGTTGACGGTCAGCCGGACGTTGACATGTGCGTGGTCGGCTCCGGCTTTCTCTACGCGATGAGTGAAGACCTCCCAGATCGCCGTGAGCTGTTCTGGCGTGATCTCAGGCCGGACGTTGGCGTCCAGGTACACCGTGAATGTGTCATACCAGCCGATTGAGAAGCTGTGAGTGGTGCTCTCGACGCCGGGCAGGCCGTTGATCGCGTGAGCGATCGAGCGAGACGGGTCGGACTGACCTGCCGCACAGCCGCCGGCGGCCAGCAGAGATGAACCCGTCAGGATCCCAACTGTGGTCAGCAAAGCTGCACGGAGCACTTTCCAAGTATGACGGGCCTGGTCGGAAAGTGTGGACAACCGCGCGCTCTGTGCATGGTCGCGAATCCGACCAGGGTGATCCCACCGGCCGATATCGCCGCTCCGTACGGCCAGCATGGCGCGTAGCGAGGGCAAGTCGGGTTCGACGTTAGAATCTGTTCGTGACTTCACGGGTTGATACGGTCGACAACGCAACAGCCACCCCCGATCACCCGCAGCCCTTCGCTGAACTAGGGCTCAAGGACGACGAGTACGCCCGCATCCGCGAGATCCTCGGGCGCCGTCCCACGGACGCCGAGCTGGCTATGTATTCGGTGATGTGGAGCGAGCACTGCTCGTACAAGTCCTCCAAGGTGCACCTGCGCTACTTTGGGCAGACCACCACCGAGGAGATGCGCTCGGCGATGCTCGCCGGCATCGGTGAGAACGCCGGAGTGGTGGACATCGGCGATGGCTGGGCGGTCACTTTCAAGGTCGAGTCGCACAACCACCCGTCGTACGTCGAGCCGTACCAGGGCGCCGCCACGGGTGTGGGCGGCATTGTGCGCGACATCATGGCCATGGGCGCCCGGCCGATCGCAGTCATGGATCAGCTGCGCTTCGGTGCTGCCGATGCCCCCGACACCCGTCGTGTCTTTGATGGCGTGGTGCGCGGTATCGGCGGCTATGGGAACTCGCTGGGCTTGCCCAATATCGGCGGTGAGACGGTGTTCGATGCCTCGTATGCCGGTAATCCGTTGGTGAACGCGCTGTGTGCGGGGGTGCTGCGCAAGGAAGATCTACATCTGGCCTTCGCCTCCGGCGCCGGCAACAAGATCATCCTGTTCGGTGCACGCACCGGGCTCGACGGCATCGGCGGTGTGTCGGTGCTGGCTTCCGACACATTCGGCGGCGACGAGATGGACGGTCCTGGCGGGGCATCCTCACGCAAGAAGCTGCCCAGCGTGCAGGTGGGTGACCCGTTCACCGAGAAGGTTCTCATTGAGTGCTGCCTTGAGTTATACGCCGCGCATCTGGTGGTGGGCATCCAGGACCTCGGCGGTGCCGGTTTGTCCTGCGCCACATCGGAACTGGCCTCGGCCGGGGACGGCGGCATGCATATCGATCTGGACAAGGTGCCGCTGCGCGCGACCGGAATGACTCCGGCCGAGGTGCTCTCCAGTGAGTCCCAGGAGCGCATGTGCGCCGTGGTGACCCCGGAGAATGTGGACGCCTTCATGGCGGTATGCCGGAAATGGGATGTGCTGGCCACCGTCATCGGTGAGGTCACCGATGGCGACCGGCTGCGGATCACCTGGCATGGCGACACCGTCGTGGATGTGCCGCCGCGGACCGTCGCACACGAGGGCCCCGTCTATCAGCGCCCGGTGGCCCGGCCGGACACCCAGGATGCGTTGATCGCCGACAGCACAGCGGGTCTGGCACGTCCGGGCACCGGAGACGAACTGCGGCAAACGCTGCTGGACATGATCGGCAGCCCACACCTGTGCAGCCGTGCCTTCATCACCGAGCAGTACGACAGGTACGTCCGCGGCAACACCGTGCTCGCCGAACACGCCGACTCCGGTGTGATTCGGGTGGACGAGCAGACAGGGCGTGGAATCGCCTTGGCCACCGATGCTTCCGGTCGATACACGGTGCTCGATCCCTATAACGGTGCCCGGTTGGCGCTTGCCGAGGCGTACCGCAATGTGGCGGCCTCCGGCGCCACCCCCGTCGCGGTCACCAACTGCCTGAACTTCGGCTCCCCGGAGGACCCGGGCGTCATGTGGCAGTTCTCCGAGGCGGTCCGCGGCCTCGCCGATGGCTGTGCGGAGTTGGGCATCCCGGTTACGGGAGGCAACGTCAGCTTCTACAACCAGACCGGCACCACCCCCATCCTGCCCACTCCGGTGGTTGGCGTGCTGGGTGTTATCGACGATGTGAACCGGCGTATCCCCACGGGATTCGGCACCGAGCCCGGCGAGACGCTGATCCTGCTGGGTGACACCGCCGATGAGTTCGACGGTTCCATTTGGGCACAGGTGGCACACGACCACCTGGGTGGCACCCCGCCGAAGGTCGATCTCGCCCGCGAGCAGCTGATTGCCCAGGTTCTCACCGCCGCATCGCGAGACGGGCTGGTATCTGCCGCTCACGACCTGTCCGAGGGTGGGCTGATCCAGGCCGTCATTGAGTCGTCGCTCGCCGGTGAAACTGGTTGCCGCATTTTGCTTCCCGAAGGAGCCGACCCCTTTGTGGCGTTGTTCTCCGAGTCCGCGGGGCGTGTGCTTGTCGCAATCCCGCGCACCGAGGAGAGCAGATTCGTGGCGATGTGCGAGGCGCGTCAGCTTCCCGCGGTTCGCATCGGCGTCGTCGACCAGGGCTCGGATTCCGTTGAAGTGCAGGGGCAATTCTCGATCACCTTGGCCGAGCTGCGCGAGATTCATGAAGGTGTGCTGCCCGGATTGTTCGGATGAGCGAGACTCCTGGAGTCCCTGTCACGACAAGCACCGTCGATCCCGATGACTGGATCGGCCGCAGTTGGCTGGCGTTCCAGGAGCTTGAGGAGCATCTCGAGAACCGGCACCCCTTGGTGGCCTGGGCGTGGAATCTGCTGCGGCTGGATTTCTGCGGAATAGCATTCGGCGCCTTGTTCTTCTGCTTGTCGCTGACGCCGTCACTGATGCCGCGTACCTGGCTGTTTCAGGGTCTGATCGGGGGTGCCACGGCGGCCATCGGCTACGGCATCGGGGTTGCCGTCTCCAAACTGGTCCTGCGCTTTTGGCTCCGTCACCAGACGTGGTGGCCGTTGCGTGACCGAGTAATGGTGACCGCCAAGCTCGGGGTGGTGCTGCTGTCGGCGGTGTGCTCCCTGGCGATGATCGTGCCCGCAGCCCGCTGGCAACGCCAGATCGCGACCCTCATGGAGACACACGGGCCATCCACCCTCGAGTACTCCAAGTCCTTCGTTGTTTCGATTGCTTTTGGGGCACTGCTGATCTCGGTGGCCCGGGTGCTGCGAGATCTGGTTCGGCTGCTGGCCCGTTTCTTTATTCGCCGCTTGTATCTCAGTCGCGAAGTGTCGCTGCTCATCGGTACTGCCATCGTGGCAGTGCTGACCATCATGCTGTTCAACGGAGTGCTGGTGCGCGGCTTCTTCTCCGCCGCCAACGCCTCGTTCGGTCCGAATAACGACACCACCCGCTCGGGGGTGGAACAGCCCGCGCAGCCGGAGCGTTCCGGAAGCCCGGCATCGCTGGCCTCCTGGGAGAGTCTCGGTTTCGAGGGGCGCAACTTCGTCTCCGGTGGTTTGCACGCCGACGAGCTGACCAAGGTGAACGGTCGCCAGGCCAAGGAACCTATTCGGGTGTATGCCGGACTCGAGACCGCCGACACCGCGGAGGAGCGCGCCGACATCCTGGTGCGGGAACTGGAGCGCACCAAGGCCTTCGAGCGCAAGGCGTTGATCATCGTCCCGACTACCGGCACCGGGTGGGTGACGCCCGCTGCCGCGCGCGGTATCGAGCTCATGTACAACGGCGACACCGCGATCGTCGCCACCCAGTACTCGTTCCTGCCCAGCTGGATCTCCTTCCTGGCGGATAAGAAGAAGGCACTGGCCTCGGGCCGGCTATTGGTCGACACCGTTCAGAAGCGCTGGGCACAGCAGCCCGCGGGGCATCGCCCAAAGCTGCTCATTTATGGCGAGAGCCTGGGATCCTTTGCGGGACAAGGCGCATTCGATGGTCTTGGCGATATCCGTACGGCGGGCGTCGACGGTGTGTTGTGGACCGGTCCGCCGAACTTCAGTCAGATCTGGAATGAGCTGGTGTCCAAGCGGGACCGGGGCACCCTGGAAGCCCTCCCCGCGTATGACAGTGGATTCACGGCGCGTTTCGCGATAGGTCCCGATATCGACGCCGTCGCGCGCGCGCCGTGGCAGAACCCGCGGGTGCTCTTCGTGCAACATCCGTCCGATCCGGTGACGTGGTGGTCCACGGATCTGCTGTTCAGTGAGCCGGATTGGCTCAAGGAGCCGCCGGTGGGCGACCGCTCCGCCGCGATGCGCTGGTACCCCATCGTCACCTTCTGGCAGGTGGCGGCGGACCTGGCCAACGCCGTCGGAGTGCCCGACGGCCATGGCCACAACTACGGCATCTCGTCGGTCAACGGCTGGGCGGCCATTGCCCCGCCAGAGGGCTGGACCCCACAGGACACCGAACGCATCCGGAAGGCTCTCGTCGACACCGCGTCGCTCGACGGCCCCGACACGTGATCGCTCGCGCTCGAGCCTGGGTCCTGGCTGTTGCGCTGGTCGCCTGGCCGGTGCTGTTGGAACGGTTCCCGCGACGCTGGCGCCCACTGATCGGGGCGGGTATGAGCACCACCCTCGCCGCGGTCGCGGCGACACCGCTCGGGCTGCGGCAACCCCGACTGGGGGCCGGTTTGCGTCTGGGGGGAATTGTCGCGTCGGCCGTCGCCGTCGCGGTCGGTGCCTCACCAGCGCTGAAGTCGGTGCGCACCTCGATGCGGGAGCGCGATATCGGTCTTCATCCAGTGGCCTGGCTGGGGTTGCACATTCCGGTGGGCACGGTGTGGTCGGAGGAGCTCGCGTTCCGCGGGGTACTGCAGCCGCTGGCGGCCGAGACATGCGGCCAGAGGCTGGGTGGTGTGGTGCAGGCGGTGGCTTTCGGGCTTGCTCATATCCGGCCCGCCCACGCCGCGGGAGACTCCGTCCCGGCGACGGTACTGGTCACTGGCTTGTTTGGCTGGCTGTTGGGCTGGCTGCGCGAGCGATCGGGCAGCGTGGCCGCGCCGATATTGGCCCACCTGGCCCTCAACGGGGCCGGTGCGCTGGCCGCACTGGCCGTGCAACGGACGAAACGCGGGCCGCTGTAGCCATGGATGTAGTGCGGTTTTTCCCCGAAGTCCGGACTCCTGGGTGTTGGCTGTAGATAATCGGCGGATGGCCTCGAACTGGAGACGCAGGGTCGGTGCAGCGCTGGCAAGTATGACGATCACCGCCGGACTGGCACTGGCCGCACCGGCCGGCGCAGATCCCGGGCCGGGCGCCTCGCTGCCGGTGTTTGTTCCGTACCCCTCGGACTGGTCGCCGGACACCTCGGTGTTCCCGTACAACATGTGGCAGAACCGGGCGACCGACGAGCAGTTCACGGCACTACGCGAATCCTGCCAGTGGTTCAACGCCCAATACGACACCTTGATGGGGTCGGTGTACGGATTCCAGAATTACCTGCGCGATCACCGCGACGCCTGGGCCGCCTCGGGATCGGACACCGTCGGCAATGTGGTGATCGCGAACCTGGACCAGTCGGCCGCCTTCCTCGATCCGCGGGTGCATACCCTGTACATCACCAATTACCCGGATCAGAGCCAGTACTCACCGCTCTATAACGGTGACTCCTTCTATCACCTGTGGTTCCAGTTCACCCAGATCAGCGACAAGATGAAGCAGCAGCTGCCGTCCGGGGTGATCAACGCCAACATCGCCACCGCCACCGTCTACGGCAACACCATTCGAGACTCGGGAATCTGCAACGGGGCCTAGGTTCCTCGGCGTTGCCACGGCCTGCTCCGGATAGGCTGGCGGCCATGCCAGCGCGTGTACCGGATGCCGCCTCGACCAGGGCGGCCGTACTCGCGGTGGCCGACTGGCTGCGTGATCCGCAAGTGCCCGAACCGGCGCGCGCTGTCCTCGCTGACGCGGTCCGATTCACTGCCCGCACGCTGGCCGCCGATGCTCCGGGTGCCTCGGTAGAGGTGCGGGTGCCGCCGTTCGTTGCGGTGCAATGCATCTCGGGTCCCCGTCACACCCGGGGAACCCCACCCAACGTTGTGGAGACCACCCCGCGTACTTGGCTGCTGCTGGCGACGGGGCTGTTGACGCTGGATCAGGCCACCGCCGATCGCGCCGCTACCGCCTCCGGATCACGTGCTGCCGAGATCGCCGACTGGCTGCCGTTGGTGCCGCTCGGCTAGCCAAAGGCGGGCGTCACGATGAGGGCGCTGCAGTGGCCTCGGTCACTTTTGTGGCGGTACAGACGGGCCGTTTTGCGGGGATCGGCCAGCCGATTCTGCGTTCAGCAACCTTCCCCGTAAACTGGGGAAGTCACCACCCCGCGCAGGACTCACCCAGGGAGCCGCACCGTGACCGCACAGCCCATCGAGCTGGAAAACGACCCTCGCGAAGAATGTGGCGTATTCGGGGTCTGGGCCCCCGGCGAAGAGGTGGCAAAACTCACTTACTACGGTCTGTACGCGCTGCAGCACCGTGGCCAGGAGGCCGCCGGTATCGCCGTCGCGGACGGCTCGCAGGTGGTGGTGTTCAAGGACCTCGGCCTGGTCAGCCAGGTATTCGACGAGCAGACCCTCGCCGCCATGCGAGGACATGTGGCGGTCGGTCACTGCCGTTATTCCACCACCGGTTCGGTGACCTGGGAGAACGCCCAACCGGTGTTCCGGACCACCGCCGCGGGCACTGGAATCGCGTTGGGGCATAACGGGAACCTGGTCAACACCGCCGAGCTCACCACGCGGGCGCGTGATGCGGGCCTGATCAACTCGAAGACCCCGGGTCTGGCCACCACCGATTCGGACATCATGGGCGCGCTGCTGGCCCACGGGGCTGCGGACGCCACCATTGAGCAAGCGGCCATGTCGCTGTTGCCCACCGTTCGCGGCGCGTTCTGCCTGGTCTTCATGGACGAGAACACGCTGTACGCGGCACGCGATCCGCACGGGGTCAGGCCGCTGTGCCTGGGCCGCCTCGACACCGGCTGGGTGGTCGCCTCCGAAACCGCGGCCCTGGACATCGTGGGCGCCTCCTTCGTCCGGGATATCGAGCCGGGCGAGCTGCTCGCCATCGACGCCGACGGGGTGCGCTCCAGCCGGTTCGCCAACGCGACGCCCAAGACTTGTGTCTTCGAGTACGTGTACCTGGCCCGGCCCGACAGCATGCTCGACGGCCGCTCTGTGCACTCCACCCGCGTCGATATCGGGCGCCGGCTGGCCGCCGAACATTCGGTGGACGCCGACCTGGTGATCGGTGTGCCCGAGTCCGGCATCCCGGCGGCCGTCGGATACGCACAAGGCTCGGGCATCCCGTACGGACAGGGACTGATGAAGAACGCCTACGTGGGCCGCACCTTCATTCAGCCGTCGCAGACCATCCGTCAGCTTGGTATCCGCTTGAAGCTCAACCCGCTTCGTGAAGTCATCCGCGGCAAGCGGCTTGTGGTGGTGGACGATTCGATCGTCCGCGGCAATACTCAGCGGGCCTTGGTGCGGATGCTGCGCGAGGCCGGGGCGGCCGAGGTGCATGTGCGCATTGCCTCCCCGCCGGTGCGCTGGCCATGTTTCTACGGCATCGACTTCGCTTCTCCCGCAGAGCTTATCGCCAACGCGGTAGAATCGGACGACGAGATGCTCGATGGCGTCCGTACCGCGATCGGTGCCGACAGCCTGGGTTACATCTCGGCCGAAGGAATGGTCGCGGCCACCACGGAACCTCGTTCGCGGTTGTGCTGCGCGTGCTTCGATGGCAAATACCCGATCGAGCTGCCCAAGGAAACGGCGCTCGGCAAGAACGTGGTCGAGAATATGCTCGCGGCGACCGTACGAGAGACATCAAGCGACAGTGCGGATTCCGTTCAGGCGCGTTAAGTGTCGCGTCCCCGCGGCGGGTACTCCTCGACGACGGTGACATCCCGAAGTATCTCGGAGCTCCTCTTGATGAGCTCGACCTGGGTGTCGATCATGCCGTCGAGTGCCGTCATGAAGGAATGCTGAAGGTCTCCGGTCAAGATCACTTCGTCGATCAGCACGAACAGCTCCGCCCTGACCGATGGCGTCTGCTCGTAGACGTTGAGCACGACGGTGGCGGTCGCACCCTGCAGTCCTTTTGACACCATCTGGTAGCGGCCCCTGCGGGCAGCGAGAAGTTGTGCCGTGTGGGTGATTTCGACGATTACCCATTCGATGGGCATCATGAGACCGACGATTCCGGCCTGCGTGGTGAATTCGTCTCCGACGGCGAAGTCGCTCAGCCGACGAGCCCGATCGGCGAAGGCCAGGGGTGCGTGATTGCCGGGTTCGATGTCGCTGGCCGATGGTAGTTCGAAGCGGGCGACCGAAGAAATTTCCTCAAGGCTCCGAGAGAACTCGAAACGCCGCTCAGCCGATAGCAAACTTCCCCCCTCGGATTTCCCTGGCCCGAGGTTATGTGATGGAGCGGGAGCGTGCGATGACCGAATAGGGCGAATTACTTGACCGAACGTGCACCGTTTCGGTACTGGGCCGGGGAAGCGCCCGTCCAGCGCCGGAAGGCGCGAGTAAAGGCACTCAACTCCGAAAAGCCAAGGCGGATCGATAGATCGCTCAGAGATTCCGTACCGCGCTCCAGGCTTCTGATGGCCTCAACGCGCAGCGCGGTATCTCTGATTTCTCGCACCGAGGTGCCGAACTCACTTCGGAGCGAACGTTGGAGCGCAGAGGGCGGCATGTTCAGCGCTGTCGCGATATTGACCACGGTGGGAATCCCCTGCCCGATACTCGATACGACGATGCGCTCGACGCGCTCGGGTAGCTGCTGGTGGTAATGGCGGACGTCGAACCAGAGCTGTTCCGGGTGCTCGAGGAGGGACGTGATCTCTTCCTCGGTGCGCAGAATCGGAACGTCGAGGAGCTCGGCGCCCAGAATTATTGCGGCCGAGTCGCTACCGAACTCGATCGGTGCCTCGAGTATGTTGCTCCGATCGGATCGTCCCGCCGGGCGAGCCTGGGGGAGAAGGATGCGTTCCACGCAGATCGGCCGCATGATCAACCAGCTCCAGATTTGGACGACGAGGGCCAGAGCCCATTCCGTGACCGTGGCGTCGTGCAATCTGAGCGTGGATGCGTCTACCGCCGCGGTTGCGATATCGCCAGATCTGGCCACCGTCATGTTCGGTACTAGCGGCATGGCGTCGCGGAACGCCGCCCAGCGGGCAAAAGCGACGCCGACGGTCTCCGATGTCGCAAGGCTGAACATCAGGATCTGCAGAGTCTCGGGCGGGACCGGCACCGGGCTGTTGCCAAAGGAGATATCCCCCGCGCGGGCGAGGACCTCACGTGTCATGGTGCGAACCTGCTCGGGGCTGATTACCGCAGGCTCGCCGGCGAGGAACCGTGGTGAAACCTGCACGTCCATCAGCATTTTGGCTGGGTCCAGGCCCTGCTGCTGTGCCAATTCCGTCGCCAGGGTGCCCCATCGCGGCGGGATAGACAGCTGCTCCACGTCACCTCCTGAATCAAGATCCAAGAGGTGATCTTGGTATAGATTGTTGCCAGTTTCAACTACCGCGGTACTGCGGCACGTCAATTCCGCGCGCACGCAGAGCCTCTGCCACCTTGGTGAGGAGGCGCAGCAGCTCCACCTGTTCTCTGACGGGGAGGTCATCGAAAAGCGCCGCAGAGACCAGTTCCGAAGGGCCGAGCTCGGTCTTGGCGATTTCCCTTCCTGCATCCGTGATTTCGACACAGGTGATCCGTCGATCGCGCTCATGAGGTACCCGTTGGACCAGGTTCTCTCTTTCGAGGCCATCAATCAGCACCGTCATGTTCCGCGGGGACATGCCGAGATACTCGCCGAGCTCACTCATCCCAGCTGGCTCAGTTCGGATGGACAGGCCGAGGAGCACTGTGGCGCGAGGCACGGTCATGCCGCCGTCGGTGGGGATGTTCGACCGGGCCCACTGTGTGAGGGCCTTTGATGACTTCAGCAGGGCGAAGAGCAGTTCGCGCGTTGTTGTGCTTGACATGACCATTCTTAACAATTGATACTATTCCCGGTGATATGTTAACCGCTATCCTAGACCTCTCGGAAGGCCGACATGAGCGAATCCACCTCCCAACACACCGTCGTCATGACGGGCGCTACTGCGGGGCTTGGCGCGCACGCCGCCAAACTTCTTGCCGAACATCCCAATACGCGCCTGATCGTGGGCGCGCGCGGTACTGGCAGGGATGTCCCCGGTGCCCAGGTGCTGCCGCTCGACCTCGCCTCGCTGGACAGCGTCAGGGAATTCGCCGAGGACGTGAAGCGTGAACTTGGCAACGCCCCGATCGACGTGCTGGTGCTCAATGCGGGGATACAGTTCCGGGACGCGAACCATCGGACCGTCGACGGCTTCGAGACGACCTTCGCGGTCAATCACCTCGCGCACTATCTGTTGGCACGGTTGCTTCTGCCGAGCCTCGCGGACGGGGGTCGCCTACTCATTACCACCAGCGACACTCACGACCCGGCGATCATCCCGTTCGGACCGCGGTCGCTGGATCCGGAGCGTCTTGCGCACCCCGAGCCGGGCGGATTGGCTGCGGGCTTTCACGTGTACGCGTCGTCCAAGCTGTGCAACCTGCTCGCCGCGCGCTCCTTCGCCGCGTTGGATGAGGTCACTCGCCGGCGGATCGATGTGGTCGCATACAACCCCGGACTGACGCTGGGCACGAATCTGGCAGGGGAGTCGATGTCGGTGCGCGCGATCATGGGGGCGTTCCGGCCGGCGCTGCGCCTGCTCTCCGCGGTGCGGCCGGCCTTCTATCCAGGGCGCGTCGAAACGGCGGGAATGGCGCTGGCAGATCTTTCGATGGGTACGGTAAAACTGCCGCAGGGCCGTCTCTATGCGTCACTTGTCAAAGGGGAATTGACTTTCCCAGACCCAGCGCCGTTGGCGCAGGACAACCGGATCGCAGATCAGTTGTGGCGGGAAAGCGCCGCGATGGTGGGGTTAGAGCCGGCCTGATCTGACGAAGAAGTCGACGAGTTCGGTGACTGTCGTCTCGATCGAGCGTGGCTCGTAGCCCAATTCGGTGCGCGCCTTGGTGATGTCCGCGGTGGGTGACACGGTCAGCTTGTTGAATGCGGCGCGGCTCAGTGCGTCGTTCTTCAGCAGCTTCCCGATGGGTTCGATGACCGGAACCGCGGCGTTGAGCAGACCCATCGGCAGCGTGAACAGCGGGCCTCGCTTGCCTGCATGCTGTGCGGCCAGGCGACACACCTGCAAAAGGCTGCCCATGTGTCCGCCGAGTAGGTAGTTCTCGCCCGTGCGCCCCTTCTCGCCGGCGAGGTACAGTCCGGCCGCGACATCGCGCGCGTCGACCAGGTCGTACTTGCTGTTCACCATGGCGGGTAGTCGCCCACGCGCGCTGCCGAATAGGAGCTGGTTGATGCGGGACAGTTTGGGCAGGTCCACCGGGCCGTAGACGCCGGTGGGATTGCCGATGACGGCGTCCAGCCCGGACTCGATGACCTCGCGCACCGCTACCTCACCACCCCACTTGGAGCGCTGGTAAACGGGTAGGTCGGCACTCGTCGAGCGTGGCGAGTTCTCGTCCAGAGTGGCCACGCTGTTCGAGTAGGAGTCGATAGAGCTGCAATGCACCATGCGGCGGGCGCCGACGGCGAGGGCCGCCTGCGCGACGGTGCGCGCGCCCTCGGTGTTGATGCGCCAGCAGAGTTCGTCTTCGTGCTTGAGGGTGATGACGGCCACCAGGTGGTAGACGACCTCGACGCCTTCGAGTGCCTTGGTCATCGAGCCCAGGTCGAGAACATCGCCGGACACCCAGGTCACGGCCTCGCGAGTCTCGGGTGCGCTGGGTACCGCGCGGTCGATGGCAACCACTTCGTGTCCGTGCTCCACCAGGAGATTGACTAGGTTGGTCCCAATGAAGCCGGCGGCTCCGGTGACGGCAGTCTTCATTTTTTGTCCCTTGTGCGGCTCGGGTGTCATGACCGCCGGGCGCTGGCGCGGCCGGCGGGATCGCAACCAACCTACCTAACGCTCGCTTGGTCGGTCTTGTGACATGTATTGCACCGCACCCCAGCAGGTTGGGGCAAGTGTTGCCATACTCTTCGGATGCGCAAACTGGCCGTGGCCGCATCCGTGCTGCTCGTTGCCGGATGTGGAGTGGGTCGGCCACCTGGAGCCGTCGACGGTGAGTACCTCACGGTTGGCACCACGGACCGCGTGTCCACACTCGACCCCGCGGGAGCCTACGACAACGGCTCGTTCCAGGTCGAGAACCAGGTCTACCCGTTTTTGTTGAACTTCACCCCGGGCACCGATGACCTCAAGCCCGATTTGGCGGCGTCCTGCGGTTTCAAGAACCCCACGCTGTACAGCTGCACGCTCAAGCCCAACACCGTGTTCGCCAACGGGCACAAGTTGACCTCATCGGACGTGAAGTACTCGTATGACCGCGAACGTGTGATCGACGATCCCAATGGGCCGCAGTCGCTGCTTGCCAACCTTGATCGCGTTGAGACGCCCGACGAGCTGACGGTTGACTTCCGGCTCAAACTTCCCAACGACCAGACCTTTCCTCAGGTGCTGGCCACCAACGCCGGGCCCATCATCGACGAGGAAGTCTTTCCGCCCGACCGGCTGCTCGATGACGACGCCATCGCGCGCGCCGAACCCTTCGCGGGTCCGTACACCATCACCTCGCACAGCAAGAACCAGCTGATCGGCCTGCGGGCCAATCCCAGATATGTTGGCGGGCTGGGTAAGCCGCAATGGGAGCTGATCGGTATCAAGTACTACACCGGTGGTGAGAACCTCAAGATCGACATCGAAAACCGTGCCATCGATGTCGCGTACCGGAGCCTGTCTCCGAACGACATCGACACGCTGCGGGTCAATCCGCGCCTTGCCGTGCACGAGGGGCCCGGCGGAGAGCTCAGATACATCGTCTTCAATCTCAAGACTATGCCGGGCGGCACGGATGCGCAGAAATTGGCCGTCCGTAAGGCGGTCTCCTCGCTGGTCGACCGCGAAGCGTTGTCCCGCAACGTGTATAAGGGCATCTACACCCCGGTCTATTCGGTGGTACCCGACTCGATGTCGGGCGCCGTGGAATCGTTCAAGACGCTCTATGGAGCCAAGCCCAATGTAGAACTGGCGCGAAGGTTTTTGTCCGATGCCAAAATTCCAGTCCCGGTGCTGATTAACCTGCAGTACAACCCGGATCACTATGGGAGCAATTCATCCGAAGAGTACGCGGCGGTCAAGGGACAACTGGAATCATCCGGTCTCTTCCAGGTGGATTTGCAGTCCACCGAGTGGGTCGCCTACCAGGAGAGGCGATCATCGGACTCCTACCCCGTGTATCAGTTCGGCTGGTTCCCCGATTTCCCCGATCCCGACAACTATCTGACCCCATTCTTCATGCCGGACAACATGTTGGTGAACCACTTCGAGAATGACACCATCACGCGGCTCATCACCGCCGAGGCCACCGAACCGGACCGGGTGAAGCGCCTGAGCATCATCGGGCAGATTCAGGATCTGATGGCGCGCGACTACATCTCGACGCTGCCGCTGCTTACCGGAAAGCAGATTGCGGTGTCGGTGAAGAATATCGAGGGGATCAAGCTCGGTCCCTCGTTCAAATTCCAGTTCACTCCTCTGAAGAAGACGAGTGGCGCGGCATGAGCACCACCCTGCTGCGCTATCTCGGAGTGCGCCTGGCGCTGATCATTCCGACGGCGTGGATCCTGATGACGCTGGTGTTTGTGCTCATGCGCGGTATCGGCGACCCGATCACCGCGCAGGCCGGCGGCCGACTCACTCCGGCGGAGATCGCCAAGCGCAAGGCTGAGGCGGGATTCGACCGACCCGTCTGGACCCAGTATTGGGAGTACCTCAGCGGCGTGTTGCGTGGGGACTTCGGACGTACGTTGACCGACAAGCGCTCGATCACCGACATCATCGTGATCAACGGCGCAGCCACCCTGGAACTTGCGGTCGGTGCGATCATCTTGGCGCTGCTGGTGGGCATCCCCTTGGGTCGTTTGGCCGCAACGCACCGCGACAAGACCACCGACGTGTTGTTGCGGCTGGCGGCGGTGTTCTTCTACGCCGCCCCGGTGTTCTTCGTTGCGATCCTGCTCAAGCTCTTCTTCTCGGTGAAACTGGGGTGGTTACCGGCCTCCGGGCGCAGCACCGTGGGGACCGAGATCGCGCTGGATGCCATGCCGCACCGCACCCACCTGTTGCTGGTGGACACCGTGTTATACGGCAACAGTGGGTATTTCGTGGATGCGCTGAAACATCTGGTGCTACCGGTGCTGGCGCTCGGGCTGTTAACCGCTGGGGTGTTCCTGCGATTGGTGCGCGTCAATCTCTTGCAGACGCTGCGTGCGGGGTATGTGGACGCCGCCCGCGCCCGCGGACTTTCCGAGCGAGTCGTCGTGGGGCGGCATGCCTTCCGGAACTCGCTGGTGCCGGTGGTCACGGTGATGGGCATGCAGATCGCCATGCTGCTCGCCGGTGCCGTGCTCACCGAGACGGCCTTTGAGTGGAATGGGTTGGGTTCACAGCTGGCGCATTATCTTTCGGCGCGCGACTTCGTAGCGGTGCAGGGCATCGTCACCGTGATCGCGATCATCGTCGCGGTGATGAGCTTCGTCATCGACGTGGTGGTCGCCTTAATCGACCCGAGGGTGAGGTTCTGATGACGGCATCGGTCAGGGAACCCCTCAGGGGACGGCTCCGTAGCCTGCCGGGCGTGGGTCTGTTGCGCTCCACGCATGGCCTGCAGCGGTTCACGCTGGTGGCGGGCCTGGTTCTCGTCTCAGGATTTATTCTCGTCGCGATACTGGCGCCCCTGTTGGCGCCGTACGGGTTCGCGCAAACCAGCGTGGACGGTATCGATTTCGTGCGACAGCAGGCCCCGTCCTGGCAGCACTGGTTCGGCACTTCGGTGCGGGGTGAAGATGTGCTTTCGCGCGTGCTGTTCGGGGCCCGCACCGCGCTGCTCGTCATCGTGACCTCGCTGGTGGTTTCCTTGCCGGTGGGTGTGGCGCTGGGCCTGACCTCCGGATACCTGGGCGGTTGGCTGGACCGTGTGCTGGTGCTGGTGACCGACGCGCTGTATGCCATGCCCTCGCTGCTGCTGGCCATCGTGGTGTCGATCGCGGTCACCGGAGGGCAATCCAGCACCGGCGGAGGCATTCTCGCCGCGGCCATCGCCATCATGGCTGTGTTCGTCCCGCAGTACTTTCGGGTCGTACGCAACGCCACCGTCGGCATCAAACAGGAGCCGTTCGTCGACGCCGCACGGGTCACTGGGGCCAGCACCCCGCGAATCCTGTTCCGGCACATCCTGTCCAACGTCACCTCGTCGTTGCCGGTGATCATCACCCTCAACGGTGCGGAGGCCATCCTCACCCTGGCCGGCCTCGGCTTCCTCGGCTTCGGCATCGAACCCACCCAGGCCGCCGAATGGGGGTATGACCTCAACAAGGCGCTCTCGGATGTGGCCAACGGCATTTGGTGGACGGGAGTCTTTCCCGGTACCGCCATCGTGCTCGTGGTGCTCGGGATGACGCTGGTGGGCGAGAGTCTCAACGAGGTCGTCAATCCGCTGCTGCGGACGCGGCGGGGGGACGCATGAGCGAGAAGGAAGCGTTGGCTGCGCTGTCGTTCCAGTCGCTGTCGGTGACATTCAGCACCGACAGCGGTCCGGTGGCCGCAGTCGAAGATGTGTCGTTTGACGTCAAACCGGGGGAGGTGCTGGCCGTCGTCGGAGAGTCGGGTTCGGGCAAGTCGGTGTCCTCGCGTACCGCTATCCGGCTGCTCCCCGACACCGCGCGCATTACCGGTTCGGTCCTGCTCGACGGCCGCGACGTCACCAAACTGTCGGGCCGCGGGCTGACGGCCATGCGTGGCAAGGACATCGCGATGGTATTCCAGGAGCCCGGAGCGGCACTGGATCCACTGTTCACCATCGGATACCAAGTGAATGAGGCCGTTCGCGCGCATTCGGATATGAGCCGTGCCCAGGCCCGCGCGCGTGTCATCGAACTGCTTACGCTCGTGCAGCTGCCCGATCCGGAGCGCCGCTACGACTGCTATCCGCATCAGCTCTCGGGTGGCCAGAAACAACGCGTGGTCATCGCGATCGCCATCGCCTGCGACCCCACGGTCATCATCGCCGACGAGCCGACCACCGCTCTGGACGTGACGGTACAAGCCGAAATTCTGGAACTCCTGCGGGATCTCCGCGACAGGATCGGCAGTGCCATTGTGCTCATCACCCACAACATGGGGGTGGTGGCCGATATCGCAGACCGAGTGGTTGTCATGAAGCAGGGAAAGGTCGTTGAAATAGCCCCGGTGGAACAGCTTTTCGCTGAGCCCGCCGAGCCGTACACCCGCGCGTTGTTGGCGGCGGTCCCGCACCTGGGGCAGGGAGATCCCGAGCATGCGCCCGCGCAGAGTCCGGAATCGGCTGAGCCCGTGCTGGAGGTGTCCAACCTCGTCGTGGAATTCCCTGGCCTACTGGGCCGTTCGTCCTTCCGTGCGGTAGACGATGTGAGTTTCAGCATCGGGCGAGGGAAGACCCTGGGGCTGGTGGGGGAGTCGGGATCCGGGAAGTCGACCATCGGCCGATGCGTGGCCGCGCTGCAGCAGCCCGCCTCGGGATCGGTGCGGATGCTCGGGCAGGAGCTCGTCGGCATGAGTCAACGCAAGCTGCGCCCGCTGCGCGCCAAGTTCGGTTTCGTGTTCCAGGACCCGGCGACCTCGCTCAATCCGAAAATGCGCGTGGGCGACTGTATCGCCGAACCCATGCGGGTGCACCGATACGGCGATCAGCGCAAGATTCTGGACCGCGTCGCCGAGCTGATCGATGCCGTGCAACTTCCGGCCGGTACCGAAAACCGCTATCCACATGAGCTTTCGGGTGGCCAACGGCAGCGCGCCAACCTGGCCCGAGCACTCGCTTTGGGGCCCGACCTCCTGGTCGCGGACGAGCCCACCAGTGCACTGGACGTGTCTGTGCAGGCAGTGGTTCTAGACCTGTTCGAGGAACTGCAGCGTCAGTGGCAGTTCGCCTGCCTGTTCATCAGTCACGATCTCGCTGTGGTGGATCGACTGGCCGACGAGGTCGCGGTGCTACGTCATGGAGTCCTGGAGGAACTGGGGCCGCGTGGCGAGATTCTGCACAATCCGTCGACCGAGTACACCCGCACCTTGGTCGAGGCCGTGCCCGTGCCGGATCCCGTAGAACAGCGGGAGCGGCAACGCGCGCGGCAGCGCAGCCGCTAGGAGTCGCCCGCGGCGTGCTCGTGTGACGGTCCGGTGGTGGCCTTCTTGTGGTCACCGGCACCCGAGCTGGAACTGGTGTCCGAATGTCCGGGCTTGCTGTCGCTTACCCCGGCCGCCGAGCGCGAGCCTGCGGAGCCGGTGCCGCCATTCGCGGCAGAAGACTGTTGTCGACCAACGGTGCTCGACCTTCCAGGGCGTCCAGGGGAGCCGTTGGAGGTGTGCGCACCGGCGCCGGCACCCGTGGGCGCCGTGCCGTTCGTCTCGGTCGCCGTCGGTGGCTTCGCCGACTGTGCCGACTTCGTCGAGTCCGAATCGGTCGCCGGGCCGCTGGTCGGGTGATCGGCGGGTCTGCCCCCCCGCCGTTGTCCCGCCGCCGGCCAGCCCATTGGCGCCGATGCCGATCTTCGGCGTGATGCTCATGGTCTCGCGTGCTGACAGCTTCTTGTCGCCATCCGGCTTGCCCGGTGACTCGCTGACTTTCCTCTCACCACCTGCCGGGGCGGATGTGGCGGTGGCGCCCTGGCTGGCCTTGGTAGGGCGATCCGGCTCCGGGGAGCTCTTGGTACCCGATGACTGTTCGGCCGGGCTGTTGGCAACCGTCACACCGTGAGTTTCGCTGATGGAGACCGATTGGCCCTTGCGCTTCAGCGTGACATCGCGCCCCGCAACCTCAAAGGTGGCCCCCGAAGGCGTGGTGACCGTGGTGTCGGAAGCGGCCTTGCCGATTGATTCGCGAGATTGCTTGGCGGTGTTCTGCTGTGCGTCGGGTCGGTCATCGAGGGCCGCGACGACCTTGCCGCCCTCGGACACGGTTGTCGTGTCGCCGTCCCTGGTAAGAGTGGTGCCGGGATTGGCCTTTATCTGGTCGGCGGAGCGCGGCGCCGACTGGCTGGACTTGAGGTAGTTAGTCACCGCCGAGATCACGTTCTCGGTGTTCAGGCCGTGGTCGGCCACACCGTCCCGCGGCACGCCGGGCAGGGAGTGCGCTTCGATATTGACTGCGGTGGAACCCGGTGCCGCGGTGATGAATTGAAACTTGTACGGCGTGGCCACCACATCGTCCTTGGTGCTCACTACCAGGTAGTCGACGCCGGGTTTGGTGTCCGGCAGCTTGTCGAGCTTCTCCAGGAAGCGGCTGCCCACGGTTTGTTGCGACAGGGATGGCCAGGCCAATGTGCTGGCGGCCCCGTAGATCGCGTCCTTGACCGGTTTCCGGCCGTTGATGTCGATCGAATTGCCCACAGGGCCAACGAAGTCCGCCAGGCCACTGAAGGTGGTGCCGTGGGTTGACGGAGCAAGCTGAACGACATTGGCCACTCTGTCGGACTTGTCCTGCGCCACGAAATTCTTGACCAGCAGGCCGCCCTGGGAATGGCCCACGAGGTCGACCCTGCCGGCGCCGGTTTGGTCCAAGACTGTCGCGACTTCGTCGGCGAGCTGCTGTGTGGACACCTCGACATCACCGAAGCCACGCAGTCCGACCTTCTGTCCGATCGACCCGACGAGGCCCTGAAATCCAGTCTGGCCGTACTCGAAGGTAGAATGCCTGCATTCCGGCATCGTGCAGGCTCGTCTTCATCGCATCCCAGTACTTCTCATTCTCGGCGGTCCCGTGTACCAGGACGACCGGGATGCTTCCCGGTGTGGGTTTGTCGGCTTGTGAAGGGGGAGTCACGGATTCGGACGTGATGACCGCATCGAGGCCCTGGCCATTCACGCCCGGGTTCAGCGACACGGTGGCCCGTCTGGTGATCGTCAAGGTAGGTGACGAATCGGAGACGCCGTGCTCCGCTCCGAGTGGTGTCGAGCTGGCGGTCAGAGAAATGAACCCGGACTCCACCGTCACTGTCATCGGCGCGGACGGCGGATTGACGGTAGTCGTGTGTAGGGCAGCTGGCGCCCCGTCCGTGACAACCAACGATGCGACGAGGGCCGCAGCCAGCAGGACACGCAGCCTGTCTGCACGTGGGCGCTGTGAAGGGGGATTCCGGAAGATACCGCTCGCTCGATGCGATGCCGTCGGCATGAACCACACGGTAGGTGCTCAGCCGGTAGATCGCATGTCGAGCATCCCAATTCTGTTGCAACACTGACAATTTGTGACTGGTGTCACGGTTGAAGGTTGGATGCGGCTGGATGTGCGACTAGCCCAGCATGGAGAAGGGCCGCGCTTCCTCGACTTCCAGTGCCAGCTCAAGTAGCGTCCGCTCGCTGCCCCGGCGGCCGCTGAACATCACCCCGATGGGCAGACCGTCCGGATCCAGCCCGAGTGGAAGCGATATCGCCGGGGCGCCGGACGCGTTGTGTATCGGGGTGAATCCCACATATGAGCTGAGCTTGTCCAGCAGCACCTCGGGATCCTGGTCCGGGGTGAGGTACCCGATGCGCGGGGTGGTGTGGGTGAGCACCGGCGTGAGCACGGCATCGATACCGGTGTCGAATCCGCGTTCGTATATCCGGGCGGATGCGGCCAGCCGGGCCAGGAACAGCGGTGTGCGATAGGACCGTCTGACGAACCTGCGGCTGAGTCCGAGCGTCAGCGGGTCCAGCCGGGAGCCGTCGAATCCGTCGAATAGCCGGGAACCGCCCTTCGCGACGGCGAACGCCAAGAAGGACCAGTAGTCCTCGAAGTCGGTCTTGAACGAAGGCAGCACCGCGGGCGTGTACGGCTCGACGGTGTGGCCAAGGGACTCAAGCATTTCCGCGGCGGAGTTCACCGTTTGCCGGGTCGCTGTATCCGTGGCCGGAGTGAAGGGGGAATCCATGCACAGACCGATGCGCAACCGGCGCTGCACCGGGCGGTCCACGCGGCCGATCGGCGTCAGCTTCGGATTGCGGTAATGCAATTCGGCCGCTTCGAAGAACCGCGCGCAGTCCCGGACGCTGCGCACTAGCACCCCGTCGGCGACGATCTTCACTGGCGCCGAGCCGCTTGACGGATCACCCAAAAGCCTTCCGCGACTGGGCTTGAGACCAACCAGTCCGCAGACTGCCGCCGGAATCCGGATGGAGCCGCCGCCGTCGTTACCGTGCGCGATGGGCACCACGCCGGCGGCCACCAGGGCCGCCGAGCCACCTGAGGACCCGCCGGCCGAGAAGTCCGTGTGCCACGGATTGCGGGTGACCGAGCCCCCCGAACGTTCCGTGCTGGCAGACCAGCCGTATTCCGGCATGGTTGTCGACGCGATGGGCACGACTCCGGTGCTGAGGAACTGCTGTGTGAACGGTCCATCGACGGTCTGCAGTGTCGGTGCGATCGCCGCCGAGCCTTCTGTCAGTGGCATGCCTGCCACGTGGATATTGCATTTTGTCGCGGTGGGTACACCCCGAAAGGCAATGAACGTCTCGGAGACGCTCTCCGAGGCTTCTGCCCGCTCTCGCGCTCGCGGAAAGTCCTTGAACTCCACCGCATTGAGCGACGGATTGACCCGCTCGAGACGGACGATGGCGGCCTCGGCGCATTCGCCCGCGGTGACTTCGCCGGAGGCGATACGCTCGGCGACCCCGGTGGCATCCAGGTCGCCGAGAGCGTCCTCGGTGAATGCCGAAACGGCGTGCGTGCGCGTCATGCGTGACCTCCTAGATAGGCGACGATCGCGTTGGTGAGCCCTCGACGGGCCTCGTCCAGATCCGAATAGGTTCCTAGCTGCTTTTCCGACACAAGCCCACGCATGGCGCCGGGAATGAAGGCCGCCACCTCGCGCACTCGGACCGGATCCACATTCAGGCCGTCGAACGCCTGCTGGCACGCGCGCGCCCAACGATGCTTCCATGACGCCAGCTCGGCGGCGGTGTGGGGGTAGTGCCGTTCCAGCTCGGCGGATTCATGGGGCAGTGCGCGGCGCAGGTTCTCAATGGCCCGCGAGTCCGGTGAGGTCAAACCGCGGTAGAGGGTTTCCACGATCGCGCTGACCCGGCGATCCAGCGGGCCCTCCGGATCGGACCGCCAGGGCTGGTCGCCGCGGCGCTCGGCGGTGCGCTGCAGTACCGCGGCCCACAGTCCGTCGATATCACCGAACTGGTACTTGACCGCCCCCCAGGTGGCGCCGCATTCCTTGGCGATTCTGTTCGCCGACACCGCGGCGGGATCGCCCGAGGCAAGCACGCGCAGCGCCGCGTCGAGCATGCTCTCGCGGGTCGCCAGGCCGCGACGATTAGCTCGTCGTCCGGTGGCCACCGCTTCGCCCATTTCAGTGATGCTAGCGGTCGGGGAATTTTTCACAGAAGTATCTGTGATAAGTGGATGGATTGGATTACTGTCACCGCGTAAGGAGGTTCCGATGCCGAAGCCGTCGTTGTCGATGAGGCCCACAGGGTGGTTCCAGGTCGCCTGGTCTGCGGAGATCGCGGTCGGCACTGTGCGCCGGATGACCTATTTCGGGCGCGAGATGGTGGCCTGGCGCGGGCAGTCGGGTGAACTCGCCGTCATGGATGCCTACTGCGAGCACCTTGGCGCGCACCTCGGGCACGGCGGTCACGTTGAGGGCGATCGCATTGTCTGTCCCTTTCATGGCTGGGAATGGAACCGTGACGGCAAAAACGTGTGCATCCCCTACGAGAAGCGGCCAAATCCATTGCGGCGCATTCGAAGTTATCCGGTGGTGGAACGCAATGAGGCGGTGTACATCTGGCATGACATCGACGGCCGCGAGCCGTACTTCGACGTACCGGACGTCTTTACCGGATTCGCCGACGGCAGCAGCGCCCAGGACTACTACCCGGGATATCCGTACAGCACCCTGTATCGAGAACGGCTGCAACTACATCCGCAGTACGTGCTCGAAAATGGGGTCGATTTCGCGCACTTCAAGTACGTGCACAAGACGCCGTTCATCCCGAAGTTCACCCGGCAGGAGTTCGAGGAGCCCATCTCCTATGTCGACTTCACCATTGCCTTCGACGAGATACCGGGCATGTCGGCCGAGGACATGAAGAGCGGAGTGCGGGCCATCAACGGGGGCTTGGGAGTCGCCGTCACCAAGAGCTGGGGGATGATCGACAACCGCACCGTATCCGCGGTGACCCCGGTCGATGACCAGACCTGCGATGTCAGATTCACGGTCTTCATCGGTCGACCTCCGGGGGACGGCCCGGGCGAGCCCGAGGAGCCGTCCCGGGCCGCAAAGACCTTCGCGCAGGCCATCATCGACCAGTTCCTCGCCGACATCCACATCTGGTCGCATCAGCGGTACTCGGACCCGCCCGCCCTGGTGCGGGCCGAATACGACGGCTTCATCGCTCTACGGAAGTGGGCGACCCAGTTCTATCCGGAGGAAGTCCGAGCATGAGTGGAATCAGGGTTTTTCAGGTGGCGACCGGAAATGTCGGCACCGAGATGATCAAGCGCATTGCCCAGCATCCCGATCTGGAGCTGGCCGGATTGCATTGCTACTCAAGAGAGAAGATCGGCCGGGACGCCGGCGAGCTCGTGGGGCTGGAACCCAACGGCGTCATCGCCACCGGCACTGTCGAGGAGATCATCGCCGCCAAACCCGATGTGCTGACCTTCCACGGCGTGTTCCCCGACGAGGATCTCTATGTGAAGGTGCTCGAGGCGGGCATCGACATCGTGACCACCGCCGACTGGATCACGGGGCACCATCGCGACCAGAACCACCCTCACCCCTCGGGCCGATCCACCACCGAGGTCTTGCAGGAGGCGTGTGAACGGGGCGGATCCTCCTTCTACGGCACCGGGATGAATCCGGGTCTGACGCAGATCCTGGGCGTCATCCACTCCTGCGACGTCGCCGAGATCGAGAACGTGACCGTCATCGAATCGGTGGATGTGTCCTGCCATCATTCGGTGGACTCCTGGGAGATGGTCGGATACGGGCGGTCCATTGAGGACCCGGAGATCCCGGCGCTCCTGGAGAAGGGCACCCGTGTCTTCGCCGACGGGGTGTATCTGATGGCCGACTGCTTCGGCCTCGACCTCGACGACGTGACGTTCTCCTATGAATTGGGAGCCTGCACCGAGGACATCGACCTCGGTTGGTACCGGCTGCCCAAGGGTTCCCTAGGTGCCAACTATCTGAAGTACCAAGGCATCGTCGACGGGGTACCCAGGGTGGAGGTGCATGTCGAATGGCAGATGACCCCGAAGACTCAGCCGCACTGGAACGTCAAGGGCTGCTACGTCACGAAGATTCAGGGCGATCCCTGCGTCTACAGCAAGCACATGGTCATTCCCAAGCCCGGCACCGACTTTTCCGACCCCGCTGCCTTCGCGTCCGTCGGGATGACCGTCACGGGTCTGCCCGCGCTCAACGCCATCCGGAGCGTCATCGATGCCTCGCCGGGCATCCTCACCTCGGCCGACCTGCCACTGCGCGGATTCGCGGGCCGGTTCAAGTAGGGCTGTGCGGGCACCCCTGCCAGCCGCGACGGGTAGCCTAAGGCCCGTTATGAGCGAGCGAGCCGACAAACCCAGTAATTCGTACGCCGCGGCCGGGGTGGACATCGAAGCCGGTGACCGGGCGGTCGAGTTGTTCAAGAAATCCGTCGCCAAGACGCATCGCCCCGAGGTGCTGGGCGGTATCGGCGGCTTCGCCGGGCTGTTCGCCCTCAAGGGCGGATACCGCGAGCCGGTGCTTGCGGCCTCCACCGACGGCGTGGGCACCAAGATCGCCGTCGCGCAGGCCATGGACAAGCGCGACACCGTCGGCCTTGACCTGGTGGCCATGGTCGTCGACGACCTTGTCGTGTGCGGTGCCGAGCCACTCTTTCTGCAGGACTACATCGCCGTCGGCAAGGTGGTGCCCGAGCGCGTCAGCGAGCTGGTCGCGGGCATCGCCGAGGGATGCGCCATCGCCGGCTGCGCACTACTCGGCGGCGAGACCGCCGAACATCCGGGCTTGATGGCTCCCGATGACTTCGACCTGTCCGCCACCGGTGTCGGCATCGTGGAAGCAGATCGGGTGCTGGGGCCGGACCGGGTGCGTCCGGGCGATGTCGTGATCGCGATGAGGTCCTCGGGCCTGCATTCCAATGGATACTCGCTGGCTCGGCATGTGCTGCTGGAGATCGACCGGATGGACCTGTTCGGACAGGTCGAGGAGTTCGGCCGGACTCTTGGTGAGGAGCTCCTCGAGCCCACCCGCATCTACGCCAAGGACTGCCTCGCGCTGGCCGCCGAGACCGAGGTGCGGACTTTCTGCCATGTCACCGGGGGAGGGCTCGCAGGCAACCTAGCCCGGGTGATCCCCGATGGATTGGTTGCCGAGCTGGACCGCAGCAGTTGGACCCCCGGCCCGATCTTCGCGATGATCGCCCAGCGCGGCCGCATCGAGCGCGCGGAGATGGAAAAGACCTTCAACATGGGCGTCGGCATGGTCGCCGTCGTCGCACCCGAAGACGTCGATAGGGCGCTCGCGGTCCTTACCGCACGGCACATCGACTGCTGGACCCTTGGCGCCATCAAGAAGTCGGGCAAGGATTCGGGCAGCGAGAATGCCGTGCTGGTGGGCCAGCACCCGAGATTCTAAGGAGAGGTGCTGCGCCTGGCCGCTGTCAGCGGCGCCAGGCGTCCTCGTCTTCGGTCCAGCGGTCGCTGGTGCGGTCGTCATCCGGCTGAGATGACGGAGCGCCGGAAAGTTCACGGCGGAGCTGCTCGAGATCCGTGTTAGGAGAGCTGTATTTCAGCTCGCGAGCAACCTTGGTCTGCTTTGCCTTTGCCCGGCCGCGGCCCATGGGGGAACCCCCTCGCGCAATAGCGGAGCGGCCCAATTTCAGGGCGGCTCCGGTGGAGTGTTTTTATCGATCCTGACGATAGTTTAGCGTGCCAATCCACCAACTGCTGCACGCCCTAACTACCCGGTTGGCCCGGCCCTTGTCGTAGACGGGTGATGGCCTCGCGTCCACGCTGCTCACCCTGCAGGTCGGGCAGTAGATCGAGGTCGATAGCGGCTGGTGACGGCCCTGCTGTGAGGGGCGTTTGATCGCCGCGGGAGAGGGCCTCGACGACCGTGCGTTTGAGCAGAGCCAGGGCTATGGGGCCGAGGTCAACATGGTCGACCACCGAGCCCACCCGGCCGACGGAACGCCCGCCCGCGGCCACCTCGTCACCGGTGGACGGCCGATCGGCGGAGCCATCGAGATGTAGCAACACCAGCACCCGCGGGGGCTTGCCCAGATTGTGTACCCGCGCCACCGTCTCTTGCCCGCGGTAGCAGCCCTTTTCCAGGTGTACCGCCCGGGGATCGTCGTCGACCGCGATCCACGCCACCTCATGCGGGATGGTGCGCTCATCGGTATCCAGGGCCAGCCGTGGGCGCGCGGCCGCGATCCGGAGCGCCTCGAACGCCCACAGGCCGGCCAGACGTACACCCAGCCGGTCGGCCAGCTCGTCTCCCGGCGGAACCAGGAGGTCGAACGTCGCATCGGGGAGCGGCCACGGCATGCGCCTGATGAGGCCGCCGCCGGGTAGGGCGACCGCACGGTCGAGTTCGGGCAGAGCTGCGATCCCCAGCTTTCCGGCGAGGTCGGCGGTGTTCGGTCCCATCAAGCTGAAGACCTTCAGATCGGACGACGAGACCTCTACCTTCGCCCAGAACACCATCTTGGCGAGGAAGTCCTTGAGGGCCCGGCCCCGCCATGGCTCGGTGTCCAGGTAGGTGACGCCATCCAGATCGGTTTGGACCCAGTGGTCTTCGACACGTCCTTGGCCGTCGAGGCTGAGGTTCTCCCGCGTTTGACCGTCCTGCAGGTCGGTGACGTGCTGACTGGAGATGGTGTGCAACCAACTCAGCCGCTCGGTGCCGGACAGGGCGATGACGGGGCGTGTCGATCGATCGATGAGGACGGCGCCGGTCAGGGCCGCGCGCTGCTCACCGAGGGGGTCGCCGTAGTGCCACACCGCGCCGGCGTCGGGGTTGCCTTCAGGTACGTAGATGGCCGTCATCGGTGCCTAATGTTCTTCACGCAAGCGGCTCATCACATGTCCAACTGTACGACCGCTAATCTCATTGCCCATGGCGGTAGCGGTGCTGGTCACACTCGACGGTGAAGTGCATGACCCCTCGGTGCCGCTGTTGTACGCCGACGAGCTTGCCGCAGTTCGCGGAGACGGCGCGTTCGAGACGCTGCTGGTGCGCGGCGGCCTGGTCTGCAAGCTGGACGCGCATCTGGATCGGATGGCCGTATCCGCCGCGTCGATGGATCTGGCCGAGCCGGACCGCCCTGTCTGGCGTGCGGCCGTCGAGGTCGGTGTGCGGCAATGGAACTCGATATCGGCCGACGATGCGATGCTGCGGCTTGTCTACACCCGCGGTCGTGAAAGTGGTGGGGGCGCAACGGCATATCTGACTGTGGCGCCGGTTCCGGAACGATCGTTGGTGGCGCGCCGTGACGGAGTCTCGGTCATCACCTTGGATCGCGGACTGCCCGCGCGGCCCGCCGAACCGCTGCCCTGGCTGCTGTCGGGGGCCAAGACGCTGTCCTACGCGATCAACATGTCCGCCCTGCGATATGCCGAAACTCAAGGGGCTCACGACGTCATCTTCGTCAGTTCGGATGGGTTCGTGCTTGAGGGCCCGCGGTCGACGGTCATCGTGGATACCGGCGGCGCACTGGTCACCCCGTTCCCCGAACATGGGATCCTGCATGGAACCACACAGCGGGCGCTCTTCGAGGTGGCCGCGGCCGAGGGCATTCCATGCCGGTACGAGGCCGTGAGACCTGCTGATCTGGTTGCCGCCCAGGATGTTTGGATGTTGGCCAGTATCACTCTCGCGGCCCGGGTGCGCACGCTCGACGGTGTCAGCCGTCCCGCGGGGCCGCTGGCGGCGCGGTTGCCCGAGCTGGTCGATAAGGCCATCGCGCGCTAGTTCTGCTCGCCGCAGAATAAATCGGTTGTCGCGCACTCTCTTGCGTCGTACCGTCGTCGGTACACAAGGAAGGAGGTGGTCCGACACATTGATTGCTTATTGGACATGTGAGGTGGCTGCTCGCTAGATGCAGCCATGCGCTGCAGTGGGCAAATCCACCGCAGCCACCCGGCCCCCGAACCCTCGATGAGTCCGATCGAGCCGAACGGTTCGGGGGCCGCCCCCTTTCTGGGGACGGCGGGAAAGGCGCGTCGAAGTGCCCGGCTACGAGCGACAGGCGCGGGAGGTCTAGCCCGCGAACCGCGACAACCGTGCCGACAGATGCGGTGTCAGGCCGCCGTCGGCCCCCACCCTCTCCTCGACATAGGCCAGGTCGCCGCCGTCGACGATGCCGTACAGACGCTTGGCTCCGCCGATCAGTGCGCCGGACTTGCTCCGGGCCAGCGCATCGGTGACCAACTCCCAGGACGAGGCGTTGCGGGGATGGCCGTAGAACAGCTCGACAAATCCCGCGGCGTGCGCCAGCACCAGCTCGATGGCCTGTTCTTCGTCTGGATCGTCTGGATCGGGTGCGAACCGCCAGAACCCGCTTTCGCGCAAGGTCAGCCGCTCGAACTGCCCGTCGACATCCAGCCGCCACGACCGCGAATCCCACGTGAGGTAGTCGCTGCCGTCGTGCGCGACGATGATCTGCTGTCCGAAGCGGTAGTCGCCGTCGGCATCCCGGCCCTCGCCCTCGCCGCGCCATACCCCGACCAGGGGCAGCAGCGCGAGCATCGCCTCATGCAGGTCTGCGCCTTCGCGCAGGTTCGCGGTATCGGCGGGGATGGGGAGGTCGTGAAAGGTGGG
Source organism: Mycobacterium sp. D16Q14 (assembly GCA_002013415.1). GTDB lineage: Bacteria > Actinomycetota > Actinomycetes > Mycobacteriales > Mycobacteriaceae > Mycobacterium. Next base: position 120,653 of record MAEX01000005.1, read on the forward strand.
TAGGTTCCGGCCCACCGATGGCCGCTGCTCGGCGGCGGTCGGATCTGGTTCCGTCACGACTCGTCGGTGATCAGCCGGTACAGCGCGTACAGCGCGAACCAGGTGATGACGAGCACCGCGGCCACCAACATGATCTCGAAGAAGAGCACCACGGAATGGGAGCTTACCTGGGATAAAGGTGTGACCCACAACTCGCCGGGTAACGTCGGATCCAGCTACCGCGATGAAGGGGTGTGACGATCTTGCCAAGACGATCGTTATCTGCGTATTTAGCACCTCTTGCAGTGTCTGTTGGGCTTAGCGTGACACCCACAGCGAATGCGCAGCCGCCCGAGTTTCCGGATGTTGACTCCTATCCGGCGGTCGATCTGGGGGAGTATCGGGTGATCGGTGCGCACCCGAGCATGTCGGGCTGGGTGTTCAGCACGCCCGGTGGCCTCAGATGCCAGAGCAACATGATCGCGGATCTGGGCGTCTCGTGTACCGGGCAGATCGTGGGTGCCGGCCAGGGCATGAACTCGGTGACGGTGTCCCTGACGAAGCCGGGACTCATCGCACAGTACGACCAGACGCCCGACGATCATCCGTATCCGCTGTTGCCCACCGGATCCAAGATCGCGCCCGGCAATGGCGTGGTCTGTGCGGTTCTCACCGATGATGCACTGGCCTGCCGGGCCAAGAAACCGGACTCCTGGGCCAAGGACACCCCGGATCCGCCGGACCGGCATTACGGCGAGCACGGGTTTGTCGTTCAGCCCAGTTTGTCAGGCACGGGCAGCTGGTCCTATTAGCGCGAGCGTCCGATCTTGGGGGTAAGCCCCCATGACCTTTGGGTGTCCGTCTGGATGTCAGTGGTTGGCGCACACGCGATGATTGCCGAGTGGGCGTCGTGGATAGGAAATCAGCTGTGTGGCAATCAAAGTCAGCGCTCCGGGGAATCGGTGTGGGTCTTGTCAGCCTCGTGCTCGTGGTGGCGACACCGGATCTCGCATATGCGGGACCCGATAAGCCGACTCCGGTGCCTTCGCCCAACCATGACGGTGAGTGGCTCGATGGCGGCATGGCGCCCACCGAGGCGCAGCAGCCGCGCGACAGTGCCGGTGGCTGGGTCGACCACCCTGATGGCACCGGGCCGCAGTGCATGGATAGGGGCGTCATCTGTCGTACGGGAATCTGGTACCCCGACCAGGTTCAAAGTCAGCGCGGTCAACCCGAGTGGGTGCAGCTGCCCGACACCACCGGTCCCGAATGTGAGAATCCCGGTGTGGTCTGTGGGAACACGGCGTCGTAGTCGCGACGCACATCGAGCTCGGCCCGCCTCAGGTACCTGCCAGAAAGGTGATCACCGCCAGCACCCGCCGGTGGTATTCATCGGTTTCGGTGAGACTCAGCTTCGTCATTACATTGTGGACGTGCTTTTCGACCGTGCTCTCCGTAATCCACAGCCTCCGGGCGATGCCGGCATTCGATAAACCCTCGGCCATCACCCCCAGCACCTCGCGTTCGCGCTGGCTCAGGGCGTCAATCGGATGGTCGTTGCGGCGTGTCACCACCAGCTCTCTGACCAGTGCCGGGTCCAGTACCGCCGCCCCTCCGGCAACCCGGTTCAGCGCATCGACGAACTCCGCGACATCGCCGATACAGCTCTTGAGGAGATAGCCCCGCCCGCCTCCCGTGGATACGAGCTCGATCGCGTACTCCGCTTCCACATGTGCGGAAAGGACCAGCACTCCCGTCGCGGGGAATTCCTTGTGAATTGTCCGGGCGGCCTCGAGTCCTTCTGTGGTGTGCGTCGGCGGCATCCGGATATCCGTGATGACGAGGTCAGGCCGGTGGGCCCTAACCAAAGCCATCAGGTCGACGGCGTCGCCCGCCTGGCCCACAACCTCGAAATTCGAACGATCGAGAAGGCTGGCGATACCTTCACGAAGGAGTACATCGTCGTCGGCGATTACCACGCGCGAGGCGGCCACAGCGCCAGGGTAGCTGCGCAGCCTGCGTCGCTATATTCGAAGAGGCGGGACGTATCTGGGTCCCGGATATCAGGAAGTTTCCAGACGTGACCCCCACTATCTCAACGCTGCTGCTGGGGCCGGCGAGTCGGTCAACAACGACCGCGGCGCGGCATCACCCAGATTGTGGGGATGGCTGACGCTGCCCTTCCGGCCGGGCGCACCACTCTCGGCCACGCTCGGAATCCTGGTGGCGGCGGGCTTTCTCGTTTCCGAAACTGTCGCGGCGCTGCTCCTGCGGCAGATTGCGCCGACCGAACGCATGGGGACCATCTATCTTCTCGGCACGACCAGGTCGCCGACGTGGCCCCTCACTCACAGGTAATTCTCGGGTATTTCTGCCTGTGATTCTGTCCGTATAGGGGGAAACCACACCTGCCTAATGGTGGCAAACCATACCAAATTCCGCGTTTAGTCCCCGTTCACCAAGATTCGAGGCGGCGTTAACGGCTCTCTAGCTAGATGAGCTCCGTTCAGTTGCGAACAGCTTTGTCAGGAGGAAGCAACGGCTGGAGAAATTGTTGCGGTACCGCATAATTCGCAGAAACTTTGGCGTTTTGCCTGTTCAAGGGCGATGGTGCCGATATCAGTCGATAAATGCTCGTAAAAGGCAAGCGGCACCTTTCCGTAAGACAGAACGGCGATATTCAAGAACCACTCGAAAGGCTCACATGGCGGGAATGCTTGATCGATTTACGCGCACTGCATGCATTGTGGCGGTGCTCTGCGGTATGGCAGTGACAGAAGCGCCCGCGGCATTCGCGGAACCGGTGACCATGCTGCCGGAGGACCTGGATCAGGTGACACCGGACGGCTGGCACATTCATCTGAACAGCTACAACGAGGTCGTCAACTCGATCCCGAACCTCGCCAACGCTACGAACTCCCGTGAGGCCTTCGTCAACCTCTACTCCTCGGCAACCGTCACTGGCGGGCAGGGCTCGATCCTCGACAGCCTCTTCATCATGGGATACCAGTTGGGCTGTCAATCCGACGTCTCCAGCGGTCTGCAGTTGGGTGGTGCCGTTTCCGGAGGTGTGAGCGGAACAGGCTCGCTGGGGTCGAGTAACTCCATCGGTGGTTCAGCGGGAGCCGGTGCCACGGGATACGTACAGACGGATCTCGAACCCGGCGTCATCGTTGATCTGCCAATGTCGAACATGGCGCTCAATCCGGCGGGCCGGGCGACACTCGATGTGACGAACCTGCATGTCAAGGTGGACGCCTGCGGCGGTGACGTCACCATCCGGTCATACGGCTACCTGCGGATCTCCACCACCAACGCTCACTCCTCGTATGCCATCTATGGCGAACCCATCAAGATCTAGACGAGGACGGTCATCCGAATGACATCACGTATCAGTAAGGGCACGGGACTGCTCGTCGCTCTCCTTTGCGCGGGTCTTGTCATGTCGCCGATCGCAGGCGCCGCCCCGTCGCCACCCATCCCTCCGGGGCCGCCGCCGGGGTACGACGGGCTCCCGTACCACAACATGCCGGGCCGGATCGGCCATCAACCCGGCGCCTACACTTACATCCTCGGCTTCTGGATGCGGCCACGCCGAGTCCTTGACGCAGCCGGTGCCAGCGCCATGAGCAATACCGACTCGGCGTCGGCCGAGTACGGAATGCCCGGCTCGGAACTCGGTGTCGAACCGCTGCGCAACTCGACACTGGGAGTCGCGCCAGGTGTGCGGCCGGAATCGCCGATGGACTCGATCGGTGTGCCCGATCCGTCCGCCGGTGTGGTGCCAGGCGCCAGCATGGCGGACGGTGCCCCGGGTGGCCTGGAAGACCCCGTCCCGGGCACGCGTCAACCACCACCCACCGCCGACAGCGAGTCGGTCCAGCCGAAGGACAACGGAACCATCGCGCCCGGCTCACTCAACAGTGGACCGGACCTCGGCCCCGCCACATCGCACTGAATTGCCCTGCACCGCAATCCAACATGAGGGATCTGACAGTATGAGAGCTCGCATCCGCCAAGTCGGCGTCGTCGCGGCGGTCGTGGTCGCCGGCGTACTCGGTGCGCCCATCGCCGCAGCCGACCCGTCTGTTCCGGGAGACCCGACCGGGCAGATCTACACGCCGCCTGGGTACATCGGCTATTACCCCGGTGTCTACGGGTTGCAGTCCATTTGGTCGTTGACTCCGCCACCGCGGGTCCGCGATGCCGGTGGCACCCGGGCCATGACCAATGCCGACCCCGTGTCGTCCCACGTCGGCATGCCCGGCGATCGGCTGGGCGTGCAGCTGAAGCACGTGACGGTCAAGCCGCATGAAGCCGGTCCGCTCGGTCAGGTGTTTGGCGCTCGTCCGTCGTCGCCCATGCAGCGGACCGACGCGCCGGAGGCCGCCGGAGGTACCGCGCCGGGGGCGACGGCCGCCACTGGCCGACAGAACATCCCTACCGGGCAGCCCCTCGGACTGGAGAATCCGGCTCCTACAGGGGCCGCACCGGATACGCCCATGCCTGGTCTGGAGGCGCGTCAACCGGCTCGGAGCGGGGTGGCCGCACCGGATACGGCGAACTGAACTCCCGCGGCGCCTAGTGACGCGAAAAGGCACTCAGGTACGTGATTCGGGCTGAATACGTACCTGAGTGCCTTATCGAGATAGAGCGAAAGAAGAGGCTAGGCCTCGATCTTGATGTCGACCTCGTGGATGCCGGCGCCGGTGGGGCTCACCGTGGCCGTGCCGTTCCCGGCCGAGGACAACGCGCGCAGCGTCCAGTCGCCCGGTGCGGCGAAGAACCGGAAGTCGCCGGTCGCAGACGCCACCACCTCGGCGGTGAACTCATCGGAGGAATCCAGCAGGCGCACGAAGGCGCCGCCCACTGTCTGACCGTTGCCGTCGACCACGCGGCCGGTGATCACGGTTTCCTTTTCCACGTCAACGCCCGCCGGAATGGCCAGGCCCTGCTTCGGTGCACTGCACATAACTAGCTTCCCAACTCGATCGGGGCTCCCACCAGAGAGCCGTATTCGGTCCAACTGCCGTCGTAGTTCGTCACGTTCTGGTGTCCCAGGAGCTCCTGCAACACGAACCAGGTGTGCGAGGAACGCTCACCGATACGGCAGTACGCGATGGTTTCCTTTTCACCGTCCAGCCCCGCGTCGGCGTAGAGCTTGGCCAGCTCTTCATCCGACTTGAAGGTGCCGTCTTCATTGGCCGCCTTGCTCCACGGGACGTTGATGGCGCCGGGGACGTGTCCGGGGCGCTGGCTCTGCTCCTGCGGCAGGTGCGCGGGAGCCAGGATCTTTCCCGAGAACTCGTCTGGAGAGCGCACGTCGACCAGGTTCTTGGCACCGATGGCGGCGATCACCTCGTCGCGGAAAGCACGGATCGAGTTATCCGGTGCGGCGGCCTGATAGGACGTTGCGGGCCGCGAGACGGTGTCGGTGGACAGCGCGCGGCCGTCCAGCTCCCACTTCTTGCGGCCGCCGTCGAGCAGCTTCACGTCCTGGTGCCCATACAGCTTGAAGTACCAGTAGGCGTATGCGGCGAACCAGTTGTTGTTACCGCCGTAGAGGACGACTGTGTCGTCGTTGCCGATGCCCTTGTCGGACAGCAGCTTCGAGAACTGTTGCTGATCGACGAAGTCGCGCTTGACCGCATCCTGCAGATCGGTCTTCCAGTCCAGCCTGACGGCGCCCTCGATGTGGCCGACGTCGTACGCGCTGGTGTCCTCGTCCACCTCCACGAACACCGTGTTGGGGGCGGAAAGGTTGTCTTGCGCCCATTGGGCGGAGACCAGTACGTCAGAGCGTGCCATGCAGGGGATCCTTCCGGTGGTTTGTCGGGTTACTGAGCCGACGGTTGGGTGCGGCGAAAACGGGTGACGAGCGGGTACAACTGGCAGCCGAGGCAGATGCCGAAGGCGGCGTTCAGGAAGCCGGCGCCCAGTGCGAACGCCGTCACGATCTGGCCGAGCAAGGTGACGCCGGTGGCGAACCCGATGGTTCCCACCGCGGCGAAGGTGAAGCCCAGCAACTGGGCGAACTGCAGCGGCGGGATGGGCTCACGTTCGGTGACCGGGCTCAGCCTGGGCTGGATCAGGGTCCGGAAGATCGCTCCGTAGGGGGCGCGGTGCGGCCCTAGCAGCGCGCCGATCGCGAACGCCACCGCTTGAAATCCCAGGATCACCGCGGCCGCAACCGGCGATACGGCAGACACCGCCAGGGTGATGATGAGAACTGTGGTGGTGACCCAGGCGACGAAGCGGGGTCCGCGAACGTCAACCTGACTGATTACGGGCGCTGTGTGGGCAGTGGTCATGGTTTGTTGTGCTCCTAAGGGTGGCGGATATGGCTACACCAGGTACGGCACACTCGAAGGTGGCCGCTATTAGCAGCAACAACAGCAGCAGCCCGCGACGCGGCACAGATCGACGGCGCGTCGTTTAGTGAGCATCGGCTCAAGGCGGGCTTGCACGGCGACGAGTTTACCCCGGCTGCGTCATGCCCTGCAGCGCAGTGCGCAGGTCGGCGGCCTTGGGCACTCCCGAGACCCGATATGCCTGCCGTCCGGTGGCATCGAAGATGAACGTTGTCGGCAGTGACAGCACCGAGAGGGCCCGCGCGGCGTCGGGATTGGCATCGATGTCGACCTCTATATGGGCCACCTCGGGCTGGTCGGCCGAGACCTGGTCGACAACTCGGCGGACCGACGCGCACGGACCACACCAAACCGCGCTGAAATGCACGATTGTCGGTCCGGTCGCGGAGAGCTCGATGCCGGGCGGGGCTTGGACGTCGTCCGTTCTGCCGGGGCCTTCGCGGAGCTTGCCGGCCCTGCTCTTGATGGCGACTGCGATGAGGCTCGACGCCAGCAACGCGATCGCGATCACCATGACCGCGGTCACGAAGGGCGATGAGCCGCTCTCCTGAAGAGCGGACAAACCTGACGTCATGACTGTTTGAACGCGTCCAGGGAGATGGTTACTCCCTTGGCGATACCTTCGATGATCACATCTGATCCACGTGCGCCGACCGTTGTTGGTTCGATGGCGAAGGGCAGCTTCTGCCGCGGGACCACCTTGGTGAACGCGGCGAACACGCCCGCCTGCTGGTCCTCGGGCACATCGCGGTCGGCCGTGCCTGGGCCCGTCACCACGGATGTGGCGACGAACTGAAGGTCCGTTTTGGCCGGTCCGCCGACGGAGACGTCGACGGAGATGGTCACCTTGTGCTGAAATTCGCCTGTCTTCGGTGTTCCGGTGAATAGCAGGCCGGTTCCCGTGGAGATACCGGATTCGGTGGTGCCGCCGGTAGCGTCGTTCTGTTCCTTCGGCGGGGGTTCGACGGCAAGGTCGTTGATTCCCATGAATCGGCCCAAGTGGTTGGAGTCGATGATGATTCGGCTCTCCACCCTGTCCACACGCAGTGGGGAGTCCGGGCGGAGCAGCCAGGAGGCTTTGGAGATGTCGATGCCGTGCAAGGTGCCCTCCAGCGTTGCCTTGCCCGTTTCCGCGTGGTCCACCCCGTGCGCCTTGATCTCTACTTCCCTGTATCGGTGCGCCAGAGCCTGGGGAATGAACGGGAACACCAGGATCGCCACGGAGGGATCGGAGCTCAGGTTTGCCTCGGCACGCAGGGTCCGGGACAGCCGGTATTCGGCGTAGATCGCACATCCGAAATCGGTGCCGGTGGCGGCAATTGCCAGTGCACATACCGCCGCGATAGTGGCGATCAGGGGTTTGCGCATCTGCACATTCTGGCGTACCGCTGCGCGTCTGAGGTTCTCGGCCGGGCTTACCAGCAGGTGGCGGGGTACATTATGGAACACCTGGAGACCGAAGCACCCGGGTGTTGGAGGGCTCGTTGGACCTGTTGCTGCTGACCGCTGACCCAAATCCCGATGCGGTGCTGCCGTCTCTGTCGCTGCTCGCCCATACCGTGCGACCGGTGCCCAGCGAGGTGTCGTCGCTGCTGGAGGCGGGCTCCGCCGACCTGGCGATCGTCGATGCGCGCACGGATCTGGCCTCCGCGCGCGGCCTGTGCAGACTGCTGGGAGCCGCCGGATCGTCGGTTCCGGTGGTCGCCGTGGTCAACGAGGGCAGCCTGGTGGCGGTCAACGTCGACTGGGGCCTGGACGACATCCTGCTGCCCGGAACGGGCCCCGCTGAGATCGACGCACGGCTACGCCTGCTGGTGGGCCGCCGTGCGGGCGCGGTCACCGTGGAGAACGCCAGCAAGGTCGTGCTCGGCGAGCTGGTCATTGACGAGGGCACCTACACCGCGCGGTTGCGTGGCCGCCCGCTCGACCTCACCTACAAGGAGTTCGAGCTGCTCAAATATTTGGCGCAGCACGCCGGTCGCGTGTTCACCAGGGCTCAGCTGCTTCAAGAGGTGTGGGGATACGACTTCTTCGGTGGCACTCGCACCGTGGATGTCCACGTGCGGAGGCTGCGCGCGAAGCTGGGCGGCGAGTACGAATCGCTGATCGGCACCGTACGCAACGTCGGTTACAAGGCGGTCCGGCCGCCGCGAGCGAAGGGCGACTCCAACGCATCCGAGAGTGCCGGTGTCGCGGTCTCCGACGTCGATGACGATGTGGACGATGAGATCGGCGATGACGACGTCGTCGCCGAACCAGGGGCACGCAACGCCGGCTGAATCACGACTAGCGTGACGGTATGACCGAATGGGTCCCGCTCCTCGATGATCAGCGCCAACTACAGATACGCGAGTTGATTGTCGGGGCCACCCGCGTCGACGGTGTTGCCCCGGTGGGTGAGCAGGTGCTGCGTGAGTTACGCGGGACCGCAGCCAAGCATCTGGTCGTCGCGGATGGGGACGACGTGGCGGCGTACCTCAACTTGGTGTTGCCGGACGATAGTGCCGGCGACGGGGATCTTCGCGAGAATGCCACGGCGATGGCCGAATTGGTGGTCGCGCCGGCGGTGCGGCGCCGCGGAATCGGTTTGGCGATGATTCGGGAAGCCCTCGGCGTGGGTGGCGAGGGCACCCGCATGTGGGCCCACGGCGACCTGCCGGAGGCCAGGGCGCTGGCTGCCAAGCTGGGGCTGGTCGCGTTGCGGCGGCTCCATCAGATGCGTCGCCCCCTGTCAGATCTGCCGGTCGTCTCGGCCGGCACCGGCGTCGTGATCCGGCATTATGCTGGGCCGCAAGATGATTCAGATCTGCTTCGCGTCAATAACGCCGCGTTCGCGTGGCATCCAGAACAAGGGGGCTGGACGCAGGACGATCTGTCCGTCCGGTTCGCCGAACCTTGGTTCGATCCGAGTGGGGTGTTCCTCGCACACGACGCGCAGACCGGCGACCTTCTCGGATTCCACTGGACCAAAAGGCATTTGGATAAGCCGGGAGTGGGCGAGGTGTATGTCGTGGGGGTCGACCCCGCCGCGCAGGGCCGGGGATTGGGTCACCTCCTGACGTTGGTGGGGCTGCATCATCTGGCTGATACCGGATTGAGCACCGTGTTGCTGTACGTCGAGTCGGACAACGGCGCGGCCCTGCGAACCTATGAGCGGCTGGGATTCGAGGTTTCCCTCACCGATGCCGCCTACGGTCGGGCCTGATAGGCGTTTACCTGCGATAACGACCGGACTGTCAAGTCTGTGAGTTCACTTTCCGTTCACCTGCGGTCGGGTGCCCGTCCATTGACTGCCTTTAGTTTCCGGGGTGCGCCTAGAAGATCCATCCCCATCACCTGACTTCTGACCACTCATGCGAGAAAGCGAGAGCCGTGAACCTCAAGGCCGTGAATCTTAAAAGCACTGGCACCACGATCTTCGCGGCGGCCGCCGCAGTCGCTCTGACCGCCGGCCTCGCCGCCTGCGGTAGCGACAACACCACGGGAGGTTCCTCATCGAGTGCCTCCGGTGCTGCTTCCGGCTCGGGCGACTGTGCGGGCAAGGCCAAGCTGAGCGCCGAGGGCTCGTCGGCACAGAAGAACGCCTTCGACATTTTCGCTAACGAGTACTCGACCGCATGCTCCGGAAAGTCGATCAACTACAACCCCACCGGCTCGGGCAAGGGACGCGACAACTTCATCGCCGGACAGGTCGACATCGGCGGCTCCGACTCGGCGTTGTCCGAGGAAGAGGCGGGCAAGGCAAAGGAGCGCTGCGCAGGCCACGAGGCATGGAACCTGCCCGTCGTCTTCGGCCCGATTGCCTTGGCGTACAACATCCCCGGCGTTGACAAGCTGGTCCTGAACGCGGACACTGCGGCCAAGATCTTCACCGGTGCCATCACCAGCTGGAACGACCCGGCCATCGCCGCACTCAACCCGGGCGCGACGCTGCCGGACACCAAGGTCACCCCGGTATACCGCAAGGACAAGTCCGGCACCAGCGAGAACTTTGGTAAGTACCTGACCACCGCTGCCCCGGAGAGCTGGACCAAGGGCAGCAGTGGCAGCTGGGAGGGCGGCGCCGGTGAGAGCGCCGAGAAGTCCTCCGGTGTGGCCGAGAAGGTCAAGGCTCTGCCCGGTGCTATCACCTACGTGGAGAAGGGCTACGCCGACGACCTCAAGATGTCGTATGCCCAGATCGACAGCGGTGCCGGCGGGGTTGCGCTGACCCCAGAGACCGCCGCCGCCTCGGTGGAGACCGCCAAGTTCGCGGGCGAGGGTAACGACCTCAAGCTGGACCTGGCCTCGATCTACGGGACCAAGACCGCCGGTGCCTACCCGATCGTGCTCGCCACCTACGAGATCGTCTGCTCCAAGGGCTACAAGGACCCCGAAGTTGCCGCCGCGGTGAGGTCGTTCCTGACGGTTGCGGTGAACCAGGGCCAGAAGGGTTTGGCCGATGTCGGCTACGCCCCGCTGCCCACACAGTTCAAGTCTCGTCTGGAGACGGCCATCAAGGCCCTTTCCTAGCAGCTGATTCGTCCCCACCCGGTGAGCTCGGGCGACCCGGGTGGGGACGTACCATCAACAACATAGACAGCGAGTTCAATGAGCAGCCAGACCAGCGGGATCGATCCCGTGGGGGTAGCCCGTCCGGCGGATCTTGACGGATCGGTCTCCGAGGAGAAGCCACAACCCATGAGCGACGAGGGCGACCATCAGCCACCCGCTACGTCCACCAAGACGGTCAGCCGTCCAGGCGACCGCATCTTCTCCGGGCTCGCGACTGGCTCGGGAGTGTTCGTTGTCGCGCTCATCGGTCTGGTGGCCGTATTCCTGATCCTGCGCGCTGTTCCGGCGCTGAACAACGATGACGCGAACTTCTTCCTCTACAACGGTCCGTGGCGCACCGACGACACGGCGCACATGCAATTCGGCGTCCTCGATCTGTTCCAGGTCACCGTCTTCGTGTCGGTCTTCGCGCTCCTGCTCGCCATGCCGGTGGCTCTTGGTATCGCGATCTACCTCGCCGAGTACGCACCGGCACGGGTTCGTGGGCCACTGGCCTATGTCATCGACCTGCTGGCCGCGGTGCCGTCCATCGTCTACGGCCTGTGGGGCATCTACGTGCTGGCGCCCGCGATCGCGCCGGTTGCCCTCTGGCTCAACAGAAACCTCGGTTTCATACCGTTTTTTGCCGACAGCCCCGTAAACATCGGAGGCGGCGGCAACCTGTTCACCGGTGGCATTGTGCTGGCGGTGATGATCCTGCCGATCATCGCGGCTGTCACCCGAGAGGTCTTCATTCAGACCCCGAAGGGCCAGATCGAGGCCGCGCTCGCCTTGGGCGCCACCAAATGGGAAGTGGTGCGCACCACCATCATTCCGTTCGGCACCTCCGGATATATCAGTGGTTCTATGTTAGGGCTCGGCCGCGCGCTGGGCGAGACCATCGCACTGATGTTGATCTTGTCGGGTACCTCGGTGGCATTCGGTTGGTCGCTGTTCGACAGTGGGAGCACCTTTGCAACCCATATCGCTTCCAATGCCTCGGAATTCAACAACGAATTGGAGGCCGGAGCCTACATCGCGGCCGGGCTGGTGCTGTTCGTGCTGACATTCCTGGTGAACTCGGCGGCCCGTGCCGTCGTCGGCGGAAAGGGCCGGGTATGACCGCGACTCTTGACAGGCCCGTGAAGGAGCCTGCCTTCCATCCGCTCTCGGGTAGGCGCAAGGCCACCAACGCCCTTGCCACGGTCCTTGTCTCGGCCTCGGTGCTGGTCGCCCTGATTCCGCTGGTGTGGGTTCTGTACACCGTGTTCGATCGCGGATTCAGCGCCATCCTCAGTGCGGACTGGTGGTTCAAATCTCAGAACATGATGACCAATCGGATAGAGGGCGGCGGTGCCTATCACGCCATCATCGGCACGCTCTTCCAAGGTCTGTTCTGCGCGATCATCTCGGTGCCCATCGGCATCTTCGTGGCCATCTACCTCGTCGAGTACGGCGCCAACTCTCGGCTGGCCAAGCTCACCACCTTCATGGTCGACATCCTGACCGGCGTGCCGTCCATTGTCGCCGCGCTGTTCATCTATGCCCTGTGGGTGGCCACGCTCGGGCTGCCGAGGTCGGGCCTTGCGGTATCGCTTGCCTTGGTGCTGTTGATGATTCCGGTGGTGGTGCGTTCCTCGGAGGAAATGCTCAAGATCGTCCCGAACGATCTGCGCGAGGCCTCTTTCGCACTGGGCGTGCCCAAGTGGAAGACCATCGCGCGCATCGTGCTGCCCACCGCACTCTCGGGTGTGGTTACCGGTGTGATGCTGGCGCTGGCCCGTGTCATGGGCGAAACCGCACCGCTGCTGGTGCTTGTCGGCTATAGCAAACTGATCAATTTCGACATGTTCGGCGGGGAGATGGCCTCACTGCCCGGCATGATGCTCGATCAGCGCAGCGGTTCTGTGGTGGGACTTGCCGAGTCGCGGCTCTGGGGCGCCGCCCTCACCCTCATCTTGTTGGTGGCGATCCTCAACGTAATCGCCAAGCTCATTTCGCGTTTCTTCGCACCGAAAAAGGTCTAGGAAGGTAGTCATGGCCAAGCGCCTCGATCTCAAGGACGTCAACATCTTTTACGGTAAATTCCACGCCGTTCAGGATGTCGCGCTGTCGGTTCCGCCTCGCAGCGTGACGGCCTTCATCGGCCCATCCGGTTGCGGTAAGTCGACCGTGCTGCGCACCCTCAACCGGATGCATGAGGTGACACCCGGGGCTCGTGTCGAGGGTTCGGTGCTGCTCGACGGTGCCGACATCTACGGTGCCGGGGTAGACCCGGTATCGGTGCGTAAGACCATTGGCATGGTGTTCCAGCGGCCAAACCCATTCCCCACCATGTCGATTCGTGACAATGTGGTGGCCGGCCTACGGTTGCAGGGCGTGCGCAGCAAGAAGACCCTTGACGAGGTCGCCGAGCGCTCACTGCAGGGTGCGAACCTGTGGAACGAGGTCAAGGACCGTCTGGATCGTCCGGGTGGCGGGCTCTCCGGCGGTCAGCAGCAGCGTCTGTGCATCGCCAGAGCCATCGCGGTGCAGCCGGACGTGCTGCTGATGGACGAGCCGTGCTCGGCCCTGGACCCCATCTCCACGCTGGCCATCGAGGATTTGATCTCCGAGCTCAAGCAGGAGTTCACGATCGTGATCGTCACGCACAACATGCAGCAGGCCGCGCGCGTCAGCGATCAGACCGCGTTCTTCAACCTGGAGGCCGCCGGTAGGCCGGGCATGCTGGTGGAGATCGACGACACCGAGCGGATCTTCTCCAACCCCAGCCAGAAGGCCACCGAGGACTACATCTCCGGCCGCTTCGGCTGATCACGATCGCACGATTGCCGCCGAGTCTGCATCTCACGGCGGTTTTGTGCCCCAGAACGTCGAGAGACGCAGACTCGGCGGAATACCCCGGGTCGCGCGGCTGTCTTAGTCGGCATGACAAAGGCAGTGCAGTTCGACCAGTACGGCGATATCGACGTCCTGCAGGTGCGTCAGGTGCCGCGTCCGGTCCCCGGGCCCGGTGAGGTGCTCGTGCAGGTGCGTGCTGCGGGCATCAACCCCGGCGAGGCGAAGATCCGCACCGGGGTGCTGCACGACAGGTTCCCCGCGACCTTCCCCTCCGGACAGGGCAGCGACCTGGCAGGTGTGGTGGTGGAGGTGGGCCGCAGCGTGGCGCGTTTTGCGCCAGGGGACGAGGTGTTCGGCTATACCGATGATCGGGCCAGTCACGCGGAGTTCGTCGTCGTTCCGGCCAGCCAGCTAGTCACCAAGCCTGAGAGTCTGTCGTGGGAGGTGGCGGGCAGCCTCTTCGTCGCGGGTACCACCGCATACGCCGCGGTCGGCTCGGTTGATTTGGCTCCGGGTGATGTGGTCGCCGTCTCCGGCGCGGCGGGGGGAGTGGGCACCATCGCCGTACAGCTCGCCAAGGCCGCTGGTGCGACCGTGATCGGTATCGCGGGGCCGGGCAACGACGAGTGGCTCACCGCGCATGGCGTCATCCCGGTCAACTACGGCGACGGATTGGCAGACCGCATCAAGGCAGCAGCGCCCGACGGGCGGGTTGACGCCTTCCTCGACCTCTTCGGCGGAGGCTACGTGGAGCTGGCGCTCAATGAGCTTGGAGTGGAGCTGCGGCGAATCGACACCATCATCGACTTCGCGGCAATCGAGCGATACGGCGTGCAAAGTGTGGGAAACGCCGAAGGCGCCTCGGCGCAGGTGCTCGCCGAGCTGGCCGCACTGATTGTCGACCAAAAGCTGGAGATGATTGTCGCGCAGACGTTCCCGCTGGATGACGTGCGCAGTGCGTACGAGCTGCTTGAACAGCAGCACACCCGCGGGAAGATCGTTCTGGTGCCTTAGCCGCTTAGAGCGACGTCAGGTGGTCGTGGCCCTGTCCTTCTGGCGGCAGGCTGCCAGTCACCTGGAAGATGACTCGTCGGGCGACCTCCACCGCGTGGTCGGCGAAGCGCTCGTAGAAGCGGCCCAGCAGGGTCACGTCGACGGCCGCGGCCACTCCGTGCTTCCACTCGCGGTCCATCAGCACGGTGAACAGATGCCGGTGCAGGTCGTCCATTGCATCGTCTTCTTCATTGATACGGGCGGCCTTCTCCGGATCGCGGGTCAGCAGCACCTCCTGCGCGCTGTTGCCCAAATCGACTGCGACACGGCCCATCTCGGCGAAGTATCCGTTGACCTCTTCGGGCAGTGCGTGCTGCGGATGACGACGCCGGGCGATCTTGGCGACGTGCAGGGCCAGGGCACCCATTCGGTCCACGTCCGCGACAATCTGGATGCTGCTGACGACCTCGCGAAGGTCGCCGGCCACCGGAGCCTGCAGGGCCAAGATGGCGAAGGCATTCTCTTCGGCGGCGGCGCTCATCGCGGTGATCTGCTCGTGGTCGGAGATAACTTGCTCGGCAAGGACGAGGTCGGCCTGCAGCAATGCACGAGTGGCCCGCTCCATGGCGGCTCCGGCCAACCCACACATGTCCCCGAGCTGTGCCGATAATGAGGACAGCTGCTCCTGAAACGCGGTACGCATGGATTAAGCCTACGGACCCGTCGTCGTCGAGTCATGGCTCTGGCGTGAACGCCGAGTGAATGCCACCACAGGTTCCGTCGAAGAAAATGCGATCAGCGTCTAAATAGACGGATTATCCGCAGGTAGCGTCGCCGGCGTTGACAACCGTCAGGTCCATGGGGAGTTCGGCGGGAGCCATCGCGCCCGAGGAGAGCTGCAACGGAACGGTCGATCCGGCGACGGGCGGAGCCTGCACGTTGGCGGTGGACGCGTAGTCACTGCCGAGGACCACGCGGACGGAAGTCTGGGCTCCGTTGATCCGCTGGAGCTTGGCTCCACCGAATGAGGCGGCAACCGTCGCGGCCTGCTGCTCGTGCCCCGGGGAGAAGAAGACCGTGGTGGTGGGCAGCGCGGACGGATAGTCGTCGGTGGTGGTGATGCCAAATCCGTACTGAGACAGCTGGCTGGCGGCCGATGCTGCCAGGCCCGTCTGGCCTGTGCTGTTGGACACGTGCACGTTGATCTCGCTGGGCTCGGTGGTGACCAGATCGATCTGCTCACTCGGCGTAGCGGCGGGAGTTGGTGTGGCCATGGATGTTTCGCCGAGTTCAGTGGCGGCTCCATGCTCACTGGACGCCAAGGTGGTGTCCTGGGTGGTGGTGCCGGGCATGGGGACGCGGGTGCCGTCGGGCTGCAGCTCGCCAGGCAACGGATCGTCATTGATGATGGCGTCGAAGATCTTTCGGATATCTGTGGTGCGCGGCGTCTCGTTGCCCTCAGAGTCGGTGCCATCGGTTGGCACCGTCAGGAAGGTGATGCGGCCGGCCTTCACGTCTTGCAGTGATTGACCAAGGTCCACAAGGTCTTTCGTCCTGATGTTGTCGACGTAAGAGTCGTCGATGAAGGTGTTCACCACATTGTTGAGCTTGCTCAACGAGAAGAAGGTGTTGTGCGAGATCATCGAACGCAGCAGGGATGACAGGAACAACTGCTGCCGCTTGATGCGCCCATAATCGCCGTTGTATTCGGTGGTGACCTGACGGGCACGCACGTACTGCAGGGCCGTATGTCCGTCGACCGTTTGGCGCCCAGCGTTTTCCAGCACGGTGCCCAGCTCGTAGTCCTCGATCGGCGTGGGCGTGCACACCTCGACCCCGCCCAGCGCGTCGACCATCTTGGAGAACCCGGCGAAGTCCACCCCGAGGAAGCGGTTGATGTTCAAGCCCGAGATCTTCTGAATGACCTTGACCAGACACTTGGGACCGCCAAATGCGAACGCCGAGTTGAGTTTGGTTTCGGTGTAGGCCTTATCGGGTCCGTAGGACCGGGTGTCCTCGTTCCACACCTCGCAGAGCGTCGGCTGGATCGCCAGATCGCGGGGGAAGGACACGACCGCGACCCGCTTACGGTTCGCCGGGATGTTGACCAACATCATGGTGTCCGAGCGCGTGCCTTCGGCATCGGAGGTGTCTCCGGCGCCCATGGTGCTATTTGCACCCGCGCGGGTATCGACACCGATGATGAGGAAGTTCTCGTCGCCGTACTGAGCGTTGGGATCGCGGATGTCGTGGGAGTTGGGGTCCAGCGCCTCGACGCGATTGAGTCTGTTGTTCTTGACGTTGCTCCACTGCCAGGCGCCGCCGGTGACGGTGAGAGAGCACACTGCGACGACGGCGGCGATGGAGCGCCCGAGGTAGATGGGGCGCCGCGAGCGCTTGGATTCAGGTTCCTGGACAAAGGCTTCCGGATTTCCCACGCGGATGGGGATGGCGCGGGTGTCGATGTTGTCGTCCAGATTCGATGCCCGTACGCGGCGCGCGGCGGCCTTGTCGTAGAGGGGTGCGTCATCCGGGTAGTCGACAAAGTTCGCGTGCTCGTCGACCGGCCCGGCGGAATAGCGATCGAGGTCGGGTGTGTCCTGTCGCACCTGGGGGAGGACGTCGGTGTGGCTTTCGTCGGCGAACGCCGCGGGAGCGGGCTCCTCGGCGCGGTCCTCGGGTTCCGATCGCGCGTGCCGCCGCGATCGGCGCCCGCCGCCGGCGCCCTCACGGGCCAGGAGGTCGGCTACCGACAGCGAGTGCGAGCCGGTCTCGTGTGCCGACGGTTCCGGCGCCGGGCCGGGCTTCGATCCGTTGGTAGCGGGCCTGGGAGGTCGTGCGGCCTGTCTCGGCGCGGGTCGGGGAGCTGGCGCCGCGGGCTGTGGCTCGCGCATCGCGTGTGCGGTCTCCCACCGCCGGGTCCACTCGTCGTCGGTGGGATCGGGCAGTGAGTGATTCAGCGCTGGGGGTGGTGTCCACGGTGTGTTGGATGGTTCCGGTGCCACGTCGATGTCAGGATGACTGCCAACGGGTTCGACGGCGCGTTCCCAGGGGGCCGCGCCGTACGCGCGTGGTTGGGCAGGAGTGGCGTTGGGGCCATCACCCATGTTCAACCTCGCTTAAAAACGTCTGGACAGTTGCAAGTACAAGGCACACCGGCAGCACATAACGCCGTGCCCGGGGCGCGGTCGTCGTCACATGCTACTGAGCATTGCCGCAGATCACCATGCCCAGTAACCGAGATGTGACCCCACGTCACCCGCCAGAGTGCATGACGTCGGCCGCCGAGGGAACCGTGCAATCGTCGGGGTCGTTGAGCCAGCCATCGGGCAGCGACACCTTGCCCGGTGACCCCTGGCGGCCCCGGGGGCCGTTTCCGCCCTCGGGGAAGGGCGCGGCGGGATCCAGCTGATTGAGCAGGGTGTCCAGCTCGGCGAGGGTGCTGACGAGTGCGAGCCCGCGCCGGAGGTCGCCACCGGCCGGGAAGCCGTGCAGATACCAGGCGATGTGCTTGCGCATATCGCGCAACGCCTTGTCCTCCCCGGAATGATCGACGAGCAACACCGCGTGACGCCGCATGATGTCCGTGACCTGACCGAGATTTGGCGGCACTGGAATCGTCTGACCGTTGAAAACGGCACTCAGCTCCGCGAAGAGCCAGGGGCGGCCAAGGCATCCGCGACCAATGACGACGCCGTCGCAGCCCGTTTGTTCCATCATGACGACCGCGTCGGCGGCATCGAAGATGTCGCCGTTTCCGAGGACGGGAATGGTTGTCACGTGGTTCTTGAGCGCGGCTATCTGGTTCCAGTCGGCGGCGCCCGAGTAGCGCTGCGAGGCAGTGCGGGCGTGTAGCGCGACTGCGGCGGCCCCCTCGGCCTCGGCGATAGCCCCGGCGTCCAGGTGCGTGTGGTGGTCGTCGTCGATGCCGACGCGGAACTTGACCGTGACCGGTATGTCGGTGCCTTCGGTGGCGCGCACGGCGGCGGAGACGATCTGACCGAACAGCCGCCGCTTGTAGGGAAGCGCTGCGCCCCCGCCATTTCGGGTGACCTTAGGGACCGGACAACCGAAATTCATGTCGATGTGGTCGGCGAGATTCTCGTCCACCACCATCTTGGCGGCGCGGTAGGTCGTTTCCGGATCGACCGAATAGAGCTGTAGCGACCGTGGCGATTCTTCGGGGGAGAAGGTCGTCATGTGCAGCGTGACAGGGTGCCGTTCGGCGAGGGCCCGCGCGGTCACCATCTCGCAGACATATAGTCCGCTCACGGTGCCCGTGGTGGCCAGCTCCAGCTCCCGGCATAGCGTCCGGAACGCCACGTTGGTAACGCCTGCCATCGGAGCGAGCACGACGGGGCTCGGCAATACCAAAGACCCGATCCGCAGTTCGCGGGATCGGGCCTTCGGAAGGTCGACGGATGCGGTCACGGTGTCAGTCGATTAGACACTGACCGCTTCCCTGGCGGCCTTGGCGGCGTTGCGCTCGGCGCGCTTGGCCTGGCGATCCAGGTACTTGGCCTTGACTTCCTCGAAGTCCTGGGAGGTCTTTTTGAGGTCGCCGACGATGCGATCGAGGTCCTCGCGGTACCACTCGCCCTCGCCGGTGATGTCGTCACGATCGAAGATGCGCCACTTGCGCAGCACCGGCAGCACCACCTCCTCGAGGTGGGACTGCGGGTCGTAGACGCCGCCGGTGGCGATGGTGACGGCGTTGCGGCGAAAGCCGGGGATCGTGTATCCGGGCATCTTGAAGTTGTCGAGCACGCGGTGGATGGACTTCATGGCCTGGTTGGGGGCCATGGCGAGTCCGGCCTCGACCATGTTGCGGTAGAAGATCATGTGCAGGTTCTCGTCGGTGGAGATGCGCTTGAGCAGCTCGTCGGCGACGGGTTCATCGCAGGCCTTGCCGGTGTTGCGGTGCGAGACGCGGGTGGCCAGCTCCTGGAACGTCACGTAGACCACCGAGTCAAACAAGCTCTCGGCGAAAAGCTCCTCGCCGCCCTGGCGGTTCTGGCCGGGAGAAAAGCCGCGGGTCATCTGCTCCACCCGGAGCTTCTCGAGTTCTACCGGATCCACCGAGCGGGTGACGACGAGATAGTCGCGGATGGCGATGCCGTGGCGGTTCTCCTCGGCGGTCCACCGGTTGACCCAGGTGCCCCACGGCCCGTCCATGGTGAAGTTCATGGCGATCTCGCGATGATATGAGGGCAGGTTGTCCTCGGTCAGCAGGTTGGTGATCATGGCGACCTTGGCCACCTCGGAGAGCTTGGACTGCTCCGGATCCCAGTCCTGACCGCCCAGGGCCTTGTAGTTCTTGCCTTCGGACCACGGCACATAGTCGTGGGGGTTCCAGTCTTTGGTGACGCCGAGGTGGCGATGGACATTCTCCTCGACCACGGGCTCGAGCTCATGGAGCAACTCAAGGTCGGTGAATTCCTTCTGCATGGACACGTTCCTCAGGTCTCGACAGAGTTATCTGTATCTGGAAGTTGCAGTCAATATATCTGTAAACGGCGGTTGCACACAAGTGCTCGGATCGTGACGCACAAATACCCGTCCGCGTGCCTTCCGACGTGCGGATCAATGCGTTTCTCGCTCGGGGTGCGAGGGCGCTATACCCACAGTATGATTGCCTACATTCCAAGGTGGAGGTGTATCCAGTGAAGTCGGTAGTCAACGCGACCGTCGTCGCGGTTGCGGGTGCGGGTTTCTCGTTGGCGATGGCCGGGCTAGCCCATGCCGGTGGCCCAACCGATACGACCGGGCAGTTCTACTCCGACGCCTCCTCCACTCTTCAGGGTGAGGGCTACACGGTTGTCGTTGCAGGCCGCTCTGGCGATCAAGTGGGCCTCGACAATTGCCTTGTCGCGCATCAGGAAGCGTTCACCGTCAAGAAGGGTCAAGACGACCGCGGAAAGATGGTCCACGTGACCCTGCGCTGCTACAAGGCAGAGGTCGCGGCGGCTAAGAAGGCTGCTGAGGATAAGGCGAAGTCCGCAGCGACGTAGTCGACCCCGTCGCCCCGCTCGACGGTGTCGCGGTAGCGCCCTGCAGCAGTATCTGCACGCAGTAGTCCACGAACCGCTGCCGACCCACGTTCAGCTCCTCGTTCAGGTATGCCCTGAAAAGACTTGTCAGCGCGCCCACCAGGTTGGTTGCCACCAATTGTTGCTGTACCTCGTCGGCGAGGTTGGTGCTGAGCTTTCCCTGTAACAACGCGACGAATCGCGGCAGCCAGTCATAACCGGATTCCGAGAGCGTCGGCTCAAAGGTCGGCGCTATCAGCAGGACTCGACCCATGGTGGGTTCGTCGACCATGAGCCGGACAAAAGCGTCGACACCCTCATGTGCGGAACGGGCACCGCTGAGCGCTTCGATTGCGCGAAAGCCCACGTGGTCGTAAACCGCACGAACAAAGGTGTCGCGGTCGGAGAAGTTCTCGTAGAAGTACCGCTCGGTCATGCCAGCGGATCGGCATACGGCCCGGACGGTCACGGCCGGCCGGGGGCTGAGCCCCAGCAGTCGCACGCCGGCCGCCATGAGCTCGCGCCGCCGCTCGTCTGCGCGCTCGGCCGCTGAGATGCCCGCCCAGCTACGTCGTTGCGCTTGACCGCTGGCCACGGGCCTCCTAGTCTGATATCAAAGTTGACAACCTTGATTGTCACTATACGTCGAACTGCAACGGAGCGTTCCGAATGGTTAACGATATGTCCGAGCTCGCCGAGACGCAGCCTGTCGCGGAATCCGGCACCTTCATGTCGGGCTGTCCGGTGAGCCACGGAGCGGGTCCGGCGATGCCTGTGCCACTGGGCCCTGAGTCGTTGACATGGAAGTACTTCGGGGATTGGCGGGGAGTGCTGCAGGGACCGTATGCCGGGTCCATGCAGAACATGCATCCGCAGTTGGGTGCCGCAGTGGAAGAGCATTCGTTGTTCTTCCGGGAGCGCTGGCAGCGCCTCCTGCGCTCGCTGTACCCGATCGGGGGCGTCGTGTTCGACGGGGACAGGGCCCTCAGGACGGGCGCCGAGGTGCGCGACTATCACATCGGTATCAAGGGGGTCGACGCTCAGGGGCGGCGGTACAGCGCACTCAATCCTGATGTCTTCTATTGGGCACACGCCACCTTCTTCATGGGCACGATCATCGTGGCGGACTGGCTCAGCGGTGGTATCGGCGAGGCCGAAAAGCGGCAGCTGTTCGACGAGCACGTGCAGTGGTATCGCATGTACGGCATGAGCATGCGGCCCGTTCCCGAAACCTGGGAGGACTTCCAGGTGTACTGGGAGCATATGTGCGCGAATGTGTTGGAGGACAACAAGGCTGCGCGGGACGTGCTCGACCTGTCCACGCTGGCGGTGCCGCCGTTCGCGCCATGGATTCCCGAGCGTCTGTGGCGGTTCCAGCGTCGTTTGGTGGCACCGATGTTCGTGTGGATGACCGTTGGGCTGTATCACCCGTCGGTCCGAGAGCGGTTTGGGTACACATGGTCAGCACGTGACGAGTGGCTGCACCGCAAGTTCGGTCAGGGTGTCAATCTGCTGTTCAAGTTTGTGCCCGAACGCAAGCGGCGCCACCCGCGGGCCCGGGCCGGCTGGGACCGTGCCACGGGAAGGATTCCCACCGACGCCCCACTGGTGCAGACCCCGGATCGCAACCTGCCACCGTTGGATACCTGGGGTAGTTCCCGGCACTACAACCCAAAGGTTTCCTGACCCCGGCCATTTTGGTGCTTGACGTGACCACATAGGGCGCCTTAACGTCGTCCCATAACTGAATATCAATTCAGTTTCTGGCGATAAGCGACACCGGAGCACGTTATGACTGACGGCGAGGTCGATTCTCTGACGGCGGGGTGCCCGGTCACCCACGGTTCGGATCGGTCCATGCCGGTGCCGCTGGGACCGGAGTCGTTGACGTGGAAACTCACCGCGGACTGGTCCGGGATGTTGATGGGCTCCTACGCCACCGCGATGCAGAACATGCACCCGAAACTCGGTGCCGCCGTCGAGGAGCACTCCACCTTTCTGCGTGAACGGTGGGAACGGCTCCTGCGGTCGCTGTATCCGATCACCGGCGTGGTCTTCGACGGGGATCGTGCGCCGATAACGGGCGCCGAGGTGCGCGGATATCACGTCGGCATCAAAGGTGTTGACAGTCAAGGGCGCCGGTACAGCGCGCTCGACCCCGACGTCTTCTATTGGGCCCACGCAACCTTCTTCAAGGCGTTGTTGCTCTCGGTGGAGCGGTTTGGTGGGGGACTTACCGAGGCGCAGAAGCGGCAGCTTTTCGATGAGCACATCGTCTGGTACCAGATGTACGGGATGAGCATGCGGCCGGTGCCCAAGACCTGGGAGGAGTTTCAGGACTATTGGGATGACATGTGCGCCAACGTCTTAGAGGATAACAAGGCGACGCGTGATCTGCTGGATTTCGCCCAGTTGCCCAAGCCGCCGTTCTTGCCGTTGATGCCGGCCTGGATATGGCGCATAGCGCTTCCCATCTTCACCCGGTTCTCTGAGTGGGTGATGGTTGGAATGTTCGATGATTCCGTGCGAAAGCGCCTGGGGTACACGTGGACCGACCGCGACGAGCGGCGTCTTGAGCGGCTGGGGCGGGTAAACCACGCGATCTTCCGCCTCGTGCCGTTCCGGTTGAGAAAACATCCGCGTGCACGAGCGGGGTGGGACCGGGCGACCGGGCGGATGCCCGCCGACGCGCCATTGCCGCAGACTTCAACGCGCTATCTGCCTCCGGCGGGGCTGCGCGACAGTCCCCACCACTACAGCCCCACGGCGTCCTAACGGGCGGGCTGCCTATCTGTACTTTTCGCCGGTGACATCGTGTTCATGGTGCGAAGATGCTGCTCATGGCAGGAAGTTGGGGCTCGGTTCTCACCGGGCTTGTTCCGCTCGGACTGGTTATCGCGCTGTCGCCGATCACGGTCATCCCGGCGGTGTTGGTCTTGCAGTCGCCGAGGCCGCGGCCCAGTGGTCTGGCCTTCCTTGCCGGGTGGCTGTTGAGCCTGGCCGCGCTTACGGCGCTGTGCGTCGGTGCCACCGGCTTACTCGGCGGGCTGCACCGATCGGTGCCGAACTGGGCCTCGTGGGTGCGCGTGGTTCTTGGCTCGGCGCTCATCCTGTTCGGTATCTATCGGTGGCTCACTCGGCATCATCACACCGAGTCGCCGGGCTGGATGCGATCGTTCGGCACGATCGGCCCGGCGCGGGCGGCGATAACGGGGGCGGCTTTGGTCGTGGTGCGGCCCGACGTCCTATTCATTTGCGTTCCAGCGGGATTGGCGATCGGCGCCAGCGGGCTGGATGCCGCGGATCGCTGGATGGCCGCGGCGTTCTTCGTCGCCGTCGCCGCATCGACAGTCGCCGCCCCGATACTGGCCTACGCAGCCGCAGGCCACCGCCTCGACGACACCATGGGCCGGCTCAAGGATTGGATGGAGGAGAACAACGCGGCCTTGATGGCGACAATCCTGGTCGTGATCGGTGTGATGGTGCTGTACAACGGAATTCACGCGCTGAGGTGAGAAGGTCTGCTACCTGCGCACCGGCAGGGGCTCGACGCCGACCAGTTCGCAGCTCTTGGCGTAAAGATCATCCTGCGCCGCTACATTTTTCGTGTAGCGCCGTACCGGGCTCGGCTTTTGCGCGGTGAGGTATTCCCCATTGCGCCCGTGGTGTTCCTCCGCGACCGCCATGTCGGTGATCAGCTGGCTGGGCCGCTCCGGTGTGATCAGCGCCAGCATCACCAGCGGCCGGATGGGCTGCGGTATCTCACGCCAGATCTCGGATCTGACGTTGCCGGGATGTAGCGCGTTCGACGTGACTCCAGCGGGGAGGCGGCGGGCAAGGGCATTGCTGAACATGAGATTACCCATTTTCGACTGCGCATAGGCGGAGAAGGTGAAGTAGAAATGCCTTCCACGCCAGGTCTTTTCATTGATCCTGCCCACGCTGTGGGCGACGGAGGCCAGGTGGATGACGCGGGCATCGCCGGTTCGGGCGGCCTGCAGTTGCGGAAGCAGCAGGTGCGTCAGCAGGAAGGGGCCCAGATAGTTGGCCCCCCACTGCAGTTCGAATCCGTCCGCGGTGCTGGACTGGCGCATCGGTGAGGCGCCGGCATTGTTGATCAGCACGTCGACCTGGGGATGCTGTGCGGCCAGCTCGCCGGCGAAGCGGTGGATGTGCTCGAACGAGGACAGATCCAGCGACATGACGTCGACGGGAGCGCTGGGCGTTGCGGCCAGGATTTCATCGCGCGCTGCCTGGGCCTTCTGCTGATTGCGGCAGGCCATCACGATGGTGTGCCCATCGGCGGCCAGCCGGTGTGCCGTGGCTAGGCCGATTCCGGCGTTCGCGCCGGTGATGACCACTGTCCTTGGGGTACTGGACATGCAGATCTCCTCGTTGAGATGTTCGGAACAGGGGGAGCTTCACTCGGCGGCGGTCGGGTGTCGACCGGAGGACTGCCAGACAAGGCGCAGGGCTCTCAGGGCGAACAGTAGCGCGATCGCGGTGAGAACCACGCGGACGAGGTTCAGCACGTTCCATTGCAGCGCGAGCTGATGTAGCTCACTGGGAGTTTCGCCCAGCGCACCGAAGAAGAGCGTCATGTTGAGCTTGACGATGACATAGACGGACAGGGCGACGGCCGCGATCTCGACGAGGCAGGCCAGGAACAGCGAGAGTTTCTCGGGGGCTCTGCGCGGGGTGCGCACGAACCAGACGATCAGGGTGATGGCGGCGATCTGGGTGAGCGGGATGTAGTAGTACACGGGGTTCGCCACCTCGGTGAACTGCTGAAATGCCTTCAGCTGCTCCTTGGTGTCACCAGCGATGTTCGGTCCTATCACGATGGCCTCGTAGAGGTTTCCGAAGAACCACATCGCGATCCCGAACACGGTGAAGTAAATCAGTATTCGACGGCCCATTGGCACATACTCCCAAGATTGGGGAACGATACGGCCGAAAGTCGTCGAAATATGGCCAGCGGCGGGCTTTCGGTGCTGCGGCGGGACCGATACCGTCTGCGCGTGACCAAGGTATTGCTCTCGATCCACGTGCTAGCGGTGATCCTCGCGGTGGGCCCAATCACTGTGGCGGCCAGCATGTTTCCAGCGTTCGCACGTCGCGCCGCGGCCTCGCCCGACGGCATTAGCGAGCTAGGGAGCCTGCGCACCCTGCATCGGGTCTGCCGGGTGTACGCGGCGGTAGGTATCGCGATTCCGATGTTCGGGCTGCCGCTGGCCGATCTGATGGGCGTCCTGGGCGCCCCCTGGCTGATCGCATCGCTGGTGCTGACGGGGGCGGCAGCGGCGGTGCTGGTGTTTGTGGTGTTGCCGCGGCAGCAGCGGGTGCTGGCCCAGCTGGGCGCAGGTGAGTCGCTCGATGGGCGGGTGTTCGTGCGGTTGGCGATGTTCACCGGGATCTTCAACCTGCTGTGGACGGTGGTCACCGTGCTGATGATCGTGCG
The DNA here is from genome assembly GCA_002013415.1 of Mycobacterium sp. D16Q14. Lineage (GTDB taxonomy): Bacteria > Actinomycetota > Actinomycetes > Mycobacteriales > Mycobacteriaceae > Mycobacterium. Next base: position 146,860 of record MAEX01000005.1, read on the forward strand.
CCCGGGGTCCAGCACCGGCGTGTGACGTCCGAAATCCGCTGGCGCTTGTGGTCAGTTGTGCTGTGGAATCACTCAGTGGACACCGCGACCGTCGCTCCGACCCGCAATCGCTGGCTCCCTCTTCAGTTCGCCGCTCTTGCCCTGGTGTGGGGTGCGAGTTTCCTCTTCATCAAGGTCGGTCTGCAGGGGCTTTCGGCGCTGCAGGTGGCGGCAGCGCGCCTGGATTTCGGTGCCCTGACTCTGGTTTTCCTGGTTCTGCTGCTGCGAGTTCCGCTGCCGCGCCAGGCCAAGGTGTGGGGACATATCGGCGTCGTCTCACTGACGCTGTGCGTTGTTCCGTTCGTGCTGTATCCGTGGGCCGAGCAGACCATCGACTCCGGGTTGGCGAGTATCTATAACGCGGCAACCCCCTTGATGACCACGCTGGTGACACTGATGGCGCTGCGGGCCGAGCGCCCCGGCCGGATGCAGCTACTCGGATTGGCGCTCGGGTTCGTGGGTGTGTGCGTGGTGTTGGCCCCATGGCAGCTGCTCGGTCACGGGGGCCCCGTGCTCGCACAATTCGCCTGTCTTGGGGCGACTCTGAGCTATGGGATCGGTTTCGTCTACATGCGCAAGTACGTCACGCCGCTGGGTCTGCCCGCGCTGGCGGTCGCCGGTATCCAGGTGGGTGTGGGGGCGGTGCTGATGACCGTCGTGGTGGCGCTCGTGGACCGCCACCGGATGGACGCGACTCCGGCGGTGGTGTTGAGCATGATGGCGCTTGGGGTGCTGGGGACCGGGTTGGCCTACGTCTGGAACACCCGCATCATCAACGGATGGGGTGCCACCGCGGCCTCGTCGGTCACCTATCTGACCCCGGTGATCGGGGTGCTGCTGGGCGCCTTGTTATTGGGCGAGCGCATCGGCTGGCATGAACCGCTGGGCGGGGCGATTGTGATCGCCGGAATTGTGCTGAGCCGCAGGGGCAGTCGCTGACCTGAGGTCATTGAGACCGGTGTCGCCGCTCGATGATGTAGCCGGTGGGCCGGTTGTCCCAGCAGCGCGGTGAACCGCTGCCTGAAGGCCGAGCGTGACTGCTGTGCGCGCTTGGCGAGCTCTGCGAAGGACCAGGGGTGCTGCCGCACCTTGCCTCGGCACCAGACGCGAGGAGTCAGCGCGCCGTCGGCGCCAGCGCGTGAGGAAGCCACCCAAGCGATCGAGCGCCGCAAGACCGAACGCGAAACCGAGCACCACCGGCAATACCAGGCAGCCGTTGCCAACTCCGACTACCGGTGGCTCCTAGAAGATCAACGCCAAATCACCAAGGTACTGCGCACCCATATGGCCAACCTGTTGCGCCGTATACGCCAAAATATCTCCGACGAACTGCTCTGGCAACAAGCCAACGAAACACACCAGCTAGCCGAAAAGCACTACAACGAACTCACCTCCCGCACTCAGAAGCTCACCGGCGCCGAAGATGCTGGAGTGCTGAAAAAATGACAAAGGTGCCCCCGCGCTCGAACCATCGGGGGGTGAGGTGAGCGCGGAGGCAGTCGCAACCCTAACAGCGGATCGATGAATAGTTCGCTACAGACGGCCTTCGGTCCGTTCAGGCAGAGGCGGCATGTCGCCACTACCGCCGTGGGTGGCGGCGTGCGGGTGCGGCCACTTGGCCATCCGTGTCGTCGTCGCGACTGAGTGCGTGTCTTCGCCGCGCTTTCTGGCGTAGGTCAGGCGCAGGTTGTCCGGGGCCTCGGCGGGCTTGCGCGCATCTCCGGGGTGCCGTTGCGGTCGTCACACAATGGCCCGGCCGCTGAGGTCGGCAGCGTCACAAAGCAACGCCGACATGCGTCCTGTCGGACCGGTGGTGCGGAATCGATATCGAACCGATCGGCAGACCGCGCGGCTTCCGCTTCGATGACCAAAGAGGCGTTGGCTGCGCGCGAAACTCGGGCGCCTCGAGCCCCCGCGTCTCGCACATGTCGCGGATGGTCGTCGACAGCGGGTTGCGAATCCGGTCCAGCTCGTCGCTGGCGCGGCCGTTGACCCGGCCGAGTGCCATAGCGTCGCCTGGCGTCGGTCTCGGTGATCCCTTGCTGTCGGGGTGGTGTCCTTGTCGCGCGGGAAGGGCTCGACGTGGCTCACGCGCGTGTCATCGCCGTGCAGCACGTCGCGGCGCCCGCCCTTGCGGGCCGTGGCCCAGCTGGTTGCGTTGGGCCGATCGGTGAATAGCGCGGCCAAAGAGCTTGGCGTAAGCCAACCTTGGCTGTCGCGCCGAACCCTTGGCGGCGTTCGATGGTAAGTCGAGGAAGTGGACAGCATCTGCGACAAGCTCGGCCTTGACGCGAACTACATCCTCACCGGATATCGCTCACTGCCAGACGGCGATGACGACGGTGCTACTGGTGCCCCCACCAGGGCTCGAACCTGGGACCTGCGGATTAAAAGTCCGTAGCTCTACCAACTGAGCTATAGGGGCGTGCCGAGACAGAATACTGGTCGCGCCGGTGAGTCAGCGCCGAGGTAATCCGGTTTGGGTTCTGGGGAGGTTGTGCCCTAAGCTAGGCGAGCTCCCAACGTGACCACGTTGATGAGTACCCCGGAGTGATTCGGACATGGGCCCCCATCGTCTAGTGGCCTAGGACGCCGCCCTTTCACGGCGGTAGCACGGGTTCGAATCCCGTTGGGGGTACGCAACCAGTCATACTGGGAGCAGAGTAAGGCCCTGTGGCGCAGTTGGTTAGCGCGCCGCCCTGTCACGGCGGAGGTCGCGGGTTCGAGTCCCGTCAGGGTCGCCAGTACGGCGAGGCAGTTTCTGTGGATCTGCCGTCCGGCCAGGTAGCTCAGTTGGTACGAGCGTCCGCCTGAAAAGCGGAAGGTCGCCGGTTCGATCCCGGCCCTGGCCACCATGAGAGCCCGCTGGTGACAGCGGGCTTTTCTCGTATCTGGGGCATGCACGTCTGTGGGGCGTACACGGTCTTTTTCCGCTGTGGACAGACCTACTTGCGGCGCTGCGCCCAGGCTTCGCGCATCTCACGGTTGAACCGCCAGCCGATGCCGTCGAGCGGATTCCACGACCGGCTGCCCTTGACCCGGTGGCGGTAGTAGGCCGGGCCCGCCAGAATCATGTACACCGCGCCATTGGTGCCGAATCCTCCGAATCCCAGCCCAGGGAAGGCGAGGTACACCACCACCCCAAGGAACAGGCCTAACAGCATTATGGTTATGGCTTTCCGCCACATGCCCTTCACGGAGAAGTAGATGGGCCCGAAAAACAGTGCTGGCAGATTGATGGCCGACCGCATCCTGACCGCGAAAGGACGGGCTCTGGCCCCCGCGACCGCTTCCGGGGTGAACCGGGTGCCGTTAGCGGTCGTAGAAATCGAACTTGAGCCGCCAGTAGGCCGAGAGTTCGCTGCGGTCATCGGTCGCCGTCACGGTCAGCAACCTAGCAAATTCGTATAGGTTGTTGCATAGTGCTGCGCTCTGTCACCGAGTCAGGCGCGCCGGCTCGCGCCGATTAGCCATAGGTCAGGTTGGACGCCGCAATGGTGTGCCTGTACTCCCCTTGTCTCCCGGCATGGCCCACACCCGTGATGTTTGCTGCCGCCTTTGAGTGCACTGGGCGGCGGTATCAAGCTCGCAGTGCGGGGCGCCACTTCAGTAACCGTCGTGGAGTTCGATGGCTCGATGAAGCGGTTCTCGGAGCCGGTGCTCGCGGTAATCGCTGCGCTTGGAGTTGTTGCCGGGGCCGTTGAGCGTGTGTTGGCTTCTCGTGGCGGCTAGAACAGTTGGTGGCAGCAGCTGAACGGGGGCCGCAGAGGTCGCTGCCGCTTGGGTCCCAGTTGTTCCTTCTGGAGCTGGCTCAGCTGCGGAACCGGCGCCAGTGCCTCGCGGTGGCGATTGCGGTGTGTGTGCCGCCAGCGATTATCGAGACTATCCTGCGTCGAATCGTTCTCAATGACCGTGGTCGCGGCGGTGGTGTTCAGCGCGGATCGATGCCATCCGGATCCCAGGTGTTCGGAATCATCGGCGCACGAGCCCCCTCGCTGAGATCATCACTGCGGCCCAATGTCGCCAATCCCGCGGCTGCCCTGTCTTGTCTGGATGCAGTACCGGTGAACCCCATTGGTCCGGCACCGCGGTGTGAAGCCGTCGCGGAAGGCTCATCCCTGTCAAAGGTTACGGTGGCGTCCATGTCCATGTATTCGACAGCGCGACCTTCCTGCTTGCTCCGATCGTGTCGTCGGCGTGCCTGTCGAGCTGCCGCTGTCGCAGCAGTCGCCGCCCGTTCTGATGCTGAGTTCCTGGCTGCAGCACTGGATCTCGTGTGAACCTGGCTCGCCAATGCCAATCCGGCGCCGATGCGGGGGCCGCCGCCGACGGCATAGGGGAAGGAGAAGCCTGGATCGCCGACAGGTGGTGGAGGCGACGGCGCGGGCGCGGTGCTGGTGACGGTTGACGCCCCGGTACCAGCGGGTGCCGGAACCGGAGCCGATGGCGATGGGCCGCTTGTCGGGGCCGTCCCTGCCGCCGCCGCTGTCGGAGGTTCCTCAATGGGACTCGGTTCGGCGACAAGAGCATCCGGAGACGGTTGGATGCCTGCCAGCCCGGCCAACCCGGCCACCGAGGCAAGGCTGGCGATCGCCAGAGCCAGCGCGGGCTGGATCAGGGCGGGGGCGAACTGACCGATTGTCGAAGCTAGTTGTGCGGCATGAAAAGCCACGTCCGCCAGCACTAAAGGAAGGTTGGTCAACAGCGCGGCCGGATCGGTCAGCAGGTTGTTCCACAGCAGCTCAATATGTTCAACCATCTCACCGGCGACGTGCACCCACCACTCCGGGTCGGTGGGGTCCAGGTCCCCGTGACCGTGGTCGTCGTCGTGCTCGTGCTCGTGCTCATGGTCGTGCTCGTGGCTGTGCAGGATCGGCGGTGGCGGCGTAGCGGGCGGTGTGGACGCCAGCGCGACATCGGAGGCGGTTTGGTACGCCGCCATCGTGGTGGCGGCCTGGACCCACATGCGGACGTAGTCGGCCTCGGTGGCCACGATGGGAATGGTATTGATACCAAAGAAGTTTGTGGCCATCAACGCCGCGTGTGTGGCGTGGTTGGCGGCCAACTCGGCAAGGGTCGGCATGATCGCGAGTGCCGAGCTGTAGGCGCCGGCCGCGGCCCCGTGCTGAGCGGCCCGGCCACTGCTTTCGATGGCGCCTTGGGTCAGCCACTCCAGGTATGGAACGTGCGCCGCCACGTACATGTCCGCACTGGGGCCCTGCCACGCCGCCGCATGGGTAGCGGCCAGAATTGCGCGAAGTTCGTCGGCGGTCGCGGTGTAATGCGCACTCAGCGAAGACCATTCGGCAGCGGCGGCGAGCAGAGGCCCGGGGCCCGGACCTCCGCTGAGCAGGGCCGAATGCACCTCCGGCGGAGACGCCATCCACACCGGCATAGCCATCCCGCACCCTCCGCAGCACTAATGACAACGATAACGATATTCATTTATATTAGCGTGCGGGGTTCTAGGTCATGCCGGTACCCCGTAGGCGTTCGGTGCATTCCGTCCCAGATTCGACAAATCTGAAGCCTCGAGTATTAGAGAGCTGTTGTGGGCCAGCGATATTCAGAAATTCAGCAGATCGTTATCGCCGGCAGACACCGTTAGGCGTCGTTCAGACGAGCGCTTGCCGCAGGCTTCGGCAGGCCTTGGCCACGAAGTCCTTCGATACCTGCGCCCACGGTGCGAATCTGTCGAAACCGTGGAAGGCGCCCTCGACCACTTCCAGCTCGCACGGCACCCCGGCAGCTCGTAGGCGTTCGGCGTACGTGAGGTCCTCATCGTGGAACAGGTCTGCGGTCCCGATGCCCAGCCATGCCGGCGCCAACCCCGCCAGATCGGGGCGGCGGCCCGGCACCGCGACATCGGGGTCTGCGTCGCCCAGATATGAATCCCAGCCAAACCGGTTGCTTTTGTTGGTCCACATCCGCAGCGTGGTTTCGTCGACATCGGTGCGCGCGGCGGTGCGATCATCGAGCATCGGGTAGACCAACAGCTGCATGGCGGGGGCAACCTCTCCGCGATCGCGTGCCAGCAGCGCCAGTGCCGCGGTCAGTCCGCCCCCGGCGCTGGCGCCGCCGATGGCGATACGGGTCGGGTCGATCCAGCCCTGCACGGATAACCAGCGCAGCGCGGCATAGCAGTCCTCGATGGGGGTGGGGTAAGGATGTTCGGGCGCGAGCCGATAGTCGACGGATACGACGGGAAGCCCCGTCTCCCGCATCACCTTGCGGCAGAAGAGGTCGTCCTGGCGGGCGGTGCCCATCACGTAGCCGCCGCCGTGAATCCACAGCAGGGCCGGGGACGGTTCGTTGAGGTTCTTGGGCACGTGTGCGCGGACGGTCACGTCGTCGTTGACCGTCATGGTCCGTATCCCGAATCGCGGAAGCACCCCCGAGGCGCGGATAACAGCGCGTAGCGTCGACAGCGTTCGCGGAAGGCCGACCTGCCGTGGAAACACCTTGGCGGCCAAGCGGAGATTGGGATGAATGTCAGGGGACGACACACAGCGAGTATGCCGGGGGTATGGGCATACCGTGCACGAATCGGACAGGTGGGAATGTTTCGGACCCCGGTCCTCTTGTCTTGTGAGTACCGACCGAAGGGATCGACATGACTCAGCCACTCAAGGGCCGCCGCGCCTTCGTCACCGGTGGATCGCGCGGAATCGGCGCGGGCATCGTGCGCAGGCTCGCCGCGGACGGCGCGGAGGTCGTCTTCACGTTTTCCAGTTCCCCACAGCAGGCTGCCGAGGTGGTGGCCGAGATCGAGAAGTCCGGCGGGCGTGCCAAAGCCATCAAGGCCGATGTCGCCGACCCCGATCAACTTGCGGGCGCCGTCAACGAGGCAGCGGAACACCTTGGGGGGCTGGATATTCTGGTCAACAACGCCGGGATCGCCAGTTTTGGTGATATCGACACGGCCACCTTGGAGGACTTCGACAAGATCGTCGCGGTGAATGTGCGGGCCGTCTTCGCCGCCATCAAGGCCGCGTCCCCGCACCTGCAGGATGGCGGCAGGATCGTCACCATCGGAAGCATCAACGGTGACCGCTCGCCCACGGCCAACGCGTCGCTGTACTCGATGTCGAAGGCCGCCGTCGCCGGCCTCACCCGAGGGCTGGCGCGTGAGCTCGGGCCTCGCGGTATCACCATCAACAACGTTCAGCCGGGTCCCGTGGCCACCGATATGAACCCCGAGGACGGCGCGCTGGCCGAGATTCTGCGACCCAACATCGCGGTCGGGCGCTACGGCCACCCGCGCGATATCGCCAGTCTGGTGAGCTACCTGGCTTCCGAGGAGGCGTGGTACATCACGGGAACCGCCATCAACATCGACGGGGGATTCACCGTCTAGGGCTACGCGGGTCGCTAGGGTCAGATCCATGGCCACTAGCGACAGCCGGGAAATCGTCATCGAAGCGACCCCCGAACAAATCATGGACGTCATCGCCGATTTCGGGGTACTGCCGAAATGGTCTTCGGCGCACCAGAGTTCAACGGTGTTGACGACAGGGGAGGACGGGCGTCCGCATGAGGTGAAGATGAGGGTGAAGACGGCCGGTATCACCGACGAACAAACCGTTGCCTACAGCTGGGGGCCGGACACCGTCAGCTGGACACTGGTCAAGGCCAGCCAGCAGCGCCGTCAAGACGGCAAATACACGTTCACGGTCAAGGGTGACAAGACGCACGTCAAGTTCGAGCTGACGGTCGACCCGCTGATCCCCCTGCCCGGATTTGTGCTGAAGCGGGCCATCAAGGGCGCCATGGAAACCGCGACCGACGGGCTGCGCAAGCAGGTTCTTGCCACCTATCGATAGGGCCTTCCCTCCGCTGCCGCGCCCTAGTATCGTTATTTCCAATATCGAAACTAGGGGGATGGTCGGATAGTGGACAGACGTCAGGGTGGACGCCCCCGCGACCCCGACAAGGACGACGCGGTGCGTGAGACGGTGCGTCAGATGCTGGCCACCGAGGGGTATCAGGGCACCACTATCCCCGCGGTGGCGCGCGCTGCCGGAATCGGTGCACCCACCATCTACCGGCGTTGGCCCACTCAGGCCGACATGGTGGAAAGCGCGATCGCCCATCGCCCCTGGCCCGCGGCGCTGGCCGAGCCTGCCGAATTTGAGGATCACCTGCCTGTTTTGGTGCGATCCGTGGTCGAATACTTCGCCGATCCGGCCACCCGGGCGGCGATGCCGGGACTCCTCGTTGAGTACTACCGCGAACCGAGCCGGTATGCGGGTTTGGTGGAGCGCACCGAAACGCCTTTGCGCGAGGCATTTCGGGCGGCACACACCGAGGCTGTCGCCGTCGGCCGGTGCGCGGACCAGCCGGGGGCAGACGCACTCTTCGACACCATCGTGGGCATGGCTGTGTACCACGGCGTGCTGCGCGGTACTGCCGACGATGCGCTCATCGAACAGATTCTTGGCGTGGTGTGTGCCGCGAGTTTTGTGGATCAGCGAAAAGTTAGGGAACGATGAACCGGGAAACCTTCTCCAGCCTGTTCGACCTCACGGGGCGTACTGCGATCGTCACCGGCGGCACCCGCGGGATCGGACGCGCACTCGCGGAAGGCTATGCCTGCGCGGGCGCCAATGTCGTTGTCGCAAGCCGCAAACCAGAATCATGTTCCGAGACCGTCGAGCACCTGCGCGCGCTGGGTGGGCGGGCCCTGGGTGTATCGACACACACCGGTGACATCGAGTCCCTGGAACATTTGGTGCGGGCCACCGTGGAGGAATTCGGCGGTATCGACATTGTGGTAAACAATGCTGCCAATGCCCTGACCGAGCCGGTCGGTGCCTTCACCGTGGACGGCTGGGATAAGTCCTTCGGTGTGAACCTGCGCGGTCCGGTATTCCTGGTGCAGGCCGCGCTGCCGCATCTGGTGGCCAGCCCACACGCCGCCGTGCTCAACGTAGTATCAGTGGGCGCCTTCATGTTTGGGCAGGGAGTCTCCATGTACTCGGCGGCCAAAGCCGCCCTCGTCTCCTACACCCGGTCCGCGGCAGCCGAGCTCGCTTCGCAGGGTGTGCGTGTCAACGCACTGGCCCCCGGCGCGATCGATACCGATATGGTGCGCAAGACCCCGCCGGCGGAGGTGGAACGCATGGCGAATGCCAACCACCTCAAACGGCTCGGACTTCCCGACGAGATGGTGGGCACCGCACTACTTTTGACATCCGACGCGGGCAGCTACATCACCGGCCAGACCATCATCGCCGACGGCGGGCTGGTGGCCCGATGATCCGCACCGAGCATCGCGACAACGGAATCCTGGTGGTCACCATCGATCGTCCCGAGCGCCGCAATGCACTCGATCCGCAGACGGTGGCCGAGCTGCACTCCGTGGTCGACAAGGCTGACGGTGATCCGAAGGTCCGTGTGGTGGTCCTCACCGCTGTCGGTGCTTCCTTTTGTGCCGGAGCCGATCTGAAGTCGCTGCCTACCGATTTCACCAATACCGGTGTCACCTCGACGGCCGCGCTGCTCGGTGCCACTGACTCGGAGCTGGTCCGCACGCTTGCGGCCCAGGAGCTCATGGCCTCGCTATTTGAACGGATTCACCGGATGCGTCAGCCGGTCATCGCGGCCGTCAACGGGCACGCGGTCGGCGGCGGGTTCGCGTTGGCACTGGCCTGCGATATCCGGTTCGCCTGTCCGGAAGCTTCTTTCGGGGCCGTGTTCATTCGTCATGGGGTGTCCAACTGCGATATGGGCACCAGCTATCACCTGCCGCGGCTGGTGGGTGCGGCCCGCGCCGCCGAGCTGATGTTGACGGGACGGGTGTTCGGTGCCGACGAGGCCCTGCGGATCGGCTTGATCTTCGACGTGGTGCCTGCCGAGAACCTGCTCGACGCCGCACTGGCGAAGGCCGAAGAGATCGCGGTGCACTCACCCTTGGCGGTGTGGATGACCAAGGAGACGATGTGGCAGACGGTCGATGCGCCGAGCCTGCGACATGCACTGGATCTGGAGAACAGGACTCAGGTGATGTGCACTGCCACAGGGGAATTGCGCCGGTCCTTCGACGCATTCCGGGAGGGGAGCGCCTAGTCCTCTCTAGGAGGTCCGGCCAGGATGGCGGTCACCATGTCGACGAGCTGCGCATTCATCTGCTCGTCGTCAAGGTAGGTGCCGCTCAAGGACATCAGACGATTGGTGTGCGGAATATCGCCGAGAACCACACAGGTCAGCGTCACCGCGTGGGTGACGCCAAATCGGATTGACGGCAGTGATGCGTTCGGACGTAGCCGCACGATGAGTTCCTGGAGTCGCGCGGCCTGAGGCTGGAAACTCACGCTCATCGGGATCAACGCGGGATGACCGCTGATGAGAAGCTTCCCCAAGGTGGAAAGCCATGCGGTTCCGCCTTCTTCGCCGATCTCCGCCAGCGGGACGACGATAGCCTCGGCGATGGCGCGCAGTGTCCCGGCTTTCTCGGCGACATCCAACAACGTGAACCGGCGCCTCTCTAGTTGGTTCAGGTACTTGTCGAGCAGCGCCTCGATGAGACGCTCCTTGGATCCGAAGTGATAGTGCACCGAGGCGACATTGGTGCCCGCAGCCGCCATGATCGCGCGCAGAGATACCGCGTCCACACCGCGCTCGGCGAACAATCGCTCGGCGGCACCGAGCAATCGCTGATCGGTGGAATCGTGCGCAATACCAGTAGGTTCCGCTGCGGTGTTGGTCATTGCCCGGTGAACCGTGCCTCTCGTTTCTCGTGGAACGCGGCCAATCCCTCGCGCGCGTCGGCGGAGGTGATCACCTGCCGGGTAAGCCGAGCCTCGATGGCTCGGGCGTCTTCCTCGGCGATCCATCCGCTGCGCACCACTGCCTCCTTGGCGTTGCGTACGGCCAGCGGGCCGTTGCGGACCACGCGCTCGGCGAGGCTGCGCGCCTTGTCCAATGCGGTGCCCGCCGGTGCCACGTGTCCCACCAATCCGAAATGGTATGCCTCCTGGGCGGTGAGTGGCTCGCCCGTGAGGATCATCTCCATGGCCTTGGTGTAGGGAATCTGGCGCTTGAGGCGGACCATGGACCCGGCTCCGGGCACCAGCCCGCGCTGTACTTCCGGAAGACCAAAGGTTGCGTTCTCGTCGGCAACACGGATATCGGTCTGCTGCAACATCTCACAGCCGCCGCCGAGGCACGCGCCGTTGACCGCCGCGATCAGTGGTTTGGTCAGGGTATGGGTGAGCAGCAGCCCCTTGTTGATGGCGGCGGGGTCCAGTGGCGGCGCTGAGCCGTCGCGGACCATCCAGCCGTCACTGAGATCGCCCCCTACGCAGTAGGCGGCGCCGGCGCCCGTCAGGATGGCGGCCCGGATCCCGTCGTCCGCGTCGATCTCGTCCCAGGCCTGGGCGAGCTGCCCGACCATATTGGTGGACAGTGCATTCCGCCGATGCGGACGGTTCATGGTCAGGATGACGATCGGGCCGTCACGCTCGACGAGAAGTTCTCGCTCGATGGTCATGGTCTCTCGCTTCCCACTACCCAGAGTGCGTGGAACTGTGATGCGCCGCCCATGGCGTGTCCTATCGCGCGTCTGGCGCCGTCGACCTGATGTTCCCCCGCCAGTCCACGCACCTGCAATGCCGCCTCGGCGAACCGAAGTAGGCCCGTCGCACCGGTGGGGTTGCCCGAGAGCACACCGCCGGAGGGGTTGATCGGATGTGTGCCCTCGAATGCGGTGTGGCCTTCATCGACGGCGCGCCAGCCCGCCCCCTCCGGGGCCAGCCCAATGTTTTCCATCCACATCGGCTCATACCAGCTGTAGGGGATGTAGAGCTCGGAGACGTCGACCTCGGCGGCGGGATCGGTGATCCCCGCCTCGCGATACGCCTCGGCAGCGCACTCCTGTCCTGCGCGCGGATTCACCTCATCGCGGCCTGCGAAATGACCTGTCTCGGTGCGCCATCCGGTGCCGTGAATCCAGGCCGGTGGTCGAGGGGCATGCGTGGCGAACAGCTCGGACGAAACGACGACGGCACACGAGCCATCCGATGACGGGCAGGATTCCAGGAACCGGATCGGATCCCACAGCATCGGTGAGTCGCGCACCTCCTCGACGGTGATATTGGGTTTGTGTATGTGCGCGTACGGGTTCCGGGTGGCGTTGAGGCGATGATTCACGGCGACCTGCCAGCCGATGTGCTCCGGTGCCTGTGAGCGGCGAATGTACTCACGGATTACCGGTGCGAAATGCCCGCCCGCACCGGCGCCCAGCTGTGCGCTGAACGGTAGCGGCCGTGACAGCGCCCAGGTGAAATTACCCTCGGACTCTTTGGAATACGCGACTACCAGCACCCTTCCGGCGAGCCCCGCCTGCACCAGGTGCGCGGCATAGATGGCCGCGTGCCCGCCTACACTGCCACCGGTGAACACCCGGGTGACCGGCAGGCCCCGCGCGCCCATCGCGTCGGCGAGGTACAGCTCGGGATTCATCACCCCGTCGAAGAGATCGGGAGTCTTGGCAAGCACGATCGCGTCGATATCCCCGAATGTCAACTCCGCATCGGCTAGCGCGCCGTCCACCGCTTCGCGGACCAGCGCCGCGATGCTGACCTCACGTTTCTTGGCCTGCTTGCTTTGTCCGACACCGACTACCGCAACACGGGCACTCATCCGCTCGCCTCCATCAGACACACCAGATTCTGCTGCAGTGCGGGCCCGTTGGTGGCATGGGCCAGTGCTCGGGTGGCCCGCCCCTGCATGATGGTGCGGGCCGATTCCCCGATGCGGATCAAACCGGTGGCGGAAGCGGGCGCACCCGCCAGCGGTCCTCCGGATGGATTGACGAGCGTGTTGTTATCGATGCCAAAGGTCTTGGTGAGCAATGGTTCCGCGTAGCTGTATTCGGTGTGCAGCTCGGCGACCTCCACACTTGAGGCCCTAAAACCGGCCATGGCGGCTGCCTTCTCGGCGGCGATCCGGGCCGAATCGAGCACCGCGAGGTCCCGCGAGCCGGGATGGTGCGTGTCCATCCGATGATCGATCGCACGTATCCACGCCGGTCGCCGAGCCAGGCGCCGTGCCACGTCGCCGGTGGCCAGGATGAGCACCGCAGCGCCATCGCCGATCGGTGCCGCATCGTGGGGGCGCAGCGGCGCGGCGATGTACGGCGCATCCAGCAGAGTTTCGACCCCTGGGGCACCTGCCTTGAGCGCAAAGGGATTTGAGAGTGCATCGGTCAGTGATTGGTTCACCACGTCGGCCATCTCGCGCTCTGTGGTGATACCGGCCTCAATGACGGCGGCCGCCTGTAGCCCGGCGATAGCATGCCGGTGCGGATGCAGGGGAGTCAGGTAATAGGGGTCCAGCGATGAGGGAAACACCTGGTCGAGGTCGGCGGGCAGCGCTCCCCGGCCGACGCCGTAGACCAATGCGATATCGCCATGCCCTAATTGGAGCCATGCCCACGCCTCGTAACAGGCCCACGCGGCGTCCATTTCGACGTGGGATTCCGATATCGGTGGCCAGGCGCCGACGGCGTCGAGTGATTCGATGTACGCGAAGGTGCGGCCCTCGAAGAAGTCATGGCTACCTGATGCGTAGAAGTCGATGTCCTCGCGACGCAGCTCCACCTGTTCAAGGGCGTGGCGGACCACGGGGAGCAGAATCTCGGCCATGTCGTCCTGTAGATTAGCTGCGGTACAAGTGGATTGAGTAAAGGAGACTACGGCGACGTCACGCATGGGCGGCCTCGTTCGATACCGGCTGGAAGTACTGGATGCTCTGCATGGTGGCACCAAGATCCTCGTCGGACACCCAGACCGGTTCGACCGTCATACCGATGTGCACCCCGTCCGGCTCGGTGTTCCCGATCATATGCATAAGCCTGGTGTCGGCACCGTGCAACTGGATGTGTGCCACCGCGTACGGCGGGGTGAACACCTGTCCCGGAAAGGGGAAGCTGACGATGCAGAAGGTCTGGACCGTACCGGTTCCCGCAAGTGGGTACGGTTCGCCCAATTCGCGCAGACATCGCGAACAGAATTGCGGTGCAGGGCAGTACGCGCGTTCGCAGTCCGGGCATTGGCGCGCCAGCAGCCGTCGCTGCGCCAATCCACGTAGGAAGACCGAACGGCCGATTCCGGCGACGTACGTGTAGTCCATGTGAAACGGACTGGTGATCGAGGTAACGGGTACGGGCAATGTTCTCACTGCTGACCTATCGGTTCGAAGCAGGCGATATCGGTGATGGCGCCGACGCGGTCGGCGCGCCATCGCGGGGAGACCGGAAGTCCCGTCCTCATCACCGCGGGGTCTCCGCCGACGTCGACCGCGTGAAACATCGAGTTGACGGTTCCGTCTATGCGGATGAGTGCCCATGCGAAACCTGTTTTGATCTCGTCAACTGGTCGTGCAGGTACCCAGGTCCATTGCAGAACAACGCCCTTCGGCTCAAGCTCGACCAACTCGCCGGTGGCGCTGGCGTCCGTTGGGTCGAATTCGAGCACCGGGCATAACACTTGGCCATGGGCTGTCCGCACTCCGAACAGCCGCGCGTCGCGCAGACCGCCGAGGAAGGTGCCGATCTTGGGGCCGACGGTGCGTTCGAATCCGAACTCGATCGTGTACGGAGCGCGCAGGGATTCGGCGGATTGGTCGGTCACAGCCCTCCCGACAAGGTGTCTATCAGTTGATTCAATCGAGCGATAGGACCGTAACACGGCAGTGTTGGGGGCCACAGATCTTCGTCGACATGGATGCGACGAGGGGACAGCGGTTATCGCGGAGGAAGTGGCTTCAATGCCTTTTCGAGCTGGGGTGTCAGTTGTTCGAGGGCGTAGATCCGGGCCAAAGGGCCGCCGAGGCGGAGCGCGTTCACCAGTGGGCTGTCCGCCGGGATGTAGACCGCGCGCCCTTCGGTGACTGCGCGCAGGCCGGCAAGGCCACCCATGGACTTCGCCTGCAGCTCGGTGGCTCCCACCACGACCAGGAGGTCCTCGTCGGCCTTGGTCTTCAACTCGCTATCGGGCACCGGGCCGGCGTATCGCTGGCTCAGGAAGCCCAGACCGTCGAAAACCGCTCGGCGCGGATCGCGGAATCCCACCAGGAAGGTCCCTTGTCGATCGGTGACCCAATCGACGACGGCGGTGCGGTTGACCCAATGCTGATGTCCGGTGCGTATCTGGTTGTAGCGGGTGCCGACCTCTTCGGATCGCATGCGCGCCTGATCGGACTTGCCGATGGCGCGACCGATGGTGAAGAGCTGTGTATACCAAGGCGTTTCAGCACGGTCGAGGCGGTCCTCTGAGACCACGGTTGGTGCGATCCGGGTCAGCCTGTCATAGGTGGGTCTGTCGATATCGGCGCCGGTGGCCAGGATGACGTCGGGCCTGGCCGCGGTGATGGCTTCGAAATTCAGCTCCGCACCAGAGACGACGGGGGGATGCGAGACCTCCGGAACGACCCAGGGGTACATGGGGTACTCCGGCAGTGTGGACCGGACGCCGACGGGTTTGGTGCCCAACGACTGCACGAGGTCCTGATCGTTCCATCCGAGTGTGACAACGCGGTTGGGCCGTGTTGGGAGGAACGCGCCGCCGTATTTGTGCGGGATGCTGAGTGGGAAGCCGTCGGGAGACAGTGTCGGGGTGGCGGCGGGCGGCGGAGTGTGATTGCGAGAACATCCGGTGAACGCCAGCAGCATCAGGAGCGCGGCAATCACGCGTCCGGCCGTTGCCATGCCGAGGAAGCTACCACCGGCCTGCGGCGATAAACGAATGTGCCCCAAATCGGCTCGGGGTGAATCGAACGAGCGGCCTCCGGGTTGCAGGCCCACCACCTGCGGGAACGCCACCAGGCGGGATGTCGTTTGCTGGACGTTGCCATTGACGCGTGGTCGGGACCTTCATACGTTTGCGCCGTTCCCAGCTCGTGCTACGGGTCAGAGCAACAGTGCAATAAGCCTGCAATAGGACACCGATGATTAAGCATCTCACCCGCCGCGCGACGATCGCCCTCGTTGTCGCAGCCGCGGCGATGTCGCCTGCCGCCTATCCGGCGGTGGCCGATACAGCGACGCCGCTCAACGGCCTGTTCGCGTTGGCGCCCGGAAGCTGCGCGGAGGGTCGGGCCACGGGCTCCTATTTCCGCATGATCTTGCCCGCCGGTGACGCGTCCGGGCCCTACCTGGCCAACGGTGATTCGACGTGCTCGGATAACACGGTCACCCTGCTGGCGCCGGGTACCGACGGTGGCCTGAAGTCGGGCGAGTATCAGCCGCAGCCCGGCAACGCATTCGACGGAAACGGAAATGCGTTGTCCGGCAGTATTACCCAGCCGGTCAAGTTCTACGGCGTGGGGTTTGCCACCGCGTCCAACCAGACCGACCCGCAGACCGGTCAGGGCACCGCCACGCCGCAGATCACAGTGAGTGGCAACAAGCTCGGCGGCGATCTCAGCGCTTTCGGCGTGACCTGGAACAACCAGGTGTTCAACCAGGGATCGCCGAAACCCGGTGGCGCATTTCCCGGCAAGACCACGCCGGTGACCGGCACCTATGACAGCAATACCGGAGCCTTCATCGTTGAGTGGACCAGCCAGATCGTAGGCGGTCCGTTCAACGACTTCACTGGGCTGTGGCACCTGGTCGGCAAGGTTGGGGGCGGCGCCGGTGGCGCCGCAGTGGCCGAACCGCCACCCCCTCCGCCGCCGGGTGCCCCACCTGCGGCGGATGCACCGCCCGCCGTGGCCGCGCCGGCGGCCCCTGGGCAGGTTGTTGTGCAAGCTGGTCAACAGCTAGCGGTACCGCCATCGCTGTCGGCCGGCCAACAGCTCATCGCGCTGCCCGTTGATGACAACCCGCGCACGATAACTCCGCCGTGGGTCATCGCCCTGCTGGTGTTCGTGGCCATCGGTGGCGGAGTCCTGTTTGTGGTGGGGGAGCGGATCTTTAGCCGTGGGCGCTGAGCGGTTGACTCAGACATCTCAGTCGGCCCTGCCTTCCTATGCCGATATCATCGGTGAGGAAGCCGTCGTCGCTGAGGCCGGACCGGCCCCCGGACCCCGCTGGCCGTTTGTTGCGCTCATCGTCCTTGGTGTGCTGCTGTTCGTATCGCCGGTGGTCACCGGGATGTTCACACGTGCCGCGGGCGGTCAGCAGATGCTCACAGAGTTCCGCCCCTTTGTGTCGTCGGAGGTGCTCGCCAAGTTTCGCGGTTACCTCGACACCGTCGACGCCGCTCGTACCGAGGTGCAGGCGACTCAGTCGGTCGCGGGTGGGCGCTACGAGCGAATGGATGTCTTTGTCGCGCAGTACCCGTCGATTCGACAGGATATGAACGGTCTGCTTGATGCGGTCGATGGTCAGGTGAACAACTACGGGCAGTTACGCGCCGTGGGTCCGTTCGACGTGTTGCCGTTTCTGCTGGCGGTGCCGGGGCTGGTTCTGCTCGGTGCGGGTGTGTGGGGCCTTCGGCGAACCCGCGACGGCGAAAATGTGTTCGGGGCAAGGATTCTCGCGGTCATCGCGGCGGCGGTGCTGGTCGCTGTGCCATGCGCGGACGGACTTTTTTCACGCGCCCCGGCGGGTGCCCAGCTCATTGACGCGTTCACTCCGATCATGACCCACGAGCGGGTGGCGGCGGTGCAACGGCATTTTGTGGTGCTGGTCGCGGCGGAAGGAGAATTGGACACCCAGTTCCTGGGAGATCTGCGGCAGCATGATCCGGCCCGCGCAGTTCCGGGTATTGACGCCTTCGTTTCCCAATGGCAGCCCATGACAGCGGATTTCGCCTCGCTGATCGGAGTGATGGCCGACAACGTGGACAACTTCGGCAGGGTGGTGGCGCTCGATCGGATCACCGCCCCGATCGGATTCCGATCATTCGACTATTTCGGGTGGTTCTTCCTCGTGCCCGGTGTACTGGCGGCCGCTGCCGCTATTGACGTGAAAGGAGCCGCACGGTGGCCCAGAAAACGATGATGCGCAGCACTCTTTGTGCGGCGCTGGCGGCAGCGGTGCTGGTGACGGCTCCGGCCTGTGGGTCGGAGAAGCCGGCCGGGTCCCCGCTCACCGGGCTGCTGGCCCTGCAGCCCGGCACGATCGACGGGAATACGCTCAGCGGCACCTGGTTCAAGATGGTGCAACCGGGCGGCAACCCCCAAGAGGGCCCCTTCATGCCGAATGCCAATTCTCCTGTACCGCAGGGGGCTGCAACCCTGCTCGCGCCGGGCACCGACGGCGGGCTGGTCCTGGGCGACTATCAGGGTGAGCCGAATCCCGCGTTTGATGAGGCCACCGGCTACTCCCTGGCGTCCCGGGTAACCCAGCCGACGAAGTTCTTCAACATTGAATTCGGCATTTCCACCAATAAGATCGACCCGCAGACGCAACGCGAACTCTTGGCGCCTTCGGCCACGGTGTCGGGCGACAAGATCTCGGCTGATGTGTCCGCGTGGGCCGCTTCGTGGAACCGCCAGGAGTTCAATCAGGGTGCGCCCAAGCCGAAACCCAAAGAGCAGGCGCAAATTCCGGGTGAAGCACGTGCCAAGCAGGTGTGGGAGTTCGTCGCGGGGCGCTGGGTCGGCCGCGATTCCGTGGACGGCGAAAGTCTCAAGGCCACCGGTACATACGACAAGGACACCAAGCGGTTCACGCTCGATTGGACCAGTCTCATCGTGGGTGGTCCGTTCAACAGCTTCACGGGGGTCTGGCACCTCGAAGGCGTGGTGAAAGACCGATGAGTCCGACCCCCGAAGACGAGACGGCTCCGCTCGCTTCCGTGCAGCGGAGGCCCACGAAGGAACGCGTATTCGGCATTGCGGTAAGGACATTCGCCGCCATTACCGTGATCGGCAGCGTGGCCGCCATTACCCAGCTGTCGTATTCGCCTGCGCGCGCGCCCATCGTCGGGTATCAGATCGTGAACCGTGACGGATCGATTCCCGAAGGCGCTATCCCGATCCCGGTGCCGCCGCCGGGGCCGCAATTGATCGCGCCGCTACCGCGTCCCCAGGTGCCCTCGCATCCACCGGGGCAGGCCGCGGGACCATTTGGCGCCCTGCCGTCGGTGACCGACCGTGGGCTTCCGATCTCCGTCGCTCAGCCGTGCCCCTTCGGCTGGCCGGCACCTGGCCTGGACGAGCAGGGTGGATTGGCCTCGCTGATCGACGTGGCGCCGGCAGCGGGCGTGTTCTCCTCGGAGGCGTTCGCGCCGGCGACGGCCTATGAACCGATCCTGAAGATGATGGGACCCGTACTGGCGCGTATCTCTCCGCTGCTCTCCCGGCACCCGTGGGCGATCGACCAGTTCGTCACCCGATTCCAGACCGTCATGGTGCGTGTCCTCGAAGCGATCCTGCCGTACTACGGCCCGTACCGGAACGACGTGCTCAAGGCCGAGGGTGACCTCGCAAAGGCGTTGACGCCCTTTCTGGAAAGCCTGTATAACACGCCGACGGCGCAATGCCTCGTCGCCTGGGAGGCGCAGCGCATTCGGGATGCGCGTGGGGGCCGACCACCGGCGCTGCGGCTGCACGATCTGGGCAAGGTGATCGACCTGTACCGCGCGACGCATTGGCGTGAGGGTGACGACGATCCACCACCGGCCCCGCTGCCCGCCTACGAGTTCACGCCGCCGCCCGCGCCGCCACCGGCGTCGGATGCTCCGGCGGCACCGAGCACGTCGCGACCGGTGATCCCCAACTTCCCGACCCCGGCGCCCGTGCAAACCTCGTCACCGGCTATCTCCTCGTCGCTCTAGCCACACTTCCCAACCAACGGGTTGACTGGTTAGGGTGACCCCCATGGCTGACACTGGCGTCAAGACAGGCCCCCTTGCGGGCGTAAAGGTGATCGAGCTCGGTGGCATCGGCCCCGGGCCCCACGCGGCGATGATGTTGTCCGACTTGGGGGCAGACGTCATCCGGGTCCGTCGTCCGGGCGGGCTTGCGATCCCCGCTGAGGAGACCGATCTCTTCCACCGCGGCAAGCGCCTGGTCAACCTGGACGTCAAGAAGGACCCTGAGGGGCTGCTCGCGCTCGTCGACAAGGCCGATGTCCTGCTGGACCCGTTCCGGCCCGGTGTGTGCGAGCGCATCGGGATCGGCCCCGAGCAGTGCGCCACGCGCAACCCACGGCTTATCTTCGCCCGGATGACGGGCTGGGGCCAGCACGGCCCGATGGCCGACCGCGCGGGCCACGACATCAACTACCTGTCGCTGACCGGCGCCCTGGGCTCGATGGGCTACAAGGACCGCCCGCCGATGCCGCCGATGAACTTGGTCGCCGACTTCGGCGGTGGCTCAATGCTTTTGGTACAGGGCGTCCTGGCCGCGCTGTACGAGCGTGAGAAGTCGGGCACAGGACAGGTCATCGATGGTGCGATGGTCGACGGCGTCAGCCAGCTGGCTCAGATGCAGTGGACGATGTACAACAACGGCCTGCTGTTCGATGAGCGTGAGTCTGGTCTGCTGGACGGCGGCGCGCCGTTCTACGGCACCTATGAGACCTCCGACGGCAAATACATGGCGGTGGGATCGATCGAGCCGCAGTTCTTCGCGATCCTGGTCCAGGGCCTGGGACTGGATCCCGAGAGCGTTCCGTTCCAGCTCGACAAGGCGCGCTACCCCGAGATGCGCAAGATGTTCGATGACGCGTTCAAGACCAAGACCCGCGATGAGTGGACTGAGATCTTCATCGGCACCGACGCCTGTGTGTCACCGGTGCTCACCTGGGGCGAGGCCAAGCAGAACGGGCATCTGCGCGAGCGCGGCACCATCGTCGACGTTAACGGAGTGACGCAGGCCGCGCCGGCCCCGCGCTTCTCGCGGACGCCCAGTGGGCCCATCGAGGCGCCGCCGAAGGACACGACCGAGCTCTCCGATATCGGCTGGTGATTTAGCCGAGATTGCTAGTACTAGGTACTGATAGTCTGCTCCAAAGCAATGACGCTACGAGGAGGCTCGATGACCAGCGCCCGACATGCCGCGGAATCCCGGCTGGCCGCCGTTACCTATGCGGGGCCGGAGTGGATGGGGAAGGCCAATTGGCATTCGGTGGCCGAGACGTACCTGTTCAAGGCGGTGGGCAAGCCGGGCCTCTACGCGTTGACCCGGCTGATGCTGGCCGTCAACCGTCGGTTCCCGGATGCCCTGTTGACCCGGCGATACGACGGACTGGAACGTCTCATGGGCTGGGTGCCGGGCGTGTCCGGAACCCGCACCGAGCATGTTCAGCTGCCGAATTGCGAGGCTGAATGGACGTGGAACGCCAAGAATGAGCCGGGGCCAGACGCCCCGGTGGTGATCTACTTCCACGGGTCGGCGTTCATCGCGTTGGGGATCAACAGCCATCGGCCGTTGGTGAGCCATATCGCGCGTGACTCCGGTGCGCGGGCGCTGAGCGTGGGTTACCGGTTGTGCCCGCGCAATCTGGTCGAAGATGCCGTCGCCGACGGCGTCGATGCGTACCGCTACGTGCTGAGTCAGGGTGTCGATCCGGACAACATCGTGCTCGCGGGTGATTCGGCCGGTGGATTCCTGGCGGCCATGATCGCTATTGCGGTGCGGGATCAGGGCTTGCGGCCGCCTGCGGGGTGTGTGCTCATCTCACCGGCAACCAACAATGATATGGAGCCGAAATACGCAGCCGTCAAACGTGTTGGCGATGCCATGTTCCCAGTGAACTTCCTAAAGATGATCAACGACGTGTTCCTGCTGCGCAATGGCGCGCGCGAGCCGGGAGCGTGCCCGGCCGACGCCGACCTGGCCGGACTGGGCCCGTTTCTGCTGCAGGTGGGTTCGCAGGAGGCGCTACGGCCCGACTCTGAACTGTTCGCGGAACGTCTTGTCGCAGCAGGGGTTCCGGTGCGGTTGCAGATCTTTGACCGCGCGATTCACGTGTTTCAGGTGTTCGCGGCGACCAACCCGGACGCCCGTCGCGCGGTGGGGGAGATCACCGAGTTCATCAAGATCCTGCCGGGGCTGGCCAAGGCGCGGCAGCGTCCAGACACGGTCGCGGCGGGCCTAACCTCCTAGTCGCGCCAGGCGGGATATCGCCTCGTCGATCACCGCGTCGCGTTTGGCGAAGGTGAACCGCACCAGGTGATTCCACTGATCGGCTGTTCCGGTATTGGGATCGCAGAAGGCGCTTACCGGAACCGCGGCCACCCCAACGGTTTCCGGTAGGCGCCGACAGAGCTCGGCGCTGTCGCTGAACCCCAGCGGCCGCGGATCCGCGCAGACGAAGTACCCGCCCTCACTACTGTGCACCTCGAACCCCAAGCCGGTGAGTGCCTCGGAGAGACGATCGCGCCTGCGCTGCAATGACTCTCGCAGGTTCTTTACCCAGGTCTGTTCGGTGTCCAGGGCCACCGCCACCGCGGGCTGAAAAGGTGCACCGCCGACGTAGGTAAGGAACTGCTTGGCGGCGCGCACGCCCGCGACCAATTCCGCTGAGCCACAAGCCCAGCCGATCTTCCAGCCGGTGCAGTTGAAGGTCTTGGCGGCGCTGGAGATCGTGACCGTGCGATCGGCCATCCCGGGCAGGCTGGCCATCGGGGTCTGCGTGCGCCCATCGAAGAGCAGCCGCTCATACACCTCATCGGAAATGACCAGCAGATCGTGCTCGACCGCGAGCGCGGCCACCCGTGCCAGCTCGGCGTCGGTGAACACCTTGCCCGTCGGGTTGTGCGGGGAATTGACGACCAGTGCCGCGGTCCGGGGGGTGATAGCGGCCGCGAGCGCGTGGGTGTCCAGGGCGAAGCCCGCACCGTCGGGGACAAGCGGTACCGGGACACGAATGGCGCCCGCCATAGCCACCGCGGCCGCATACGAGTCGTAGTACGGCTCAATCAGAATGACCTCGGAGCCCGGCTCGACGAGGCCCAGGAGGGCACCCGCGATCGCCTCGGTGGCTCCGACGGTCACTAGAACCTGTGTATCCGGATCGAGCTCCTCGCCGTACCGGGCGAGCCGATCGGCGGCGATGGCCCGGCGCAGCTCGGGGGTGCCGAGCCCCGGTGGATATTGGTTGAGCCCGGAACGGATGGCCTGCTGCGCCGCGTCGAGCATGGACGCGGGGCCGTCTTCATCGGGGAATCCCTGGCCCAGATTGATCGCGTCGTGGCGGACCGCGAGCGCCGACATTTCGGCGAAGATCGTTGCGCCGAAAGGGCGCAACCGGTTGACGGTCTTCGGGTTCACGCTGATCCGTCTTCGGTGTTACCCGGCTTCATGCCGGGCAGCCTACCGCCGGATTTAGCAGCTGGGCGGTTCGAAGGACAGGTCGGTGTCGGGGATGGGGCAGAAGTAATGACTGAGGCCCGGATTGCCTCGGTCATGGCTGTCCACGAAGACCTCCACGTCCCGGTCCGCGCCATACACCCGGTAGTACGTGGTGGTGTCCTCGAGAAAGAAGTTCGCGATCGTGGTCACCAGTTCGGCGCCGGTGCCTGCGGCGCGGGCCTGGCGCATGCAGTCCAGATAGTTCGGTGGGATCTCGTGTGACGGCGGCAGCATGCGCAGCCTGCCGCAGTTGTGCAGCGCCGGTCGTTGCTCGAACGCGATGTCGGGGCTGAGCGGTTCCGGCTCAGCCTGCGCCAGCGGCGGACATCCTGCCGCGATGGCAGCCAGGATTACCGACGAGGTGCAGAGTCTTTTGAGCATCGCTCCAGACTTGTCGCCTTTGGGTCGATCGCGGAAGACTTCGGTGAAATCTCGTCGAAAAGCACCGCAAAGCGCCTATTCCTCTGGGGTCTGACCCCAGGGGTTACCGGTCGGGCTGCAGTTTGGGGTCGGGGCAGCTGGGGTCTGGCGAGTAGTCGATGGGTGTGGTCCAGCAGAAGAAATGACTCCAGCCGAAATTGCTGAACTGGTCCCCGCTGTGGTCCACAAAGACCTCGACCCTCTGCTCTGGGGAGAGCACCCGGTAGGAGGTGGTGACGGGATCTCCCTCGATCGTGGGCTGGACGATCTTCAGCTCGGCGCCTCTGCCCGAGTTTTTGCCGCTGTTCATGCAATCGCGTTGTGTGGCAGGCACCGCGTGATCACGAAAGCCGAAGGTGTACGACCCGCAGCTGGGTAGCGGGGTGCGATCGGTGAACGCGGATGGTGGCGACTGAGGGTCGCGATGATGCCATGGAACGCGACGACCATTGTCCCAGTCCCACGCCCACCACATGGCGAATATCGTCAGCATCGCAATAGACCCGATGAGCACGCGTCTTATCGACAACGACCGAGTCCACAGCACACTGTGAGCCTACCGGCACCATATTCCCAACCAACGGGTTGGGAGGGCTGCTTACCATGGGGACGCCACCCTGGTCTAACGTAAGGCTGTCTCGGCGAAACTGACCCGGAGTCAACCCGGATTCACAGGCCGCGGCGCTTGCACCACATGCCCCATACGCACCCCCTATAAGGACGTATACCCATGACTGAAGCATTCATCTACGAGGCCATCCGCACGCCGCGCGGCAAGCAGCGCGGCGGCGCCCTCAACGAGGTCAAGCCGCTGAACCTGGTGGTCGGGCTTGTCGAGGAGCTCCGCCGCCGCTTCCCCGACCTGGACGAGAACCTGATCAGCGACGTCGTGCTCGGCGTGGTCTCGCCGGTCGGCGACCAGGGCGGCGACATTGCCCGCACCGTGGTGCTGGCCGCGGGCCTGCCCGACACCGTCGGCGGCGTGCAGCTCAACCGCTTCTGCGCCTCCGGCCTGGAAGCCGTCAATATCGCGGCCCAGAAGGTCCGTTCCGGTTGGGACGACCTGGTGCTGGCCGGTGGTGTGGAGGCCATGTCACGCGTCCCGATGGGCAGCGATGGCGGTGCCTGGGCCTCGGACCCGGCCACCAACTACGACGTGTCCTTCGTGCCGCAGGGCATCGGTGCCGACCTGATCGCCACCATTGAGGGCTTCACCCGTGACGACGTCGACGCCTACGCTGCCCGCTCGCAGGACCGTGCCGCAGCTGCGTGGTCCGGCGGCTACTTCGCCAAGTCCGTGGTGCCGGTGAAGGATCAGAACGGTCTGCTCATCCTGGACCACGACGAGCACATGCGTCCCGGCACCACCGCCGCGGATCTGGGCAAGCTGAAGCCGGCCTTCGAGGGCCTGGCCGCACTGGGCGGGTTCGACGACGTGGCGCGCATCAAGTACCACTACGTCGAGAAGATCAACCACGTGCACACCGGTGGCAACAGCTCGGGCATCGTCGACGGCGCCGCTCTGGTGCTGGTGGGCTCCGAAGAAGCCGGTAAGTCGCAGGGTCTGACCCCGCGGGCACGCGTTATCTCTACAGCGATCACCGGTGCCGAACCGCTCATCATGCTGACCGGCCCGACCCCGGCAGCCAAGAAGGCGCTCGATCGCGCCGGCCTGACCGTGGACGACATCGATCTGTTCGAGCTCAACGAGGCGTTCGCCTCCGTGGTCCTCAAGTTCCAGAAGGACCTGAACATCCCGGACGAGAAGCTCAACGTCAACGGCGGCGCCATCGCCATGGGGCACCCGCTGGGTGCCACCGGCGCGATGATCACCGGAACCATGGTCGACGAGCTAGAACGCCGCGGCCTCAAGCGCGCCCTCATCACGCTGTGCGTGGGCGGCGGCATGGGCATTGCCACCATCATCGAGCGAGTGTAGGGAGAACCAGAACCAATGAGCGCAAACACAATTCAGTGGGAAAAGGATGCCGACGGCATCGTCACCCTTACCCTGGACGACCCCAACGGCTCGGCCAACGTGATGAATGACGACTACAAGCAGTCGATGGCCGCGGCCGTCAAGCGCCTTGTGGAAGAGAAGGATTCGATCACCGGCGTGGTGATCACCAGCGCCAAGAAGACCTTCTTCGCCGGTGGTGACCTCACCAAGATCATCCAGATCCAGCCCGAGAACGCCCAGGAGGCCTTCAACGAGGTCGAGGAGATCAAGAAGGACCTGCGCACGCTGGAGACCTTCGGTCGCCCGGTCGTGGCAGCCATCAACGGCGCCGCCCTCGGCGGTGGCCTGGAGATCGCGCTGGCCACCCATTACCGGATTGCCGCCGATGTCAAGGGATCTCAGATCGGTCTGCCCGAGGTATCGCTGGGTCTGCTGCCCGGCGGCGGCGGTGTTACCCGGGTTACCCGCATGCTCGGCATCCAGAACGGCTTCGTCACCGTGCTGGCGCAGGGCACCCGCTTCAACCCGACCAAGGCCAAGGAAGTCGGCCTCGTGGATGAAGTGGTCGAGCTGTCTGATTTGATCCCCGCCGCTAAGGCATGGGTCAAGGCCAACCCCGAGGCCGTGCAGCGCTGGGATGTCAAGGGCTACAAGATTCCTGGCGGCACCCCGGCCACCCCGGCGTTGGCGGCCATCCTGCCGTCGTTCCCGTCGAACCTGAAGAAGCAGCTCAAGGGCGCGCCGATGCCGGCCCCGCGGGCCATCCTGGCCGCAGCGGTCGAGGGTGCCCAGGTGGACTTCGATACGGCCAGCCGTATCGAGAGCCGCTACTTCACCAGCCTGACCACCGGCCAGGTCGCCAAGAACATGACGCAGGCGTTCTTCTTCGACCTGCAGACCATCAACGGCGGCGGATCACGCCCGGACGGCATCGCCAAGCGGGAGATCAAGAAGATCGGTGTGCTGGGTGCGGGCATGATGGGTGCCGGTATCGCGTACGTCTCGGCCAAGGCCGGCTATGACGTCGTCCTGAAGGACGTTTCGCTGGAGGCGGCTCAAAAGGGCAAGGCCTACTCGGAAAAGATTGAGGAGAAGGCTCTTTCGCGTGGCAAGACCACCGCGGAGAAGTCGGCGGCGCTGCTGGCCAAGATCACCCCGACCGCCGATCCTGCCGATCTGGCAGGAGTCGACTTCGTGGTCGAGGCGGTCTTCGAGAACACCGAGCTCAAGCACAAGGTGTTCCAGGAGATCGAGGACATCGTCGAGCCCAACGCGCTCCTCGGCTCTAACACCTCCACCCTGCCCATCACGGGTCTGGCGGCGGGTGTGAAGCGTCAGGAAGACTTCATCGGTATCCACTTCTTCTCGCCGGTCGACAAGATGCCGCTGGTGGAAATCATCCGCGGTGAGAAGACCTCTGACGAGGCGCTGGCCCGGGTGTTCGACTACGTGCTGGCCATCAAGAAGACTCCGATCGTCGTCAACGACAGCCGTGGCTTCTTCACCTCACGTGTCATCGGCACCTTCGTCAACGAGGCCGTCGCGATGCTGGCCGAGGGCATCGAGCCCTCGACCATCGAGCAGGCCGGCAGCCAGGCCGGATACCCGGCTCCGCCGCTTCAGCTGTCGGATGAGCTGAACCTGACGCTGATGCAGAAGATTCGTAAGGAGACCGTCGAGGCCGCCAAGGCTGAGGGCAAGGAACTGCCGGACGATCCGGCGGGCCGTGTCATCGACACGCTGGTCGAGGCGGGCCGTCCGGGCCGTCTGGGTGGCGCTGGTTTCTACGACTATGTGGACGGCAAGCGCACCGAGCTGTGGCCCGGCCTGCGCACGACGTTCAACACCCGCCCGGGATCCGACGCGGCCAACCCGCCGCTGCAGGACCTCATCGAGCGCATGTTGTTCGCGGAGGCCATCGAAACGCAGAAGTGCTTCGACGAGGGCGTGTTGACCTCGACCGCCGACGCCAACATCGGGTCGATCTTCGGCATCGGCTTCCCGCCCTGGACCGGCGGTGTGCACCAGTACATCGTCGGGTACGAGAGCCATGATGGTAAGGGCCTCAAGGGCACAGCCGGGTTCGTAGCTCGCGCAAAGGAATTGGCCGCCAAGTACGGTGACCGATTCAACCCGCCCGCATCGCTCCTGGACGCGTAAGACAGGGTTCGACAATAACCTCAGCCGCTCACCCTTCGGGGTGGGCGGCTGAGGTGCGTTGTGGGGCCAAATTTTTCGTGAGATTCGGGTGCCGACGTACCCGGCTCGGTGTCAACAACCGTTGAACCCCTAGCGAATTCGGTAGTTTTAGAGATGGCAGTCAGAAATGTCGCCCACGCCGCGTGGCATACGCCACAACGTGGGTAGCCAAGGGTGGTAGCCCACAGAATTTGTGGGTCATCACGTAGGTTCTCTGGTGGCACTACAAACATAGTTATTGGTACTTCGCGTAGCCAGATATGAATTGCCTGGTCATGGGGTATTTCGATACGGTAGTTATATTTGCTGGCATTGGTTTACCGTAAGACTTTCGAGAAGTTGCTGTGACGAGGGGTAACGCAACGTTACCCACAGTTCACTCGCTATTTCTTTGATGGAACGTACCTTTGCGAGATATTTGTTCGCTACGCTACCCGCAATGAGTAATGTCTTTGCCACTCGCATTGTGGCAGGTAGGTCGAATTTGGTTCGGCTCGTATTCAAGATCGCTGAGCAGGGATAGGGACGATGGTTGCACTCGGAACGATCCACGATTGGCGCCCCAAGCCGGGAACCGTCATCTCCTGGAGTGCTTCGCCACGCGCCCGCCAGGTCGCTGCGCAGGCCCCCGCCAGCATGGTCCCGCCGAGCTATCAACAAGCCCAGCATGTGCGCTCATACCGGGATCTGGCCCGCCAGGACCGCGAGATGGCACGGTTGGGCATCGGATCGTGGGACGTCCCCGGCGTCTGCGATATCGATGCGATGACCGCGGCGATCAACGCGCACCTGCGTCGGCACGACACCTACCACTCATGGTTCGAATTCGACACGGCTGACAACATCGTCCGGCACGCGATCGAGGATCCGGAGACCATCGACTTCGTGCCGCAGGATCATGGGCTGCAGGGGCCCGATGAGATCCGTGCGCACCTGCTGCGCACGTCGGGCACTCCGCTCTCGTGGGACTGCTTCACCTTTGGGGTGATTCAGCGCGCGGACCACTTCACGGTGTACATCAGCGTCGATCATCTGCATACCGACGGCATGTCGACGGGGATCATCTACGTCGAGATCCAGTTGATGTACGCCAGCCTGGTGCACGGGTCGGCACTGCAGCTTCCACCTCCCGCGGGTTATCTGGATTTCTCCGCCCGTGAACGTGCGCACAACCAGGCCATGACCTTGGACTCCTTCGAGGTGCAGACCTGGCTGCGGTACGCGCGGGACAACGGCGGCACTCTGCCGGACTTCGTTCTGCCGCTCGGCGACCGCTTCGTGCCGCACGTCGGTGGCATGGTCGCTGCTCCTCTACTGGACGCCGAGGAGACGGTGGCGTTCGAAATGGCTTGTGAACAGGCGGGCGTGCGCTTCAGTGGTGGGGTATTCGCGTGTACCGCATTGATCGACCGCGAACTCACCGGCGCCGATGCCTTCTATGGCATCACCCCGTATGACACGCGCAGCACTGCCGAGGAGCAGATGTCGGTGGGTTGGTATGCGAGCTTCATTCCCTTCGTGGTCGACCTGTCGGAGGCTTCCTTCGCGCGGGTCGCGCGGTCCGCGCAGAAGTCGTTCGACGAATGCCAGCCGCTGGCCAAGGTTCCCTTTGAGCGTGCATTGGAGCTCGCGGGTCCGGAGTCGGGGCTGACCGCCCCGGACTACGTGGTCCCGATGGTGTCCTTCTTGGACGCGCGCAAGATCCCGGTCAGTGCCGAATGGGATCGTATTAACGGCGGAATCTACGGGGACAGCCGTTCTTCCGATCAGGTGTGCATGTGGGTCAACAGGTTTGAGAACGAAACCAACCTGACGATCTCGTTCCCTGACAACGCCGTCGCCCGTGAATCTGTGTCGCGCTATCTCGAAGTGGCCCGCATGATTTACCAGCGCGTCGCGCAGTCACAGTTCGTTTCCTGAAACCGCGGCATCGCGGCCGCACTCGAGCAGCAGTGAAAGGTTGGGATTGTCATGAGCACAAGCCTTGACATCGCGGTGAATGGAACCAACTC
Source organism: Mycobacterium sp. D16Q14 (assembly GCA_002013415.1). GTDB lineage: Bacteria > Actinomycetota > Actinomycetes > Mycobacteriales > Mycobacteriaceae > Mycobacterium. The sequence continues at coordinate 176,743 of MAEX01000005.1, forward strand.
GCCGGATTTCGACAATGTCCGGCGCGCATTCGCACTGAATTTCCTGGAGAACGACGAGCTGGGCGCCGCGGTCGCGATCTGGGTCGACGGTGAACTCGTCGTCAATCTGTGGGCGGGCTGGGCCGATGAGGCGCGCACGCGTCCCTGGACTGAGGACACCTTGGCGCCGGTCTACTCCGGGACCAAGGGATTGATGAGCACCTGCGTTCATATGCTCGTCGAGCGGGGCGTGCTCGATCTGCATGCGCCGGTTGCGCGGTACTGGCCCGAATTCGGCCAGGCCGGTAAGGAATCCATCACGCTGGCCATGGTGCTCGGGCATCGGTCGGGCGTGATCGGACCGCGCACCCGGCTGACGCCGGAGCAGGCCGCCAACTGGGACGAGGTGTGCGAGCACATCGCGAGGGCGACGCCGTGGTGGGAGCCTGGAACCGCGCAGGGTTACCACATGGCGACGTTCGGTTTCATCCTGGGTGAGGTCGTCCGCCGGACCACCGGTCAGACGCTCGGGCAGTTCCTGCGTACCGAGATCGCCGAGCCGTACGGACTCGACGTACATGTCGGACTGCCGCACAGTGAGCACCACCGGTGCGCGGAGTTGATCAACAAGCCGTACCTGCGCGACGTATTCCGCGGTGCTCCCGGCGAATTCGACTGCATGAGTGACCACCCGCTGGCGGGCCCGCTTATCTCGGGTGATTTCATCCCCGACGACGAGATCGCCCGTAAGGACATTGCCCTGTGGCGGGCGCTGGAGTTCCCCGGGACCAATGCCCACGTTTCGGCGCTGGGTCTGGCCACCTTCTACAACGCGATGGCGCTCGGCAAGCTGCTCAGCTACGACCACATGGATGTGGTGCGGGTGTCGCAGGGCGGGTTCGATCCCGATGTCGTGCTGGGCCCCCGGGTTGCCAACCACGGATGGGGACTGGGCTACATGCTCAACCAGCGCTGCTATGCCGGGCCCAACCAGAAGACGTTCGGGCACGGGGGGTCTGGTGGTTCGTACGCCTTCGTCGACCTGGAGCACCGCATCGGCTACTCGTACGTGATGAACCAGTTCGATGTGACCAAGGCTGATGCCGATCCTCGTAGCGTGCGGCTGATCAATGAGCTCTACAGCACGTTGGGGGTGTCGCCGGCGGGAGAGTCGCTGTGACGGCGACGATTCCGGAGGTGCAGGCCCCGCCGCGCACCACAACCCTGCCGATCTCTCATTTGGATTTCGTCGATCAGGCATCCTTCCTGGGGCTGCGTGCCACCGAGCTGTCCACGCTGGGACAGATGGTGTGGGTGTACGAACGCGATGTCGACGCCGACCGGTTGCGCAGATTCCATGCCAGCCTCGGCCAGGGATTGTTCGGCCGCCGGATCGAACGTTCCCGGGTGCCTTTTGGCCGTCATCGCTGGGTGCTCGATCCGGCGTGCCATCCCATCGACGTCGAGCTTGCGCCACTACCGCGGGCCGAACTGCAGGATTGGGTGCACCGGCATGCCCAGCTCCCCATCGATCCCGAGCACGGTCCGTCCTGGCGACTTGGCGTCACCCGGTTCACCGATGGTGCCACCGCGGTGAGCCTGGTGGTCTCGCACAGCATCGCCGACGGCGTGGGCATGTGCCGGGCCATCGCCGATGCGGTCAACGATGCGGCAGTCCCGCTGGGCTACGAGACACCACGGGCACGCAAGCGATTGCGTAGCGTGCGGGAAGACTTGCGGCGTACCAGGCGTGACCTGCCCGAGACCGCACGGGCCTTCCGTAAGGCCACCAAGATGTTGAGCGCGAGGCGCCAGGACATCAAACACGCGGGCCGGCCCGCGGCCGAGGTGCGTATCGAACAGATCCCGGCGGTGACCGTGTATCTGGACGAAACCCATTGGGACACACACGCGCGTGGTCGTGGCGGTACCAGTAACTCGCTAGTCAGTGCGTTCGCCGCTCAGCTCGCCCTCAAGGTGGGCAGGCTCGGCCCGGACGGCCGGGTGACTCTCTCCATGCCCGTCAATGAGCGTACTGATGGTGATTATCGTGCCAACGCCATGACCTCGGTGATGTTCGCGGTAGATCCGGCGGATCTGACCACCGATCTACGCGGAATCCGCAGTGCCACTAAAGAGGTGCTCTCCGGTCTGCAGGACGCACCCGACGAAAAGTGGGCGCTGTTGCCGCTGACTCCGTTCATCCCCAAGGCTGCCGCGCGCCGATTGGCCGATGTGGCACTGGAATACGGTGACTATCCGGTGGGGTGCTCGAATGTCGGGCCGCTGGACCCCGATGTGAATCGCCCGGACGGGACCCACGCCGATTACGCCTACTGCAGACTAGCCGAGCAGCGGGTGCGGCCGGACAAGGTGCTGAGCACCTACGGGCAGCTCTTCGTCGCATCGGGGAGAGTCAACGAAAGGATCTTCCTGGCCGTTGTCGCGTACCAGCCCGGTGTGATCGAGACACGCGCCGATCTGACCAGCTTGCTGACCGAGACGCTCGACGATTTCGGTATGCACGGGGTGATCGAGTAGTCGTGGCGGACAACACAGGTGGTATCTACGGACTGATCGCTCGGATCGTCCGGAAGGCCCCTGTCGCCGTCATCGGGGTATGGATCGGCCTGGCTGCCATTTTGGCGCTCACGGCGCCCTCGCTGCAGAAGGCCATCGAGGACCACCCGGTCGATCTGCTGCCCAAGGATGCTCCCGTCATGGAGACCACGCGGCAGATGGTCGAGTCGTTCCGGGAGTCCGGTGCGCAGAACATCCTGCTGATCGTCCTCACCAACGAGAACGGGCTGACACCCGCCGACGAACAGACCTACCGGGTTCTCGCGGCGCGAATGCGTGAAGACACTCGCGATGTGAGCATGGTGCAGGACTTCATCACCAAACCGATGCTGCGCGAGATGATGTCGAGCACCGATGGCAAGGCGTGGTACCTGCCGGTGGGGTTGCAGGGCGAGCTTGCCACCCCCGAATCCGGTAAGGCGTATGTGGGGGCCCTCAAGATCATCAAGGACGCCACCGCGGGCACCACGCTGAACGCCTTTACGACGGGGCCGACCGCCACCGTCGGCGATTTGACGGTGGTGGGAGAGCGCGACCTGCACAAGGTCGAAATAACCACGGCTGCTTTGGTTCTGCTTATCTTGCTGATCGTCTACCGCAATCCGGTGACGATGATGCTGCCGCTCATCGTGGTGGGTGTCTCGCTGGGCATCGCCCAGGCGGCCGTCGGGGGACTGGCGCAGATGGGTCTGAGTATCTCGAATCAGACGCTGACATTCATGACCGCGATGATGATGGGTGCGGGTGTCGACTACGCGGTCTTCCTCATCAGCCGATATCACGAATACGTCAAACAGGGTATGGATTCCGACAGTGCGGTGACCGCTGCGCTGGAATCCGTCGGCAAGGTGGTCGCGGCATCGGCGGCGACGGTGGCGGTGACCTTCCTGGGTATGGGCTTTACCAAGCTGGGGATCCTGTCCACCATCGGTCCGGCGCTGAGCGTGTCCATCCTGATCGCATTCGTGGCATCGGTGACCTTCCTGCCGGCGGTGCTGATCCTGGTGGGGCGCCGCGGCTGGGTGAAACCGAGAAAGGCTTACGCCAACAAGATTTGGCACCGCTCGGGAATCAACATCGTCAAACGTCCGGGTACGCATCTGGCGGTCAGCCTGGTCATTCTGATCATCCTCGCCACCTGCGGGGCGATGGTGAAGTTCGGATACGACGACCGCAAGAACCTGCCCTCCTGGGCCGATAGTAATCAGGGTTACGCCGCGATCGAGAAGCACTTCCCGGTGAATTCAACGCTGCCGCAATACCTCTACATCAAGTCGCCTCATGATCTGCGCACCCCGCGCGGGCTGGCCGACCTGGAGCAGATGGCCGCGCGGGTGAGCCAGGTGCCCGGTGTCGACAAGGTGCGCGGTATCACCCGGCCCACGGGTGAACCGCTGGAGGAGGCCAAGCTCTCTTACCAGGCCGGTGAGGTTGGCGGGAAGCTGGGCGATGCGTCGAACCTGATCGATGCCCGCGCCAGGGACTTGGACAAGCTCGCCGCTGGTGGACACACGTTGGCCGACAAGCTCGGTGAGGTCCGCGACTCGGTGAAGAACTCGTTGGGCACTGCGCGCGCACTGGTCGAGGTGCTGGCCCAGCTGCGTGGCAGTGGGAGGACGGGCACCCTCGCCGATCTGGACTCGGTGGACAAGCTGGTCACCAGCATGCATTCCCTCGGCGATGCCATTGAGGCCAACGCCGAGGGTGCCAGTGAGGTGTACGGCTGGATCGAACCCGTCGCACGTGTGTTGGTCGGCAACCCGGCCTGCGAGATGGACCCCGCGTGCCGCTCCTCGCGAGATGAGATGAACAAGTTCCTGGAGACCAAACAGGATGGCACCAGGGACAGAATTGTCGAGCTCGGCCGTGAGTTGAAGTCCGTCGACAATGACAAACAGATCAGCTCGACCATTGCCCGGCTGCGCACCGCGCTGAACGCCATCGACACGAACCTGCGGCGGTTGGGTCTTTCCGACTCCTACGGCATTCAGCAGAAGTTCGCCGAAGTCCTGACCGGAGTCAACTCGCTGGCCGATGGCAGCGCACAGCTGGCTGAAGGTGTGCAGATGTTGGTGGACCAGACCAAGCAGATGGGCGGCCAGTTGGGCGATGCCTCAACGCTCTTGGTCGCCGCCAAGCGTGATGCGGCCCCCGGATCGATGTCCGGCTTCTACATACCGCAGCAAGTGCTCACTCAAGATTCCTTCAAGACCGCTGCGGCAGCGTTCGTTTCGGCCGACGGGCATGCGGTGCGCTATCTGGTGCAGAGCAACCTGAATCCGTTCAGTCCCGAAGCGATGGATCAGGTCCGTGCCATCCAGGATGCGGCGCACAGCGCACAACCCAACACGACGCTGTCCGATGCGTCCATCTCGATGGCCGGGTTGTCGGCGATGTACAACGACATCCGCAACTACTACAACCACGACTTGCGGTTCATCATCGTGCTGACGGTCATCGTGGTGTTGCTGATCCTCGTGGCGCTGCTGCGGGCGATCGTCGCACCGCTGTATCTCATTGGCTCGGTGATCATTTCGTATGCCTCGGCGGTGGGCATCGGGGTGATCGCATTCCAGTTCATCGGTGGACAGCCGCTGAGTTGGAGTGTGCCGGGCATGGCGTTCATTGTGCTGGTCGCGGTGGGCGCGGACTACAATCTGTTGTTCATCTCGCGCATTCGCGACGAGTCGCCCGACGGCATCCGCTCCGGGGTCATCAAGACGGTCAAGTCGACCGGAGGTGTGATCACCTCTGCCGGAGTGATTTTCGCGGCGTCGATGTTCGGCTTGCTGATCGGCAACCTGCAGTCGATGGTCGAGGCGGGCTTCATCATCGGGATGGGTCTGCTCCTGGATACCTTCCTGGTGCGCACCATCACCATTCCCGCTTTGGTGGTGCTGTGTGGGCAGGCCAACTGGTGGCCGTCGGCGATCGTGGAACCCTGGTTCCAGAAACATTTTTCGCGGTCGAAGGCCGATGTTCAGGATGTGGCGTCTGCCGAAGTGGACGAGGCCGATTGTCCTAGCGGCGATCCGTTACTCGAGGAGCCGCTGATTTCCGTTTCCCGCGAAGCCGAGCTCGCAGGCCGTCGATGATGATCGCGAGTCCGTCCTCGAAGTCGGCGTCGAAGTCGGGCTGGTAGAGCTCGGAAAACGCCTGTGCCACCATGGGATGCGCGATCAGGTCGACGTGCTCTCGCAGGTTCTCCTCGCTGTAGGGATTCGATTCCGGATACTCGAAGCCGTCGCGAGTCTGCTGTTCAATGGTAAATCCGATGGTGTAGTGAAAGATCGTCGGTGTCAGGCGCGCGGCGTCACGCAGGGTGAACCCGGCCTTCATCATCACGTTGAGCATGGGTTCGGTGATATCGGCCGCGCGCGCAGTGGCCGTGCCGGCGAGAATCCTGGCCCCCTGGTGATACCGCAGCATTTCGCGACGCAGTACGCGCGCGGCCCCGGCGAGGAATTGATCCCACTCGGGCGTCGATAGATCGAAGTTCTTCACGGCATCGCCGAACATCTCGTCGGCCATCGCGTCGACAAGGTCACGCCGGTTCTTCACATGCCAATAGAGCGCAGGTGCCTGAACGTCCAGGGCAGCCGCGACGGACCGCATGGTCAAGTTCTCGGAGCCGTGGCGGTCCAGCAAGGCCAGGCCGGCCCGCGCGATGGTTTCGCGATTCAAAATCACATTGACACCTTAACAGCGTTAAAGTAATTGTGGAGTCAATACCAATAACGACGTTAAGGAGCACTATGACCGAGCATGCAGTGGTCATCGCGGGCGGAGGCCCGACCGGACTCATGCTGGCGGGTGAGCTGGCCCTCGCCGGTGTCGACGTTGCGGTGTTGGAACGTCGGGACAGTCACGAGGAGGTGGGATCTCGTGCGGCGGGAGTGCATTCACGCACGATCGAGGTGTTCGATCAGCGAGGGATCGCCGAGAGGTTTCTCTCCCAGGGGATGACCGGCCAGGTGACGCACTTTTCAGGCATTTTCATGAGCATCGAGGACTTCCCCACCCGTCACCCGTACGCACTGGGTCTGCTTCAGCATTACACCGAGAAGACGCTGGCGGCCTGGATCGCGGAACTCGGGGTACCGATCTATTACAACGCCGAGGTGGTCGGATTCACCCAGGACGACTCCGGTGTGGACGTGGCGCTTGCCGACGAGCGTGCGATGCGCGGGCAGTACCTCATCGGATGCGATGGCGGACGCAGCGCCATCCGCAAGACCGCGGGGATCGGGTTTCCCGGCCATGACCCGTCCTGCTCGGCGATGCTGGTCGATGCCGAGATCACTGAGCAACCGCTCGAGTTCGGGCTGCTGCGCAAGCCCGGTCAGGCCTTCCTGGCCATTCTGCCGTTTGAGGAGGGGTGGTGCCGGCTGGTCTTCAGTACCGACCTCTCCCGGCTCGGAACCGAACCGACCCTGGAGGAGGCGAAGGAAGCGCTCATCGCCATCGCGGGCACGGATTTCGGTTTGCACAGTCCACGCTGGATGTCCCGGTTCTCCGATATGACTCGCCAGGCCGACCGGTACCGTGACCGGCGCCTGTTCCTGGCGGGCGATTCCGCCCATATCCACTTCCCGTTCGGCGGACAAGGACTCAACACCGGTGTCCAGGATGCGGTGAACCTGGGGTGGAAGCTTGCCGCGGTGATCAAGGGAGAGGCCCCGGACGCACTGCTGGACACTTATCACTCCGAGCGCCACCCGGTGGCGGAACGGGTGCTGCACAACACCATGGCCCAGACCCCGCTGTCTGAGGCGAGCCCGCGGATCGATGCGTTGCGTGACATCGTGTCCGATCTGCTGGCCATGGAAGAACCGCGCAAGCGCATCGCCGGCATGATGAGCGGCCTAGATATCCAGTATGAGGTCGGTAGGCATCAGGGCACAGCGCATCCACTGCTGGGTCGCCGCATGCCGGACCTCGACGTGGTGACCGCAGAGGGGCCGACGCGCGTCTACCCATACCTGCACACGGCCCGCCCAGTGCTGTTCAACTTCGGAGAGTCGCAGAGTCTGCGCCTCGATGGATGGGCCGACCGAGTTCAGCTGGTGGACGCGAAATACTCAGGTGCATGGGATCTTCCGGTGCTGGGCGAGGTGACGGCACCGGATGCGGTGCTGGTGCGCCCCGACGGGTATGTCGCCTGGGTGGGCGAGGGTTCCGACGCCGGCCTTGTCGAGGCCCTCACCCAATGGGTGGGATCGCCCGTCCCGGCGTAATGTTGCGCGGGTGGCCGAGACGCTGGAGTTCGGAGTCTTCATCCCGCAGGGCTGGCGCCTGGATTTGGTAGGCATCGCACCCGAGGATCAATGGACCGCCATGCGCGATCTGGTCCGCTACGCGGAGGACGGTCCGTGGGACTCGGTATGGGTCTACGACCACTTCCATACCGTGCCGGTGCCCACCGACGAGGCGACCCATGAGGCGTGGACGCTGATGTCCGCCTTCGCGGCCGTGACCTCGCGAATCAAACTGGGGCAGATGTGTACGGCCGTGGGATACCGAAACCCGGTGTACCTGGCCAAGATCGCCGCGACAGTGGACATCATCTCCGGCGGGCGCACCCAGATGGGCATCGGCGGCGGCTGGTACGAGCACGAGTGGCGCGCATATGGCTATGGCTTTCCGGGCGCCGCCGAGCGTCTCGGCAGGCTGCGCGAAGGGGTGCGCATCATGCGTGACGCCTGGCGCGACGGGCGCGTCTCTTTGGACGGCACCTATTACCAGGTCGATGACGCCATCGTCGCCCCCAAGCCCCTGCAGTCCAAGGGAATTCCGCTGTGGATCGCGGGTGGCGGAGAGAAGGTGACATTGCAGATCGCGGCGCGCTATGCGCAGTACACCAACTTCGGGCAGTCTCCCGAAGAATTCGAGCACAAGTCGAAAGTGCTTGCAGCGCACTGCAAAGACATTGGCACCGACTTCGATGCCATTGTCCGGAGCGCCAACATGAACATCGTCATCGGAGCCGATGACGCCGAGGTGGCAGATCGGCTGGCGGCCATCAGGGCGCGGCTCGTCCCGGTCATCGGCGAGGACGTCGCCCAGGTCACGGTCGGGAATCTTGCCGAAACGGCGGGAACCCCGGAACAGATCGCGGAGCGTTTGGCGGAGTTCCGCCGGCTGGGGCTGGGCTATGCGATATGCAATTTCCCGGAAGCGGCCTATGACCGTTCTGGAATCGACTTGTTTGTTCGCGAGATAGTCGCCAGCAGTTCATAGTTGAGTCGATTGGTCAGTCTGTCTATTGCAGATTCATCGCCGGAGAATATCGCTTGAACGAATGCCCTGGTGAATTGATTCAACCCGGGAGTACTTTGCGCGTGAATCGTTTTACGCCTGTTATCGGACAGGGTATTCACACGCATGAGAGTTCTGCGGTTCTTGGCTGTCGTGGCCGTCCTGGCGGCCATCGGGATAACATTTCCCTCTGTCTCGCCTTCTGGAAAACCTCCGGCGACTCCTTCGAGTTCTATTCGGTCTTACAGATGGGGCCGGGCGCGGCCAACCCGCTGTGGCGTCTACGGACATCCGGCTGGACGAGCAGGCCGATCAGGCCTGCGCCCAGCAGCAGTAGGGCCCATTGTTTACGACCCAACCGATACCGTAAGTTACGGGAATGCCTTCGCTTGACGCAGTCGATGAAGCCTTCCTGTCCAGCGCTCCCGTGAGAGCGAGCCACACCATCTCCGTACCGGTATCCGCCGACACGGTGTGGCGTGAGCTGACCAACGACACCACGCTGCGGTGGTTGGCTCCGGGTATCAGGGTCGTGTGGGGTAACCCGCGCGCCGGTGTCGGTGCTGTCCGCAAGATCGGGCCCGCTGTGGGTCCGAAGGTGAATGAGCACTACTTCCTCTGGGAGGAAGGACGGCGGAAGGCGTTCTACGTCACGAGCATGCCGGTGCCGGTGCCTGGCCTGCGTGCCTTCGCCGAGGACTATGTGGTGACTCCGACGGATCGTGGTGCCGACTTCACTTGGGCATGGGCCATCGACGGCACTGGCCCGATTCGCTATGCCACCCCCGCGGTGAGTGCCATCGTCGGTTTCTCGATGAAGCGCACCCAGAGATACTTCGACAAGATCGCCGCTGCCGGGAGGTAAGCGTTCGCCCGTACAGTGGATCCGTGCGCACGCTCGTCCTGCTTACGGTGATCCTGGTGGCGGCCGCCTGTGTGCCTGCCCGGAACGAGACGGATGCGGCGGCCCAAAACCCTTGCGATGTAGGTCAATACTGGACGCGCTACTACAACAACACTGATCATTCCGGCACCGCGGTGCTCGCCCGATGCGAGTACTCGGTCGGCGGGAACTTCGCGGCATCTCCAGCGCCGGGTGTGCAGGCCGACGGTTTTTCGGTCGATGCCGTCGGTTCGCTGCGATTCCCCGTGACGGGCGAGTACCAGATTGCCTCGATGAGCGGTGGCATTGTCGGGCGAGTGTGGCTCGATGACGAGCAGATCTTCGATCACGCCAACACCCGTGACTGGGGTACCGATCTGGCCACGCGCACCGTCCAGGCTGGTGTGCATGCGGTCCGGGTCAGCTACTCCAGCGCGAGTGGCCCTGCGGTACAAGAGTTCTCGGTGTCCCAAGTGGCGCTGGGCCCGGAGTCTGCGAACGGCAACTTCTTCGCGGCTAACTCATTCTTGAATCAGCCGCTGCCGCCGAACCCGGCGATCGACCCTCGGTCGGCGAAGTGGGTTGCCGCGCTGATGCATCATCCCGATGTCAAAGCAATCGACGTCAACGAGGACATCTGGACTACCGCCGTCTATCACGCACCTGCGGGCACTCCCACCCGGACGGTCGCCGTCCGCAACAGCGGGAAGTCGATCGACATCCCGTATCTGCCCCATTATCTGCCCACGCAGGATGTCGACGCGCATCTGGCAATCATCGACGACATCAACGGATGTGAATACGAGTTCCAGTCCTTCACACCGGATTCGATGTCGGCGATCGCACAGGCCACCTATCGGGTAGACACAGGATCGGGCGGGCATGTCAGTGGACCCGCGCATTCGGGAGGTGAGCTGTCCTACCTCGCGGGGTTGATCACGCCGGAAGACGTACAGGCCGGAGTGATCGATCATGCGCTGCGGTTCGCGATCCCGATCAACGCACCCGCCTACGTGTACCCGGGTACGCGGTCGGACGGCACGATTCCCGATGGGGTGCCCGAGGGGATCAGAATTCAGCTTGATCCGTCCCTGGACTTGCGAACGTTGAACCTGACCCCCTTCCAGCGGATGGTTGCGGAGGCGCTGCAGAAGTACGGGGCGTTTGACGCCGACGTCGCGAAGACCTTCTCGCTGACCGCGCGCAGCGTGATCGACGGCACCCGCTACTCCACCCGGATCGACGATCTGCCGCGGGAGCTCATCGGGCATATCCGGTTCCTGACGCCGTCGATCAGCTCCACGGATATCCAGCTCGACACCGCCGTGGACAACGGATGCCGGCAGCAACACTGATCTGGTAACGCTGATACCCTGCTTTCGGTGTCGCGACGGGCTGTGGCTGCTTACGAATCGTTTCTCGCTACGAAGAAGTTCGGGGCGCTGGACGGCTTGCGGGCACTGAGTGTTCTGGCGGTGATCTGGCACCATACGTCGGGAACGCCCGGTCCAAGGATCTCGCACAGCGGATTCATGGGCGTCGACTTCTTCTTCGCGATCAGCGGCTTTCTCATCACCACTCTGCTTGTCCGCGAGCGTGATCGCACCTCCGCCGTATCGCTGCGAAACTTCTACGCACGCAGGGCATTACGTATCTTCCCGCTGTACTACGCGGTGCTGGCCCTGTACGTCCTGCTGGTGTTCGCCACCGAACGCGATACGCCAAAGGGCGAGCGATTCTTTGGGGACCTGCCGGCATTCCTGACCTATACCGTCAACTGGTTCGTGGACCTGTCCACTGGCGCGTCGGTACCGTTCTATTTTTCCTGGTCGCTGTCCGCCGAGGAACAGTTCTATCTGTTGTGGCCGCCGCTGTTGGTCGGGGCCCTGGTGCTGAGCAAGGGAAAGGTCTGGGCACCGCTCGTGGTGCTCTTCGCACTGGTAGTGGTCTCGGCCGGAACCGGCGTCTTCTTCGATGCGCGGGTATTGCCGTGGCGCATCCTGGCGAGCTTGTCGTTGCCCATCCTTCTCGGAGCGGCTTTCGCGATCTTCGTCAACACCCGCCGTGGCTACGCGCGGGTCGCCGCGGTGCTGGGCTGGTGGTGGTCGGCCCCTGCGGTGTTTGCGGCGATGATTGCCGCGTTGTGGTTCGGTGCGCCACCATGGTCGATCCAGATCCTCATGGTCGTGGCCGTCGTCGCGGTTTCCATCCGCGAGAACACCCTCATGCATCCGGTACTGAGCTGGCGACCCCTCGCGTTCATCGGTGTGATCAGCTACGGCATCTACTTGATGCACATGTTGTGCGCCAATGTCGTACGCCGAATAGTCCACGAGGAGCAGGGGCTGACGCTCTGCGCGGGAACGACGATCCTCGTTATCGCCGTTGCCTATCTGAGCTTTCGATACTTCGAGACGCCCCTGTTGCGCATCAAGCGCCGCTTCGAATCATCCGCGGAGCGGGCCGGAGACCAACTCTCCAGGGCCTCGGACGGTTAACCGATCGCAGGTCCGAGAAGATCGTCGGCGTCGGTGATCCGATAGCCATAGCCCTGCTCGGCCAGGAACCGCTGCCGGTGTGCTGCGTACTCGGCATCAAGGGTGTCGCGGGATACCACCGAATAGAAGTAGGCCTGGCCGCCGTCGGCCTTTGGACGCAGCAGCCGCCCAAGCCGCTGCGCTTCTTCTTGGCGCGAGCCGAACGTGCCCGAAACCTGAACAGCCACAGCTGCTTCCGGTAGATCGATGGAGAAGTTGGCTACCTTGGAAACTACCAGGGTGGCGATCTCGCCCCGACGGAATGCGTCGAAAAGCGCTTCACGTTCGGCGTTCTTGGTAGAGCCCTGGATCACCGGGGCATCCAGCTCGGTTCCCAGTTCGTCGAGCTGATCCAGGTAGGCGCCGATGACCAGAGTCGGCACTCCGGGATGGCGGGCGAGAATCGACTTCACCACGTTGATCTTGGTGTGGGCCGTCGAGCACAGTTTGTACCGCTCGTCGGCCTCGGCGGTGGCGTAGATCATCCGCTCGTTCTCGGTGAGGGTGACCCGTACCTCGATGCACTCGGCGGGGGCGATCCAGCCTTGGGCCTCAATGTCTTTCCACGGCGCGTCATAGCGCTTGGGGCCGATGAGACTGAAGACATCGCCCTCGCGGCCGTCCTCTCGAATGAGGGTGGCGGTGAGTCCGAGGCGGCGCCGCGACTGCAGATCTGCCGTCATCCGGAACACCGGAGCGGGCAGCAGATGCACCTCGTCGTACACGATCAGGCCCCAGTCCCGGCTGTCGAACAGTTCCAGGTGGCGGTACTCACCCTTGGTGCGCCGGGTGATCACCTGGTAGGTGGCGATGGTGACCGGCCGGATCTCCTTGCGCTCGCCGGAGTATTCGCCGATCTCCTCTTCGGTCAATGAGGTTCGCGCGATGAGTTCGCGTTTCCACTGCCGCCCGGCCACGGTATTGGTGACCAGGATCAGGGTGGTCGCCTGTGCCTTGGCCATCGCGGCGGCGCCCACCAGCGTTTTACCGGCCCCGCAGGGCAGCACCACCACACCGGAACCGCCCGCCCAGAACGAGTCGGTTGCCATCTGTTGATAGTCCCGGAGCTCCCAGCCATCCTCGGCCAGGCTGATCGGGTGGGCTTCGCCATCGACGTATCCGGCGAGATCCTCTGCGGGCCAACCGATCTTGAGTAACATCTGCTTGACCCGGCCACGCTCGCTGGGGTGCACCTGCACGGTGTCGTCATCGATACGGGCGCCGAACATGGGGGCGATCTTCTTGTGTCGCAGCACCTCTTCGAGCACTGCGCGATCCAGGCTCACCAGCATGAGGCCGTGCGCGGGATGCTTGACGAGCTGGAGGCGCCCGTAGCGGGCCATGGTGTCGACGATGTCCACCAGCAGCGGCTGCGGTACCGCGTAACGGGAGAAGGTGACGAGGGCATCGACCACCTGCTCGGCGTCGTGCCCGGCGGCACGCGCGTTCCAGAGCGCCAGCGGGGTGATGCGATAGGTGTGCACGTGCTCGGGTGCGCGTTCGAGCTCGGCGAAGGGGGCGATCGCCTGGCGCGCCGCGTCCGCCTGGTCGTGATCGACCTCCAGCAGCACGGTCTTATCGGACTGGACGATCAGCGGTCCATCGGTCATTCGATCCAGGATAGTGATGCCCGGGGACATTGGAGGGTGCTGTGTGCCCTGGCAGATTGCTGCGGTGACGACACCTCAAGACCGCAGCACCCTGGCCGAGATTTGGCAGCACCGGTCCGCGTTCTACGACCACTACGCCGCGGCGTAGACGAAAGAAGGGGCGAATGCCATCTTCCGCGCGGGGTCGTTTTGGGAACGTATCCGGTTGACCAGTAATTTCCTCGCCTTTTTCTTTGGTCCGATCTACTTCTTCGTCAAGGGAATGTGGCGCAAGGGCCGGGTGCTACTCGGGATCAGTGTCCGTCTCGGCGTCGTGCTGGGGGCGGTGGGCGCCTCCGACAGCGTGACGCGCGCGTTCTCGTTCGGCTTTGCTGCGCTGTTTATGGGCATCGCCAACCAGGCCTACTACTTGCACTGGGTTCGCCATAGCGAGTCATGGAATCCGTTCGAGGGCGTCCGCTGACGCGGAGCTGATCGACAGTCAGGACGGCGGCGAGACCGCGGTGATGCGGTGAATCGCGAAGTCTCGGATCCGCCCCGCCGCGGTGTCGAAGGCCGACAGCTGCCCACCACGCACGCTGATCGGATTGACCACTCGCGAGGACGCCACCCCGGCCGGGTCCACGTACCCGATGAGTACGCTGGTCTGGGCCTTGGCGGACTGCTGTAGCAGCGCCACCGCCTGCGACGGCTCGATGCGGATGCCGTCGTGATCGCCCGCCGCGCGCAATGCCTTGACCACTGCGGCGGCCGCGGGCTCACTGAGTACCGGTGGCGTCCAACCCATCCGGTGCGGCTGGGGAGTCACCCGGGCGCGGTGTGCCCGGAGCTCCACGATGTTTCCGGTGGCATCCTCGGCGGCGGGTGCGAAGCCCGCCGCGCGCAGCCCAGCCACCAACTCGGCCAGCGGGGCCAACGACACCGCGACGGTTGGGGCCAATAGCCGCAGCCCCAGATCCTCCGCCAGCACCGACGCCATCACCTGCGTCAGCAGAGCCACGTCATCGCAGCGCAGGAACGAGCTGGCCACACCGGCCCGAAGCTGTCCATGCCGTCGCGCGACATCGTCGATGAGATAGGTCAGCGATTGGGGGACAGGGGTTTTGGAGCGCGAACCGAAGAAGCTGTGCAGCGAGGTGGCGGTCCGCCCCGAATCCAGCGCACGCCGGATACTGGCGTCGCTGACCCGGAAAACACTCGCCGCCCCCGCTGATTCGAGGTCCGCCATCGCGGCCAGCTCGAGCTCCACGTCGCGTATCAGTGGGCCGGGTGCGACGACCGTCAGATCGGCCTGCACGAGGAAGTGGTCGATAGGAGCGGGTAGCGCCTTCTCCATCGCGGCCAGCGTGGCCGCCTCGTCGCCGCTGCTGTCCAGGAAGGTACGCACGTGTGTCGTCAACGCGCCACGCCCGATCACACCCAGCGTCGTCGCCTCGAACAACAGTGCCGTCACCGGTTCCACGCCCAGCCGTGCGCCCCAGCGCGGACGGCGCCACCGCATCACCCGGGATGTCTCTTCGGCCCGCAACCCCTCCCCGGGCTTCAGCTCGCCGAGGATCTCCAAGAGCAGCCTGCGGTCATGGGGTGCTGCCGTCGACCGTAGCGAATCCGAAAGGGCCGCTATCGGTTTGTCCTCGCTGGTGCGCTTGCCGATCAGATCGGGACGGGCCGCCAGCATCAACCACGCCGACATCAGCCGAAACCAGCGGGTCGCGGTCGGCAGCTCGGCGAAGCGGTCGGCCTGCGTGGTCGGCGCCCAATGCCAGCCCTCGGCGTCGGTTTGCACATCGGGGTCACCCACTGCGATCAGCTCGGCGGCCGCCAGCACCTCCAGCAGCAGCCCCATCCGGGTGTCATCGATACCCGTCGCCTTCGCCAGCCTTTTGACCTCGCGCACGCCCAGGCCACCGCTGCGCAGCTGAGGAGCGGGGTTGACCCCGAGCTCGTCGAGAAGCAGTCCCACTTCACGCAGCAGATCAAGTGCCGCCCCCGCGGCAGCGGCGTTGGCTTCGGCCTGGGTCGCCGTCGTCGTCTCGGTGGTCGGTGGCTGCAGCCGGTCGGGCTCCTCACCGCGGAGCAGCTGTGCCACGAACCGGGGCAACAGCACCGTCTCGTCGTCGATCCGCTGCAGCAGGCCGGCCGCGAGCAGCCGCTGTACCGGACGATCCGCCGGGGCATCGGGTGCGGCGTCCCGGGTGCGGCCGATGGGAGATCCCGTGATGAGCGCCTGCAACAGCTCCATTCCGCGCTCGTCGGTCGCCGCCAACGCGGCGCGGGCCGCGTCGTAGGAGTCGGGGGTCTGCTCGCTGATCACCTGGCCGACCACCCAGGGCAGCCCCAACCGTGTCTCTCCCGCCAGGTGCAGCTCGCGATTCCCCCACACCAGCGCCAGCTCGCGCAGCCGGTCCAGGGTGGCACGCACCTGCAGCTCAGTGGCGCGACCGTCGACCTGGGCGAGCACCTCCGAGACCGGAGTGCCGGTGACGTCTGCGCGAGCCACCAGCAGTGCATCCAGGACCGCCAAGGTCAAAAAGTCCAGGTTGTCGGTGGCCGCGCGTACCGATTGGCGCGACAGCGCCCGGCCCGCCAGAGCCGCCAGCGACCCCGGAGGTGGCGACGCCAAATCGGGTCGCAACCGGACCAGCCGCACCAACTGTTCGTCGGGCAGCTGGCGCAGCCAGGTAGCCAACGCCGCATCGTCACTCATCAGACACCAGCGTAGAGGCGGGTTGGGTTCGCCGTTGTGCTCCCGGCCTGCCACAATGGCTTCGTGGCTGACAAGAAGCAATACGTCGACAACGGCTGGCCCGCACATGTGGACGGTGAGCACGCCGTCTCCGAACTCGCGGCCGACCGCACCGGAGCCCTGTCACCCTTCGGTGACATCGAGTTCCCGGTGCAGTCCGTGCCCTACGTGCACCCCGTCACCGTCATCAACAAGTAACGGTGTCCGACGGTCTTGGCGATAGCGGCTCATCACCGCCTGACCGTCTCTCTCATATCGACGAGCACGGGTCCGCACACATGGTCGACGTGTCGGCCAAACAGGCCACCGCCCGCGAGGCGGTCGCGGCCGGACGCTTCGTCACCACTCCAGAAGTCCTGAAGTTCCTGGCCGACGGCACGCTGCCCAAGGGTGATGCCATTGCCACAGCCCGGCTGGCCGCCATCATGGCCGCCAAACGCACCAGCGAGCTCATTCCGCTGTGTCATCAGATACCGCTCACCGGCATCGACGTTGACTTCGAGATCGAGGCCAGCACAGGATCCATTCAGATCACCGCCACCGCGCACACCAACGACCGCACCGGGGTCGAGATGGAAGCGTTGACCGCCGTGACGGTCGCCGGATTGACCTTGCACGACATGGTCAAGGCGGTCGATCCGGCATCGCGCATCGACGACGTCCGAGTGTTGCGCAAAGAGGGCGGCAAGACCGGAACATGGACCCGACCCTGAGGTCTGCGCGGGTGATCGTGGCCTCCACTCGGGCGGCCACCGGTCAGTACCCCGACAAGACCGGACCAGTTATCGTGGAATGGCTTGGGGCACAAGATTTCCATGTTGAGAAACCGATCGTCGTGCCCGACGGCGGCGCGGTGGGAGCGGCGATCCGCACCGCGGTTTCCGACGGAGTTTCGTTGGTCATCACCACCGGCGGCACCGGGCTCTCGCCCACCGATGCCACACCCGAACACACCGCCCCACTGCTGGACTACCAGATCCCCGGGCTGGCCGACGCCATCAGACGCTCCGGGCTGCCGACCGTGCCCACCAGCATCCTGTCCCGGGGCGTGTGCGGAGTCGTCGGCCGCACCATGGTGGTCAACCTGCCCGGCTCCACCGGCGGGGTGCGCGACGGACTTGCGGTGCTCGACGGCGTGCTCGGCCATGCACTGGACCAGATAGCCGGGGGTGATCACGTATGAGTGCTAGCGTCTCCCGTGCGCTGGTGACCGCGGAACGCATCTCGCTGATCGAGCACGAGCACCTGGTCGATCACGAATCTGCTGGGGCCACAGTCGGATTCGTGGGCAATGTGCGCGACCACGACGGCGGCAAGACGGTGCTGCGGCTTGAGTATTCGGCACATCCGTCGGCCCAGCAGGTGCTGACCGATGTGGTGGAGCGCATCGCCGCTGAAGCAGAGGGCGTGCGCGCGGTGGCGGTGAGTCACCGCATCGGCGCCCTGACGGTCGGGGAGGCAGCCTTCGTGGTGGCGGTGAGTGCCGACCATCGACGGCAGGCATTCGTCACGTGCCAGCGCCTCGTCGATGACGTCAAGGCGGCGCTGCCGGTATGGAAGCACCAGTTCTTCGCCGACGGCAGCAACGAATGGGTGGGGTCGGCCTGAAAAATTCGGGCCCCGATTGGGGTCTGGTGTAGGCGGCGCGCGTACTCGCGGGCCGCCGGCTGTAGTCCTACGCCCGTTCGGCGATGACCGTGTACACGGGGATGTAGAGCAGCGGATCGTCGAGATCTTGTTCCAGTCGCTCTAGCCGCTCGGGGTCTCCGCGGTAGGTGCCGCGAATCGCGTTGAGGAACTCGGCCTTTGGTGCCGCCATTGTCGTCGGGTTCAGCTGCAGCACCGTCCATCCGTTGGCAGGCAGCACCTCTTCGATCTCCTCTGCCTGCTGTGCGTTCTGGAACGGGGTCGGGATGCCGTGCACGCTGGCCTGAGCGAAACACCATATATACCAACGTGCTCCGGGGCGTGCGGCCCGGTGCAGCGCGCTCGCGTACTTCGCGTGTCCCTCGTGATCGAAGCAGTGGTACACGCCGCTGTCGATTACGGTGTCGAACTGTGCATCCCAGCCGTCAAGTTCGGTGGCGTCGGCGACCTGGAAGTCGACGGTGACGCCGGCGGCGGCCGCCCGGCCCTTGGCCTGTTCGATCGCCGAGGGGGAGAAGTCTAGTCCGGTGACGTTAAAACCTTGCTGAGCAAGATAAATGGCGTTGTCGCCAAGGCCGCAGCCGACATCCAGGATGTCTCCGCGGATCGCGCCGAGCAGGGCCAGCTCCTTGATGCGTGGTTTGGCGTCCTTGGAATCCCACGGGATGATGGGCCCGCCGTCCTTGACGCTCTCTCGATACAGATCCTCGAAGATGTTCTGGGTTGGTGCGGTCATGATGTTCAGCCCCTTTCCGCGATGATATTGAAGAACGGCATGTGGATCATGTCGTCGTCTAGCTGCTGGAGACGCTCAAATGTCTTCTGTGCTTCTTCGGCCACACCCGGCCGCTGATAACGCTCACGCATACCGGCAGGCATCTGCTCCGGATCGATACCGGCCGGCGCGGCGCCGATGAATGCCGTCCGGGATCCGAGATATGTTGTCCGGCCGAAGTATTGGATGTTCCAGTTGGCTTCGGACAATACGCTCTTGATCTCTTCGGGATCTTGCACGCCGAACGGCATCGCGATGCCGTTCACGGTGCCATCGCCAAAGCAGGCGATGAACCAGCGCGCCCCCGGGCGGGTGGCCCGGTGCAGTGCCTTCGCGTACTGCTGATGGCCGTCGTGATCGAAACAGTGATAGACGGCGCTATCGATCACGGTGTCGAACTGTGCGTCCCAGCCGTCGAGCTTGGTCGCGTCGGCCACCTGGAGGTCGACTGTCACACCCGCGGCGGCGGCGCGTTGCTTTGCCTGTTCAATGGCCGAAGGGGAAAAATCCAGGCCGGTGACCGAGAGGCCTTGCTGGGTGAGATAGATCGAGTTCTCGCCGAGACCACAGCCGATATCCAAGATGTCTCCGCGCAGCGCGCCATAGGCGGCGAGCTCTTTGATTCGTGGTTGCGCGTCCCTGATGTCCCAGGGCACGCCCGCCGCGGGGGCGCCTTCGAACATGGGTTTGCCGTTGTAGACCGCTTCGAATGCTTCGTGACTGGGAACGTCCGGGGGAGTGGTCGGTGCCGTCATGACCACCAACGTACGCCTCGAAGCCGGGACGTCAACCCCCTTGACAAGGGGCCTACACTTCCCGTCGAAAAGGTTACCCCGCAACGACAATCGCCCCGACCGTGAGGGCCGGGGCGATTATCTAGGTACGGGTTAGCGCTGCGCCAGGGCGAGGATTGCGTCGCTGGCCTTGACATCCTGCGTCTGCATGGCGAAGACGATGTCCTTCAGGTAGGACACTCCACGACTGTCCTGGGGAGTGACATCGGTGGTGCCGGGAGGCAGGTTGTTGGGGTCGGGCAGATGCCGCACCACACCGGCGACGGCGTCAGGGTTCAGCGTGCCATTGGAGGCAACCGGACCGGCGTCGAAGGCGGCTTTGCCGGCGGCGAATCCGATATCCGCCGCGTCCGGGACACCCGCGGGAAGCGGGATCTCGGGAGCTGCCGCGGCGGGTGCCGGGGCAGGCTCGGGGGCGGGTGCCGGCTCGGCGGGCGCCGGGCCGGACTGGAACTCGTAGGGCAGGACCTGGTCCTCGGCGGCGGGGGCTTCGGGAGCCGGGACCTGCTCGGGGGCGGGTGCCTCGTCGACGACAGGGGCCTCCGGTGCCGGTGCGGCGATGACCTCGGGAGCCGGGGCTTCCTCGGCCGGAGCCACGGGCTCGGGCTCGGCCGGCGCGGGACCGGACTGGAACTCGACGTCCTGGGCCTCGGGGGCGGGCGCCTCTTCGGGGGCCGGGGCCTCCTCGACAATGGGCGCCTCGGGGGCCTCGGCAACGAACTGCTCGTCGGCTTCGGGAGCCGGAGCGGGCTCGGGGGCCGGGGCGGGCTCAGCGGCCGCCTGCTCCTCATGGTGCGCGGCAGGCGTGACGTTCGCGGCGGGGGCGGTCCGCGGGGTGGAACCGGACAGGCCACGGCCGCAGACTGGCCAGGCGCCACGGCCTTGGCCCGCGAGTACCTTCTCGGCGATCGCGATCTGCTGTTCCTTGGTGGCCAGGTGAGCGGACGGGGCGTACTGGCCGCCACCGCTGTTGATCCAGGTGCTGGGCGAGAATTGCAGCCCGCCCTGGTACCCGTTACCGGTGTTGATGGCCCAGTTGTTACCCGATTCGCAGCGCGCGACCTGGTCCCACTCGCCATCGGTGGCTGCTGCGGCCGTCGCGGCCATCATCAGACCGCCACCGACAAGGCCTGCACCTGCTACCGCGACCTTGGCCGCTTTAGCGCCCGCCTTGGTGGGCTTACTGTGCCGTCCACTCATATGTCCGTCGTATTCCTCTCTGTGACGCACCTGCGAGGTCAGCTGTCGGGTTCGAACGAGAGGTCGCTCGGCCCGGTTGCCCGGGCTTCACCCCAAGAACCATGGAGGTTCGTGCTGGAGATCGAGATCTCCGGCGGTTGGGTTCCCCGCCTCCGTCCCTTGGTTTACCGACGAGGTGCCACACCCGAGGGACGGAGCTCGGTGCGCGGGTATGGACTGCGGATGACGGTACGTGCCCGCGCGCATCTCGTCATGTTGGACATTCCCCGGTGTTTCGTCCACGACAGGGTGGGTTTATTCCCGCCAGTGGTGAGGTCTCCGCAGGTTATTGGGCAGCTCCACCACCCCGTGTCCGCGCCGTGACCATTCTGTGACCTTCGGATGTGTGTCGTAGATCACGAAATTGTCCGGGGATCTCTATATGCAACTCTCAGAGTTACCTTAGAGCTTCCTTAGGAAAAGGATAGGCCAGCGCACTTCTATCCTCCAGCGAACGGAGGAAGAACATCCACGACAGAGCCTGATTCCGGCCGGTGGGAGCGGTCGCGGACCGCCACGCCGTCATAAAGAAAGGAACAACGCGCCAATACGCGTTCCAGTTCCACTCCTTTGGTGGCCAGTTGACGGGTCAGATCGTTGAAAGAGGCCCCTGCGGGGAGCTCGACGGTCTCCTCCTGGACACCTGCGGCGGTCGCGGCCGCGGCGAAGTACCGGACGTGGATGCTCACCTAGCCGCCGATCGCGCTCATGGGGCGGTCTGGCTGCAGGAACGAGGGGTCGTTGATCCCGTGCCCCGGTTTCTTCCCCCACATGGCGACCTGCCACGCCGATGCCACCATCGCGTCGGTGGCGCCGGAGCGGAGCAGTCCGCGCAGGTCTGACTCTGCGGTGGCGAACAGGCAATTGCGCACCTGTCCGTCGGCCGTCAGCCGGGTGCGGTCACAGTCTCCGCAGAACGGCCGCGATACCGATGCGATGATCCCGACCGTGGCAGGGCCCCCGTTGACCAGCCAGCGTTGTGCTGGTGCGCTGCCACGGGGTGCCGGGTCCGTGCTCAGCGTGAACTGCCGACTCAGGGCGGCGTGGACTTCGTCGGCCGTCACCATACGGTCGCGGTTCCAGTTGTGCTCAGCGTCCAACGGCATCTGTTCGATGATCCGCAGCTCATATCCGTGTTCCAGGCTGAACCGCAGCAGTGCGAGGGCGTCCTCTTTGTACTGCTCGGGTGTCAAAACTGCGTTGATCTTTATGGGCGATAGTCCGGCGGCATCGGCGGCTTGGAGTCCGCTGAGGACATCGGATAACCGGTCGCGGCGGGTGATCGCGGCGAAACGATCGGCGTCCAACGTATCCAGCGACACATTGATGCGGTCCAGCCCGGCGGCGCGTAGCGCGGCGGCCTTGCGATCCAGGCCGACGCCGTTGGTCGTCATTGCGATATCGGGTCGCGGTGTGAGGGCGGCCACCGCGGCGACGAGTCGCTCCAAGTCCTTGTATATCAACGGTTCTCCGCCGGTGAACCGGACGCTGCGGATTCCCAGCTCGGTAACCGCGATGCCGATAAGCCGAACGTATTCGTCGGCGGTGAGTAGCGCGTCGCTGCGCAACCAGTCCAGTCCCTCTGCGGGCATGCAGTACGTGCAACGCAGATTGCACCGGTCGGTCAATGACACCCGCAAGTCGGTCGCGATGCGGCCGAACGAATCAATCAACGGGGTCATAAGTGCAGCGTAGCGACCACTTGCGCGAGCCGAGTAGGATGACCACTCACCGCGCCCTATTTGGGGCGCGTTAATCATGTGAGGTGAGTGCAGTGCCAACCGGCAAGGTCAAGTGGTACGACGCCGAGAAGGGCTTCGGCTTCCTGTCGCAAGAGGATGGCGAGGACGTGTACGTCCGGTCCTCGGCGCTGCCCGCTGGCGTTGAGGGGCTCAAGGCCGGACAGAAGGTCGAGTTCGGTATGGCCGCGGGCCGTCGCGGTCCGCAGGCGCTGAGCCTCAAGTTGATCGACGCGCCACCCTCGGTGCAGAAGACGCGTCGCGAGAGCAGTGGGCCGGTGAACCACAAGCACACCACCGACGAGCTCCACGGAATGATCGAGGACATGATCACCTTGCTGGAGGGCACGGTGCAGAGCGAGCTGCGCAAGGGGCGTTACCCGGACCGCAAGATCGCCCGCAAGGTCTCCGAGGTCGTGCGCGCCGTGGCCAGCGAGCTGGACGCCTGACCTGAGCTTCATCCGCGCCGAAGATGTGATCGCGGCGCTCGATGCCGCCGGCGATTCCGGCCGGGCCAAGAAATCGGCGCGGTTCTTCAAGACCGGGCCTGGTGAGTACGGCGAGGGCGATGTCTTCGTCGGCGTTTCTGTACCCGATCAGCGCAAGCTTGCGCGGCGATTCCGTGGCATCGGACGCGACGCGGTGGTGCGGCTGCTGGCCAGTGAGGTGCACGAACACCGCCTGACCGGGTTGATCCTGGCAGTCTGGGAGTTCACGCACGCCGAAGGTGTCGAATGCGAAGCCTGGGTGCAGATGTACCTGCAGCAGGTCTGCCACGGCCGGGTGAACAACTGGGACCTGGTTGACTCCTCTGCTGAGCAGATCCTGGGGGAATGGCTTGTCGGCCAAGACTATTCGCTGTTGTTAGAGCTGGCGGCCGAAGATGACCTCTGGCGTCGGCGGGTTGGCATCATCGGAACCTCCGCCTTCACCAAACGCGGTGATGCGCAACCCCTTCTCGCGGTGGCGCCGCTGGTCATCGAGGACCGCCGGGACCTGATCCAGAAGGCTTACGGCTGGATGCTGCGCGAGGCCGGAAAGCGCTGTGGTGCCGAGGTACTCAGTGAATACCTGGATGTGCATGCCGCGGCCATGGGTCGCACGGCGCTCAGCTACGCCACGGAGCATCTCGATGCCCAGGCGCGCGCGGAGTATCGCGCGCGGCGCTAGTCCTTCCAGGTAGTGGCTACGGACCAGGTGGCGCGTGCTTTGAAGACTTGCTCACCCAGTTCGTTGACACCGACCGTGGGCACTGCCACCTCGATACCCACCAGCTTCCTCCCTGCCTTGTCGACGGTCGGAACGGTGACCGCCGAGCGGTGATCCCAATAGATCACTTGGTCGCCGTACTTTGTCGACGGTGCCGCCAGATGGGCGTACGCCGCTGTGATCGCCCATGGGCCTTTGGAGATCTGTGAGTCGACCGAAAGCTGAACGAGTTCAGCATCATTCACGAAAAGTTCAACGATATGACCCGGCGGGTCGCATTTGGCGAGCGTTCTATCGCAGTAGAGCAGCGGGCCTACCCGCACCAGGGTGCCGTGGGTGAAAGCACTGATCTCGGGCCGCTCGTCCGGGCCTTCTCTATGCTCGCGTAGCTGCCAGGCGATGAACCCCACCATCGCGGCAGCGGTCAACACCAAGACGGCGGCGAGCGCCGCCAGTTTTGCCTTCACGCGACTACCTTGCCACCCTCTTGTTCGGCCATCACCGGGCGGTTGCCGCCCAGGCCCGGAATCAAGGAGACGCCGCGGAAGCTGGCCAGTGTCTGCGCCAGGCCGAGGAGGAGTACCGCCGATATCACCGTGAACCCGACCCATAGGTCGGTGTAGATCATCACGCCTATCGCGCCACCGAGCACCCAGGACAGCTGCAACAGTGCCTCGGAACGCCCGAACGCCGATGCGCGGGATTCCTCGGGCAGGTCGTCCTGCAGGGAGGCATCCAGTGATGCCTTCGCGATGGCGCTGACCCCCGATGTCACCAGTGTCGCGAACACCACCACCGCCAGGACCCCGGCGAAGGCCGCCGCGAGCGCCACCACCGTGACCGCGCTGGCGCACCGCACCACGAGCAGGGCGGGGCGGCCGAGCTTGAGCCGGGCGCTGGTGGCATTGCCGGCGAAATTCCCGATACCGGCGGCGGCGCCGATCATGCCCAGCATTGCGAGCTGTTGGAAGCCGTGCGCATCATGGGATTTGGCGACGAAGGCCGGATAGAGGGTGAGGAAACCGACCATCACCTTGATGGTGCAGTTGCCCCACAACGCGGTGATGATGTTGCGGCCCAGCGGCTGGCGGATCTTGTCCTGCTGCTTGTGGGAGCGGCGGAGCAATATCGTTGGGTGTTCGCCGTCGTCGCCGTGGTAACCGAAGGTCGTAGGCACCTCACCGGCGGTCACCTCGACCCACTTCGGGATGCGCATGGACGCCCAGGCGCCCACCGCTGCGGCGGCCATGACGGCGAAAAGTGCTCCGGGCAATTGGAACAGCCGGGTGAACGAAAGCTCGAAGGCTCCGGCGATCGCACCGCCCACAATGGTCCCGCCGACCAAGCCGAAGGTGGTGAGCCGCGAGTTGACTCGAACCAGGTCGATTGTCGGAGGCAGCACACGCGGCGTGACGGCGCTCCGCAACACGCCAAAAGACTTGGACAGCACCAGCATTGACAGCGCGCACGGATACAGCACCCAGGGCGGGAAGCTGCCGCTGGCACCGTCGTAGTTGGCGATCATGATGACGGCGAGCGCGATGCGCAGCCCAAACGATGCGGCGAGCGCGGCCCGGCGCCCGTGTTGCAGACGGTCGAGCGCGGGACCTATCAGCGGGGCGATGACCGCGAACGGTGCGATGGTGATGAGCAGATACAGCGCCACCTTGCTTTTGGACTCGGCAGTGGCGGCGGCGAAGAAGAGTGTGTTCGCGAGAGCCACTGCCATCGCGGCATCCACCGCGAAATTGGCCATGACCGGATAGGTGAGTGCGGTCAGGCCCGATTTGTCGGCACCGTCGGCCGTCGCGGCCTTGTGGAACAGCCCGTACATCCGGGAGCCCATTTGACGGCTGCGCATCGCGGCGACCCGGGTGACCGTCAGCTTCTGCGGGATCTCCTGGTCGGGTGGGGGCTGCCGTCGCACCCGCTCCCGGCGTTCATCGCCGAGTGGCGGCAGATACCGGTTCGATGAGCCGCTCGCGCGACGAGGATCCCGCTTGGAGCCGCCCGTCGGATAGTTGGCCATACCGGGGTGGGAGTTGGCGTCGCGCGCATCCTGATTACGGCGACGAGATGGGGAGTCACTACCGGATTGGCGGTTCCCGAACCGCGCGTAGTCGTCCCGCACGCATCAATTGTCCCCCACGGTGAGAAGATGGTCAGCGATGGACATCACTATCTCCGGCCGCGACGCTCTTTACACCTGTATCGACCAGGCTCGTACAGCCATCGTCGAGTTCAGTGGGGAGACCGTGGGCAAGTACCTCGGGGCCTCCTCCGAGAGCACCGATCTGCACGCGTTGACCCACCGTTTCGAGGCTGAGCTGCCGGGGTACCGCGGATGGCGTTGGGAGGTGGTGATGGCCGCCCCACCGGGCGCGACCGCCGCCACCGTCAGTGAGGTGGTCCTTGTGCCGGGCACCGAGGCGCTGCGCGCGCCGACCTGGGTGCCCTGGGATCAGCGCATCCGGCCGGGCGACCTTGGCCCTGGCGATCTGCTCGCGCCGCCGCCCAATGACCCTCGATTGGTCCCCGGATATACCGATAGCGGTGATCCACAGGTCACCGAGACCGCGGGTGAAATCGGGTTGGGACGCAAGCAGGTGCTCAGTCTGGCCGGGCGCGTCGACGCCGCGCAGCGGTGGTTCGAGGGCAACTGGGGGCCGGATAACGAGATGGCACGTGCCACCCGTCGGGTGTGCCGGTCCTGCGGTTTCTACCTGCCACTGGCCGGGTCACTGGGTGTCGCGTTCGGGGCATGCGCCAACTCGATGGCGGCCGACGGCCGTGTCGTGCATATCGAGTACGGCTGCGGCGCTCATTCCGATACGCCGCAGCCGGTCAATTCCGCGATGCCGTTGTACGAGCCCTTTGACGACGGCGTTCTGGACCTAGCGGACTAGGCGTTTTCCGCCGCGTCCTTGATCTTCGACAGCGAGGTCCGCATCCCTTCGAGGATCACCACGTCGAACACCTCGGTCCCTCCGAACATCAGGTTCTGCAGGTTGGTGGAGATGGCCGACCGCTTCTCGCCCAGCACGCGGCGCTCGGTCACCCTGGTACCGCCGGTCGCGGTGGGCTCCAGGTCATAGCTCCACTCGCTCAGGTTGTCCTTGACGTGCCAGGCCAGGCGCCTGTTCGGCTCGACGGCGGTCAGCACGGCGCGTGTCGGCCACACCTTCCAACCTTTGCGGTTGTAGTTGATGACGTTGGTGCCCGCCTGGACAGGTCCGCGCACGAACATCTTGCGAGTCTGCGGGCTCCATCGGGGCATGTTGTCGAGGTCGGCGATCAGTCCCCATACCTTTTCCACGGGCGCATTGATCTCGACGGCGGTTTCCAGCAGTGATGCGTTGGGCATGAGTTTGCTCCTCTTTCCAGGGTGTTTACGGGTTTTTTGAGCTACAAGCCGGTTTGCGCACCGCGTGAACCACGCCGTGCCGCGCGCACTTGGAGCAGGACGATGGCGGTGCCCAGCGCGCCGGTACCGAGTCCGGCGAGTGTGATGGGACGCCAGCATTCGAACGCGGGAATGGTGAAGGCAAAGATGTTGGCGATGAGCCACAGCAGGGTGCCTACGACGACAACCGGCCACGGATTGAGCAGTGCGGCCGGAAGCGGGGGCAGTTGGGGCGCGGGGGTATCCACTAGATGCGCAGCATACGTGGGAAGAACTACATCGGGCTAGGTCCCTGTGAAAGCCCTGGACGTGCCGTAAGGTTTGGGCCGTGAGCGACCCCGATGCCCGGCTGGCCAGCGATCTGTCGCTTGTTGTCATCCGCCTGGCCCGGCATCTGCGCTTTCGTCGCGCGGATTCCCCGGTCTCGTTGACACAGTTGTCGGCATTGGCAACATTGCTCAACGAGGGTGCGATGACCCCGGGCGCGCTGGCTGCTCGCGAGCGTGTGCAGCCGCCGTCGATGACGCGGGTGATCGCCTCCTTGGCCGAGCTCGGGTTGGTGGAGCGTTCGGCGCATCCGACCGACGGCCGCCAGGTAGTTGTCTCGCTGTCGGAGGCAGGCGCAGACATTGTGCTGGCCGATCGCAGCGCCCGCGAGGAGTGGCTGCGCGAGCACCTGGACGATTTCACCCCGGATCAACGCGCGGTGCTGCGGCAGGCGACCGACCTGCTCTCGGCGCTGGTCAATGAAAACGGTTAGCTGACAATCTCGTTAGTCTCTAAAATGATCTACCGTGGCTGACCGCGGCGGGATATTCGTATCGTTGCGCACACGCAATTACCGGCTGTGGATCAGCGGCCAGATGGTCTCGCTCATCGGAACGTGGATGCAGCGAGTGGCGCAGGACTGGCTGGTCCTGGACCTCTCGCACGGCAACGCCTTCTTGCTGGGTGTGGTGATGGCGCTGCAATTCGGGCCGACGCTTTTGTTGTCGGTGTGGGGCGGGATGCTGGCCGATCGCTACGACAAGCGACGGATGCTCATGGTCACCCAGGCACTGATGGCGCTGTTCGCGTTGACGGTGGGTCTCTTACAGGTCACCGGGCTGGTCCGGATCTGGCATGTGATGGCGGTGGCCTTCGCGACGGGATGCGCCGCGGCGATCGAGGCGCCCACTCGGCAGTCCTTCACGATCGAGATGGTCGGCCCGGAGCACCTGCCTAACGCGGTCGGGCTCAATTCGATGGTGTTCAACCTCGCGGGCGTCATCGGGCCGGCGATCTCCGGTGTGCTGATCGGGCTGGTCGGCACGGGTTGGGTCTTCCTGCTGAACTTCGTCAGTTTCCTCGGTGTGGGAATCGCGCTGTGGCGGATGCAACCAGATGAGCTGCACCCCAGTGATCCGGTTCCTCGCGCCAAGGGGCAGCTGCGCCAGGGATTCTCCTACGTATGGCACCGGCGCGACTTGTTCATGATCATGCTGACGGTGTTCCTGGTCTCGACCTTCGGGCTGAACTTTTCACTGACGCTCGCGGTGTTGGCGCGCGAGACCTTCGGTCGTGGCGCGGAGTCATACGGGCTGCTGTCGACGGCTCTGGCGATCGGCACGCTGTTAGGTGCCACTCTGGCCGCCCGGCGCACCGAGAAGGTGCACATGAATTTGTTCTACAGTGCCGCAATGGCTTTCGGAGTATCCGAGGCTGTCGTCAGTGCGATGCCCTCCTACGTGTCGGTGGCCATCGCACTCATCCCGACGGGTCTGCTGGCGCTGACGTTCACCACATCGGCGATGAATATCATTCAGCTGTCCGTAGATTCGCAGCTGCGAGGAAGGGTGATGGGCATCTACATGGTGGCTTTCCTGGGTGGCACTCCGCTGGGTAGCCCGTTGGTGGGCTGGCTGGCCGATCTGCATGGCGGACGGATGCCGCTGCTGATCGGCGGGGTGGTATCGGTGGCCGCCGGGCTGACATGCGCGGTGTATCTGCGCCGTCATCCGTGTCCGGTTGTCGCCGAGGTGGTTCCGGTGGCCGGCCAGATACGTCCTGGACTCATTGCGCCTGCTCCGGTCGCAACCCCGGTGTGTGAACCGACGCCGCTGGCGAAGCGGGTCTAGATGCTGGTCATTGACGTAGACAACGCTGCCGACCCCCGTTTGGACAGCTTCCGCGATCTCAACAGTGTCGACCGCAGGCCAGATCTGCCCAGTGGCAAGGGGCTGGTGATCGCCGAGGGTGTGCTTGTTGTGCAGCGCATGGTCGCCTCGCGATTCGCCCCCTTCGCGCTTTTGGGTACCGACCGTCGATTGACTGAGCTCGCCGGCGATCTCGGCCCCGTCGATGTTCCGTATTACCGGGCGAGTGCGGAGGTCATGGCGGAGGTCGTCGGCTTTCATCTCAACCGGGGGGTGCTCGCCGCGGCGCGGCGCCCGGTGGAGTTGTCGGCGGCCGAACTGATGCAGAACGCACGCACGGTGGCGGTGCTGGAAGGTGTCAACGACCACGAGAATCTGGGCTCGATCTTCCGCAATGCCGCGGGAATGGGAGTGGACGCGGTGTTCTTCGGCAGTGGCTGCGCCGACCCGCTGTATCGGAGGGCGGTGCGGGTGTCGATGGGACACGCGCTGCTGGTGCCGTTCGCGCGCCTTCCGGAATGGCCGAAGTCGCTGTACCGGCTGCGGGACAATGGATTCCGACTGCTGGCGATGACGCCGGCCGGGGACTCGCGGGCGTTGGCCGATGCGATGCCGCCGTTACAGGGGGAGAAGGTGGCGCTGATGGTGGGTGCCGAGGGCCCGGGACTGACCGATGTCGCATTGCGTGCCAGCGATTTTCGAGTACGCATTCCCATGGCTAACGGCACTGACTCGCTGAATGTGGCCACCGCCGCCGCGTTGGCGTTCTATGAGCGCGCTAGGCTCGCGCCATGACCGGCGATCCCCAGCCTGCGCGAAGAGTGAATGGCCCGGCGGACGCCGACACCCCGTGGGCCGAGGGCATCGTCTCGGCGATGTGTGTGGCCGTGGTGGTCGCGGTGGGTGTGGTGGTGCTGAGTCTCGGTCTGGCCCATGTGCATCCGCTATGGGCGGTTCTGCTCAATATCGTTGCTGTGGGTGGTCTTTCGCCAACGTTGTGGGGTTGGCGGGAGCGTCCGGTGTTGCGATGGTTCGTGCTGGGCATCGCGATCGGGATCGCCGGCGGATGGGTGGCCGCCGTGGTGACCGCCCTGATCACCTAGGCCGCGACCTCGCTTAGCTCTGGCCGCTGGAGCGAACGCCGAGCAGCACGTCCTCCCATGTGGGCACGGCAGGCTTGCTTCGGCGTGAGCGCCGCGGTGCGGGCGCCGGCTGAACGTTGGTGTGCTCCTCGGTCGCCACGGGTTCCGGTTCGCGAACCGGTTCGGACTGCGGTGCGGAGCGCGCGTTGAACAACTCCGGCTCGGGCTCGGGGAGGAGTGGAGCTACCGGCGCGACGGGGCGCAGGCTGCGGGTGAACGTCGGGTCGATGAGTTCGCGCGCGGAATCGTCGAGCGCGGTCACCGTGCCGCCATGGGCTCCGGGAGTGAACCGGAAGTGCGCTTTGTTGTCCGACCG
Organism: Mycobacterium sp. D16Q14; assembly: GCA_002013415.1. GTDB lineage: Bacteria > Actinomycetota > Actinomycetes > Mycobacteriales > Mycobacteriaceae > Mycobacterium. The sequence continues at coordinate 207,735 of MAEX01000005.1, forward strand.
ACCGGCCCGCCACAGCAGCTGCACGGTCCACCGGCCGTCCTCGACCTTCCAGGCGTCCCATTCAATGCCGTCGGGGTCGAGTCCCCGCGCGAACATCGCACCGGCGACGGTATCGGCGAGCGTGTTGACCGTGGGGCCATCATGGCGAACGGGATGGGCCGCAGTGGCCATCTCGGCTGCGCGCTGCCGTTCCAGCAATACCGGATGGGCGAACCGTTCGATCCGCGAGACATCGACTCCGGCAGAGGTGGCGACTTGCTGGACGGTGGCGCCGGCCCGGATCCGGGCCTGAATTTCCCGGGGTCGCAACGAGCTCTCCATTTCGATCTCGATCTGTCCCAGACGGGAAAGATCGCGCCGGGCGGCTGCGCGGAGTCTGTCGTCGGCGTCGATGACGAACTTGTCGGCGCCATTGGCGTCTTGGCAGACCACTCGCTTGCCGTCGGCCGACAGTCCGATGACTTTCAGTTCGCGCACGATGTCCTCCTCGCCCTGGACTGGATGCTCCAGTTCTCAGGACCTTAGTGCAGGTAGAGGGCCATTCTGTGGTGACACGCGGGGGTGGGGGCTACTTGCTTTTTCGGAAGGTTCGCGCTATGTGACGCGTGTGGCAGATGTTGTTTGCCGCTGGGGCGCGCGGCTTGGCGCCGATAACGCGAATCGAGTGCGAGCCTGGCGCGGGTTCTTGGCGTGATTTCCCGCGGGAGGTTCGCACTCGATAGCGCGCTAGACCAAAACTAGGTGCCCTATGGGCAGGTGACCTCTATTTCGAATGGCTTGTTGGTGGGCTGCATGGGGTTGGCCATGTCCACCGCGATGGCGGTGCCTTCGATGTGGTATTTCTTGCCGTCCTTGGTGGCCTTCGCGCTCGCTCCGGGGGTGCCTTCGGAGAATGCCAGCGACTGACCACTGAGGCTGCCCAGGCCCGCGGACTTCACCGTCGGTGAATCGCCCTCCGTCACCACAGCGCCAAAGCCCTGTGCGCCGCTGCCGATGACGATGTTGACGTTGCCGTTCGAGGCCTGGCAGACGACAGCACCTTCGATCTTCTGCTCCTTACCGTCGATGACGACCTTGGCGCTGCTGTTGGTCGCAACCGCGCCTGCGCCGTTACTGACGGTGGTGCCCTTGGTCTCGGATTTGTCCTTATCGCTCGAACAGCCGACCAGACCTGCGGCGATAATCGCCGCGCCGCCGATGGCGACCACAAGCCCACGCTTCATAGCGTTCTCCTTATATGTGATGAGGGGTGGAGCCGAACAGGACAAAGTATGGGTCGGTAACGGGGCGGGGTACGCGGAACGCCGGTATACCTACGTACCCAGATTTGAGATATCGATTCCGGCCGACAGCAGAATCACCACTACCACGGTCAGGGTGGTCAGTGCGATGGGTTTGCCGCCGTGGTGCCAGTGCTCCCGGGCTAGCGCGTGATGGCGCACCGTGCTGATCGCGACGACGCCGAGCATGACCCCGGTGGCGATCAATGACGCTCCCGCGGTCTGTTTGTGGATGAGTGCGTGGGTGATGAACACGGCGGCGGTTCCCGCGGCCGCCAACCCGGTGCGAAGCCAGGCCAGTGCCGTGCGCTCTCCGGCGCGGGTCTCGTGGGCAGCCCTCATCGATAGAAGACCGCGATCGATGCCAGGATCGCGACCAGCCCGATGCTGACGGCGAGCAGAGGTACCAGCAGGGTGCCCTTGAGTGGTTGGTCCCGGTCCATCCGGTCCTTGACGTCACGCCAATGCACATATGCGCCAACCGACACCACCATGGCAAGGGCTAGGCAGGACGCTGCCAGGACATGCCGGACTCCGGCGTGGTGAAACGGTTGAACGAGAGTCTGGACCGCGACACCGCCGGCGAGCAATCCAAGCGCGGTGCGGATCCATGAGAGGAACGTGCGTTCGTTGGCCAGGGTGAAGCGGTAGTCGATCTCGGGGTCTTCAGGCGGTTCCGTCACCCCGCCCAACTTACCGAGCACCGCGCCGGCGTCGGCGCTAGTTGAATTCTTAATATCTATCACTTTGAAAACGGCCGAATTGATATTGATAGGTAATACGGATGCATGAAGGTTTTAGCTTTGGGTGCCGTCGGCACCCAAGATCAGTGCGATAACGCACGCCAGGGCGATGAAGAGCCGCTTGTTCCGGCGATTCGAACGATGGAAGGAGATATCAAAACTATTGAATACTGCACGACCGTATATGAAACAATAGATTATGGGTGCGTGATCAGGTAAGGCGTGCGCTGGGGGTGGGCCGTGTCAGCGCGTATAGGAATGCGTGAATGCCGCGGGTTTGAAATACCTCGGACGGTCGGAAACCTCATGGTGTGGGATGTCCGGGAGCGCGAAGCCGCGCGGCGGTAACCCCTCACAGGAAACTCACAGTGGCGACCCAGTCGCGTCGTAGCAGGGGACACCATTGTCACTGATGTGACCAGTGTGATGCAGCCGATCGAGACCGCGACGGCACCGACCGCAGTACTCGCGACGACCCTCGACATCGTGATCCCCGTGTACAACGAGGAAAACGACCTGGAACCATGCGTGCGCCGCCTGCACGCGTTCCTGGCCAACGAGGTGCCGTACACGGCGCGCATCACCATCGCCGACAACGCCAGCACCGATCGCACCCTGCAGATCGCGCATCGGCTTGCCGATGAGCTTGGCGGTGTTGACGTGCTGCACCTGGAGGAGAAGGGCCGGGGGCGCGCTTTGGCCGCGGCGTGGCTGTCCTCGGACGCCGAGGTTGTCGCCTACTGCGATGTGGACCTGTCCACCGACCTCAACGCGCTGATGCCGCTTGTCGCACCACTGATCTCGGGCCACTCGGATGTCGCCTACGGGTCGCGGCTCAACCGCAACTCCCGTGTGGTCCGCGGCCCCAAACGCGAGTTCATCTCCCGCACCTACAACCTGATCCTGCACGCCTCGCTGCAGGTGAGGTTCTCCGATGCCCAGTGCGGCTTCAAGGCAATCCGTACCGACGTTGCGCGCCAACTACTTCCGCTTGTCGAGGACAAAGAATGGTTCTTCGATACAGAGCTGCTGGTACTGGCCGAGCGCGTCGGCCTGCGCATTCACGAGGTACCGGTCGACTGGGTGGATGACCCGGACAGCCGGGTCGACATCGTCGACACCGTGCGCAAGGACCTGCTCGGGATCTGGCGGTTGGGCAGGGCGCTGATGCTCGGCACCCTGCCGCTGGACGAGCTTCGCCACAGCCTCGGCCGTGAACCGCTCGTCGAGGGTGTGCCTCCAGGAATGGTCGGCCAGCTGGTGCGATTCGGGATCATCGGTGTGGCAAGCACATTGGCCTACGCGCTACTGTTCCTCGTCTTGCATGGGACGGTGGGGGATCAGGCCGCCAACTTCCTGGCGCTGCTCATCACCGCGGTGCTCAACACCTCTGCCAACAGGTTCTTCACCTTCGGGGTGCGGGGGCGGCGCAACGTTGCCAAGCACCAATTCCAGGGGCTTGTCATCTTCGGGATCGGGCTGGCCTTCACCAGTGGCTCGCTTGTCGCGATGCACCACCTCGTTCCGGACGCCTCCAAGCATCTGCTGCTGATCGTGCTGACCGTGGCCAACCTGGTCGCGACCCTGGTCCGGTTCGTCGGATTGCGTTGGGTGTTCAGAAGTGCGAACGCTCGATGATCCGCGAGCGGATCAGCGTTGGTCTTCTGCTGATCGGCACCGCGGCCGCATACCTGGTCAACCTCGGCACCAACGGCTGGGCCAACTCGTTTTATTCGGCTGCGGTGCAAGCGGGTTCGGTGTCGTGGAAGGCCGCGTTCTTCGGATCCTCCGACGCCGCCAACTCGATCACCGTTGATAAGCCCCCCGCCTCGCTATGGCTCATGGAACTTTTGGCGCGCATCTTCGGGCTCAGTAGTTGGAGCATTCTGGTGCCCCAGGTGCTTCTGGGTGTGGCGTCGGTTGGCCTGCTGTACCTGACCATCCGCCGGTATTTCGGCCACCGGGCCGGTCTGCTGGCCGGGCTGGTACTCGCGGTGACGCCGGTGGCGGTGCTGATGTTCCGGTTCAACAATCCGGACGCGCTGCTGGTCTTCCTGATGATCGCCGCGGTGTGGGCGACGTTACGCGCCATCGAGGATGGCCGCACCCGCTGGCTGCTTCTGGTCGGGGCGCTGGTCGGATTCGGTTTCCTGACCAAGCAGCTGCAGGTCCTGCTCGTCATCCCGCCTATCGCACTGACCTATCTGGTCGCCGGACCCGTGGGCGCCGGGAAGCGCCTGGTACAGCTCACCGGATCGGCCGCCGCGGCGGTAGTTTCGGCGGGATGGTGGATCGTCACGGTCGAGCTGTGGCCACCCGGCTCGCGCCCGTGGATCGGCGGATCGCCCGATAACTCGATCCTCGAGCTCACCCTCGGCTACAACGGGCTGGGCCGCATCAACGGTGATGAGAAGGGCAGTGCCTCGGGCCCGCGCGATGAGATGTATGGCTTTGGCGGCCACTTCGGCAGCGAACCCGGGATCGGCAGATTGTTCCAACCGGCCCTGGGTGGGCAGATTGCCTGGCTGCTCCCGACGGCACTGGTCCTGGCGGTGTTGGGACTGGTGCTGCTACGCAAGGAATCCCGGACGGACACGCGTCGGGCGGTGCTGCTTGTCTTCGGATTGTGGGTGCTCACCACGGGCGCCGTGTTCAGTTACATGCAGGGCATATTCCACCCCTACTACTCGGTGGCGCTGGCACCCGCCGTCGCCGCACTTGTGGGCGCGGGCGGATTCCTGGCCTGGCAGGAACGCGAAAAATCCTGGGTAAGAGCATCTTTGGCGGCCACTCTCGCGCTTACCGCAGTGCTGGCCTGGATTCTGCTGGGCCGGTCAGCGGAGTTCCAGTCGTGGCTGCGGTGGGCGATATTGGCCCTGGGGGCGATCGCACTTCTCGGCATCGTCCTGAACAGATATCCCAAGGCTGTCGTCGCCATCGCGCTCATGGTGGCGCTCGCCGGTCCTATCGCATATTCGGTCCAGACCATCGCGACGCCGCACAGCGGAGCGCTTCCCTCGGCCGGGCCCGAGGTCAAGGGAGGCGGTTTCCCGGACTTCCCGGATATGCCCGAGCGAGAGCATCGTCCCGAATTCGAGCGCGGTTCCCAACGCGGTGGCGGCCTGCTGGATGGAAGCGATCCGGGCCCCAATATTGTTGCAGCTCTGGAGGCTAACGCCGATCGCTATACCTGGGTGGCCGCCGCGGTGGGCTCCAACCAGGCGTCTGGTTACCAGCTTTCCACCGGCCGGCCCGTCATGCCCATCGGAGGATTCAACGGGACCGACCCGTCACCGACGCTGGCGCAGTTCCAGCAGTACGTGGCCGACGGTCAGATCCATTTCTTCTTAGATGGGGGGCGCGCTAACCACGGCGGCGAGGGATTCGGCGCCCCCGGCAGTGAGACCTCGAAGTCCATTCGCGAGTGGGTGCAAAAGACCTTCGCCAAGCAGACCATTGACGACGTCGATATCTATGACCTGACGGCGCGGTGACTCCTGTCGAATGGGAACCTGCTTGCCTCGCGAGCCCACTCGAGGCAGGAAAATACTGAGTCAGAGGCGCTCGACGACCCAATCGATGCACTGCGTCAGCTTCGAGATGTCCTCGGGATCGATGGCAGCGAACATCGCCACCCGCAGCTGGTTGCGGCCCAGCTTGCGGTACGGCTCGGTGTCCACAACACCATTGGCGCGCAACACCTTCGCAACGGCTGCCGCGTCCACGTCGTCGTTGAAGTCGATGGTGCCCACCACCTGCGAACGCTGCGCCGGGTCCGCCACGAAGGGTGTGGTGTACGCCGTCGCCTCGGCCCAGGAGTACAGCCGCGATGCCGAATCGGCGGTCCGCTTGGTGGCCCAGCCCAGGCCGCCATTGCTCAGCAGCCAATCGATCTGATCGGCCAGCAGCAGCAGCGTTCCGATGGCGGGGGTGTTGTAGGTCTGGTTCTTGAGGCTGTTCTCCACCGCGATGGGCAGAGACAGGATGTCCGGCACCCAGCGTCCGCTGCCGCCGATTTCCTCCACGCGCTCCAGCGCGGCCGGGCTCATGACCGCAAGCCACAGCCCGCCGTCGCCGGCGAAATTCTTCTGCGGCGCGAAGTAGTAGGCGTCTGCCTCGGTGACATCCACCGGCAGGCCACCGGCACCGGAGGTGGCATCGATGAGCACCAGCGCGTTCTCGGAGCCGGCCGGACGCTGCACCGGAACCATGACTCCGGTCGACGTCTCGTTATGGGCCCAGGCGATCACATCGGCTGACGGATCCGAGACGGGCGCGGGCGCGCCACCGGGATCGGCGGTCACCTTGATCGGATCTCCGACGAAGGGGTTCTTGGCCACGCAGGAGGCGAACTTGGAGCTGAACTCGCCGAAGGTCAAGTGCAGCGACTTCTCGCGGATCAGGCCGAAGGCGGCGGCATCCCAGAACAGGGTGGAGCCGCCGTTGCCGAGAATGACCTCGTAACCGTCGGGTGCGGAGAAGAGCTCCTTGAGCCCCTCGCGGACGCGACCCACCAGGTTCTTGACCGGCGCTTGCCGATGCGAAGTACCGAAGAGGGAGGCTCCGGCGGTCACGAGCGATTGCAGCTGCTCGGGCCGCACTTTGGAGGGGCCACAGCCGAAACGTCCGTCGGCGGGTAGGAGGTCAGCGGGGATGGTCAATTCAGCCACGACTACCAGCCTAAACGGTGGCCCAGTGAGACCTGTATCACACAAAACAATGCGTGCAGAGAACGTCACATGGGACGTTTCGTCCCAAACCTAGATAGGGGCTTCTCGCCCTGTCTACACTCGCCCAGAGCTTGTAGACTTCCAAGTAGCCCCAGAACGTAAAAGTTTGCAGGTCCGTTACCGCGTCTTTGGACGAATCAAAGGAGATAAGCCATGTCGCTCCGCGAGAAGCTCCGCGCGAAGAAGGAAGTATGCGCCGACGCGAGCTACGTCCAGGTGCTCGAGACCCTGTCGCACGGCTCCACGAACCGGAACTTCGATCCCTTCATCGATATCGACTGGGATAACCCGGAGTATGCCGTCGTCCCCAATGATCCGCGCTGGGTTCTCCCGCACCGGACCGATCCGTTCGGCCGGCACCCGTGGTACCAGGCGCAGCCGCTGGAGAAGCAGATCGAGATCGGCATGTGGCGTCAGGCCAACGTCGCCAAGGTCGGTCTGCACTTCGAGAGCATCCTGATCCGCGGCCTGATCCAGTACGCGTTCAGCGTCCCCAATGGCTCACCGGAGTTTCGGTACCTCAACCACGAGTCCATCGAAGAGTGCAACCACACCCTGATGTTCCAGGAGATGGTCAATCGTCTCGGTGTCGACGTGCCGGGTATGCCGCGCCTGCTGCGCTGGCTGTCCCCGTTCGTTCCGCTGGCCTCCACGCCGTTCCCGGAGATGTTCTTCGTGGGTGTGCTCGCCGGTGAAGAGCCCATCGACCACACGCAGAAGAACGTGCTGCGCGAGGGCGACAATCTGCACCCGATCATGAAGCGCGTCATGGAGATCCACGTGGCCGAGGAGGCCCGGCACATCTCGTTCGCGCATGAGTACCTGCGCAAGCGCGTTCCGGCCATGCACTGGTTCAACCGGTTTGTGTTGTCGATTGCCACCCCGATCACCATGCGGGTGCTGATGGGCGCCATCATGACGCCGCCGCGCAGCTTCGCCAAGAGATTCGACGTCCCGCAAGAGGTGATGAAGGAGATCTTCTGGAAGAGCCCGGCCTCGCGGCAGACCATGAGTGAGGTCTTCTCCGACGTCCGTATGCTGGTCAGGGAGACCGGGATGATGAACCCGGTGGCCAAGCTGGTGTGGCGAGTGCTGCACATCGATGGCCGTGCCGCCCGCTACCGCAGCGAGCCGCAGCGCGGTCCGCTGGTGAACTACTCGGCTTCCGAAGCCGCAGTGACTGATTCGCACAGCGCTGTTCCCGCCTGATGCCGCACGTCGTTACCCAGGCGTGCTGTAACGAGGGGTCCTGCGTTTACGCATGCCCGGTGAACTGCATCCACCCCACGCCTGACGAACCGGATTTCCTCAAGGCGGAGATGTTGCACATCGACGCCTCCGCGTGTGTCGACTGTGGTGCTTGCGTTGCCGCCTGCCCAGTGGATGCCATCAAGCCGGATTCGGTTCTCAAGGAAGAGCAGCTGCCCTTCCTGCGGATCAACTCCGAGTTCTATCCGCGGGAAATCCCCCGCGCCAGTTTGGCTCCGGTCATTCAGGCGCCGCCGGTCCGCACGACCGGCCGTGCGCTGAAGGTGGCGATCGTCGGCTCCGGTCCAGCGGCGATGTACGCCGCCGACGAGCTGCTGACCCAGCCGCACGTGAAGGTCAACATGTTCGAACGGCTGCCCGCCCCATATGGTTTGGTGCGTGCCGGGGTGGCTCCCGACCACCAGCAGACCAAGCGGGTGACGAAGCTTTTTGACACGATGGCCGCCCAGCCCAACTTCGAGTTCTTCCTGAATGTCGAGGTGGGTAAGGACATCACCCACGAGGAGCTGTTGGCGCATCACCATGCGGTGATCTACTCCGTCGGTGCTTCCTCGGATCGCCGCCTCAACATCCCAGGCATTGAGTTGCCCGGCAACGCCACCGCTACCGAGGTGGTCGCGTGGATCAACGCGCACCCCGACTACACAGATTTCCGGGTGAACCTCGATCACCAGCGCGCCGTTGTCATCGGTAACGGAAACGTGGCCTTGGACGTCGCCCGGGTGCTCACCGGAGACACCGATCGCCTTGCGCGCACGGATATTTCGGATACCGCGCTGACCGCGTTGCGCAGTAGCAAGCTGCGTGAGGTAGTCATCGTCGGGCGGCGCGGTCCCGAGCATTCGGCGTTTACCCTGCCCGAGCTGCTCGGTCTCGTTGGCCTCCCTGATATGACGGTGGTCATCGATCAGGAAACAGCGGACCTCGTCAACGAGGCGCTGCAGACGCACCTGGAGCCGTTGACGCGGCAGAAGCTGGAAGTGCTCAGCACCTGCCCGCGTGAGGCGCGGGAGCCTGGCGGCAAGACCATCCGCTTCGCGTACAACCGCACCCCCATCAAGGTGCTCGGGGACGGGCGCGCGGAAGGCATCGAGTTCCAGCACGGTGACGCGACGGACACCATCGAAGCCGGTCTGGTGCTTACCTCGATCGGCTATCGCGGTGTCCCGATGCCCGACGTGCCGTTCGACAACCAGCGTGCCATCATCCCGAACGAGCAAGGGCGCGTGACGGATCCGGACACCGGCAAGGCGCATCCCGGCACCTATGTGGCGGGATGGATCAAGCGCGGTCCGACCGGATTCATCGGGACCAACAAGTCCTGCTCGCAGCAGACAATCACCTCGCTGGTCGAGGACTACAACCACGGGCTGCTCGCCGATCCGGCACACCGGCTCTCGGGTCTGTCTAAGCTGATTCAGCGGCGCCAGCCGACGATCGTTGGCCACGATGGCTGGCTGGCGATCGATCGTGCGGAGATTGCGCGCGGTAAGGGTGAAGGCCGTCCGCGTGACAAGTTTGTCTCGGTGCCCGAGATGCTCCGCGTTGCCGCGAATGCCCCACAGCCACCGTTGTGGCGCAAGGTAATTCGCGGGTCGGCGTTGGAAGACTTGCTGCGATAGCGGTTGTTCGGCGTTAGTCGACGCCGCCCGCGGCGTACTTCTTGAGGTCTTCGGGGTTGACGATCTTGACTGGTTGACCCAATGACCATAGGTGTCCGAACGGATCCTTGATGACACCGAAGCGGTCGCCCCAGAACTGGTCTTCGAGCGGCATCTCGATGCTCGCCCCGGCGTCGACGGCGCGACTGAACCAGTCGTCGACATTGGGCACCGTGAGGTGAATGGTCACCGGAGTACCGCCGAGCGCGGTGGGGGTGCTGGATTTGCCGTCGTTGTACTCGGGGAAGTCGTCGTTCATCATGATCGTCGTGCCGTTGATCTTCACGGCGGCGTGCATCACTTTGCCGTCGGGAGTCTCCAGCAAGCCAAGCTCTTCGGCGCCAAAAGCCTTCTTATAGAACTCGATCGCTGCGCGTGAGTCCTCGACGATGATGTATGGGGAAACAGAGGGCACTACGGGAGGTACTTCGGAGGTCATGTGACCCACCCAACCACCTCACGCGTAGTGACGCTAGGACTTCGGGTTAAGCACCCACCCGAGAGCGCAGAAGCCCGAATCCTTCCACGGACTCGATGGAGCGCGGCCCCGGTCCGACATAGAGCGCGGCAGGACGCACCAGCTTGTCGAGACGCTTCTGCTCCATGATGTGTGCGCTCCAGCCCGCGCTGCGGGCACAGGTGAACATTGCCGGCATCATGCGGGTCGGTACCTGCGCGAAGTCCAGAATGACCGCTGCCCAGAACTCGACATTGGTTTCGATGACGCGATCCGGGCGACGTTCCCGCAGCTCGGAGAGGGCGGCTTGTTCGACGGCGGCCGCCACCTCGTAGCGCGCGGCGCCGAGACGCTTGGCCGTGCTGCGCAGCACGCGCGCACGCGGATCCTCGGCGCGGTACACCCGGTGGCCGAAGCCCATGAGCTTTTCGCGGCGGTCCAGAATGCCTTTGATGACGCCGCGGGCGTCACCCGTCTTTTCGGCCTGTTCGATCATCGGCAGCACGCGGGCAGGTGCGCCACCGTGCAGCGGGCCGCTCATCGCACCCACCGCACCCGAGAGTGCGGCAGCCACATCGGCGCCGGTGGAGGCGATGACCCGGGCGGTGAACGTGGAGGCGTTCATGCCGTGTTCGGCGGCCGACACCCAGTAGGCGTCGATGGCCTCGACATGCTTGGGGTCTGGCTCGCCCTGCCAGCGAGTCATGAAACGTGATGTGACAGTGGAACATTCGTCGATGACCTTTTGCGGCACGGCGGGCAGGGCGCTGCCCCGCGCGGACTGGGCGACATACGAGAGCGCCATTACCGAGGCGCGGGCCAGCTGATGGCGAGCGATGGAATCCTCGGTGTCCAACAGCGGCTCGAAGCCCCAGATGGGTGCGAGCATGGCGAGTCCGGCCTGTACATCGACGCGGACATCCCCGGTGTGCACCGGGATGGGGAAGGGCTCGGCGGGCGGGAGTCCCTGGCCGAACTTGCCGTCGACCAACAGGGCCCACACATCACCGAAAGTCACCCGTTGGGCGACCAGATCGTCGATGTCGACGCCGCGGTAGCGCAGGGCCCCGCCATCCTTATCGGGCTCGGCGATCTCGGTGGCGAAGGCGGTAACGCCCTCCAGCCCAGGTGCGAAATCCGCTGGTAGCGGCGCTGCAACCGTCATGATTCTCGACTCCCTACCTGTGGGTAACAACTCGGTAAAGGCGATTCTTGCACCCACAATTAAGGGTGATTCTTAGTTCGGTCGATCTCTCTTAAGTGCCCGCCTGTAGCGTGCTTTTCGTGACCGAATGGCTGCGCTCGGACTACCGTCCCGGAGAAAAGGACGGCAGTGGCGATCTGGATGTTGACTGGCTTGCCGATGGCTGGCTTCCCTTGCTACACAAATGGTTTGACCTCGCGGTGTCCTCGGGCATCCCTGAACCGAACGCGATGGTGCTCGCTACTGTCGACAACGGCCGCCCGGTGACGCGCACGGTGCTGTGCAAGGGCTTCGACTCCGCGGGTGTGACGTTCTTCTCAAACTACGACTCCGCCAAGGGGCGCCAGCTCGACCACGCGCCGTATGCCAGTGTCACCTTCCCCTGGTACGCGCTGGGGCGGCAGGTCCACGTGCGTGGCGCGGTGACAAAGGTCGATCCGGCCCAGACCGCCAACTATTGGACCAACCGTCCGCGCGGATCGCAGCTGGGTGCCTGGGCGTCTCAACAGTCCGCGCCCATCGCGTCACGAGAGGCGCTGTTGGCTCAGCTCGATGACGTCACCGCTCGGTTCGCCGAGGTGGAGTCGGTGCCGGTACCGCCGAACTGGGGTGGTTATGTGATCGCTCCCGACACGGTGGAGTTCTGGCAGGGCCGTGAGAACCGCGTTCACAACCGGATTGTCTTGCAAGACGGACGGATTGAGCGGCTGCAGCCCTGACACCTATGTGGATCACCCTGTTAGTGATGGCCATTGCCGTCAGCTTCGAGCCCTTCCGGCTGGGTATGACGGTGCTGATGTTGAGTCGGCCACGCCCACAGCTGCAACTGCTGGCGTTCCTGTGCGGTGGTTTCGTGATGGGAATGGTGGTGGGGCTGGCGGTGCTGTTCGCCTTCCGGCACGTCTCCACTGGATCGGCGCAGTTCACGTTGCCGCGGGTGCAGGTCGGTATCGGGGTGGCGGCGCTGCTGGTCGCCGCGTTACTGGCCTCGCGTGTGCGGGGTCCTGCCTCCAACGCGCAGCTGGACAAGGTCACCGGGCGTATCCAGTCCATCGCGACCGGCGGCTCGCTGTGGGTGGCCGCCGTCGCGGGGTTGGGCATCGCGCTGCCCTCGGTGGACTTCCTGGCCGCGCTTGCCGTGATCGTGGCCTCGGGCGCTCCACCAGCCACGCAGGTCAGCGCGCTGCTGATGTTCAACGTCATCGCCTTCGCGCTGATCGAAGTGCCGTTGTTGGCTCATCTTGCCGCGCCGGAGCGGACGGCCGAGGCGATGGCACGGCTGAACAGCTGGATACAGTCCAACCGGCGGCGCAACATCGCGCTGGTCTTGGCCTTGGTCGGATGCGTGTTGCTCGCGGTCGGGATTGCCGGCATCTGACGGCGTTCTACCCAACGAGGTCAGGCAACCCCGACGCGAGCGTCCGCGTCTAACCGGGTGAACTGGTCCTGGAGATACTGCTCGACACAGGCCGCGCGCCGGATCTTGCCGCTTGTCGTGGTGGGAAGTGACCCGGGCGGTACGAGAACGAGATCTCCGACATTCACGCCGTGCTCATTGGATATTGCCGAGGTGACCTCGCTCTTGATCTCCTCGAGCCAGTGCGTCGCCGCGTCGCCGGAATTGCCGCGCTTCTTGAGCTCGATGACGGTCACCAGCTTCTCGGTGCTGTCGAACGGGACCGATATCGCGGCGACTCGGCCACGCGTGATCTCTTGAACCGTGGCCTCGATGTCCTCGGGGTAGTAGTTACGCCCACGGATGATCAGCAGGTCCTTGATGCGGCCGACGATGAACAGCTCACCCTCGGAGATGAACCCGAGGTCACCGGTTCTCAACCAGGGCCCGTCCGGGGTGCCCGGCGACGGGTCGAGCACCGTCGCCCCGAAGCATCGCTGCTCCTCGGGTGACTTGCGCCAATAGCCGTAGGCGACATTTTCGCCGTGCACCCAGATCTCGCCGACCACGTCCGGTGCGCACTCCCGGTGGGTGTCGCTGTCGATGATCCGCACGGTGGGGGACTGCGGCACGTGGTATTTGACCAGTGCCGTGCCTGTCCCGGCCGGGCAACGCTGAACGCGGCCCGCGGACAGCTCTTCGACGTCGAAATGAGTCGCCGGCGTTGCCTCGCTCCATGTTCCGGAGGCCACGAAGACCGTTGCCTCCGCCAGCCCATAGGAGGGACGCATCATGCTGTCCTGGAAATTGAAGTGCGCGAACCGATCCACGAAGCGTCGCAGGGTGGCCTGCTCGACGCGTTCGGCGCCGCTGATGATGCCGAGCACCCCACCGAGGTCGAGCCCGGCCAGGTCGCTGTCGGTGGTCTTGCGGGCCGCCAGATCAAAGGCGAAGTTGGGCGCCGAGGAGAACGGATGGGGATTCTCAGCGAGCGCTCGCATCCACCGGGCGGGGTTTTCCAAGAAGGCCATCGGACTGGTCAACTGGGCGTGAAAGCCGCCCAGGATGGGCGCACAGACGCCCAGCACCAAACCCATGTCGTGGTAGAAGGGCAACCACGACACGATCGTGACATCAGACGGGATTTTGACCCCGGCGTCCGCGAAAAGGCTGCGCATCAATTGCTCGAAGTTCACCTGGAGATTGCGATGTGAAAGCTCGACTCCAGTCGGCGTTCGGGTCGAACCCGAGCTGTACTGCAAGTACGCGATGTCCGGCATGTCGGCCGGCACGATGCTCGGCCCGCCGTCGATATCGAGCCGCAACGCGTCGATGGCAATGATCTTGGGGGCGATCTCCAGGCGCGACTCATCGACGTAATCGCCGACGTCGCCGGCGACCGCCGATGTCGTGAGCACCACCGAGGGCGACGTGTCGTCGAAGACGGCACTCACTCGATCAAGACTTGAGCCGCGGTGCGGCAGCGGGAGCGGCACCGCGATCAGCCCGGCCTGCATGGAACCGAGGAAGGCCAGGATGTATTCGAGGCCCTGTGGAGCCAGGATCAGGGCCCTGTCGCCGACCGCCGCGTGCTGGCTTAGCTCGCGGGCCACATTGAAGGTGCGGCGTGACAACTGCGACCACGTGAGGCTTTCGGCAACACCAGCCGGGTTGTGGGTGTAGTCGGTGAAGGTGAACGCGAGGTCATCCGGCCGCAGGCTGGCACGTCCGTGCAGCATCGAGAGGATGGATGACTGGGTCGAAGGTGTCATGTGTTTGTCCGTACTTAATTGGGAGGGGTCGAGCGGGTGCCGTTGTCTAGCACGGCCAGGGCGCCGCTGGTGATCTGTGAAATCGGATCGGAGCCGCCGCCGAACGTCGCCTGATTGGCCGGCGCGGTGACTTTTGCGGGATCGAAGCCGCGCACCGGATCCACAGTGATCGGTGCCGTTGCCGGGTCATCGTTACGTGAGTAGCCCGCATCGACCCGCGGTTGCAGGATCGCGTCGAGCCTGTTCAGCGTTTCCTCCGGCACCCCGAGATACTTGAAGCCCAGCACTAGGGGAAGGTGTTGCTCGGGGATGAAGTAGGTCGTTGTCGACCCTCCCCGGGAGTTGAACTCTGTCCTGATGTTCTGCGCCGGAACCATTTCCGGGTTGGTGAAGGCAATCGCGGTGTGACCGGTGGCCAGACCCGCGATGGCGTTGGCGACCGCAAACAGGTTGTCCGGCCGGTCGGGCCAGTCCGCGATGCTGTCGTAGGCGGAGATGAACTGATCGGTGTGGTACTGACTTTCCACCGGCGCCGGTACGGGGTAGTCCATGAACGGCACGACGGAGCCGACGGGGAAGTTCTGCGTCAGGAAGCTCTCGCTGAAGGGGCTTTTCGCGATCGGGTCGCCGAACGTCGCGAAGGTCAGTGAATCCGGCGCCGGTGCGGTCGGATCGGTTGCCAACGCCGATTTGACGGCGTTGAGCACGAGCGCTCCCTCGGACAACCCCATCGCAGTTCCGGGACCGCCGGTGCGAATGGCGTTTTCGAGGTTGGGTTCTCCGATGTCGATCGACTCGCCGATGCTGGGACCATCCAGACCCAAGCCGGGCATGATCTTTTCCCCCACCGGACCGATTCCGGGGAACAGGCGCTCCAGAGTGTGGCCCTGCACCTGTCCCGCCGGGTACCAGATGTTTGCCCGCTTCATGCCTGGGAACCAGTCCTTGCCGGTCATCCGGATGTACTCGTCATAGGGGATACCGAGGACATGCGCGCCACCCAGGGCGTATGCGGTCCGGTCCGGCGACGCCGGAGCGGCCATCGGTACCCCGCTAGCCGAAATCCCGGGAATGGGTGGACCCGGAACCTGTGGGTCATCGGCCACCGCGGACGGGATGCCGAAACAGCCTGTCATGCTGGCGACTACCAGCAGGGCCGCTCCTGCGAGGAGGTCTTTCATCCGTGCTCCTGACCGCTCGGCTTCATTTCAGTCTCACATACATTTCGCGCGCTAGCCCGCCTGCGTCGCCGGTTCGGAGGGTGGCGGTGACGTCACCGACGGTCTCCGACGCTTACTGGCCTGGGACGGCCACCAGTTGGCCCAGCCCACCAATGCCGCGATGGCGGGCACCGTGATGGTCCGAACGACGAACGTATCCAGCAGGATTCCCACGCCGATCACGAAGCCGCCCTGGACCACGATTCCAATGCTAGAGAAGAGCAGGCCGCCCACCGACGCAGCGAAGATCAGCCCGGCCGCCGTGATGACACCACCTGTGGAGTTCAGGGCACGGATGATGCCGTAGCGCACGCTGTTCGTGGACTCGTCGCGCATTCGCGATACGAACAGCATGTTGTAGTCCGCGCCCACCGCGACCAGCACCACGAAAGCCAAGGGCGGCACGGTCCAGTGCAACTGCTCGCCGAGCAGGAACTGGAATGTCAACACGCCGATCCCGATGGCCGCGAAGTACGAAAGCACTACCGAACCGACGAGATACAGCGGTGCGACGATCGCCCGCAGCAACACCATCAATGTCAGCAGGACGACGATCAGGGTCGCCGCGATGATGAACTGGATGTCGTGCTGGTAGTAGTCGCGCGTGTCGCGCAGCGCGGTCGGGAACCCGCCCATCGATATCGTGGCGTCGGCCAGCGTGGTGTTGGGCTGCGCGCCCTTGGCGACATCACTGATCTGGTTGACCTGGTCCATCGCCTCGGGACTGAACGGGTTGAGTTTCGTCTGAACTAAGTACCGCACCGAATGGCCGTCCGGCGAAATGAACGCCTTGGCGGCCCTCTGGAAATCTGGATTACTCAGCACCTCGGCCGGGATGTTGAAGCCCGCCTGTGATGGGTCCGCGGCGTTGGTCTTCATCGTCAGCAGGAATGACGACGCCTGGTTGAGGCCGTTGACGATCACCTTGATCTGCCCGACGAGTTGATCCACACCTCCAGCCACCTGCTGGCTGCCGCCGGCCAGCCGGTCGGCGCCCTGCCGTAACTGGTTGAGTCCGGCCTGCGGGCCGCCGGGCTTATCCAGGCCCATGGCCTGCAGCCCGTTCATGACGCTCAGAAGTGAAGTGTTCAGCTTGGTCACCGTCGCTGAGAGGGTTGCCTTGTTGCCCTGGGAGTTTCCGAGTTGATGAGCGAGCTGATTGATTTCGTCGAGGCGTCCGCTGTTGCGCTCGCCGACCAGCCGCTCGAACTGGCCGCGGGTGGTGGCGCAGGAGACATCGGCATCGCAGACCGGGTTGGCCTGTAGTGCGTTCAAGACCGGGTTGATCCAGGCGAACATGTCCTTCGCGGCGGAGAAGTTCCACCCCATGTCGTTGGCGAGCGCATTGATGGCGTCGACGAGCTTGGCGGCATTGTCCACGTTCCGCACCAGCTCGTCGCCGCCGGATTTGGTCTTCAGCGAGGCCGACGCGTCGAGCAGACTCTGCAGACCGGGGACGATCTTGTTGAGCTGGGTGCGCAGGTCGCCGAGGCTGCCGGCCAGGGTGTTGGCCCCGGAGGTGAGGCGATTCAGGTCGCTGCTGCGCTGACTGATCTGGTTGGAGCCGTCGGCCAGCCGGGTTCCGACGAGCCCCGCCTGATAGGTGGCCCTGAACTCCGGCGGTACCTCGCCCAGTGGGCGGGTGACGCCGCTAACCAGTCCCACCTCCGGCAGCTGGGCGATACGAGAAGCCATCTGTTCCAGGTCGGCGAGGGCCTGCGGGGTGCGCAGGTCACGCGGTGACTGGATGAGGATGTACTCGGGAATGGATTGGCTGAGAGGGAAGTGGCGCTCCAGCGCGGCGTACCCGACAGAACTCGGCGCCGACGGCGACACGGCCTTGCGGTCGTCATAGTTGTAGCGCGCGAGCAGGGCGCAGCTTCCCAGCAGGGCCAAAACCAGCACACTGGCGACCAGGTGGGGAATGGGCCGGCGCACGATGCGAATGCCGGACCGCCGCCAGAACTGGGCAGTGAGCTCGCGCCGTGGCCTGACCCAGCCGCGGGGCCCGGCGAGCACCAGGATCGCGGGCAGCAGGGTCATTCCGGACAGGTAGGCGACGCCGATCCCGATCGCCGACGAGATTCCGACCGTCTGGAAGACGCCCATCTTGGCGAAGCTCAGGAGCAGGAAGGTGATGCCCACCGTCGTGGCGGACGCGGTGATCACCTTTCCGATAGACATCATCGCGGCCCTGACCGCCTGGTCGTAGGTTTTGCCCGACCGCAGATAGTCGTGATAGCGACTGATGAGGAATACCGCGTAGTCCGTGCCGGCGCCGGCCAGGATCGCGCTCAGGAACACGATGGACTGGTTCGAGACGCCCGCGCCGGTCAGATGCGAGTAGGCCGCCACGACGGACTGCGCGATCACCAGTGACGACCCGATCGTCACCAACGGAAGCATCATGGTCAACGCGCTGCGATAGACCAGGAGCAGCACCGCGAGCACCAGGATGGCGATCGCGAGCTCGATCGGCAGACGATCCTGCTCGCCCGCGACGGTGAGGTCGGCGACAGTGGCCGCGGGACCGGTGATGTGCACGGTGGTCGGACTGCCGTCGATGCTGTGCTGGATGAGGCCGGTCACCCGGTTGTAGGAGTCGAAGGCCCTGGGCGTGCCCAACTCGCCCGCGAGGCCAATCGGCAGAACCCAGGTCTTGTTGTCCTGACTCGTCAGGAACTTCCGCAGTTCGGGCGTGCCGATGAAGTCCTGTACCGACACGACGTTCGTCAGGTCGTGCCGTACCGCGTCCACCACCTTGCGGTAGGTCGCCGCGTCGTCGGCCCCCAGTCCGTTCTCGTTGATGAACACGACCAGGAGGAGATCGTCGTTGCTCGATTCGTGGAACGCCTCGGTCATCTTCTTGGCGGCAACACTCGACGGAGCGTCGGCAGGCAGGATGGCGAGCGGATGCTTCTCCGCCATCTCGGTCAGTGAGGGGAAGGTCAATGGCAGAGCGATGGCCAGCGCGACCCAGGCGCCGATCACCGCCCACGGCCATCGCACCACGAAATCGGCTAGCCGCCGCATATCTTCCTCACCCTCACTCTGATGTTGCTCAAGCTACGCGACGCGTCCCCAGTGCCCGCTGTCAGCGACCCGCACGCACACCGACTTCATCGCCTCCATGTAGCGCAGAGATGACTTCTCGGCGATGGGGTTGTCGGGGTGCATGATCGCCATCGCAGTGCCCTCCCCGTAGCGGAATATGTAGATGGTCAGCTGATAGGAGAAGCGGCCGTCCGGATAGATTCCGATGTTGTCGGCAAGGCCCAGCTCGCCCGCCGCGAGAATGGCGTTGAGCGGAGCCGCACCCCCGTGGAAGAAGTTCGATACCGGAAAGTTCGGTTCCGGCCATTTCAGCCACGGTGCCAATTCCAGTACCCGGTAATACGGCACCCGGGACATGTCCAGACTCGAATCGAAGGCGGTCTGCGCGGCGTATGCGGCATCGTTGAACGAGGTTGCCGCGATCGGAACGGTGATCGGGATCAGGCCGGTAAACCAGCCTTGCGTCATAAAGTTGTCGCTAGCTGTACGGGAATCCCTCGGCGTCAGACCGTAATACGTCAGTGCCCCGGTGAATTCGTGCTCAACCAGACCGAGGCAGGCGAACAAGCCACCGACAAACCGTGAGCCGGCAGTCGAGCAGGCGGAGTCGAATCGATCGGTCTGCTCCGGGCTCATCAGAGACAGGGACGTCATGGTGCTGTTGGTTGCTTCCGACGGATTACCCAGTGGAAGCGGGAACTCGGGGAAGGTTCCATTGTTGTTCTCGGCAAAGTCAATCCACGCGCGCACCCCGGGGGAGTCCAGGGTCAATGCGGAGGTGAACTCGCGCTCGCGAGTGCAGAAGTCGTCAAAGCTGCCGGGATCGGGAAGCGTGAGAGGCTGGCCGCCTCCGCTCAACGCCGAGTACATTCCGTTGGCTTCCATCATGGTGGTGCCGATCAACGTCGCGTCGCCGTGCACGTGATCCATGGCGGCGAAGAACGTAAAGTGGTTCTCGCTCTGGATGATTCCAAAGGTGAAGCATCCCCATTCCAGTGGACTCGGTATATCGGTGACGTGGCTGCGTATTTCATCGACCGTCATATGCCCTTGCGTTACAGGCGCGAACTCGATCTCGCCTGGATCGCTGATGGAGTGCCTGATGAACTCCCCGTCGTCGGTGCGCTCGAACCAGCTGCGGAAGGTGTCGTGCCTACGCAGGTATGCGTTGAGGGCATGGTCCATCGCGGAGATATCGCACTGGCCCGCAACATCGCAGCTGGCGATAATTTGGCGGGAGAAGTTTAGGCCAGCTGCGTTCCGTTCGTAGTAGTTTCGCAGATGTTGACTCTGCATGTAGCTGACTGGCACCAAACTCACAGGTGCTTGCCGGGCCTTGTCCGCCGCGTCGGAGGTGGGGTGCCACGAGGTGACGGAGCCGGGGTTCAGCGTCCATTCATCAAGTGCGCCAACCGTTATCGTGCCTATGCGCAAAGCGCCGTCCTTTCGTTCGGCCGGCCCCGCTCCGGCATCTCTCATCGCTGGCCAACATACCCTCGGTTCGACCGCGTAACTGCCGGTCGCCTAAGACCCGGAAATCCCATGCGCCACATGGCGTACCGGGAGTAACTAGAACTTCTTGTCCTAGTTATTGTGAAGTTTGGGAACGCCAGTGCGCACGATACTTGTTCGGCTAGAGTCGCGTTCGCACCCACCGATGTCCCGAGTCACATTCTCGCCCGACGACGTCGAGGGCCACTCTCCCCCACCCGCCGACGCAAGGAGGCCTCAGCATGGAATCCGCTGACCATCCGATCAAGCCCGCCCCACGTTTCGCAATCATCGGATATGCAGCGCGTTTTCCCGGTGCCGCGAACACGGACGAGTTCTGGGACGTGCTGCGTGAGGGCCGTGACGCGATATCGGAGGTGCCCGCTGACCGGTGGGATGCCGATGAATTCTTCGATCCTGAACCCGGAGCTCCCGGCAAGGTCGTGACCCGTCGTGCGGGCTTTGTCGATGACGTGACGGGGTTTGACGCTCCGTTCTTCGGTATGTCGACGCGCGAGGTCAGGCTGATGGACCCGCAGCATCGACTGTTGCTGGAGATGGCATGGCGGGCGGTCGAGCATTCCGGAATCGCCCCAACGGATTTGGCCGAGACCAACGCCGGCGTGTTCGTCGGATTGGCCACTCATGATTACCTGGGAATGGCATCCGATGCGCTGACCTTCCCCGAGATCGAGGCCTACATGGCCATCGGTACCTCGAACGCCGCGGCAGCGGGCCGGATCAGCTACCGGCTGGGACTGCAAGGACCCTCGGTTGCCGTCGACACGGCGTGCAGTTCGTCATTGGTAGCAATTCATCAAGCGTGCCAAGCACTTCAGCTCGGAGAGTGCGACCTCGCGCTGGCCGGCGGTGCGAACGTCCTGCTGACTCCAGCGACAATGATCACATTCTCGCATGCGCACATGCTCGCGCCCGACGGCAAGTGCAAGACCTTCGACGCGGCCGCGGACGGTTACGTGCGTGGTGAGGGATCCGGTGTCATCGTCATCAAGCGCCTTGAGGACGCGATCCGCGACGGTGATCGGATCCGAGCCGTGATCCGGGGCAGTGCGATTAACCAGGACGGTGCATCGGGCGGGTTGACGGTACCCAATGGCGTTGCTCAGCAGCGTGTTATCGCCGATGCGCTCAAGCGTGCCGGTGTCGCGCCGAGTGACGTCGGGTATCTGGAGGCGCACGGCACTGGAACATCGCTGGGCGATCCGATCGAGGCCCAGGCCGCGGGTGCGGCGTATGGCATCGGCCGTGAAGCGAACGATCCGTTGTTGATCGGCTCGGCGAAGACGAACATCGGACATCTGGAGGCGGCCGCGGGTATCGCGGGTGTCATCAAGGTCGTCCTGTCGCTCGAGAACGAGTTGTTGCCACAGCACCGCAACTTTGAAAATCCGTCGCCGCACATTCCCTGGGACCGGCTCCCGGTGGCGGTCGTGAAGGAGGCCACCGCCTGGGAGCGCAACGAGCGGCCGCGCATTGCGGGAGTCAGCTCGTTCGGATTCGCCGGGACCAACGCTCACGTCATTCTCGAAGAGGCCCCCCAGCAGGCAGCGGCACCTATCGAGACCGAAACGGCCGGAGAGCCCCACTCGGATCTCGCCGGAGCCGCGGCTCCGAGATTCAGCATTCTACCGCTCTCGGCGCGCACGCCCGCCGCATTGGTGCAGGTCGCCGATCAATACCGCAACTGGTTGAACGCGCATCCGGAAGCCACGTTGGCGGACGTATGCCTCACTGCCGGAGTGGCGCGAGCACACCTGGAGCACCGGGCCGCGCTGGTGGTGAACTCGCGAGAAGCAGCCGTGGAGCTGCTCGGCGCTGTCGCCGACGACCGCCCGGCTCCGGGCCTCGGTCGTGGCGAATCCTACGACGCGCCGAAGACCGCATGGCTCTTTACCGGTCAAGGCAGCCAGTACCCGGGCATGGCCCGGGAGCTGTTCGATACCGAGCCGGTGTTCGCCGAGACGCTGAAGCAGTGCGCGGCAGTTGTCGCCGACGTGCTCGAAAAGCCTTTGCTGGATGTCATTTTCGATGTGGACAGTCCGGAAGCCGATGAGACGTTGCGGCAGACCTCCTACGCGCAACCCGCCTTATTCGCGGTGGAGATGGGCCTGGCCCGGCTCTGGCAATCGTGGGGCTTCGATCCGGACGTGGTGTTGGGTCACAGTGTCGGCCAGTACTCGGCGGCCTGCGTCGCGGGTGTGTTCAGTCTGGAGGACGGCGCGCGGCTGATGGCCGAGCGTGGCCGCCTATTCGGCAGTCTGCCCGCGGGTGGCCGGATGGCGGCGGTGTTCGCCGCTGCCGAGCGCGTGGAGGGCCTGAGCGACGAGTTCCCCAGCCTGTCGGTTGCGGCCTACAACGGTGCTAACACCGTATTGTCAGGTTCCGCAAAGGATCTGGAAAAAGCGGTGGCGGACCTGGTTACCGAGGGCGTGCGATGCGATTTCCTGGACACCAGTCATGCGTTCCATTCAGCCTTGCTTGACCCGATCCTCGATGAATTCGAATCATATGCGGGTCAGTTCAATTACAAGACTCCGCAACGGATTCTGATCGACAACAGGACCGGGTCCGCACTCGGTAGAAGCACGAAACTTGATGGCGCGTACTGGCGTCGACACGCGCGCCAACCGGTGGAGTTCGCCAAGAGCGTGCGCACCCTCGCCGACCTGAACTGCAAGGTGTTGTTCGAGATCGGCCCACAACCGGTGCTCACGGCCGCGGCCTTGCGGGCGTGGCCCGACCCGGCCACCGCTCCGCGGGCCATCGCGTCGCTGCGTCGTAACACCGCGGACCACCGACAGATCATCGAAGCCGCTGCCGACGCGTACGTCCTGGGTCACGTGCCCAACTTCGGTGCGTTCCGCCACGGGCACGCGCGAAAGCTCGACCTGCCCACCTATCCGTTCGAGCATCGGCAGTACTGGTTCGGTGATAAGCGAGACGCTAACGGACTCGACACCACGAATCAGCAACAGCGTGCAGGCGGCCCGCGCACCGAGACCGTTCGGCTGCTCGAGGACGGAAAGATCGAGGAACTCGCGAATCTGCTCGGCGGTGCCGGTGGTGACCAACAGACCCTTGCCGTGCTGACAAAGCTGGCGGCACAACATAACCAGCAACGCACCACCCACACCATCGCGGATGACCGTTACCAGTTCCGCTGGGATAAATCGCCCACGCCACTGTCCGGTGCGGAATCCGGTGCGGGCATTACCTGGATTCTCGTAGGCGAGGTATCCGGAGCGGCCGCACCGCTGGTCGAGGCGCTGACTGCGCGTGGGCACCAGCATCGAGTCCTTGGGTTGCCCGCGTCCGACGCCGACGAGCAGCAGCTAGCCGATGCGTTGCGCGCTGCGGCGGCCGGCGCCTCGGCGCAGGAGCAAGCGCTACGCGTCGTGCACGTCGGGGCCCTTGACGCGGGTCCCCCCTCGGCGCGGTCTCTGCTACGGATCCAGCACCAGGTGCTGGCCGGAACACGGCGACTCTTCCGGGCCGCGGCCACCGTTGAATTGCGTTCTCCCATCTGGTTGCTCACCCGAGGTGCACAGCGAATCACCGACGCCGACACTGTGGCGCCGGAACAGAGTGCCCTGTGGGGATTCGGCCGTGCGGCAGCGCTGGAGCTTCCGCAGGTGTGGGGTGGGCTCGCCGATCTGGCTGACGCCAGTGCTGACGAATGGTCACAGTTCATCGCTCGGGCCTCCGCGTCGGCCGACGCGTCCGTCAGGGAAGACCAGATCGCGCTGCGCGATCACGCCGTCTACGTTCCCCGGCTGGTTCGGCGAGAGGAACTGCCGAGCGGCAAACCGCTGCAAGTGCGTGACAACGCAACGTATCTGGTAACCGGTGGACTGGGTTCGATCGGACTGGAGATCGCCGGATACTTGGCCGCGCAGGGTGCCAAGAATCTGGTGCTGACGAGTCGGCGTGAACCCGGCGAGGCCGCGCGCCAGCGCATCGACGCATTGGGCGCGCAACACGGCTGCCAGGTCCGGGTCGTCACCGCCGATGTCGCGGATGCGCACGATGTTGCGCGCCTGCTGGCAGGTGTGAAGGCCGAGCTGCCGCCGTTGGCGGGCATCGTCCACGCTGCGGGGGAGATTGGTACGACCCCGCTCAACGACCTCGACGACGCCGAAGTGGATCGCGTATTCGCCGGTAAGGTCTGGGGTGCGTGGCATTTGAGCGAGGCTGCGGCTGACCTGAAGCTGGACTTCTTCATCAGCACCTCCTCTATCGCCTCGGTCTGGGGTGGCTTCGGCCAGACCGCGTACAGTGCGGCCAACGCCTTCCTCGACGGGCTCGCCTTGCGTCTGCGTGAGCAAGGCATTGCCGGAACCAGCGTTAACTTCGGTCCGTGGAGTGCGGGCATGGCGGACGCCGAATCCCGTGCGCGACTGGAGCAACGTGGGATCAAGACGTTGTCACCGGCCGATGCGTTGGCCGGCCTGGCCGACGTCGTGGCGGCCTCCTCGCCGCAGGGCGTCATCGCCCGTATCGACTGGGCCAGATTCCTGCCGCTCTACCAGCAGGCAGGAAGGCGGGCATTTCTGGCGGAGCTGGAGCGCGAGGTGCCCGCGCACCTGGCCGCATCGCCGGCGGTCACGCAGTCGGGCAGGACGCAGTTGGTCGAGCGGCTCGCAAGCGCTCCCATCCAGCAGCGCAAGAAGCTGTTGACCGACTACCTGCGCGACGCGGTGGCTGAGGTGACGCGCGTGGACGTATCGGAGATCCGCGAGGATGCCGGGTTCTTCGACCTCGGCATGGATTCGCTGATGGCCGTCGAATTGCGGCGTCGTATGGAACAAGGTGTGGGCAAGGAGATACCCGTCACCCTGGTGATGGATCATCCCCGCATTTCCGATGTCGCCGACTATCTGCTCGGCGAGGTGCTTGGGCTCAACGAGCAGGTCAAGTCCGAGCCTCGGCAGGCGGCGTCGACACGTACGGACGAACCGATTGCGATCGTCTCGGTGTCATGCCGATTCCCCGGCGCGCCAGATCCGGAAGGTTTCTGGGACTTGCTGTCCGGCGGTATCGATGCGATCCGGGAAGTCCCGGAAGATCGTTACGACATCGACGAGTTCTACGACCCGGATCCGGAGGTCGCGGGCAAGACCTACACCCGCTTCGGCGGATTCCTCGACGGCATCGATGGGTTCGATCCCGAGTTCTTCGGCATCTCCCCGCGCGAGGCCGTCTGGATCGAGCCGCAGCAGCGGCTGATGCTCGAAACGGTGTGGGAAGGTCTGGAGCGGGCCGGATACTCCCCAGCCGCGTTGCGCGGTAGCCGAACTGGCATCTTCGCGGGTGTGGGCGCCAATGAGTACGCGCACCTGCTGTCGTCGGAGTCGCTCGACAAGATCGAGCCCTACTTCATCACCGGCAACGCGCTCAACGCCATCTCCGGTCGCGTTGCCTTCGCGCTGGGATTTGAAGGACCGGCGGTGGCTGTCGATACCGCATGCAGCTCGGCCCTGGTGGCCGTTCACCAGGCTGTCCAGGCCCTGCACTCCGGCGACTGCGACCTGGCGGTGGCCGGCGGTGTAAACGTTCTGCTGAGTCCGGTGACGGTGATCGCCGCCTCACGCGCCAGGATGCTGTCACCGGTCGGTCGATGCAAGACGTTCGACGCGTCCGCCGACGGCTACGTGCGCAGCGAAGGCTGCGGAATCCTCGTGCTCAAGAGACTGAGCGACGCCCAGCGCGACGAGGACCGAATCCTTGCCGTGATTCCCGGCAGCGCAGTGAACCAGGACGGCGCCTCCAGCGGCCTGACTGTGCCTAATGGCGGTGCACAACAACGACTTATCGGTGCTGTGCTGGACCGGGCGGGTCTGGTGGGCGGGGACATCGACTACCTCGAGGCGCACGGCACGGGCACTCCTCTGGGTGATCCGATCGAGGTACAGGCAGCCGCGGCGGCTTACGGCGGCTCGCGTGACGCGGACCGGCCGTTGCTCATGGGATCGGTGAAATCCAACATCGGTCACACCGAATCGGCCTCCGGCGCGGCAGGTCTCATCAAGGTGGTGCTGTCCCTTCAAAACGGGGTGCTGCCGCAGAGCCTGCACTTCGAGAAGCCCTCTCCGCACATCCCGTGGGACTCGTTGTCGGTGCGGGTGGTGGACAAGGCCATTCCGTGGGAGGCCAACGGCAGGCCGCGTCGTGCCGGTGTGAGTTCGTTTGGCTTCACCGGAACCAACGCACACGTTCTCATCGAGGAGGCCCCGCAACGGCCGACGGGCGTGGATGGGGACGCCCCCGACGCCCCGGATGCCGCGCCGGAACCGCAGGGCGACCAGGTGAGTGTGCTCCCGCTGTCCGCGAGGTCACCGGAGGCGCTGGTCGCGGTGGCGCAGCGTTACGAGTCATGGTTGACCGCCCATCCCGATGTCGACATCGAGGATGTGTGCCTCACTGCCGGGAGAGGCCGGTCGCACTTCGAGCATCGCGCCGCGCTGGTTGTGGATTCGGTGGCGGCCGCGCGCGAGGGTCTGGCCGAGTTGGTCCAGAACCGACTGCGCCCTGGTGTGGTCCGTGGCGAGCACACCAATCATCCGACGACGGCATGGCTGTTCACCGGGCAGGGCAGCCAGTATCCCGGTATGGCCCGTGAGTTGTTCGACGCCGAGCCGGTTTTCGCCGAGACGGTGACGCGTTGCGCGGAAGCGGTCAAGGACATCACGGCGCGGCCGTTGCTTGAGGTGATGTTCGCCACCGATCGCGAAACCGGTGGAGAAGCCGGAAAAGTCCTGCGGCACACGTCCTACGCGCAGCCGGCGATCTTCGCCGTCGAGATGGGTCTGGCCCGGCTCTGGCAGTCATGGGGCATCGAGCCCGATGTGGTGCTGGGACATAGCGTCGGCCAGTACGCGGCCGCCTGTGTGGCCGGAGTGTTCAGCATCGAGGACGGTGCGCGACTGATCGCCGAGCGCGGCAGGCTGTTCGGCAGTCTGCCCGCGGGCGGTCGCATGGTGGCGGTGTTCAGCGACGCCAAGCATGTCGAGCAGATCGCGGGCGAGTTCCCGCGCGTATCGATTGGTGCCTACAACGGACCGAACACCGTGCTCTCGGGTCCCGGCGAGGATGTGGAACAGGCGGTCGCGCGGTTCGAGGGAGAGGGCATCCGCTGCACGTGGCTGGAGACCAGCCACGCCTTCCATTCGGAGCTGTTGGACCCTGTTCTCGACGAATTCGAGTCGTACGCAGCGCAAGTGCAGTTCGCCACCCCGACGTTGCCGTTGGTGTGCAACCGCACGGGTGCCGTACTGACGGCACAGACCCCCATCAATGCTCAGTATTGGCGTCGGCATTCGCGCCAGCCGGTGCAGTTCGCCGAGAGCGTTCGCACCGTGGCCGCGCTGGGGTGCTCGGTGCTGATGGAGATCGGCCCGCAGCCGGTGTTGACCGGCGCCGCGGTGCAGGTTTGGCCGGAGCACTTGGCCGCGCCTCGGGCAATCGTCTCGCTGCGCAAGGGTGTCGGCGACCGGCGTCAGATCGCTGAGGCGCTTGCCGCGGCGTACGTCGGCGGTCATCGGCCCAACTTCGCTGCGCTGGAACGTCACCCCCGGCACACGCTGGAGTTGCCGACCTATCCCTTCCAGCGCCGCCGTTTCTGGCCGAAGTCGTCCGGTGCCGCCATCGAAGGCGGAGGCGGCTTGACCGCGGGCATCCTGGGTAGGGGCGAGGATCTCGCCTCCGGAGATTCCGTGTACATCAGCCGGTTGTCGGTCAGGTCGCAACCGTGGCTGTCCGACCACGTCATCTACGGCACCGTCGTAGTCCCCGGCGCGACCTATGCCGCGATGGCGCTGGCTGCCGTTGGCACTCCGGCACGGGCCAAGGATGTGTTCTTCTACGAGCCGATCATCCTGCCGGAGAAGAGCTCCCGTGAGGTGCAGCTGACTCTGCATCCTCTGGAGGATGGCAATGGGTCGAAATTCCAGGTGCACAGCCGTCCCTACGGTGAACGCGACGTTGACTGGTCGTTGAACGCCGAGGGCACCGTCGTCACCGGTGTCGGCGACGACGGTGACGTGCCAACGTCTGAGGCTTCCGAGCCGGCGGAGCCCATTGATGCGGCCATCGAGCGGATGGAACGCATGCGTCCGATGGAGCTCTTCGAGATCTTTGCCGACCTGGAACTGGCCTGGGGCCCAACCTGGTCCGGTTCTCTGAAGTCGCTCTGGCTCGGTGAGGGTGAGGCGATCGGCGATGTCCTTGTCGGCGAGGAGCTCGCCGAGCAGCTGGGCACCGAGCCGATGCATCCGGTCCTGATGGACCTGTGCACCGGCGTAGCCTTCCCGGCGTTCCCTGCTCTGCTCGCCGCAGAGCAGGGTGTCAACGACCTATTCCTGCCCCTGCGGTACGGACAGGTGACGTTGAAAGAGAAGATGCCTCGGCGCTTCTACTGCCGTGCACGCTGGCACCAGAGCCCACTGGACAGTGAGACGCAGGTCTTCGATCTCGATTACCTGGATCGGGATGGCCGTCACCTGGGTGGGATTAGCGAGTTCACCGTCAAGCGTGCGCCGCGCGAGGCCCTGCTGCGCGGGCTCGGCGGCGACGCCACCCGCTTGCTGTACACCCTTGGCTGGCACGAGGTTCCGATTCCGCCCGTGGAGGACGCGACGGGCGAGACAAGCGGCACCTGGCTGATCGCCGGATTCGACGAGCTCGCCGCCAAGGTGCCGGGCTGCATCCCGTTTGACCGCACGACCGATCCGGAATTGCTCGGGCAGGTGCTGGAACAGGCCAAGGAGCGCGGTGTGCCGTTCTCCGGTGTCGTCTGGCGTGCCGCCGGGCCGGGCGCGGAGGAAGGCGCCGGTTTCTCGGACGCTGAGATCGCGCGTCTCGAAACGGAAATTACCAACTTGCTCAGTGCCGTGCACACAGTGCAGAACGGTTCCCAAAACGGTGTGAAGCTTCCACATGGTCTGTGGATCGTCACCGAGCGGGCCGTGGCCACTGAGTCCGGCGAGCCGGTCGATCCGGTGCAGGCGTCGCTGTGGGGATTCGGGCGCACCACAATCAACGAGGAACCGGCGCTACATGCCAAGCTCGTCGATTGCGATGGCTCGCCCGAGGCCGTGCAGGCGCTGGCGAATCTGTTGGCCACGCCGGTTGAGGAGTCGGAAATCGCTGTGCGGCAGGGCAAGCTGCTGGCATCCCGGTTACTGCCGTGGTCGCGGAGTGGGAATCTCACGGTGCCGCGCGGGAGTGACTACGCCCTGTTGCCCACCGAACGTGGGGCCATCGACAACCTGCGGATCATCGAAAAGGAGGTGCCGGCGCCGGACGAGGGTTACGTGCAGGTGCGGGTGGAGGCCGCAGGTCTCAACTTCCGCGACGTGCTCAACGTGCTGGGTCTGTACCCGGGTGATCCCGGCCCGATCGGCGGCGACTTCGCCGGTGTTGTTACACAATTGGGTGAGGGCGTGACCGAAGTCGAGGTGGGCCAGCGGGTGTACGGCTCCATGCAGGGTGCCTTCGCCAGCCGGTTCAACGCTCCGGCCCAGTTCCTGGCGCCGATTCCCGACGGGGTCAGCGCGGTCGAGGCCGCCACGATTCCCGCCGCGGCGCTGACGGTGCGGCTGGCATTCGACTGGGCGCAGCTCAAGCCCGGCGATCGGGTGCTGATCCATGCAGCCAGTGGTGGCGTGGGATTGGCCGCCATCCAGATGGCGCAACAGCAGGGTGCTGAGGTCTATGCGACGGCGAGCACCTTCAAGCGGGCAACGGTGCGCAAGCTCGGTGTCAAACATGTCTATGACTCGCGCACAACGGATTTCGCTGATCAGATTCTGGCGGATACCGACGGCGCTGGCGTCGATGTGGTGCTTAACAGTCTGACCAGTGAAGGTTTCGTCGAGGCGACCGTGCGTGCCACCGCCAAGAACGGTCGCTTCGCCGAGATCGCCAAGCGCGATATCTGGACTACGGAGCAGATGGCCGAGGTCCGACCCGATATCGCTTACGAGATCGTCGCGTTGGACACGGTGATGTTCCAAGAGCCCGAGCGAATTCGCGCCTTGCTGACCGAGGTGTCGGATGGGCTGGCCAAGGGGGAGTGGACGCCACTGCCTGCCGAGATCTACCCGTTGACGGAGGCCAGGACGGCGTTCCGGCGCATGCAGCAGGCCCGGCATATCGGCAAGATCGTGTGCCAGATGCCGAATCCGCTGGCACCGCGGCCGGATCGGACCTACCTGATCACCGGTGGTCTCGGTGCGATCGGTCTGCACACCGCGGGCTATCTGGCTCAGCTTGGTGCCGGGGACATCGTGTTGACCAGCCGCCGCGCGCCCGATACAGACGCGCAGCGGTTGATCGAGGAGATCACCGAGCGTTCCAAGACCCGCATCCACGTCTTCACCGCTGATGTCGGTGAGGAGCCCGAGGTTGCGAAGCTCCTGGAGCGGATCCGTGCGGAGCTGCCGCCACTCGCGGGCATCGCGCATCTGGCGGGCGTGCTCGATGATGCGCTGCTCGGGCAGCAGAGTGCGGAGCGGTTCCGGACGACGTTGGCGCCCAAGGCCTTCGGTGCGGGATACCTGGATAAGTTGACGCAGGACGACGAGCTGGACTTCTTCATCGTGTCCTCCTCGGTGTCGAGCCTCTTCGGTTCACCTGGTCAGTCCAACTACGCCACGGCCAACGCATTGCTTGACGGCCTGATCGCGCAGCGCCGGGCACAGGGCCTGCCGGCCACCGGTGTCAACTTCGGCCCCTGGGGGCAGGGTGGCATGGCCTCCTCGGAGGCGGCGACCGCGAACATCAGTGCGCAGGGCCTGATTCCGTTGGATCCGTCGGCGGCGCTCGCGGCACTCGCGGAGGTCATCGCCAACGGCACCGGACAAGCCACCGTCATCAAGGCCAACTGGCAGCGAGCCGCCAAGGTGCTGGGCAGTTCGCGTCCGCCGATCCTGGACCTCGTCTTGCCGAGTGCCACCGGAGAGGTGGCCGGCGACAGCGAGTTGCTCAAGCAGCTGATGGAGATCCCGGTGCCGCAACGGGCCGGATTCGTGACCGAATTCCTGCAGCGCGAGGTACAGAACTTCCTGCGACTGGCCCAACCGCCGGCCGCGACGAGTCGGTTCCTTGATCTCGGCACGGATTCACTGATGGCGATCGAGCTTCGCAACCGGCTGCATAGCCAGTTCGGCGGCAAGTTCACCATCAACGCGACTGCGGTGTTCGACTACCCGACCATCGGTGGTCTCGCCGAGTATCTCGTGGCTCAGCTGCCGGATGCGGAATCCGAATCGCAGGAGGCGCAACCCGCTGCCGAGTCGGCTGAGGCTGACTCCGAAGCGGCGACACCTACGACACCGACGACACCTACGCCACCTGACGCAGTGTCCGAGCCGAAGGAGTGATCCGGCGGCCTCCCGGGTACGTTAGCTAGCCTGGACACCTCGGTGTCAGTTAGCCGATAACGAGGGGAGCGGGTGCGGTCTGAGACGATTGTTTGCGGACGTCACCCCGCTTCGGAACGCTGATTTCCGGCGCTTGTGGCTGGCCGGTGTTGTCACTGTCATCGGTGCCGGGCTGACGCTGTTCGCGGTCCCAGTACAGATCTACGCGCTCACCCACAGCTCGGCGTATGTCGGGCTGACGGGCGTTTTCGGTCTGGTGCCGTTGGTGGTGTTCGGTCTGTGGGGCGGTGCGCTGGCCGACCGTATGGACCGACGGACCCTGCTGATCATCACCGCGACCGGGTTGGGCGTCTCCTCGGTACTGCTGTGGCTGCAGGCCGCGTTGTCGGTCAACAGCGTGTGGGTGGTGCTGTGCCTGCTCTCGGTGCAGCAGGCCTTCTTCGCGGTGAACTCTCCGACGCGCGCCGCAGCGATTCCCCGGATGCTTCCGCTGGATCAGCTGCCTGCCGCCAACGCGCTGAACATGACCGTCCAACAGCTCGGGTTTATCGCCGGACCGCTGCTGGCGGGGGTGCTGCTGAAGTGGGTGGATCTATCCACGCTGTATCTGATTGACGCGATCGCGTGCGTTGCGCCCATCTGGGCGACTATCCGGCTGCACAAGATGCCGCCGAGCGGCGTGTCAAAAGACCTGCGAGCCAATACCTCCGGTCTTCGTGACGTACTCGAGGGTTTCCGCTATCTGGCGGGACACAAGATCGTGCTGATGTCCTTCGTGGTAGACCTCATCGCCATGATCTTCGGGATGCCGCGAATCATGTTCCCGCAGATTGCCCACGAGGGATTCGGTGATCCCGCCGATGGCGGCACCGTGATCGCGCTGCTGTCGGCGGCAATATCGGTGGGCGCAGTGATCGGCGGAGTGTCCTCCGGCTGGTTCCAGCGGATCGATCGTCAGGGTTTCGCGGTGGTGGTCAGCATCGTGGTGTGGGGCCTGGCGATGGTGGGCTTTGGGCTCACCGCGCATGCTCCGCTGCTCTGGTTGGCTCTGCTGTTCCTGGTGATCGGCGGCATCGCGGACATGGTGTCGGCGGCCTTCCGGTCGACGATTCTGCAATCGGTGGCGACTGACGATGTACGGGGCCGGTTGCAAGGTGTGTTCACGGTGGTGGTCGCCGGGGGACCGCGGGTCGCCGACGTGACGCACGGCGCGGCCGCTGCCGTGGTGGGTACGACGGCAGCCGCTGCCGGTGGTGGCGCCCTCGTGGTGGTCGGGGTGATCATTGCCGCGCTGCTCGTGCCGATGTTCGTGCGGTTCCGGACGTCGGACGAGATCACCGAGGACGATGCGAGCCAGGCCAACCCGGACCAGATACAGCCCCAGTAGGTTTCACCCTATGGATGCTCTGTCGTCCGAGGTTCTTCGGCGGCTTCCGCGGGATAAGCAGCTTGCTCTCGGTCGCGGGCTGCGCGATGGCATGCCACGGCGACGGCTCGGGGAACTCTCCGCCGAGCCGGGGCGAGATCCGATAGCGTTACTTGCCGCACAGAACAAGGCCAGGATTCCGTCCTTGGTTCCGGTGCGCAGGGAGCGAATGTCGGAGTCGCCGTAAGCGTTTTACCGAGGCGCGGCCGCGGTGATGGCGTCCGATCTTGCCGGCACGGCCTCGACCGGGGTACTGATTCAGACCTGCGGTGATGCGCACCTGTCCAATTTCGGGCTGCGCCTCGCGTGACCTGCCGCTGTCGTTCGACGTCAACGACTTCGACGAAACCGCGATCGGTCCCTGGGGCGGGATGTCAAGCGCCTGGTCACGAGCGTGGCGATCCTCGGTGACGAATTCGGGATGTCGGGCGATGCCGTGCGCCAGACGGTCATCAAGACCGCCGCCGCGTACTGCACCCGGATGAACGAATTGGCGCAGATGTCCGCCCTGGATCGGTTCTATCTCAAGACGACCGCGCTGGAGGTGCTGGATCTGGTCTCCCGGCTGTCCAAGAGCGCGTCCAAGTTGGCGATCGACACGGTCGCCAAGGCGTCCCGCAACACGTCGCTCCGTGCACTCAGGAAGCTGACCGCGACCACCGTCGATGGCCACGACCGGATCGTCGAGTAGCAGGACATCGCGGTCCGTGTCCCGGAGGTGGGCTTATCCGAGGCCTACACGCAGCTCAACTGTGCTGACCACCAGCGGCTGCTCGCGGCGTCGGCGGCGCAATGGCTGCCGAACTCCTGATGTCCTAATTTGTGGGACACCTGACCTGGACGCCATTGTCCAGGTGGCGAAGACTGAGAAGCGTGACGCGTTCGGTGGTGATCCTGGGATTCCCGGGGGTTCAGGCCCTCGACCTAGTAGGGCCCTATGAGGTGTTCGCGACCGCGTCGCAGTACTTGACCGGTACACCGGGCTACGACGTGTCGCTGGTGTCGAGCGGTGGCGCCCCGGTGTCCACGGGTTCGGGGATGGAGCTGTTTACCCATCCATTGCCCGACTCCGGTGCGGGATGTGACACGTTGCTCCTGCCCGGCGGCATCGGTGTTCCCGCGGTCCAGGGGGACGCCGCCCTCATGGAATGGATCCGCGCCTCGGCCCGCTCTGCACGACGGGTGGTGAGTGTCTGTAACGGTGCGTTCCTGGCGGCCTCGGCCGGCCTGCTCGACGGCTGCCGAGCCACCACGCACTGGGCGATGGCCGAAACGCTTGCAGATGAATTCCCAAGCATCACAGTGGATCCCGACCCGATTTTCCTACGCAGTTCGGACAAGACGTGGACGGCGGCCGGCGTGACCGCGGGTATAGATCTGGCGCTGGCCCTCGTTGAGGACGATCACGGCGCAGAGGTGGCGCAGACCGTCGCGCGCTGGCTTGTTCTCTACCTGCGCCGCCCGGGCGGGCAGTCCCAATTCGCGGCCCCGGTGTGGATGCCGCGGGCCAAGCGAATGCCGATCCGGGACGTGCAGGAGGCCATCGAGGCGCAGCCCGGAGGGTCGCACCGGGTGCCCGAGCTGGCCCGTCTGGCCGCGATGAGCCCGCGGCATTTCACGCGTGTGTTCACCGCGGAGGTTGGCGAGGCACCGTCGGCCTATGTCGAGCGCATCCGCTCCGAGGCCGCTCGCCGCCAGCTCGAAGAGACCGACGACACCATGGTGGTGATCGCGAACCGCTGTGGATTTGGATCTGCGGAATCCTTGCGCCGCAACTTCGTTCGCCGCATGGGTGTATCGCCCGATCAGTACCGCAAGACCTTCCACCGCACCGAAAGGATTCCCCTATGACTTCCGCTCCGACGCAGATCGCGATCGTGCTGTACCCGGATTTCACGGCACTGGATTTCATTGGCCCGTACGAGGTCCTGCGCTTCATGCCCGATACCGAGGTCCGGTTTGTGTGGCATCAGCCCGGGCCCGTCACCGCTGATTCCGGAGTGCTGGTCATCGGCGCCACGCACTCGTTCGACGAGACCCCCGCACCGGACGTCGTGCTGGTACCCGGAGGGCCGGGAACGACCATGGCCGCGCGCGACGAACCGCTCCTGGAGTGGTTGCGCCGGGTGCACTCGACGGCCACCTGGACCACCTCGGTGTGCAGTGGTTCGGTGGTGTTGGCGGCGGCTGGTCTGCTCGAGGGCCACCGGGCCACCTCGCATTGGTCGACCCTGCCGCTGCTGAAGCCGTTCGGGGTGACCCCGGTTGGCGACGAGCGCATCGTGCGCAGCGGTCGCGGGGGTGTGGTTACCGCGGCGGGTGTGTCGGCGGGTATCGATCTGGGGCTGTGGCTGGCGGGCCAGATCGCCGGAGAGGAACGGGCCAAGGCGATCCAGCTGAGCATCGAGTACGACCCGCAGCCGCCCTTCGACTCCGGGCACATGTCCAAGGCCAGCGCCGCCACCAAGGCCACCGCGACCGCAGGGCTGGCCAAGGACACGTTCCGGCCGGCAATCATCGCCGCGGGGGCGATGTTGTTGTGGGATGGCGCGCTCGCGACGGTGCGCAGGAGAGGGGACCGACGCGGGTCGCTCCGCAGCCGTGTCGACCCCCGACCTCGACCCTGACCAGGCGCCCTGAAGGCGGAGCGACTACCTTCTCTATGAACGTTCTCATGGAGCCGCTGAACCTCAGAAGGGATGCCTGTGGCCGACAACAATGATTTCGCTACTCTCCAGTACCCCGGAGGCGAAACCAAGCTGGATATCGTCCGCGCGACCGAAGGCTCTGATGGCTTCGCGCTGGGCAAATTGCTGGCTGATACCGGCTACACCACCTTTGATGCGGGGTTCGTCAACACCGCATCGACGAAGAGCGCCATCACCTACATCGACGGCGACGCGGGCATCCTGCGCTACCGCGGTTACCCGATTGACCAGCTGGCGGACAAGTCCACCTTCATTGAGGTGAGCTACCTGCTCATCTACGGCGAGCTGCCCACCCCGCAGCAGCTGGAAGACTTCACCACCAAGATCCAGCGTCACACCCTGCTGCACGAGGACCTCAAGCGGTTCTTTGACGGCTTCCCGCGCAACGCGCACCCGATGCCGGTGCTGTCGAGCGCCGCGAACGCGCTCAGCGCCTACTACCAGGACTCGCTGGACCCGCATGATGACGCGCAGGTCGAGCTGTCGACGATCCGGTTGCTCGCGAAGCTGCCGACGATCGCGGCCTACGCCTACAAGAAGTCGGTCGGACAGCCGTTCCTGTACCCGGACAACACGCTCACCCTTGTCGAGAACTTCCTGCGGATGACCTTCGGTCTCCCCGCGGAACCGTACGAGGTGGACCCGGAGATCGTCCGGGCTCTCGACATGCTGCTGATCCTGCACGCCGACCATGAGCAGAACTGCTCGACCTCGACGGTGCGGCTGGTCGGCTCTTCGGATGCCAACCTGTTCACCTCTGTCTCCGGTGGTATCAACGCGCTGTGGGGCCCGCTGCACGGTGGCGCCAACCAGGCGGTGCTGGAGATGCTGGAGCGCATTCGGTCCGAGGGCGGCGACACTCACGACTTCGTTCGACGGGTCAAGAACCGCGAAGACGGCGTCAAGCTCATGGGCTTCGGGCACCGCGTCTACAAGAACTACGACCCGCGTGCACGCATCTGTAAGGAGCAGGCCGACAAGATTCTCGGCAAGCTCGGCGGCGACGACCAGCTTCTCGAGATCGCCAAGGCCCTCGAGGAAGCGGCGCTCACCGACGACTACTTCATCGAGCGCAAGCTGTACCCGAACGTCGATTTCTACACCGGTTTGATCTACCGGGCGATCGGGTTCCCGACCCGCATGTTCACCGTGCTGTTCGCGCTGGGTCGTCTGCCCGGCTGGATCGCGCACTGGCGTGAGATGCATTCGGAGCCAGGTAAGATCGGCCGTCCGCGCCAGATCTACACCGGCTATGGAGAGCGTCAGTACCCGTAGCGTTCGCTCGTGAGATGACAAAGCTCACATAAATCTGTTTGCACCGCTAACA
The DNA here is from genome assembly GCA_002013415.1 of Mycobacterium sp. D16Q14. Taxonomy (GTDB): domain Bacteria; phylum Actinomycetota; class Actinomycetes; order Mycobacteriales; family Mycobacteriaceae; genus Mycobacterium. Next base: position 244,875 of record MAEX01000005.1, read on the forward strand.
GTTGTAGTTTCACAATAGTCATGTGGAACCTGCTGTGGAGGCATTGAGCGAGCGCCGCAAGATCGTCATCCTGGGATCTTGCTGCTTGAGTCTGCTCATCGTGTCGATGGACTCCACCATCGTGAACGTCGCGCTGCCGACCATCCGTGCCGATTTCGGTGCCAGCACCTCACAGCTGCAATGGGTCATCGACATCTACACCCTGGGGCTGGCCTCGCTGCTCATGCTCTCCGGAGCCGCGGGGGACCGGCTGGGGCGCCGGAAGGTCTTCCACATCGGGCTGTCGATCTTCACGGTGGGCTCACTGCTGTGCAGCGTGGCGCCCACCGTCGGATTGCTGATCGCCGCGCGTCTGCTGCAGGCGGTGGGTGGCTCGATGCTCAACCCGGTTGCGCTGTCCATCATTTCGCAGGTGTTTACCGGCCGCGTGGAACGCGCCAGGGCGCTGGGATTCTGGGGCGCGGTGGTGGGGATATCGATGGCGCTGGGCCCGATAGTCGGCGGGTTTCTGATCGAATGGGTGGGCTGGCGAGCCGTCTTCTGGATCAACCTGCCTGTGTGTGCGCTGGCATTCGTGCTGACGGCGATCTTTGTGCCGGAGAGCAAGTCGGCGACCATGCGCGATATCGACCCGGTGGGGCAGGTGCTCGCGGTGCTCTTCCTGTTCGGCATCGTGTTCACCCTCATCGAAGGGCCGTCGCTGGGATGGGCCACACCACAGCTCATCGCGGTTCTGATCACCGCGCTGGTGGCGTTCGTGGTATTCCTCAGGTACGAGTCCCGGCGGCGTCACCCCTTCATTGACTTGCGCTTCTTTCGTAGCGTCCCGTTCGCTTCGGCCACTCTCACCGCGATATGTGCGTGTGTGGCCTGGAGCGCGTTCCTGTTCACGATGTCGCTGTACCTGCAGGGGGAGCGACACTTCTCGGCGATGCACACCGGGTTGGTCTATATTCCGATTGCCATTGGGGCGCTGGTGTTCTCGCCGATCTCGGGCCGCATGGTGGGCCGGTTCGGAGCGCGCCCGTCACTGCTGGCGGCGGGTGCCCTGTTCTTCACGGCCTCGCTGCTGCTTACCCAGGTTTCGACGGTGACGCCGATCTGGGAGCTCCTGGTGGTTTTCGCCATTTTCGGCGTGGGCTTCTCCATGGTGAACGCACCGATCACCAATGCGGCGGTCAGCGGTATGCCGCTGGATCGGGCCGGCGCGGCCTCGGCGGTTACCTCCACCAGTCGTCAGGTGGGTGTGAGTATCGGTGTGGCACTGTGCGGTTCGATCGGCGCTCCTGCGCTGTGGTTCATGTGCGCGGGCCTGGGGCTGGCCATCGCTATGCTCGGTATCGTGTCGACTTCTCCGTTCGCGCTGCGCTCGGCGCAGCGACTCGCGCCGCTTATCCAGAGCGCTCCGGCACGGGAGGTTTCTCGTGCCGGATAGGCCCCTCGCGGATGAAGTGTGGCGCGCCATGGCGAGCCTGGTGCTGGACAATCGTGACGGCTGGCGACGGACGGTCGTCGAGAAGACTGGACTTCCCTTCAGTCGTGTGCGCATCCTGCGAAGGCTTGCCCGCCAGTCCATGACGGTGAAGGCAATAGCGGAGGCCACGGCCCTGGATGCGCCGGCGGCGACGGTGGCGGTGAACGATTTGGAGCAGCGTGGGTTGGTGGTGCGTCGCATTGATCCCGACAATCGCCGGTGCAAGCGGGTGTCGTTGACCGACGAAGGTCAGCAGCTGATGGCGGTCATTGCCGCGATGGATGATCCTGCACCGGCCGGTCTGGCGGCGTTGAGTGAGGCTGAATTGAAGAGATTGCGGGCGATCCTGGAGAGGGCGGCGTCCTTCAGTTAGCGCCCAGCACTGCCATCGCGGCATGGTATCCGCCGAGCCCCGATACCCCGCCCCCGCGGCGGGAACCCGAGCCACAGAGCAGAATCCGATCGTGATCCGTGGCGACGCCCCAGCGGCGCGCGGGTGTATCCAGCGGTTCGTCATCCTCTGCGAATGGCCACTGCAGTCCACCGTGGAAGATGTTTCCTGCCGTCATGCCGAGGGCGCGCTCCAAGTCTTCGGTGGTCTTGGTCTCGATACACGGGTTTCCCTGCGAGTCGGTGGCCAACACCTCGGTGATCGGCTCGGCCAGTACCGAGTTCAGCGATGCGAGCACGGCGGCCTGCAGTTCTTCGCGAGTTGCCCTCAGCCCATGCGCAGTGTGTAATCCGAACACCGTCAGCGTCTGCGCCCCCGATGCGCGTAGTTCCGGCGACAGAATGCTGGGATCGGCCAGCGAATGACAGTAGATCTCGCACGGCAGCGGGTCTGGGATCTCGCCCGCGCGCGCCTGCCGGTAGGCATTGTCCAGCTGCGTGTAGGTCTCGTTGATGTGGAAAGTTCCGCCGAAAGCCTGCGCCTGCGTGACTTTCTCGTCACGCAGCCGCGGCAGACGCCGCAGGAGAAGGTTGACCTTGACCTGTGCGCCCGGCTGACCATCCGGAGGATCTTCTCCGAGCAGGCGGGCCAATACCGCGGGTGTGACGCCGCTGAGAACATGTTCGCCGATGGCGATGTGCTCGTCCTCCCCGATTCGGTAGTGCACCTCACCGTCGGGGTTGACGGCTAAAACCTCTGCTCTGGTGCGTAATTCGGCACCATGGCGGCGTGCAGCGGATTCCAGCGAGCCAGTCACTGCGCCCATGCCGCCGATGGGGACGTCCCAGGGATTCATCTGGTGATAGAGGAAGCAGATGTTCTGCTGCAGCGACGGGTCATCGGCACCGGCGAATGTTCCGATGAGCGCATCTGTCAGGAGGACCCCGCGCTGGAGGTCATCGGGTGTGGCCGCGCGGATCACCTCGCCGATGGGCGTCTCGATCAGCTCGGACCAGGCGCCGGTGCGCAATTGATGGCGGGTGGGCAGCGGCCCGAGCATCGATTCCCACACAGGCTCTGTCACCGAGGCGCACAGCGCCCCGAACTCGGCGAAATCGTCTGGACGGGCGAGAAATCCGCTCCGGCCACCGGTTGATGGGTCCGGTGTGTACGACGCGTATTTACGTCGCGCCAGCTGTACCGATAGGCCCAGGTCGTCGATGATCTGGCGCGGGAGCAGGCTGACCAGATATGAGTACCGCGACAATCGGGCATCGACGCCGTCGAATGCCGGTGCCGAGATCGCCGCACCGCCCAGCACGTCGAGCCGCTCCAGGAGCAGTACCCGCTTGCCCGCCCGTGCCAGATACGCGGCGGCGGTCAGGGCATTGTGCCCGCCGCCGACGATCACTGTGTCAAATCGGTCAGATCCCGTGATGGCCATGGGAGGACTGTACGACCTGCCGGGGATCAGACGGCGCTTTTCAGGACGTCCTCGAACTCGGTGCAGAACCAGTCCACGTCCGATCGCGAGAACACCAGTGGGGGTCTGACTTTCAGCACGTTGCCATCCTGGCCGCAGACCGAGACCAACACCCGCCGATTTCGTAGCGCATTCACGATGCGCAGCGCGCCGGAACGGTCGGGGGTGCTGGAAACGGGGTCGACGACGACCTCGACTCCGGTGTACAGACCGGCACCCCGGATGTCACCCAGCTCGACGTGACGCGAGGCTATGGATCGCAACTCAGTGCGCAGCATCGCACCTACCTCTGCGGCATGCAGCTGTAGCTTTTCATCTTCGATGACATCCAGCACGGCGGAGGCCGCGGCCATGGAGACCGGGTTTCCTCCGAAGGTGTTGAAATAAGGTACTTCCCGAGAAAACGGAGCGAGAATCTCGGAAGTCGCCGCCATCGCCGAAACCGGAATGCCATTGGCCATCGGTTTACCCATGGTGACCAGGTCGGGTACTACACCGTGACGAATAAACCCCCACATGGCCTCACCGGTGCGGGCGAATCCTGGCTGGACCTCGTCGGCGATGAGTACACCACCTGCCTTGCGCACAATCTCCGCCGCCGGCGCCAGTACCGACGCGTTGGGATAGATCCCATCCGAGGAAAAGATGGTGTCCACTACCAAGCAGCTGAAACCATGATCCGCGGCACGTAATTCATCAATGGCAGCCGATACGGAGGCGGCGAATGTGGCGGCCAGGTCGCCCGCTGATGTCCGATAGCTATCGGGTGCCGGTACCACCCGCACGTGCGATCCGAGGGAGCTCCCACCGAGTGATGGGGAGATGGCGGTGACCGCCGCGGTGTTTCCGTGGTAGGCATCGCTGGTCACGATGACTCCCCTTGCTCCGGTGTACATCTGCGCCACGCGCAGCGCCAGGTCGTTGGCTTCCGATCCGGTGCATGCATACATCACCTGGTCGATGGCGCCGGGCATGGTGGCAAGTAGACGTTCCGAGTAGTCGACGATGCCGTCGTGGAGATACCGGGTGTGAGTGTTGAGCGTGGACAGCTGCCGGGTGACTGCTTCGACGACGTGGGGATGGCAGTGGCCGACGCTCGCCACGTTGTTGTAGGCGTCCAGATACCGGTTGCCTTCGGCATCGAACAGATGGCTGCCCCGTCCGCGCACCAGGTGTACTGGCCGCTCGTAGAACAGCCGGTATGACGGGCCGAGCATCCGTTCTCTCGCTGCGATCAGCGTTTCGATGGCCGGATCATCGTGTTCCCCCGCGTAGCTGTTCGAGTCCATGATGTTGGAAAAGCTCATCGTTCGGGTGCCTCCTCCAGGACGGTTCTTCCGAGGTCTTCGTAGCGGTCCGGTGCGGTGTACTTAAGGGCGAGAGCCAATGCGATACCGCCGATTCCGGTGGCTGCGACCACCCAGGGAATCGACGCGAAGATCCAGTCGCTGGCCGCGGTGCCGGCCGCGAACGAGGCATGTTTGGCCAGCAGGTAGACGACGTAGACCATGCCCAGCCCGCCCAGTAGCGGCGCCACCAAGGTGCGGAACCAGTGTGCTGTTTCTGGGTGATTCCGCTGCACATGAAAGTACGAAATCACTGCGAAAGCAGTGAGTGCCTGGACGATCAGGATCGCGGTCGTACCCAGGAGAGCCATCAGCCCGTAGAGCCCGGTGTAGGGATCACGGTGGGTCAGTGCGAAGAAGAGCACCACCACTGTGGCGAAGGCGGTTTGGACGAACCCCGCCACGTGTGGTGAGCCATGAGCCGAATGAGTGGCTCCGATGGTCCGGCGCATCCCGGGTATGACATTCTCGCGTCCGATGGCATACAGGTAGCGAGCCGCACAGTTGTGGAAGGCCATGCCGCAGGCGAACGAGCCAGTCATCAGGAGCACCTTGAACAGGCTGACTGCCCACACCCCGAGGTGGCTCTGCACCGGGCCGAAGAAGATGTCACCGGCCGTCGATGAATCTTGCGCCAGCGCAACGGCATTGTCGGGGCCGGTGCCCACGATGGCGAGCCACGAAACCAGGACGTAGAAGATTCCCACACCGACTACTGAGGTCACTATCGCAATAGGGATGATCTTTTTGGGGTTCTTGGACTCCTCGGCATACATCGCGCTGGACTCAAACCCGACCCAGGACCAGAACGCGAAGAAGAGGCCGACGCCGGCAGAACCCGCGACCGCGATTGGGCCCGCCGGGCCATGGACCACTCCACCGAGATCGTGAAAGCCGTTGAGGGGATTGAGTGATCCCCAAGACCAGCCCTGCGGCCCGCCCCCGGTGAACAGCACCGACAGCGCCAGCAGCGCCAGCATGAAGATCTCGGTCACCAGGAAGACACCTAATACCCGCGCCGCGAGATTGAGGTCGAAATAGGTGAGCACCGCGTTGGTGGCCAGCATGATCAGCGCGAAGACAATCCAGGGAACGTTGGCGTGGAACAACGTATGGAAGAGGTCGTTCGCGAAGAACGAGAAAATTCCGACCAAGGATGCCTCGAAGACCATATAGGCCAACGTGATCAGGAATCCTGAACCCAGTCCGACGACGCGGCCGAGGCCGTGCGAGATGTATCCGTAAAACGCGCCCGTCGCGACGATGTGTCTGGACATGGCCGCATAACCGACAGCGAAGAGCGTGAGCACGATGGTGGCCACCAGGTATCCGGCGGGTGCGTACGCCCCGTTGCCAAATCCCACCGCCATGGGCACGTTGCCGACCATCGCGGTGATCGGCGCGGCGGTGGCCACCGCCATGAACAGCACTCCCATCAGGCCGACGGCATTGGGTTTCAGGCGCTGCATCCCGCCGGGTTCGGTGGTGGTTTCGGTGGCAGTGGTGGTGGGGTCGATGGTGTCGCTCACAGAAGATCCCTTCTCCATATTTGGTCTGGTTTTGGCCGGTTCTCCGCGACCGGCGAAGCCTGGGCGATCAGATCAACGGTGCTGTTTTGGTGCGACGGCGTTATTTATACCCGTACTAGTTCCCAGGTTGAAAGGAAATCAGAGAAATCGCCCGGATTGGTTTCGGTGATGTTTCGAGCTGGGTCCGTTCCGGTTCATTTGAGTTAAATGGTCCTATTTGGTCCGCTCAACGGTCGCTTATGGTGCACACTCGAAACCATGCCGGGATTACCGTCGAACCACAGCGCGTTCGCGCAAGCCGCCCTTCCGGAATACGGTCGCGATCCGCAAACTCCGTTGCGGCTGTTGAGCCTTTCCGAGAACGCCACATATCTGGTGGATGATCAGCGACCAATCGTGCTCCGGGTACATCGGCCCGGGTACCACACGTTGCCCGCGATTCGTTCGGAGCTGGCCTGGATGCGGGCGCTTCGCACTGAGACTCCGGTCGTCACACCGGAACTCGTGCAGACTGCGAATGGATCGGATGTGTTCGCCGTCGCCGTAGGCGGAACCACATTGCACGTCGATGCCATGGGTTATGTCCCCGGCTGCACCGCGGAGGAAACTTCCGGTGTTGTTGGGTACGGGAAGCTCGGCCAACTGACCGCACACATGCACGACCACGTCCAGCGCTGGCGTGTGCCGCAGGAGTTCACCCGGTTTCGTTGGGACCTGGACTCGATGTTCGGCCCACAGGCGCGCTGGGGTGACTGGCGGCAGGCCCCCGGGATGACCGACCGGGACCGGATGGCGATCGACGCCGCGGTGCAGGACATGGCCCGTAGGCTCGGCGAATACGGTTACACCCCAGACCGATTCGGCCTGATACATGCCGACATGAGGCTGTCCAATCTTATGGTTGACCCGGCACGGCCGGGGTCTGACATCACGGTCATCGACTTCGACGATTGCGGGTGGTCCTGGTTCATGGCGGACCTCGGCGCCGTGGTGTCCTGGGTGGAAGACACTCCGGAGGTGGAGGTAGCGGTTGCCGAATGGCTCGATGGCTACCAGCGAGTGCGCCGCCTCTCCGATGACCATCTCGGCATGATCCCGGTTTTCGTGATGCTGCGGCGGGTGATGCTCACCGCCTGGATCGCCTCGCATGCCGATGCCGACGCGGCGATCAGGGTCAGTAACGGATTCGGGGCTCGCACCGCCCTTCTTGCACAGCGATACCTCGGCGACCGGACTTGGTTGCGGGAAGCAGTTTTCGGTCGTCGAGTCGGCTAACCCGGCCGCAGAGAGGAAACATGATGTTCGATCTGTCCACCAAGTCGGTGCTGGTGACCGGCGGCACCAAGGGGATTGGCCGCGGCATCGCCACCGTGTTCGCGCGGGCTGGGGCCAATGTTGCGGTTGCCGCCCGATCTTCCGATGAAACCCACTCGATAGCAACGGAATTGGATGAACTCGGTGTCGGTAATGTCATAGGTGTCCGCTTGGATGTGTCCGACCCGGGCTCGTGTGCGGATGCCGCGCGAACCGTCGTCGACGCCTTCGGCGGGCTGGATGTGCTGTGCGCCAATGCGGGAATCTTCCCCGAGGCGCGACTGGACATCATGACCCCCGAGCAGCTCTCCGAGGTGCTCGATATCAACGTCAAGGGCACCTTCTACGCCGTGCAGGCCTGTCTGGATGCATTGACCGCTTCCGGTTGCGGTCGCGTGGTCCTCACCTCGTCCATCACCGGGCCCGTCACCGGCTATCCGGGCTGGTCGCACTATGGCGCGTCGAAGGCTGCGCAGTTGGGTTTCATGCGGACGGCGGCGATAGAACTGGCGCCACGGCGCGTGACGGTGAACGCGATCCTGCCCGGCAACATCCTCACCGAGGGGTTGGTGGATATGGGCGAGGAATACATCGCAGGGATGGCGCGCTCGATTCCCCTGGGAACGTTGGGCAGCCCCGCCGACATCGGGCACCTGGCGGCCTTCCTGGCCAGCGATGAGGCCGCATACATCACGGGTCAGGCCATCGTGATCGATGGCGGGCAGGTGCTGCCCGAATCGCCGGAGGCGGTTAACCCGTAGGCGCGCTTGCGGCGATACTGAGCAGATGGAGGAGTCGGAGGGCGGCCCGGTAGCCGAAGACGTGCGGCGTCGAATCCTGTCGATGCTCGCGCAGGGCACGCTGCACCCGGGCTCGCGGTTGGGGTCCGAGCGCGAGATGGCCGAGCGATTTGCGGTGTCGCGTGCGACCGTGCGCAGTGCTTTGGTGCCGTTGAGTCGGGCCGGAATCCTGGAACGCCACACCGGCCGTGGCGGTGGCACCTTCGTGCGAGCCGATGTGGTGCAGCGCAATGTCGCCGAGCTGGTGGGCCTGCCCACCAGGCTGCACATCGGCGGCCACACGAGCGACACTCGGGTGCTGGGTACATCCCGGCGGCCCGCCACCCCGGCCGAGCGATCCGCTCTTGAAATCGAGGATGGGGCAGAGGTTTTCGATGTGCGGCGGCTTCGCTACGCCGACGGGGTGCCGCTCTCGGTCGACAATGCGTGCTTCGCTGCCGAGCTGGTTCCGGACTTGCTGGAACAACCGCTCGGCGGATCCCTCTACGAGCTGTGCGAGCTGCGCTACGGATTGATCGCCGACTCGTCGACAGAGACGATCGAAGTGGTGAGTGCAAATCCACGTGAGGCCGAGTGGCTTGACGTGCCCCATCGCAGGCCCTTGTTGGCCATCACGCGGGTAACCCGTAGTACGGACGGGCGTCCGTTCGAGTACAGCTATGACCTGTTCCGTGCCGACCGGGTACGACTGACCGCCACCATGACATCGGCCGTCGCGCAAGAGAGTCGCGGGGCGGACGGCAAGGTGGAACGCGCGGTGAGCAGCCTGGCCGCCCACCGGAGGCGGGACGATACGCTGCTGGCATGACGAAACCCGAGATTGATTTTCAGCCAGGTCCAGCACCCACCGAACTGGTCATCAAGGACATCACCGTCGGTGACGGCGCCGAGGCCGCGCCCGGATCTGTCGTCAACGTTCATTACGTCGGAGTCGAATTCGAGAGCGGCGAGGAATTCGACAGCTCGTGGAACCGTGGCGAGTCCATCGAGTTCCCGCTCGGCGCACTCATCCAGGGCTGGCAGGACGGCATTCCCGGCATGAAGGTCGGCGGACGTCGTCAGCTCACCGTGCCGCCGGCGCAGGCCTACGGCGAGGCGGGCGCAGGGCACCAGCTGTCGGGCAAGACGCTGGTGTTCGTGATCGACCTGCTCGGCGCGCGCTAGGACTAATGCCCGGGGAGGCGCAGCACCAGTCTTGCGCCTCCCAACGGGCTAGATTCCAAAGCCGCTGTACCGCCGTGGAGTTCGGCTTGCTGAGCGACCAGGGCCAGGCCCAATCCGGAGCCGGTGTGCGATGCGGTGGAGCCGCGTGAGAACCGTTCGAAGACGATCTCACGCTCGGCTTCGGGAATGCCGGTGCCGTTGTCGTCAATCGCGATTTCCACACCGTGCACCGTGCTGATCGCCGAGAGCCGAACCTCTGACGCGCCGCCGTGCCGGACAGCGTTCTTGATCGCATTGTCGATCACCAGCCGCAGCCCCGCGGGCAGCCCCAACATCAAGATGGTCGACGAGGGAACCAGGGACACCTCGACATTCGGAAAACTGCGGTCGGCATCGTGCGCTGCGCGGTCCAGTAGCTCGGTGATATCGACCGGTACGTGGTCATCCTCGGTGGTCAGGTCGCCCTGTGCGAGTCTCTCGAGCGCGGAAAGCGTTGCCTCGATGCGGGTTTGAGTGCGTACGGTTTCCTCGAGGATCTCGGCGCGCTGGTCCTCGCTGAGGTTGAGTGTGGAGAGTACCTCGAGGTTGGTCCGCATCGCCGTGAGCGGGGTGCGCAGTTCATGAGAGGCAACCGCGGAGAAGTCGCGCGCGGTTTCGAGGGCGGCCTTGGTCTTTTCCTGCTCGTTGTTGATGCGTTCGAGCATTCCCTCGACCGCCTCGGAGATCTCGACGGCCTCGCGTACACCGCGCACATTCACGTCATCGGGGTTGGATTGCGCGTTGATCAGGCGCGCCTGCTGCGCCAGCAGCCGGAAGGGGCTCACCACGATGAGGGAAATCACCCAGCCCACGATCACGGTCCCGATCAGTACGCCGCTACAGATCGCGAGGATGCGGATGTGGTACCGGTCGATCTGCCGCTGTGTCTCGGCGATCGGAGCGCCGACCGCGACGGGGATGTTGCCTGGGGCGATGAACGACCGGACCCGGTATTCGACGCCGTTGATCGTGGTGTTGGCATAGCCGGGCTCCAGTAGTGGCAATTCCACATCACTGGGGATGGACTTGGTCAGCCCGGCCACGCGGGCGGTGAGCACCAGGCCGTCGGGGGTGTCGATCTTCCCTTCCGAACTGATCACTGAATTCAGCAGGCTCGAGACGGCGCCGAGGCTAGACACCGAGTCCAGCCGGCGGTCCAGCTGGCTGTTCTGGTCATCCTCGACACCTAGCCACACCCAGGTGCCGAGCGTGACCACCAGGACCATCACGCCCAGCGCGGCGATGGCGACCAGGGTGCGCAGTGAGAAGACCCGCATGGGCCTTTCCAGTAGTCGGTAGGCCAGGTCGGTGATCCGCTGGCTGCGGTGCTTGCTGGCAGTGGTCACGCAGGTTTGTTGGTCTTCGCGCAAGCGGCTCATGCTGGCTACTGGGACCGCAGCACGAACCCGACGCCGCGCACAGTGTGCAGCAGGCGAGGCGCGCCACTGGTCTCCAGCTTGCGGCGCAGGTAGCCGATGAACACGTCGACGACGTTGGTATCGGCGGCGAAGTCGTATCCCCACACCAGCTCCAGCAGCTGGGCGCGGGACAGCACTGCGGTCTTGTGTTCGGCCAGCACGGCCAGCAGATCGAACTCGCGTTTGGTGAGGTCGACCTCGACACCGTTGATGCGGGCACGCCGACCGGGGATCTCGACCTCCAGGGGGCCGACGGTGATGGTCTCGGTGGACGAGGTGGCCACCGCGCCGCGGCGGCGTAGTAGTGCTTTCACCCGGGCCACCAGTTCGGCGAGTACGAACGGCTTGGTCAGGTAGTCGTCGGCGCCCGCCTCAAGGCCGGCCACCCGGTCGTCCACCGAGGTGCGGGCGGACAGCACGCACACCGGTACATCGTTGTCCATCGCGCGCAGCGCGGTCACCACGCTGACACCGTCGAGCACGGGCATGTTGATATCCAGCACGATCGCGTCCGGGCGATGCTCAGTGGCGCAGCGCAGCGCTTCGGCGCCGTCGCTGGCGGTGTTCACCTCGAAACCGGAGAGACGCAGGCCACGCTCCAGCGAGGCGAGCACATCGGCGTCGTCATCGACCACTAATACGCGCGGGGAGGCGTGCCCGGCGTCTTGTGATGAGCCGCTTGCGCGAAGTCCATCAGGCATGCCTGCCATCTTGCCCGATGCAACGCTCAAAACCTTCCATCTGCTGACACCGGTGCTGTCCCGTGAGTCGCCAGTATCATGAAAGCTGATAATCTGGCGTCCCATACCGAAAGCTTGCGCATGTCAAAAACAGTAACTGTAAAGCTGGTTTCCTATGTTGCTGGCGTTTGCGCCGTGCTTGGTCTGGGGCTGCTTTCCGAGGGTGCGGCTGTCGCTCACGCCGATCCCACATTCCCTGATCTGAACGGGTTCGCGGCGGTGGCTCCTGATGGATTCTTCGTGACCAACGAGAACTCCTCGGTGCGGTCGATCCACTTCTCGACCCCGGACGGAATCGGCTGTATGTTCCGCGCCTCGGCCAATATCACGCCCACCTCACGGCAACGCCTGAGCTGCGATGGTGCCGTCCCCGGGATTCCCGGGGATGCACAGAGCGCGCCGAACGTGCCGGGTGTCGGCGGTGCGAGCGCGAATGTGCCGGGGCTGGGCGGCGTGAACATCCCGGGCGTGGGGACCTGCCCGATGGGTACCGTCGCGCAGAAGGGTGACGGCGCGTTCGAGATCAGCAAGGGTGCCTGGTCCTGCGGCACCAAACCCGAGGCGCCCGTACTCAATGTCGGGCAGAAGCTCACCTACGGCAATGTCACGTGTGCCGTCGGCGTGGGTAGCCTGACCGCCTGCCAGGTGAGTATGGGCGATCAGAAGCACGGCTTCGTGCTGCAGCCCTCGGGCAGCACGTCCTTTTAGGGATGGTTTTGGGCGGGAAGGTTTAAGTAGTTCATCAGCTCGACGACAGCGGCACGCGACGCCCGGTTGGCGCCGATGGTGCTGGCGGAGGATCCGTAGCCCAGCAGATGGATGGCGGGCCGTCCCGTGACTTGCGTGAGCAGCCGGCCGGTCATCGTGATGCCGCCGCGATCGTTGCGCAGGCGCAGCGGTGCCAGGTGGTCCAGGGCGTGCCGGAACCCGGTGCACCACAGGATCACGTCGACATCCAGTGAGCTGCCGTCGGGCCAGGCCACCCCGGTCGGGGTGATGCGGCTGAACATGGGCCGGCGAGTAAGCACCCCGCGCTGTGCGGCCTCGGCGATCTCCGGTGTCCACGGCAGTCCGGTCGCGGACACCACCGAGCGTTGTGGTTCCCCGCGGCGCGACCGTTCGTCCACACCGGCGACCGCGGCACGCAGTCGATCGACGGTGAAATCCGTGACGAATACCGGCTCACTCCGGGTCACCCACGACGTGCGTGTGACCGTGGATATCTCGGCCAGTAACTGCACAGCGGACACCCCACCGCCGACCACCAGCACGTGTTGGCCTGCGAATTCCTCCGGCGTGCGGTAGTCGTGGGTGTGCAGCTGACGGCCCGCGAAGGTGGCCGAGCCCGGAACGAACGGGACGAACGGCTTGTCCCAGGTGCCCGTGGCATTGATCAATCCGCGGACGGTGAACTCGCCCGCGGACGTTCCTAGCGAGAACCCGCCGGAAACGGCCCGCACCTCTCGTACGTGCACGGGCCGATGGACATCGAGGCCGTACCGATGTTCGTACTCGTCGAAGTACCGGGGCATGGCGGTTGACGCCCTGATGGTGCCCGTCTCGTCGAACGGCAGTCCAGGCAGTTGATAGATGCGATTGGTGTTGTCGAGGGTCAACGTGGGCCATCGGAATTGCCATGCCCCGCCCGGGCCGGGGGAGTGATCGAGGACGACGAATCCGCCGCCGGGCTCAAGGCCGCGCCGCCGCAGGAAGTATCCCGCCGCGATCCCGGCCTGCCCGCCACCAATCACGGCGACGGTAATCATGGGCGCCATATTAGGGTGGTCGCCATGATCGGTGTAACTAGCGACGGTCCCGTCACCACCATTGAGCTGCAGCGCCCAGAACGGCGCAACGCGGTGACCTACGAGTTGGCGCTCGCCTTCGCCGAGGAGGTTCGCAAGGCAGCTGAAACGGCCCGCGTCATCGTCGTCACCGGGCAGGGCACGTCGTTCTGCGCGGGTGCCGACCTTTCCAGCGGTGCCCCTGATCCCGACAAGTTCGCCGATGCCTGGCAGCACTCGATCAAGAGCATCGACGCTGCCGACATTCCGGTCATCGCCGCCGTCAACGGCCCCGCCATCGGTGCCGGTGTGATGCTGGCGATGGTGGCCGATCTGCGGGTGGTCTCCGAGACCGCGCGTTTCCAATTCCCGGTGGCCAAATACGGTATCGCCCTGGATAACTGGAGTATCCGCCGACTGTCCTCATTGGTTGGGTACGGACGCGCACGTGGGATGCTGTTGGCCGCCGAGCCGCTCGACGCGCAGGCCGCCTTCCAGACCGGACTGGCCAACCGCATCGGAGAGCTTGCCGACGCGCAGGCCTGGGCGGCCGAGCTGGCCGGGTTCGCACCGTTGGCACTCAAGCACGCCAAGCGCGTGCTCAATGACGACGGTGCGTTTGAGGATCAGCTGCCCGAACACAAGGTGTTGTTCGACAAGGCCTGGAGTAGCCAAGACATCATCGAGGCTCAGGTCGCGCGAATCCAGAAGCGCCCTCCCAACTTCCAGGGAGCCTGAGCATGCGGGCGCTCTGGGTTGGCGCCGGCGCAGCTCTTGCGTCGACGTGGATCGGTCGCGCCCTGCGTGACGTCCCGCGGACGCTGGGCGCCAGCAAGGAACGCATCGCCGAGGTTGCCGAGGGATCGCCGCAGTACCGGAACGGTTCCTTCCGCAACGCCGAACCGGCCCGGCAGTTTTCGCCTGATGCGGAGGCCACGACAGTGGTGTGGGACGTGATCACCCGGCGCGGTGCGGGAACGCCGAAGGGCGAAGTACCGCTGGTGGTCCCGGAGTTTTCCGGTCCGCCCGCGGAGCTTGCGGCGACCTGGTTTGGGCATTCGAGCATGCTCGTCGAGATCGATGGGTACCGCGTGCTCACGGACCCGGTGTGGAGTGACCGCTGCTCGCCCTCGCGGGCCGTTGGCCCGCACCGACAGCACCCCGTGCCCCTGGAGCTATCGGCGTTGCCTGCCCTGGACGCCGTGGTGATCAGCCACGACCACTACGACCATCTCGATATGGACACCATCATTGCGCTGACGCGTAGCCAGAACGCGGTGTTCGTGGTGCCACTCGGGGTCGGCGCGCATCTGCGCGGCTGGGGCGTCTCTCCTGCCCGGGTCATCGAGCTCGACTGGGACCAGAGTCATCAGCTCGGAAAGCTGATACTCACCTGCACCCAGGCGCGGCATTTCTCGGGCAGATCACTAACCCGCAATACCACGCTGTGGGCCTCCTGGGCCATCGCCGGACCCAAGCACAAGGTGTTCTTCGGGGGCGACACCGGATACACCAAGGCGTTCAAGGTCATTGGTGATACCTACGGGCCCTTTGATCTCACGCTGTTGCCCGTTGGGGCCTACAACACATCGTGGGCCGACATTCACATGAATCCCGAAGAGGCCGTGCAAACTCACCGGGATCTCGCGACCCCGCGGGCTCCACTGCTACCCATTCACTGGGCGACGTTCAACCTGGCGCTGCATCCGTGGGCCGAGCCGATTGAGCGGCTGCTCACCGCCGCCGACGAGCAGGGCGTCACGGCCGTGGTGCCCAAGCCCGGGCAGCGGGCCGATGCGCAGCGGCCCGCTGCCCCCGACGGCTGGTGGCGTCTTTCCTAACGCTTGTGCGCTTGTAGCAGGAACGCGGGCTGCTTGTTGCGGCCCTTCTCGTCCTTGTGGAACGCAGGCATCTCGAAGTCGGCCCCGGGCAGCACTTCCGAGACGTTCGAGTGGATGAACGCGGGACGCAGCTCGTCGATCACCCAGTAGGGTTCGACCGCCGCACGCAGCTCGTCCTCGGAGACCGCGTTGGGGCCGATCCCGGGTGGAAAGGCGCCGACGGCGAAGACCAGCACGTAGTACGACGCGTCGGGAGCGGCCGCACGAGAGATCGACTGCTGGTAGCCCTCGCGCGCCTCGACGGGGATCGAGTGGAACAGCGTGCTGTCGACGATGGTGTTGAAGCGCCCGTCGTAACCGGAGAAGTCGGTGATATCGGCGACCTCGAAGCTGGCGTTGGTCAATCCGCGTTCGGCGGCCGCGGCCCGCGCCGCCTCGATCGCGGTCGGGGACAGGTCAAGGCCGAGGGTGGTGTGCCCCTGCGCGGCAAGCCGCAGCGAGGTTTCGGCGTGCCCGCATCCGACGTCGAGGACGTCGCCATGGAACTTGCCCGCCTCGATCAGCGCGGCCAGCTCGGGTTGCGGCTCGCCGATGTTCCATGGCGGCTCACCTCGGAAGATCTCGCTTTTACCTTGGTATGAGGCATCCCAGTCCGGCAGCTCGTTTGATGTCATACCACCTGACATTACTCGCGTTCGTTGCGAACACGCCACGACAATCGGGCCAAATAATCGCGCCGTGTTCCCACTCGGCGGCCGTGCCAGGCGATCGCCGGTCGCTACTGTGCAGGGGTGGCAACGATCGAGGAGTTGACGTCGGGTGGATTGACCGCCGCCGAGGTCGCTGAGCGAGTAGCGCAGGGGAAGACCAATGATGTCCCCTCCCGGGCGGCACGCAGCGTGTCGGACATTGTGCGAGCCAACGTCTTCACCCGAATCAACGCGATCCTTGGCGTGCTGCTGATCATCGTGCTGTCCACGGGCTCGGTCATCAACGGGGCATTCGGTCTGCTGATCATCGCGAACAGCGCCGTGGGCATCATTCAGGAACTGCGCGCCAAGCAGACGCTCGACAAGCTCGCCATTGTCGGCCAGACCCGGCCGGTGGTCCGGCGCGACGGAGCGGCGACGGCTCTCGCGCCCAACGACGTGGTCCTCGACGACATCATCGAGCTGGGACCCGGCGATCAGATCGTGGTGGACGGCGAGGTCATCGAAGAGGCCGCCCTCGAAGTCGACGAGTCGCTGCTGACCGGTGAGGCCGATCCCATCGATAAGACCGTTGGTTCCCCCGTGCTTTCGGGGAGCTTCGTGGTTGCGGGCAGCGGTGCGTATCGGGCGACCAAGGTAGGGCGCGAGGCCTACGCGGCCAAGCTGGCCGAGGAAGCCTCGAAGTTCACCTTGGTGCATTCCGAACTGCGCAATGGCATCAACAAGATTCTGCAGTTCATCACGTACCTACTGCTGCCCGCGGGCGCGCTGATTATCTACACCCAGCTGTTCACCACAGGTGACAGTTGGCAGGAATCGGTACTTCGCATGGTGGGCGCACTGGTCCCGATGGTGCCCGAAGGCCTGGTGTTGATGACGTCAATTGCCTTCGCGGTCGGTGTGGTTCGGCTGGGGCGGCGCCAATGCCTGGTGCAGGAGTTGCCCGCCATCGAGGGGCTGGCTCGAGTAGACACGGTATGCGCCGACAAGACCGGCACCCTCACCGAGAATGGCATGCGGCTTTCGGATGTGAAGAAACTGGGCGGCGACGGTGATCACGTGGACGCATTGACGGCGCTGTCGCAACTAGCGGCCGATGATCCGCGGCCCAATGCGAGCATCGCCGCCATCGCGGAGGCGTACGACTCCCCGCCGGGCTGGAAATCGACTGCGATCGCCCCCTTTTCGTCGGCCAAGAAGTGGAGCGGTGCCTCCTACGGTGAGTATGGCAACTGGGTGATCGGCGCCCCCGATGTACTTCTCGATCCGGCCGACCCCGTCGCCACCACCGCCGAGGAGATCGGATCCCGGGGTCTGCGGGTGCTGCTGCTCGCCTCGGCGGAATTGTCCGTCGACGACGCCCACGCGCCCGGTGCGATTACCTCGCGTGCACTGGTGGTGTTGGAGCAGAAGATCCGCCCCGATGCCCGCGATACCCTTGATTACTTTGCTTCCCAGCATGTCTCGATCAAGGTGATCTCCGGCGACAACGCGGTCTCGGTGAGCGCTGTGGCCCAGACTCTGGGGCTCTCCGGCGCCGCCGTGGACGCGCGCACCCTGCCCACCGATACCGACAAGCTGGCCGACACTCTCGCGGTTGCGACCACCTTCGGGCGGGTACGGCCCGACCAGAAGCGGGCGATGGTCAAGGCTCTGCAATCGCATGGCCACACCGTCGCGATGACCGGTGACGGCGTCAATGACGTGCTCGCGCTCAAGGACGCCGATATCGGTGTCGCGATGGGTGCCGGTAGCTCCGCCTCACGCGCGGTGGCTCAGATTGTCTTGTTGGACAACAAATTCGCGACCCTGCCCTATGTGGTTGCCGAGGGTCGGCGCGTTATCGGCAACATTGAACGAGTTTCCAACCTGTTTTTGACCAAGACGGTGTACTCGGTGCTGCTGGCGCTGACGGTGGGGCTGGCGGGGCTGGGCTCGAAGGTCTTCCACTACGGCGCCGTGCCGTTCCCGTTCCAGCCGATTCACGTCACCATCGCGGCCTGGTTCACCATCGGTATCCCGGCGTTCATCCTGTCGTTGGCGCCGAATAACGAACGCGCACAGACAGGATTCGTGCGCCGGGTGATGATATCGGCAATTCCGTCGGGTTTGACGGTAGGCGTCGCGACGTTCCTGTCCTACCTGTTGGCTCGTCAGACTCTGCAGGTCACCGGCAACAGCACGCAGGCGTCGACCGCTGCGCTGATCACCGAGCTGGTAGCGGCGGTGTGGGTACTTGCGGTGGTGGCTCGCCCTTATCGGTGGTGGCGGGTGGCGCTGGTGACATGCTCCGGGCTGGGCTACGCGGTGATTTTTGCGATTCCCTTGGCGCGAAAGACATTCATGCTTGATCCGAGCAATCTGGCGGTCACCGGACCCGCGCTGGGCATCGGCATCGCGGCCGCCGTGGTGATCGAGGTGTTGTGGTGGCTGCAGGGTAAGTGGTCCGGCCAGCCACGCCATTTCTGGGCCACCGAAGACGACTGAAGTAAATCGGATGCGCGCAATAGGCGCGGTTCGCTATCTTTGCTCACGCGGAGATCAAGCGGCGCCCCGGCATCGCCGGTCGGCGTACCGCGTGTTGGGCCTTCGCCTTAGTGGTACGCCCTCTTCAGGCTAGTGGGTTCGAGTCCCTCACGGGACGGCTTCCAGGCTGCGCGCCGTAGGGCTCGCGGTTCGGTCCTGCGGGGAGCGCTGTGGCGATTCCTCCCACCGGCTCGCGATGCTGTCCGGAAGCCGTTCCTCCACAACTGAATTACGACAAAAATAGGCAAGAGAGGTGAACAAAGAATGAGTATGTGGGACGGGATCTTCGGGCAGAAGGTCACGATCATGGAGTGGCAGCGCGGTGTGCTGTACCGCGAAGGTGTGTTCGAGGCGGTGCTGGCACCTGGCGTTCATTACACACGCCCGCGTACCGACACTTTGGTCACCGTGGACATGCGGACGCAGTCGGTGCAAGTTGCTGGCCAAGATGTGCTGACCGTTGACGGTTTCACTGTGAAGGTATCGGCGGCGGTCAACTACACGGTGTCCAACCCGAGCGTTTTCGCTACGGCCGAGGGCGGTTCGGTGCACTGGAACATCTACCTGCGCACCCAGCTGCAGGTGCGTGACGCCGCCGCGGCACTGACTCTCGATGAGCTGCTGGCTCGGCGGGGTCAGATTCTGGGTGCCGACGCTGTCGCAAGACTCGCGGCAGAAGTAGAAGAGCTCGGTGTAACGGTGACGTGGTTCGTCGTCAAGGACATCATGCTGTCCGGCGAAGTGCGCAAGGCACTGGCTGAGCCGCTGCTGGCGCGAGAGGCGGGTAAGGCTCAGTTGGAACGAGCTCGCTCCGACGCAGCAGTATTGCGCACGATGGCGAACACCGCCAAGCTGCTGCGGGAGAACCCCGAGCTGCTGAGGCTGCGGACCCTCGAGTCGGTGGCCGAGGGCAGGGCCATGGTCGTCCTCAACGCACCGTGACCGCTCGCGCTTAGAAGCTGAACCGCATGATCCTGCCGATGTCACGCAGGGCGGGGATGTGCGAGATCACCTTCATCTGGATGCGGCCCGATAGTGGCAGGTGCTCCTTACCTGCCACGTCGGTGCTGCGCAAGTCGTCGACGCAGTGCAGCCCAGGGTGCAGCGCTTCGATCTGCCCGGGGTCGTCGATCCCCCAGTGCAAGGTGGCACCCGCGTTGCGCACCGCGGGCACCAGCTTCTGCAGCGTGATCCCGATGCTGCCGTAGCAGTCGAAGGCCAGTTGTCCGCTGGGGAATCGGCCGGTGATCCGCCGGAGCAGGGACTGGCCGTCGGCGGGTGTCAGGTACATGGTCAAACCCTCGAATACCGCGAGGGTCGGCCGGTCGGCCGGGATGCTTTGGAGCCATGCCTCATCGGTGACCGAGCTTCCGACCATCCGATAGTCACCGGCACGCTCGGGGAGCAGCGCGCGCCGCAGCGCGATCACCTCGGGATAGTCGATATCGACCCAGCGCACCGTGTCGGGCGGATTGATCCGGAAGACGCGGGTATCCAGCCCGCAGGCCAGATGCAGCACCGTCGCCTCCCGGTGGACGGTGAGAAACTCCGAGGTCCAGACATCGAGTTGACGGGCGCGCAGCGCTACCCCGATCGCCTGGGTGCCTTTGATCTTGGTTTTGGAGAAGTCGTAGTCGATATGCGCGACGGCGTCCGCGGCGTAGTGGTCATGAAGAACCGAATTGGGAGATGTGGCGTCTTGCGCGCGGCCGTACAAGGTGGCCAGCATCGTCGCAGGAGCGCCGGTCAATGTGATTTTCACAGGGTCCGTCACTCGACCCAACATACGCCGCGATCTCGTACTACAGTTGCGCCGTCCCAGACGAAGGAGAACACGCTCATGGCTGATTTCAAGGGCCTCATCGACAAGCTTAAGAGCCTGTTGGCGGGCAACAAGGACAAGGTGAACCAGGCCGTCGACAAGGTCGGCGACGCGATCGATTCCAAGACCGGCGGCAAGTACAGCGCGGTCGTGGACAAGGTGCAGGACGCCGCCAAGGGTGCGGTCGAGAAGGTAGAAGGCACCGAGTCCCCGAAGGCCGGCGACGCTCAGTAACCGACTGGCGCCGTTGGTTGCGGCGCTGGTGCTGTTCACGGCGGCCTGTGCGCGGGTGGAGGCGGAAGGTGTTGCACCTCCGCCTCCGTCGCCGCCGCCGGGTGAGGTGCTGTCGGATAGGCCGTTGTCGCTCGCCCCGGATCTGGATGCCCACGCCGACGGTCATCTGATCCGATACATGTCGACCTCGGGTGCCACCGGCACACCCACCGAGGTGTCCGGAGTTGTCTTTTCCCCAAAAGGTCGACCACCGCAACAAGGTTGGCCCATCGTGTCAGTGGGACATGGCACCACAGGGCTAGACGACGAGTGCGCGGTTTCTCGTGCTCCCGATTTGCGGGGCTATATCTGGTTGGTGCGCAACCTCACCAAACGCGGCTGGGTAGTGGCTGTCACGGATTACGAGGGACTGGGCGTTCCGGGCCCGCATCCGTATCTGGAACCGCGGTCCGAGGGCTTCAATGTGATCGACGCCGCGCGCGCCGCGGTGTCGCTGATCCCCGGGGCTTCGACCACGTGGGCGGCCATTGGCGCTTCCCAGGGCGGCCAGGCGACGTGGGCGGCCGCCGAGCTTGCGGGCGATTACGCCCCCGAGCTGGAGTTTGTGGGCGCGGCCAATCTGTCCCCGGCCGCCGATCTCACCGATATGGCGACTCACGTCGGCGACGGCCGATACGACTGGAGTCAGCTCTCGATGATGCCCACCTTGCTGACGGGGCTGTCGGTCACCATTCCGGAGCTGAGGCCGGAGAACTTTCTGCACGGATCCTTCCAGGACAACCCGCATGACAAGGCGCTCCTGCTGGGGTGTCACAACGGACTGGACCCCGCGCGGGCAGCGGCCATAGGTAGATTGCGCGCCAACGATTTTCACGGCACCACCGCATTGGACCCGGCGATTTTCGCGGCTACACTGAAGCGGATCGCGCTACCGCTCGGCCCGGCGTCCGGGCCGATGCTCGTGTATGCCGGTGGGGCCGACCGTCTCATTGACGCACGCTGGATCCACGCGGCGGTGCGACGGGCCTGCGTGCTGGGTGACACGGTCCAGGAGATCATCGCGCCGGGTAAGGGGCACGTGGACCCCGACGGGGAACGGCTGGGGGTGCAGTGGATCGCGGATCGGTTTGCCGGGATCCCAGCCTCCAGTAACTGCTAGCCCCGGGTTGGTATCGCTCCGGTATCGTTTGCCGACGTGGCAGCCAAACTGAATTCCTCCATCGATGTGCCCCTCCCTCCTCAGGAGGCCTGGGAGCACGCCTCGGATCTGCGGCGTTTCGATGAGTGGCTGAGCGTTCACACCGCATGGCGCAGCGCGTTGCCCGAGACCCTGAAAAAAGGCACGGTGATCGACTCGATCGTGTGTGTGAAGGGCATGTACAACCGGGTCAAATGGACCCTCCAGAAATACGACCCTCCGACGGGCCTGTTCCTGGAAGGGCAGGGCAGGGGGGGTGTGAAGGTCAAGCTGCGGTTGACGATCACCCCGAAGGGGCCGGGTTCGGTCGTGGATTTCACTCTCCATTTGGGTGGGCCCGCGATGTTCGGCCCGATCGGCGCGGTGGTCGCGGCCGCGCTGCGCAGCGACATCGACGCCTCGCTGACGAAGTTCGTTCAAGTTTTTGCATCCGCGTCGTAATTGCGTTTTTCGCGTTCTACCTGCGAAAACACAAGCGACGGTTTGTGATTGGATGAGTTTCGAGTTCGTGTCGGTGGTTGGCAGGCTCCGGAATAAGGAGCAATATGGATATATGTCAATCACACGGAAGTTCATCGGAACGGTGTTCGCCGCTGGTGCCGGCGCGGTGCTTATCGCTGCTGCGCCCGCCGCCGTGATGACCACCGGGGTGCCGACAACCACGTCCAACCAGGTCGTTCTTGCCGATCCCGGCGGCTCTGGCAGCGGTGACGCGGGAGGCGGCGGTGGCTGCTACAACGGCGTGTGCGGCGGATGGAATCCCGGGCAAGGTGGCTGGGGCCATGGCTGCTACAACGGCGTCTGTGGTGGCTGGGACGGCCAGCGCGGCTGGGGTAACTGAGCCGCGCAGCCGCACGAATTAGTGCGCTAGCGGTCGAAGGGCTTGCGCCAGGGCGTCATAGGCGTCTCGGCGAGCTGATCCGGTGCCGAGCAGGTGATCCGGGAGGATGACTTCGTCAACGCCCTCCTGGGCCCATGGTGCCATCTGCTCCGCGATGCGTTCCGCGGTGCCGTACAACACTGGAATCGGTGATGCCGCAGCGGTTTCCGCGGCGCGGGCCTCGGATTGTGGGCCGTCGGTGACGATGATGCGGGCCTGAGTGGAACGCCAGATCGTCGCCGGATCCCGGCCAATCTTTTCGGCCGCGGCGTCCAATCGGCCCGAGGTCTCGCGGAAGGTGCCGGGCGAGGACCACTGATTCCATTCGTGGGCATACCGCGCGGTCAGACCCAGCATGCGCGGCTGAGTGGCGCCGATCAGGATTGGTAGTGGCCGCTGTAGGGGTTTGGGTTCACAGATGCCCTCTTCCAGCTGGTAGTACTCGCCGGCCACGGTGGTGGCTTGCTTGTTGAGCAGGCCGGTAATCACCTGCAGCCCTTCGGAAAACCGGTCGACGCGTGGTCCGGGCTTGCCAAGTTCGAGCCCGTAGCGCTGGTGTTCGTTTTCCTGCCAGCCGGCGCCCAGCCCGAGTGTGAAGCGCCCCTGACTGACGTGGTCGACGGTCGCCGCCCAGTTGGCAAGGACTGCCGGATGCCGAAAGGTCATCGACAGCACCAGGGGCGCGAGCCGGATTCGCGAGGTGGCCGCGGCGAGCGCCGCAAAGATGGCGGTGGCCTCGTGGAAGTCGGTGCGCTCCTCGGCGGTGTCCGCGTGCGACATGAAGTGGTCGGCCGCGTAGAAGGCGCGCCAGGTTCCGTTGTCGGCGTATTGGGCGATATCCAGCAGATCTGCCCAGGATTGATTGGTTTGTCCCCATATCGAGAAGCGCATGTCGTCCACCCTAGAGCCGGTGCACATATCGCCGTTATTGCGTACTACCCTCGAAATGGTGGAGGAGCAACCAAGGGGTCGGCGGGCAGAGGTGATCGCGGCGGCCATTGAGGTGGCGGGCACCATGGGTGTTGGCGGTCTCACGTATCGCTCGGTAGATGCGGCGGCGAATGTGCCGAGCGGGACGACGTCGAATCATTTCCGTACGCGTGATGCGCTGTTGTTGGGTGCCATTGTCGAGATCGAGAAGCTTCGTCGGGCCTTCTGGCGGGCGCTTGTCACCGAGATCAGCCCGACCACGGTGGCCGACCTGGTCGGGATAGGTACCGCATACGTCAAAGGTGCCGTCGGGGTGATGAGTACCCGGGTGCGGGCGTACATGGCGCTTCTCATGGAGGGTTGGAGCCATCCCGATCTGAGAGAGCCGCTACAGCGGGGCCGGGATGCACAGATTCCCCGCACACTGCAGCTCATGCGCCACGTGAACCCGACTACTCCGCAGCTGCACGCGGAAATCTTCCAGGACTATCTCACCGGCATCATCTATCAGCAGCTTGCCAACCCGCTGCCGGACTTCAATCCGCGTCCCGGGATCGAGGCGCTGCTCACCGCGCTGCTGCTGCCCCAGGCAGCGCAGAGATAGGGTTCTCGCGCCAGTCGGTATCGGTAACGATTCGCCGTGAAATGCGTTCCAGCGCTGCCTGAATCTGCTCGCGGTCTGCGCGATCTTCGAAATCGGGTGTGCGGGAAAGCCGTTCGACGAGGTACTGGTTGATCGCCTCGCTGATCTTGTCGACTTCCTGTCGCCCCGAGTCGGTGAGCCAGATGTGGTCATTGGTGCGCAGCGCGTAACCATTCCCGACGAGTTCGTTGAAGGCGGGGTCGATGACCTCTGGTGGTATCCGGTACCACTGCGCGATTCGGGATACCTCGGCAGACCCGGTGACACGCAGAAAACGGTTGGCCTGCACCAGGGCCCACAGCGGAGCGATGGGCATCGATACTCCCGCGTGTTCGCGTAGCTTCCGCAGGCCGATATGTGGGAATCCGCGCATCGCATTGCTGATCGCGATCTCCAGTAATTTGTCCGGTGAGACCGAATTCGGCATGCCGAAGCCCTCGCCCATGTCCGCGGCAAGGGCCGAGTCGGTGCCGCGCAGCGGGACCTCCTTGAGGAACAGCGCGACGACGAACCCGATGACGGCAACCGGTGTGGCACAGAGGAACACAAGATCCAAGGAGTCGGCGTAGGCGTTGATGACGGGTATCGCGGCCTCACGCGGCAGTGCGTGCAGCGCCTGTGGCGACTGAGTGGCCTCGGGTGGCACCTTCACCGAGCTGATCTCGCGTGCAAGGAAATTGGAGAACAGTGACCCGAATATCGCCGCGCCGAAGGAGCTGCCAATGGTGCGGAAGAATGTCACGCCGGACGTCGCGACGCCCAGATCGTCGAATCGGGCCGTGTTCTGCACGATGAGGGTGAGTACCTGCATTGATGCGCCGATACCTATGCCCAGCAGGAGCAGGTACAGCGACTGCAGGATGAACGGTGTGGAGTTGTCCATCCTGGACAGCAGCACCAGTGCGATGGCCATGATGGCGGTGCCGGCGACGGGATAGCGTTTGTACTTGCCGGTGCGCCCCACCAGGGTGCCGGTTCCGGTGGAGGTGATGAGCATGCCGGCCACCATGGGCAAGGTGCGCATGCCCGAGACGGTGGCCGAGACGCCGTTGACGAACTGCATGAACGTGGGTAGGTAGGTCATCACGCCGAGCATGGCGAAACCGACGACGAAGCTCAGCACACAGCAGATGGTGAAGACCGGGTCGCGGAACAGTCGTGGAGGCAGAATCGGTTCGGGCACGCGGGATTCCACCCAGACGAACAACGCGATGGCTGCGACCGAGCCGACGAACAACCCGATAGTCATCGGTGAGGACCAGGGATAGGTGGTGCCGCCCCAGCTGGTCGCCAGCGTCAGTGCCGAGGCGCCCAGCCCGATGAGCACAATGCCCCAGTAGTCGATAACGGGACGTGTCGCCTTGGCCAGTGCCGGGATGGCCCCGGCCGCGACCACGATCACCACGGCCGAGATGGGCAGATTGATGTAGAACGCCCAGCGCCATCCCAGATGATCGGTGAACAGACCACCCAGCAGCGGGCCGATCACGGTCGTCACCCCGAAGACCGCGCCCAGCATGCCCTGATAGCGGCCGCGCTCGCGCATGGGGATGATCTCGCCGATGAGGGCGGTCGCCGTCACCATGAGGCCACCGGAGCCGAGGCCCTGGATCGCGCGTGCACCGACCAGCATGGCCATGGAGCCAGCCATACCGCACAGCAGGGATCCGGCCGCGAAGATGAGGATGCAGGTGATGAAGACTGCGCGCCGTCCGAAGAGATCTCCGAACTTGCCCATGACGGCGGTGGCCACGGTGGAGGCCAGTAGATAGCTGGTGACCACCCACGACTGGTGCCCGGCATCGCCGAGATCGGCGACAACGGTGGGCAGGGCGGTGGCGACGATGGTGCCGTCCAGCGCGGCGAGCAGCATCCCGAGCAGGACCGCGACGAAGATGAGATTGCGGCGCTGCACGCTGATCATGGAGCTCGCGGCTTCCTGATCGACGGTTTCGGATTCAGGTGACTGCGTAGACATCGTTACCCACTCTAAGGTGCTGTGCTTGACCAGGGTCGGTTGTTGGCGTACCGAGCCTGATCGCGAGGGACGATTAGAATTGCCAGATGGATTATGACTCCTGGTTCTCGCGTGAATCCGTGATTGCTAATCTACCGAACGAATTCCCGCACTTGAGTATCTCGGTGCTGGATGTCGACGGGCTAGCGCCGAGCGACCGTGCTCAGCTCCCGGACAGCTGGGGAGAGATCGGTTTGTTGCGTGGTACCGACGCGATCGACCGGGCGTTACGGGTGTGGCGGGAAGCTGTTCCGGCGCTGTTCCCGCGACTGCTTGGGCTATTGACCGAGCAAGGAAGGGACGTTTTGGTGGTTCGGGTGGCGGACAAAGAGGCGTCGATGAGCTCGCTGGCTTTGCTGTATGTCATCGGCCCGACCGGAGACGATGACGGCGCTCAGTATCGCTTCGGCTCTGTACCCGTTCCCGCCGACGCTGCTCCTGAACTGGTAGCGGCGAGGTGGGCTGAACGTGCGACAGTCGCCCGACAGCTTTGGGGGAGTGTGCCGGACGCTCTTCGTGAGTTCTACACCACGGTGCACAACGGATTCGTCGATGTGATGTTCCGGGACGCAGACGGGATGCCAGGGATCGAGAGTCTCTGTGTAGTCGGAGACCACCTCGGGTCCGGAGGATTTCAGCTCACGGGAGTTCACGGTCTTCTGGTACGGCGAGGACGACAAGTTGGTCTTGCCGCCAATGTCGCAGTGGCCCGACCTGTCGAGGTTGGCGCGGATCTATACCTGCAGAACCTTCAACTGGTACTGCGTCGACGTGAGCAGCGAGGCTGGAGCCGTGTGGGAGCTATCTCGCGACTTCGGTCTCTGCCGAGAGAAGAAGACGATCTTCGATTGCCTCGACGAGAATTTCATGAACTCATTCGGTATCTATCCAGAAGTCGTTCCGCCAGAGGATGTTCCGCCAGTGTCGGTGGGCCATCAGATCGCGGTGACTGCGGCGGTGGCGAGTGTGTTCGGGTGTGCGAGGGCCACGGGTGCGGCGGTTGCCGGTGAACAGTTCGATATCGGCCGAATACGGGCACTGGCGTCCGAACGCCCGATCGGACTCACGGTGGTTGCCGCCGATCGCGGGCGAGTTACCGATAGGCATGTCCAGTCGGCACTGGAGATGTTGAGGTGTACCGAGTATGCACCTGCGGTTTGCGCTGACCATGCCGTCGAGGCATGGACGTGCCTGGTCGATGCCGAGGTGGAGTCGGTGCTCGTTTGGGGACAAGGTGTTTCAGTGATTATCTCTGCGTTGCTCCTGCCGAATGCGGTCCTGGCCCATCGTCCGCACAGGTGCGAACATGTGACAACGAAGGCTCAAGACTGCGGGTATGCGAGCTTCCGTGGCCCAGATGTCGCAGGCATCAGCGTTGGTCAGGAGGTGCCGACCGCGCAGGGAGGTGCTGCCGCGCACATCGTCAGTACATCGGGCCAAGGGAACCTGCAGCGCACCCTTAGCGCGCACAGCTATGTGTCGTGGCTGGACGGTCGGCATGCGGTGGCGCTGCTCGCCATCTACCAGCCTCCGCGTGCCAGTGGAGATATCGCGCTGGAGGGTATGAGGCTGCTGCATTCCCGGGCGATCGAGGCTGTCTGTGGGAACGCTCAGTCCGTGCCGGAGGCGCCCCGGCGGCAGTCATTTGGGTTCGGGTTCCAGGCGTAGCTCTGCCCTTGGCCTGGGTGTAACGTACGTCACAGGGTTCGGATGTTAGACCGACAGGAGCAGGCAATGAAGCACGCAGCACCCGGAACCGAGGGCGGCGCAGTAACTTTCACTCCCCGGTACGACAACTTCATCGGCGGGGAGTGGGTGGCCCCGTCCGATGGACGGTACTTCGACAATTCCTCGCCGATCGACGGCAAGGTATTCACGCAGGTTGCCCGCAGCACCGCGCCCGACATCGAGAAGGCCCTGGACGCCGCTCACGCCGCGGCCGAAGCCTGGGGCAACACCTCGCCGGCTGACCGGTCGAACACTCTGCTCCGGGTCGCCGACCGGATGGAACAGAACATCGAGAAGCTGGCGGTCGCCGAGACATGGGACAACGGCAAGCCGATACGTGAAAGCCTCAACGCCGATATCCCGCTGGCCATCGATCACTTCCGGTACTTCGCCGGGGTGCTGCGCGCCCAGGAGGGATCGATCTCCGAGATCGACCATGACACCGTCGCCTACCACTTCCATGAGCCGCTCGGCGTGGTCGGCCAGATCATCCCGTGGAACTTTCCACTGCTGATGGCAGTCTGGAAGCTCGCGCCGGCGCTGGCGGCAGGCAACTGTGTGGTGCTCAAGCCCGCCGAGCAGACGCCCGTCTCGATCCTGGTGTTGATGGAGTTGATTGCTGACCTGCTTCCGCCGGGGATCATCAACGTGGTCAACGGATTTGGTGTCGAGGCGGGTAAGCCGCTGGCGTCGAGTCCGCGTATCGCCAAGATCGCGTTCACCGGCGAGACCACCACCGGGCGCCTCATCATGCAGTACGCGACCGAGAACATCATTCCCGTCACTTTGGAGCTGGGCGGCAAGAGCCCCAACATCTTCATGCCCGATGTGATGGCCGCCGACGATGCCTTTCTGGATAAGGCACTCGAAGGTTTTACCATGTTCGCGCTCAACCAGGGCGAGGTGTGCACCTGTCCCTCGCGGGCGCTCGTGCATTCGTCCATCTACGACGAGTTCATCGCCCGCGCGATCCCCCGCGTCGAGGCGATCGTCGGTGGTGATCCGCTGGATGAGGACACCATGATCGGTGCCCAGGCGAGTAACGACCAATACGAAAAGATCTTGTCTTACATCGATATTGGACGGCAAGAGGGTGCCCAGGTGCTCACCGGAGGTGACGCTCGCAAGGTCTCGGAGTACCCGGACGGTGCCTACATTCAGCCGACCGTGTTCGCCGGCGCCAACAACATGCGCATCTTCCAGGAGGAGATCTTCGGCCCGGTGCTCTCCGTGGCGAAGTTCGACTCGCTGGACGAGGCACTGAAGATTGCCAACGATACGCTGTACGGCTTGGGCGCGGGGGTGTGGTCACGCGATATGACCAACGCCTACCGGCTGGGCCGCGGCATCAAGGCGGGGCGGGTGTGGACAAACTGCTACCACCAGTACCCGGCGCACGCCGCGTTCGGCGGGTACAAGAAATCCGGTATCGGGCGTGAGAACCACAAGATGATGCTCGACCACTACCAGCAGACCAAGAACCTCTTGGTGAGCTACTCGCCCGATGCCGCGGGGTTCTTCTGATGATCCCCCGCAAGCGGGAGGTACCCCCAGTTTTCGCGAAGAAGGTCAGGCCCTGATCAATCGCGTCGAGCTCACTCCGGCGGCGGCCGAGCTGTTGGCTTCGCTGGTCGCTAGACATGGGCCTGTGATGTTCCACCAGTCCGGAGGCTGTTGTGACGGCAGCGCACCCATGTGTTATTTGCGCGGGGAATTTCGTGTGGGTGCGTCGGATGTATTGCTCGGCGAGGTTAGCGGGGATACCCCGTTCTGGATGAGCGCCGATCAGTTTGATTACTGGTCGCATACACATCTGACGGTGGACGTGGTGCCCGGGCGTGGGTCAGGATTTTCGCTGGAGGCGCCGGAAGGCGTGCGGTTTCTCATCCGGTCACGGCTGTTCACCGATGACGAGGTGCTCGCATTGGCGAATCAGCCGGTCAGGACCGGCGCCGACGGTTGAGGCGCTGCCGATTCCTTCGTGTTGTCGGCTGTGCCCAGAGGTAGTAGTTTGCCCTTGTCGGAGACAGTCTGGTCGGGTCGGTCGTAGGGGAGTGTCATCCAGTGTATGTAGCTATTCGAACTGCTGCGGTTGCTGCGGTGTGCAGTCTGTGCGTCGGGACAAGTGCGGACGCGCGCACCGTGCGGCCGGTTCCTTCCTTAACGACTACGGCCACAACACGTTCCGTGACGAATCAGGCAGTCTCTCTCACGTCGTCTTCTGACCTGCTGGCGGTGGCCGCTCCTCAGAACAGTGCTGGGGCGCAATCGAATCCAGTAGCCACCGGGGTACCGAGTAGCAGTGATCTCATCGGGACAGTCGCCAAGCTCCTCACGGCATCGCAAGCCGCGTCGACCGGTTCGGCTCCGGGGATCACCGCAGCTGCCCTCGATCCCGTCGATCCGCCGGTAGAACAGCCGGTAGATCCGCCCGTCGAGCAGCCCACAGATCCGCCCGCGGCCGACGAGCCGGCGCCGCCCACCAACTTCCCGGGGACGCATTGGCCTGCGTTTGGCACCCCGTCCTACTTTGCGCAGTTGGCCTTTGCGGTGTTCCACGTTGTGGCCTTGCCGATCACGGTGCCTGTGCAGTTCTTCCTGGGCAGTGCCGAGGGTGTGCCGACGGTGATAGCCGCGGCACTCAATGACTTGTCGGGCCTGCTGGGCCAGATACCCGGGTTCTCACCGCAGCAACCGACGGCGGCGCAGGCACAGCAGAAGGTCGCAGAGACTTCCTCGCCGTTGCAGAAGACGGCGGCAGCGGAGGCCGAAGCGCCCGCCGCTGAGGAGCCGGCTCCGGAACCGGAGCCCTTGCCGACCAACTTCCCGGGCCCGCGCCCGGCGTTCGGCACGCCGTCCTACTTTGCGCAGCTGGCGTTCGCGGTACTGCATGTGCTGGCGCTGCCGATCACGGTGCCGGTACAGGCGATCATCGGTACGACTGAGGGTGTGCCGTCGGTCATTGCCGCGGCGCTCAATGACTTGTCGAGCCTGCTGGGACAGGTGCCGAAGATATCGCTACCTGGGACTGACCCCGGGACCACACCGGAGACGTCCTCGAAGCAGGTCGATCAGGCTGTCACCAAGCCGGAAACCGCGTCCGAGAAGTCAGAGACCACCCAGCGCGACGTCGATGCGAAGACTCCCAGTACTGAGCACACGGAGCACGGGGCCAAGCCTGGCGATACGCCCGCAGAGGCGCCCAAAACCGAGCATGAGGCCAAGTCCGCCGATACTCCGGCGGACGCGACGAAGGCAGATCCGACGAAGGCAGATCCGACGAAGGCTGTCGCGCCCAAGGTTGACCCGACGAAGGCTGTTGAGCCCAAGGTTGATCCGACGAAGGTCGTCGACCCCACGAAGGTCGTTGAGCCCAAGGTTGATCCGGCGGCGGCAGCATCTACGAAGCCCGAGCCTGCCAAGCCCGTTGAGGTCAAGGCGGAGACCAAGCCGGAACCGGCCAAGCCTGAAACCGCCAGCCCGGTGAAGGTCGTCCGCGACAGCCTGAAGTCGACACCCGGTGGAACCACCACCACCGGCGGCACCAAGACGACCGAGGGATCCAAGGGCGCCGAAACGGACGGCAAGGCGCCCGCTGTGTCTACGGTGACCAAGGTTCGCGAAGGATCGACCCCCTCCCCGGGTGGCACGACCGATAAGCCCGCGGAGAAGCCTCCGACGGAGAAGCCGTCGACCGGTAAGAGCTCACCGGCATCGGAAGGGAATTCGCATTCCTCCGAAGGAAAGACGCACTCCTCCGAAGGCAAGTCACACTCCGGGTCTACTGACTGACGATGATCGTCAGCGCGTTGCTGTCGCGTTCGATATGAAGTCCGGCGCGACGGGCAACCGCAGCCACTGAGGCGGCATCGTTGGGCTCGGCCCTGCTGCCGGCGAGGATGCGTGCCAGTTTTCCCTTGTGCGCCTTGTTGAAATGGGTGATCACCGTGCGCCGCCCATCGGGATGTTCTGTGAGGCAATCAACGGTTACCGCCTGCGGTAGCCGCCCCAATCCCGCGTACGAGCCCGAGCGTAGGTCCACCACCAGTTCGTCGGCGGCCAGCTCCGCCAAGGCCGGTTCCAGTACCGGTTTCCAGCGGGCAGACAACGACGGTCTTCCAGGCAGCTTGGACGAGGCCGACAGCCGATAGGCAGGTACCGGGTCGTCGGCGCGTAGCAGTCCAAACAGCGCCGAGCCGACAGCCAGGCGTTCGCGCGCACGCGTTGCGGAGGCGCCGCGCAGAGACGTCACGTCCAGGGCGTCGTACAGCACGCCGGTGTACCGCTGCAGGGCAGGCATGGTGGGGGAGATCCGTAGTTCGGCATTGCGCTGGATTTCGGCGTCCTGGGAGGCCGAGATGCCCAGCGCCTTCCTGCATGCCGGAGGGTCGGCGGCAAGGGCGACGAGTTCGTCAAGGAGTGCCGCGCGCACTGGATTCAGCGACGGTGTGGCCAGCTTGTCCAGGCGCAGAGGAACATGATCTCCCCCCTCGCGTTTGGTTTCCGAGGGCGGCAGCAACACGATCACGCCACAGACCGTAGCGAACTGGCCGCCGCTCACGGCGCAGCGGGTCCGCAGCTGCGATGAGTTTTGGTGGTCCGGATGGTCGATATGGGTGAGTGCCCCATCCAGTACAAGGAGACCCCATGCCCACTCGTGAAGAAACTCCACTCGGCGCCCCCGCGTGGATCGACCTTGCCTCGTCGGATGTTGAGAAATCAAGGGCCTTTTATAGCGCGTTGTTCGGCTGGACCCTGCAGGAAGCGGGCTCCGAGTACGGGGGCTACATTAACGCGCACAAGGACGGCAAGGCTGTCGCAGGAATGATCGCGAACAATCCGGAGTGGAATGCTCCCGACAGTTGGACTACCTACTTCGCCACCGATGACATCAACGCCACGCTGCAGAAGGCAGTCGACAACGGTGGTGCACATTGCATGGAGGCCATGGAAGTTCCGCAGCTCGGATATATGGGGCTCTTCGGTGATCCCTCCGGCGCCGTGGTGGGGCTGTGGCAGCCGCTGGCCCACAAGGGGTTCCAGCTGGTCGCCGAGGCGGGCGCGCCGGTGTGGCATGAGCTGAACACCCGTGAGTACGACAAGGCGGTCGACTTCTACACCAAGGCGCTCGGATGGGACACCAAGGTAGAGGGCGATTCCGAGGAGTTCCGGTATGCGTGCGCCCAGCATGATGGGGAGCCGATCGCCGGAGTTAACGACGCGACAGTGGGCCAGTGGACGCTCCCCGAGGGGGTGCCGGCGCATTGGGCCGTGTATTTCGGCACCGACGACACCGATGCCAGTGCGGCCAAGGCCGCCGAGCTCGGTGGTGTGGTGCTCACGGCCGCGCAGGACACCCCTTACGGCCGGATGGCGCTGATTCAGGACACCACCGGCGGTACCTTCTGGTTGTGCTCCGTCGATTCCTGATTGCGACTGCGGTAGGCCTCGTCATCGTCCTCGCGGCGATGACGGAGCTCTACTTCTTGGTGAACGCGCGCACCTTTCAGCTAGCGGGAACCCTTGTCGCGCACTGTGCCACCGATGAGAAGGTGGTCGCGCTCACGCTTGATGACGGGCCGAGCGGCCGCACCTCCGAGGTGTTGGTGACGCTCCAGCGTGCGCACATTCCAGCCACCTTCTATCTGGTTGGGCAGGATCTCGCAAGGAATCCGTGGTCGGGACGCCAGATCGCCGCGGCCGGTCACGAGATCGGTAACCACAGCTACACCCATCGCCGACTGGTCTTCGTCACTCCGACCACTGTGCGGGAGGAAGTGGAGAACACCGATAAGCAAATCCGGGCAACGGGATTCAGCGGTGCCATAACCTTCCGCCCGCCTTACGGCAAGAAGCTCTACGGGTTGCCGCGGTATCTCGCGTCCCATGACCGCATCACCGTGATGTGGGATGTCGAGCCCGACTCCGGCGGGCCGCGAACACGGGAAGCGATCGTCGAGGAGACTGTATCCCGGGTGCGTCCCGGGTCGATCATTCTGCTGCATGTGATGTATTCCTCTGGACGGGAGTCACTTTCGGCGATCCCCGAAATTTCGCAACGTCTCCAGAAGCAGGGTTATCGGTTCGTCACTGTGTCACAGCTCCTTGCCGCGCCGTGTCATTAGACGTCCTCGAAGGTGGGGATGCCCCACTCCTCGTGCCCGCCGTCATGTAGCAAGGTGGCGCGGGTGACCGATCGAGTGCCGAACTTGTCGCGCAGTTGATCAAGGGTACTGTCGAGTGCCAGCGCATTCTCAGCCAAACCCGTGAACGGAAGTTCCAATTGTGCTGCGCCGCAGGGGTCGAAGTTGGCCACCGAGAATCCGATCAGGGTGATCCCCCGTTCGGCAACGAGTGCAGTGGCCTGGGTAACAAGCTGTCGTGCCACTGACAGCAGCTGCTCGGTAGACGTCGTGGGCCGCGACACGGTGTGTGAGCGCGTCGCGCGTGTGTAATCGTCGAACCGCAACCGCAGTACCACCGTTCGGCAACTTCGTCCGGTGCCACGCATCCGGCGGGCGGTCCTTTCGACGAGTTGCGTCGCAATGGCGTCGATCTCATCGGCGCTGCGGCGCCGTCTGCCGAGTGCGCACTGCGCGCCGATTGAGCGTCGCCGTCGTCCACCCTGCACCCGTCGTGGGTCGACATTGTGTGCCAGACAATGTAATTGGTGACCCATGGCCCGACCGGCCATGGACGCCAGCGTGGACTCGCCGAGATCGGCGATATCGGCGACCGTATGGATGCCGTGCACCCGCAGCTTCTCGGCGGTGATCGCACCGACGCCCCACAGCGCCTGTACCGGCAACGGGCGCAGGAATGACAGCTCCTGGTGCGGCTCCACCACCAACAGCCCATCGGGCTTGCCCTGTCTGCTGGCGACCTTGGCCAGGAACTTGGTGCGAGCGATCCCGACGGTGATCGGCAGACCTGCCCGTCGGCGTACCTCCGCCCGCAATGTTGCCGCGATATCGCGCGGCGTGCCCGAAATGCGCAGTAAGCCAGAGACATCGAGAAACGCCTCGTCGATGGACAACGGTTCGACCAGGGGAGTGGTGTCTCGGAAGACCTCGAAGACCTTCTTGCTCGCCGCGCTGTAGGCGTCGAAACGAGGCGGAACCACCACGGCTTTAGGGCATAGTTGCTGCGCCTGCCGGCCCCCCATCGCGGTGCGGACCCCGTATCGCTTCGCTTCGTAGCTGGCGGCCAACACGACACCGCCTCCAACGATCACCGGGCGGCCGCGCAGCGCTGGATCATCACGTTGCTCGACGGAGGCGTAGAACGAGTCCAGATCCGCGTGCAAGATGTTGGCGGTTCCAGTCATGAACAGATGCTCGCACCGGGGTCCGACAGTCATAGCGGGTTGATTTGCCCAACCGCTGGTTGATTCGGAGAAGCGCGGGGCAATCCTTAGTGGCGATCGGGAGATATTTGACTTACGGCTAGGAAAACTATCGAGTTCGTGGTCGGCGGCATGGTGCAGTGTGCCCTACGTTTATGGCGAGTTCTCCAGGTTACTTCCAGCCTATTCACAAACTTTGCCCAGAAGGGGTGGTTTACGTGCGTATACGACTTCGTGCCACGGCAGCCGCGACGGTTTGCAGTATTTGCATCGCCGCGTCGGCTTCCGCGCTCACGATCCAAACTCCTAGCGTCAGTCCGGAACAGCATCGGACCGTGTCGACGCAGGCTTACGTCCTGACGTCGAACGACGGCACGCTTTCGCCCGCGAGCATTGGCTCGCTGGCTACCTTGCCGGGTGTCCAGGGTCCAGCCGCGACGCCTTTGGCCGCTGCTGCGCCGGCGCCGAGTTTGTTCACGGCGATTCAGCCGGTGTTCACGGTG
>MAEX01000006.1 GCA_002013415.1 Mycobacterium sp. D16Q14
GGTGCTCCTGCACCTGATCGTGCGATGAACCAGGCCACCCGGTCGCCGGACGCCGTCGAGTTGACGGTCGACCAGGCCTGGTTCCTCGCAGACACGTTGAGCGCCGGCACCTTTCCTTGGGTGCTGGCGATCACGGTCCCCTTCCGTGATGAGGCACAACGCGCGGGCTTCAATGCTCAGCGCGTCCAGGAACTCACCCGGGCCGGCGTCCTGAACACCGAGGGTGCGGTGGATCCCGCTGTGGCGGAATGGATCCGTACCGTGTGCCGTCCCGACCGTTGGCTCGAACTGCGATACGTTGCGGCGGGTTCAGAGAATCCGGACGTGATGCGCGGCATCATCGCGCACAGGCAATCGCAGGGTCGCCCGCAGACCGTGGTGTCCCTACGTAATGCCCACCTGATCACCTTCACCGCCGTCGACGCCGACGATCCGTCGGCGCTTGTCCCCAGTGTGGTCGCCGGACTGCGGTGGCGCGCACCTGCGCGGTTCCCCGAATTCACACTGCCCACCGATGTGGGGGCAAAGGCCGACGAGCAGCTGCGTTCCGGCGCCTCGCTGGCCGACGTCGTGGGATACCTGGGCGTCCCTCCCGCCGCGCAGGCTGTGGTGGAATCGGCGTTCATCGGAAACCGCAACTATGTCGAAGTGGTTGCCGGGCAACGTAACAACGCAACTCAACAGACCTCCGAGGTGGGCATCAGCGTGGTGGACACCAGCGCTGGGCGCATCCTCGTCAGCCCACACCGCGCAGGGGACGGCACCTGGTTGTCGACCTTTGCCCCCGGAGCCCCATTCGCGATCGCGGTGGCCGTCGAGCAGTTGATGGCCACGCTCCCGGACGGGCACTGGTTCCCCGATGCCCGACTGACCCGAGACTTCGACTAATGCTGTCGCTCTATTAGTTCCCCACTGTGCTCCACCCCCCTATCGAGAGAGTCAAACGAAACACCATGTCTGAGAACGCCGTGATGCCCATCGTCCGGGTAGCCGTGCTCGGTGAAGAAAAGCTGACCGAGGTCGCTTTGCCGACTCAGCTGCCGATGCGCGACATCATTCCCGCGGTACACCGGATGGTGTCCCCCGATGTCACTGAGGCCACACCTCAGCGGCTCAGCCTGGCCCCGGTCAACGGTGCACCGTTCAGTGCCGATGCGACCCTGGACACCGTGGGCGTCGTCGACGGAGACCTGCTTACGTTGCGTCCCACCCCCGTGGGACCCGCTGCACCCGGCATCGTCGAAGACATCGCGGATGCCGCCGTCATCTTCTCCGAATCGCGCAAGCGCCCGTGGGGTGCCGAGCACATCGCCCGCATCACCCGACTGGGTGTCCTCGGATTGATCGTGGCGGCAACGGTTCTGACTATCGTGCATAACGTTCGCACCGGCTCGGTGCTGAGCCTTGCCAGCCTGGCCGTGGTGGCGGTTGTCGCCTCGATCGGAGCCCTGGTGGCACACGTGCGCTCGCCGCGTCTGGGTGCGGAGTTGGCGATCACCGCACTGGCGCCCATTGCCGGCGCACTCGCACTCGCCATCCCCGGAGATGGGCTGGCCCCGCGCGTCCTCCTGGGTGCCGCCGGCGTCGCGGCGTGGTCGCTGATTTACCTGATCGTGGCGCGTCAGCAGACCGCGTTCTTCACCGCCACCACGGTGTTGTCCCTTGGTATCGCCGGTGCCGCGGGCGCCCAGGTCCTGTGGCACCCGTCCCTGCTCGCCGTGGGTAGCGGACTGATCGTCGCGGCACTGCTGGTTACCGTGCGTGCCGCGCAGCTGTCGGCCTTCGCCGCTCGCTTCCCGCTGCCGACCATTCCCGCGCCCGGCGACCCGACGCCCTCCGCTCCGGCGATGTCGGTTCTCAAGGACCTCCCGCGACGCGTCCAGCTCAGCGACTCGCACCAAAGCGGATTCATCGCGGGCGCTTCACTTCTGGCCATCCTGGGATCGCTGGCCCTCGTGGGCGGATCGGCACCGGCAAGCCCCTGGGCCTGGTACCTGGTGGTCGCGGTGAGCGCAGGAGCGGCACTGCGTGCACGCGTGTGGGATTCGGCGGTATGCAAGGCCTGGCTGTTGGCGGTGCCGTTCGTGGTGACGTCCGCACTCCTGGTGATCTTCACCTTCGCGGGGCGGTACACCGGCGCGCTGGCGGCACTCGCGGTCCTGGCGTTCTTGGTCGCCGCGTTGGCTGTCGTGGTATTCAACCCGAAGATCGGTGAGGCAGAAAGCTACTCGCTGCCCAGCCGGCGCCTCCTGGGATTCCTCGCCTCGGGCATCGACGCCTCGCTGTTGCCGGTCATCGCATACCTCACCGGGCTGTTCACCTGGATCCTCAACCGATGATCCGATTCGTGTCCGTGGGCGCCGTCGCCGCGATGCTGCTGGCGCTGTCTCCTATGACAGCTCCGGCCGCGTACGCGGTGACCCGCCCAGAGGCTGATCCCGCTGCGCTGCCACGAGATTCGGCCCCCAGCGCTACCGCCGGCATGCAGTCCGCGGCGTGCAGCACCACTGTGTTGATGCCCGCTACGGGCACAAGCGGAAAGCCGTCCCAGGAACTCGAGGAGGCATGGCGCTTCTCTCGCGGCGAGGGTCAAAGCGTCGCCATCATCGATACCGGCGTGCAGCCGAGTTCACGGCTGCATGTCGAAGGCGGGGGCGACTACGTACAGTCCACCAGCGGACTCACCGACTGCGACGGGCACGGGACCATGGTCGCGGGGATCATCGGTGGCCAGCCCGGCCCTGACGGATTCTCCGGCATCGCACCCGCATCCAAGCTGATCTCGATTCGCCAGGAGTCCTCGAAGTTCTCCCCGCGAATCACCGGTGGTGATCCCACCACCAACGGCGCCACCCACTTTGTCAACACACTGGCCCGGTCCATCGTGCACGCCGCGAACCTCGGGGCGCGCGTGATCAACATTTCGTCGGTTGTCTGCGTACCGGCGGCAAAGCCCATCGACCAGGCCGCGCTCGGTGCGGCCCTGCGGTACGCCGTCGAAGAAAAGGACGCTGTCGTCATCGCGGCAGCCGGTAACAGCAGCGGCGGTGGCGCCAACTGCCAACCGAATCCGCTCAGCGGTTCCGGTGCCGACCCGAGGAACTGGACTGGGGTGGAATCTGTTTCGGTTCCCTCATGGTGGCAGCCGTACGTGCTGTCCGTGGGATCGGTGTCCGCCGACGGCAGCCCCTCGAAGTTCACGATGTCCGGCCCGTGGGTGGGCATCGCGGCGAATGGCGAGAATGTGACATCGCTGTCCAACGACGAAGCGGGCGGGCTAGCCAACGGAATGGTCGGCCAGGACGGCAAGCCGCACCCCCTGTTCGGAACCAGTTATGCGACCGCCTACGTGTCGGGCGTCGCTGCGCTGGTGCGCAGCCGATTCCCCGATCTGACCGCAGAGCAGGTTGTCTCGCGGCTGCAAAGAACCGCTCGTGACGCGGGCCGGTCTCCGTCAAATCTTGTGGGAACCGGAACCGTCGACCCAGTAGCCGCACTCACCTGGGAGGTCCCCGCGGACGGAAGCGCACCGGCCGGCCCCAGCGCCCGCGCCGTCGTTCCGCCGCCCCCGCCCACCCTCGAAAACCCCCTTCCCCGGCGACTCGCCTTCCTTGGCGCCGGTGTATGTCTGATCGCGGTGATCGTCGTCGCCGGGCTCAGTGCACGTCGCAGACAGGAGAGCACGAGTGAGTAAGAACGTGAAGCTGTATCGACCCCCGGTGCCGTGCACACTGCGGCTGACCCTGGTGGCAACGCTGGTCGCCGCGGGCGCGTTCGCGCTCTACCGTCGAGACCCGGCCGACCGCTGGATCGCGATCACCGCTGCGGTGCTGGTGCTGGTTCTGCTGGTGTGGTGGCGTGGCACCTTCCTTACCGACATTCTCGGACGGTTCACGAAGATGCTGACCCGTAGGTTCTCTCGTCGTTCCCCGTCGAGCACCGCACAGGTCGTCGCGGCGGGAGTCGACGCGCGCACCACCGTGGCACTCGAGGTCAAGGCACCCGTATCCGGTGAGGAGATCCCGGTCGGGCTTCTCGCCGGATACCTGGACCGCTACGGCATGCGCTGCTCATCGATCCGTGTCACCACCGCCGATGTCGTCGGCGCAAAGGGCAAGACCTGGGTGAGCCTGACCCTGAGTGCCGCGGGCAATCTCGCCGCACTGCAGGCACGGTCTCCGCGAATCCCGCTGCGCGAGAGCGCCGATATCGTGGGGCGCCGACTCTCCGATCACCTGCGCGAGCTGGGCTGGCAGGTCAATGCGGTCGACACCCCGGATGCGCCGCTG
Organism: Mycobacterium sp. D16Q14; assembly: GCA_002013415.1. Lineage (GTDB taxonomy): Bacteria > Actinomycetota > Actinomycetes > Mycobacteriales > Mycobacteriaceae > Mycobacterium. Next base: position 4,290 of record MAEX01000006.1, read on the forward strand.
CCCGCGGAGGTCAAGGAGGGATCGCGAGCGGTCGCCGACGATCGCGGTTACCTGGCCGCCTACCGCGCCACGGTGAACGGGAATCTGCCGGACACCCTCGGGAACATCTGGAACGCGTCGCTGCCGGAGCGCTGGACCACTCTTGAGCTCACCGGCACCACCGAGGCTCCGCGGCTGACCGTGGTGTGCGCACTGCGTACACAGGAGAAGCCTGAGTCCCGCGCACCGTGGGCCGGGCTGACACCGTGCTGGGGCGAGCACCTGCCCGTCCTGGAGGCGATGAACCCGCTGTCGTCCGACACCTTCGGCGGAGTCGGCACCGCAGTCACCGAGGAGTTCCTGGACAACCTCACGCAGCAGGACGAGGCACCGGCGCTGGTCTGAGCACGAGGGCTAGCGCACCTGGGTGCGCTAGCCCTGTGATGTCATCGGCGAGCTGTCGCGACACTCGATCCCCCATTTCCGGAATCGGGGTTTGACCCGTCCTCGGTACCCTTTCGGGGTGATCGCAGGTTCGGCCAGACGTCTGGCAATTTTCGCCGCCATTCTGGGCCTCATTCTCACGGCGTGCGGCCACGAGGGTCCCGGTCGCACCTCCTGGCCACCGGCGGACGGCGGCGGGCCCTGTGCGGTCGCCAAGCAGACCGACGTACCGGCGACCATGCGCGACGGCACGATCCTGCGCGCGGATATCTACCGTCCCAAGCTCAAGGACCCAGTGCCGGTCATCCTGATGCGCACCCAGTACGGCAAGAGCAGCGCGCAGGTCAAGCCCTCGCGGTTCCAGACTCCCGGCTGGTTCGCCTCGCATTGCTATCTCGTTGTGGTGCAGGATGTTCGGGGTCAAGGCGCTTCGGACGGGATATTCACCGAATTCGGCAATGACGGCAACGACGGTTACGACACCGTTGAGTGGGCCGCCGGAATACCCGGTTCCACCGGCAAGGTCGGAATGTACGGGTCCTCGTATGTCGGTGCCACACAATGGCTCGCCGCCACCACAACTCCCCCACACCTGACCACCATCGTTCCGTCCAACACGGCCTCCGACTACTACGACGGATGGACATACGAGGGCGGCGCGTTCCGGCTCGGCTTCGTGCTCCCGTGGGCGATCGAGACGATCGCCACCACCGCAGCGAAGAACCGGGGCGATGAGGCGGCCGTCGAACAACTGGAGGCCGCTGACAAAGAACGTGATCGCTGGCTCAATTTCCTTCCATACCAGGATCTTCCACCGATGCAGCCAGGCAATCCCCACGTCGCGCCGTGGTATTTCGAGTGGATCCGGCATTCAACCCGCGACGAGTATTGGAAGCGGTGGAGCATCCGGGATCGGTACGAGAACGTGAAGGTGCCGGTGCTGCACTTCGAGGGCTGGTACGACGCCTTCCTGCGCGGCGGCCTGGAGAACTTCGCCGGCATGTCCGCACGTGGCGGGTCGCCGGAGGCGCGCCGACATCAGCGCATTGTCATCGGCCCCTGGGATCATCTGGCCTGGGGCCGTGAAACATCCAGTCCTTCACCACTATTGAAGAGCCCGGGAACCGGCGCAAGCAGCCCAGTGAACGAGCTGCAACTGGCATGGTTCGACCACTTCCTCAAGGGCACGGACAATGGTGTCGCCTCCGGGTCACCCCGCGTCGACTACTACCTGATGGGCGCCGACCGGTGGAAGAACGCCCCCGCCTGGCCGCTGCCGCAGACGAATTGGACCGTGTATCACCTCGGCGGTCCCGGCGCGAAGCACGAGGGAAGGCTCAGCAATTCGGCCTCACCCCATGATCCGCCCGACACCTACCGCTACGACCCGGCCAATCCGGTACCAAGTGCGGGCGGACACTCCTGTTGCGCCGCGGATTCGGCTCCGGAAGGTCGCTACGACCAGACCACCGTGGAACAGCGCCCCGATGTACTGACCTACACCAGCGAGCCGCTCACCACCGAAACCGAGGTCACCGGACCGATCAGCGTCGACCTATGGGCCGCATCCTCTGCCCCCGACACCGACTTCACCGCGAAACTGGTTGTCGTGCAATCCGATGGTGCCGCCGTCAATCTCAACAACGGAGTTGTCCGCACCTCGCTGGCACAATCACTATCCGAGCTACGCCCCATTGCGGTGGGCCAGCCGCACAGGTACCGCATCGACGTATGGCCGGTGAGCTACCAGTTCCGTGTCGGTGAGCGCATTCGACTGGAGATTTCCAGCAGCGACTTCCCGCAGTACGCGCCCAACCCCAACACGGGCGCACCATTCGGGCAGAACTCCGAGCTGCGCACCGCCAGGCAGACAATCCTGCACGATGCGGCGCACCCATCCACACTCACACTGCCCGTCATACCTGCGGGGGATCCAGGAACCGAACAGTTCCCGATGCCCCGGTGACTGACCGGGAACACTAACCCCAGTTCTCCGGGCCGCCGAGGTCCGCCGAGAGCCAGTGCTCCGGGGAGACATAAACCGCGATCTGCTCGCCGTACCCCTCCGAGTATTTGAGATACCCGTCAAGCAGCTCCTCCGGGATGTACCGGGCGGCCACCTGCCGATGCTGGTCGGGCTCGAGCGTTACGACCTTGGTCACCGGTCCCTCGACGCTCACGTACCGCACCGTCGGCTGCTCACGGTCGACCATGAGCGTCAGCCGACCCGCGGCCTCGATCAGCTGGTGCTTGCGCGATCCCTTGCCCGTCGGAATCCAGAGATCGCCACCCGGGGTGTAGAAGTACCAGATCGGCACGGTCAGCGGAGCGCGGTCCGCCCCAGCACTCACCGAGATTGCCGCCACGTGGGGCTCGGCCAGAAATGCCTGTCGTTCTTCCACACTCAATCCCATGAGACCACCCTACGAGCCCGCACCGACAACCGCACCGGACTCGACAATCCGCGCGGGCGCCCCGTGGTTCACTGGATCGATGGCACGTCCACACGCCCTCGCCCGGCGTCTCTACGAACGTTTCGAGCCGGTACACGGCATCACGTACTTCGCCCCCGAAGCACGTGCCGCCGCCGACGAGCTCGGCTACCGGGGATTCTGGCGCGGATACTTCGCTACCCGATCGGCGCCCCTGGGCAGGGTGACCCCCAGAGTCGTCGAGGCCGTCTTCTACAACTTCGCCTCATTCCGAGTCGCAAAATCACTCGACGGCGCCTGGGAAACCGTCAGCCCCGAGCAGGCACTGGCCGCGCGTCAGACCGGCGCCGTCGCGGCGTTGCGGCGCTACGGCCTCACCGATGACGACAATCTGCGCACCGCAGCCAAATTACTCGGCAAGGCGGCCCGCACAGCCTCGCCCGCTGGGCGCCCCTTATACGCGGCGCTCACCGCCGTTCCGTGGCCCGATGAACCCGTCGCGGCGCTGTGGCATGCCGCGACTCTGCTCCGCGAGCAGCGTGGCGACGCCCATGTTGCCGCGTTGGTCGCCGCGGGCATCGACGGCCGTGAATCGAACGTGTTTCAGGTTGCGGCGGGACGGGCTACCAAGGACGGCATCATGCGCAGCCGCGACTATGACGACAGCGAGTGGGCGACCATCGAACAGAACCTGACTCGGCGCGGCCTGCTCGACGACGGCGGTGAGCTGACGCCAGAGGGCCGGGCACTGAAGACCGATATCGAGAGCCGAACCGACCGGGTGTCACTGCCGGTGCTCGACGCCCTGACCGACGCCGAGGTGGAGAGGCTCTTTCAGGCGCTCACGCCGATCACACGGCAGGTCATCGCGGGTGGTGATCTGCCGGCATCGACACCAATGGGGTTGCAGCGCAACGACCTCGACGACGACAGCGCGGGCCTGGGCTAGACGGCCAGCGCTCCCCGCTTTTTGAGCAGCGGAAGCACACCCTCGGCAAACCAGTACGCCTCTTCCAGGTGTGGGTATCCCGACAGGATGAACTCGTCGAACCCGAGCGCGTGGTACTCGGAAATCAGGTTGGCGACCTCTTCGTGGCTGCCCACCAACGCCGTGCCCGCACCGCCACGCACCAGCCCGACGCCCGCCCACAGGTTCGGATAAATCTCCAGTTTGTCCAGGCGGCCGCCGTGCAGCGCCGTCATGCGCCGCTGCCCTTCGGATTCGGATGTGGAATGCAGCGCCGTCGCCGCGGCGACCTGATCAGGGGTCAGCTCCCCCACCAAAGAGTTCGCGACGGCCCAGGCCGCCTCGGAGGTGTCGCGGCTGATCGTGTGCAGGCGGATGCCGAATCGCAGGTTGCGCCCACGCTCCTTGGCCAACGCGCGCACCGTCTCGATCTTCGCGGCCGCGGCCGCGGGCGGCTCACCCCAGGTAAGGTACACGTCGACATGCTCCGCGGCGATGGGCAGTGCCGCCGGAGACGATCCACCGAAATATAACTGCGGCAACGGTGTTGGCGGCTCCGATACGCGCGCATCGGTCACCGTGTAGTGCTTTCCCGAATAGTCGACGGGTTCGCCCTTCCAGATATCCCGGACGATCTGCAGGAACTCCCCGGTGCGCTCGTAGCGCTCGTCGTGGGTAAGCCAATCACCGAAACGGCGCTGCTCGGTATCGTCACCGCCGCTGACGACGTTCAGCAGCAGCCGCCCGTCCGAGAACCGCTGAAATGTGGCCGCCTGCTGCGCGGCCAGTGTCGGTGGCACCAATCCCGGCCGAAAGGCCACGAGGAACTTCAGGCGTTCGGTCTGCTCCAGCAGCGCCGAAGCCGTGAGCCATGCGTCCTCACACCACGTGCCGGTGGGAGTCAGCACACCCTCGAAGCCCAATCGGTCCGCGGCGCGGGCAATCTCGCCGAGATAACGCAGGCTCGGCTCGCGGTACCCCACCGGGATGGTGTGATGCGATGACGCATGCGAGGCGCCCACGATGGAACGGCTGTCACCATTGGTGGGCAGGAACCAGAAGAACTTGGCGGCCACGGGAATTGCTCTCCTTGCGTGGGATGCGATGTGCGGTCTATTCAGACTTGGCGAAGTACTGCGTGAGGACGTCGTTGAAGCGGTTGTCGACGAAATCGGAGAACGTGGGCTTGCCCTGAATCTGGCCCGACTGCGCGAACAGGTCAGCCAGCTTCTGCTCCGAGCCCGTCACCTCGCCGTCGAGCGGTATCGGTTGCCGCAGGCTGCGCGACTGCGCCAGCTCTGCTGCCGCAGGGTCGATTCCGATTGCGGCGGCATACTTTCCGTACCACTCCTGTGGATGGGCCTGGGCCCATGCGCTGGCACGCGCGATGCGCTGCACCAGGTCAGACAGTGCGGTATTGCGTTGAGCGTCACGCAGCGCCACCTCCGATGCGACACCGAATCCGTACCCGTTCGCGACGCCGGTCGCGGTCACCAAGGTGCGAACCTTCAGCTGTTTGTCGGCCAACGCCGTGTAGGGGTCCCAGATCGCCCACGCGTCGGCCTGTCCCTGACTCAGTGCGGTGAACGCATCGGCCGGCTGCAGAAACACCGGCTGGATGTCCTTGATGGTGAGACCGGCCTTCTGCAGCTGAAGCAGCAGGTGACCGTTCGCCGAACTCCCCTTCCCGACAGCCACCTTCTTACCCCGCAGATCCGCCACGGAATGGATCGGTGAGGTGTCGGCAACCAGGATCTGGTCACCGCGGGCGTCATTCGTATACCCGGACACCACTTTGATTCTCGCCTTGGACGCGGCGCCGAAGATCGGCGGTGTGTTGCCGGTGACGGCGAAGTCGATCTTGCCCGCGGTCAGCGCCTCAATCTGCGGGGGGCCAAAGGTGAAGGTGGAGAATTCGACCTTGTACGGTGCGTTGTCCAGTTCACCCGCCGCCCGCAGCAGCGACTCGGTGCCACCCTTCTGATCGCCCACCCGCAGGCTGAGGCTCGCCAGTTCCGAGAGCGGGACAAGCGGCGGCACAGCGGAATCACTCTTGGCGTCGCGGCCGGAGGCGCAGGCCGTCAGGGATAGCAGGAAGGCGGCCGCGCTGACGATTGACTTAAACACCAAGCTGCGCAAGGAGCCCTCCTCGGTATTTCTCGGTTTCGGCGTCGTGCTTGCCATGCGGTTTACGGGGATTGCCGATGCGCAATATGTGCACCAGTCGGCCCTCATCCAGCACCAGAATGGTGTCGGCCAGCGATATCGCCTCGTCCACATCGTGAGTGACCAGCAGCACGCCGAACTCATGCTCTCGCCACAGGTTCAAAAGCAGTCGGTGCATGGATAGTCGCGTGAGCGCGTCGAGTGCGCCGAAGGGCTCGTCGAGCAGCAGCAGCTGCGGCTCCGCGACTAGTGCACGCGCCAGGGACACGCGTTGCGCCTGCCCGCCCGAGAGTGTCAGCGGCCAGGCTTGTGCCTTGTCTGCAAGCCCCACCTCATCAAGGGCCCGATCGATGCGGGAAAGCGCTTCCGCCTTGGACGACTTGGTGCGGGCGAGCCCGTACAGCACGTTGTCGCGCACCGAACGCCACGGGAACAGTCGTGGCTCCTGGAATGCCACCGCGGGAGCGCCCAGCACCTGGCGTTCGCCCTCGTAGTCGCCGGCCAACCCGGACAGCACCCGCAGTACCGTCGACTTGCCCGAACCACTGCGGCCCACCAATGCGACGATCTCACCACGGCCCACCCGCAGTGAGACGTCATCGAGAACGCGATTGCGTCCGTACCATTTGGTGACCGATGTCAGCTCGGCCGCCGGTACAGCAGATTGCCGTGACAGTTCAGTAATCTCGAAAATCGCTGTCATGATGTACCTTTCATGATCGGTACCGCAGCGCACGCCGTTCCAGCACGCGCACAATGGCGTCCGTGACAATGCCCAACAGTGCGTAGACCACGAGCCCGAAGATGATGACGTCGATACGCAGGAAATCGCGCGCATTATTGATAAGGAAGCCCACCCCGGCGTCGGCGTTGATCTGCTCGGCGACGATGAGCGTCAGCCAGGACAACGCCAGGGATTGACGCAGCCCGACGAGCACCTGCGGAGTAGCACCGGGGATGATGATGACGCGCAACCGCTGCCAGAACGAAAACCCAAGTACCTGTGCGGTTTCGAAAAGTTTGGGGTCAACCTGCCGGATCGCGGAGGTGGTGTTGAGGTACAGAGGGAAGGCGGCCCCGAGGGCCACCATCAGCACCTTGGGAAGCTCACCGATTCCGAACCACAGGATGAACAGCGGGATGAGCCCGAGGTGTGGCAGCGCCCGAACCATCTGCATGGTCGGGTCCACCACGGCATCGACGAGCCGCGACAAACCTACCGCCGCCCCCAGCACCACGCCTACCAAGCCACCCAGCAACAGTCCTTCGGCGGCACGGATTCCGGAGACCCGCAGCGCCTCGGCGAGCTGACCGTTGCCGACCAACTCGATTCCGGCGTGCGCGATCGTCGACGGCGCCGGCAGGATGTCCGGATCGATCAGACCCCAGCCACTCCCCGCTTGCCAAACAAGCAGCACCACGAACGGCGAAAGAAATCGAATGATCTCCCAGCGCCGATTGAGGATCCACTCTCGCCGGGACGGGGTGGATATCGGGGCGTCGGTGTCAGTCGCCGCGGCGACCACCGACGTATTACGGGTGGTCATGAAAAGCTCGGGAATCCTCACGGGTCGGCGGCTAGCATCGACAAGGTATCGACAGGTGTTGACAAACTATGGGCGCGTTTGGATTCCGTAAAGACTTAATATCGCGCTGATTCGACGGGTATCCCGCACCCGAGGTGAACGACGGAACTAGCGCCAGCCGTCGGCAGCCTTGGTGGCGCGCAGCAATTCTTCGCACAACTGGCGCAGCTGGTCCTGGGTCGCGCCCTCTTCGACGGCCGTCGCGACGTCCTCGGCCGCACACCTCGCCTGATACACCCGATCGGCCAGATCGGTCGCTTCGTCGGCGGTCAGCACCACAGCATCCGCAGGCACCGAGGTGCCCTTGACTACCGCGCGCTGTTCGTACGCGCGCTGACGGCAGGACTGGCGGCAATACTGCCGCCGCCGACCCAGCTCTGCGTCATCGACTTCGCGCCCGCACCACTTGCAGGGCTGAGCGTGTTTGCGACGTGCCACGTCTCAGGAGCGTAGCGGTGACTCGGCAGCCCCTCGGCGCGGCAAGCTTTCACAGGGTTCATGACGTCGGGGTCAGCGAACCGATCGGCCTCCGCCGCGAGCGGGATGTCGGCACCCTTCTGATCGACAACACGGCTGGTAGCCCAGGTGCGACGTACGGCGGTTGGCGTGGTGATATGCCAACGAGCGCAATTGCCACAATTACCAAGAAAACGCGCGATAGTGCGCTAATCTTAGGAATCACAGCGGCATCCAACGTCGGAGGTTGTGCGATGAACAAGATCATCATGGTCGGGCAGGCCGTGTTAGCAGCAGGCGTCATCGCCGCCCCGATCGCTCTGTTGAGCGCGGGCCCGGCGTCGGCGCAGCCGACCCCCGCCCCCACGGATGTGTGCTTTAACGGACCGTATCCCTCACCCCCACCCCCGTGGGGACCCGGGAACGTCGAAGGGTGCGTCAACCCCGACAGCTGGTTCGACGCGTGGGGCTGGCGATACTCCGGCCGCAACTGGCAGGGCGAAGGCGGGCGACTGCCTGCCCCAGCCCCGAACTGGAAGTACGTGGGCCCGGGCTGCGAATACTCAAGCAACCCGAACTGGCAGTACACCGGCCCGGACTGCCAGCGCGAAACCCCCTAATACGACGCTTGCCTCGGCGCCTAGTACGAGTACGAGCCGCCGAGGGCGAGGTCTGCCTCGTGCGTCAAGATGCTCGCCAAGGCCTGCGGGTTCGACCAGTAGAAGTAGTGCCCGCCTCTCACGAGGATGCTCGTGAACTCTCCCTTCGTGTACGGAGCCCATCGGCGCGGCGGTGCAAACTTCGGGATCACCTCATCGTCCTTTGCGCTCACCTCGGTGATCGGTGTTTGGATCCGGCGGCGCGAAATCGATTGCAGGCCAAGACTGAAATCGATCACCGCATGCAGCCGAGCCTGCTCCAGCAGCGACTCATCCGCTATCTTCTTCGGCGGCCACGCCCCGCGCTGCTCGTCGTTGGTGAGCCTCCAGAGCGCGTGTTGTTTCGGGTTATGGCCCCGGGTCTTGGCGTAGAGAGCATCCATTCGCCACAAAGACGGATGCCCGCTCACCACCGGGACGAACCGGCCCACCGCGAAGTCCCGTGACTCCAATGCCTGACACACCGTGTAGCCGAACAGCCCGCCGAAACTCTTTCCCGCGAGGACCGGTCGACGGCAGCCGAGCCCGATGATCGCCGACGCGCAGTCCTCCGACAGCGCGCGCAGACTCTCCGGCGATGGCTCGGTCGACCGGGTACTGCGCCCCGGCATCCGCCACACCCCGAAATTCACCCCCGCCAGATGCGGAACCAGGTGCTGCTCACCGGCGTGATTGGCCCCGGCGCCCGGAAAGAACAACACGGTGGGCAGGGACGGTTGATAAGCCCTGGGCCACCACCAACATTCACGCGGAGTCGCAACAGTCACGCGGATCTCCTATATCGCGTCGTGCTCGGGATCGCCGACCCCTTGCGCAATGAGTAGTGCGACGCGGGCACCGACAGCCTCGAGGGTGAGGTCGGGGGTGAACTGGAACGCACTGATCTGGATGTTCAACTGCTTGCCGGCACGGGCGGCGAACTCCACCGCCATGAGGGAGTCGATCCCCAGGTCGGCGATCGGCCCGGTGGGGTCGATACTGTCCACGTCAACCTTGAGCACGTTGGCGAGTTCCTTGGCCAGTTCCTTGGTGACCATCGGGCCGCGTTCTTCCTCCGGCAGTGCCAACACCGCCGCGCGGAAGGCGGCCTGTTCGTTCGACACGGCGGCAGCCTCAGCGGACAGATGCGCGAAGCGCGTGCTCTTGGCCGTCGAGGGCAGCGGCGTGCGCAAGACCCCCCAATCGACACCCGCGATGGCGACGTGCGGAAGCTGGAAACGGGAGCACTCGTGCATGAGCATCGCCCCGAGGTCCATGTTGAGGCGGCGCAGCCCGACCGAATCGAGAAACTTCACAATGGCCTCAACCTCGGCCATGCCACCGCCGCTCATCGCACCCCAGCTCACCGAAAGCGCAGGTAGTCCGGCCGCGTGCCGCGCCTGAGCGAGGCCGTCCAACGTACTGTTCGCCGCCGCGTAGGTCAGCTGCGGAACGATGCCGATGAGGCCACTGATCGAGGAGTACAGCACGAAGTGGTCGAGTAGTACATCGTGCTCGCGCGTGGCCCTGTCGAGGTTGAGCGCACCCTCGACCTTGGGCCCGAACACCTTGTACAAGGACGCCGCGCTGATATCCGCGAGCACCTCGTCATGAGCCACCGCGGCGGCATGGAAGACGCCGCGCAGCGGATGGCCCGAGGCCTCCACCTTCGCGATCAGATCCGCGACCTGGTCGTAGTCACTGATGTCGATCCGCTCTTCCCACACGTCGACGTCGGCGGCCCTGAGCGCCTCGATCTGCGCTCGCGCAACGTCCGTCGTGGCACCGCTGCGCCCCGCGAGGATCAGATGGGTCGCCCCGGACCTGGCCAACGAGCGTGCGGTGGCCAACCCGAAGCCGCCGAATCCACCGCTGATGAGGTAGGAGTGGCCGGGACGCACCGGCGCCGGATCTGGCTTGCGCGGCAGCAGCTTGGGCGTCTGATCGCGCAGATCCAGCACGATCCGGCCCATGTGCGCTGCCCGGAACACCGCCTCGAACGCCCCTACGACCTCGTCGATCGGGAACCGCGTGAACGGGAGCGGGGTGAGCTTGCCCGAGGTGAGCATCTCGGTGCACTCGCGCCTGAGCTCGCGGAACGTCTCCGGACGCAGCCGCAGCATGCGGTCCATGTCGATCGCGTGGAACGACAGGTTGCCGCTGAACGGCTTGAGATCCATCGCTCCACCGAAGTAGATGTCCGCCTTCCCGATTTCGATGATCCGGCAGAACTCCCCGGCGACCGCGAAATTCTGGGCGATCATCTCCCCAGGCAACGAGTTGTAGATGACGTCTACCCCGCGCCCTTCGGTGATCCGCAGTATGTCGTCGACAAACCCGACCGACCGCGAGTCGAAGGCCGCGGTGGCGCCGAGCTCCAGCGCCGCACGCCGACGCTCCTCGCTGCCAGCGGTCGCGTACACGACCGCACCCATGTTGACCGCGATCTGCACGGCGCCCATACCCATGCCGCCCGCCGCACCGTGGATGAGGACCGTCTCGCCGGGCTGCAGATCGGCGAGCTTGTAGAAGGCGTAGCCCGCCGTGAAGAACGGAACACCGGAACCCACCGCCAGCGGATCGAAATCCTCACGCTGGAGGTGCTCTTCGCCTATCCGCTCCCACGCCGCGCCACCATCGAGGTCGAAGGTCAAGTAGCGGCGCAGCAGACCCCGCTCCGCGACCGCGATGCTCTCGCCGACCCGAAGTTCGCTGACCGCGGAGCCGACGCGCGTGACAACACCGAAACCCTCCATGCCGGGATCCAGCTTGAAATACGTCTCGCCGAGTTCACGCTCAGTCAGGATCCCGAGGACCTTCAGCGGGTCCTTGTAGTTGAGTCCGAGAGTCTCGACTCGGACCTCCACTTGCCGGGGTCCCGGCTCGACGCGATCGCATGCACGGAGCGCGATGTCCTTGAGCGTCCGCGTATCCGGGATCTGCACCTCATAGGCCACGTCCGGGTCTGTGGGCTCGAATGCCTCTTCCCACGGCGCGACGAGTTCGGACAGCGACCGACGCATCCGCTGGGTCCACCGCACACCCGCGCGTACCGCGACTTCTTCCGCTCGATTCATCGCGCTGATCTCTGCGGCCACTTGGTCTGCGGTGACCGAATCAGACAGGTCCACCAGAGACCACTTGGCGGGATGTTGCTCGTTCGCCAACACCCGGCGCGCCCCCACGAGCGTGGCCTGGTCCAGGACGAGGCCTCGATCGCCCGGCGCCAGGAAGGCATGCGTACTCACGACGACGACCTGCACGTCCGGATTCACCACACCGCGCTCGGTCTCGGCCTCCATGACCGTCCGCAACGCCTGCGCGACCACGACGAGTTGATGAAGGTTCTCTACCGAGGACTTCCCGGAGCCGACAGCCACCAGCACGCGCAAGAACGTGTCTGCGCGCAACGCTTCCCCGAACGCCTCGGCGAGATCTGCCCCCTGCTGCGCGTCGGCGCGCTGGATCGCCACACCGGCTCCGGCCGCGCGGCGGACGCCTTCGGCGACAGTTGCGCTGACGTCCCCGATCTCAACGATCGCGTTCGCCGCGCGAGCAGCGGTAACAGGCGCCGGGACACGTTGTCCCTCTTGCCCTTCCGACTCCTCGTCGAACCGCTCCCACCGAGGCTCATAGAAGTACTGCTCAAGCTCGGACAGCGGGTCCGACGCCGCTCCCACGGGTCGCAGTGTCACTCCGGTCATAGCCAGGGCCACGTCACCGTCGGGCGAAGCGAGATAGGCATTCGCGCGCAGCGGCTGCGTGCTCGTGATCTCGACGACCGCGATGGGGTCCTCGGGCACCTCGTGGTACAGCCGCACCCGGTCCACCGAGGCCGGAACATGCGCCGTTGGAGGTATGTCCAGGTCCGGACGTGCGGCCAAGAGGACCGCGATGCACTGCAAGGCCGCGTCGGCGAGTGCGGGGTGGACAGCGTGCTTGGGGGCAACCCCCGGCTCGGGTACCGCTTCGGAGCTGGCCAGCTGCGCGACGCAGCCCGCCGAACCGATGCGCGCACTCTGGATCCGCTGAAAGGCCGGACCGTAGGACAGTCCGACCGCAGCCAACCCCTTATAGACGTCTCCACCGTCGAAGATCGTGTCGTGCTCGGACTGCGGAACGTCGATCCGCAACGTCCCCAGATTCGCCTCGACCAGTCTGCCGTTGGCGTGTGCCGTCCACAGCTGGGTGTGCGCGGAACGGCCGTTGACGGTAAACCGCTTGGTGGGCTCGTCCACGGTGAGGCGGGTAATCGGCGCATCGTGTTCGGCAACCACCAGCGGCACGGCGAAGACCACCGAATCCAGTCCGGCCTGGGCACGGCCAGAGCGTTGACGCACGGCGGACAGCGCGGCATCGAGATACGCGGTTCCGGGCAGCACGACCGAACCGAGGACCGTGTGGTCCGGCAGCCAGGGCAGGTTCGCCGGAGCCAGGGTCACTTCCCATTGCGGCGTCAGCGCCTCCGCCCTGTCGCCGAGAAGGGCGAAGCGATCGGCGTCCCCGTAACGCGCGCGCAGCGTGAGGGGATCTTCTTCCCACAGTTCCTCTTGCGACCACGGGTACTTCGGCAGATCCATGTGCGGGACCGAGCCGTTCGTGTAGAGATCGGCCTCGCCGGGGGCATCGATCGCGCCCACCGCGTACAAGTCGGTGACGGCTTGTAGCACCGACTGCTCGTCATCCTGCTCACGGTTCAGCGTCGGGACCGCGGCGCCCGAGACACTATGGCGTACAAAGCTTTCACGAATGTTCCCGAGGAGCACCGGGTGTGGTCCAAGCTCCAGAAACACTCGATACCGGTCATCGATGAGCGTGTCGATCGCCTTCGCGAACAACACGCTTTCGCGCACGTTCTTGCACCAATAGTCCGGGTCGGCGAATACCTCACCATCGGTCTTCTCGCCGGTGACCGTCGAATACAGCGGCACGTCCGCCCGACGTGGGGCAAGTCCGGCCAGCGATGCGGCGAGCTCACCAAGGATGGGGTCCATGAGCTGGCTGTGATACGGGACCTCCACATGCAGCATCCGGGCGAAGACGCCATCGTCGGCGAGCTCATCGTGCAGTGCCCGCAGGGCTTTCGAGTCGCCGGACAGCGTGGTCGCCGCGGCGCTGTTGACCGCCGCGACACACACCGCCGAGCCGAAGCGCGCGGCCCGGCGCTGCGCTTCCTCGGCGTCGAGACCAACGGCGAGCATGCCGCCGGAGCCCGCCGTCTTTGCCTGTAGACGGGAGCGGTGAAAGGAGACCGTGGCGGCGTCCCGCAGGGACAATGCACCGCTCACATACGCCGCGGCCACCTCCCCGACACTGTGTCCCACCACCGCCGTGGGACGGATTCCGAACTGTTCGAGGTGCTTCGCAAGTGCCGCCTGGACAAGGAAGTTCGCCGGCTGAGCGACCTCCGTGCGGCTGACACGGGAGTCACCCTCAGCGCGCAGCAACTCGGCGATCACCGACCACCCCGACACCTCCTGGAATACCGCGTCGATCTCGGCGGCGGCATCGCGGAACGCTCCAGGGCGCTCCAACAAACCGCGCGCCATCCCCCACCACTGCGGACCCATGCCACTGAAGACGAGCACGGGATCGGAGATCCCTTCGACCAGGGCACGCGCGGGTGCCGATTCGTCACTCTCGGCATAGGAATTCAGCTGCGCGAGAAGGTCATCCGCGCCGCGGTAGATGAAGCCCTTACGGAGGTAATGGTGTGCCCTGCGACCGGTGACCGCGGTCTTCAGGCGTTGCGCGGCCTCATCGGAGACTGTGCCCGCTGCGCCCTCTTCGGGCTCCAGGAGCGCGGCGTACCGCCGCGCGACCTCGTGGAGCGCGGGACCACTGCGGGCAGAGACCGGGAAGATCCGGATGCTGTCCCTGACGGGCACAGCAGGCTCCGCGGCCACGGGCGTCGGCGGTTCCTCTACAAGGACGTGTGCGTTGGTCCCGCCATAGCCAAAGCTGTTCACCGCGGCGTACGCCGGGGCACCCAGATCGGGGTAGGCCTGAACCTCGGTCGGAATCCGAATCCCGAGCTCGTCGAACGGGATTGCGGGGTTGAGCTTGTCGAGGACGACCTGCGGCAGAACGGTCCTGCGCTGCACGGTAAGCGCGGCCTTGATCAGACCCGCGACGCCCGCGGCGGCCTCGGTGTGCCCGAAGTTGTTCTTCACCGATCCAATCAGCAGAGGCTGCGTGCGGCCGGCTGCCTGGCCGTACGAAAGGCCCAACGCCTCCGCCTCCAGCGGGTCGCCGACGCTCGTCCCCGTGCCATGCGCCTCGATGTACCCGACGAGGGCGGGGTCGACACCCGCCTCCTCGAGCACCTGCTCCGCAAGCCGCTGCTGCGACACCGGATTCGGCACCGGGAGCGCTATCGTTCTGCCGTCCTGATTGACCCCGCTGCCCCGGATCACCGCATAGATACGGTCGCCGTCGCGCTGTGCCTGTTCGAGGTTTTTGAGCACGACGACTCCGACGCCCTCGCCACGACCGTAGCCATCGGCGGCCGCATCGAATGACTTGCAACGGCCGTCCGCGGCAAGAAACCTGCCCTTACACATCGTGATGAAGGTTTCCGGCTGGAACATGGCATTCACGCCACCCGCGAGCGCCACATCGCACTCACCGCTGGCGACCGCCCGAACCGCGAGGTGCGTTGTCACGAGGGAGGAAGAGCACGCCGTGTCTACGGTCATGCTCGGCCCCCACAGATCCAGCGCATGCGCGATGCGGTTGGACAGCAAAGTCTGAGACGCGCTGAAAGCGGCGAAGTTGTTGATCTTCTCAAGGTTGCGGGCAAGTGCCCGGCTGACCATGTTGTCGTTCATAAAGCCGCCAATGAACGTTCCCACTTTGCCGCCCAAGGCTTTTCCGGCGATGCCCGCGTCGTCGAGTGCCTCCCAGGAGGTTTCGAGAAGGAGCCTCTGCTGTGGGTCCAGAACGGCGGCCTCGCGGTGCGAGATCCCGAAGAAGTCCGCATCGAAGCGGCGGAATCCTTGAGTGAGGAAGCTTCCTCTCCGGGTGTACATCCGTCCCGGAGTGTCGGGATCGGGGTCGTAGTACTTGTCCGCGTCCCACCGATCCTTCGGGATATCGGCCACGGCGTCGCCTCTGCGCAACACGAACTCCCAGAAGGATTCTGCGTCTTCAATACCCCCAGGGAACCTGCATCCAATGCCAATAATGGCCACCGCGACCAATGTGCTGCCCTCTCCTAGTTATTGGACCGTCCGGAAACTCTGGAACTTTTGCCGAAACAGCGGGACGTTCTTAACTCATCTGCAATCATCGTCACCATCGAAGAAGATTTGCCTGCCGTGTCATCCTGTGGAATTCGCACTGTACGCGCCTGATCGGCAAGAGGAAGGGTGTTTTCACAATGGATTTGCCGCTTCCTCCAAAGGTCGCTTGATGAGAAGCGCCTGGGTGTATCTTGTTGTGCTGGCGGTCCTTACGGTCGCCGCCGTGTTCATTCTCAAGTTGCGGTCGAGCGAGATCCCGGACGAGGCGGTGGGAACCGTGAGCCGCCTCCCCGTACTCGGCAGCCTTTCCGAACGGACCATCCAGTACGAGGCTGTCGGGCCCGCCGGAACACCGGCGACGGTGTCCTATCTTGACGACAACGGTCACAACCAGAACGTCAGCACGGTCCTGCCATGGCAGGAGGCGCTGAGGACCGTGGAACCCTCCCTGGTGACCAGCATGGTGGTGCAATCCAACGCCACTGGGGTCGGATGCAGGATCACCGTCAACGGACAGGTCCGCGACGAACAAGTCGCGACCGCCACCGGTGGCATCGCCAGCTGCAAGGTGCAAGTCGCATGACCGGAGACGAGGCCGAGGCGGATACCGGCCCGATACCCGCTCCCGGCACACCTGAGGCGCCTGCCGCACCTGACGGGTTCGCCGCCCGATCGCGCGCATTCGGACGCCGAGTGCGCGGGGAGTTCTCTGTGCCGTTCCGTCGTGAGACCTACGCGGGCACCGAGCAGCACCGGCCCCTGTACGCCCGACTGCTGTATGGGCTCTCCATACCCATCGTTGTCTTGTGGGTACTGCTCGCGTGTGGGCTCAATGCCGCAGGCCCCCAGTTGGAGAAGGTAATTGAGGGACACGCCCTGTCCTTCTTGCCCGACGAGGCCTCGTCGGTGCAGGCACTGTCCAACATGGGCAAGTATTTTGGCAACGGCGGTACGAACAACTTCGTCGCGGTGCTCGCCGAGGGCGACCAGCCCTTCGGCGCGGAAATGCACCGCTACTACGCGAACCTGATGGAGAAGTTCAAGGCGGACAAGAAACACGTCATCACGACGATCGACCTCTGGTCCGACCCATCGTTTGCCCCAGCGTTCGAAAGTCAGGATCGGAAGGCCTCCTTCAGCTACCTGAACCTGGGTGGCAACATGGGCACCGCGCTGGCCATGGAGTCCACTCAGGCGGTGCGCGACATCGTGAAGGCGTATCCGCCGCCGGACGGCGTCAAGATCTACGTGACCGGTCCATCCGCGGTCGTGAACGACGAGCTAATCGCCATCAACCGATCGATCCTGCCGATCATCTTCGCGTGCGCCCTCTGCATCACCATCATCATGTCGTTGACCTACCGCTCGCTATTCACGGCCGCGATGCCACTGCTCGTGGTGGCCGTCGCTTTGGTCACGGCCCGGCCAATCGTCGCTCTTCTCGGCCAGCACGAGATCATCGGCATTTCCATATTCGCGTCAAGCCTGCTGGCCGGAATCGTCCTTGGCGCGGGGACCGACTACGGCATCTTCCTGCTCGGCAGATATCAGGAGGCACGACGAGCCGGCCAGGACCCGACCACGGCGTACTACACCGCACTGAAAAGCGTGCAGCGCATCATTTTCGCCTCGGGGCTGACCGTGGCGGGCGCGACCGCATGCATGACCCTCACCAGACTCGCCGCTTTTTCCACCTCCGGTCTGCCGTGCACCATCGGCATCCTCACCGCACTTGCCGCGGCGTTGACCCTTGGCCCCGCACTGCTGGCGATCGGATGCAGGCTCGGACTGTACGAACCGCGCGGAGAGCGCGCCGTCCGCCGCTGGCGGCGCATCGCCACCCACGTAGTCCGTTGGCCGGGCCCGGTGCTCGCCGGCAGCCTCGCGGTGCTGGCACTCGCGATTCTTGTGCTGCCGACCTATGTCATCAGCTACAACGAGCGTGCCGCCCAACCGGCCAACACCGAGGCGAACCTGGGTCTCGATGCCGCGGATCGGCACTTGCCGCCCAATCTGCTGAACCCGAATCTGCTCTTCGTCGAGTCCGATCACGACATGCGCAATTCCGCCGACCTGATCGCACTCGCGAAGCTGACGAACGCCGTCTACTCCGTGGATGGTGTCCAGGCGGTGCAAGGCATCACCCGCCCACTCATCACGCCGCTTCCCCAAGGCACCCTGACCTATCAGGGCGGATACATCGGCGAACGGATGTCCCAGATAGCCGAGATGGTGAGCACGCAGCTCAACGGCATCGCCAGAATCACCGGTCAGATCGATCAGCTGTCCGTAGGGGTCAAGGTCGTCCTCAAAGACCTTGAGGTAACCCAGCGCGCGGTCGAGCTGCCCGGCGGCACCGGCGCGGCCACCCGGCAACGTCTCATTGAGCTATTGAAGATGGCGAAGGGCATCCACAACGAAATGCAGCCGCTCGTCGCAGATGGCATCGACGCGGCGGGCCAGCTCGTCGACATGGTTCCCGACTGCAAGCAGCTCCTCCCCTGCAACACCGCGCTCACCGGTCTGGCAGTTCTCGACGGACTCAATCAGACGGGGGGACGCAAGTTCGAGGACATCGTGGACGCCTCCCGCGTCGCCTCGGAATCGTTGCCCAACTTGGTGGCCCAGGTCCGGATGCTGGACCGTTTTCTCGCCGACTCGCAACGCACGCTGACGCCGATCCGCGGTATGGCGGACTCGCTGCTGGTGCAGATGAACGAGGTCACCCAGTTCCTGAGAGAGATCGCAGACACCTATATGAAGGGAGACCCGAGCGGGTACTTCTTCCTTCCGAGCCAGGCCTTCGAATCCCCGTTGTTCCAATCCGCGCTCTCCGTCTTCTTCTCTCCCGACGGCAAGATCACCCGGATGCTCGTTATGGGCGATGTGAATTCGTTCAGCCGAGAAAGCATGGACTACAGCGCAAAGATCGTCCCCGCGGCGAAGGCGGCGCTCAAGGGCACGTCACTCGGCGGGAGCACGGTGAGCATCGGCGGCGCCGGCGGCACGCTGCTCAACATCGCCGCCTTCGCCAAGGAGGATTTCCTCACCAGTGCGGTCGCGGCGTTCGCATTCGTGTTCTGCGTCGTGCTGCTGTTGTTGCGCAGCTTCGTCGCCGCGGTCGCCGTCGTCGGCACCGTGGGACTGTCCTTTCTTTCCGCGTGGGGGCTCAGCGTGGCCATCTGGCAGTACGGCATCGGTCTGCCCTTGCACTGGGCCGTCGCACCGTGTTCCTTCATCTTCCTTGTCGCGGTCGGCGCCGATTACAACTTGCTGCTCGTCGCCCGGTTCAAGGAAGAGCTCCGCGCCGGGATAAAAACCGGGATCATCCGCGCCATGGTAGGGACGGGCAGCGTGGTCACCACCGCGGGCCTGATCTTCGGCTTCACGATGTTCGCGTTGATCGCGGGCTACTCGAGCACGCTCGCGCAGATCGGAACGACCGTCGGCGTCGGACTCTTGCTCGACACGCTCATCGTCCGCTCGCTCGTCATCCCCTCCATCGCGACCCTCCTGGGCCGGTGGTTCTGGTGGCCGATGCGCGTACCGTGCCGCGCGCTGCGGGAATCGGATCCGGCATTGGTCGGCGCAACGTCCGGCGGACACCGGGCCTAGACGTGGATGCGGGGAATGTGTTGGCCACCAGATGCGGAGACCGATGTGAGTAGTCGTCGTCTTGATCGTCGGGCGAGTTTTACGGCGCAATCCTGCGCGGCCCAACGGGCCGCGGAAACCTTGCAGCCGCCGCGGCGGCGTCTGCTCGACGATCCTTACTCGCGGCACTTCATCCGCAGTCCGCTGCTGCGGGCCTGTTTGATCCATCCGTTGGTGGCGCGCGGCTTTATCGGAGTGCTGAAATCCGTGTTCGGCGCCGCGGGTCACTTCTTCCTGGTCTTACGGGTGCGCTACACCGATGATGTCCTCGATGCCGCCATCAACGACGGTGTCGACCAAGTTGTGCTGCTGGGTGCCGGATTCGACACCACCACGTTGCGGCGGGCGGCACACGGTTCGGTCAGGATCTTCGAAGTCGACGCGCCTACCACCCAAGCCGACAAACGCGCCGTCATGGAGCAGCTCCGCTCACCCGATGACAACGATCAGATCGTTTGGGTGCCCTGCGATTTCGAACACGACGTATTACGCGAAAGACTCCTCGCCAGCGGCTTCGATCCCTCCCGGCCAAGTCTGTTCATCTGGCTCGGTGTGACCGCCTACCTCACCCAGGACGCACTCGACGCGACACTTGCCGACCTCGCGACGGTCTGCGCACCCGGGAGCCTGCTGGTGTTCGACTACCTCGACACCAGTGTTGTCACCGGTGGAGACAGCAAGTCTGTACGCGCCCGACTATGGACCGAGGCGGCCGCACGTTTTGGCGAGCCATACCTGACGGGCCTCACCGCGGGTGACGCCGACGCACTGCTGGCCTCGCACGGGTTCCAGTGCCACAAGCACCTAACCACACGCGAACTGCTGCAGCGGTACGCACCGACATATGCCAGCCGATCGCCCGCCGACGGCCGGGCAGCTATCACCACGGCACAGCGCGCATGACTCGGGCAATCGTGATATCCGCCATGCGTTCACCGACGCAAAGCGGTGACCGCCACAATGGCGTTCACCAGCTATAATGAGGGCCACAACCTGCGCGAACAGGGAACTAACGGCGCGGGCACGGCGTTGAGATAGACAGCCACCAGCAATTCGAGCGCGGGATCCGATCCGCAGAGACCCGCAGTGAAGAGGAGAAGTACACATGGCAGATCGTGTTCTACGGGGCAGCCGACTCGGCGCCGTCAGCTACGAAACCGATCGTGACCACGACCTGGCGCCCCGCCGCATGGCTCGCTACCGCACCGAGAACGGTGAGGAGTTCGACGTTCCCTTCGCCCACGATGCCGAGATCCCGGCCAACTGGGCATGCCGCAATGGCCTGGAAGGCACCCTCCTCGACGGCGATGTGCCCGAGCCCAAGAAGGTCAAGCCCCCCCGCACGCACTGGGACATGCTGCTGGAGCGCCGCAGCGTTGAGGAGCTCGACGAGCTGCTCAAGGAACGTCTGGAACTGATCAAGGGCCGTCGCAGGGGCTAGGGCGCGGCAGCGTAACTCGCCCTGATGAGTGCCTCCGGCAGGTCCGTCGCGGGTTCGGCCGTTCTGATCACCGGTGCCGCCAGCGGCATGGGGAAGGCAACTGCGCGAGTTTTCGCCCAGGATGGCGCGTTTGTCGCGGTCACCGATCTCCGGTTGGAGGACGCACAGGCGGTCGCCGCTGAGATCGGCGATTCCGCGGCGCCCTGGGCGCTGGACGTCACCGATGATGCGCAGATCACCGAGGTGGTCGCGGCCGTCGCCGAGCGATTCGGCCGGCTGGACATTGTGGTGAACAACGCCGGTTTCGCGGCATTCAGGTCCCTCGATGACCCCGATTACGGTGAGACCTGGGCTCGCTCACTGGCCGTCCATCTGACCGCACCCCAACGGATTGTCCGTGCAGCGCTTCCGTTCCTGCGCAACTCCCCCGCCCCGCGCGTGGTGAATATCGCCTCCACCGAGGCTCTCGGTGCCACCCCGTATGACAGCCCATATGTCGCGGCCAAGTCCGGCCTGGCCGGTCTGACTAGGAGTTTGGCCGTCGACCTTGGGCGCGACGGAATCACGGTGAACTGCATCTGCCCGGGACCCATCGATACCGCGATGACGGCGGCGATCTCTGCCGAGGACAAAGACACCTATGCCCGCCGGCGCACCGCGCTACGGCGCTACGGTCGCGCCGAGGAAGTGGCACACATGACCTTGAGCGTGTGCCTGCCGGCCGCGTCTTATCTCACCGGCACGGTCATTCCCGTCGACGGCGGCCTGATGGCCCGCAACGCGTGAAGGCTTGAGTACTTCACCGCGGGATGCCGCGCGCCCGATCGAGGCGACTGCTGATACCCCATTTGGTCACCTTGACCAGGGCCTCGTTGATGATCGACCCGCTCATCTTGGATTCACCGATCGCGCGTTCGGTGAAGGTGATCGGCACCTCGGCAACCTCGAAACCGTGCGCGATGGTGCGCAGGGTGAGGTCGATCTGGAAGCAGTAGCCGTGTGATTCGACGGCCGCCAGATCCAGCTTTTCGAGGACCTCACGCCGGTACGCGCGGTATCCCGCGGTGATGTCGTGGGGCTTGACGCCCAGCACCAGCCGGGCATAGACGTTCGCGCTGCGGGACAGCACCAACCGCCGCCACGGCCAGTTGACGACGGTACCCCCGGGGACGTAGCGAGAACCAATCGCCAGATCGGCTCCGGCGTCCACGGCATCGAGCAGCCGCGATAGCTGTTCGGGAGCGTGACTGCCGTCGGCGTCCATCTCCACCAGCACCGAGTACTGACGTGCCAGACCCCAACCGAAGCCGGCGATGTAGGCGGCTCCCAGGCCACCCTTTTCCTTGCGGTGCATGACGTGCACACGATCCGGGTCGGCAAGCGCGGCCTCGTCAGCAAGTTCACCGGTGCCGTCTGGGCTGCCGTCATCGACGATCAGCACATGGACATCGGGTTGCGCCTTGTGCAGCCGACCAAGGATCAGCGGGAGATTCTCCCGCTCGTTGTACGTCGGAATGATCACCAGGGTCCGGGCGCTCGGACGTTCGGTCACGGGATCCACTCCGGTCAGGTCTCCTTAATCGGTGAGGCCGGCTCTACCTCACGTTCCGGCCTCTTCAGCCCTCTATTGTGCAGTATCGCCAGGCCAGCCGAGGCCAGGACGGCAAGTCCTGCGATCACAGCAAGAGCCCATTCGATCCAGGGACCCCATTGAGTGGCGGGTGTCAGGTCGTCGTGCAGTCGCACCTGCATGTCGATGTATGCCGGTTCAAAAAACTTGGTGCGGCCCGCGTCGACGCCGTCGGGAGAGATAAATGCGCTGATCCCGGTGGTGCCGACGACGATGACCTCCCGGTCATGCTCGACGGCCCGAACCTTGGAGATGGCCAGCTGCTGTTCACTCATCGCAGTACCGAACAGGGCGTTGTTGCTCGGCACCGCGAGAATTTCGGCGCCGTTGAGAGTGGACAGCCGCGCTGCCCTGTCGAACAGGACCTCCCAGCACGTCGTCACACCGATCTTCACCCCAGCGGCGGTGACCACACCGTTGCCATCTCCCGGTACGAAATATCCGGCGCGGTCGGCGTACTCCGAGAAGTGCGCGAAGAAGCTCCGCCATGGCAGATACTCGCCGAACGGTTGCACGATCTGCTTGTCATGACGTTCCCCCGGGCCGGTGTTCGGATCCCACACGATGATGGAATTGATCGACTTGGGCTGTTCGGGAGTGGAATCCGGGTGCCGCAACACTCCGCCGACAAGGATGGGCGCCCCGATGGCCTGCGCTGCCTCGGTGATGGCCTCGGCCGCGTCGGCGTTGCGGATCGGATCGATATCCGAGGAGTTCTCGGGCCACACCACAAACTGCGGCGCCGGAGCCTTCCCAGCCTTGACGTCCTGAGCCAACAGGAGGGTTTCCTTCACGTGGTAGTCCAGGACAGCACGCCGCTGCGCGTTGAAATCGAGCCCCAAACGCGGAACGTTCCCCTGCACCGCGGCGACTGTGACGGTTCGCCCATCCGTGGCGCCGTGGCTCGCGTGCCGAACCTGCTGCCAGCTGACCGCTATCGCGAATAGGACAAGGCATACGCACGTTCCGGGCAGCAGCACCGAGGGAATCGGGCGGGCACCATCCGGGCCCACCGACGGGCTGCGCCACCAGCGATACATCTCGATGCCCAGCGCCGTCACCGCGAAGGCACCCAGGGCCACCGCAAAGGAGACCAGAGGCGCTCCCCCGTACCGGGCGAGGCTCAGCATCGGACTATCGCCCTGCCCGAAAGCAAGACGGCCCCACGGGAACCCGCCAAACGGAACGCTTGCCTTGCCCCATTCCGTGGCCGTCCATGCCGCGGCGAACCACAGCGGCCACCCGGGCAGGTTCCGCACCGCGACCGCCAACACACCAAACAGAGCCACCCAAGTGGCGCTTAACAGGGACAGCGCCAACCACGGGACGACGCCCACCAGCTGACCCGTCCAGGGCAGCAGCGGGACGAAGAACGCGAGACCGAACAGCAGTCCATAGCCGAGCCCACCGCGCAGCCTGGTCTTCGGCGACCAGAACACCCATCCCAGGATCGACAGCGCCGGGAACGCGGCCCACCAGTAACCCCACGGCGGAAAGCTCGCACACAACGCGAGGCCTCCGATCAACGCCGCGCCCTGGCAGGTCGCCGCACGCAGCCAGGCCTGGCCGAACGCGACAGCGCGGGCGCGCACCGCACCGGCGAAGGCCGCACCGCGTGAGGGGCCGGTCTTGCCCGGAGCCTGTGGCTCCCTATCTATCGGCTCGCCTACCGGAACGTTGGCCTCCACATCGCGATCCGCGATGTCCTCGCCAACAATCTCGTCAACGGATTCGTCGACAGTTTCTTCAGCCATGGATCACCGTGCCGCGGTGCACGGTCCGGAGACATGTGGGGAGCACAGCAGCGGCGTCCGATAAGTCCGGCAGGGCCGGGACCCGCGAGCGCGGGTCCGTGGACCACCGCTGCACTCCCGGTTGGCTGGTGTTGATGGTCAAGTCCCCTGTCTCCCAAACCGCATAGCTGGCAAGCGCTCCCGGCGTCAACGTGCCGGTCGCGCCGTCATGAACGCCCTGCGCACGCCAGCCGCCCCGGGTCGCGGCACTGAATGCCGCGCGGACCGAAACGGAACTGCTTGCGGTGCGGTGATGGGCCGCTGCCCGCACCGTCACCCACGGATCCATCGGCGCGACAGGGGCATCAGAACCGAACGCGAGAGGCACGCCTTGGGATGCTAACAGCGCCAGCGGGTTTAGCTGAGTACCTCGGCGTGGGCCGAGTCGTTCTGCATACATGCCGTCTGGGCCACCCCAGAGGGCATCAAAGGCCGGTTGCACGCTGGCAATCACCCCGAGGCGACCGAGTTGCTCGGCCTGTGCCGCCGAGACCATTTCGAGGTGCTCAAGACGATGTCCACACCGAGCCACCGCCGGCACGCCATAGCGGTCGCCGACACGGCCCAGCGCGTCGATCACCTGAGTGACCGCAGCGTCGCCGATCACGTGGAATCCCGCGGCGATACCGGCCTGTGTGCACGAGTCCAGATGCGTCTCAACCGTTTCAGCGTCCAGATGCATCGTGCCGCAGGTGTGCGGCGCATCGTGATACGGCTCCTGCAGCCATGCGGTGTGCGACCCCAGCGCGCCGTCGACGAAGAGGTCACCGGCCAGACCGGCAGCCCCCGTTGAGGCGATGAGCTCGCGCGCATGATCGGGGTCGCGGGCCGGCTCACCCCAGTATCCGGTGACCTGCACGCCATGCTCGGTGGCCAACAGCTCCCGGAAATCATCCAGCCCACCGATCTCGGGGCCGCCACATTCGTGCACCGACACCAGCCCGAGCGATGCCGCGTTGTCGAGGGCCGCGCGCCGTGCCCTCGCCCGCCCGTTGACGGAGAGCGCACCGCGTGCATGTGCCCGCAATAGGTGGTGAGCCGCCCCGGCCAGCGGACGCTCGGGGTGAAATCCCGTGGCATCGGCGAGTCCCGGTACCTGCCGCCGCAGCGCCGTCGACGCCGCGGCCGAGTGCACATCGATACGGGCGAGGTAGACGGCCCGGCCGGGTGCTGTCGCGTCCAGTTCGGCGGTGCTCAGCGGTTCCCGATCTGGCCATCGCGATTCGTCCCAGCCGTGTCCCCAGATCACCTCATCGGCGTGCTCACCGGCGTACGCGGCTAGTCGCGCCAGGCAATGCTCGCGCGAGGTCATGTCGGACAGGTCGAGCCCGATGATGGACAGCCCGAGCGCGGTGAGGTGAACATGGGCGTCGACGAACGCGGGCGCGACGAAGGCACCCTCCAGGTCGACGATGTCGGCGCCGGGGAACTCTGCGCGACCAAGGTCGTCCTCGCCGATCCAGCTGATGACATCGCCGGTCACGGCCATGGCGGTCGCCGCCGGATGCGACGGGCTATGCACGCGCGCGTTGACGAGCAGTTGAGTCTGCACTCGGTAATTCTGCCGGGTTCGGACGACGTCTACGCAGGCAGGTCGTGGCCGGGGCGGTAACGCGAAGACGGTCCGGGCTGCTCATCGCTCACGTCGATAACCTCACCGTCGATGTAGTCGGCGGTGCTCGCACGCGTTCGGCTGGCCTGAAAGGCGCCGTATCCGGCGGGGATGACGGTGAAGAGAGGTGCGCGCCGGCTCAGCTGCCGTGCCGCGACAAGGGTCAGCACCGGCCGCAGGACGGCGCGGGTCGGCGGCAACAGCATGAGCAGCCCGATGGCCGAGGACACCAGCCCCGGGATCACCACTGCGACGGTTCCGAGTGCGATGAGCGCACCGTCCGCGACGGCTCCTCCGGGGGATCGCACTCCCCGCCGCAGCTGATCAAGGGCGCGCCGGGCCTGCGAGCCCGCAAGTATCAAACCGACGACAAAGGCCGCGGCGACGGCGATGATGGTCCAGCCGATGCCCACCGCGGAGGTCAACGCCACCAGGGCGGACACCTCGACGATCACATACAGCAGAAACAGGCCTGGCCACATATCCGGACAACGCACCGGCCCGTTGCCGGGTTCCCGGTTCGGCGTTCCGGGTCAGGCGGTGACGGCTAGCCCGATGGTGCCGCTGGTGCCGCGACGCAGCACGCTGGCCTTGACCAGCACCCACCCCAGCAGGCCGTACTTACGGGTGATGGCCGACCGCGCCCGCTCGGTCCCCTCGGGGTCCAGGACTCGTGCGGTGCCCTCGATCTCGCCGCTGCGAACCTTGCCACGCACATCGCAGACGGCCAGCGTCACGCGCGGGGTGTTGCGGATCCGGCGCACCTTCCAGGAGGTGGCTTCGGTCCACACGAGAAGCTCGCCGTCCTCGGGTGCCGCCCACACCGCGGCCGGTTTCGCGCGACCGTCCTTGGTGTAGGTGGTCAACAGGACATATTTGGCGGCACAGACGTCGTCGAATGTCGGCACCGGGAGGTTCGCACCCATGCCGATCAGTCTAGGAACCTCAGAGCGTTTCCGGCGCGCCGAGCGTCACCGAAATACCGACTCTGGCGCCGTTGCGCCGGTCCAACCACGCTGTCACGATCCGGCTGGGTAGTCCGTACCGTGTGACCACCGCCTCCCGGATACGCGCCACCGAGGCCGGATCCTCGACGATCACCGCGGTGGCATCGGCTACCGGACTGATCACCCGGCCGCGCTGCGTGCAGACGGCCACTCTCACCTTCCGGTCTCGCCGGATCCTTCGGACCTTCCAGGTGTTCGCACTCGTGGTCAGCAAGAGCTCATCGCCCTCGGCGACGAAGCCCATCGGAGTTGGCTTGGGCACACCGTCTTTGGTGAATGTGGTCAACAGAATGTAGCGGCCGGCCGCTACGGTGCCGATGTCCAAGCCGATGTTCCGGGCCATGCTCCGATGCTACGACTCCAGCTCGCCCTCGGTCTCCAAGAACACTGATCGCAAATCACTCAGAACTTGCTGATCCGGGTTCTCCCACAGACCCCGACTGGCCGCTTCCAGCAACCTCTCGGCAATACCATGAAGTGCCCACGGGTTGGACTGCTGCATGAACTTGCGGTTCTGCTCATCGAGCACATAGCTGTTGGTGAGCTGCTCGTACATCCAGTCGGCCATCACGTTCGCGGTGGCGTCGTATCCGAACAGGTAGTCGACGGTGGCAGCCATTTCGAACGCACCCTTGTATCCGTGCCGGCGCATCGCCTCCAGCCACCGCGGATTGACCACCCGTGCGCGGAAAACCCTTGTGGTTTCTTCAGATAACGTGCGGGTACGCACAGCGTCAGGTCGGGTGTTATCACCGATATACGCCGCCGGAGCCTTACCGGTGAGTGCGCGCACCGCGGCGACCATGCCGCCGTGGTATTGGAAGTAGTCGTCCGAATCGGCAATATCGTGTTCGCGGGTGTCGGTGTTCTTCGCCGCGACCGCGATCCGGCGATACTGGTGCCGCATGTCCTCACTCGCGGCGGCGCCATCCAATCCACGGCCATAAGCGAATCCGCCCCACGCGGTGTAGACCTGCTCCAAATCCGAGTCGTTGCGCCAGTTTTGGCTATCGATCAGCTGAAGTAGTCCTGCGCCATACGTGCCGGGCTTGGAACCGAAGATGCGCATGGTGGCGCGTCGCCAATCACCGTGCTCGGCGCGATCCGCTTCGGCGTGCGCCCGCAGATAGTTCTGCTCCGCGGATTCATCGAGGCCCGCCACCAGCGCGACCGCGTCATCGAGCATGGTCACCACATGCGGGAAGGCGTCGCGGAAGAATCCGGAGATGCGCACCGTCACATCGATCCGTGGGCGCCGGAGTTCTGCCAGGGACATCGCCTCCAGGCTCACCACGCGCCGGGAAGCCTCATCCCACACTGGCCGAACACCCAGGAGTGCAAGAACTTCGGCGATATCGTCACCGGAGGTCCGCATCGCCGAGGTACCCCATATCGAAAGGCCAACAGACCGCGGCCAATCTCCATAGTCGGTGCGGTATCGCTCCAGCAGCGAGTCCGCCATGGCCTGCCCGGTCTCCCAGGCCAGCTTCGACGGAACCGCCTTGGGGTCCACCGAGTAGAAATTGCGCCCGGTAGGCAGCACGTTGACGAGCCCCCGCAGCGGTGAGCCGGACGGCCCGGCCTCGATGAACCGGCCATCCAGGGCGCGCAGAATCGCGTCAATCTCGCCGTTGGTGCCGTCCAGCCTGGGCACTACCTCGGTCGCCGCGAACCGCAGGATCTGCGCGACCTGAGGGTCATCGGTGAGATCGTCCACCGCGTCGGGATTCCAGCCCGAGCCCTGTAGCGCCGTCAGCAGCGAATGTGCCTGCTGGTCAATCTCATCCACGCGCACCCGGTCATCGGTGCCGTCCTCGGCCAGCCCGAGTGCCTGACGCAATCCGGGTACCGATTGTTCACCGGCCCACATCTGTCGGGCACGCAGGATCGACAGCACCAGATCAACCTGAGCTCCCCCGATGGGAGCGCTGCCCAGAATGTGCAGGCCGTCGCGGATTTGCACATCTTT
Organism: Mycobacterium sp. D16Q14; assembly: GCA_002013415.1. Taxonomy (GTDB): domain Bacteria; phylum Actinomycetota; class Actinomycetes; order Mycobacteriales; family Mycobacteriaceae; genus Mycobacterium. The sequence goes on from MAEX01000006.1 coordinate 33,308, forward strand.
GATCTCACAGAGCCATCCGTCGACATGCAGCAACATGTCGTCGAAGACGTCCTCGTCGGGGCGCTCTTGAAGCCCCAGGTCGTGGTCCATCTTCGCCGCACGCATCAGCGTCCAGATCTGCTGGCGGATTGCCGGTAGTTTCGCCGGGTCCAGCGCCGAGATATTCGCGTGCTCATCGAGCAATTGCTCCAAACGCGCTATATCCCCATAGGTTTCGGCCCGGGCCATGGGCGGGATGAGGTGGTCGACCAGGGTCGCGTGCGCGCGCCGTTTGGCCTGAGTGCCCTCGCCCGGATCGTTTACCAGGAACGGGTAAATGAGCGGCAGATCACCGATCGCAGCATCAGTGGCGCAATCTGCCGACAGGCCAACGGTTTTCCCGGGTAACCACTCCAGATTGCCGTGCTTGCCCAGGTGTACCAGAGCATCGGCACCGAACCCGCCCTCCTCTCGCGCGGCCGACAGCCAGCGGTATGCGGCGAGGTAATGGTGACTGGGTGGCAGGTCGGGGTCGTGATAGATGGCTACCGGATTTTCCCCGAATCCACGCGGCGGCTGTACGAGTAGCAGCACATTGCCCGCTTGTAGCGCAGCAATCACAATGTCGCCGTCGGGGTTGACGCTTGTGTCGACGAACAGTTCTCCCGGTGGCGGGCCCCAGTGTTGGACCACCTGCTCGGCGAGCCCGGGCGCCAGTCGCGTGAACCACTCCCGGTACTGTCGCGCGGGCACACGAATTGGGTTGCCCGCCAGCTGTTCCGCGGTCAACCAGTCCGGATCTTGGCCGCCCCGTTCGATGAGCGCGTGAATCAGCGTGTCGCCGTCGCCATCCGCCGCGGGTCGGCCGGTGGCGGGCAGTCCGGGGATGTCACCGTCGGCGCCCACGTCATAGCCCGCCGCACGCATGGCTGTCAGCAACGCCACCGCACTCGCCGGGGTGTCCAACCCCACCGCGTTGCCGATCCTGGCGTGCTTGGTGGGATACGCGGAGAACACCACCGCTATCCGACGCTCCCCGGCGGGGATGGATCGAAGTCTTGCGTGCCGCAACGCGATACCGGCCACCCGTGCGCAGCGCTCCGCGTCCGGAACGTAGGTGATAAGGCCGTCGCTGTCGATCTCCTTGAACGAGAAGGGCACGGTGATGATGCGCCCGTCGAATTCGGGAACCGCGACCTGGGTGGCGACGTCCAACGGGCTCATACCGTCGTCGTTGGCGTCCCAATCATCGCGGGGGCTGGTCAGGCACAACCCCTGCAGGATTGGGATATCCAAGGCCGCAAGGTGGCCGACATTCCACTCGTCGTCGGCTCCGCCGGCTCCCACTGCCGCCGGAGTCGCACCACCGGCGGCCAGAACGGTGACCACCATGGCGTCGGCGGCCGCCAGCTTCTCCAGAAGCTCCGCCGGCGCGGTCCGCAGCGAGGCGCAGTACACCGGAAGTGCCCGTCCTCCAAGGTTTTCAATGGCAGTGCAGAGAGCCTCGATGTACGCGGTGTTTCCGGCCAGCTGCTGGGCGCGGTAGTACAGCACCGCGATGGTGGGACCGTCGGCATTCTGGGCGGCCCGCTGTAGCACCCCCCAGGCCGGGTTTGTCGCCGGCGGTTCGAAGCCGATTCCCGTCATCAGCACGGTGTCCGACAAGAAGGCGTGCAGCTGCTGCAGATTCGCCGTCCCACCTTCAGCCAGGTACCGGTGGACCTGTAAGGCTACGCCGCCCGGGACGGTCGAACATTCCATGAGCTCGGCATCGGGAGCCTGCTCACCGGAGACCACGACGGCCGGCACACCGGAGGCGATGACGGCATCGATGCCCTCCTCCCAACCGCGACGGCCACCAAGAAGCCGAACAACCACCGTCCCCATCCCGTCCAGCAGGGCCGGCAGGTCGTCTACGTGGATACGAGAAGGGTTGGCCCATCGATAGTTCGCACCACTGGCACGCGCACTCAGCAGGTCGGTGTCGGATGTCGACAGGATCAGGATCGGGGCATTGCTCACAGGACATTCGTACCGTAGTCCTACGGTGAGTAGGTGACCCGCTCTGGTGATGAGCCGCTTGCGCGAAGACCACGAGGCACCGCAGACGACGCGTGCCCCGGCGCGCTGCGTCTACACGAGGCCGCCGATGGAGCGCTGGCACGCATCCGGCTGCCCGGCGGAATGGTCACGTCAGCGCAGTTGGCCGCGTTGGCCGAGGCGGCCGGCGACTATGGCGCGCCGGTATTGGAGCTGACCTCCCGCGGCAATGTTCAGCTGCGATCGATCCGTGATGCAGATGCGGTGGGCACCCTCTTATCGGAGGCCGGGCTGCTGCCGTCGCCGAGCCATGAACGGGTACGCAACATCGTGGCCTCGCCGCTGTCGGGTCGGTCCGGCGACTTTCCCGATGTGCGTCCGCTGGTCGTCGCGCTGGACCGCGGGCTGATCTCTGCTCCCGTTCTCGCCGACCTGCCGGGTCGTTTTTTGTTCAGCCTCGACGACGGGCGCGGCGATATGACGGCCATGGGGGCCGATATCGGACTGCGGCACCACCCAGGCGGATGGCGACTGATTCTCGACGGCCGCGCCACGTCGGTGTGCATCGACGACCGGGATGCCGCCGTGGAACGCGTGCTCGCGATCGCGCAGACCTTCGTGCACATCCGGGGGAACGCGTGGCGCGTGGCCGAGCTGCCGGACGCGGCGGAGACCCTTGCCCAGGCGATCGGCGCGACGCTGATCGAAGGCGCACCTCATCCCATGGCCACGGTACGTGCACCCGTGGGATGGATCGAGCAGCCTTCCGCGGGTGACTCTTGCCACGACATGGTGACATTGGGCGCCGCGGTTCCGTTGGGTCAGTTGCCGGCGAGAGTGGCCGCGCTGTTGGCGGCCGCCGAAAAACCCGTCGTCATCACCCCGTGGCGATCTGTGCTGTTGTGCGATCTGCCCCACGAAGACGCCGACGTGGTACTGCGGGTGCTGGCGCCCTTGGGCCTGGTGTTCGACGAACGCTCCCCGTGGCTCAATGCCAGTTCATGCACCGGACTACCCGGATGTGGGCGCTCGCGGGCCGACGTGCATGCCGATGTGCGGCTCGAAGTGGTCGAAGAGATCGCCAGCGGGATCCATTCCCCGGTGCATCGGCACTGGGTTGGCTGTCCCCGGGCCTGCGGCTCCCCCGCCACAGGCCAGGTGCTGGTGGCGACGGAGCTGGGTTATCGGCCGCTGGAGCGGCACCCGTAGGGTGAGCGCGTGCTGGACTACGTGCGAGACGGAGCCGAGATCTATCGGCAATCGTTCGCGACCATCAGGGCCGAGGCCGATCTGTCGGCATTCCCCGACGATGTCGCGCGCGTGGTGGTCCGGCTCATTCACACCTGCGGGCAGGTGGATCTGCCCGGCGAGATCGCCTTCTCCCCCGACGTGGTGACACGCACCCAGGCGGCCCTGGACGCCGGTGCCCCGATCCTGTGTGATTCGTCGATGGTCGCGGCCGGGATCACCCGCCTGCGCCTCCCCGCCGACAACGAGGTGGTGTCCCTGGTGGCCGATCCGCGCGCCGCGGATCGGGCCCAGCGCACCGGAACCACAAGATCGGCTGCCGCCGTGGACCTCTGGGCCGATCGGCTGCCCGGATCGGTCGCCGCGATCGGAAATGCCCCCACCGCGCTGTTCCGCATCCTCGAACTCATCGACGAAGGGGTTACTCCCCCAGTGGCCGTCCTCGGCGGCCCGGTCGGTTTCGTCGGCTCGGCACAGTCCAAACAAGAGCTGATCGACCGCCCGCGCGGCATGGACTACCTCCTGGTGCGGGGTCGACGGGGCGGCAGCGCGATGGCCGCCGCCGCGGTGAACGCGATTGCGAGCGATAAGGAATGAGTAGAGGAACCCTGTGGGGAGTCGGGCTGGGACCCGGCGATCCCGAGCTAGTGACCGTCAAGGCGGCCCGACTGATCGGTGAGGCCGATGTGGTGGCGTTCCACAGCGCCCGGCATGGCCGCAGCATCGCCCGCTCGATCGCGCAGCCGTATCTGCGGCCGGGCCAGATCGAGGAGCATCTCGTCTACCCGGTGACCACCGAAACCACAGAGCATCCGGGCGGATACCGCGGCGCCATCAATGATTTCTACGAAGAGTCAGCGAATCGGATTGCCGCCCATTTGGATTCCGGCCGCAACGTAGCGTTGCTGGCCGAGGGCGATCCGCTGTTCTACAGCTCGTACATGCACATGCACCGTCGCCTGACCGATAGGTTCGATGCGGTCATCATCCCCGGTGTGACGTCGGTCAGCGCCGCCTCCGCGGCGACGGGGACGCCCCTGGTAGAGGGCGACGAGATACTCACCGTCATTCCCGGCACCTTGCCTGCCGACGAGATCGCTAGCAGGCTCGCCGATCTCAAATATCGAGGCGCCGCGGTCATCATGAAACTGGGCCGCTCATACGGCGCCGTCCGGCAGGCTTTGGACACCTCCGGGATGTTGGACCGTGCGTACTACGTGGAACGGGCCAGCACCGCGGCGCAACGGGTACTGCCCGCCGCCGATGTCGATCCGTCCTCGGTGCCGTACTTCTCACTGGTGCTGATTCCAGGAGCGCAACCCACCGCCGACACCCTGGTCGACGGATTGGTGACAGTGGTGGGTTTGGGCCCGGGCCAGCACGACTGGACCACCACCGAGGTGCGTCAGGAACTGGCGCGCGCCACCAACCTCATCGGCTACGGCCCCTACCTTGATCGCATCGCCGCGCGAGACGGCCAGGTTCGTCATGCCAGCGATAACCGCGACGAACCCGCACGCGCCGAACTGGCCTTCAAGCTCGCCGCAGGCGGCCGCCGGGTCGCCGTCGTGTCCTCCGGGGACCCTGGCGTGTTCGCGATGGCCGCGGCGGTGATGGAAGAGGCTCGCGCATGGCCCGATGTCACGGTGCGGGTGCTCCCGGCGATGACGGCGGCGCAGGCCGTGGCCAGCCGGGTGGGGGCTCCCCTGGGCCATGACTATGCGGTGATCTCGCTGTCCGATCGTCTCAAACCATGGGAGATCATCGAATCCCGCCTCCGTGCGGCGGCGGCGGCCGATCTCGTGCTCGCCGTGTACAACCCGGCCTCGAAGTCGCGGACCTGGCAGGTGGCATCCATGCGTGATGTACTGCTGGAACACCGTGACCCGGCGACGCCGGTCGTGTTGGGACGCGATGTCGGTGGCGCGGGAGAATCCGTGCGGGTAACGACGCTAGGTGAGCTCGACCCGTCAGAGGTCGACATGCGCACCCTGCTGATCGTCGGGTCCTCGCAGACGCAGTGGCAGGACACCGATTCCGGGCCTCAGGTGTTCACGCCTCGGCGGTATCCCGCTCAGTAACCCATTGCTGCGCCGCGTCCACGGTGGTCACCGTGCGCACGTTATCCGGTAACGCCGGTCTGTCGATCATCACGACGGGAATGCCCAGCGCCGCAGCGGCTTCCAACTTGGCCGAGGTCATCGTTCCCCCGCTGTTCTTGGTGACCAGAACCTCGATCTCATACTGGCGCATGAGCTCGGTTTCCTCCTCAAGCGAGTACGGTCCGCGCGACAACAACACATGGTGCCGCGCGGGTAGCTCGTCGGCGGGCACCGGCTCCACCACGCGAATCAGGAACCAGGCGTCCGAGAACAGGAACGCCCCGATACTCGAACGCCCCGAGGTAAGGAACACCCGCGAAAAACCCTGCGCCACCACCGCATCCTTGGCCTCGGCCGCCGAGGAAACCACCGCCGCATCGCCTGCCGGCCAGGGCGGGCGGCGCAGGATGAGGTGTGGGATGCCCAGTCGCCCGCAGGCCGCGGCGGCGTTCTCGGTGATCGTTGCGGCGAATGGATGGGTGGCATCAATCACCGCATCAATATTGTTATCCAACAACCATTTCCGTAGACCTACCTCACCACCGAAACCTCCGATACGCAGCCGGCCCTCCGGTACCGCCGGGTTGCGCACTCGGCCCGCGAGCGAGGTGATGACGTCATACCGGGGTGCGAGCCGCTCGGCCAGTTGGCGTGCCTCCGCCGAACCTCCGAGGATCAAGATCTGCATCAGTGCGTAGCCCCTCTACGACGTCCCGCCGAGTACAGATAACTGTCGGTAAAACCCTCTGCCGCAAGTACCTTCCCGACGAAGATGACCGCCGTCTTGGTGACGCCCGCCTCCCTCATCTGCCCGGCGATATCTGCAAGGGTGCCGCGAAGGATGACCTCTGATGGCCAGCTGGCGTACGCCACCACTGCGGCCGGCGTCTGCGGTGGGTAGCCCCCGGCGACGAGCTCTGCCACGACGGTATCGATTTGGGCCGCCGCGAGGTGCAAGGCCAGTGTTGCCCCCGGGGCGGCCAGGGTGCGCAGATCTTCTCCGGCGGGCATCGCGGTGGACAACGTCGAAACGCGGGTGATCGTCACGGTTTGCGCGACGCCGGGGACGGTGAGTTCGGTGCCCAATGCCGCCGCGGCGGCGGCGAAGGCCGGAACACCCGGCACGATCTCATGGCCGATGCCGAGGGCATCCAGCCGACGGCACTGCTCGGCGACCGCGCTGTACAGCGAGGGGTCGCCCGAGTGCAGCCGAGCGACATCGAGTCCCTGTGCATCGGCGCCCGATATCTCCTCGATGATCGCATCCAGGGTCAGTGGCCCGGTATCGATGATCCGGGCGTCCGGCGGGCAAACCTCCAAAAGGTCACGCGGCATGATCGATCCCGCGTACAGGCAGACCGGGCACCGCTGCAGGATCCGCTGCCCGCGCACCGTGATGAGGTCGGCCGCGCCCGGTCCCGCACCGATGAAGTAGACCGTCATGGCTTTTCCGCGCTCCATTGAGTGACAGGCAGCCGGGACCTCCAGCTGGTAAAGCCCCCGAGGGGGGCGGCATCCTCGACGCGATACCGGCGCAGCTCTCCTCCGTGGCCGGAATACCATTGCAACAAAAGCGCTTCGGATTCCGCGGTCACCGCATTGACGACAATACGGCCTCCGCTCGGCAGTCGCTCCCAGCAGTGTTCAAGCAATCCGGGGCCGGTAACGCCGCCACCGACGAAAATCGTGTCCGGCGCCGTGGCCTGCTCAAAATCCTGTGGTGCCGAACCGAAAACCTCGATATCGACGCCGAACTTCGCCGCGTTGGCGGTGATGGCGGCCCGTCGCGATGGCTCGATCTCGAAGGCCGAGGCGCTACAGCCGGCGCCACTGCGTGACCATTCGATGGCGATGCTGCCCGACGCCGCGCCCACGTCCCACAGCCGCTGGCCCGGCCGCGGCGCCAGCGACGCCAAAGTGACCGCCCGGATCTCACGCTTGGTGATCTGCCCATCGTGTTCGAACACGCTCTCGGGCAGTCCCGCGACCAGCGGCAGGACTGCACCCTCCGCTGCCGGAACATATTCGACGGCAATGACATTCAGCGCGTCGCCGGGCGAATGGTTCCAACCGCGGGCGGCACCGGCGAACGAACACTCGGCCGCACCGCCCAACTGTTCCCAGACCGTCAACTGCGAGGCGCCCAGCTCGGCTCGGGTCAAGGCTCGCGCCAGGTCCCCGGGAGTGTTGGCATTGCGGCTCAGCACCACAGCCCGTCCGCCGAACCTGCGGGCCGAGTCGACCGGTGCGTTCACCAGGCTGATGACCTCGACATCGTTCACCGCCCAACCCATTCGGGCACAGGCCAACGACACACTGGATACATGCGGGAACACCCGCACCCGCTCGCCGCCAAACAGCCGGGTCAGTGTGGTGCCGACGCCGTGCAACATGGGGTCACCGCTGGCAAGGACGTGGACGTCACCGAGACCGTCGAACATGGTGGGCAACGCGGGCAGCAGCGGGGAGGGCCATACTCGGCATTCGGCGGCCAGGGATTCTGCGGCCAGCAGTTCCAGCTGGCGCAATGAGCCGAAAATAACTGATGCACGCTGCAATTCATGGCGAGAACGCATCGATAGCCCGTCGACCCCGTCCGCACCTATCCCGACCACGGTAATCATCTGTGTTCGATGCTCTTCGCCCGAGGGACTCATCGCGGCATTCTGCGCCATACCGACGACGGTACCCACCGCATGACGAATGCCAACGTTCCCAGTGCTCGCGGGATCCACACGGTGCGCTTCCCGCGCCGCAGAGCCCGCACGGTCGCCTCTGCCACCTGGGGCGGTGTGCTCGCCAATGGCGCCGGGGACATGCCCGCCGCCATCCGGCCGATCACGAAGCCCGGGCGTGCGATCAACAGATGTACGCCGGAACCGTGCAGGGCATCGGCCAGCCCGCTCGCGAAACCGTCCAGTCCCGCCTTGGCGGATCCGTACACGTAATTGGCGCGCCGCACCCGCCATCCGGCGATCGACGAGAACACCACCAGCGTGCCGCGGCCGGCGCCGCGCATGCGAACCGCCAGCTGAGTCAACAGGGCCACCTGTGCCACGTAATCGATGTGCACGATGGCCGCCGCATGAGCGGGATCTGTTTCCGCCCGTGTCTGGTCGCCGAGCAGCCCGAACGCGAGCACCGCCACATCGATGGCTCCCCGTCGCTCGATGATCGCTGCCAACACGGATTCGTGGGTATCCAGCCGGTCTGCGTCGAACTCGACGCAGTCGACGGCCGCAGCACCGGCGTCACGGACGCGTCGTTCCTCCTCGCGCAGGTCCTCGGCCCGGCGCGCGGCCAGAACCACGGTGTTTCCGGGCGCGAGGCGCGTAGCCACCTCGAGCCCGATTTCGCTACGGCCACCGAAAATCACCACCGTCGACGGTCTTCCCGGACGCGGTTCATCCCCAAGCTGGCCGGAGTGTCGCACCGTGTCGCTCACGTCAGCGATTATGTCCTGCGCTAGCGTGAGAGTTGATGGCGAACACCCCTACGACCCGACTTACCGATGATGCGCTGGCGTTCCTCTCCGAGCGCCATCTCGCGATGCTGACCACGTTGCGGCAGGACAACAGCCCGCATGTGGTGGCCGTCGGCTTCACCTTCGACCCCGCGACTCACCTCGCGCGGGTCATCACCACCGGCGGGTCGCAGAAGGCCGTCAACGCCGAGCGCGGTGGCCTCGCGGTGCTGAGTCAGGTCGACGGAGCCCGCTGGCTGTCCCTGGAGGGCACCGCCACCGTCGTCACCGACAAGGAAGCCGTGCGCGACGCCGAGCTGCGTTACGCGCAGCGTTACCGCACTCCCCGCGTCAACCCGCAGCGGGTGGTCATCGAGGTCAAGATCGAGCGGGTGCTGGGCTCCTCGGATCTGCTGAACCGCGGCGGCACCCCGGCTGATTAGCGGCCGGACGGCACCACCGTCAGACCATGTGGCTGTGAATTCACCGACTCACAACCGTTTTCGGTGACGATGACGATGTCCTCGATCCGTGCGCCCCACTGTCCCGGAAAGTACACACCCGGCTCGATGCTGAAGGCCATTCCCGGCTCCAGGATCAGGTCGTTGCCCTCCACGATGTACGGCTCCTCGTGGACCGATAGCCCGATGCCGTGTCCGGTGCGATGCACGAACGCCTCGCCCATCCCCGCTTCGTCGAGAACACGGCGCGCGGCGGCATCCACGGACTGGGCGCTCACGCCGGGGCGAGCCGCCCGAACCGCGGCCTGCTGTGCCCGCTCAAGAATCGAAATCCGTTGAGCCACATCGGGGTCAGGATCACCAATGCTGTAGGTACGCGTGCAGTCGGAGTTGTAACCCGGCTCGTAGCTGCCGCCGATATCCACCACCACGATGTCCCCGGCCCGCAGCTCACGCTCGGAGCACTCATGGTGCGGGTCGGCCCCGTGCGGGCCCGAACCCACGATGATGAAGGCGACCTCCGAATGACCTTCGGCCACAATCGCTTCAGCGATATCGGCGGCCACCTGCGCCTCCGTGCGCCCCGGCACCAGCAGCTCGGGCACCAGGGCATGCACCCGGTCGATCGCGCTGCCCGCCTTGCGCAGCGCATCGATCTCGGAGGCGTCCTTGACCATGCGCAGTCGGCGCAGCACCCCGGTGGCCAGTACCGGCACCGTCCCGATCAATTCGGTCAACGGGAGCAGATGCATTGCGGGCATCGATTCGGTGACGGCCACGGTGCCTGACACAGCACCGCCCGCACCACCCAATGCCGCACGCACCAGCTCGTAGGGATTTTCACCGTCGACCCAATCGCTGATCGAGATGTTGAGGTCCCCGATCGCCGAATCCTGCAGCGCCGCAAGCTCCATCCGTGGCGCGATCACGGAGGGCGTTCCCGAGGCCGGCACCACCAGTGCGGTGAGCCGCTCAAAGGTCTGCGCGCGCGACCCCGTCAGATACCTCAAGTCATATCCGGGTGTGATCACCAGTCCCGCCACCCCGGCCGCCGCGGCCTCCTGGGCGGCGCGTCGCAGGCGGTTGGCGTACACATCCGATTCGAAACGCTGGGCTGCCATACGGTCCAGGGTATCTGGCATAGGTTGAGTGCCGTGTCAGATGATCTCGCGCGACCCGTCCTGCTGCTCGATGGCGCCAGCCTGTGGTTCCGTTCGTACTTCGGAGTTCCCGATTCCATCACGTCCCCCGACGGCAGACCCGTCAACGCCGTCCGCGGGTTCCTGGACACGGTGTCGCAGCTCGTCACCCTGCACCGGCCCCATCGGCTGGTGGTGTGCCTGGATCTGGATTGGCGTCCGGCCTGGCGGGTGGCAGCGATTCCGTCATACAAGGCGCACCGCGTCGTGGAGGAGATCGCGACAGACGTCGACGTCGAAGAGGTGCCCGACGAGCTGACACCCCAGGTCGACATGATCGCCGCAATGCTGGAGGCATTCGGTATCGCGTCGGCGGGGGCACCCGGCTTCGAGGCCGATGACGTGCTGGGCACCCTGGCGGCGACCGAACGCCGCGACCCGGTCGTCGTGGTCAGCGGAGATCGAGATCTACTGCAGGTGGTCACCGATGCCCCGGTCCCGGTTCGCGTCTTCTACATGGGACGCGGGTTCGCCAAGGCCACATTGTTCGGACCGGCAGAGGTTTCCGAGCAGTACGGAGTGCCCGCGGAGCGTGCCGGCGCGGCGTATGCGGAGCTGGCTCTGCTGCGCGGCGACCCGTCCGACGGGCTGCCCGGTGTCACCGGCGTAGGCGAGAAAACGGCAGCCAAGCTGCTCGCCGAGTACGGGTCGCTGACCGGTATTCTTGCCGCCGCCGACGATCCAAAATCCGGGCTGACCAAGGCGGTTCGCACCAAGCTGCTGGCCGCGACCGACTACATCGCGGCTGCTGAACCGGTGGTGCGGGTGGCCGTGGATGCGCCGGTCACGATCGATCGTGGCAGCGATGCGCTACCGCTGACAGCGCGAGATCCTCAGCGAGTCGCCGAACTGGGTGCCGCATTGGGGATCGGGTCGGCGATCACACGCCTGCAGAAGGCGCTCGACGGACTCCCCTGAACACAAAAACGCCGAGTGCGCGGATCTGCGCACTCGGCGTTTTCTCGAGAATTGATCTACTTGGGGCGGCCTACCTCGTAGGTGCCCTTGTCGTTCTGGAACGTGACAGTGACCTGCCGCTTGGTGCCGTCGATGCTGACATCGCAGTTGAAGGTGGCGCCCTTCTTCACCTCGGGGTTCTTGCCGTCATTGCACGTGACGTCCTTGACGTTCTTGGCGCCGTATCCGTTGGTCTCGTCGGTAAGAACCTTGGTCACGCCCTCTTGCGCCTTGCTGACGTCCAGGGTCGTGGTCATGGCCCAGCCGGGAGCCAGGAAGGCGGTAACCAGCACCACGATCAGGATCACCGCGGCCGCGACAATGCCGCCGATGATGGCGATGGTCTTGGTGGAACGCTGCGGCTTACCGGCACCGAACTGCGGGAACGGCTGTCCCTGCTGCCCGTACTGGCCCGGGTATCCACCCTGCTGCCCGTATTGTCCCGGCTGGCCGTAGGCGCCGGGCTGGCCGAACTGACTCGGCTCGCCGAATCCCTGCTGACCGGGCTGCTGGCCGAACTGGCTCGGATCCCCAAATCCACCACCCAGGAAACCCGGCTGCTGGTACTGCGGATACTGCTGTCCCTGACCGTAGGCCGGCTGCTGCCAACCCTGCTCGCCCTGCCCTGCCGGATCTGAGGATTGCGGTGTCTGCCACGGCTCTTGGCCTTGCCCAGGTTGCGGCGCCCACTGTCCGCCAGGTTCGGTTCCCTGTGGACCGCTCATCGTTCCTCCCGTGTCGCGACATTGTTACTTACCGGTGTGTAAGAGCGTGCTGACGCTCCACCTTAGCGTTTGCTCGACCTTATGTGCCATCAACGGCGACGACGCCACGCCGCACGTCGGCGACCGCGGCCCGTGCCACCGAGCGCACCGCGGCGTCCGGCGCGGCCTTGTTGATTTGGTCGAGCAGATCAACCACCTGCCGGCACCACCGCACGAAATCACCCGCCGGCAACGCGGTGCCTGTATTACCGGCCGCCTCCAGCGATGCCGCCAGATCGCCGGTAGTCGCCCATCGGTACACCGCCGCGACGAAGCCCTCATCGACCTCGCGCGTGGGCGAGAGCTGGTGCTGCTGTTCGTCGCGGCGCAACCGGGCCAGGGCCCGGTGGGTCTCGGCGAGTGCCGCCCGCAGCGCGGCCGTCGGCGCCTCACCCGTCTCCGACACCGCGTCACCCCGCGACTCGTACAGCACGGCCGATGCCACGGCCGCCAGCTCCGCAGGTTTCAGGCCCGCCCACAGCCCGCGCCGCAGACACTCGGCCACCAGCAGGTCACTTTCGCTGTAGATGCGTGCCAGCAGCATGCCGTCGTCGGTGACCTTCACACCGAGCTCGGCGCTGTCCTCGACATATCCACGTTCGGTGAGCAGCGCGAGGATCCGGTCAAAAGTGCGCGCGAGTGAATTGGTCGCGGCCGACACCTTCTTCTCCAGTTGCGCGTTGTCGCGTTCGATGCGCAGATAGCGCTCTGCTGTCCGTGCCAGCTCCTCGCGGTTGGGGACGCGATGCACCGGATGCTGCCGGATTTCATGACGTAACCGTTCGACCTCGACTCCGAGATCCGGGCCGTCGGCGCCCGCACCGTTCTTGCGGCCCTTCACCGGTTGCGGCCTGCGTACCCGGCCCTCGTCAAGCGCTGACCGCAGCGCCGACGCCACATCACGTCGCACCTTGGGCTGACGATGCTCGACCCGCTTGGGCAGTGCGATGGATCCGAGCGGTTCAGCGCCCGCCGTGTAATCTGCCGACGAAATCCGTCCGGCCCAACGGTGTTCGGTCAACACGAAAGGACGCGGATCGTCGTTGTCGTTGGCCGGCTCCAGCACCACGGCCACACCGTTGCGACGGCCATGGGGGATCGCGATGACATCACCCCGCTTGAGCGCGGCCAGAGCGTCGTTGGCCGCACCGCGACGTTCGAGCCGTGACGCGCGTGCGGCGGCGCGCTCGCGCTCGGCGAGGTTGCCGCGTAATCGGACGTACTGCAGAACCGAACCGTCGTGTCCATCAAGCTCATTGGCGATCTCGTCAAGCATTTTCTGACCACGTTCGATGCCACGCACCAATCCCACCACCGAGCGGTCCGCCTGGAACTGCGCGAAGGATCGCTCCAGCAGTTCGCGTGCCGGCCCCGGGCCCATGCGGTGCACCAGATTGATCGTCATGTTGTACGACGGCGCAAAGGAGCTGCGCAGCGGGAAGGTACGGGTGGACGCCAATCCCGCGATCTCGCTGGGCTCCACCTCGGGTGTCCACAACACGACGGCGTGTCCCTCGACGTCGATGCCGCGCCGGCCCGCACGCCCGGTCAGCTGGGTGTACTCGCCGGGAGTCAACGCCGCGTGCTGCTCCCCGTTGAACTTGACCAACCGCTCCAGCACCACCGTGCGTGCGGGCATGTTGATGCCCAATGCCAGTGTCTCGGTGGCGAACACCGCCTTCACCAGCCCCTTGGTGAACAGCTCCTCGACGGTGTGCCGGAACACCGGTAGCATGCCCGCATGGTGAGCGGCGATACCGCGCAGCAGCCCCTCCCGCCACTGCCAGTACCCGAGCACCTCCAGGTCGCCCTCGGGCAGCCCTTCGGTGCGGCGATCGATGACGGCGACGATCTGCCGCCGTTCCTCCTCGGTGGTCAGGCGCAACCGGGACCGAAGGCATTGCGCCACAGCGCCATCGCATCCGGCGCGCGAGAAGATGAAGGTAATCGCGGGAAGCAGCCCATCCTCATCGAGCCGGGTGATGACTTCGGGTCGCGACGGCGGACGATAGAGGGTGGGCGGCCTCCCCGAACGCTGGTTCGGCGCTCCCTGATGCGGCCGCCGGTGTGGGCGATCGAAATCGGCGAAGCGATCCGCCTGGCGCCGTTGGGCTATGTAGCGCGTGAGCTCCGGATCGACTTGAGAAGGATGTCCCGCCCCGCCTGATGCTCTTCGCCCAACAGGCTCATCGCCATCGAACAGGTCGAACAGCCGCCGCCCGACTATGACGTGCTGCCACAGGGGAACCGGCCGGGTCTCGTCGACCACCACGGTGGTATCTCCGCGGACCGTCTTGATCCAGCCGCCGAATTCCTCGGCGTTGCTCACCGTGGCCGACAGACTGGCCAAGGCGACATCCTCGGGCAGATGCAGGATTACCTCTTCCCAGACCGCACCGCGGAATCGGTCAGCCAGGAAGTGCACCTCATCCATCACGACATACGAAAGACCATGCAGCGCTGGCGAATCCGCGTATAGCATGTTTCGCAGTACCTCGGTGGTCATCACCACCACCGGGGCATCGGAGTTGATCGACGAGTCTCCGGTGAGCAGGCCGACCTTCTCCGTCCCGTACACCGAGACCAGGTCGTTGTACTTCTGGTTACTCAGCGCCTTGATCGGGGTGGTGTAGAAGCATTTGCGCCCGGCGGCCAGGGCCAGGTGTACCGCGAACTCTCCGACGATGGTCTTGCCCGCGCCGGTGGGCGCGCAGACCAGCACGCCGTGGCCGTTCTCCAGCGCGGTACACGCGCGCACTTGGAACGGATCGAGAGCGAAACTCAGCCCTTGGGAGAACGCACTCAGTTCGGTTCCGATGCTGGTCACTTGCCCATGTTGTCAAACCGATCGGGGGGACCGATCGGTTCGGGCGCGGCAATGGCCTCGGGCGCGTCCAATGCGGAGGCCTCGTCATCACTGAGCTCCTGCGCGGCCTCCCGCCTGGCCTTGCGTTTGTCGTGCATGCGGGCGACCTGGATGGAGAACTCCAGCAGCAGTGTCAGGGCAAGCCCCAGCGCCGTCATCGAGAACGGATCGGCTCCCGGCGTCGCGAAGGCCGCGAAGACGAACAGGCCGAAGATGATGCCTCGGCGCCAATTCTTGAGCTTGGCGTAGGGCAGCATCCCGACGAAATTCAGCATGATGAGCAGTAGCGGGAATTCGAAGCTGACGCCGAACACCAGCAGCAGGTTGATCAGGAAGCTGAAGTACTCGTCACCCTTGAGCCCGGTGACCTGAACGTCGCTGCCCACCGTCAAGAGGAAGTGCAGGGCCTTGGCCAGCACCAGGTAGGCCAGGAACGCGCCGGTGACGAACAGCACGGCGGCCGCGGTCACGAAGATGATGCCGAACTTGCGTTCGTTGCGGTACAAGCCCGGGGTGATGAAACGCCAGATTTGATACAGCCACACCGGGCAGGCCAGCACCACGCCGGCCGTCAGGCCCACCTTGAGGCGCAGCATGAACTGCTCAAAGGGCGCGGTGGCCAACAGTCGGCAGGCACCGTCCGCGCTGAGATTGGCGCGGGCGCTCGCCGGCAACGAGCAGTACGGCTCACGCAACCATTCACCGAGGCTCTCGAGGCCGAACATCGTGTGCTCGTACCAGATGAAACCGATGATGGTGGTGAGCAGGACCGCCGCCACCGAGATCAGGAGGCGGGTGCGCAGCTCCTGCAGATGCTCGATGAGCGACATGGTGCCATCGGCATTTTTGGGTTGCCTGAATTTTCGCCGCAGCCCAAGAGCCCCCAGGACCTTATTCATGAACGCATGACCTATCCGGCCGGCCTATCGCGGCGGAACGCGGCTAGGCAGTGGGCTTGTGACCGGGAGTCGATTCGATCGGGGGCGCTTCCACCGCGGCAGTGGGAGGCACTTGCTGCTGCTCCACGGCCTGTGGGGTGTCGGACACCTTCGCAGCATTTCCCTCGTTTTGCAGTTCTTTGACTTCCGACTTGAAGATCCGCAGCGACTTACCCAGCGAACGCGCGAGATCCGGCAGCTTCTTGGCTCCGAAGAGCAGCGCGAACACCACAATTACGATCACCCAGTGCATGGGTTGCAGGCCGCCCAATGTGGTCACCTCCTCTGGCGTCGTGTCTGCCCTGAATGCTACCCCAGGGCCGATCTCGGTCAGCTGGCCTGATACGCCGCCAGCGCCACCGCCGCATCGGCGCGTACCCGCAGCGCCAACGACTCCGGTGCCAGCACCCGGATCGCCGATCCAAACCCGAGGACCAGCCGCGCCATCCAGTCCTCGGAGGCGTAGGTCATGGCGGCCTCCACTGATCCATCGGCATGCTGAACACCGGTGGGCCGCATCGGGAAGTAATCGAAAACCCAGGACGCACTCGGGCCGACCAGCACCGTGGCCGCGGGAAGCGAGGGATCCGCCTCGAACAGACCAGTGTCGGTAGCTGTCTGGACCGCGGGAGCGGGGGGCGCCGCGCGCTGGTCGAGGACCTCGGCCTGTTCGATCCTGTCGAACCGGAACAACCGCACACCCTCCGATGCGCGACACCACGCCTCCAGGTAGCTGTGGTCCCCCACCACTGCGATCCGAATGGGATCAACTATCCGCTCCGACAACGCGTCTCGCGATGCCGAGTAGTACTCGATGCGCAGCGCCCTGCGGTGACGCACGGCTGAACGCACCGCGGAGACCGCCTCGGACTCCACCGGAGTCGCCGGTGAACCATCCGATTCGGTGTTTGATTCTCTTCGCCCGAGCGACTCATCGCCGGCGCCCGCCGCATCCTCGATCTTGGCGATAGCGCTGCGCGCGGCCTCCGGGTCGACGGTGCCAGGCATGTCCAGCAGGGCGCGCAGGGCGACCAGCAGTGCCGTGGCCTCCGGCGAGGTGAGGCGCAGCGGACGGTCGATACCGGCCGAGAATGTGACCTCGATGCTCTCCTCGGAGAAGGAAAGATCGATCAGATCGCCGGGACCGTAACCGGGCAGGCCACACATCCACAGCTGGTTCAGATCGGCCATCAGCTGTTTGGTCGTGACGCCCAGGTCCGCGGCGGCATCGGCGGCGCTGATGCCCGGATTGGCCTGGAAATACGGAACCATGTTCAGAAGCCGGGCCAGGCGATTCGACAGCTCGGTCATGCCGTGACTCCTGCGTGCTCCTGAAGACGAGTGATGACCTCATCGCGCACCTGTGCCGGCTCCAACGCCACCGCATCCGCGCCGTGCGACGCGATCGAGCGAACCAGTCGGTCGGGTGAGGCCACCTCGATCTCGACCACATCCCCGTCGCGCTCTCCGCGCCGCTGTGGTTCGACGACGGCACCCATTCGGCGCAGCTCCTGGGCGCGTCCTTCGGCGATCCACACTCGCGCGGTGATCCGCACCGGGCCGTCGCCGACAGCCCTGGCCACGATGGCGCGCAGGTCCACCCCTTCGGGGCGCCGTACCGTTCCCGGTTTGTCGAGCATCGTGACGTCCTCCCCGATGCGGGAGAGCCGGAAAGTGCGGGTGGCGTTCCGGTCCCGGTCATGTCCGACGAGGTACCAGCGCCCGCGATCGGTGATCACGCCCCACGGCTCGACGGTGCGCGTGACGTATGGCTCGGTGCGAGACGGCCGGTGACCGAATTGCACAGCCTGACCGGAGTCGATGGCGGACAGCAGGATTCGCAGCACCGATTCCGATCCACGGCCGCCGGGCATGGCGGCAGGTGCCGCCACCGAGACGTTCTCGGCGGCCGGGTCGACGTCCACCCCCGCCGCGCGCAGCTTCATCAACGCGCCCTGCGCGGCGGTGACCAACTCGGGCGACTGCCACAGCTGGGTGGCGACCGCGACAGCCGCGGACTCGTCGGCGGTGAGGGTGATATCGGGCAGCTCGTAGGCGTCGCGGCGGATGCGATACCCCTCGGTGGCGTCGAAGGACGACACCTTCCCCGTCTCCAGCGGGATGCCCAGATCGCGGAGCTCATTCTTATCGCGCTCGAACATGCGGCTGAAGGCCTCGTCGCTCGGCGAATCCGAGTAACCCGCCACCGACGTACGGATGCGTTCGGCGGTGACATAGGTGCGGGTGGACAGCAGGCAGATCACCAGGTTCATCAACCGCTCGACTTTGGAGATCGCCACGGCGGCAAGCTTAGAGGAAACCGGCACGTCAGCCCGGAGCGCATGCGGGAGTGTCCGAATGTTTGTTCGGACACTCCCAAACGCCGAGTGCGAGCCTGGCGCGGATTTCTGGGCAGATTTCCGCGTGAGCCTCGCACTCGGCGGAGAACCGCGCTACATGCTGGCGATGAGCCGTTCCACCCGCTCGTCGACGGACCGGAACGGGTCCTTGCACAACACCGTGCGCTGTGCCTGGTCGTTGAGCTTGAGGTGTACCCAGTCGACGGTGAAATCGCGGCCGGCCTCCTGAGCGGCGGTGATGAAATCGCCGCGCAGCTTGGCCCGGGTGGTCTGCGGCGGCTGATCGACGGCTGCCTTGATCTCCTCGTCGGTGGTGACCCGGGCGGCCAACCCCTTGCGCTGCAACAGGTCGAACACACCCCGGCCGCGCTTGATGTCGTGATAGGCCAGGTCCAGCTGGGCAATCTTCGGGTCGGACAGCTCCATGTTGTAGCGGTCCTGATAGCGCTGGAACAGTTTGCGCTTGATCACCCAGTCGATCTCGGTGTCGACCTTCGAGAAGTCTTGGGCCTCAACGGCATCCAGCGTGCGACCCCAGAGCTCCACGACCTGCTCTACCTGCGCGTTCGGCTCGCGGGTATTCAGATGCTCGACGGCGCGGGCGTAGTACTCACGCTGGATGTCCAGGGCACTGGCCTGACGTCCGCCGGCGAGCCGGACGGGGCGGCGTCCGGTGAGGTCATGGCTGACCTCACGAATGGCGCGGATCGGGTTATCCAGCGAAAAGTCCCGGAAGGCGACGCCACTTTCGATCATCTCCAGCACCAGCGCCGCCGTGCCCACCTTGAGCATGGTGGTCGACTCAGACATGTTGGAGTCGCCGACGATGACGTGCAGCCGCCGGTACTTCTCGGCGTCCGCGTGCGGCTCATCGCGGGTATTGATGATAGGACGGCTACGGGTGGTCGCCGAGGACACGCCCTCCCAGATGTGTTCGGCGCGTTGCGACAAGCAGAAGGTCGCCGCCTTGGGGGTTTGCAGTATCTTGCCCGCGCCACAGATCAGCTGGCGGGTCACCAGGAAGGGCAGCAGCACATCGGAAATCCGGGAGAACTCCCCCGCCCGCACGATGAGGTAGTTCTCGTGGCAGCCGTACGAGTTGCCGGCCGAATCGGTGTTGTTCTTGAACAGGTAGATGTCGCCGCCGATGCCCTCGTCGGACAGGCGCTGCTCGGCGTCGATGAGCAGGTCCTCCAGGACACGTTCCCCGGCACGGTCGTGGGTGACCAGCTGCACCAGGCTGTCGCATTCGGCGGTGGCGTACTCGGGGTGGCTGCCCACATCGAGGTAGAGCCGTGCGCCATTGCGCAGGAAGACGTTGGAACTGCGCCCCCAGGACACCACGCGACGGAACAGATAGCGGGCAACCTCGTCCGGGCTCAGTCGCCGGTGGCCGTGAAATGTGCACGTCACGCCGAACTCGGTCTCGATCCCCATAATTCGACGCTGCACAGCATCGAGACTACTGGGTGAGGCCATCGGCGGCGGGGAGGCTGGCCTTTCTCTGAGCCTTCTGTCTGGGTATCTCAGCAGCACGACCGGTGATCCGATACGGTTCGGTTCGGGTTGAGCCCGGTTTCCGCACGCCGTACTGGCACACAACGACAAGGTTTCGACGATGCATATTGCGCTGTTCACCGATCTTCATCCCGAGAGCCTGGGCGGGGCGCAGATCTCGGTGGCCCGGCAGCGGCACGGCCTGGAGCGGCTGGGGCACAAGGTGACGGTGTTCACCGCACCCCTGGCCCACACCGTCGACCCCGACCCGAACGTCGTCGAGGTCAAGCCCGTGCCGTTCGTGGCGGAGGCGATGCGCAAGCTCGGCAAGCACGATGACTTCACCTTCGTATGGCCGGGAACGGCGAACAGGGAGCTGATCGACCGGGAGCTGCGCGCCCGCGGACCCATCGACATCATCCACAGTCAGGGCGACCTGGGCGTCTGCATCGCCGGTGTGGAAGCCGCCCGCCGCAATGGCATCCCGGTGGTGCAGACCAAGCACACCCGATACGACGTCTACTTCGAGAAGGCCAGCCCCAACCCGCTGCTGCTGGCGTGGATCTTCAGCCAGATGCAGGAGCGCCACCTGCCCAGGGACTTTCACCTGACGACGGTGCAGGAGTCCGCGGCATCGCGGCGGGCATGGCAGCTGATGATGGCTCAGGCACAGGCCGTGGACCACGAGATCACCCCGACGACGCACTTCGCCCAGGCCCTCACGGACCGCGGCCTACGTCGGCCCATCTCGGTGGTCTCGAACGGTGTCGACGACGAGCTGGTGGACATCGCCCGTGAAGCGGCGGACGACAAGCCGACCGACGATGAGCCGCTGCGGCTGATCTGGTGCGGACGCCTCTCCCCGGAGAAGCGGGTGCTGGAGGCCGTGAAGGCCGCCACCCAGGTCAAGAACTGTGTCATGGACATCTACGGCGACGGTCACCTCGAGCACGCCATTAAGAAGTACGTCGATTCGCACGGAGCCTCCAACCGGATCCGTTTGCGCGGCCGGGTCAGCCAGGACAGCTGCCTGGCGGCGATGGGAGCCAGCAGCGCGCTGTTGTTTACGTCCTACGGTTTCGACACTCAGGGACTGGTTCTACTGGAAGCTATTTCGATGTCGACGCCCGTCATTTTCTGCGACGAGATCCTCGGCGAGTCGGTGCCCGACGGCGGTGGTCTGGTGACGGAGAACGAGTCCGTGGAGGCGATCGCTGCGGCCATCCGCTCGCTGGCCGATGACCGCGGCAAGCTACGACAGATGACGGAAGTTGTCGCCGCGCACCAGGACGAGCCACGTCAGTCGCTGCAGACCGAGAAGATCGTCGCCATCTACAACGATGTGCTGAAGAAGGCCAACGCCTGATCCCCTGAGGCCGCATAGGCTGGCCGGGTGGATTTCTCCGAATACTCCCAACACGACGCCACCGGCCTGGCCGAACTGGTCGCCACCAAGCAGGTCAGTCCTGCCGAGCTGCTCGCCGCCGCCCGCGCCCGGGCGGTAGCGGTCAACCATGACATCGGTGCCATCGTTCGGACCATCCCCGAGGCCGATCAGCAGGTCGCCGGTGAGCTGACCGGACCGTTCGCCGGAGTGCCCTTTCTTATCAAGGACCTCGGCCAGGACTACAAGGGCCACCCGACATCGGGAGGGTGCCGGGCGTTGTCCGCCCGCCCCGCACCGGAACACTCCACCATCGTGCAGCGCTGGCTCGATGCCGGTCTCGTCATCTTCGGCAAGACCAACACCCCCGAGTTCGGGTCGAAGGGCATCACCGAGCCGGAACTCTTTGGGCCAAGCCGTAACCCGTGGGATCTGAGCCGCACCCCGGGCGGGTCCTCGGGTGGTTCTGCCGCTGCCGTGGCCGCGGGAATCGTGCCGGTGGCCGGTGCCAGTGATGGGGGCGGGTCGATCCGCATCCCCGCGGGATGCTGTGGTCTGGTGGGTCTCAAGCCCGGTCGCGGTATCACTCCGATGGGTCCGGGGGCCGGTGAGCCCATGCACGGCGCGGCGGTCAGCGGCACGGTGTCTCGCACCGTCCGCGACACCGCCGCCATGCTGGATGTCATCGCCGGCCCCGAGCCCACATCGCCGTATCTCCCGGCGATGCCCGAGGATTCGTATGCCTTGCAGGTGGGCCGGGACCCCGGCAAGCTGCGGATCGGGGTGCGCATCCCCACCGTCATCACCCCGAATCCCGATCCCGCCGCGGTGGCCGCCGTCGAGGCCGCGGTGCGCCTCCTGACTCACCTGGGCCATGAGGTGGAAGAGGTGAGCGCCCCCTACGACGACGGGCAGCTCGCCCGTGATTTCCTGCTGACCTGGTTTGTGCACGCCGCCTACGAAGTGGACGACACCAAGAAGCTGACCGGAGCGGGCGACGAGGGGTTCGAGCGCGACACCCTCCTCATCGCCGCTCTGGGCCGCGCCACCAGCGGCCCCGATTACGTTGCGGCCGTGGAACGCCGACACAACTACGTGCGGGAACTGGCGACCTTCTTCGGCGACTACGACCTGCTGCTCACACCCACACTCGCCAAGACTCCGCCGCGGATCGGCGAGTTCAATCTCCCGGCGCCGCTGGCGGCGGTATCCGATCTACTGCTGCGCACCAGGACTGCCCGCGTGCTCAAGTACGCGAACATCGTCGACAGCATGATCAACGACAACCTCGGCTGGGTCCCATACACCCAATTGGCGAATCTCACTGGGCGCCCGGCGATTTCCTTGCCGTTGTATGAGACCCCGAAGGGCCTGCCGCTCGGCGTGCAGTTCGTCGCGCCATTGGGCGGTGAATCTCTGCTCATCCGGCTAGCCGCTCAGCTCGAAGCGACCGAGCCGTGGGCACACCGTCGCCCCACGCTCTAGCGCGGTAATGTGGGTGCCGGGCGTGCAGGAGCGCCCGGTGTCCGCCCGAAGAGGCTCAGCCTCCCTGCCATCCTTGACGTGGTTTACCCGACCTCTTCTCACACCTGGTCTCGCGGACATCGGGTTCACGAGAGGAGGCCGTCATGGCCAGCACCCTTCCCACCAATCCGTCACTCGACCGCGTCCGCGGCGATGCGCGTGAACTTCAGCGCGCGGTACGCGCCAAGGATCCCGCGGCGATCGGCACGGTGCGTCAGCACCACCCGCGGCCGGATATCGCTTTCGCGCGTGAGCTATTCGCGCTGCACGATGCCCAGCTGACGGTGGCCCGCCGCTACGGTTTCACCGGCTGGCCCGCTCTCGTGCACTATGTGGAGCTTGCCGCCGGGCTCAGCACCGATCCGAGCGCGGTCGATGAACCGGACCTCGGCGCGGCCGACCGGTTCTGCGCCCTGGCCTCGTTGCGGTACGACGAGGACGACGAACCTCCGCGCTGGCAGGCAGCGGCTGATCTGGTGGCCGCCGATCCCGCGCTGGTGGATCGGCACGTGTGGGCCGCCGCCTCCGCCGCGGATCCGGTCGCGCTCGCACGTCATCTGGCGGCACACCCGGCACTGGCGACCACGAACGGCGGTCCGTACGGCTGGTCCCCGCTGATGTACCTGTGCTACGGACGGGCACCGCTGGGCCGCACCGCGAACGCGACGCTGGCGGCCGCGCATCTTCTTCTCGACGGCGGCGCCGACCCGAATTCGGGATATCTGTGGCGCGGACTATCCACCCCGTTCACCGCGTTGACGGGCTTATTCGGCGAGGGCGAGCAGGGGCCCGGTCGTCAGCCCCGCCACCCCTTCGCCGAACCACTGGCCACCGTGCTGTTGCAGCGAGGTGCACATCCGGTGGACCAGCAGACCCTCTACAACAGGATGTTCCGTCCCGACGACTCACATCTGGAGCTGCTGTTCTCTCACGGGTTGGCCGATGCCGGTACGAGCCCATGGGAGCGTCGCCTGGGCGAGGCGATGGAGACCCGCGAGCAGATGTGGCGGCGGCAGGTCGACTGGGCCGCCGAGCATGGGTTCGCCGATCGTCTGGAGCTGCTCGCCCGACACGGAATCGATACCGCGGGTGTCACTCTCGTGACGGCCTCCTTCCCCACCGACGTCAATGCCCGCGACGACGAAGGTGCGACACCGCTGCACCAGGCGGCCTGGGCCGGTGATCTGGTGCTGATCCGCCGGCTTCTGGAGGCCGGAGCCGATCGCGCGATGACCGATACCCGCTTCGGGTCAACACCGCTGCAATGGGCAGAGCACGCGTACCAGACCGAGGCCGCAGCACTGCTGCGCGAGCACACGGGCTAAGCGGCCGCGGCTTTCACGGCCTTGCCCACCTCGGTACGCAGGAAGGTCAGCCAGGGTTCGAGGACGCTGCGCACCCAGCCGACCGATCCCATGACCAGGCCCAGCAGCACGCCGCCGGTGACACCGATGAGCACACCGAAAAGCAAGCGGCGCAGCGTCATATACAGGTGCTCGGCCAGCAGATAGCCGCCCGTACCCATGGACGCCGTCGTGGTTGGTGGAGACCTCGATGAATGCGTTCCAGACGGTGCTCGGATACGGCACAAAGGTCTGGTTCCAGATACCGCTCGCCGCTGCCAGCTGCGACGAAGGCGACCACCGACAGCAGCGGCAACGCGGCATTGGTCAGGCGACGGCGCCATTGCGACGGGCGTGCGGAGGCTTCCTTCGACGCAACGGGCGATTCTTCGGGAGGAACGATGTCAACGAATACAGACACTATGCAGACGACTTTCTCGCTACGGGACGGCGTCAGGCAACAGCAGAGGGTGTCGAAGGCACCCGGTATCGATACCGGCGCAAACCCCGGCCTTCAAGGGTCCGACTCAGCGCGAACGAAAACCATGCCGCCGCGGCGGCCCGAATTCGTCGTCGGCGATATCGCCCTCCCATAACCCGATGACCGGGGCGGAACCCTTGGGCAACTCCCCCAGCAGCTCTCGAGTGTTGTCGCTGTTGACGAGATACCTTGGGCTGTAGTGCTCATTTTCGTCACCGCGCCGCTGGTTTGCGTGCGCCGGATAGGCGCCCATCATCGGCATCATCGCGCCCCACCCCCGTGTCGTCGCCCCCGCGCCGATACCGCCGCCATTGGCCACAGTCGGTCCCGCACCGAATGCCGGCATTCGGTCGGGAGAAAGTGGCTGTCGGCTCGTCGGTGTCGCCGATTCGAACCCGGCACTGCGGGTTGGGTTTTCACGCCAGAGTGGATCGCGCATCCAGTTCTGGCCCGCATAGACGTCGTCCTCACCAAACTCGTCCGCCTCCGATCCGGAGGACGTTCCTACCCCGAAATCTCTGCCCCGGAACGGGTTACCCGGTGTTCCCGCCACCGTGAGAGGCAGCTGCAGCGGCGTACCGCTGTTGGCCGGGGGCACCGCCGACTGCGGGTTCAACTCCGGGCCCCACCGCGCCAGGAATTCCCCGACCCGCTCGGCCTGCTCATCCGCCAGCCGGTCGGACACCGCATCCGCGTCGGAGCCGGATCCGAACCGGAGTCGTTCCCGAGGGCCGATCAGCTCGGCAACCGCATTGCCGGCCTGCACCGCCGGGCCGCTATACATGGTGCGCACCTGAGCCAACGCCTGCTCCCACAGGTCGAGGTTCTCGGCGACCGGCGTCGCCCACCCAAGGTCCACACCCATCCGTCCGGCCGGCGCGCCGGCGGGCGGGGACGCGATCTTCTGTTGCAGTTCACCCGTTGCCCCTGCCAACACCTCCAGGCCAGCGGACAGCGTGAACGCACTCCGGAGCGCAGCACCCGAGTTTTCGACGTACGCCCGCATGGTGCCCAGTGCTGCCTGCGCCCCGGGGCCGCTCCAACTCTCGTCGATCATCGTGGCCACATCCTCCAGAAAGGTTGCGAACAGCGAATCAAGCTCCCCCAGAGTGCTTTTCCATTCGTCGGCGATGCGCTTGATACCCGCGGGCGCCATCCGCGCCTGCATGTCCATGATTGATTCGTGGCTCCACTTGTCGCCATGCCATTCATCGGGCCGCACGGTGCCGCTCATCGCGCCGACGTCCGGGAGCGCTGGGCGGAGCACCTGTCGGTTTCGAGGTAGGCATCACCGATGCGCCGGAAGGTCTCGGCGAACTCAGTGAGCGCCGTTCGGTGCTGTTCGAGGACAGCGGCCAGAGATCCCGTCGGCGCCCGGACCGTGTCATGGACGACCCGGCCCCACCCTCGGCCTTCTTCGCAGTCGCCGAAGATGGCATGGCTGACCGGCGCGAACGTGTCCAGGCGCGCGATCACCCCCGCAAATGAGCTCCGCAGCAGCTCACAGCGGGCGGCCAGCGCCTCACAGGTGCCGTCGGCGAGCCGCAGCGTCGTGAGATCGATGTATGTGTCCTGATCGTTGACGGACATTGCTACTCCTACCTGGTGCAATACGGGTTCGATACCAGGTAGGACCGCCGACATACACGTGCGGTTCCATCGATTTCAGGCTGTGGATAACTTTCGGGACGCGCGATCAGCCATTCTCGGCGCCGACAGTGCCCGAGCTAACTGCCCTTGGAACCCTTGGAGTCCTTAGTGTCCTTGGAGTCACCGGACTCGGGTGCGGGATCTCCCCCACCCTCGGTCTGTCCTGGCGAGAAGTCCTCGGGCAGAAGCGCTTCCAAGGCCGCGCCCTTGATCCGCCGGAACGCCCGCCGTGGACGGCTCTGCTCCAGCACCGCGACCTCCAGGCCACCGAGCACCCGGCCCTCCGCGGAGCCATTAGCCGCGCCGGCCCCGGCCTGCAGTGCCTTCACCGCGAAGCCCACTGCGTCCTTGAGCGTGGCCCGCTCGGCGTAGCTCTCCTTGAGCGAGTTGATCACCGGCTCGGTGTTTCCGCCCATGACAACCCAGTGCGGCTCATCGGCGATCGACCCGTCGTAGGTGATCCGGTACAGCACCGGCCCGGTGTCCCGGCCATGGTGGGCCACCTCGCCGACACACAGCTCCACCTCGTACGGCTTGGCTTGCTCGTTGAAGATGGTGCCGAGCGCCTCGGCGTAGATGTTGGCCAGCTGACGTCCACTCACGTCCCGGCGGTCGTAGGCGTAGCCGCGCATATCGGCCCACTGAATACCACCGCGACGCAATCGGTCGAACTCATTGAACTTGCCGACAGCGGCGAAACCCACCCGGTCGTACACCTCGCTGACCTTCTGCAACGAGTTGGACGGGTTCTCGGCGACGAATAGCACTCCGTCGGCGTAGGTGAGCGCCACTACCGATCGACCGCGGCTGATTCCCTTGCGCGCCAGCTCTGAACGGTCGCGCATGAGCTGCTCGACCGAAGCATAGTACGGAAAGGTCATGACTTACCTCCCGATTCACGCAATTCTGATTCGGCACGTGCAGCTTCTGTCCGCTTCTCGATGACCTCGCGCGCGATGCGCTCGATGTCCGCCTCCGGTACCCGGACCGCCCCCCCGGAATCGATCCGAACGGCCGTCGGGAACACCCGGCGCACCAGATCCGGTCCGCCCGTTGCCGAATCGTCTTCGGCCGCATCGTAGAGCGACTCCACAGCCACCGCCAGGGCACCAAGCGCGTCGCCGCCGCGATTGTATAGCTTCTTGATCGAGGACTTGGCGAACATCGAGCCCGACCCCACCGCCTGGTAGCCGTCGCTCTCCACGTGCCAGCCACCGGCCACATCGAAAGACACGATGCGCCCAGCGGTTTCACCGTCGGGGTCGTCGATGTCGTAGCCCACCAACAGGGGCACCGCCACCAGACCCTGCATGGCCGCCGCGAGATTGCCGCGCACCAGAGCCGAGAGCCTATTGGCCTTACCGTTGAAGGTCAGCGGCACACCTTCGAGCTTTTCGTAATGCTCCAGCTCGACGGCGTACAACCGCGCGAATTCGACGGCGATGGCGGCGGTTCCAGCGATACCGGTCGCGGAGTAGTTGTCGGTGATCTGCACCTTGTCGATATCGCGGTTGGCGATGTAGTTGCCCTGAGTGGCGCGCCGGTCACCGGCGATCAGCACTCCGCCGCGGTACGTGAGCGCCACGATGGTGGTGCCGTGCGGCAGATTCGCGATCACGTCGCTTGACGCCTTTCCGACCGCCGGAAGCAACTCTGGGGCCTGAATCCTCAGGTACTCGGAGAACGACGAAAGGTGCGAGTGTCGGGTGAACTGCTGGGGCGCGATCGAGTCATCGCGCCAGATCACTGGCCACCCTTTTGGACGTACGCCCGCACGAAGTCCTCGGCGTTCTCTTCCAGCACGTCATCGATCTCATCGAGCAGATCGTCGGTGTCCTCCGCCAGCTTTTCGCGGCGCTCCTGCCCGGCCGGTCCTCCCAGGTCGGTGACATCGTCCTCGTCACCGCCACCACCGCGCTTAGTCTGCTCCTGCGCCATCGCTGCCTCCTGACTGCTAGGTCGGTTCTGTTCAGCCTACCGGGCAGTGCCGACGGCGTGACGTTTCGCTGGCGCGGGTCGCCGATCGCGTTACGTGGTGAGCTGATCAACCAGTTCAGCCGCCGAATCGACCGAGTCCAGCAGCGAGCCCACGTGGCTCTTGCTGCCGCGCAGCGGCTCCAGCGTTGGAATCCTGACAAGCGAATCCCCGCCCAGGTCAAAGATCACCGAGTCCCAGCTGGCGGCGGCAATATCGGCACCGAAGCGGCGCAGGCACTCGCCACGGAAATAGGCGCGGGTGTCTGACGGAGGCCGAGTCACCGCGTCGAGCACCTGCTGCTCGGTGACCATCCGCTGCATGGATCCGCGGGCGACCAACCGGTTGTAGAGCCCCTTGTCGAGGCGCACATCGGAGTACTGCAGGTCGACCAGGTGCAGGCGCGGTGCCGACCAGCTCAGGTTCTCGCGCTGCCGGAAACCCTCCAACAGTCGCAGTTTGGCGGGCCAATCCAGCAAGTCGGCGCATTCCATGGGATCGCGTTCCAACAGATCGAGCACCTTGGCCCACACCTGCAGCACATGGTCGGCCTGCGGATCTGGGTCGCGGGACGCGACGAGCTCGGCCACCCGCTCCAGGTAGATACGCTGCAGCGCAAGCGCTGTCAGTTCTCGGCCGTCCGCCAGCGCCACGGTGGCCCGCAGCGACGGATCGCGACTGATCACATGCACCGCGTACACCGGCCGTGCCAGGGCCAGATCCGACAGGTCAGCCCCGGATTCGATCAGGTCCAGCACCAGGGAGGTGGTACCCACCTTGAGGAATGTCGAGGTCTCGGCGAGGTTGGCGTCTCCGATGATGACGTGCAGCCGTCGATATTTGTCGGCGTCGGCATGCGGCTCGTCGCGCGTGTTGATGATGCCCCGCTTGAGGGTGGTTTCCAGGCCGACCTCGACCTCGATGTAGTCGGCACGCTGCGACAACTGGAAGCCGGAGTCGTCACCGGAGGGCCCGATGCCCACGCGACCAGAACCCGTCACAACCTGGCGGGATACGAAGAACGGGGTGAGGCCCGTGATGATCGCCGAGAACGGCGTCTGCCGGTCCATCAGGTAGTTCTCGTGGGTGCCGTAAGAGGCACCCTTGCCGTCAATGTTGTTCTTGTAGAGCTGCAGCCGGGCCGCGCCGGGCACGCTGGCGACGTGTCGCGCGGCGGCCTCCATCACGCGCTCACCGGCCTTGTCCCAGATGACGGCGTCCAACGGATTGGTGCATTCGGGCGCCGAGTACTCCGGGTGCGCGTGATCGACGTACAGGCGAGCGCCGTTGGTGAGGATCATGTTGGCCGCCCCAACCTCGTCGGCGTCGACGATGGGAGCCGGGCCGGTGGTGCGCCCCAGATCGAAGCCACGGGCGTCACGTAGCGGCGACTCCACCTCATAGTCCCAGCGCGTGCGCTTGGCCCGCTGGATCCCCGACGCCGCGGCGTAGGCCAGCACCGCCTGCGTGGAGGTAAGGATCGGGTTGGCGGCGGGGTCCGTGGGTGACGAAATGCCGTATTCAACCTCAGTACCGATGATCCGTTGCATGACGTTCAGCCTAGAGAGGTGGGGCTGAACACCACGCCGGGGACTGTTCAGACTCCTCTGCGTGCCACCGAATCGGCATTAGCGTCGGCCTCATGAGCCACCCCGAGAAGATTCATGTCGATCTCAGTGGAGCACCGCAGACGATGCTGGCGACCTTCTATGCCAAGGCTCTGGATGCCGATCTACCCGAGCCGATCCTCGGCGACCGGCTGGCCCGCGATATCGCCGACCGCATCGACTACGACTGGTCCAAGACGACCATCACCGCGCGCAGGTCCCCCGCCGTGACGACTCGCTCCGCGCACTTCGACAGCTGGGCCCGGGCATTTCTGTCCAGACACGCCGAGGCCGTCGTGCTGCATCTGGGGTGTGGTCTCGATGGTCGCTTCTTCCGTCTCGACCCCGGCCCGGGGATCGAGTGGTACGACGTCGACTATCCCGATGTGGCGTCACTGCGCAGCCAGCTCTATCCCACACACGACAACTACCATGTCGTCTCCGCATCGGTGACCGATCCGGCGTGGCTCGCGCACATCCGGGGTGACCGCCCGGTGCTGGCGATCGGCGAAGGACTGACGATGTATCTGACGGAGGCGGACGGCATCGCACTGTTTCGCCGCATCGTTGACCACTTTCCCTATGGGGAACTGCAATTCGATGCGTTCAACAGGTTCGGCATCAAGACACAGTGGTCGAATGCGGTGGTGCGTCGCTCCGGAGCGACGCTGTATTGGGGCATCGACCGCCCCGAGGACCTCATTCGCGCGATACCCACGCTGCAACTACTCCAATGGGAGTCGCCGTTCGATTCGGAGGCCTTCCGGCAGACCAAGACCGCGTATCGGCTTCTGGCGAAGGCGATGTCGCTGTCCCCGACGCTGCGATATATGGCGCAATACCACCGCTACGCGTTCTGAGAAGTTGGGGTTGGCCGCAGCGGTCCTTGCCGTTTCGGGGCCGGCAATCGGGGGGACGGATCGCCGCGGCCAACCAGTCTATGACGCAGGTCTACTCATCTGGGGCGCTGCGCCGTCGCCAATCTCGTCGATCTCCAGCAGCCGCCGCGCGACGATGGCCATCTCGCGCGGATCACCGACTGTGAGCCGGACACCGCCATCGGGGTATTCCTTCGCGACAACGTCATCCGTTCCCAGAATGGACATCCAGGGCTCACTGTCGCCACGCGCGGGCAGATACACGAAGTTGGCATGGGAGTCCGGGATGTGTGCGCCCATCTGTGCGAGCCGTTCCCGGAGCTGATCACGTTCGTAGACAATGGAATCGACCCGTAGCCGCAATTCATCTTCGGCCGCGTAGGACGCCGCGACCGCCACCGCGGCCGCGCGGTTCATGCCGAACGGAAGCTGGTATCTACGAATGACACCACAGACCGCGGGAGCGGCCAGCCCGTAGCCGATGCGCAGCCCCGCCAACCCGTATGCCTTGGAGAATGTGCGCAGCACAACCAGGTTCGGGTGCGCTGCGATCAACCTCGGAATGTCCAGATGTGCATCGGGATCCACGAATTCGATATAGGCCTCATCGAGAATGACGACACTGGACGGCGGAGCCTCACGGACAAACTCATAGACCTGATCGGCAGGTATCAGCGTTCCGGTCGGGTTATGTGGCCGGCACAGCACCACGGCGGCGGCATCGGCGTCACAGGCCGCTCCCAGTAGCTCATCCAGATCAGTCATCCCATTGTTCGCCAGCGGGATCGGCACCTGGATCAGTCCGGCAATATCGGCAAGTATCGGGTAACCGTCGAATGTCGGATGCGCAAAGACCAAAGAATCGCCCGGCTGGCACAACGCCTGCAATACCTGCAGCGCCACCCCGGTGGCCCCGACACCCACCACCACTTCCTCCGGTGTCATACCGACACGTTCGGCGATCAATCTCGGGAGCACCACGGGTAGAAACTCGGGGTACCGATTCACCTCCGCAATGTCATGCCTGAGCGCATCGCGCACCGATGGCAGTGGGCGATAGGGATTTTCGTTCAGCGCCAATCGGAGCGGACTGATCGTCACAGACCCCTCCCGCCCCACCGCACGGCCGCCGCAGCCGCGTAATCACCGGCATGGGCGAACCCCGCCAGCATCACGGTGTCGCCGACCTTGACCTGCCCATCGGAGATCGCCTGATCGAGCGTGTGCGGAATACCCACCCCGAACAGGTTGCCGCACTCGTCAAAGGTATCGGGGTGCTTCTCCCGGGGCAGCTGCAGGGCATCGCGCCAGTTCCGCAGGAAGATCCGGTTTGGCTGGTTGGTCACCAGGGCGTCGAGATCCGTTGACGGAACCCCGATTCGATCACAGACCGCCAGTGCCACCTCGGGCACCATCCTGTTGCCGCGGGCCAGCACCTTGCTGATCTTGTGCTCGGTGAACGCCACCCGCCCCTGCCCAGGTCCGGCCTCCCAATACTTGCGATGAGGCGTGACCGCGTAGGTCATGTCTCCCGCGAACTCACCGAAATTCCGTGTCTCGATACCCAAAACCGGCGAGCCCCCTTCACGGGTGATCAGCGCCGCGGTGGCGCCGTCCCCCGGTATCGAGGCCTGTGCGGTGGAGCGCACTTGCTCTTGCACAAAGATCTGGCCCGCCGCGTTCTGCATATTCACGATGAGCGCCGAGCGGGCGCTCGACGAGGCCATCATCTGTTGCACAAGCTTGAGCATCAGAACGAACGACACGCAGCCGCCGTTGTGCACGTCCAGAATCCACTCCGGGCGGATTTGCAGCCGGTTCGCCACCTCGCCACCGCAGCCCACAAAGGGCAAGTCGGGCAACTGGGTGTGCGTCAGGAGAATGTCTACCTCGTCCAACACACTGTCCCCGTGCCGGGCCTTGAGACCGGCGACCGCACGCTCGGCCATATCCACCGCGGATTCGTCGGCGGCGACGTGATGCCGATGAGCCGGGCTCCGGAACATGACGTTCTCGGCCAGGTCATCGTCCTTGGCATACTGCGCGAAATAGTCAGCGCTGACCCGGTTCTCGGGAAGATAGCTGGAGATATCGAAAATGCTGACGGTCATTTCATCCACTCCGGAACGATCGGAAGCCCATGGCTGTGGCGGTATTCGGCGATGGCCTTGAGATTCAGCAGCTCCAACAGGTGGCCCGCGCCGAACATGTCCCAGAAGTC
The DNA here is from genome assembly GCA_002013415.1 of Mycobacterium sp. D16Q14. Taxonomy (GTDB): domain Bacteria; phylum Actinomycetota; class Actinomycetes; order Mycobacteriales; family Mycobacteriaceae; genus Mycobacterium. Next base: position 66,245 of record MAEX01000006.1, read on the forward strand.
CCCTACCCACGGCTTACGTTGTGGAGGAGCGGTTTCCGGATAGGGATTCTCGTCGTAGAACGGGTGGTGGCAGTTGGTCCACAGCACGACGGAGCCCGGCTTGTTGAGCACCACCTGCGCGTCGACCACCCGCATGAGGTAGATCATCCACAGGTGATCGCCCTGATCCCAGGCACAGTGATAATCGACGGTTCCGGATTCGGCGTTCGACTCGGTGCGGGTATAGATCAGCGTGTCGGAGCCCAAGCGGTCATGTGCGACCCACAGCCCGGCCTCATCGGTTTCCTCGAAACCGCGCAGGCTGTAGGTCCACTCCTCCAGGCAACGGGTATCGGAGAGGTATCGATGCAATTCGTCGGGTGGGCAGTCCACGTACTCCTGGACGGTGCAAAACGGGCCGAACACCTGATCATGCGGATACACCGATCGCATCATGTCCATGATGATCGGAGTCGCCTTCTCGCGCGGCGAGGTCTCGATGCGGTGCACCCCGGGCAGCGCGTCCCCGGTGCCCGCATCGGCGGCGATATCGCTAAGCGCGGGCAAGGCTTTCAGGCCAGGCGTGGATGTTTCGGTAATCGTGTCGGTCATGTGTTTTCTCCTTAGCGATTTCAGATGACAGGAACGGAGCAAACGGGGGTATCTCGTCGGTAGAGCAAATGACCTCCACCACGGAAGGACCGCTGTGAGCCATCGCCGCATTCATGGCAGCCTCGAGATCGGCCACCGTATCGGCCGAACGGCACATCAGGCCGGGGAACATTGCCGCCAGCCCGGCCCCGATGCGCGAGGGCGAGAACCGGTTGAAGCTGTACTGCCCTCCGTAATACAGCTGTTCGCGGGTGACACACATGGCGTGCGCGTTGTTGTTGACGATGACGAAGGTGACCGGCAGTCGATGTTCGATTGCCGTGTGAATCTCCATGCCGTGCATGAAGAATGCGCCGTCGCCCGCGACCACCACGGTGCGGCCGCCCCGCGCGAACGCACAGCCGATGCCTGCGCCGAAGGCATACCCCATGCCACCCATCCCGAGGGCAACGACGTAACGCCCCTGGCGCCGAGCGCCCAGGTAGTGCACCGCAGCGGCTCCGGTGTTGCCGGCATCGACGAAGATATCCGCCTCCGCAGGAATCACCCGGTCCAGAACGTGCATGCCATCGTGGTACCTGACACCTTCGCCGTCATGTGCGGGCGGTTCGAGATGAGCTGGTGCGTAGATCGTTTCGTTGTCGGGGCAGTCGGCGCGCACCGGTAGGGCCGCGGCGAGCTGGGCCAGTGTGGACACCAGATCCTCGGTCTGCAGGTGCCGCGATGCGATGTGCGGTGTCGCCGAACCGATCGAGAGTACCGGTGTTGTGGAGAAGTCGACGCCCCCACGAGTCATCACGGGCATGGTGGTCCCGACGCACACACACGTCACACCGTGGTGCATTACCCTTTCCACCGCCGGGTGTCCCATTACCCCGATGACACCCAGCAGTCGCGGATCCTCGCCGTCCACAGCATCTTTGGCGTCGGGAGACACCGCGACAAAGGCGTCAAGACGATCGATGAGATCAGCCAGCTCGTCACGAGCATTGTGCCGCGCCACCTCCGGGCCGGCCACCACCAGTATCCGGCCGGGCGTATCGGCCAGATACTCGGCGAAATCGGCAAGCTGGGTCGGCACCGCCCCGGGCCGAGCATGCGGCTCCCGCATCTGCGGCAGCGACCTCAGGCGGGCCTGCTGAACATCTTTAGGTATCAAGAGCACCGCGGGCAGACCGTCCCGGACCGCAGCCAGGGCATGGGCAAGCGCCCCGGCGATTTCTTCCGGGTGCTGCACGCGGGCGCAGTAACCGGAGATGGGACGGAAAACCGCCTCCAAGTCCATGCTTCCGGCACGCCCACTCCCGTCCTGAAACGCGCCGTTACCTTCCAACGGGCGGGGCGGCTGGCCCACGATCGCCAGGACGGGAACTCCGCTCGCATATGATTCGGCAAGCGCGGGAACAAGATTGACGGCACCACCGCCCGACGTGGCGGCCACCACGCTCATCCTCGACGTGGCGCGCGCGTAGCCGTCGGCCATCGTGCCCGCCGAGAACTCGTGTTTGGCGACGACGGCCTCGATACCGGGTGTGTAGTGCACGGCATCGTAGAGATCCTCGATGTTGGCGCCGTCGACTCCGAAGAGGTAATCGACATCGTGGTGACGCAGCTCCAGCGCGAGCCAGTCAACCACTCGTATGTTCCCGTTCCCGGCACATATCGGCGTGGTCATGACTAGTACACGACTGTCACACGTGACCGGTTCAACAATCCACGAGAAAAAGTGATCGAGTTATCTCAATCATGCGATGGCACAATATGAATCGAGTTTCAGATAGTGCCAATATGGGCACGTCAAAGCATCACGAGCCTGACATATGGGGACTTCAGCGACGCAGTTCGAGGAACACCAGGGGTGCCGCGTCGCCGTGATTGTCGATCACCTGGACACTCTCGATCTGATCCTGAGCCATCGGAACAGTCGTCGATGTCATCATCGCGGAGCCCGGCTTGGCCGTCCACGAACTGGCGATGATGTTCCCACCCTCGCGGGTACCGATCCGCAGCGCGTACGGCGCCGCGGAGCCGTCGGCATCATCTCCGTACGCCGGATAACTGCACCACATTTCGATACGGGTCCCGGCACCGTCGCGGGCAATGGCCACTTGCGCACTCAGCGGCGATGGCGTCACTTGACGCATCGGCTGCCAATGCTCACCCGAGGGCAGCGAACCCGCCGCGACATTCATCGGCGCGGGCCGGTGATACCACGGTGGCGGCACCAAGGAAACCGTCAGTGCCACGGCGGCGGCCACCGCGACGGCGCCCACATACGCCAGTCGGCGCACGGCACTCTGCCGTCGCCACCGAGCCTGCAGCTTGGGCCACAGAGCCTGGACCGGGCAGCTGGTAGCCGGCTTCGCGAGTGCCGGAGGGTCTTCGAGTTCCATCTTCTCGGCGTAGCCGCGATCGACCTTGGACAGCAGGCCGGGCATGGCGGTGACCTCCGACAGAGCGCGCTGACAGCTGGCGCAGTCAACCAGGTGCTGCTCGTACTCACGCCGTTCGGTCGACGAGAGCGCGCCCAGCACATAGGCGGCATCCCAATCGGCGTAGACATGTTCGATAGTCATCGCGTGACCCCCATTTCCTGCAGCGACAACCTAAGCGCACGCACGCCGTAGTGCAGGCGTGATTTGACGGTACCTTCGGGCACCCCGAGCTCAGCGGATATGTCGGCGACTGAACTCCCGCGGTAGTACGCACGCAGGATGACGGCTCGGTGATCCGTGGACAGTGTGCGGAGCGCCTCGGCGACCAGCCACGCGTCTAGCGTCGCATCCACCTGGTCGGGGGACGCGAACTCGGGTGTCTCGGCGGTGGCTATCTCGCTACGAAAACGGGAGCTACGCGCGTTATCGCGGACCAGATTGTGAGCAACCGTGAAGAGCCAGGCGCGCGCAGATCCTTCGGTCTGGTTGACCAGTGTTGGATGCCGCCAGGCGCGTAACAGCACCTCTTGCACGATGTCCTCCGACAGCGCCGAGTCGTGGGTCAGATACATAACATAACGATGCAGCGGGCCTGCGTACTCGTCATAAAAGGCCCGCATAAGACTCGATGAGCCATTGACGCCGATGTCTTTCGGCCCAGCCTGCCCATCCGCCATGGAACACCTCCGACGGTTACACGAATCGACCGCCCGATTGGTTCAACGTACGCCCGTTTTGCCTCATCGAGCAGCCTTGTCATCATGATCGGGTGCGCAATCTCGAGGATGTTCACGAATGGTTCCTGTCCCGGGGCTTACCCGTTGTGCTGGACCGGCGGGTGCGCTCCCGCGAGCTCCTCGACCGCGCCGCACCCATGATCGGAGTGGCCGGCGCGGGCGTCTCACTCTACGAATTGCTCTCCACCGACAACGACACCCGCTCGATCATGCTGATGGCCCTGCTGATCGTGCTCGCCCTGCTCATGGCGGCGCAGCCGCTTGTGCTGACGGCGCTGCAGCGCCTTGGCACCGTCCGTGCCGATTCGGTGCGCCGCGCCTTGTCCTGGCTCGTCATCACGATCTTCGTGATCGTGCTGCCCCTCGCCGACACCGGCTCGTGGACAGCGGCCGCCGCGATGATGCCCGCGTTCCTGCTCGCCGCGCTGGTACTGATCTGGCTGACCTATCTGGGTGCAGGATCCATCGGTCTGTGGGCGCTGCGTTACGCCTCGACGCAGTTCGGCGCACTCGCCACACTCATGTCCCGCGCGCTGCCGCTGCTCATGTTGACCGTGGTGGTGTTCTTCACCGGCGAGCTCTGGCAACTGTCGGCACGTATTACCCGGGAAAGGCTATGGCAGACCATTGGTTTCCTGGCACTGACGGCGTTGGCCTTCATGGCGGTGACGGTGCGTGACGAGCTGGCGAGCCTGCGCGAGAACCGTGCCGGAGACCCGGCGACCGCGGCGCTGCTGGTGGGCACACCACTGGCCGACCTCTCCGACGATGAGTCACCGCGTCTGGCCTTGAGATGGCCGGAACGCGTCAATGTGCTGCTGGTGATGGTGGTTTCACAGGCCATTCAGGTCGCGTTCTTCACCGCCGGAGTGTTCGCCTTCTTCATGCTGCTGGGCATCGTGGCGGTGCCACACGACGTGATGGCCCTGTGGTCCAACGAGGCCGCCTGCGCATCCGGGGCGGCGCCGCCATGCGCGGGCACCTGGTTCGGGATCCGGATCGGAGTGCCGCAGACGTTGATCCATATGGCGTTGTTGGTGGCAGTGCTCTCGGGGTTGTACTTCACGGTCAACAGCAGTGTCGATCCCCAGTACCGCAGCCGCTTCTTCGAACCGCTCATCGCCGATGTGGCGATCAGCCTGGCCGGCCGCGACGCATACCTCGCGGCCACCCGCGCCTAGCGCATTCGCCGGGCCAGGGTGGGCACGCCGTCGCCGTCGAGCTCGCCGATCACCACTGAGCGCCCTGCCGTCGCCAGTACCAGCGCCTCTCCGGGGCCGCGCACCTCCGGCCCGGAGCCCTTGGCCCAGTCCACATCGGTGGCCACGAACCGCAGTCCCTTGGTGTATCGCTTCGGGTGAGCACCGAAGTCCGGATGATCCAAGGCGAAGATCAGCCGGTCCACGGGGATGGCACGCGGTTTACCCAACGGTCTCCTGATGTCCTGCTGGTGCACCATGGCGTCGGTATGAAGAGCCGCGGGCGCCATCTTGCCGAAGGCTCCGGGTCGCACGGCCGACTCGAAATGGCGCAACAGTTCTTGATTCGATAGATGGCCGGTGCGTTCCAGCAGTGCATCGTTGAGTTTGTCGATCGATGGGTTGCGCAGTGCGGTTCCCAGATACGCACCGAGCGATACCGCGTCGACACTGGCATGTGCCACGACATCGCGGACCCGCCACCCCGCACACAGTGACGGCGCCATCCAGTCATCCTCGGTGAGCGTGTGCAGGAATTCGGCGAGGCTGGCGCGCTCGGCGGAAAGCATTTCTCGGGGTTTCATGTGTCGTCCTTTGGGGCTGACGTCGGGCTGTACTCGCCATGCTAGGAAAACCACGCTGACCAGCACCGCCGCGGCCTGCCAGGCACTGCCAGATAGTGCCAACGCATTATCGTGAGCCCGCCGGGCTTTCTATCCTCGCGATATGCCCCCACGTCGACTCGACCAAACCGCAAGCCTGACCGCGCAATTCAATGCCTGGCAGCGCGCCGCCGAGTCCCATGCAATCCGGTGCTCTGCTCGATGACCCACAGTCCGGCTGGTTCGTGACGCATCCGCTGTTCCGGCTCGGCCTCACCTCGCCGACGGCGGCGCGGTGGGGCCTGCGACTGCTGGATCGGTGGTGCGGTGGTCTACACGCCCACATCATGGTGCGCCGCCGGGTGTCCGATGACGAGCTGCGCGCAGCGGCGGCATCCGGCATCGCCCAAGTCGTTGTTCTTGGTGCGGGATTTGATACCAGCAGCCAACACCTCGGGTCGCTGCCCGTCACCGTGTTCGAGGTCGACGCGCCCTCGACACAACGAGACAAGAGACGTCTGGTGGAGCACCACGGTGTGCCGCCGCGATGGGCGCCGTGCGATTTCGAACGGGATGATCTGACCACCAGCCTGCACACCGCGGGATTCGATTCGACGGCACCGGCGCTGGTGCTCTGGCTCGGCGTCACCTACTACCTGACGCTGCCCGCACTGGAATCGACACTGGCGCAGCTCAAAGACCTCTGTGCACCGGGAAGCCGGCTCGTGATGGATTACGGCGATCCGGACATCGTGGGCCATGACAGTCCACGACGAGACGTGCGGCGTGTGTCACGCTATGTCAGCCGGAAGGGCGAACCTTATCGCACCGGCATGACCGCTGCCCACGTCGACGAACTCCTTGCACGCCACGGCTTTCAGACGATCACCCACCAGCGGGTACCCGGTCTCCTGGACCGCTACGACCCGACGGACAAGCGTCGGCTCGCGCGCGGTGATCGGAACGCGGTGCTGACAGCTCAGCGCGTGTGAACAGTCACATAGGCCTACAGGTACTGGCCCAGGCTCGATTCGGTGTCGATCGCGCGGCTGGCACTCGAGCTCTTGCCAGTGACCAGCGTGCGGATGTAGACGATCCGTTCGCCCTTCTTGCCCGAGATCCGCGCCCAGTCATCCGGATTGGTGGTGTTGGGCAGATCCTCGTTCTCGGCGAACTCGTCAACGATCGAGTCGAGCAGATGCTGAATCCGCAGGCCCTTCTGACCGCTCTCCAGCACCGCCTTGATGGCGTTCTTCTTCGCACGATCCACGACGTTCTGGATCATGGCGCCGGAGTTGAAGTCCTTGAAGTACATGACTTCCTTGTCACCGTTGGCATAGGTGACCTCCAGGAACCGGTTGTCGTCGATCTCGGCGTACATCCGGTCCACGACCTTCTCGATCATCGCCTTGATGGTCAGTCCGCGATCGCCACCGAACTCGGCGAGATCGTCCTCGTTGACCGGCAGCTTCTCGGTGAGGTACTTGGAGAAGATGTCCTGCGCCGACTCGGCATCGGGCCGTTCGATCTTGATCTTCACATCCAGGCGGCCGGGCCTCAGGATCGCCGGATCGATCATGTCTTCACGGTTGGAGGCGCCGATGACGATGACGTTCTCCAGGCCTTCGACACCGTCGATCTCGGAGAGCAGCTGCGGCACCACGGTCGTCTCGACGTCGGAGCTGACACCGGTACCGCGGGTGCGGAAGATGGAGTCCATCTCATCGAAGAAAACGATGACCGGCGTACCGTCCGAAGCCTTTTCGCGGGCTCGCTGGAAGATCAAGCGGATATGCCGCTCCGTCTCACCGACGAACTTGTTGAGCAGCTCCGGGCCCTTGATGTTCAGGAAGTAGGACTTGGCCTCGCGGGAGTCGTCGCCACGCAGCTCTGCCATCTTCTTGGCCAGCGAGTTGGCAACGGCCTTGGCGATGAGCGTCTTTCCGCATCCGGGCGGCCCGTACAGCAGCACACCCTTGGGCGGACGCAGGGCGTACTCCCGGTAGAGATCCTTGTGCAGGAACGGCAGCTCCACCGCGTCGCGGATCTGCTCGATCTGCCGGGTCAGGCCTCCGATGTCGCTGTAGCTGACGTCCGGCACCTCCTCCAGCACCAGATCCTCGACCTCGGCCTTGGGGATCCGCTCGAAGGCATACCCGGCCTTGGTGTCAACCAGCAACGAATCGCCGGGCCGTAGCTTCCGCGGCTTAAGATCCGCTCCGTCGGCGTCCTCGGAGACATCCGAGAGGTCCGGTGCGATCAGCGGATCGGCCAGCCAGACGATGCGTTCCTCGTCGGCATGTCCCACCACGAGCGCGCGGTGACCGTCGTCCAGCAGCTCGCGCAGCGTGCTGATCTCACCGACAGATTCGAAGTTGCCGGCCTCGACCACCGTGAGCGCCTCATTGAGGCGCACGGTCTGGCCCCGGCGCAGCTCAGCGGTCTCGATGTTGGGCGAGCAGGTCACCCGCATCTTGCGGCCCGAGGTGAAGACGTCCACCGTGTCGTCGGCCTGTACCGCCAGCAACACGCCGTAACCGCTCGGCGGCTGGCCCAGCCGGTCAACTTCCTCGCGCAGCGCCAAGAGCTGCTGACGGGCCTCCTTGAGGGTGTCCATCAGCTTGGCGTTCCGCGCGTTCAGGGAGTCAATGCGGGCCTCAAGCTGGTTCAGGTCACGCAGACGACCGGCATCGCCGGCGCTCGCTCCTCGCGAAGTCGCACTGTCTTCCAACTCTTGGCGAAGCGCCGCAATCTCTCGGCGTAGCCGCTCCAACTCGGCGGCATCCGGTGTGCCGAACGCCTCTGAACGCTCCGACTCACTCATGATGTCCTCCTTTCCCACACCGAGAATTGGTGCGGTGGATACTTCAACGCTACCGGCGATTGGCCGGTCATGCGGGGTCTACCCGTTGTCTGTGACGTCTACGCTGTTAGCGTTCGTCACATTCAGGTCGATCGAAAGGACAACCGTGAGCTCACAAACCGGTATGTCGGGGGTCGCCATGCTGGGTTTACTCGCGGCGGCGGTTGGCTTGGCAGTGCCAATGGGCGAGCCGACAGCCAGCTCTCCTAGCTCGACAGCAACGATCGCGATACCCCTCGACGTCGCCCCCGTGTCGTGGGATATCCCGATGGACGTTCCTTCCGACCCGGCCGATGCCACACCCACATCCGATGAGTTGAGCGGTTTGCTGTATTCACTCGCCGATCCGGGCGTGTCGGCCCTCGCCAAGGGCGGTCTGGTCGAGGGCGGCATCGGTGCCGGCGAGGGGATCTACGCTGATCGCGCGTTCAAGAACGCCAACCGCGATGGTTTCCTACCGCTCGCTTTCACGGTGTCCGACGTCACATCCACCGGACCGGGCCTGGCCTCGGCTGCGGTCACCATTACCGGTCCCAAGACCCAGGCCTACACGACGAAGATCAACTTCGTGAATCAGGACGGCTGGAAGATCGGCAAGGCGTCAGCCATTTCGCTAATCCAGGCGGCATCCGGTAAGTCTGGAAGGTAGACGTAGCCGATATGCCGAATGGAGTCACCTGGATCATGGCCCGTCACCTTCAACTCGCAGTCGTCGCGGCGGGTGCAGCCGTTCTCGCCCTGACCGCCTGCAGCAGCTCAAGCGATAAGGCCGCCCCGGTCAGCTCCTCGGTGACGCAGCCCGCGTCCCCGGCCGCCGCCGCGGCCGACCCAGACCATCCACTGCCGGATCCGGCGGTGCTGACCGATGTTCTCAACCGTCTCGCCGATCCGACCCTGCCGGGCGCCGAGAAGGTCACCGCCGTTCAGGGCGCCACCCCCGAACAGCTGGACAAGTTCACCAAGGCGATCGGCGACGCCGGGTTCTCGCCCTTGTCGTTCACCGTGAAGGACCCCAAGTGGTCGACGGAGACCGCGGGCGATGTCGAGGCCGTCGTCACCATCAACAGCCCGAGCCCCAAGATGGGCGGGTTCGCGGTGCCGATGTCGTTCTCACCCGAGGGCCAGGGGTGGAAGTTGTCGAAGCGGACCTCCGACCTACTGCTCAAGACCGGGACATCGCTCGCGGGTACCGCCGCACCACATGAGGCGCCTCCCGCAGCTGCCCCGGCTCCCGAGGCACCTGCCCCGTAGCTACACCGCGGTAGTCGGTAACCGCTTACGCCGCAGTGGCGTCGGGGTGATTGTGTCCGGCGCCAGGCGACGTGCACTGACCAAGAACGCGGTATGCCCGCGCATGCTGTGCTCCGGACGCACCGCCAGACCGACGACGTTCCAGCCGCGCTGCATCGTCTCCCAGGACCGTGGCTCGGTCCAGCATTGCTGTTCTCGCAACGCCTCGACGACACGCGACAGCTGGGTGACAGTAGCGACGTAGACGACGAGCACGCCGCCGGGCACCAGCGATTCTGCGACCGCGGGCAAAGTCTCCCAGGGCGCCAGCATGTCGAGAACCACCCGGTCGACGGCACCTGCATCCGCCGGCCGCTCGCACAGGTCGCCCAGCACCAGCTCCCAGTTGTTCGGTCGCTCTCCGAAGAATGTTGTGACGTTACGCACAGCGTGTTCGGCGTGATCCTCACGAATCTCGTAAGAGATCACCGTTCCCTCGGGCCCCACCGCTCGCAGCAGCGAGCACGTGAGCGCGCCCGACCCTGCGCCGGCTTCCAGCACCCGCGCGCCGGGGAAGATATCGCCGTCGTGCACGATTTGTGCGGCGTCCTTCGGGTAGATCACCTGCGCACCCCGCGGCATCGACAGCACGTAGTCGATGAGCAAAGGGCGCAGCACCAGGAACTGGTCACCGTTGGTCGATTTCACGACGCTGCCCTCGGGGATTCCGATCACCCCGTCGTGCACGATGGCACCACGATGGGTGTGGAACTCCTTACCGGGCTCGAGCACCATCGTGTAGTGCCGCCCCTTGGGGTCGGTCAATTGCACGCGATCGCCGACGACGAACGGTCCGGTTCGAGACATGCGGCTCACCTTGCCAGGTATGCGTTGCCGACTCCGAATCGGGCAGACATCAGGGCAGGCAGGAGTGTCCGCCACCAGTGTGTTTCGCCGCACAGGTTTAGCTATTGATGCCAACAGGCAGTAGTGTCTATCACTGAGCGCTGAATTTGCGCTCGCGTCGAAGAACGTTTCTTTCGTCAGCCAGTGTGAATTTAGGCAGACTTTCAGGCTCTTCTCTCGGCGATCGACATTGCCCACTGGCAATCTCGCCACCACAATGCCTCGAAAGGCGTTCAACTACCCATGTCTCAACCCACATTTGATTCCCTTGGCGTGCCCGCACCACTTATCGACGTGTTGCAGGCCGCTGGAATCAGCGCGCCGTTCCCCATCCAGGCCGCGACTCTTCCCGACACTCTCAGTGGCCGTGACGTACTGGCCCGTGGCAAGACCGGCAGCGGAAAGACTCTCGCGTTCTCCCTTCCTGTCGTCTCCCGTATTGCCAGTGGCAACCGGGTACCGCGTAAGCCGCGTGCACTCGTGCTGGCACCCACCCGGGAGCTGGCGACCCAAATCAGCGCAGTCATCGAACCTTTGGCCGCGATCTGCCGCCTCAAGGTCACCACCATTTTCGGTGGAGTCTCCCAGCACCGGCAGGTGCAAGCCCTCTCGGCCGGCGTCGACATCGTGGTCGCCTGCCCGGGACGCCTGGAAGACCTTCTGAAGCAACGCCATCTGAGTCTGGACGCCGTGGAGATCTGCGTGCTGGACGAGGCCGACCACATGGCCGACCTCGGATTCCTGCCCGCGGTGACCCGGCTGCTGGCCGCGACACCGAGTTCCGGTCAGCGCCTGCTGTTCTCGGCCACCCTGGATAACGACGTCGACAAGCTTGTCAAGCGGTTCCTGCACAACCCCGCCGAGCACTCGGTCGATTCCGTCGACTCCCCCGTCGCCGCGATGACGCATCACGTGTTCACCGTCAGCGGCCCGGATGCCAAGCGCGATCTCGTCAACACGCTGGCCTCCGGCACCGGGCGGCGCATCCTCTTCATGCGCACCAAGCATCAGGCGAAGCGGCTCGCGCATCAGCTCAACCAGTCGGGTATTCCCTCGGTTGACTTGCACGGCAACCTTTCTCAGGGTGCACGCGATCGTAACCTCGCCGCGTTCTCCGGTGGCCAGGCACGGGTGCTGGTGGCTACCGATGTCGCCGCACGCGGAGTCCATGTCGATGACGTGACCTTGGTCGTGCACGTCGACCCGCCCGCCGAGCACAAGGCCTACCTGCACCGGTCGGGCCGCACGGCCCGCGCCGGCGGTGCCGGTGACGTGGTGACGGTGGTGCTTCCCGAACAGCGACGCGACGTCACGCAGCTGCTGCGCAAGGCCGCCATCACGGCCACCCCGCAGCAGGTGACGGCTCATTCCGACGAGGTCAAGAAATTGGTGGGCGAGGTAGCACCGTATGTGAAACCTGCTCCCGCCCAGAAAGCCAGCGGCTCCCCCGCACCGAACGCACAGCGCGGCCAGCGGTCGCAGCGGCCCCGTGGCGGCACCGAGGGACGCCCCGCGCGGGCGCCTCGGCGCGGTGGAAACGGGCAGCGGTCCGCGCAGCGCGCAGGCAGCGGTAGCACGTCGAGGTAGGTCTGAATCCACGATCGATATGCCGACTACCGGAGGTCATCCGCCAACCGCGGGTGACCTCCGGTAGTTGCGTTCAGGCACCTCTTGCCGCGCGCGTGGCCGCCTTCTCCTCGTAGTACTTCGCACGTTCATCCACGGCGGCAAGGAATTTCACGAGAGTCTCGCGAGCCAGCTCACCCTCGGGCCCGACATCGGAACGTTCGAACACCCGCCAGAACCGCAGGATAGGCTGCAGCACCTCGTCGTGATGGATGCGCAAGTCGTAGATGCCCGCCTTCGCGATGGCTATCGCGTTCTGCGCGAAACCCGCCATCCCCATACCCGGCATCGAGAAGCCGACGATCTCCTTGCAGATCGCCTGTATCGCAGCATCGGGCTCGATATCGAGTGCCGCCGACATGAGATTGCGGTAGAAGACCATGTGCAGGTTTTCATCCAGCGCCACCCGCGCCAACAGCTGATCGGCGATCGGGCAGCCCGAGGCCTTCCCCGTGTTGCGGTGTGATATCCGTGTGGCCAGCTCCTGGAACGACACGTAAGCCAACGCCTCCAGGGGTGTCTTATCCCCTGAGTCATAACCGGCGACGGTGTGCGCCATGCGCATTGCTTCAAGATTGGTCGGGTCCACACCACGGGTGACCACCAGATAGTCGCGAAGTGCGATGCTGTGCCGCCCCTCCTCCGCCGTCCACTGGCCCACCCAGGTTCCCCACGCGCCGTCTCGCCCAAATCTCGTGGCGATCTCACGGTGATAGGACGGCAGGTTGTCCTCGGTCAGCAGATTGACGATCAACGCCGCCTGGGCCACCGGGTCGAGAGGGCTGTCCTCCGGCCGCCAATCCTCGCCACCGAGGAAGGCAAAGTCCCTGCCCCGGCTCCATGGCACGTAATCATGTGGGGCCCATGGCCGCGCGACACCCAGGTGCCGTTCGAGATTCGCCTCGACAACGGGCTCCAACTCGGTGAGCAATCGCGTTTGTAGTCCGGTCACCATCTCGTCCACCTCTCCTTTCGGCCTACCCCCGTCTGTAACCTACGGTACCGTAAGTTACAGAAAAAGTGGCTGACGAATTGGTGAACTGACCAGGACTAGGCAGACCCGGCGCCGGCGCCCGCGACCACGGGTGCCACCAGGTAACTCGGCTGGTCAGGGTCCAGAACAAGAGCCTGACCGTGACGACTCGCCCACAGTTCAGGAACGGACGGTATGTACCTCGGCAGGCTGGCTGCCGAGACAACGACCCGCAGCCGGTGCCCGGCCGCGATCACCGCGTCCACCTCCGTGAGATCGATATCGAGTGTTATCGGCACACCGGGCTCCACCGGGAGCTTGCACCCCGTACCAGTGGGATGCCAAGGCGATAGGTAGTCGCCGTCCGCGGTCCGCAAACTCCTGCCCTCGTCCACGCCCCGCCGCGATGCCAGCAGCGCACCCTCGGCCAGCATCCGGGAAAAGCCGTCGGGTGCCACATCCGTCACCGAAACGACCCAGAATGCCTCCGTCCCCAACGCTTTGGTGCGCAGATGAAGGTTGAGCGCCCCGGAGATCACCCATGACTCCGCGGCCGCGGCGCTGGTGAACGTGAGCGCACCACGCTCGAAGTAGCGCGAGTCCTTGAGCCCGGACGTTCCCAAGGCGGCGGTGAAACCGGCCGTCAACCGGGAGGTGGTCGGCGATTTCAGCAGTCCCATCCGGCGTCGAAGGAGGTGCTCGGTCCTATTGAGCGGTGCGGCACCACCCAACGACCCGTCGAATGTCGAACCAGCGCCCACGCCCGAGGGTTCGGCGTCCAGGTAGAAGCGTTGCGGCCTTGCCTCGGGCCGCGGATAGGCGTCCAGGGTGTGCCAACCGCCACTTTGCTGCTGCAAGGTGAGCGGGCCGTAGCTCTCTATTCCGTTGTCAATACCTTTGAGCCACCTGTCAAACCATGCACGCTGCAAGACATCCAGCCGAGGCGGTCCACCCTGGCGGCCAAGCTGTGAACCCGGCGAGCCGTGATACCCCTCGTTGATGACGACCTGAAATCTGCCACCCGGCAACGCGGCTCGGCGATGGATACGCAAGGCGGCCGGGCCAAAGATGTCGTCCCACGCCCCATAGACAAACGTCGGGATCTCGATGTCCTCGAACCGGGGGCTGATCTGCTGGAAGTATTCGTCGTTGTCAATCAGTGCACCTTTGCCGCGCAGCCCCTCGAAGATGTACCGCACCACGCGATTCAGCGGCGCCCGCAACCGCCCCGCGAGCCAGCCCAGCCCGATGCCACCACGTGTCACATCCGACGGCGACGGCAGCCACTTTCCCAGTGCGACGGCAAGCATCCAGACAGGCAGGAAAAATGTCTGTGCTCCACCGGTTTTCATGAGGTCTCGGGATATGTCACTGACCGGCTCCACCGCGAACACCGCGCCGAGACCAGGCACCTGATTCCCGGCAGCCTGGAGCGAGTTGATCGAGCAGTAGGAGATTCCATACATCCCCACCCCACCGTCGCACCATGGCTGCGCCTGCGCCCACGCCACCACCTCGGCGGTGTCGCGCTGCTCGACATCGTTGAGCATCCCCCAGTCACCGGTGGAGGCGCCGGTTCCCCTAACGTCCACAACCACCTGGGCATACCCACTGCGGATCAGCGAGTCATTCACCCCAAACGTCGTCAGGCCACCGCCCGGAATCGCGCGCGCCAGTTCGGCGAGCTCGACCAGACGCGGGTTCTTCGGCGGTGCGGCCGGCACGGTCACGCCGAACCGACTCAGCCCGCGAAGCAGCCACGCGGCCAGATGAGTAACGGATTTGTTGTAGGGGGTGAGGTTGAAAAGCACCGGGACCGGGTCACTCACCGGAGTCCCGTCGGCGTTGGCCGGCCGGAACACCTGGGCTTTGAGCACGGTCCCATCGGACAGCGGTATCGAGACATTGGGAGTGAAGGACACCCGGGAGTACCGGCTGGGTCCATCGGTCACCGCGGTCCATCGCTCGGCCTGGGCGGCCCCGGCGAGCGCCGTGTCGTTTACCTGCAGGCTCTCCAGAGGGCTTCGATGCTTTGCCGTCGTCACTACGTGTTCCTCTCGGGCGGGGCCGCGCTGCCCATGGCCAATGAGAGGTCCACGTTACTTCGAGTACGGATATTTCGGGGACGACTTGTGACATGTGTTGAATGGCGCCCGCCTATTTCGTGCACGGCGTGGCGTCAGCACCTGTCGGACGTGATGCCTAGGCTGCCAACCATGGAGGAGACCACGCAGAACCGGCCAACGCGCCGGCCCGCGCTCTCTCCTTCTCGTGCCAGCGACTTCAAGCAGTGCCCACTGCTGTACCGGTTCCGCGCGATCGACAGGCTCCCCGAGCCGCCGTCCGCGGCACAGGTGCGCGGCAGTCTCGTGCACGCCGCTCTGGAAGATCTCTACGCTCGGCCCGCCGCCGAACGGGAGTACGCCACCGCCGCCGGATTGGTGGAGCCCGCGTGGGAACGCCTCGTGGAATCGAACCCCGAACTCGCCGCAGTGGTCGAGTCCGAATGCCTTCCAGGGTTTCTCGACGAGGCCAGAGACCTGCTGTCGGGCTACTACCGGCTCGAAGATCCCACCCGATTCGATCCTGACAGCTGCGAGGAGCGCGTCGAGGTCGAGCTGTCCGACGGCACGATGCTGCGCGGATTTATCGACCGCATCGATATCGCACCCGGAGGCGCGATGCGTCTGGTGGATTACAAGACAGGACGTGCACCTCGCGCCCTGTTCGAAGCCAAGGCGCTGTTTCAAATGAAGTTCTACGCCGTCGCGCTATATCGCACCCGCGGTGTGGTGCCGCGACGGCTGCGACTGCTGTATCTGTCCGATGGCGAGGTGCTCGACTACTCACCGGATGAGGCGGAGCTGCTCAAGTTCGAGAAGACGTTGATGGCGATCTGGCGGGCGATTCAAAACCTCGGCACCACGGGCGACTTCCGGCCCAACCCGTCCCGATTATGCGGCTGGTGCGCCCATCAGTCGCTGTGCCCCGCATTTGGCGGCACGCCGCCGCCCTACCCGGGCTGGCCCTCCGGTTACGGTGTCTCTGATACGGATATCGAAGATGCTGAAGCCTCCGCGACCGCGATCCCGGGAGATGCCGCATGACGCTGGACCTGACTGGCTGCTACTACCGGCGCTTGGACGCCGACGGCGAGTTCCAGGTATTCGAGTCCACCGCGCTGACCGCCAGCGGGTGGGGTCCGAATCTCCAGCACGGCTCGCCCCCGATGGCGTTGCTACTCAAGGCCATCGAGGAGCTGCCCGAGCCGCGTGAGAGCCTGCGGATCGGCCGGGTCGCGCTGGACATCCTCGGCCCGGTTCCCCTGGAGCCGGTGCGGGTGCGGGCGTGGATCGAACGGCCGGGGCGCCGGATCGCACTTGCGGTCGCCGAGATGGAGGCGCACGCCAATGGCGGATACCGTGCAGTCGCGCGGGCCAGCGCGTGGCTGTTGGCCACATCGGTGACCGCCGACAAGGCCAGTGACCGATATCCACCACTGCCCGAGTACCCGCAGGGCCCCACCCCGACCGCCTTCGGTTTCGAGGGCTCCAACTACTCGAAATCTGTTGATTTTCAGTGGTTTTCGGTACCCGATGGAGAACCACAGGTGGCCTGGATGCGGCCACACGTGCATATCGTTGACACCGAGCCCACCACTCCATGGCAGCGGCTGGCGTCGGTCATCGATTCCGCGAACGGAATCGGCGCGGTGCTCAACCCGCTGCGATTCGTCTACATGAACACCGACACCGTGATGCACGTGCACCGGATTCCCCACGGTGATGATTTCGGAGTGCGCGCCCGCATGTCGGTCGGACCCGACGGTATCGGCGTGACCACGGCGGAGATCTTCGACCGCCGGGGTTACATCGGCTCCAGTGCACAGACCGTGTTGGTCCAGCGGCGCTAGATTACGGCGAACCGCTCCTGCGCCGGACGGTTTCCTTGATGCGCTCCGGCAGTGCGGGAACGTCAAGCAGTTGGGGAAGCAATGCGGGTTCACGGGTCAGCGCCCGGAAGGCCAGCCCGACGGTGACATCGTGGTCTGGACTGCCAGGCCGCCTTCGACATCTTCCCCGACTTCGCCTTCTACCCGCAGGACGGGACGAATCGGTCGTTGCCCTACTGGGACTACTTCGATGGTCAGTGGCGCGTGACCATTCCGTGGCGAGGCATCGGCCGCATGATCGGCGAAACCATCGAACCCAACACCGGAGCCAAGCTCAAGGGAACGGGCCGCTGCCTGAACTTCATTGGCATTGACCGCTATACATTGACCGAAGACTTCAAGATCACCCACATCGATACCGACTGGGACATGCTCTACGGCGCCGCACAGCTGGCCGGATTGGGCCCCTCATGCGGAGCCGCAGCCTTCAGAAGATCGGACTACGCGCCGCTTTGGTCACGACCGGTCAGCGGGCGCAGAGACACCTTTGTAGCAGGCGATGAGGCCGCCAATGAACCCAAGAGCCGCCGCCTCGATAGCCACAATCAGCACATTGGTCGGACTCATCAGCTGCGCCAAGTTCCCGATGAACAGACTCAGCGGAGTGTGCTTACCGAAAGCCGAGAAGAAGTAGACGCCAGCTGCCCCAACAGCTATCAACGCCAGCGGCACCGCGGCAACCGCGGTAGCGAGGACACGGGGAACGATGAACGCATGCGTGACGTCCATACCCCTGCCCCGCATGGCGTCGATCTCCTGCTGAATCCGGGGCGAATCGGCCTCGGCGAAGACAACGGTGGCACCCGTGGCCGCCGCGACCAACACCACGTGCGTCGGGAATCCCGTCGGGCCGAACACCAGGGCCTCGAGGACGAGCACGATCACCACGGCCAGCGGTATCGCCACCATGCACATCGGCAGCACCGACACTCTGGCTATCGACCACACCTGCCGGAAGAACTCGCCCACCGCGGGTGGGCGACGCAGCATGGCACCCAACGTGTCCAGTGCCATCCCCAGAAAGCCGGTAAAAGTTCGCCTGGGCTTCTGCTGGACAGGGCTCCCGATCAAGCCGTCCCCCGGGTCCGCGTCGGTCACCGTCGGGGCTTCTAAATACGTCGTCACATATCACTGCATATCGTGTTCTGCTCGCGCTCGCGGCGGAATCATCAAGATCACCGTACGACGCGCGGGTCACCAGGCCAGAAGGCTAGACGGACACCTTGTTGCGGCGGTGCTCACGAACCATGGCGATGGCAGTCTTGAGCCCACGCCGCGGAACCGAATTCGACTCGGCAGCAGGAGGTTCTAGGACCACGAACATGCGCTCACTACGAGTCTCCGGCGCGTTGTCCGCAGTGGCATGCAGGAACCGGTCCGGTAGCGACAGCTTGGCGATGGTGCGCCAGGTTTTCGCGTACTGGAGCAGCATCGACCCGGTCGTATACGGCAGGTCATAGCGCTCGCAGATATCCCGCACGCGCACCGAGATCTCGTGCAGCCGGTTGCTCGGCAGGTCCGGGTACAGGTGATGCTCGATCTGGTGACACAGGTTGCCACTCATCAGCCGCATCGTCGGCCCCGCATCGAAGTTCGCGCTGCCCAGCAGCTGGCGCAAGTACCACTGGCCACGCGTCTCGTTCTCCATATCGGTCACGGAGAACTTCTCGGCGCCGTCCGGAAAATGCCCGCAGAAGATGACGGCGTTGGACCAGAAGTTGCGAATCAGGTTGGCCGTTGCCGTGGCGGTCAATGTGGATCGGTAGGTCGCCCCCGGCGACAGCGCGGTGATTGACGGGAATGCGACGTAGTCCTTGAAGACCTGCGAACCCGCAGACGTGATCAGCTCACGCACCCGCTGCTTGGTCGCCTCGCGGGTTTCCTTTGTCCAGATCTTGCGGAACTCCAGGTGCTGCAGGGCAATTCCCCACTCGAATCCCGCCGCGAGGATGAAATTGAGCGGCAGGTTCAAGAGGTTGCGCACCTTCCACGGCTCGTCGCGCGTGACACGGAGGATCCCGTAGCCCACGTCGTCGTCCAGATCGAGGATGTTGGTGTACTTGTGATGCTCGACGTTGTGCGTGAAGCGCCAGTGCTTGGAGGCGCCGGCCATGTCCCACTCCCACGTCGAGGAGTGAATCTCGGGGTCGTTCATCCAATCCCATTGGCCGTGCATGACGTTGTGGCCGATCTCCATGTTCTCGATGATCTTGGCAACGGCCAGCGTCACCGTGCCGGCCCACCATGCGGAGCGCTTCTTGCTCGCCGCCAGAAGGGCGCGGCCGGTCAATTCGAGCGCGCGTTGCGCGCCGATGGTGCGCCGGATATAACGGGCGTCACGCGTACCGCGCGACTCCTCGATCTCACGCCGGAGCCCATCGAGCTCGACGGCCAGGTTCTCGACGTCCTCGCTGGTGAGATGCGCGAATGCCGAGATGTCCGTGATCGCCATTGGTGTCCTTCCGCAGCTGCGATACCGCCACCCTACGGTACCGTAGGTTACTCGCCGGTAAATGGACACGCCACAGGTGGTGACAACCAGGCCACGCTATGCCTCGACACGCCGCATTCTGTACAGATCCGGGGCGTGTCGTCGCCACGTACGGCGAGTCACGGCCGGTGATCGGTGACTGGACTCACGTGGCGAAGTTGACGAGATTCCCAACCAGTTCGAGCAGCGGCTGGGGCACCACGCCGAGGAGAACCGTGACGAGTGCACTCACTCCAATCGATATCGCGACGGCGGGGCCCGGGATCCGTAGCACCCCCGAGTCCGGTACCGGATCGGCGAAGAACATCAGCACGATCACCCGCACGTAGAAGTATGCGGCGATCGCGCTGCATATCACTCCCACCACCACCAGCGGCATGGCCCCGCCGGACGCGGCGGCCTCGAAGACCGCGAACTTGCTGACGAATCCACTCGTCAGCGGGATACCCGCGAAGGCCAGCAGAAACAGTGCGAAGACAACACCGAGCACCGGCGACCGGCGACCGATTCCGGCCCATCGACTCAGATCGGTGATCTCTTCGTCCTCATTCGGGCCGTCCTCTCCGTCTCCCGAGCGCACGAGTCCCGCAATGGCGAAAGCCCCCACGGTGCTGAAACCGTATGCCGCCAAATAGAACAACGTCGACGACACACCACGCTCATTGGCGGCCGCGACCCCGGTCAAGAGAAATCCGGTATGCGCGACCGCCGAATAGGCCAACATGCGCTTGACGTCGGTCTGTGTCACCGCACCGATGGATCCGATCAGCATGGTGGCGATCGCCACCGCCCACAGCACCGGACGCCAATCGGCCGTGATCCCCGGCAGCGCCACATACAGAACTCGTAGCAACGCCCCGAACGCCGCGATCTTGGTGGTGGCCGCCATGAATGCGGTGACCGGGGTCGGTGCACCTTGATACACATCGGGGACCCAGAAATGGAAGGGCACCGCTCCTACCTTGAACAGCAGACCCACCGACAGCATGGCGACTCCGAGCAGCAAGAAGGACCGCTCCCCCGCATCCGCCTGGACAACCCGTGCGACCGCGCCGAGTTCAACGGTTCCGGCGTATCCGTATACGAAGGCCGAGCCGAACAGGAAGAACGCAGAGGAAAACGCCCCGAGCAGAAAGTACTTGAGCGCCGACTCCTGGGACAGCAGACGCCGACGTCGGGCCAGCGCACACATCACGTATAGCGGAAGCGAGAACACCTCCAGGGCAACAAACATCGTCAGCAGATCGTTGCAGGCGGGAAAGAGCATCATGCCGGCGATCGCAAATAATGTCAGCGGAAAGATCTCCGTTTGGGTGATACCGGTGCGGTTCAGCACTCGCTCCGGTTCACCGCCCGGAACGCTGGACGCCTGCGCGGCGAAGGCATCCAGGCCACCGCCGGCGCCCACCGTACTGGGAAGCGCGGCAACTGTTCTGCGTTGTGCCATCACCGCCAGCGCCAGACCGGATGCCACCAGGACGAGCCCCTGCAGGTAGAGCGTGGGGCCGTCTATCGCCACCGCGCCGTTCATGACGACGTGGCGCGAACCACTCAGCGCCACCACTGCCACAAAGGCGCCGAGGATTCCGGCGGTGGCCAGCGCCAGTTGAGTGGCGAACCGGTACCGCCGCACAACGAATGCCTCCACCATTACCGACACCACCGCGACCCCGAACATGATCAGCATGGGAGAAAGCGCGCCATAGGCGATCGGCGGGGCGGGAAGGATTCCGATATCGGTCATCGTCGCTCACCTTCGCCATGGCGGAGGGCGACATCGGCCACAACCGGCGGTGGGTCCTTCTCGTTGACGGTGCGCAGTGTCTGTTCGACCGCGGGATTCACGATGTCCAACAGTGGCTTGGGGTAGATGCCCAACACGAGAAGCAACGCGACCAACGGCACCACCACGGCGAATTCACGGCGCTTCAGATCGCCGATGGTCTCGTTCCCGGGTGCGAGCGGGCCGGTCATCATCCGCTGGTACATCCACAACACGTAGATAGCGGCGAGCACCAACGCGATGACCGCACACGCCGCGGCCGCCGGGTACCGCGTGAATGTTCCCACCAGCACCAGAAACTCGCTGATGAACGGCGCCAGGCCGGGCAGCGACAGTGTGGCCAGACCGGCCACCAAGAACGACCCGGCGAGAACCGGTGCCACCTTCTGCACTCCGCCGTAGGCCGCGATGAGTCGAGAGCCCTTGCGGGACACCAGGAACCCCGCCACCAACATCAATGCCGCGGTGGAGATGCCGTGGTTCACCATGTACAGCGTCGACCCCGATTGTCCCTGACTGGTCATCGCGAAGATGCCCAGGATGATGAATCCGAAATGCGATATCGAGGTGTAGGCGATCAGTCGCATCACGTCGGTCTGACCGATCGCGAGGATGGCTCCGTAGACGATGCCGATGACCGCCAGGGTGATGATCAGCGGCGTGAAATATCTACTGGCATCGGGGAACAGCTGGATGCAGTACCGCAGCATCGCGAAGGTTCCCACCTTGTCGACGATCGCCATCATGAGCACCGCGCTGGCCGGGGTGGCGTGCACCGCGGCATCGGGCAACCAGGTATGCAGCGGCCAGAGCGGGGCCTTCACCGCGAACGCGAACATGAAGCCGAGAAACAGTGCCTTGGCCACACCCGGGTCGATCCCGAGCGCGCCGGTGGCGACCATTTCGGTGATATCGCGTAGATCGAAGGTGCCGCCTTGGCTCCCGGTCTGACCTTGCGCCGTAACCACGTAGAGCCCGATGACGGCAGCTAGCATGACCAGGCCGCCACACAGGTTGTACATCAGGAACTTCACCGCCGCGCGTGACCGCTGCCCGGTGTCCGAGTGGGTGCTCCCGAACCCGCCGATCAGGAAGTACATCGGGATAAGCATCGCCTCGAAGAAGATGTAGAACAGCAACACGTCCAGCGCGGAGAAGGACAGCAACACCATCGATTCCACGACCAGGATGAGCGCGATATAGCGTTGCGCCACAGGACGATTCTCGTACCCCGGGGCCTCTGCTCCGTCATTCCATGAGGCCAGCAACAGGATCGGCAGAAGCCCCGTAGTCAGCAGCACCAGTGCGAGTGCGATTCCGTCGAGACCCACCGCGTACCTCATCCCGAATGCCGGTATCCAGGAAACCGATTCGATGAACTGGTACTGCGGACCTGCGGGATCAAACGCAACCGCCAGCGCCATCGCGACGATCAGGACCAGCACCGAGGCACCCAGCGCCACGTATTTGGCCAGGGTCCGCCGATGGTTCGGCATGATCAGCACGGCACCGGCGCCCACCAACGGAATAAGCCACAGAGCTGTCACCGCACCCATCGCGCTCACCACCTCACTGCCATCAACGCCGCGATCACCAGAGCCGCTCCGGCACACATGGATAACGCGTAGGAGCGGACATGGCCGGTCTGCATATGCCGCACCCAGCCCGAGACGGCGCCCAGTGCGGAGGCCACACCGTTGACGAGGCCGTCGACCCAACGGTCGTCGGCGCGCACCAGGTGCCGGGTGAGCCGTTGTCCGGGACGCATGAACACCGCCTCGTTGACGGCATCGCCATAAAGATCCCGGCGTGCGGCGACGGTGAGCGCCGACCCTTGCGGCGCCGTTTCAGGCACGTCGGCGCGGTACATCCGGTAAGCGACACCGACGCCGCAGAGCACCACCGCGACGGTGACAGCGCTGATCCCCCAGGCAGGAACGGGTACCTCGACGTGATGCGCACCGACGATCGGTTTCAGCCAGTTCTGCAGGGCCCCACCGAAGCTGAGCAGGAATCCCGCGGCCACCGAACCGATGGCGAGCACCATCATCGGCCAGGTCATCACCGACGGCGACTCATGCGGATGCGCGTTCTGCCTCCATCGACGGGAGCCGAAGAAGGTGAGGAGCATGACCCGAGTCATATAGAACGCCGTGATCCCGGCACCCAGCAGCGCCGCCGTGCCAAGGAGGAATCCGCCGGCACCGCCGTGACCGAAGGCGACCTCGATGATCTTGTCCTTCGAATAGAACCCTGCGAACGGCGGAACCCCGATGATGGCGAGGTATCCCAGCCCGAAGGTGATAAAGGTGATCGGCATGACGGAGCGCAGCCCACCGTAACGGCGCATATCGGTTTCTTCGTTCATACCGTGCATGACCGAACCGGCTCCGAGGAACAGCCCCGCCTTGAAGAACCCGTGGGTGAGCAGATGCATGATCGCCACCGCATACCCGGCGGGCCCGAGCCCCGCCGCCAACACCATGTAGCCGATCTGCGACATCGTGCTGGCGGCAAGGACCTTCTTGATGTCGTCCTTGGCGCAGCCGATGATCGCTCCGAAGAGCAGGGTGACGGCACCGACGCTCACCACCGCGACCTGTGCGTAAGGGGCGCGTTCGAAGATCGGTCCGGACCGGGTGATCAGATAGACGCCGGCGGTCACCATGGTGGCCGCATGGATGAGGGCCGATACCGGGGTGGGGCCCTCCATCGCATCCCCAAGCCAGGACTGCAGCGGCACCTGGGCCGACTTTCCGCACGCCGCCAGCAATAGTGCCAATCCGATTGCGGTGTTGCGACTCTCGCCGGCCGCACCCGCCGAGCCGAGCACCTGGGCGAAGCCGACAGAGCCGAACGTCGCGAACATCAGCATCATGGCCAGGGCCAGCCCCATGTCGCCGACGCGGTTGACGATGAAGGCCTTCTTGGCCGCGACAGCGGCCGAAGGTTTCTGGTACCAGAAACCGATCAGCAGGTAGGACGCCAGGCCAACTCCCTCCCAGCCCACATACAACCCCAGGAAGTTGTCGGCGAGCACCAGCACCAGCATCGCCGCCAGAAAGAGATTCAGGTAGCCGAAAAACCGTCGCCGATCAGGGTCATCCGCCATGTACCCGATCGAGTAGATGTGGATAAGCGAACCCACCCCGGTGATCAGCAGTGCGAAACACACGGACAGCTGATCGAGTGTCAATCCGAAATCGACGCGCAGTGCCCCGACCGGAACCCAGGCGAAGAGCGTTTCGTGCACCACACGTTCGGAGGCTGTGCGGCCGAGCATGCCGACAAATGACACGACGGCCACGAGAAAGGAGGCCAACGCCGTCGCGCAGCCCAAGAGATGCCCCCAGCCATCACCCCGGCGGCCGACGAGCAGAAGGACGACCGCACCAGCCAGGGGCAGCACCGGCATGAGCCATGTCACGGGCACTCCCCTCCTAGAACTTCAACAAATCGGCGTCGTCGACCGAAGCCGACCTGCGGGTGCGGAATATGGTCATGATGATCCCCAGTCCCACAACCACTTCCGTGGCCGCGACCACCATGGTGAAGAATGCGATGACCTGGCCGTCGAGGTTCCCATGCATCCGGGCGAAGGTGACGAACGCCAGGTTGGCCGCGTTGAGCATCAGCTCGACACTCATGAAGACCACAATTGCGTTGCGGCGCAACATCACCCCGGCAGCCCCGATGGTGAAGATGAGCGCAGCCAGATAGAGGTAATTGTCGGGATTCACCGCGCCTCCATATTTCGCGGGGTGAGCACACCGCTGACCGACAACTCCGAGAATGACCCGTCGGGAAGAAGCGCGGGCACGTCGACAGCGTTATGCCGCGCGTACACACCTGGATTGGGCAATGGCGTGGCACGGTCGCCACGCTGGAAGCGGCGAATCGCCATCTCGCGCTGTCCGCCGGTCTGCCCCAGCTTCTCGCGGTGCGCCAGCACCATCGCGCCGATCGTCGCGGTGATCAATAGTGCGCCGGTGAGTTCGAACGCCCACAGGTAGTCGATGAAGATGCGCTCGGCCAGACCTTCCACGTTGCCGCGGCTGTTGGCTTGGTCCAAACCCACGAATGCTGTGGTGGAGGCATTTCCGATGCCCGCGACGGCCAGCATCCCGAACCCCAGCCCGGCGGCGATGGCACCCACCCGCTGCCCCGGCAGGGTCTCCACCAGCGAGTCGGAGGAATCTACGCCCACAAACATGAGGACGAACAGAAACAGCATCATGACCGCGCCGGTGTACACCACCACCTGGGCGACACCGAGAAACAGCGCACCCTGGGCCACGAAGAACACCGCGAGGATCACCATCGTCATGGCCAGGAAGATCGCCGAGTACACCGCCTTGGGTGCAGCGATCACACCGAGCGCGCCGAGCACGGCGACGGTGCCAAGCACCCAGAACGTCACCCCCTCCCACGTCGGCGTGCGCGAGAGCCCCTCGGCCGCAAGCACCGTCACATGGCCCGCCGCGGCATCGAAGCTCACCTGACCTCCTTCCCGGCCTGAGGCAGGTTGCCCAGGTAGTAGTCAGTGTCGGTGGTGCCCGGGTACATCGCGTGCGGCGGCGGCGCCATTCCTGGCTGCAGCGGTGCCAGCAATTTGTCCTTGCCGTAGATGAGGTCGGACCGGTTGTCATCGGCCATCTCGTAGTCGTTGGTCATGGTCAGAGCGCGGGTCGGGCATGCCTCGATACACAGCCCGCAACCGATGCAGCGCAGATAGTTGATCTGATAGACCCGGCCGTATCGCTCACCTGGCGAGAAGCGCTCTTCCTCGGAGTTGTCGGCGCCCTCGACGAATATGGCATCAGCCGGACATGCCCAGGCACACAGCTCGCAGCCGATGCATTTCTCGAGCCCGTCGGTGTACCGGTTGAGTTGGTGCCTTCCGTGATATCGGGGAGCTGTGGGCTCCTTCTCCTCGGGGTACTGCTCGGTGACCCGCGTTTTGAACATCGACGAGAAGGTGACCCAGAACCCTGCCATGGCGTCGACCGAATGTCGCAGAAGATTAGGCATGTGCGTCCTCCTTGGTGGTCGGACCCGGGTCCGCGCCGACGTGCTGCCCGGGCAACGGCGGCACCGGAAATCCGCCGGCCATCGGATCGAACCTGCTGGACAACAAGATTTTTGGCGATTCGGGGCGCCGCGACAGAGCACCCACCAGGGCGATGCTGCCCACCGAGACCACGACGCCGATGACCCCGAGGATGATCGACGGATTTCCGTATCCATAAAGCGCCATGGCCTGCACCACGCCGACGACGACAATCCACACCAGCGCCACCGGGATCAAGACCTCCCAGCCCAACCGCATGAACTGGTCGTAGCGCAGCCGCGGCAATGTGGCGCGCAGCCACATGAACAGGAACATGAAGCCCCAGACCTTGGCCACGAACCACAACACCGGCCACCATGAGGTGTTCGCACCGTCAATCAGGCTCAACGGCCAGGGCGCATGCCAGCCACCAAGGAACATGGTCGCCGCTAACCCGGAAACCGTTGCCATGTTGATGTATTCGGCGAGCATGAACATCGCGAAGCGCAACGAGGAGTATTCGGTATGGAAGCCGCCGACCAGCTCACCCTCCGCCTCGGGCAGGTCGAACGGTGCCCTGTTGGTCTCACCGACCATGGCGGTCACGTACACCAGGAAGGACGGCAGCAGCAGGAAAACATACCAACGGCCGGCCTGCGCCGCGACGATCCCCGAAGTCGACATCGTTCCGGCCAGCAGGAACACAGCGGCGAAGGTCAGGCCCATCGCGATCTCGTAGGAAATCACCTGCGCGGAGGACCGCAATCCACCCAGCAGCGGGTAGGTAGATCCGGAGGCCCAGCCGCCCAACACAATCCCGTACACGCCCACGGAAGTGACCGCGAGCACGAAAAGAATCGCCACCGGTAGATCGGTGAGCTGAAGTGGTGTGCGATGCCCGAAGAACGAGACCACGGGACCGAACGGAATGACCGCGTACGCGACGATCGCCGGCACCACAGAGATGATGGGCGCCAGTAGGTAGATGGGCTTATCGACCCCGGCGGGGGTCAGGCCCTCTTTCAGAGCCAGTTTCACACCGTCGGCCAGGCTCTGCAGCAGCCCGAACGGGCCCACCCTGTTGGGACCGATGCGACGCTGCATCCAGGCAAGCACCTTGCGCTCGACAAGAATCGCCACGAGCACGGTCAGCACCAGAAAGGCGAACACCGCAACACATTTCAGGAGTACGAGCCATAGCGGATCGACTCCGAACTGCGACAAATCGGTCTTGCCTGTCACGGCGCCACCTCGATTCGGACCAGTTGCCCGAGCGCCGGGCCGAGCTGCTGATGAACCTCCGAACCGGCCGAGCGCAGGGGCACCCACACCACCCTGTCCGGCATCTCGGTGATCCGCAGCGGCAGGGTAATGGCACCGCGGATCGACTCCGACATGCTGCGTACGGTCACCAATTCGCCTTCGGAAGCTCCGATCTCGATGGCGGTCGCCTCCGATAGCCGCACCTCGGCGGTATGGGCAGTCCCGGCAAGGAACTGCTCACCGTCCTGCAGCCGACCGGCGTCCAGCAGCAGCCGCCAGGACGACAGCACCGCCTCGCCCGCCTCGGGCCGCGGCCTGGCGGTCGCCCTGATCGGCCCCGGGATCTCCCGCGCCCCTTCCCACGGACCGATGTCCGCGAGCTCGGCGAGTGCCTCGGCCGCGTGGTTCAGGCCGATCGGACGATCCATCCGCCGCGAGAGCGCGGCAAGCACTCTGAGATCGTCGAGGGCATCACTGGTGTCCAGCGTGGTCTGGAAGGGTCTCAGCCTGCCTTCCCAATTCACGAAGCTGCCGGATTTCTCCGCGACCGCCGCCACCGGAAGTACCACGTCGGCGAGCTCGGTGACAGCGCCGTGGCGCATCTCCAGGCTCACCACGAATCCCGTCCTGAGCGCACCGACGGCGGCGGCGGGATACGGAAGATCCGCCAGCTCGACTCCACCGACAAGGAACGCGTCGAGTCCGCTCCCGGGATCCAACATGCCGGCGGCATCGAGTCCGGGCATGTCGGGCAGTGCGATCACTCCCCACTTGTCGGCGACATTGCGTCGCGCAGCACTGTCCGATACCGGGTGGCCACCCGGTAGGATCCTGGGCAACGCGCCCGCTTCCAAGGCTCCACGCTCCCCTGCCCTGCGGGGAACCCACACCAGTGTCGCGCCCGTCTTCGCGGCGAGCTGGGCCGTGGCCGACAGCGCTCCGGGTATCCACGCCAGCCGTTCCCCCGCCATGATCACGGCTCCGGGCTGGTGCAAGAGTTCCGAATCAGCCAGGCCCGCGATGGTTTCCGGTTCAGTACCGGGAACGGTGGCGATCACACGGGCCGAAAGCTTGGTGGATCCGCGGCTGACAAACGGCGCGATGGAAAGCACCCTGAGTCCCCGCTTGCGGACTGCCTTACGCAGCCGCAGGAAGACGATGGGAGATTCCTCTTCCGGCTCGAAGCCCGCCAGCAGAACCACCGGCGCGGACTCCAAAGCCGCATACGTCTGCGTCATCCCGTGCCCGGCGACGCCCGAGCCGAGGAATGCGGCCTCCTCGGCGCTATGCGCGCGGGCCCGGAAATCGATGTTGTTGGTGCCCATCACCATGCGGGCGAACTTCACATATGCGTAGGCGTCTTCGACGGTGAGCCGTCCACCGGTGAGGACCCCGGCATTGGTGCCTGCATCCGCCAAACCCTTTGCGGCGGTTTCCAATGCCTGTGGCCAGGACACCGCTACCAGATTTCCGGACTCGTCGCGAATCATCGGATTGGTGATGCGGTCGCCCGCGGTGGCGTACGTGAATGCCCAGCGCCCCTTGTCGCAGTTCCATTCCTCGTTGACTTCGGGATCGTCACCGGCCAGGCGCCGCAATACCTTTCCCCGCCTGTGGTCGGTGCGCTGCGCGCATCCGCTGGCACAGTGCTCACACACACTAGGGGTGGACACCAGATCGAACGGACGGGCCCGGAATCGGTACGCGGCACCCGTGAGAGCACCCACTGGACAGATCTGCACGGTGTTGCCGGAGAAGTAGGACTCGAAGGGTTCGTCGCTGGCAATGCCAACCTGTTGTTGCGCACCGCGTTCGAGGAGCTCGATGAAGGGGTCACCGGCCACCTGCTGGGAGAACCGGGTGCAACGCGCGCACAGGACACAGCGCTCCCTGTCGAGTAGCACCTCGGTGGACAGCGGAATCGGCTTGGGAAACGTGCGCTTGGCTTCGGCGAACCGGGACTCGGCGCGACCGGTCGACATGGCCTGGTTCTGCAGTGGGCACTCTCCGCCCTTATCGCAGACCGGACAGTCGAGTGGGTGATTGATCAGCAGCAGTTCCATCACGCCGCTCTGCGCCTTCTGCGCTGCTGCCGACGTGACCTGCGTATGCACCACCATCTCGTCGGTGACGGTGGTAGTGCAGGCGGCCAACGGTTTACGCTGCCCCTCCACTTCGACCAGACACTGGCGGCACGCACCCACCGGATCGAGGAGCGGGTGATCGCAGAACCGGGGAATCTGGACGCCAATCAGCTCAGCGGCACGAATGACCAATGTGCCCTTGGGCACCGAGATACTGGTTCCATCGATGTTGACGGTGACCAGCTCAATCTCGGTTCCCCTTTCTACGGCAGTCATCGGTTCCCCTCCCCGAAGACGGTGCTGGCCCGCGAATCGAAGGGACATCCGTTCTGTAGGTGTGCCTCGTACTCTCCGCGGAAGTACTTGAGCGAGGACATGATCGGACTCGCGGCGCCGTCACCGAGAGCGCAGAATGACTTGCCCAGCACGATGTCCGAGATGTCGAGGAGTTTGTCCAGGTCTTCGCCGGCCCCCTCGCCCGATTCCAGTCGCTGGAGGATGCGCACTAGCCAGTAGGTACCCTCCCGGCAGGGTGTGCATTTACCGCAGGACTCGTGCGCGTAGAACTCGGTCCACCTCAGCACCGCGCGTACCACGCACGTGGTGTCATCGAATATCTGTAATGCCTTGGTGCCCAGCATCGATCCGGCGGCACTCACTCCCTCGTAATCGAGGGGGACATCCAGATGCTCGGCGGTGAACAGCGGTGTCGATGAGCCACCGGGAGTCCAGAACTTGAGCCCGTGTCCGTCGCGCACCCCCCCGGCCAGCTCCAGCAGCTCACGCAGTGTCACTCCGAGCGGAGCCTCATACTGTCCGGGAGTACGCACATGCCCGGACAACGAGTACAGCGTGAATCCCGGCGATTTCTCCGATCCCATTGTCCGGAACCACTCGGGACCGCGCCTCAGGATGACCGGGACACTCGCGATGGACTCGACATTGTTGACGACCGTCGGGCTGGCATACAGACCGGCAACCGCGGGAAACGGGGGCCGCAGCCGCGGCTGGCCGCGGCGTCCCTCCAACGAGTCCAAGAGCGCAGTCTCTTCTCCGCAGATGTAGGCGCCCGCGCCGGCGTGCACTACTAGCTCCAGATCGAAACCGCTATCAAGAATGTTGCGGCCCAGGTATCCGGCCTCGTAAGCCTGTGCCACCGCGGTCTGCAACCTCCTGATCACCGAGATCACCTCACCGCGCACGTAGATGAAGGCATGTGCGGCCCGGATGGCGTAGGCCGCGATCACGATTCCCTCGATGAGGGTGTGTGGTGTCGCCAGCATCAACGGAATGTCTTTGCAGGTACCGGGTTCGGACTCATCGGCGTTCACCACCAGGTAGTGCGGCTTGCCGTCACCCTGCGGAATGAAAGACCATTTGGTGCCCGTGGGGAATCCGGCACCTCCCCGCCCACGCAGACCCGCGTCCTTGACCAGGGCGATGACCGCATCCGGATCCATACCCAGTGCGGTGCGCAGACCCTGGTAGCCCTCATGGCGCAGATACCCGCCGAGAGTCCAGGAGTCGGCTTCGTCCCAGTGCTCGGACAGGACCGGGGCCAGGATCATTGACGACACCTATTCACTCCCTTCATCCCTCCCGTACGTCTTTGGCTAGTCGCAGGCCCGCCAGTGTCGGGTCGCCCGGCCGTGCCGCGGCGACTGCGTCGGGCCGGTCGTCGGCGAACCCCGCCAAGATCCGGGCGGTCTGTCTGAACGTGCACGGCGGGGCACCGCGCCGTGGCTCGGGAATACGGTCGCTGCGGAGGTCTTCCACCAGATCGACTGCTCCATCGGGGGTTTGGTTGTCGAAGAACTCCCAATTGACCATCAACACCGGCGCGTAGTCGCACGCGGCGTTGCACTCGACATGCTCGAGCGTGACTTTGCCGTCCTCCGTGGTACCGCCGGGTGGCACGCCGAGTTCATCGACCAACCGCGTCAAGATCGCGTCACCACCGAGCACCGCGCACAGCGTGTTGGTGCATACCCCGACGAGGTAATCACCGGTCGGTTGGCGCCGGTACATCGAGTAGAAGCTCGCCACGGCGGTGACCTCGGCGGATGTCAGTTCCACTTGTCCCGAACAGAATTCAATACCCGCTCTGGTCACATACCCGTCTTCCGACTGCACCAAGTGCAGCAGCGGCAGCAACGCCGACCTACGGCTCGGATACCGGTCGAGGATCTCCTTGGCGTCGATGGCAAGCCGTGACACCACTTCCGGCGGATAGGTTCTGTGTCCGGCGAAGTTGCCCTCGTCCTCCGGCGGGCGACTCCCGAGTTCAAGAAAAACGCTCTCGCGCTCCGTCTCCTTCACCTGTCCACCCCACCCATCACCGGATCGATACTCGCGACCGCGGCGATGAGATCGGCCACCATCCCGCCCTCACACATCGCCGAGACAGACTGCAGATTCGTAAACGACGGATCGCGGAAATGCACGCGGTAGGGCCGGGTTCCGCCATCGCTGACCATGTGCACCCCGAGCTCGCCGCGCGGCGACTCGACGGCGACGTACACCTGTCCGGCCGGCACCCTGATCCCCTCGGTCACCAGTTTGAAGTGGTGGATCAGCCCCTCCATGGAGGTGCCCATGATCTTGGCGATGTGCTTGGGCGAGTTGCCCAATCCATCTGGGCCCGACGCCAGATCTGCGGGCCACGCAATCTTCTTGTTGTCCACCATGATCGGTCCTGGCCTCAACCGATCCAGACATTGCTGAGCGATCTTGATGGACTCGCGCATCTCCTTGACCCGGATCAGATATCGACCATAGGAGTCACAGTCCCCATCGGTGATGACGTCAAAGTCATAGTTCTCATACCCGCAGTACGGTTGTGCACGTCGCAGATCATGCGCAAGCCCCGTGGCGCGCAGCACCGGACCCGTGATGCCCAATGCCATACACCCGGTGAGATCCAGGTATCCGACGCCCTGGGTCCGCGCCTTCCAGATGTAGTTCTCGTTCAACAGGTTTTCCATGTCGCGCAACCTGCCGGGCAGGATATTCAGCAGATCCTGCACCTCTTGCTCGGCGCCATCGGGCAGATCCTGCGCCAGCCCACCGGGCCTGACGTAGGCGTGGTTCATACGCAGGCCGGTGACCGCTTCGAACACCTTCAGGATCATTTCGCGTTCGCGAAATCCGAGGAACATCGCAGTCATCGCACCAAGCTCCATGCCACCGGTGGCGAGTGCGACCAGATGGGAGGAGATGCGATTGAGTTCCATCATCAACACCCGAATCACGGTGGCGCGCTCCGGGATTTCGTCGGTGATGTCAAGTAACCGCTCGACCCCCAGGCAATAGGCGGTCTCGTTGAAAAACGGGGACAGGTAGTCCATCCGGGTCACAAAGGTGACGCCCTGCGTCCACGTGCGATACTCCAAATTCTTTTCGATACCGGTGTGCAGGTAGCCGATTCCGCAGCGCACGTCGGTAACCGTCTCCCCCTCGATCTCCAGGATCAGGCGCAGCACCCCGTGGGTCGAGGGATGCTGGGGACCCATGTTGACGACGATGCGCTCGTCGCTGGCTTGGGCGGCGGCAGTGACGATCTCATCCCAGTCCTGCCCGCCGGCCATGAGATGAATCTCGGGCTGTGCTGTCATTAGTTGTAGGACCTCCGCTGATCGGGCGGCGCAATGGTCGCCCCGTGGTACTCGACCGGCACGCCACCGAGCGGATAGTCCTTACGCTGAGGATGCCCCTCCCAGTCATCTGGCATTTCGATTCGCGTCAACGCGGGGTGATCATCGAAGACGATGCCGAAGAAGTCGTAGGTTTCCCGTTCATGCCAGTCGGTGGTCGGGTAGACGGCATTCAGTGACGGAACATGCGGATTACCTTCCGGCACGGCCACTTCCAGTAGAATGCGACGGTTCCAGGTAATCGACATGAGTGGGTAGACGGCATGCAGTTCCCGCGCGGCGTCCTCCGGGTAGTGCACACCGCTGACACCGAGGCAGAGCTCGAAACGCAGTTCCGGGTCATCCCGCAGAGACTGGGCGACCTGCACCAGATGCTCGGCCCGGACGTGAATCGTGAGCTGATCGCGGTAGACGATGACACCCTCGATGGCGTCCTCATAGGTGACATGCTCCTGGTCCGCGAGTACCGATTCCAGCCGATCGACAACCTGATCGAAGTACCCGCCATAGGGACGGGCCGAGCTGACCGGCAAGGAGATGGGCAGAACCAGTCCGCCATAGCCGGACGTGTCGCCACTGCCGTGGACCCCGAAGAGCCCATGCCGTACCCCGATGACCTCGCCTGGGTTCTGCTCGTCGCCGGTCACCGCAGTAGGCCCTTCATCTCGATGGTCGGCGTGGCGGCAAGGGCCGCCGCTTCGGTCTCGCGGATGACTTCCGCACGGTTGGCCCCGAGCGGCATGTGGGCGATCTTCTCGTGCAGCTTCAAGATTGCATGCAACAGCATTTCCGGGCGCGGAGGACACCCGGGAAGGTAGATATCCACGGGGACAACATGATCGACACCCTGGACGATGGCATAGTTATTGAACATCCCGCCCGAAGAAGCACAGACCCCCATGGCGAGCACCCATTTCGGTTCGGCCATCTGGTCATAGATCTGCCGCAACACCGGGGCCATCTTCTGACTGACCCTGCCCGCCACGATCATGAGGTCGGCCTGCCGGGGTGTCGCCGAGAACCGTTCCATGCCAAAGCGGGCGATGTCGAATCGGGGGCCCGCAGTCGACATCATCTCGATAGCGCAGCAGGCCAGTCCAAAGGTGGCGGGCCACAACGAACCTTTGCGCACGTACCCCGCCAGCGCCTCGACGGTGCTCAGCAGAAATCCGCTAGGCAGTTGTTCCTCAAGACCCATGGCTCTCCCGACAGGTGTGCTTATTCGTGATGTTGCAAGGACTTCCGCGCCGCCCCGCCGATCGCACAGGGGCTAATCCCAGCTCAGGCCACCGCGCCTCCATTCGTAGGCGTACGCCACCGACACGTTGACGATGAACAGGGCCATTGCGAGCAGTCCGAACACTCCGAGGGCCTCGAAGTGGACGGCCCACGGATACAAGAAGACGATCTCGATATCGAAGATGATGAACAACATCGCGGTGAGGTAGTACTTCACGGGCACCCGGTGTCCGCCGACGGCGGCACCGTGATGATCACGGCCCATCGAGTGCTGGGCGGGCTCGATACCGCATTCATACGCCTCAAGCTTCGCGCGGTTGTACCGGCGCGGACCGACGAATGACGAAATCCCAATGGAGAAAACGGCAAAGGCCACCGCAATGGCGCCGAGTACCAAGATCGGTACATATGCATCCATGGCAGAACAGCCTCCCGAATCGATCGATCGGGTCCCTGTGCTGGATCGGCAACGCTGCCGCGTCATTGCTGTCTGTGGTCGAGGGCTGCCGACCAGTACAGATGTGACCTAACAAACACACTATCGGTTGGCGCCTGATCCATGCCACCGTTTGACGGTGTTTTGCGCAATTAAGTACGTGAGCCGAAGGGCCTGGGCCGGCTGATGTCAGCGGTGTGTCGCGGCGGCCGAACCGAGCAGCTCGATCACCGTCGCGATCAGTCGCATCGGGTCGATCGGCCGCGGTACCACGCCCTCTGCGCGGGACCAGGTCGCCAGCCAGCTGTCCTCCGGACGTCCGGTCAGGACCACAATCGGAGGCGGCGCGTCGACCTCGTCCTTGACCTGCTTGGCCACGCCCATCCCGCCGAAGGGCGCCGCTTCACCGTCGAGGATCGCCAGGTCGATACCGCCCGCGGCGAGGCGTTCGATGACCATGGGCCCGGTGGCCACCTCGACAAACTCCAGCGGCGGCAATGCGGAATCCGGCCGTGTGCCAATTCCCTCAATTACCTTGCGCCGGACCGTGATGTCATCGCTATAGACGAGGACGTGCAGCGCCATACGGCCATGCTAGGCCGAGCCGCGGCCACTCGCGAAGGAATCCGGGAAACCCCGGGAAACTAGGCCCGGAAGAACCTGACTTCGGACGCCAAGATGGCCTTCGCGCCGATCGCGGCCAGCGCATCCATGGTGGTATTGACGCCCTTGCGTGGGGCCAGGGCACGCACCGCCACCCACTTCTCGTCGGCCAGCGGAGCCAGCGTCGGAGATTCCAGACCTGGCGTCACCTTGAGTGCCTCGTCCAGAACCGCACGCGGGCAGTCATAGTCAAGCATCAAATACAGCTGACCGAACACCACACCCTGGATGCGCGCCGTCAGCTGTGCGCGAGCCGTTTCCGTTGCCGGATCGGCGTTCTCCCGCTCGATCAGCACGGCCTCTGAATCGCACAGCGACTCACCGAAGGCCACCAGTCCGTGCTGGCGCAGGGTGCGGCCGGTACCGACGATATCGGCGATCACATCGGCGACGCCAAGCTGGATGGATATCTCGACAGCACCGTCCAACCGAATGACATCGGCCTCGATTCCCTTGGTGGCCAGATCCTTTCGAACCAGGTTGGGGTAGGCAGTGGCGATCCGCTTCCCCGCGATGTCGTAAATCGTCCAGTCTCGCCCGGCGGGCGCGGCGTAGCGGAACGTCGATCCACCGAATCCCAGCGCGAGTCGCTCAGTCACCGGCGCATCGGAGTCCATCATCAGGTCGCGGCCGGTGATACCAAGATCCAGCTCGCCGGAGCCGACGTAGATCGCTATGTCCTTGGGCCTCAAGAAGAAGAACTCGACGTCGTTCTGCGGATCGAGCACCGTGAGGTCCTTGGCGTCTCCGCGCCGCCGGTAGCCGGCCTCGGAGAGAATCTCGGACGCGGCCTCACTGAGCGCCCCCTTATTGGGGACAGCGACGCGCAAGGCTCCGTTCACACTGGTCATGTCAGAGCTTCCGGTAGACGTCATCGAGGGTGAGACCGCGGGCAATCAGGAGTACTTGCGCCCAGTAGAGCAGCTGGCTGACCTCCTCGGCGAGTGACTCGTCGCTCTCGTGCTCGGCAGCCAGCCACACCTCGCCCGCCTCTTCGAGCAGCTTCTTGCCCAGGGTGTGTACACCCGCGTCGAGGGCGGCGACGGTCCCACTTCCCTCGGGCCGGGTTCTGGCACGGTCACTGAGCTCGGCGAACAGCTCCTCGAAGGTCTTCACGGGTGGCGATTCTGTCACGACCGGCCCCGGCGAGTCATATGGGTTTGCAGGTAGTCGCCGTCAGGACGTCAGCGTGGGCACGGCGCAAGTCCTCCGGGGACATCCCCGACAACGTGGTGGCAAGCCTGCGCCGATCAGTGCCGGGCACCTCGACGTGGTTGGGCACCACCAGCACCGCACAACCCGCTGCCTCGGCCGCAGCGGCACCGGTCACCGAGTCCTCGATGGCCAGGCAATCGGCCGGGTCCACGCCCAGCAGCGCCGCGGCCCGCAGGTACGGGTCCGGGGCCGGTTTGGTGCGCACCACCTCGTCACCGCATACGGTTCCGAAAAACCATTGTGTGCCAATGGTCTTGAGCGCCTGGTTGGTGAGTGATCGGATGGTGTTGGTCACCAGCGCCATGGGCACCCGCTCGGCGGCAAGCTGCGCGAGCATGTCCTGGGCGCCGTCGCACCAGGTGAGATCGGTTTCAAAGAGCTCGCCGGTGTACTCGTGTAGCCAGTCGTTCTCACGGGCCATCAGCTCGGGGTCCGACTCCAGCCCGAACGCTGCGAACATCATCTGCATGGTGGCCTCGGCGGATCCGCCGAGCAGCGCGGTGCGCAGCTCGGGAGTCATCTCGCCGCCCAGCCTGCGGCACGTTTCGGCCATCGAGATATCCCAGAGCTTCTCCGAGTCGATGAGCGTGCCGTCCATGTCCCACAGCACCGCACGCATGCGACCAATTCTGCCAGAGGTCGCCTGCTGCCCATGACGCTGGTGCTCAGTCCTCCGGGTTGTAGCCGAGGTTCGGGCCGAGCCAGCGCTCGGCTTCCTTCAGGGTCCAGCCCTTGCGCTTGGCGTAATCGGCGACCTGGTCCTGGGCGATCCGCCCGACCACGAAGTACTGCGACTGCGGGTGCGAGAAGTACCAGCCACTGACGGCAGCGCCGGGCCACATCGCCATCGACTCGGTCAGTTCGATGCCGGTCCGCTCCTTAACGTCCATCAACTCCCAGAGCGTCGCCTTCTCGGTGTGCTCCGGGCAGGCCGGGTAGCCGGGGGCAGGACGGATTCCCCTGTACTTCTCACCGATGAGCGCTTCGTTGTCCAGCTGCTCGTCGGGCTGGAATCCCCAGAACTCCTTGCGAACCCGTTGGTGCATCCGTTCGGCAAACGCCTCCGCCAGCCGGTCTGCGAGCGATTCGAGCAAGATCGCGTTGTAGTCGTCGTTGGCCGCCTTGAACGCGACGATCTTCTCTGCGCTGCCTAGCCCGGTGGTGACGGCGAAGGCGCCGATAAAGTCTTTGGCCCCAGTTTCTTTGGGGGCGATGAAGTCGCCCAGTGACCGGTTCGGGATACCGTCCCGATGCTCGCCCTGCTGGCGCAGGTTGAACAGCTTCGTCCTCACCTCGGTACGGGTCTCATCGGTGTAGACCTCGATATCGTCACCCACCGCATTCGCCGGGAAGAAGCCGATCACCCCGTTGGCGGTCAGCCACTTCTCCTTGATCAGGGTGTCGAGCATTTCCTGGGCGTCGTCGTACAGCTTGCGGGCCGTCTCGCCCGAGACCGGGTTGTTCAGGATGTCGGGGAAGCGGCCCTTCATCTCCCAGGCGTTGAAGAACGGCTGCCAGTCGATGTACTCGCGCAGCTCGGCGAGGTCGTAGTCGAGGAACTCGCGCACGCCGAGGCCCTGAGCGGGCACCGGTGGGGTGTAGCCGGCCCACTCGATCGGCGTCCGGTTCGCGCGGGCCTTCTCCAGCGTCAGCATCGGCCGCTCACTCTTCTGGGCGTGCCGTTCCCGCAGGGCCGCGTAGTCCTTCTCGGTGGCCTCCAGCAGGGCTCGCCGCTGCTTGTCGTCGAGCAGCGCCGCGGCGACCGGCACCGAGCGGGAGGCGTCCTTGACCCAGACCACCGGACCGCTGCGACGCGGCGACACCTTGACGGCGGTGTGCGCCCGCGACGTGGTCGCGCCGCCTATCAGCAACGGGATCTTCAGCTCCTGACGCTCCATCTCGACGGCGAAGTTGACCATCTCGTCCAGGGACGGCGTGATCAGGCCGGACAGCCCGATGATGTCGGCGTTGTGCTCCTTGGCCGCGTCCAGGATCTTCTGGGCGGGCACCATCACACCGAGGTCGATCACCTCGTAGTTGTTGCACTGCAGGACAACCCCGACGATGTTCTTGCCGATGTCGTGGACGTCACCCTTCACCGTCGCCATGATGATGGTGCCATTGGTGTCTTTACTCGCCGCGGCACCGGACTGCTCCTTTTCCGCCTCGATATAGGGCAGCAGATAGGCCACGGCCTTCTTCATCACCCGGGCCGACTTCACCACCTGGGGCAGGAACATCTTGCCCGCGCCGAAGAGGTCGCCGACGACATTCATACCGTCCATCAGCGGGCCCTCGATCACCTCGATCGGGCGACCACCTGCTGCGGCGATCTCGGCCCGCAGTTCCTCGGTATCGGCGTCGACATCGGCGTCGATACCCTTGACCAGGGCGTGCGTAATCCGTTCGCGCACAGGAAGAGATCGCCACTCCGCAACGGTCGCGTCGCCGGGTCCTTCTTCCGACTTGTTGAACCGTTCGGCGATCTCCAGGAGCCGTTCGGCCGCGTCCGGGCGACGGTTCAGGACGACGTCCTCGATCCGGTCGCGCAGGTCGGAGTCGATCGAGTCGTAAGGCACCAACGCGCCGGCGTTGACGATGCCCATGTCCAGGCCGGCCTTGATGGCGTGGAACAGGAACACCGCGTGGATCGCTTCGCGGACGGGGTTGTTACCGCGGAACGAGAACGACACGTTCGAGATACCGCCGGAGATGTGCACCCCGGGCAGGTTCTCCTTGATCCAGGCGCACGCCTCGATGAAGTCGATCCCGTACGTCGCGTGCTCCTCGATGCCGGTGGCCAGCGCGAAGCAGTTCGGGTCGAAGATGATGTCCTCGGCCGGAAAGCCGACCTCTTCGGTCAGGATCCGGTAGGCGCGCCCGCAGATCTCCTTGCGGCGCTCCAGGTTGTCGGCCTGCCCCTGCTCGTCGAAGGCCATCACCACGACGGCGGCGCCGTACTTGCGGCACAGCCGTGCCTCACGGATGAACTTCTCCTCGCCCTCCTTCATGGAGATGGAGTTGACGATCGGCTTGCCCTGCACGTTCTTCAGGCCCGCCTCGATGACCTCCCATTTCGAGGAGTCGATCATCACCGGGACGCGGCTGATATCCGGCTCAGCCGCGATCAGCTTGGTGAACCGGTCCATCGCGGCGACGCCGTCGATCATGCCTTCGTCCATATTGATGTCGATGACCTGCGCACCGACCTCGACCTGCTGCAGCGCGACCGACAGCGCGGTGTCGTAGTCCTCGGCCTTGATCAGGTTGCGGAACCGAGCGGAGCCGGTGATGTTGGTGCGCTCGCCGATGTTCACGAACAGCGAGTCGTCGGTGATGTTGAGCGGTTCCAGGCCCGAGAGCCGGGTGGCCACGGAAACGTGCGGCACTTCCCTCGGTGTCAAACCCTCGACGACCTTGGCGATCTCAGCGATGTGCGGCGGCGCCGTGCCGCAGCAGCCACCGACCAAGTTAACGAGGCCGGCCTCGGCGAATTCGGCGATGTAGCCGGCCTGTGCTTCCGGGGACTCGTCGTACTCGCCGAAGGCATTGGGCAGGCCGGCGTTCGGGTAGCAGGACACGAAGGTGTCCGCGATGCGCGCCACCTCGGCGATATAGGGCCTCATCTCCGGCGCACCCAGCGCGCAGTTGAGGCCGACCGCGATCGGCTTCGCGTGCCTGATCGCGTTCCAGAACGCCTCGGTGACTTGACCGGACAGCGTCCGGCCGGAGGCATCGGTGATGGTGCCCGAGATGATCACCGGCCAGCGGCGTGCGCGTTCCTCGAACAGCGTCTCGACGGCGAACACCGCCGCCTTGGCATTCAGCGAATCGAAGATCGTCTCGATGATGATCAGGTCCGAGCCACCGTCGACCAATCCGTTGAGGGCTTCGAGGTAGGCGGCGACCAGCTGGTCGTAGGAGACGTTGCGGGCGCCGGGGTCGTTGACGTCCGGCGAGATCGACGCGGTCCGCGTCGTCGGTCCGAGGGCTCCGGCGACGTATCGGGGCTTGTCCGGGGTGCTGAACTCATCGCAGGCAGCGCGCGCCAGGGCAGCTCCGGCGTAGTTCAGCTCGTAGCTGAGGTCGGCCATGTCGTAGTCCGAGAGCGAGACCGCGTTCGCGTTGAATGTGTTCGTCTCAAGGATGTCGGCGCCCGCCTCCAGGTACTCCCGGTGGATTCCCTCGATGATGTGCGGCTGCGTCAGGTTGAGCAGGTCGTTGTTGCCCTGCAGCGCGGTCGGCCATTCCATGAACCGCTCACCGCGATAACCCTCTTCGTCCGGGCGGTCGCGCTGAATGGCGGTGCCCATAGCACCGTCGATAACCATGATCCGCCGGAGCAGCGCTGCGGTCAGTTCATCGGTGCAGTCGGGGCGGACGTTCGGCACAAAGGTGTCCGGCGCAGAGACGTCCGACTTCGCGGCGTTCACAGGGCACTCCTTCCGTAGCGGAAGGCGTCCTTAACTCTGCCGAGCGTGGCGGTCACGGGCTGTGATCCGGAACCGTTGCAACGCCTCTCGACCAGATGGAGTCTACGTCGTCGCTCAACAGTCGTGCGAACGCCCAATATGTCGTGCGGGTTTCTCTGGGGGCCGTCGTATCAACAATGTGATCCGGCTATCTAATCCCTTCTCCGCCAGCCGCGGCTCGTCCCCGTCACGCAGGGCTTACGCTGGCACCGTGACCCCGCCGGATACCGCCCAGAACGGCCTGCCCGCGCTGCGCGACCCGGTGGTGGTTGCCGCATTCGAGGGCTGGAATGACGCCGGCGATGCGGCCAGCGCGGCGTTGGAGCACCTGGACACCACCTGGCAGGCCACCCCGTTGATGACCATCGACGATGAGGACTACTACGACTACCAGGTCAATCGTCCCATCGTGCGGCTGGTCGAGGGCGTCACCCGCGAGCTGGAGTGGCCCGGTATGCACATCTCCTATTGCTCACCGCCCGGCTCGCAGCGCGATGTGGTGCTGATGCACGGCGCCGAGCCGAACATGCGCTGGCGCACCTTCTGCAACCGCTTGCTGGCCATCGCGGACCGCCTCAACGTGTCGACCGTGGTGATCCTGGGCGCCCTGCTGGCCGACACGCCGCACACTCGGCCGGTGCCCGTGAGCGGCACCGCCTACTCCCCCGATGCGGCCAAGTTCTTCGGCCTGGAGGAGACCCGATACGAGGGTCCTACCGGTATCGCCGGGGTATTCCAGGACGCCTGCGTGAACGCCGGGATACCCGCCGTCGCATTCTGGGCGGCGGTACCGCACTACGTATCCCAACCCCCCAATCCGAAGGCGACAGTCGCCCTGCTGCAGCGCGTCGAGGATGTGCTCGACGTCGAGGTACCGCTCGGAGATCTGCCGGAGCAGGCCGAGGAGTGGGAGCAGGCGGTCTCCGAGATGACCACCGAGGACGAGGAGATCGCCGAGTACGTGCAGTCGCTTGAGGAGCGCGGCGACGCCGAGGTGGACACCACCGAGATTCTCAGCAAGATCGACGGCGACGCCTTGGCCGCCGAATTCGAGCGCTACCTACGACGGCGCGGGCCCCGATTCGGGGGCTAAGCCCGTTGCCGCGCATCAGGAAAGCCGCTGCACCGCCAACTCGTCGAGCGAAAGATAGCAGTTCACGGCCATGGTCAGGTCGGCTTCGGCCAGCAGTGACTGGATGACGTGTTTGACGCCGTTGGTTCCGTCCAGTGCCAGCCCGTACACGTACGGCCGGGCGATCCCCACCAGGCTGGCGCCCAGGGCGACGGCGCGCAATACGTCGATACCGTCACGGACCCCCGAGTCGAAAGTCACCGGAACCGAGCCGGCCGCCTGGACTGCCGAGGCTAGACCATCGATGGCGGGAATTCCGCCATTCGCTTGCCGCCCACCGTGATTGGAATAGGCAATGGCATCGATGCCACGATCCACCGCCTGCCGAACGTCGTCGACATCGCAGATGCCCTTGAGAATGATCGGGAGTTTGGTCAGCTCGCGATAGCGGTCGATGTCTGCCCAGGTGAGACCCGGATGGCTGAACAGCGACGCCCACACCAGACCGGCGTGCATCGGGGCTAGTTCTCCAGCGGAACGCACCCCCGCGATTTCCAGGAAGCGGGGATCTGAGGTGTAGTTCGCCAGGCAATGTCCGTGCAGCATCGGCAGGTAACCGTGTGTGAGATCACGCGGGCGCCATCCCAATGTGCCGGTGTCCAGGGTCACCGCGAGCGCGTCGTACCCCGCCGCCTCGGCACGCCGGATAAAGCTGTCGGTCAGCTCGGCATCTGATGACGGGTACAGCTGGAAAATCCCGTAGGAATCGCCGCGCTCCGCGGCGACCTCCTCGAGAGTGGCCGAAGAGAGCGTCGAGTACATGGCGGGCACATCGAGTTCACGGGCGGCGGCGGCCGTCAGCAGATCACCACGGTCACGGACGGCACCCAGCACGCCAACTGGGCAGATGAACACCGGACTGGTGAGCTCGCGCCCCAGAAATGACGTCGACATGTCCCGAGTCGTACGGTCTCGCAACATCCGGGGCACGAGCCCGTAGTGGCGCAGTGCGGCGGCATTCGCATCCTGGGTGTGCTCATCACCGGCGCCACCACGCACGTAGCCGAAGATTCCCTCGCCCAGCGTCTGCTCCGCACGACTCTCCAGTTCGGCAAAGGTGAAGGGAAGGGTCGACACCTTGCCAAGCGCACCCGCCGCATAGAACTGGAGCTGGAAATCGCCGAAATTCATCGAGCACTCCTCATCGTCCGGACATTCGCCGGATGCTCAGCGTACTGAGCACTTTCGGCCTCATCCAGCACCATCGGCCGGGTGGCCACGCATGCTCGTCAGTCAGGTCGCACATTGACCTGCGGAACAGGTAGCTCGTGCATCTACACGGCTGGCAGCAATCCACCACCCAGCAAAGAGGGCCCAAGTTAGGGAT
Organism: Mycobacterium sp. D16Q14; assembly: GCA_002013415.1. Taxonomy (GTDB): domain Bacteria; phylum Actinomycetota; class Actinomycetes; order Mycobacteriales; family Mycobacteriaceae; genus Mycobacterium. Next base: position 110,167 of record MAEX01000006.1, read on the forward strand.
ACCTTACCGGGGTTCCTTATGATCGTCCGTGAAACGCATACGCATTCGGCGTCGGCATACCGTCCGGAAGGCTTCCGTTGTCCGCTCTCACCTACCCCGCCGGAACCCGGTTCGCCCTTCGCGACGGCGCAACGTGCCTCGTCACAGCCGCGGGCGGGATACTCCTGAACCCACCGCGCAACGAGAAACTCACCGGGCTCTCACAGCACCAGCGGCGCGTACTGAAGACTCTCAACAGCGGCCCCTCGACGCTCGCGGAACTGATAACCGATGCCGATAGCGACGCCATCGAGGCACTCATCGCGCGGTTACTCGAAGGCGGATGGTTGTCGCTGACGGTTCGTGACGACAGGCACGACCTCTATGCCGTCGAGTGCTTCGGCGTCCCCGGCCCCCAACCCGACGGTGCCGCACCGTCGGGCGTCCATCTGTCCAAATTCTCCGTACTGCATCGCGATTCACGTGGATACGTGCTGGAGAATCCGCTGAGCTGGTGCGATATCCGCATCCACGATCTGCGCCTGCTCCCCCTGCTTGATGGCCCCGAACGCGCCGTCGCCGACCTGGGCGAGGATCTCATCGCGCGGTTCCAGGCCGATCTGCGCTGGGGCGGATTCGTCGTCTCCAACGGCGACGAGGAAAATCACGAGTTCACCTCAATCAGCTGGAGCGCATCGGACCTGTGGTTCCACCGACGCAGCACCCTGGGCGAACGCACCATCACCTGGGACCACTTCGGTCCCACGAAATGGGCGAAGGGCAAGTTCCCACAGCCGGCAGCGCGCAAACCCGACTATCCGGGAAGCCCGGTCGCGCTACCGGCCCCGGATCTGGCGGCCCTACGCGCCGGGGATCCGACCCTCACCACGGTGATCGAGGACCGGGTCTCGGTCCGCGCCTTCGATGACGCCAACCCCATCACCATCGAACAGCTTTCCGAGCTCCTGTATCGCACGGCTCGTACCCGTGGCGTCCGCTCGGAAAGCGAAGGCGAAGAACTCCTGTCCCGTCCGTACCCCTCGGGTGGCAGCGTGTACGAGCTGGAGCTGTATCCGGTGGTGCGCAACGTCGCCGGACTCGCTCCGGGCATGTACCACTACGACTCCTTCGAGCACGTACTGCGGCCGGTCGCCGACGCCGACTCCAGCGCGGTCAAGCAGCTGCTGAAATCGACCTCCGCGACACTGGAGGGGGGCGCCGAACCACAGGTGCTGCTGGTGATGGCCGCGCGCGCCGGGCGGGTGATGTGGACCTACGAACAGGTCGCCTACTCGGCCATCCTCAAGCACGTCGGTGTACTCATGCAGACCATCTACCTGGCTGCCACCGCCATGGGTCTGGGCGCATGCGCCCAGGGATTCGGCGATACCGCGGCGTTCACCGCAGCCGCGGCCGTTCCGGAGCTGCAGGAGTGCAGCGTGGGCAGCATGGTGCTGGGTACGCCCGCGACCTCCTGACCGGTCAGGAGGTGCCGGCCAGGATCTCCTCATCGGTCATCGCCGCGATCTCCAGGTAGTGCCCCGCGACCACAGCCAGGCGATCCGGCGTACCGAGTTCGATCTCGCGCTGCTTGAGCCGGTCGGCAAGCCCGGCGACGGTACGGGTGGCAAAGAGGTCGCCGACCAGCGCGTGCTCGACCGACAGCCAGTCGCGCACTCGCGCGATGACCGTCGTGGCGAGCACCGAGTCACCGCCCTGGGCAAAGAAGTCGTCGTACACCCCAATGGATTCCACGCCCAGCACACCTGCCATCAGATCGGCGAGGGCTGTGTCGAGATCATCCCGGGGAGCCGAGTCGGTGCCGGCGGTGGCCACCTCTTCGAGCAGAGCGGTCACCGCCCCCCGATCAATTTTCCCGTTGGGGGTCAACGGCATCTGATCCAGGAGCTCGACGCGAGCCGGGACCATGTAACCGGGCACCACATCGCCGAGCAGCGCAGCATAATCTGCCGACTGATCCGGGACGCCCGACACCGCGGCAACGAGGATCGGCGCATCACCGCCGACAATGGCAGCGACGGCATGCCGCACACCGGGCACCATCCGCAGCGCGCTTTCCACCTCGCCCAGCTCCACGCGATAACCGCGGATCTGCACCTGATGGTCTGCGCGGCCGAGGAACTCGATGGTTCCGTCGGGCCAGTACCTGGCCATGTCTCCCGTCCGATACCAGCGCAGTCCGTCGTACTCGACGAACCGTTCCGCGGTGCGTTCGGGGTCATAGCGATATCCGGCCGCGACATTGGCACCACCCACCCAGAACTCACCGGGTACCCAGTCCGGGCAGTCGCGACCCGCGGGTGACACCACCCGGCATCGGACGTTACGCAGCGGCACACCGAAAGGAACCGTCGCCCAGTGCGCGGGCGGATCGCCCACCACCTCACAGATGGTGTTGTGAATGGATGTCTCGGTGGCTCCGCCCAAGCCGGAGAACCTGCAGCCCGGGACCTGCGCGGCCAGGCGGGTCGCCAGGTCGGCGCCCACCCAGTCACCGCCCAGGGTGACCGCCCGCAGCGAGTCACCCAGGCCGTTACCGCCGATCTCCAGGATCATGTCCAGCATGCTCGGCACACAGTTGAGGATCGAAACCTTATGGCGCCGTATTAGATTCACCCATGTGGTGGCCTCGGCGCGCTGCTCGACATCGACTGCCACCAGCGATCCGCCGACCGAGAACATTCCGAAGATGTCATACACGGATGCGTCGAACTCCAACGCCGACAGGGCCAGCACCCTGTCGGTCGGCCCGACATCGAACCATTCATTGACAGCATCGATGGTGTTCATCGCCCCGCGGTGCAGCACGTCCACACCCTTAGGAGTGCCGGTCGAGCCAGACGTGAAGATGACATACGCGATCGCGTCGGTCGGTGGAATGACTGGCGCAGCCAACGGTTCGCCATGATGCCGAGCGGTATCGATGGATATCGACGGCACCGGAATGTCAGCGCCCGAGACAGTTATCGCCATCGCAACTCCACCGGTTTCGAGGATGCTGGCCCGGCGACGGGCGGGCTGGTCAAATCCGATGGGGATGTAAGTCGCCCCAGCCGCGAGCACACCGAGCACGGCGAGAATCTGATCACGCCCCTTGGGCAGCTGCACCGCCACCGCATCGCCGGGCTGAACGCCCCGGGCCTGCAGCGCACCGGCTACCGCCAGGGCCTGCGCGGCCAAGTCGCCATACGTCCATACCCCGTCCTCGTCACCGAAGCCCCACACCACCGCGGATGCGCCGGGGTGCGTCTTCGCGAAATCGAAGAAGCCTTCATGCAGGCATCGGCCGCTCACCGGGCCGTCTGTCGCATTGACGGTTCGCCTGACATCGGCTTGCGAGGCCGGAAGCCGAACGGCCGCATCGGCATTCCAGCCGTCGTCTCCGGCACACAGTGCAGCCACCGCATCGGTGTAGCGCGCGAACATGGTGTCGACCATGCCCTCCGGGAATGCCGATTCGCGCACATCCCAGTTGAGCAGCAGGCCGCCGCGCACCTCAGTGACCTGCGCGTCCAGCAGCACCTGCGGTCCTTGGGAAATGATCCAGACCGGTTCTCCAAAAGTATCCATAACCGACGAGGCGAACAGCTCCCCCAGATTCAGCGCGCTGGTGTAGACAACCGGCGCCAATACCGGCTCGCCCCGGCGCCTACCGAGATCGCGGAGCACATTCAGCCCGGGATACGCCGAATGCGCCCCGCTCTCGTACATGCTGCGTTGCAAGGCCCGGGCCCGGTCTGCTACCGACATCTGATCGGTGAGATCGACGTCGAGCATGATCGAGGAAGTGAAGTCACCGATCACCCGATCGATATCGGGATGCACCGATTCACGATGGAACAGAGGGACATTCAGCAGAAACCGGCTTTGCGCGGACCACCCTCCGATCGTCTCCGCGAAGACCGCTGCCATCGCCATCGCGGGGGTGATGCCACGCTGATGCGCGGCCGCCAGCAGCTGCTGCTTGGCCTGCGGTTCCAGCCAGTAGTCGTATCGGACGGTGCGGTGTGGTTCGGAGCGTTCACTCACCGGTACGGTCGGCAGCTCGGGTGCACCCGGCAGGTCGTCCAGCCGCTCGCTCCACCATTCCCGATCACGCTCGCGCGCCGCCTCATCACCGCGCTGCTCGGTGCGGTACCGCCGGTAGGTGTATCCCAACTCTGGTTGCGCGGCACCGTGATACAGCGCGGCCAGATCGGATACCAGCACTCGGTAGCTCATCGCGTCCCCGGCCAGCATGTCGACATCCAGATGCAGGCGGCTGCGCTGCTCGTCGCGTATGGTCAGCGTGACATCGAGCACCTGGCCGTCCTCGATCGCCAGGCGCTGATGTGTCTTGCGTTCACGGAGCTCAGTCAGTACCCCCTCGATTTCGTTGTCCGCACGTCCCCGCAGGTCCACCACGCTAAACACATCACGCTCCGGAGCTGACAAGGTCTGCTGGGTGCCGTCAGGCAGGAACCTGGTGCGCAGCATCGGATGTGCCGCCACGAGCCGTTCCACCGCCAGCCGCAGCCGCTCGGGATCGATTGCTCCACCGTCGAACTCGACGTACAGGTGCGCGGCGACACCACCGAGCTCCTGATCTTCTGAACGACCGATCCAGTAGGCGTGCTGCATGGTGGCCAGCGGGTAGGGCGCATCCTCCGCCGCGTCGTCCGTGTCCGCCGGGGCGCCGGCGGCCGCGATGTCGCCACCGACAGACAAGACCGGTTCCGTTTCCGCATCCAGTAGCGCGAACCAGGACTCGACCGATGGCTCGGCGGCGAGCTGCGCAAAGGTGATGCGGCTCCCCCGCTTGCGCCATCCACCTGCCAGGGTCATCATGCGGATCGAGTCCAGCCCAAGCGTGATGAGGTCGTCGGCGTCCGAGATCTCCTGGGCTTCAAGCCCGATGAGGTCGGCGACAGTCGCCTTGATCTCGTCCTTGCTGATTGATTCCATCCGTGCTGTCTTCCTGTCGCTATCCGTCGAGTGCCCGAGCCAGCGCGGCAACGCTCCGTTGCCACAGCCGCGCCAGCCGGTCTGCATCCGCCGAGGTTAAAAGATTTGAGCTCCATTGCCAGTTGGTGATCAACTGCGGTCCTTCGGCAGTCGTCATCACCGCCGAACCGATGTTGATGGCGAATCGCAACGGCAGATCCGGTTCGGAATCCGGAGGCACGGCGAGACTTCGCGAATCCGTGATCAGCGACCATGGCTGATCGTCGATACCACTGATATCCATCCGGCCCACATAGTTGAACTGGATCTGCGGGTCACGCGCCGAAGCCAGCTCCGCACTGTGCTCCGCATAGCGAAGCAAACCGTAATCCAGTCCCTGATGCGGAATTCCACTGAGATGCTCGGCCACCGTGGCCAAGAGCCGACCGGCAGCCTGGCTGTCGTTCTCCATCTGATCAATGTTTATCGCCGTCTCACCGGCGGCCACGCGTACCGGATAGACCGTGGTGAACCAGCCGACGGTGCCGCTGGTGTCGGTGTCGAGCTCCGCGTCGGCCCTGCCGTGCCCCTCCAGCGATACCAAGGTTCCCGCGGCGGGGTCCTGTCCGCGCTGCGTACGCCAGCTGGCCACCGTGACCGCCAGCGCCGCCAGCAGGAACCCGTAGACACCTTCGGGCTTGTTCAGCGAGGCCAGCAGCCGCGCCGTCATGTCGACAGGTGTCGGTACTGCGGTCGTTTGCAAGGTTCCCCAGGTGTCGCGGACCGGGTCGGCGTGCCGCGAGCCCAGCTCCGGATCGGCACCAGAGATCTGTGTGGCCCAATAGTCCCGCTGACGTGACACGTCCTCGCTGGAGGCCCGCTGCTGCATCAGCTGGCTCCACCGGCGATACGAGGTGAACTCCATCGGCGCCTTGGGCACTCCGTCGGATTCCACCGCGTGCCACGCATCCGCGAGGTAGCCCAGCACAATATGCCAGGACACCACGTCCATTGCCAGATGATGGACGGTCAGCAGCAGGGCGTCGCCCGCCTCGGCGTCTGTGAGCCAGGTTGCCCGCATCATGGCACCTGACGACGGGTCCAGGGCGTCAAAGGCCCTTCGTGCCGCAGTGGTAATCGCGGCGTGGGTGGCTTCTCCTGCGGGCAGTTCCACGTGGCTGAGCACACTTTCGGCGCGCACCACCCCAGGTTCACGGGTGACCACCCGAGGCCCCTCAGGGGTATCCACCAGCGTCGACCGCAACATGGCGAATCCATCGAGAAGCAGCTGGAGCATCTGCTCAATCCGTGGACCATCGATGCCCTCGGGCAACCGGACAAGCACCGACAACGAGAGCCGACGGTAGATTTCGCTTTCGTACATCCACGACACCACCGGCAGTGGCGGAACCTCGCCGTAGTCCGCCTCTCCCGCAATTGAATCCAGGCCCTCGATGCGACCGGCTCGCTCGTCTATGAGAGCCGCGAGCTGCCGGATCGTCGGCGCGGCCAACACCATGCGCGGGGTAATCACCAGGTCGCGCTTGCGCGCCTTGTTCACCAGCGAAATCGCGACAATGCTGTCCACGCCAAGGGAAAAGAAGTCTTCGTCGATACCCGGAGCGGTTCCGTCGAACAGTTCGGCACAGCATTCGCACAGTGCACATTCGGTGGGGGTGGCGGGTTGTGTCGCCTCACCCTCTGCGGCGCCGCCGGACAGGGCGTCCAGTGCAAGCCCCTCCAGCACATCGCCGTCCAGCTTGCCGTTCACCGTTACGGGCAGCCGCTCAAGCACAACCAGACGCGACGGCATCATGTAAGACGGCAGCCGATCGGCAAGTCTCATCAGAGTCCGGGCAGAGTCGAAGTCGGCCATTTCCTGGTGGGAAACAACAAAACCCACGAGGCTCGCGCCGCCCGCGCGGCGCACCACGGTCACCGCGGCTGTCTGGACACCCGGTTGGAGGCGCAGTACAGATTCAATCTCGCCAACCTCGACTCGGTAACCGCGGATCTTCACCTGAGAGTCGGCACGGCCCAGATACGCGAAACCTCGGTGCGGTAGGCGGCGCACCAAGTCGCCCGTCCGGTACATGCGCTGACCCGGTCGCTGCGGATCGGCGACAAAGGCACCCGCCGTCACCGCGGGCTTACCCGCGTATCCGCGAGCCAGTTGGGCACCAGCGAGATACAGCTCACCCACGGCACCATCCGGCACCGGCCGCAACCGCGAATCCAGAACGTACCCGGCCATTCCCTGATTGGGCGTGCCGATGGTGGGCTCCGAATAGTCTTTCACCGATGCCACAACAGCTTCGACTGTCGTCTCGGTGGGGCCGTAGCAGTTGTAGACCGCGGTACCACTCAGCGAACGCAGCCGGTTCCACAAAGCCGTCTCGATTGCCTCGCCACCAAGGGCCAGCACGGGAAGCTCCCGGTCGAGCAAGCCCGCGGCGGACAACTGGGCCAGCATCGACGGCGTGGTGTCGATCATGTCGATACCGTGCGCGGCCATGCCCCGCACCAGCCGGTGCGCGTCCCGCATGGCCTCGGCGTCGAACAGGTGCACGGTGTGCCCGTCCAGCAGACCGATCATCGGTTGCCATGAGGCGTCGAAGCTCAACGACCAGGCGTGGGCGATCCGCAGCGTGCGTCCGAGCCGCGCGGTAGCCGGTCGATACACCCGATCACGGTGGTCGGCAAAGTAACTCATCAGCGCCCCGTGCGTGCCGATGACCCCCTTGGGCTCACCGGTCGAGCCGGAAGTGAAGATGAGGTAGGCACTCTGCTCTCGGTGCCGATCGACCACAGGCGGAGCGATGGGGCGCGCGGAGATCCGCTCGATGCTCACCTGCTCGTCGAGCACCAGAACGGGATATCGCCCGTCGCTGATATCCCGATGTTCGCCGACCGTGACGATGAGTTTCGGATCAGACTGACGCAGAATCGATTCGATGCGCGCCGCCGGTAATCCGATGTCCACCGGAACATATGCCGCGCCCGCGGCAAGCACCGCAAGAATAGCGACGATAGCATCGGTAGATCGCGGGAGGACCAGTGCCACAGCATTTTCCGGACCGATTTCGTAGTCGGCCAGCTCGGCGGCTAACCGGCACGCGTCGGCATGCAACTGTGCGTAGGTGTAGCGCTTGTCGGCCCCCACCGAATGCACAGTAAGCGCGATTTCGTCGGGGTTCTCGGCCGCCTGCGCCGCGAACAGCTCCCACACCGAAGCAACCGACGGATCGGCCGCGGACGGCGTCACGATGATTTCCGCGCGCTCACGAGCAGTCAGCACATCGAGCGCATCCGGTGTCTGGTCACCGATCTCCGGCAGCTGACGTAACACCGAGACGAGACGCTCGCCAATGCTGGCGCCCGAAACATGCGGTAACGCTTCCGGAATTGCTTCAATGAGCACGAGCAGCGAATCTCCATGCATGTGCGACACCACGGTGAGCGGATAGTGGGCCAGACTTTCCATCTCCACCGGACGGAAGCGAGTGCCGTCTGCCATCTCGACGGCCTGAGCCGCATCGCCTATCGGGGCGTTCTCGAAGACGAACAGGGTGTCGAACAACGCGGCACTGCCCTCGGCGCGCTGCAGCGCGGACAGGCTCAGATACCCAATATCGCGCATCGCTGCGGCCTCGCGCTGCAATTGTGCACACTGATCAACTACCGACGCCGAGTAGTCGACGTGATGCACCATCGGCACCGAGTTGATAAAGAGCCCGACCATCCGCTCGACATCGGGTAGTTCCTTGGGCCGCCCGGACACGATGGTGCCGAACACCACATCCGTGCGATCGGTCAGCCTGCCGAGCACGAGCGCCCACGCGAACGCCGTCACGGTATTGAGGGTAAGCCCGTTCACGGCCGCCCACTGGCGAAGCCGCGCGGTTTCCTCTGGGGTCAAAAGGAATTGCGATTTCTGGGGCACGCTGTCGTGTGCGGCGACAACGCCGTCGGCAAGCATGAGCGGCCCGGAGACGGTGCTCAGGTAGCGCGTCCATCGCCCGGTCGCGGCGGCGTCGTCCTGCGCGTTGAGCCACGCGATGTAATCGCGGTAGGGCCGCACCGTCGGCAAGCCGTCGACAGCGCCGTCTGCCTGATAGGCGGCGAGGAGTTCACTGAAGAAGATGGCGATCGCCCAGCCATCCATGAGGATGTGGTGGGTGGTGACGATCATCCGGTGCCGCGATTGGCCGGGGACGGCGAGCAGCACGATGCGGATCGCGGGACCCCTGCCCAGATCGAACGGCCGGCGCCGCTCGCTCAGCGCGATCTCGTCGAATTCCGTTGGCTGTGCCTCACGTTCTTCCCACGGAATGTCCGCGTGAGTAGGCACGATCTGTACGGGTTTGGGCAGCCCGCGGTCCCAGAAGGCAGCACGCAGATTGGGGTGCCGAGTCAGGAGCGCCTGAGCACTGCGGTGCAGCAGATCGACGTCGAGACCGCCTTCGATATCGGCGACGAACTGCATGCTGTACAGATCGACGCTCTCGTCGGCGAGCTGAGATAGCGCAAAGAAGCCCTCCTGCAAGGGACTCAGCGCCAACACGTCCTCGATCTGAGGTTGCTGTTCGGTATCCGTCACGACTGCGCCTGCCAGGTTGCGGTGAGCTCAGCGAGCGCCTCGGCACTCAGGCCAGAAGCACTCATCGGAGCGCTGGGCTCTACCGACCTTTCAGTATCCGAATTACACTCTGCCGCAACAGAGTCAGCGGAATCGACAGCGCCCGCCAGCTGGGAGATCGTCGCGCATTCGAACACCATTTGCGGGGTCATCGCCAGCCCTCGTTCGGCGGCTCGGGTCGACCATTGGATGGAGATGACGCTGTCGCCGCCAAGAGCAAAGAAGTTGTCCTCGGGATCGATATCGCTGATCTCCAATAGTTCCTCCAGGATGGCGATGAGTGCGAGCGTGGTCCCCTCGGACCCCTCATTCACTGGCGCCGCGACACGTTCGTGTGCGGCGGCCGGCGGAGCCAACAGCCGCTCCATGGCATCCGCCGGTAGCAGCACGATCTCGGAAACCCGTAGGTCCTGATCAATCGCGAACGCGTCGAACGCCGCATCCAGCGCACGTGCGATCAACCGGGTGGTCTCGGGGTCATACAGATCGGCGTTGGCCACCACCGACACATCGAGCCCGCCCGATGGGGTGACGTTTAGCGCGAAGTTCAGATCTAAATAGGAGACGTCCACGTCCATAGGCAGTGGCACCAAAGAAGTCCCGCCGGAGCCTGTCAGATCGCGTGCCTCCGTACCCCAATCCGCACCACGGAAATTGACCATGGTCTGAAACAGAGGATTCCAGGAGAGCGAACGCGGCGGATTGATGGCCTCCACCAGTTTCTCGATGGGCAGTTCCTGGTGTGCATGTGCGTTGAGCGTGGCGTCACGGCTACGTTTCAGCACCTCGCGCAGGGTCGGGTCCGCGGACAAGTCGTTCCGTAGCGCCACCATGTTGGCGAACAACCCAACAAGATTCGCGACATTCGGGTGCACTCGGGCGGCGACCGGGCTACCGATGACGATGTCCGTGCCACCGCCGAGCCGATGCAGAACGGAGGCCAGTGCCGCCTGGTAGACCATGAATTCGGTGACACCATGCTGCTCGGCCATCCGAGTCAGTGCCTGTCTGCGCTCCGGCAGCACAGTGAATCTCTCGACCTCACCACGCTTTCCGAGAATCTGCGGCCGAGCACGATCGTGTGCCACCGCTATCTCGACGGGCACGCCGGCCAACAGCTCACGCCAGTATGCGACCTCCGCCTGTCCGAACTCGCTGCCGGCGCCGAATGCATTGCGCTGCCACAAGACATAGTCCGCGTATTGCACCGGTTGCGGATCCCACTGTGGCGCCTGCCCCGCGATGCGGGCGCGGTACGCGGCCACCAGATCATCGACGATCACGGTGAACGAGACGTGGTCCACCACCAGATGGTGGACTGCCAGGGCCAGCACGTGCTCCTCGGCACCCAGTTCGACAATGGAGGGACGGAACAGCGACTCCGATTCCAGCCCGAATATGTGGTGTCGCAGCTCGGCCAGGGTGTCCGCAAGGTTCTCCGGATCGGTCCGGAGGATCGATACCGACAGCTCCCGCGACGGATGCACGATCTGGTAGGGCCCGCCCTCATGGATCGCGAAATTGGTACGTAACGTCTCGTGACGGGCAACCAGGTCGTTAAGGGCCGCGATCAACGCGGTTATCTGCAAGGGGCCATCGAAGCGCAACGCCAGCCACATGTTGCCGATATCGGTAACACCCTCCATCTGGCACTCGAACCACATGGACAGCTGCGACGAGGAGAGTGGCAGACGCTCCGGACGCGCGGTTTCGACGAGATCCGGACGACCGTCCTGAGGAGCGACCTCCATCTCATCGGAATCATCGAGGTCCAGCTCATCGAGCTCGATCTCGAACTCCTCGTGGAAGTACGTGACAAGCTGCTCGGCAAGTCCCGCCGGAGTGGGACTGTCGAAGACCGTGCGCACCGTCAAGTCGATGCCGAACTGAGCGCGGATCTGCGCGACGAGGCGCGCGGCCAGTAGCGAGTGACCACCCAGCTCGAAGAACGAATCATCGACACTGACCGCGTCACGCCCGAACAAGTTGGCGAAGATCGCGCACATTCGGCGTTCGGTAGGCGTCGTCGGGGCCAGAAATGCCCTCGCCGCCATTGCGTCCGGAGTGGGCAGCGCTCGCTTGTCCAGCTTGCCGCTGGTGGTCAGCGGAATCTCGGGAATGACCACGAATGCGCTGGGCACCATGTACCCCGGCAGCAGTTCCTGAGCGCGAGCGCGCAATTCGTCCAAGTCGATCTCCGCGTTGGGTCCATCGGCGGCCGGCACGACATAGGCGGCCAGCATGGGACCCACCTGCGGATCCTCCACCACGGCGACCACACAACGACCGACTCGCGGATCGGCGCCGATAACCCCCTCTACCTCACCGAGCTCGATGCGGAATCCGCGGACCTTGACCTGCTCGTCGGCGCGGTCGACAAACTCGAGTTGGCCGAAAATATTGCGGCGCACCAAATCACCGGTGCGGTACAGCCGACCTCCGGGACTGAACGGGTCGGCCACGAACCTCTCGGCGGTGAGCACGGGCCGACCACGATAACCGCGGGCCAGCTGCGTACCGCCGAGATACAACTCAGCGACGACGCCGGCAGGCACCAGCTCGAGCGACTCGTCCAACACGTAGGCGTACACGTTTCGATTCGGCAGGCCTATCGGCACGACCGAATTGCCGTGGGGGCCTTCAACAGGCATATACGTCGAACACACCACGGCCTCAGTGGGTCCGTAGTGATTCCTTAGTTCGAGGTCGAACATGAGGGCAAACTTGTCCGCTACCTCGCCGGGAAGCGCTTCACCACCGACGGGGATGTGCCGTAGCCCGCGCAGCTCACGGGCCTCGGGCATCAACATCACCGAATTGAGCAGGGACGGCACCATATGCAGCACCGTCACGCCCCGACGCCGCACCAGATCGATCACATACCCAATATCGGAGAAAGGATTTGGCTTCGGAACAACGACCTGCGCCCCCAGGGACAGAGGGCACAGAATATCGGCCAACGAGGCATCGAAGCTCACCGAGGTGGACTGCAGCATCCGATCCTGGGCGGTCATGCTCCAGTCGGCCGTAAAGGCGACCACATGCTCAGCGATCGCCACATGCGCCACGGCAACACCCTTGGGCCGTCCGGTGGACCCGGAGGTGTAAATCACGTAGGCCACGTTCTCGGGTAGCAGCGGCCGCAACCGATCCGCGTCGATAATCGCGGCATCGGAAAGGGCGGCGGCGTTCTCCTCGGCTGCTTGGAACTCCCTTGCTCCCAACACCATCCGGGGCCTCGCATCGGTACTCAGATACTCGATGCGCTCCTCGGGCAGGCCAGGGTCAATGGGCATATACGCCGCACCCGATTTGAGGACCGCGAACATCGCCACGATGAACTCGACCGATGTCGACATCTGGAGGGCGATCACATCCTCGGTGCCCACCCCATGCGCGATGAGCCACCGCGCGAGGCGGTTCGCGCGACGGTGCAGCGCGTCATAGGTAAGTTCCACCTCATCGGACACCACCGCCAACGCATCCGGAGTCGCCTGAGCCGCCGTCTGAAGAACATCCACGAGCGTCGCACGCGGAACATCGGACAGCGCTCCGTGAGACTGCGCCAGGATCGCCGAGCGCTCCTCGGCGCCCAAGAGATCCAACCGTGAGAGGGGCTCCTCCGGGCGAGCCAGGCCATCATCAAGCAGCCGACCATAGTGCGCGAGGAGCTGATCCACCAGCCACTGAGGTAGCGCATCGGTCTGGTATTCGATCTCAACCACGGTGCCCGTATTGTCCGTCGCAATCGCCAGAGCCAGTGGCACTTGCGCGGCACCAGCATCGAGATCGAGGCGGGTGGTTTCCACGCCTGCCAGCCGATATCCGTTGGGGTCCTTGCGCATACTGAAGCCGAGCCGCACCAGCTCATCTAGTCCGTCGCGGCCGCTGCCGCGGCTCGGATTGACCTCGCGCACCACCTCGTCGATTCCGACGTCCTGGTGTCCGAAGGCCCCCAGGCACGCCTCGCGCATTGTGGCCACGTATGCGGCGAAACCTGCCTTCGGGTCTACGCCAGCGCGTAACAGCACCGTGTTACCGAAATAGCCAATTGCCTTTTCCGCATTGGCCTTGCGCTCCACTACCGGGATAGCGATGAGGAAATCCGTGGCCGCGGTGTAGCGATGAATAAGCGTGCCGAAGGCCGCCAGCAGCACCATGAACGGCGTTGCCGAGTGCGCTCGGGCGAATTCCTCCATCCGCGCTGCAGTCTCGGCGGAAAGCGGAATCGCTCGCCGCCGCGCAGCTCGTGAAGTGACGTTTGACGATGACGAGCCGGGAAGGTCCAGGGGCTCGGGAAGTGGCGTCAGGGACTGGCGCCAATAGTCGATGCCGGCGTCCGACGACCTGGGGGCGGCTGCCCCCACGACCATGAACTGAGGCGCGTCACCCTCAACCGGGCGGGCGTTGTAGTACTCGCTCAGCTCGGCGAAGAACACGTCCCAGGAGTTGTCGTCGAAGCAGATGTGGTGCACCACCAACAGCAGAACGAAATCCTGCTCACCCAAACGGAGCAGCGTGACCCGCAACGGCAGGTCGGCAGTCAGGTCGAACGGGCGTCCGAGCTCGCGGCCTGCCAGCGCCTGAATCTCCCGCCCGCGCACGCCCTCCTCAATATTTGCTAAATCTACAGTGGTCCAAGGAAGTTCGATGTCCTCGGCGAAGACCTGATACGGCTCTCCGGCGGCGTCGACGCCATAGGTAGTGCGCAGAATGTCGTGCCGCCGGATAATCGCCGCGAAGGCATCACGCAGCCGAATCTCGTCGAGAGAACCTCGCATCCGATGCGCGACACCGACATTCAGCGTGGTGTCAGCCTCATCTTTGGTCTGCAGAAACCACATGCGTCGCTGGCCTGGCGCGAGTTCGCGTCGCTCGCCCGCCTGGACCCGGGGGGCCACGCCGGCGGCGACTTTCGCCTCCACGCCACTTTCGGCAAGCCGTTTGCGCAGCAGCTCCCGTCGGCGGTCCAATGCGGACAACTGATCTCCGCTCACCGAGCACCACCACTCAGGACGAAAGCCTGGAATCCGAACGACTCCGCGCGCATGAAATGAACCACCTCAATCTAGGAACTATGCCTAGCCTTACCTTAATGTCTGTCGGCAGCGGCGGGTGACGCCCCATGGGTGCCGTGAATCACCATGCTCCGAGCGAGAGCTACATGCCCAATGGTGGGTTACGTTAGGCTAATCTAACTATCTGCAAGTCGGAAGGAAGCTCGACGTGGATCGCAAACTCGGATGGATCAGGCAGTTCCATAAGCCGGAGTCACCCGATGCTCCATTACTGCTGTTCTTTCCTCATGCAGGTGCTGGCGCTTCGGCATATCGCACACTCTCTAAAGCTGCTTCAGCAAATTTCAATGTTCTGATATTTCAGTACCCCGGACGCCAAGATCGCGCAGGTGAGCCAGCCCTGCTGACGCTTCCCGATATCGCTTCGGGAGCATTCCACGAGTTCCAGTCATCGGAGAACAATCGCGGCCTTCCCATCCATACATTTGGCCACAGCATGGGCGCCGTGGTCTCGTTTGAGTTCGTCCGACTCGCAGAAGCCGCCGGACTGGACGTGCGTCAACTGACCGTCTCCTCGGCGGTGGCGCCGGCCAATATCGCCGACAAGCCCGCCCTGCCGACCGACGATGACGCGGTGCTGGCACATATGGGCGCCCTCGACGGGACGAACTCCGCGGTCATGGGCAATCTCGACGTCATGCGAATGGCGCTGCCGGTCATGAAGGGCGACTACCGGGCCTTCAACGCGTACAAATGCGCCGAGGACGTCAAGGTTGCGGCACGCATCCACTCAATCGGCGGAGACCAGGACCCCATGATCACCATGCGTGATCTGTACGGCTGGGGTAAGCACACCAACGAACTCGACGTGACGTTGTTCGATGGCGGACATTTCTTCCTCAACTCCCAGACCGAGGCTCTGGCAGAGCTGCTGGCCGCGAACGCAGCCCGCGCGGACCTGCCGCAACGATGAGCGCCACCGACGCCGATCCCGTTGTCATCTCCGGGATGGCGATCGAAATGCCCGGGGCAATCGATACCCCGGCAGCATTCTGGAGCGCATTGGCGGACGGTCGCGAACTCGTGTGCCCTTTCCCCCGTGATCGTGATTGGCCCGTCGACGAGCTGTTGTCGCTGTCCAATCTCGACGGGTGGGGACGCGTGTCCGACGCCGGTGGATTCCTCACCGACGCAAGTGCTTTCGACCCCACCTTTTATGGCATCACGCAGCGCGAAGCAGTCGCCATGGATCCGCAGCAGCGGGTAGCCATGCGTGTGGCATGGAAGGCCTTAGAGAACACTGGCCTGAACCCAGGAGCACTCGACGGTTCCGAGGCCGGTTGTTTCATCGGTATCTCCCCCAACGAGTACGGGCCGCCGGTCGGCGAAGTCAACGCCCACAGCGGAATGCGTGTGGTCGGCCGCGGACAACTGGGCGCCGCCGGTCGCATCTCGCACCAATTGGGACTCATCGGGCCGTCCATGTGCGTCGACTCAGCGTGCGCGTCGTCATTGGCGGCGCTGCATGTCGCCGCCACGGCGGTTCGCGCCGACGAATGCCAGTGGGCCGTCGCCGGCGGCGTCTGCATCATGGGCTCACCTGGCGGGTTCTACGAATTCTCCCGGATGCACGCACTCGACCCCGACGGGCACTGCCGCTCGTACTCCGATGAGGCCAACGGCACACTTTGGGGCGAAGGCGTGGGAATGGTTGTACTGGAGCGTGAATCGCGCGCTCGCGCCCTGGGTCACCGGGTGTACGGGCGCATCATGGCCATCCGCACCAACCACAATGGCGGGGGTAAGCCCATCCTGGTGCCACGCGGGCGCGCGCAGGCGAAGCTGGTCGCCGCGACCATCGCCGCCTCCGGTGTCGATCCGGCCGATATCGGCATGCTCGAAGGACATGGCACCGGCACCCGCGCCGGCGATCCCCTGGAGATCCTGGCGCTGCAGAGCACCTATGGAGCCGGGGGCTCACACGCACTGCTGGGCTCTGCGAAATCCAATGCCGGACATGCGCAATCGGCAGCGGGAATGGTGGGTCTGATCAAACTGCTGTTAGCCGGTCAGCATGGACACATCCCGCCGACCCTGTTCGCGGACAACCCCACGACCAAAGTCGACTGGTCGATGACCGGGATCCGTCTGGCCACGAAGCTGCACCCCTGGGAGCCGAAGAACGGCATCCGGTACGGCGCCGTCTCCTCCTTCGGAGCCGGGGGCTCCAACGCGCACGCCATCATCGCGATGCCCGCCAGCGATGCAGTCGGAGAGGACGGCGACAATGTCTAGCCACCGCTTACCCAACGGAACCGTCCCTGTCCTACTCTCCGCGGATACCCCGGAGGTACTGTGCCGGGAGGCCGTCACACTCCTCGCGTATGTGCTTGACCACCCGCGAATCGCCCCGACTCGGATTGCGGGCATGATATTCCGGACCCGCGCCGCGCGCCGGTACCGCGCGCTGATCTCCGTCGAAGACCACGACCAACTGGTAGCCGCGCTAAGAGCCGTCGTTACTGGAGCGGACCACGCCCACGTGGTCCGCAATGCCGAGCCCGCGACCTCACGCCGCTGGGGATTCGTGTTCCCCGGGCAGGGTGGACAGCGCCCGGGAATGGGAAGACTCTTCTATGACCGGTTTCCTGATTTTGGCGCCGAGGTCGACCGCTGCGCAGAACTGTTCGGCACGCAGTTCGGCCGTTCGCCGCTGAATTATCTTCTCGATGAACACCTTCCCGCCGATGACAGCGCGAGCGTTGTCCAGCCTGCCCTGTTCACCCAAATGGCGGGCCTGGCCGCGCTGTGGCGTTCCGTGGGCGTCACCCCGAACGCCACTATCGGGCATAGCCAGGGCGAGATCGCCGCGGCGTATATCGCGGGCGTCATGCCTCTTGCCGACGCGGTCACCGTGGTGGGCACCCGGGCCCGGACCGCGGATGAGTTTCCGGCAGACGACTACACGATGGCGGTGATCGCTGCCGATCGCGACACCTGCGAGGAACTCCTTGCCCGGCAATCGGGTTGGGCTGAACTCTCGGTGATCAACTCCCCCTCAATGGTGGGAATCTCCGGCAGACACACAACCGTTCACGAGATTGTCGACCGGCTCACCAAAGACGGGGTCTTCGCACGCGTCATCCCGGTGCGATATCCGGCTCATACCAGCATGATCGCCTCGATCGGCGCCGAAATTCGCACGGCACTGATCGAACGCCTCGGCGCCACCGAGTTCGCGGCCTCCGAAATCGATTGCATCGGAGCGACCCTCGGTGCACCGATTACCCCTGAGGTACCGGTCGATCAGTACTGGTTCTGGAACCTGCGCAATATCGTCCGCTTCGATCGTGCCATCGCGACCGCGGTGTCGGCTCAAATCGACACCTTCGTGGAGTTGGCCGAACACCCCACCTTGCAGCTGGCGATCCGCGAAAACCTCGCAGCTCTAGGCTCGGAGCGCACCGCCTGCGTGGTAGGCACCTCCACCCGGACCGCAACGGATCTGGCCGAGTTCACCAACAACCTCGCGAACCTCGCCGTCCACGATCTCAATTACAACTGGGACGCGCTCCGCACCAAAGCGCCCGAGCCAATTTCACTCCCACTGCGTGACTTCCCGAATGTTCAGAACAACAACGTGCCGCTCTGGCTGTCCTATCGCTCGCCGAACAACGGGGTTTCCGCAGCGGCGTGGCCCTCCGCCACGCAGGAAGCCGATCGTACAGCGGACCATGTCGACTCTCCTGCACATCCACGGCTACTGCGCGAGGCCTGGACCAAGGTGACCCGGCGCTCGATGATGCCGCCAAGGTCCTATGGATTCATCGACGCCACCGGCGAGGCCAGGGCGCTCGTCGAGGCACTCCGCGAGGGTGCGTCGGACTTCGGTTCATCGGCCCACATCATTGGCGACGCAGAGGTATCCGGTACCAGCGACACTGACACCGTGGTGATCGTGCTTCCCGCTGCGGGACAGCTGGACGATCCGGGGGCCATCGACGCGGTGGCACAGTTCTTCGGCGACCGCACATGGTGGCCAGAGTTGTCGAGCTCGGTGACCGGATGCTGGATTGTCACGGTCGGCGGCGAAGAGGTCGCCAGCGCAGATACGTCATCAGATCCGGTGCACGCCGCGATCGCCGCCGGATTCCGCTGCATGGGTGCCGAGCATCCGGGAATTGCCTTCCGGCATCTGGACCTCACGTCCGATATCGCCCAGCCGGACAGTGCCAGCATCGTCCTGGCCGCGCTGCAATCGGCCGGAGAATCGGAGTTGGCACTCCGGGCAGACGGCATGTACGCCAAGCGCATCCTGGATGCCAGTCAGGACAGCGGCAGCGAAACCGCCACTGCGGTACCCGATCACGTCGTGATCACCGGGGGCACCGGAAAACTCGGTCAGGAATTCTGCGAGCACTACGCCCGGCTGGGCACCCGGCACATCACGCTGATCAGCCGTTCCGGCGAGACCGCCGCAGTGGCCGGACGGCTCGACGCCATCCGGCGCACCACCGGTGCCGTAGTTCGTGCGCTTTCCTGCGATGTGACCAATGCGTCCGCCGTCGCCGGGCTCGCCGATCAGCTGCGCGAATCACCCGCGGACCTCATCATTCATGCCGCAGTGAACTATTCGGATATTCCGCTCGCCGAGGTCACCTCCGAGAGGTTCCACCAGGCGTTACGGGCCAAGGTCGGGGGCATCACGAATGTCCTCGACACCCTGCCCCGCACCGATTCCTGTCGCGTCATGTTGTGCTCATCGCTGGCTGCGACGATCGGCGGCAAAGGCCAGCTGATGTATGCGGCGGGTAACCGGATGCTGGACGTGCTCGCGGCCCGTCAGCGCTCCGCCGGACTGGATTGCGTATCCGTGCAATGGGGCCAGTGGACCGTGCACCTCGACCTCGATGACACGGGTATCGCGAAACTGGCCGCCGCGGGGGTCCATCCGATGCGGCCCGCCGATGCTCTTGCCATCGGGATGGGACGACACACCGGCAACACCCTGGTCGGAGCGTTCGACCTCGCGCAGGCACGCGAGGTACTGGGTGTGTTCGGGTACGGACCGCTGCTCTCCGAGCTTGTGGACAACAGCAGGCCGGCAACACCCACGGAGAGCATTCGGCCCGCGGCGGTGGCGCCCGAGAACCGCTCCGGGCATCTGGTGCAGTTACTCGCCGAGGTCATCGGCGCCGACCACGCCGACTCCATCGACACCGCCATGCCCATGGTGGCGATGGGCCTGGATTCATTGCAGGCACTGGAATTTCGGCGCCGCGTGCAGGCTGAACTCGACTTCGAGCTGCCGGTGCAGGATCTGCTCGGCGGTGCCTCCGTGGATCACGTCATCGAGGTGCTGTCGGCTCAGACACGCTGACCCATGCCCAAGGAACCGAGATCAGGTTCTTCAGCGCTCACCAGATTGACGAGCACCTGTGGCACCTGGGCGACACCCACTGATGCGGCCGAGGTGCCAACAACTCCGGGAGCCGCATCCGGCGCCGCATGGCACGTCAACAACGGCATCGGCACAACCGCGATGCTCAGCAGGGCCCGCAGCATGACCGGCCCCGGGGCGAGACCTCCGCGTCGTGCAGTGCGTTCACCGCCGGGGCCATCACCCCACGATACACATACACCCCATACCCATAGTGGGTATGAGGTGTAGCCGCTAGACCTGCTCTGCCCGGTCATGGGCAGCGCGCTGTAAGGCCGCCACCTCGGCGTCGATACGCGGCAGGATCTCGGGAATCATGCCCCGCACCGGGAGCTCGCCAACCGGCGTCGACAGCACAGGCTTCAGCCAGTGCGTCACCCCCACCCAGCCGGGGCAGTTAATCCGTCGACGGCGGCGCTCGATGCCCTTCACAAAGGCCTTGCCGCAGGCTTCTACCGAAGTCACGGTGCCCAACGGCGGTGGTAGGCGGCTCAACATCTCCGAGAACGCCGACAGGTTAGCCTTCTGGTCGTTCACCATCGAGGTGTCGATCCACGACATATGCGCCGAACCGACATCGACGCCCCGATGCGCCACCTCCAGGCGCAGCGCGTTGGCGAAGTGCTCAACGGCCGCTTTCGAGGCGTTGTACGCCGTGACCCCCGGTGCGGCGGCATATGCGGCCAGAGAGGACACGATGAGCACGTATCCCTGTCGTTCGATGACCGAGGGCAGAGCCGCGCGCACCGTATGAAATACCCCGAGCACGTTGACATCGATCAACTTCTTGAAGGTGGCGGGGTCGATCTGCAGCACCGAGCCGAAGGCCAGCAGTCCGGCATTCGCAAGCACCACGTCAATCCCGCCGAACCGCTCCGCGGCTTGTGCGACGGCCTTCTCCATGGCCGCGAGGTCGCAGACATCGGCGACCACGACCAGCACCCGATCACCACCCAGCTCATCGGCAACCGCGGCAAGCTTGGTCTCGTCTAGATCGGTGAGCACGAGGTTGGCGCCCTTGGCATGCAGCCTGCGGGAGACTTCCACCCCAATTCCACCGGCACCGCCGGTGATCAGGACGGTCTTACCAGCGATGTTGTTCGGCGTTGAACCCATGGACCGACGCTACAGCTGCACTCCCAGCAGGGCATCCACCGCATGACGCACATGGGTTCCGGCCTCGGTGTCATGCCCGCCGTACGCCAACGCGTCGGTCACCCAGTTATCTAGGGCCGCAAGAGCTTTTGGCGTATCCAGATCGTCGGCGAGATAGCGCCGTACCCGGGACACCACGTCGCGGGCACCCGGCGCGGTGGGCAGTGCCACCGCGTGTCGCCAGCGGGCCAAACGGCCCTGCGCATCGGAAAGCACGGCGTCACTCCAGGACCGATCGGCACGGTAGTGACCGGCCAACAGCCCGAGCCTGATCGCCGCGGGATCCACACCCTCGGCCGTCAACCCCGAAACCTTCACCAGGTTCCCGCGGCTCTTGGACATCTTGTGCCCGTCCCACCCGATCATCCCGGCGTGCACATAGTGCCGCGCGAAACGGCGTTGCGCTGTAACGGCTTCGGCGTGCGCGGCACTGTATTCGTGGTGCGGGAAGATCAGGTCGCTGCCACCACCCTGAATGTCGATACCGGCACCGAGCTCGCGCAGAACGATCGCCGAACACTCCACATGCCAACCCGGCCGGCCCGGGCCAAACGATGCCTCCCAGCTGGGCTCCCCCGGGCGTGCGGCACGCCACAGCAGGGCGTCGAGCTCATTGGCCTTGCCGGGACGGTCCGGATCGCCTCCGCGTTCGGCGAACAGCCGCGACATGGTCTCGATGTCGTACCCCGACTCATAGCCGAACTGCTCGGTGGCGTCGACGCGGAAGTACACGTCCGGATACTCGGGGTCATCCACCACATAGGCGGCGCCGGAGGCCAGCATCTTCTCGACGAGTTCGATGATGCAAGCGATCGACTCGGTGGCGCGCACGTACTCCCGCGGCGGTAGCACCCGCAGCGCCGTC
Organism: Mycobacterium sp. D16Q14; assembly: GCA_002013415.1. Classification (GTDB taxonomy): domain Bacteria; phylum Actinomycetota; class Actinomycetes; order Mycobacteriales; family Mycobacteriaceae; genus Mycobacterium. The sequence goes on from MAEX01000006.1 coordinate 132,207, forward strand.
ATATCGCCCCGGAACAGATCGGTTTCCCGGTCCCCCAGCTCACGCCAATCGATGCCGTCCCGGTCGGCACGTTCGAAGAGCGGGTCGTCGATATCGGTGACGTTCTGCACGTAATGCACGTCCAGACCCGCGTCGAGCCACTGCCGATAGATCAGGTCGAACGTGAGATACGTTGCGGCGTGGCCCAGATGGGTGGCGTCATAGGGAGTGATGCCACACACGTACATCGTCGCGCTGGATCCCGGACCGGACGACGGCGTGACCGGCCGCACCTGACGATCGGCGGTGTCGTACAGCCGCAGCTGCGGACCACGACCGTCGAGTTCAGGAACCGGCGCCGACGCCCACGACTGCATGGCACCACTGTATGAGGTGCTCAGGCGAGCTCGGCCACCGCATCCAGGAGCAGCCGCGCCAGATCGGAGCGGCACATGATCAGGTCCGGCAGGTACGGGTGCGGTTGGTTGTACAGCAGCGGGGATCCATCGAGGCGCGAGGCGTGCAGCCCGGCCGCGAGCACCACTCCCGCAGGTGCGGCGGAATCCCACTCCCACTGGCCGCCGCCGTGCAGATACGCGTCGGCCTCGCCACGCACCACCGCCATGGCCTTGGCCCCGGCCGAACCCATCGGGATCAGTTCGATGTTGTGCCGTCCTGCCATTTCGGTCAGCAGCTTCGGAGGCCTGCTGGCACTCACGACAACCCGGATCGGATCCGATTCAGCGCGCGCCGAAGGAGTCACCCGGGTCTCGTCGGTGCGAAACACGGTGCCCAATCCGGGCAGCGCGACGGCGGCATCGGTGATCGACCCCCCGCTGTGTTGTCCCTCCGGGTCCGCCTGCCATAGCGCGACATGCACCGCCCAGTCGTCGCGGCCCTGGATCCCGAACTCGCGGGTGCCATCGAGCGGGTCGATGATCCACACCCGCTGCGCGCCGAGGCGGACCTTGTCGTCGACAGCCTCCTCCGAGAGCACCGCATCCGCGGGCCGTTCGGCAGCCAGTCGCTCCAGCAGCAGCGTGTTCGCACGCTTGTCACCGGCCGCGCCGAGCGCCTTGGGGTCGTCGAACCCGAGCTCGGCACGCACCTGCAACAACAGCTGTCCGGCTTCGTCGGCGAGTTCTGCGGCAAGAGCGGCATCGGAAAGAGTCATCCGGTCAGTATTACCCGATCAGGATTTGTCACACCCCGTCGGCATACTCGCCCCCATGACCGCCGCCATCCAGTACGGAATCGTCCTGACAACGGGAGACGCCGCCGACGTCGCGGAGCTGGCCGCGCTGGCCGAGGAGGCGGGCTGGGATGCCGTCTTCGGCTGGGAACCGGTGTGGGGCGTCGACGCGTGGGTGGCGTTGACAGCGGCGGCCATGCGCACCACCCGAATCAAGCTCGGAACCATGCTCACGCCGCTGTCGCGCCGCAAGCCGTGGGATCTGGCATCCACCACTGCGACGCTGGATCGACTCTCCGGCGGCCGGGTCATCTTGTCGGTGGGAATGGGTGCACTGCATGACAATTGGCTGGCCTTCGAACGCGACCAGGGCCGCAAGGCTCGCGCCGAACTACTTGACGAGGGACTCGACGTCCTGTTCGGGCTATGGGAAGGCCAGCCCTTCAGCTACGAGGGCACGCATTACCAAGTGACGCCCACGACGCATATGGCGCCCGACCCACCGGCACAGAAGCCGCGCATCACCACCTGGTGCGTTGGTCTGAGTGGCTCGCGTAAGTCCCTGTCCCGCGCCGCCCGCTGCGAGGGGCTGCTGCCCAACATCACCGCAGCCGACGGACAGTTCGACGTCAATCCACCGCTACTGCGATGGCTTGAGGCCGCACGTGAAATTCATTCACTACGAAGCGAATTGGGCTACGCCGGCAGCTACGACGTGGTGTACGAGGCAACTACCGACTTCGGCGACCTCGCCGCCACACGTGAGAAGATCGCCACCCTGCACGAGGCCGGCTACACCTGGTACCTGGACTCGGATTGGCACACCGAGCACGACGATCCCCTCGGAGCACTACGCAGGCGGGTCGAAAAGGGGCCGCCCCGCTAGGCGTCAGTGTTTGACGTCAGGACACATGGTCTGGGGGGCGTACTCGACCACCGCCTTCGACGCCCACTTCGGAGACCACGGGAGCAATGTGGCGGCCGCAATGGCCTCGTCCTTCGTTCCGCCGTTACGCAGCACCCCACAGGCCATGTTCCCGGCGTGCACGTACATCGCGGCATTGCCCGCGTTATAGGGGTTCGCCCCGGGAATGTTGTCGTTGATGAGCTGCAAGAACTCTCCCTCGCCATCGGCATGTGCGGGTCCGGCAAGGCCGACTGCCCCAGCGACCGACGCGGCGAGAATTCCGGCAGCCCAAAACCGGCGGAAGTTTGTGATCATGATGTCCCCTCCGATGAGGAGACGATCTTATTGCGCGATAGCCACTGGTCGGAAGCTTTTTTCCGTAAGTTGACCAATCCCAGTTTTCACAATCACGGAGCGAACTCGCTCGTGCAGATAGCCATCGGCGGGTCGGGGAACGCGAAGGAATGAACCACCCCGGGCTTGCCCTTGCATTGCGTGGCCTCCTTCGTCCCCGGAATCACGAACAACACGACGAACGCCTTCGGCGCCTGGCAGGAATCCGCGGCCACGAACACGGTGCTGCCCATGACCACTGCCGTCTGATAGCACGAACCGACACGCAGTTGCGGGGCAATGCAATACGAGAAATCACCGGCCGTGAATCCGGTGTACGTCTGCCGGCATTTACCGCCCGGAACGACTTCGATCACGCGCCACGCCGCCTTGGGGTCCGTACACGCCACCGCCTTGTAGTCCGAGGGAGCGGCCAACGCGATGCAGTCGCCGACTGCGGCCACCTGCCCCGGGGCCTTGGGCGGACCCGTCGGCACCGGAGGCGGAACAGGCATCTGGGGCAGTGGCATTGGCGCACTAGGCGGCTGTGCGGTAGGCGTCAGATACGTCGGTGCGCCACTGACTGTGGGCAATTCGGGGTTCGCGTAGGACACCGTGGTGGTCGGCGAGCTGACCGATTGGCGCGGATCTGTGTCCCGGTTGAGGATCACCACCAACACCACCGCGAGCACTACGACGACCGCCGCGGTGATCGAAGCGATCAGAATCCACGGCTTGGACTGCTTCTGCGACCCGAAGGGATCCTGCCCCGGGAGCCCCGGATACATCGGGGGGACCGCGTAACCCTGTGGAATTCCGTCATACAGGCGGCCGATTGAATCGTCCGGGTAGTCCGATGGCGCATAACCGTACGGAGCCGTCGGCGGCGGCGCCTGCCAGTGCTCCTGAGTCGGCCCCTCGGATGCGCCCCACTGCCCCGCTGGTCCTTGCTGATACGGGTCATGTGGTCCCGTCACGTCAGCACCCCCCTTGCCCGTCCCTTCCCGGAACATAACGCTGTGCCGACCAGGCTAGACGATCGCCCATCAAAAGGCGGGCCACGGTATGGGTCTGTTGCGATCAGGCATCGGCATCACCGGCTCATCCAGCGTCGTCGCAGCACGTTGGCGTAAAGCCGCCACTTCCTCCGCCGTGATGTGGACCGACAGTGCGGCGCCCAAATCTCCCCGCAATGCCTCCCCGAGGCGCTCCACATCAGCAAGCAACTCTGGCTCCACGGGCTTGCCCGCCCATCCCCACAGCACGGTTCGCAGCTTGTCCTCGGCGTGCAGGCAGATCCCGTGATCGACGCCGTAAACGCCGTCGGCGCCCCGCAGGATGTGGCCGCCCTTGCGGTCGGCGTTGTTCACCAGGGTGTCGAACACCGCCATCCGGCGCAGCAGGGCGTCATCGGCGTGAACCAGCACGATTTCCGCGCCGTCGGAGTCGAGGGCGCGCAAGATCGGCAGGTAGTCCTGCGGCACGGCCTGCGGCAGACAGATATCGACCAGGTCGAGGGCGCCCTCGGCGAGCTCCGGCTCGTGGATCCATCGCTGCACCATGCCAACACCCGCCGGACCGTCTCGAAATACCGTATACGGCACCACATTCCAGCCCAGCTCCGCCGAAATCAGGTACGTTGCCACCTCACGCCCGGCCAAGGTGCCGTCCGGGAAATCCCAGAGCGGCCGCTCGCCTCGCACTGGTTTGTAGACACAATGCGGGCCACTTTCGACCTCGCAGAGAAACGTGGCATTGCTCGCGGATCGGATGCGCCCGATGACGGTGAGCTCGCCGTCACGGATGGCGGCGTGATCCTCGGGGCTGCCACCGGGACCCGAGCCGTCAGGACTCGGCGTCATCATCTGCCGCCCCGGGCACCGTCCCGCGGCGATAGCCGTTGGTGCGGACGCAGATGTGTCCGGCCGGATCGAGCGGCTCCTCGCACAGCGGGCACGGAGGACGGCCCGCGGAAACGACCCGGGTGGAGCGTGTTGCGAACTGTCGTGCCGCCTCCAGAGACAGGAACACGCGAACGGCATCCGGGCCGTCCTCGGAGTCATCGAGCACCACCGAGGCGTCGAACTCCTGCTCGCTCACCGCGAGGAGTTCGACAACCACCGAGTTGGCCTCGGCGTCCCAGCCCAGCCCCATGGTTCCGACCCGGAACTCGGCGTCGACGGGCATCACCAGCGGGCTGAGATCCTCGACCACATCGGGCTCGGGCGGGATCTCGGTTCCGAACCGGCGGTGGACCTCCGACAGCAAGGTGCCGATGCGCTCGGCCAGCACAGACACCTGTTGCTTCTCCAGCATCACGCTGACGATCCGGCTCTCGTGGACGGCTTGCAGGTAGAACGTACGGTTCCCCGGCTCCCCGACCGTTCCGGCGACGAAACGGTCCGGGCTGCGGAATACGTGAATCGATCGGGGCATGGTGTCTCCAAAACTACCGGTCGATGAACCCCCTCGCGCGAAGGGTTCTAATCGGTCGTGCCGCCCACAGGGGCATCGGAAGCCGCCCCGGCGGGCTTCTCGGGCGGCCGGGCGCTCAGCGCGCTGGATAAGTCGGGGCCGGTGTGATTCATGTGCATGACAAAGGGACGCAGCTCGGTGTAGCGCACCACGCTCATCGAGGCCGGATCGGCGACGATGCGCTGGAACGCATCCAGGTGCGTGCCGAGCGCGTCGGCAAGTACCGACTTGATGACATCTCCGTGAGTGCATGCCACCCAGACGCAGTCACCGCCATGCTCCTCGGATAGCCGCCGGTCGTGCTCACGGATCGCCGCGACCGCCCGCGCCTGGACCTGCGCAAGCCCCTCACCACCCGGGAACTGTGCGGCACTGGGCTGCTGCTGAACGACCTTCCACAAGGGTTCGGTGAGCAACTCGGCAATCGCGCGGCCGGTCCACTGCCCGTAGTCGACCTCGGCGAGCCGGTCCTCTACGACAGGCGTCAGGTTCAACTCCGCCGCCAACGGCGCCACGGTCTGCTCGCACCGCAGCAGCGGGGACGTGACGATCGCCCGAACCGTCACCGCACCCAGACGATCAACGATCCCGCGCGCCTGGACTTGTCCCTTCTCATCGAGCTCGACACCTGGGCTGCGGCCGGCGAGGGTGTGCGCGACATTCGAGGTGGACCGCCCGTGACGTAACAGGATGACCGTCATGACGCGCTCACCACCCCGGCAGCCAGCAGACCCATCACCGTCAGCCCCAGAACCACGCGGTATCCGACGAACCAGTACATGCTGTGGTTGCTGATGAAGCGAAGCAGCCAGGCGACTGCCGCGTAACCGATGACGAAGGCGATCAGGGTGGCCACCAGCAGCTGCGGACCCGTCGCACTCATACCCTCAGTCACCGGGTGGAACGCATCGGGCAGGGAGAACAGCCCGGAGGCCAGCACCGCCGGTATTGCCAGAAGAAATCCGAATCGGGCGGACGCGGGCCGGTCCAGTCCGAGGAACAGCCCGGCGCTGATGGTGGCGCCAGACCGGGACACACCGGGGATCAGGGCCAAAGCCTGTGCGCTGCCGACGATCACAGCGTCCTTCATAGTGAGCTGTTCGGTGTGACGCACCTGCCGTCCGTAGTACTCAGCGGCGGCGATGACCAGCGCGAAGACGATGAGCGAGGCCGAGATGAGCCACAAATTTCTTGCACCCGAACGGATTTGATCCTTGAATGCCAGGCCCAACAACCCGATGGGCATGGTGCCGACAATGACGTACCAGCCCATCCAGTAGTCAAAAGTTCTGTGCGCCTTCACGAACAGTCCCCCGAACCACGCACGAAGGATGCGCCAGATGTCTTTGGCGAAATAGAGCAGAACCGCCGCCTCGGTGCCCAACTGGGAGACCGCGGTAAAGGACGCGCCCGCATCCTCATCGAAAAACACCCGCGACACGATGGCCAGATGGCCCGAGGAGGAAATCGGCAGGAATTCGGTAAGTCCCTGGACCACCGCCAGCACGATCACTTGCAACCAGGACATTGCCGCTACTGCCGAATCCACGACAGCGACCGTACTGGACGCGGCGGCGGATCGCCCTAGCCGGCCAGCAGCCGGGCGAGGCGACTGATGCTCACCGGCTGCGCGTCGGCGACCAGATCACGCACCGCGGCGACGATGCTGCGTTCATCGGTGACATCGATGTCAGTGATGGGCCGGGTTCCCACGGCCACCACATCGCTGCCATCGGGAACCAGCTCGGTGAGGAAGGCCCGGTAGATCTCGACACGCAGCAACGAATCCTCGATGCGGAAAGCGAAGCTACGACCATCGCCTACCTCACCAAATCCATTCGCGTGCACGCCCGTCACGAGGACCTCGACGGTGAAGACCGGACTGTCGGCAAGCGTCATGGCTCTCACGATAGCCCCCAGCTACCGACTGCTAGCACCGAACGCGCCGAGAAAGTCATCTCCTGCTCGGCAATCCCAGGTCGATTGCGATGATGGACGCGATGAATCCTTTACCGGGCCGCGATGTGCGCGGTATTAGAGGCACTATCACCGCACTAGCAGCCGTCATCGCGGTGGTCTCGGGCGCCGTATCGGGCTGCTCAACGGGCAGCGATGACGGCAGTCCCGCCGCCCCTGCCGTCATCACGCCGGCTTCCGCAGCACAGTCACCCCCGGTCACGACGGCACCAGCGGGAACGGTGCACCGGTTCGCCGGCCGGTCCAGCGCAGTGTTGTTCGACACCTCGAGCAACACAGTGTCAGTTCTGACCAACGACGGCCGAACAGTGACGTTGTTCACGCGCGACAATCTCGACACGCCACGTCACACCGTGACGCTCTCCTCGCCGGCGACCGCCGCCATCGGCGACGGCCACGGCAGGGTGTACCTGTCCACTACGGGCGGCTACTTCACGGTCGACATCGCCTCGGGGCGCGCGAACAAGGTCGATATCTCGGGCCACGAAAACACCGAGTTTTCGGCCATCGCCCGTCGCCCAGACGGCCGTGTCGTGCTGGGAAACACCGACGGCACCGTCTTCACCCTCGACGCCCAGAACCAGATAACCGCCCACGCAAACGGTTTCGCTCATATCGATTCCATTGCGTACCAAGGCAACAACGTCGCCGTTCTGGATCGCGCGCAGAGTTCGGTGACCACCCTGACCGAGGCCGGCGATGGCACCGCGCATGCCCTTCGAGCCGGCGAGGGGGCGACCACGATGCTCGCCGACGATAAGGGACGCCTGCTGGTAGCCGACACCCGCGGCGGCGCCCTGCTGGTGTTCGGATTGGCCGACTCGCTCATCCTGCGCCAGCGCTACCCGGTGCCCGCCGCCCCGTACGGACTGGCGTACTCGACCAAGCTCACCTGGGTGTCGCAGACGGCGTCCAACACGGTTATTGGCTACGATTTGTCTACCGGCATCCCCGAGGAAAGGGCCCGATTCGCGACTGTGCGGCAACCTAATTCACTGGTCAGCGACGGATCCACCCTGTTCGTGGCATCCGGCGCGGGCGACGGAATACAGGCAATCGACATCAGGAGCATCGGGTGAGCCGCGCCGCACGCAGTAGCTTTCCGTCGGGCTGGGAAAGCGAACCCGATGACGAGTACGACTACTACCCACTGCGGCTTCCTCCGGAAATCACCAGGATCACCGCATCGATCCGGCTCTCGATTCAGGCCGAGTTCGGCGGCTGGGAGCTGACCCGGGTCCGGGTCTATACCGACGGAAGCCGTCGAGTCCTGTTGCGCCGCAAGAAAGTCCGCGGAAACCTGGTTGGCGGGCCGTTTACCGTCCCGGTGATCTGATGCTGTACGCCATCCTGTTGCGGCTGTTTTTTGTGGTGCCACCCGAACGGGCACACACCCTGGTCTTCGCTTCCCTGCGCGCCGCGGCCGCCTTCGCGCCGACGCGCTGGCTGATGAATCGGCTGTGCGCCCCGACCGACCCCCTCCTGGCCAGCGAGGTGTTCGGGGTGCGCTTCCCCGCCCCGCTGGGTTTGGCCGCCGGATTCGACAAGGACGGCGAGGGCCTCAAGGTGTGGGGCCCGCTGGGGTTCGGCTACGCGGAGGTGGGCACGGTGACCGCCATCGCGCAGCCCGGCAACCCGAAGCCCCGACTGTTCCGGCTCTCGGCCGACCGCGGCCTGCTCAACCGGATGGGCTTCAACAACCACGGTGCGGCAGCCCTTGCGCCCCGGTTGGCGACACGAAAGTCCACGGTGCCCATCGGCGCCAACATCGGCAAGTCGAAGATCGTCGAGGCCGCGTTCGCGTCCTCCGACTACCGGGTGAGCGCACGCTTGGTGGGGCCGGCCGCCGACTTCCTGGTGGTGAATGTGAGCTCCCCCAACACCCCTGGGCTACGCGACCTTCAAGCCATCGGCGAGTTGCGCAAGATCCTCTCCGCAGTTCTCGAAGAGACCACCGCACCGGTGCTGGTGAAGATCGCCCCGGATCTCTCCGATGCCGATATTGACGAGATCGCAGATCTGGCAGCCGAACTGGGCCTCGCCGGGATCGTCGCCACCAACACCACCATCAGCCGCGCCGGTTTGAAGACGCCCGATGTCGAAGACCTGGGCGCCGGGGGCATCTCCGGTCCACCGGTGGCCGCCCGATCACTCGAGGTGCTGCGACGGCTATATCGACGAGTGGGAGACCGCCTGGTACTCATCAGCGTCGGCGGCATCGAGGATGCCGATGACGCCTGGGCACGGATCACCGCCGGGGCCTCACTACTGCAGGGCTATACCGGTTTCATCTACCGGGGCGGCTTCTACGCCAAGCGGATTCACGACGGTATCGCCCAACATCTGCGTGACGGCGGGTTCACCAGCCTGCAGGAGGCAATCGGCTCGGCCTCCTAGCCCGCCCCGCAAGGCGGCTAGTGCTGTTCGTAGGTGCCGTGGATGACGGCGCGGGCGATCGCATGCCCGAACAGGTTGAAGCCCAGGTACGCAGGGGTGGCACTCTCCGACAGCTCCAGCTTCGGCACGCTCACGGCGTGCACCGCGATGTAATACCGGTGCGGACCGTGACCGGCCGGCGGAGCCGCCCCGATGTACCGCTTGAGGCTCGCGTCATTGGCCAATGTGATCGCATCCCCCGGCAATCCGCTTCCGTTGCCCACGCCCGCGGGCAGCTGCGTCGTGGTGGCGGGCAGGTTCGCCACCGCCCAGTGCCAGAAGCCCGACCCGGTAGGAGCGTCGGGGTCGTACACCGTGACGGCGAAGCTCTGCGTTTCCTCGGGGAATCCGGACCAGCTCAGCTCGGGCGAAACGTCCTGTCCCCCAGCACCCAGGATTCCGCTCACCTGCTCGATGCCGAGCGGCTGTCCGTCGGTGACACTGGCAGATGTCAGGGTGAAGGTCGGCAGCTGCGGCAGGGAGTCGTAGGGAGAGGCCATGTGGGCGTCCTTTCAGTCGGGTGTGATCAGTGGTTGAGCAGGAAGTGCTGAAGAACCTTGGTACCGAACGTCAATGCGTCGACGGGCACGCGCTCGTCCACGCCATGGAACAGTGCGGCGAAGTCGAGCTCGGGCGGCAGCTTCAGGGGCGCGAAACCGAAGCACCGAATACCCAACCGGGCGAACGCCTTTGCATCGGTACCGCCGGAAAGCATGTACGGCACGGTGCGGGCCTCGGGATCGAATTCCAGCACCGCGGCGTTCATCGCATCGACAAGGTCCCCGTCGAACGTTGTCTCGTAGGCGGGGAGCAACTGCACCCATTCGCGTTCGACATCGGGGCCGATGATCTCGTCGACCTCACGCTCGAAGGCCTCCAGCCGCCCGGGCAGCACCCGGCAGTCGATCACGGCCTCGGCGGTGGCCGGTATGACATTGGCCTTGTACCCGGCCTTGAGCATCGTGGGGTTCGCGGTATCGCGCAGGGTCGCACCGACGATCTTGCCGATCGATCCCAACTTGGCGACGGTGCCCTCCAGATCCGGTGAGTCCGGGTCGAAGTCGTAGCCGGTCTCCTCGGCGACCGCGGCAAGGAACTGAGTCACCGCTTCGGTCAGCACCAAGGGGAACCGATGCCGGCCCAGTTTGGCCACGGCTTCGGCGACTGCCGTGACGGCGTTGTCCTCATGCACCATGGAGCCGTGGCCGGCCCGCGCCTTGGCGGTCAACTTCATCCATGCGATGCCCTTCTCCGCCGTCTCCAGCAGGTACAGACGCCGCTCTCCGCCTTCCTTGCGCGGCACGGTGAGCGAGAAACCGCCTACCTCGCCGATGGCCTCGATGACACCCTCGAACAGGTCGGGACGGTTGTCTACGAGCCACTGAGAGCCCCACTTGCCACCGTTCTCCTCGTCCGAGACAAATGCCCAGACCAGATCGCGCGGGGGGACCGTCCCGGATTGTTTGAACCACCGGGCGATCGCGACCATCATCCCGACCATGTCCTTCATGTCAACCGCGCCGCGGCCCCACACGTAGCCGTCGGTCACCGCTCCGGAGAAGGGGTGCACGCTCCAGTCGGCGGCCTCGGCGGGAACGACGTCGAGATGGCCGTGTACGAGCAGGGCGCCACGCCCCCTGTCGGCCCCGGCCAGGCGCGCGAAGAGGTTTCCGCGGCCGGGTGCGCCCGCCTCGACGTACTCACAGGTGTATCCGACCTCTTCCAGCTGCTGCTGGATCCAGCGGGCGCATTCAGCCTCGCCCTTGGTGGTCTCCAGCTCTCCGGTGTTTGAGGTGTCGAAACGGATCAGCGTGCTGACCAGTTCGACGACCTCATCCTCGGGCGCCGGATTCTCAGAAGTCACAACTACCTTTCCTACCATCGTCGGAGGCTGCACACCGGGCGCGGGCAACCGGTTTGGGCCTTGTGCAGGGTTTCCGCTAGCCTATGACGGCAACCACGGGCCATAGTGCCCGCACTTGGTTTGAGCACAGCGCGGAAATTCCGCCCACGTGCCCAAACTGGAGCAAGAGGTCCGAGTGGCGGAATGGCAGACGCGCTAGCTTGAGGTGCTAGTGCCCTATTAACGGGCGTGGGGGTTCAAGTCCCCCCTCGGACACAGAGCAGTGAATGGAATCGCCGCAGCTAGACGGCGGTTTTATGACGACTGCGGCGTCGTTCCGCGGGCTGTTTGGACACGCTTTGGACGCTTTCCGAAATTTTTGCGTCCAGGGTGACGGCTACCGCGTCGAGGTCGGTGTCGAAAAGGTCGGCGTAGATCCGCAGCGTTATGCTCGGATCCTTGTGGCCCAGTATCCGTGACACCGCAAGGACATTCGCGCCGGAACTGACTGCGAGGCTCGCACAGGTGTGTCTCAAGTCGTGCGGCGTGATTGTTTGCACCTGCGCACGCTCGACTGCCCGGTTGAAAGTCGTATGACGGCCGTTTCAGATATCCACCGCTGCGGGCCGGGAACAGCAGGTCGCCGGCCGAACGGCTCTCGCAACGGACCGCCAGACGAGCCAACACCGAGGCCGCCCTTAAGCCGGGACGCTCGACATGAAAGAAAGGCCGGGTGCTTTCTCCCAAACTTCTTGGAGTCGTCCTCCCGACCGCGATGAGTTCAGCGACGAGCGGCCCGATGGCATCGCCCATTCGTCGGACACGAGACCTTTGGCGGCATCCACTGTCCTTCCCGTGTAAAAGCTCTCGTCATTCAGTTCTGATAGAGCAACGTGTCGAAGTCGCGTGCCAACCCCGACACCACCAGTGTTCATCCGGGCCTCCACGGCTGATCACCATCTGAGGTCAGCCCAGAAAATCGCTGGAAAAAGTCATGAAGGCGGCCTAGGACACGCTCCTTCTTCTCCCCGTGGCCTCTTCCAGCAGAGAACCGTGAGGTCGGCGGCAGGAACTTTGTAATCGCCGTGCCGCTTGTCGGGATGCCGCCGTCGCGAAAGGAATGGTCGACGAACGCTTTGGTTTCGTCGGGCTTGAGACCCTCGTTAGCGATGATCGCCTCCAGCTCGGCGGTTCGCTCGGCGTCGACGTATGCCCGCCAGTCTTCGTCGATCGTCCCGCTTAACGAAACGCGATCGACGAACTCCATGACGAGGTCTTTCTTATTGCGCAGCGTCGGGCTGGAGTCAATGGAGCGATGAATATCCATTAGAGCGGCCATCTCCTTGTCAGCACCGTTGCCTCGAGCCTCACGCAACTTGCCGACGAGCATCAGGATGTAGTCGACGTTGATTTCGACTTGCTTGATCAGCTCGATCTCGAAGACCACATCGTCGTTGATCGACTCCTTCTCACTGTCCCTCTCCTTGCGGAATTCGATGTACAGGTCGAGGTAGATGCTGCGGTAGTCCTGCATCTGCCGCGCGGTCAGAATCTCGTTGCCGGCGAAGTCCGCGAGCCGAGCGGGTGGGTATCGCAGCGTCGGCAGCGCGTCGGTGACCATATGCGCACGGGACCGGTAACGGCGGTACAGCACCGGCTTGCTGGTCTTGGCCCGACTGGCCACACCCTCAAAAGTGACCCCGGAGTAGCCGTGCTCCTCCAGCTCCGCGTACGTCGCGTCGCGGATTGCCGATATCAGCGTTTCGTCGCGCCGCCGTGTCCCGCCATCCGCCTGCGACGCTTCCGCGCTTTCCTTCACGGCGCCGAGATCGACGCGGCCATCGATCGCGGTATCGCGTTCTGGTCGGACCTACACGAGCAAGCGAACCGTCTCTACGACCAGGGGACGCGACGGCCCGCATTGATGTCACGAAATATCCTGAAGCGACGGTCACTTTGCCGATCATCATCGCGGCGATCTACCACGAACGCGACCCCGAAATCCCCTTCCAAAACCTCACCCAGGCACTGGAATCCATCTCGGGTCAGCTCGTCAAGGCCGCAGCCGGTCCGAGGTAGAAGTCTGGTTAGCCTGCCGCGTTGATACGCAACGGTGGACATTGACCTTCAGCATCCGCGGTGAGTTCGTAGTGCCACTTCTCGTTGGCGAAGACCTGACACAGGCCGAACTGCGTACTGTGCCTTAGCATCCAGTCGTAGGCCGACGCGGGACCGATGTCGACGGCCTTGCCCTGCACATGATGCGATTCGTCGGGAGTAGCCACCCACTGCCGGGCCACCGCCAGGCTTCCATACGTCTGCACCGCGTCATCGAGTAACTGCTGTTGGAAAGCCCGCGACCGCCAGCCCGACGTGATCACAAGTGTCACACCGTCGACCGCCGCGCTATTGGCGGCGTCCTGGACCGCGCGGAGCAGCGGAGGGTCCAGCCTGATCACCGCTAGAGAAGTGGTGTCGAATGGGCTGACCGGAGCAGACAACGCACCCCCGTCAGGCTCCTCGCCGAGCGTGCTGGGCGTCGGCGGCGGGGGGACAGTCGCCTGGGCCGTCACCAGGACAACGCCGGCCACCGCATCGGGGTGGCCGCTTCCGGCCGGGTCCGTGGCGTGACATCCCGACAGGCTAAGCGTCGCAACGACGGCCACGCTCACGACTGCGCTACGCGACATCTGGCAAGGGTCCCGTCACGAGCGGTGTGGCTCGTCCTCGTCCTCGTCGTCAACATCGAACTGCTCGTAGGTCTCTTCGGCAGACGGATGGATGTGGGCCGCGGTGGCGGCTTCCTTGAGGCTGACAGCGGCGGGGGCCGAGCCCTCGTGCACCGCCGGGATCACCGATGTCTTGGTCGAATCAGCTTCCGCCACATCGGTTACCGAGCCACCATCGGCATGATCGGCTGAGGCGGCGAAGGACTCGTCGGGACCCTGCGCCTCGGACTCGTCATCGCCCTCGGTGTCCGCGTCTGACTCCTCATCGGATTCCAGCGCGCCGGCATGCCGGTCCCGAATCGCATCGACGATCATGAGCACCACGCCGATGGCGGCCGCAGCGATACACACGAAGGCAAGAACTTCATTGCTGGTGACCACTGCTGTCACCAGAGCCGCCAGACCGACAGCGGCCAACACCAGTGCGACGATCAGCATCGCGAATCACTCCTCATACGTGCCGCGAGCATAGACCGATCTAAATCAGTAGTTGTTCCCACGGTTGAACTGGCCGAAACCGGCTTCCTTGGATGCGTTTTCATTCGAAGCACCCGCATCGACGGGCGCTGCGGAACCGCGCTGGCCAAGCTCCTCGAGCTGAGACTCCAGGTAGGTCTTGAGCCGGGTGCGGTACTCGCGCTCGAATGTACGCAACTGCTCCAGACGCCCTTCCAGCACCGTGCGCTGCTGGTTGATGGTGCCCATGATCTCCGAGTGCTTGCGCTCGGCATCGGATTGCAGGGCATCGGCCTTCTCCTGCGCCTGGCGCAGCTGGGTCTCGGAACGGGTCTGGGCATCCGAGAGTAACGCCTCGGCTTTGGCCCGTGCGTCGGTGACCGTCTTGTCGGCGGTGGCGCGAGCCTCGCTGACGATCTGGTCCGCATTTGCGCGAGCATCGGACAACAACTTTTCCGACTCGGACTTGGCGTTCCCGGTCAGGCGGTCTGCGGTGTCCTGTGCCAGGCCCAGAATCTTGGCCGCGCGGACGTGATGGTCCTCGGTCGACGCCGCGGCCGGGGCGGCTGCCACGACGGGTGCCGGTGTGGGCTCGGGCTTAGCGGGCTCGGGCTTCTTCTCGGGCTTGGGGGCCTCGTAGACGGGAGCCGCGCCGCCACCCTTGCGGGCCTCGACCAACTCCTGGTCCAACTCCTGAACCCGCTGACGCAGGTCCGAGTTCTCCTCGATCAGGCGGGCCAGCTCGTTCTCCACCAGGTCGAGGAAGGCGTCAACCTCGTCCTCGTTGTATCCGCGCTTACCGATGGGTGGCTTACTGAACGCGACGTTATGTACATCAGCTGGTGTAAGCGGCATTGCCTGCCCCTATCAAGTCTCGACGTCTGGAATCGTATTGCAGTGTAAAACGAACGTGCCGTGTCACTGTAACTGGCGTCCATCCTGTCACATCCGACCCGCCGGTCGCAGCAGAGCGCGTTAAGCATCCCTCTGACGTGCATAAAAATACTCTGAGGCTTTGGATATGACGCGCATTCGTATCCAGATCGATGTGAGTTGAATACCGAAATTCAGCGTCGCTGGAGGCTTAGCCAGCGGCCATCAGGAACGCCACCCGCATGCCAAAGAATCCGACCAAAAGCAGCAAAGTAATGGACAGATCGAATCGCACCGCGCCAAGCGAGAGCGGCGGAATGAGGCGGCGCAATAACCGCACAGGAGGGTCGGTGACGGTAAAGATGAGCTCCAGAATCACCACTGTGGCGCCTCGCGGGTGCCAATCACGGCTAATGGACTGAATGGTCTCGATCACTATGCGCGCGAACAGCAGCAAACAGAAGAGCAGAAGCGCGTAGCCAATGATCTCAAAGAACAGTGCCAAGGGACCCCTCATCGGGCAAGCGTGAACAAACACGCGCGGGCTTCTTAAAACAGCTTCCTCAGCCTACCGGCAGGCCCCGTCGGGCCGCCCACCACACAACGAAACCCCTGGACCGCGCCACAGGGTCCATAACCTGCAACTTATGGTTGCATATCACCCCTTGTGGCATTACCGTAAAACGCAACCGATTGTTGCGAGTTGGGAGAGACATGTCATACGAACGCATCGAGCGAGAACTTCACATCGACGCGGCGCCGGAGGTGGTCTTCTCCGTCATCAGCCGCCCGGAACATATGAAGCAGTGGTGGCCGGACGACGCAGAGTTCGCCCCGACCCCGGGGGCGCGAGGCGAGATCACCTTCAGCGGCGAGGAACCCGGCGAGGTCCAGATCTTCGGCCTCACGCTCGTCGACGTCGATCCGCCGCGGCGGTTCTCGTTCCGTTGGTGTTATCCCGAGGGGCACGTGGCGAACGCCGGAAATTCGCTACTGGTGACATTTGACCTCACACCGGCGGGAATGGGCACCCGGGTGCGCATGACCGAGGTCGGCTTTCGGGACCAGGGCCGAACCGAAGCCGACGTCATCGAGCAGTACGAGGCACACGAGGAGGGCTGGGCGCGGCACCTGCCCCGCCTCGCACCCTGCGCGGAGCTGGCGGGCCAGCCATGACGACAGCCGTCATCGACGACGATCTGTGGGCGGCGGTCGGCGATCCGACCCGGCGGCGGGTCTTCGACCTCATCCTCACCGACGGCATGGCGACGGCCACGACGTTGAGCGATCGCCTTCCGGTCACCCGCCAGGCCGTGACCAAACACCTCGCGGTCCTCGACAAGGCCGGCCTGGTCCACGCCACCACCAACGGGCGAGAGAAGCAGTATCGCGCCAACGCCGAACAAGTCGCCCGCATCGCCGAGCAGCTCACCGCGGTGGGAGCGGCGTGGGATCGACGGTTGGCGCGGATCAAACAGCTCGCCGAGACCATAGAGAGGGCAACATCATGAGAACTCCCCCGATCGTGTCGGCACAGGATTGGGCAATCGCGCACCAGCAGATGCTCATCGAGGAAAAGGCGTTCACCCGGGCCCGCGACGCCCTGGCCGCCAAACGCCGGCGTATGCCGTGGACTGAAGTGGACGCGTCCTACCGGTTCGAGGGACCAGAAGGCCCGGTGACCCTCCTCGACCTGTTTCAGGGTCGCCGCCAGCTCATCGTCTACCGCGCGTTCATCGACCCCGGCACGGGCGACTGGCCCGAACATGGGTGCACCGGCTGCTCACTGATGGCCGACCACATCGGCAATCTGGCCCATCTGAATGCGCGCGACACCACACTCGTCTACGCCTCGCGCGGATCGCAGGCGGACCTGGACCGCATCAAGGCACGGATGGGCTGGCATCACCCCTGGTACACCATCGCCGCGGACAGTTCCTTCGACCGCGACTTCGATGTCGACGACTGGCATGGCACCAACGCATTCATCCGTGACGGGAATCGGGTGTACCGCACCTATTTCATCAAGAACCGGGGCGACGAGGCGTTCAACAACACCTGGACCTTCCTCGACATGACGGCGCTGGGCCGCCAGGAGACATGGGAGGACTCGCCGGAGGGCTACCCGCAGTCCCCCGCATATGAATGGTGGGACTGGCACGACGAGTACGGCTCACACCAGCCCTCGCGCTGGTTCGGCGACCCGGATCCCGACGATCCACACGATCCGCGCCCCGCGAAGTCCTGCCACTAACGACGAGTGCGAGCCTGGTGCGGAAATTGGTCTCCAATTCCGCGCCAGGCTCGCACTCGGCTAAAGCTCTTTACTGGTAGGAGTAGAAACCGCTCTCGGCGATCCGGCGGCGCTCCTCGGCGCTCACGTCGATATCGGACGGAGACAGCAGGAAGACCTTCGTCGCGACCTTGTCGAATGAGCCGCGCAGCGCGAACGCGAGCCCGGCCGCGAAGTCCACGACGCGCTTGGCATCGGCGTTGTCCATCGACACCAGGTCCATGATCACCGGGGTGCCGTCGCGGAAACGCTCACCAATCGTGCGGGCCTCGCTGTAATCCTTGGGGCGCAGCGTGGTGATCTTCGACAACGGGCTTCCCTCTTCGAAGATGGCGGCGCGGCGCGGATCCATGGCCAGCGCGCCGCGGGTGGGGGCGCTACCTCGCAGCGAGCCCAAACGCGGGGCCGGACGATCGAACTCGCGTGGTGCCGGATGGCGGGTGGCAAAGCGGTCTTCCTCGGCGTAGCCGGCCGGGCCGGCCGGTCGGTAGCCGGGCTCGTCGTAGCCGTACTCGGCATCGTCGGCGAACCGCTCGCCACGACGCGGGTACCGACGGTCCTCAGCGGACGCGCGGCGGGGCGCGGGAGCGTCGACATCGTCGTAATACTCGTCGTCGTAGTCGTCCATGGGAGCCATGCCGAAGTAGGCCTTGACCTTGTGCAGCGTGCTCATCGCGTGACCTTCCGTGCGTGGGCTATATGGAGTTCAGTTGTTCGCTCGGTCTCTACAGCTGTGTTGCAAATGTGACTGGAGTGACGATCTACCGTGACGTTAGCGGTCGTTGTCCCATCAGCGCCGTTCCGACACGCACACAAGTGGACCCATATTTAATGGCGGTCTCCAGGTCGTTGGACATTCCAGCCGATAAGCGATTCGCGTGTGGATAGCGTCGCCGGACGCGTTCGTGTTCTTGCTGGAGCCGATGAAAGGCCTGGTCGGGATCGGCCTCGCGAGGAGGTAGAGCCATCAACCCGGCGAGCTCCAGATGCTCGCTGGCGACCACCCGCGCGCATAGCTCGTCGATCCCCGCGGGGTTCGCGATATCCACCCCACCCCGGGTGGTGTCACCGTCCAGGCTGATCTGGAGATAGACATGCAGCGGCTCGCGCTTCTCCCCCGCCCCGCGACCGGTATCCAACGCGGACACCAGCCGCGAGTTGTCCACCGAATGCACCGAAGACGCCCAGTGAGCAACCGACTTCGCCTTGTTGCGCTGCAGATTGCCCACCATGTGCCAGTGGATATCGGCGTGGCCGACCAGCTCCACCTTGGCGGCGGCCTCCTGATCTCTCGATTCCCCGAACGCGCGGCAGCCCAACCGGTACAGCTCCTCGACATCGGACGCCGGGAAGAACTTGGTGACGGGCAGCAATTGGATGTCGTCGGGATCGCGATCGACGGCCCCGGCGGCGGCGCGGACCCGTTCCCGCACCGCCTCCAGTGCGGTGCTCAGCTCATCGGCACGAGACATCAGCTCAGCCAGATCACCGACGCCAGTCGGCCGGTGCGCGGCTCCCGGCGATAGCTGAAAAGATCGGAATCCTCCACGGTGCACCGCGGATCGATATCAATAGCCGTCACGCCCAATCCGGAGAGCTGGCGGGCAATTCCGGCACGCAGGTCCAATCCCGGAGTTCCGGCCGAAGTCGTAGTGCGACTACCGGGCAGGGCCTCCTCCACATCGGCCGCCATGTCAGCGGGGACCTCGTAGTGACGACCGCTCACCGCCGGCCCGAGGAACGCCGAGATGCGTTCCACCTGCGCTCCGGCGGCCACCATGGCGTCGATCGTGCGCGGCACGATGCCGAGTTTCGCTCCAACCCGTCCCGCGTGGGCACCCGCGACAACTCCTGTCGCCGCATCGGCGAACAGCACCGGGACGCAGTCGGCGGTCAGCACCGCCAGCGCGATCCCGGGCTGGCTGGTCACCAGGGCGTCGGTCTCGGGAATCACCGCCCCTTCGGGACCTTCGACCCTGTGCACGTGATCGCCGTGTACCTGCTGCATCCAGATCAGATGATCGTCCGGCAGCCCGAGGGCACCAGCGAGCCGTGATCGGTTGGCGGCCACCGCGTCTGGATCATCACCGACGTGATCACCGAGGTTAAAGCTGTCAAACGGCGCGCGTGATACCCCGCCGCGGCGGGTGGTGGTGACGCGCCGAACTCGAAAACCCATACCTCAGAGGGTAGTTCGGCTCATCGCCGCATGAAGGGCGGCACGTCGACATCGTCCTCGTCGCCGCCGAGCGTCACCGTGGCACCGTTGGTGTCCCTGGGCAGGCTCTGCGCGTCGATGGTGTCGAAGATACTGGTCCCGTTCGAGCCGTTGACCTGACCGGCCTTACCGGGGGCGACAGTTCCCGGAGCTGCCGTGCCGCTGATCGGCTTGCGGCTGGGGCCGCCCGCGTCGAATCCGGCGGCGATGACGGTGACCCGCACCTCGTCGCCCAGGGAATCGTCAATGACGGTACCGAAGATGATGTTGGCTTCGGGGTGCGCCGACTCCTGCACCAGCGAGGCCGCCTCGTTGATCTCGAACAGACCCAGGTCGCTGCCGCCGGCAATCGACATCAGCACGCCCTGCGCGCCTTCCATCGAGGCCTCGAGCAGCGGCGAATTGATCGCGGTCTCAGCGGCTTTGAGTGCCCTGCCGTCGCCACGCGACGAGCCGATGCCCATCAGGGCGCTACCGGCGCCGGACATGACGCTCTTGACGTCGGCGAAGTCGACGTTGATCAGACCCGGCGTGGTGATGAGGTCGGTGATGCCCTGAACACCGTTGAGCAACACTTCGTCGGCACTGCGGAATGCGTCCATGAGCGATACCGCGGCGTCGCCCATCTGCAGCAGGCGATCGTTAGGGATGACGATGAGGGTGTCGCAGCTCTCGCGCAGCGAGCCAATTCCGTTCTCGGCCTGGCCACTGCGGCGCTTACCCTCGAACGAAAACGGCCGGGTGACCACACCGATAGTCAGCGCACCGAGCTTGCGCGCGATGCTAGCCACCACGGGCGCCCCACCGGTACCGGTGCCACCACCCTCACCGGCCGTGACGAAGACCATGTCGGCACCCTTGAGGAGTTCCTCGATCTCGTCCTTGGCGTCTTCGGCAGCCTTGCGCCCCACGTCGGGGTCCGCACCCGCGCCCAGGCCGCGCGTGGAGTCGCGGCCGACGTCAAGTTTGACGTCGGCGTCGCTCATCAACAGCGCTTGCGCGTCGGTGTTGATCGCGATGAACTCGACCCCCTTGAGGCCGTGCTCGATCATCCGGTTGACGGCGTTGACGCCGCCGCCACCGATGCCGACGACCTTGATCACCGCGAGGTAGTTGTGTGGAGGCGTCATGGTCGCCTTCCTCCCTGGTTGCTGCCGTGGTCTGGGTAGCTAGAGCCTCTCTGCAAACTCTCAACCTCTACCTCAGGCTTAGAGTTATGTCAGGTTGTCCCGCTGAAACAGAACGGTAGGGGGCGCGAGATACCGGGCACGGGAGGCGCGCCGAAGGATGCCGGGATTTTCCCGTGGCTATTTCCAGAAACCGCGGGCAAAGCGGTCGCTTACTTGACCGTGGTCAGATCCGGGCTGGACACGTCATACATGCGGCCGGGCTGCGTGAGCAGCGCCCCCAGCTTCTCCGCCTTCTCGGCGGTGCGGTCGGTGGTCCCCCACACGATGGTTCGACCGTCGTCGAGGGTCAATGTGATCGACGACACCGACGGCGCCGCGACCTTGGCCACCTGCCGCGCCAGATCGGGCGCCAGCGAGGTGAGCACCTGCAGCGCCGCCTTGGTCGTCGGGTCCTGAGGACCCGGAGCCACCACGTCGAGCACTGGGATGCCCGGCGGCGGCGGTTCGTTGGCGAAGTCCACCCCATCGCGGTCAATGAGGTGCGTGCCGTCGCCGCCCGCCCATGCGGCAACCGGCACCCGCTCGACGATCGTGACACGCAGCGTGGACGGATATTCGCATTGCACCCGTGCGCTGGCCACCCGGCGAATACTGGCCACCCGGTCCGCGGCCGCGGCGGTGTCGATCTGCAGCAGCCGGGTTCCCTGCGCGATGTTCAGTGCACCAAGGACATCCTGTTGGGTGACCACTCCGGTACCGGTAACCACCGTCTGGCGCACCGACATCAGCGGCGTGAAGTACAGAATTGCGCCGAGCCCCACCGCGATCAACGTCAGCAGTACCGCGAGGAGCAGGGTGTGCAGACCCTGAACCTTCCCTCGGCCCGCGGCCTTGCCCTGGTCGACGTGCTTACCCTTGGCCGCAGCCTTCGCCTCGCGCCTCGCCTGCTCCAAGGCGATCGCACGCCGCTGCGCATCCCGGCGCTCCATCCGCTCGCGCCTGGCCCGCATCCGCGGCCCTTCGTCGGCGTCGTCCTCGCCGGCCCCCTCGGCAACATCGTCCTCGTCGACGTCCTCGGCGGCGGAGTCCTCGATCTCATCGGGTTCCGGGGTCGACTCCGCCGGGTCCTCGGAAGTCTTGTCCGACTCGCTCATTGACCATTCCTCGGCGGCGGCCAATCATTGGCCCGCACACGCAATGCGCGCACGATCTCCTTGCCCTGCAACGTGACATCGCCAGCGCCCATGGTGACCACCAGATCCCCAGGCGCCGTGGCGGCGGCGACCTGATCAGCCACCGTCGACAGGTCGCGCAGGTAATGCACCGGCACCCCGGTGATCTGCCCGGCGATCAGCGCACCGCTGACACCCGGGAGGGGAGCTTCCCGCGCCCCGTAGACATCAAGCACGAACACCAGATCGGCGATGCTCAGCGCCTCGGCGAACTCCGTGGCGAAAGCGGCTGTGCGCGAGTACAAGTGCGGCTGAAAGACAACAACGGAACGTCCGTGCCCCTGCTGCGCGACGATCCCGGAAACCGCCTGCAGCACCGTGCGCACCTCGGTCGGATGGTGCGCGTAGTCATCAAAAACCCGGACACTCTCGACCTGGCCGACCAGTTCGAATCGACGGCGCACACCTTCAAATCCGGCCAACCCGTCGAGCACACCCTCGATGGAGGCCCCGATCTCGGCGGCCGCCACCACGGCGGCCAGCGCGTTCAGGGCCATATGCCGTCCGGGCACCGACAACCGCATGGTGCGTGGGGTGTTCTCGCCCGTCAACTGAATCTGGGCGATGGCTCCGGTGTCACGGAACTGCCAGTCCAGCAAGCGCCCGGCCACCGGGACATCCCCTGCCTCGGTCTGATCGATGCTGCCGTAGCCACGCACCCGCATGCCGCGCTCATGGGCCCGGCGCGCCAGTGCCGCCGCACCCGGATCGTCGAGGCACACCACCAGGACCCCGTCGGGGCCAAGGGTATCGGTGAACGCGTCGAACACCGCGGTGTAGGCCTCGACACTGCCGAAGTGATCGAGGTGGTCGGCCTCGATGTTGGTGACGATGATCAGATCGGGCCGATACTGCAGCAGGGACCCGTCGCTTTCGTCCGCCTCTGCCACGAATACGTCCCCGCTGCCGTGGTGCGCGTTGGTACCAGCTTCGTTGAGTTCGCCGCCGACCGCGAACGAGGGGTCGTATTCGCAATGCTGCAGCGCCACGATGAGCATCGAGGTGGTGCTGGTCTTGCCGTGCGTTCCAGTCACCATGAGGGTGCGGTATCCGGCCATCAGGTCCGCGAGCACGACGGGGCGCAGCAGTATCGGTATACCGCGCCGATTCGCTTCCACCAGTTCGGGATTGGTCTTAGGAATGGCAGCATGGGTGGTGACGACCACGGTCGGTCCGCCCGGCAGCAGGTCCAGGGCATCAGCGTCGTGGCCGACGTTGACGAGCGCGCCGCGGGCACGCAGTGCGAGCACGCCGCGGGACTCCTTGGCGTCGGAGCCCGATACCTGCGCTCCCCTGTCCAGCAGAATCCGGGCGATACCGGACATTCCGGCGCCGCCGATACCGACCATGTGCACGCGGCGCAAGTGCTCCGGGAGTGGGCCGACGTTCATCGCGAGGCGCCCCCTCTCTGAGAACGCCGCTCTCGAGCGACATCCAATGCCACCTGAGCCACCTGTCGCGCGGCGTCCGGATGCCCGGACAGAGCGGCGGCCGACGTCATCGCGGCAAGTTTTTCGGAATCGGAGAGTATCTCGATCACCGTGTGCGCCAATGTCTCCGGAGTGAGGTCGCGATCCGCGACGATGACCCCGCCGCCGGCGTCGACAACCGGCAACGCGTTGAGACGCTGTTCGCCGTTACCGATGGGCAAGGGTACGTAGATCGCGGGCAGCCCGACCGCCGAAACTTCCGCGACAGTCATCGCACCGGACCGGCACACCGCGATATCGGCCGCCGCGTACGCCAGGTCCATCCGGTCCAGGTACGGCAGGGCCACATACCTGCGGATACCCGGGGCGTCTTCCGGTCTCGGTTCGGGCAGCTCGATCGTGTTCTTCGGCCCATGCGCGTGCAGCACCGAAACCCCGGCAGCGGCAAGGTCATTGGCGGCCGCCGAGACGGCATTATTCAGGGACACCGCACCTTGGGAACCGCCGAACACCAACAGCACCAGTGCGTTGTCGTCAAACCCGTAGTAGGCGCGCGCCTCCTGCCGCAATGCGGCACGATCCAGCGCCGTGATCGACCCACGAACGGGCACGCCGACCACTTCCGCGCGGCGCAGTCCCGAATCCGGGACCGCGGACAACACCCGCTGTGCGCGGCGCGCCCCAACCCGATTGGCAAGGCCGGCACGGGCGTTCGCCTCGTGGATGACCACTGGAACGCGGGAACGGCGCAACGGCCCGCGACGAGCCGCCAGATAGGCGGGAAGGGCCACATAACCACCGAAGCCGATCACGACGTCGGCCCCGACATTGTCGAATACCGCCCGCGTCTGCCGCACCGCCCGGCGCACCCGGAGCGGCAATCGCAGCAGGTCGCCCGTGAGTCGCCGCGGCAGTGGCACCGGGACGATCAGTTCCAGGTCGTAACCACGGTCGGGCACCAACCGCGTCTCCAGGCCGCGCTCGGTGCCCAGTGCGGTGATCCGCACCGACGGGTCGATCTCGCGCAGCGCATCGGCGACCGCCATGGCGGGTTCGACATGACCCGCGGTACCGCCACCGGCCAGCACCACCGAAAACGGCCGAAGTTCATCACTCACTCCGGGAGCATCCTTTCGGTCTGGCAGCAATCACATGTCGGCAGCTATCGATGGGTTCGGGCGCGTGAGCTCCCGGCCCGGGATTGCTCACGGGTCCGGCCGCTCGCACGCGTGCCCGAGGGCCTGCGCACCTGCTGTACCTGCCTATGATGCCCTGCCTCGCTCTCGGAGCGTGCACGTGGCGTGCGCTTGGCGCCTTGTTTGGGCTCTGCCTGCCGTGGGCGATCGGGCCGCGGCTTGGCCGTCTCGGTGCTGCGCACGGCCGACTTGGCACGGAGCCGATCACGTGCGGTATCGATCCGCGGGGCCACGTACGGCTCCGGCGACGGAAGCCGCAGCACCCTGTTCATCCGGTCACCCGAACCCGCGCGCAGGGCAGCGACGGCCTCGGGTTCATGGCGCGCCGCGTTGGCAATGAGGCCGATCATGAAAAGGGCTGTGGCCGTCGCTGTTCCACCCGAGGAAATAAGCGGAAGCTGAATACCGGTCACCGGCAGCAGGCCGATCACGTAGCCGATGTTGATGAAGGACTGGCCGATGACCCACATGCCGGCGGTGGCCGTCAGCATTCGCAGGAACGGATCAGCACTGCGCTTGGCGATGCGCATGGCGGTGTACGCGAAGACCCCGAACAGAGCGAGAACCCCGAGGCACCCGACGAAGCCGAGCTCCTCGCCGATGATCGCGAAGATGAAGTCGTTGTGGGCGTTGGGCAGATAGTGCCACTTGGCCGACCCCTGCCCCAGACCCTGGCCGAAGAAACCGCCCTGGGCCAGCGCGAATCGCGCCTGACGCGACTGATAACCCGTCGCCTGCGGGTCTGCCGACGGATCCAGCCAGGCCTTCACCCGATCGGAGCGATATCCGGCAGAGACAGCGAGGATGGCGGCCGCCAGCACGGCGGCTATTACCGAACTGAGAAACACCTTGAGCGGCAACCCGGCATACCAGAGCAACGCCAACAAGATGATGCTCATGGAGACCGTCTGCCCCAGGTCGGGCTGGATGACGATGAGCACGAGCGCGATCAGCGCGGCAGGCACCAAGGGAACAAGCATCTCGCGCAGCGATGCCTTCTCCATGCGACGCGATGCCAACAGATGCGCGCCCCAGATCGCAAAGGCGATCTTGGTGAGCTCAGAGGGCTGCATCGACATGCCGCCGTAGACGAACCAGCCGCGAGAACCGTTGGAGTACGTGCCGATACCGGGTATCAGCACCAGAGTGATCAAGACGATGGTGAACACGAAGGCCGGAAAAGAGTATTTGCGCATCACCCGGATCGGGGTGCGCAATGCGATATAGAAACCGACCAGGCCCACGCACACCCAGAGCAACTGCTTGCCGAAGACGGCCCACGCCGATCCGTCCAGGTCGTAGGACTCCACACCGGATGCGGACAGCACCATGATGAGCCCGAGCGTGGTGAGCAACGCGGCCGTCGCGACGATCAGGTGAAACGAGGTCATGGGCCGGTTCAGCCAGGCACCCAGCCGAGTCCGGGCCACCAACCCGTCGGACTTCGCGTCAGAGGACTTCTTGGCCGGCGTGGTCGCGTTCTTGGAGCGGAAAACTCTGGCGAAGGGGGCGGTCAGGGTCGACACGTCGCTGTCACCTAACCGGTAAGTGCGTGCACCGCCGCGGCGAATCTGTCGCCACGCTCGGAGTACCCGCTGAATTGGTCGAAGGATGCGCCGGCCGGAGCCAGCAGCACGGTGTCGCCAGGCTGGGCCACTGTGCTGGCGTGCCGGACGGCCGCGGACATGACTCGGGTACCCAGGTCAGCGCCACCCCCATCCGCCTCATCAGTCACATAGACCACATTTGCCTCTTGCACCCCAGCATCCTCGCGCGTCACAACTGCAACTACGGGTACATCCGGCGCGTGTCGCGCCAAAGCCTCAGCAATCAGTCCTCGATCCGTGCCGATCAGCACAACTGCGCCTAGCCGGTCGGCACAATCGCGTACCAGATCATCGACCGCGGCCCCCTTGAGCAACCCCCCGGCGATCCAGATGACGCGTCGATACGCCGCGATGGACGCCGCGGCCGCGTGCGGATTGGTGGCCTTCGAGTCGTCCACGTACGAAACACCGTGACGTCGCGCGACCAGCTCGGCCCGGTGCCGCCCCACCTGAAAGGCTCCCAACGCGCGGGCAACGGCCTCGGCGGGCACACCCACCGCGCGGGCCAGCGCGGCGGCCGCCAGCGCGTTGAGTACACCGATCGGACCCGCCACCGGGAGCCTCGACACCTCGATCAACGACACATCGGCCCCGAATGCCCGGTCCACCAGCCGGCCGTCGTGCACGCCGAGCTCTCCGGGTGCGGGCTCACCGGTGCGAAATCCCACCTTGATCGGCGCGGGCGAGCCGGAGAGCAGCCGGGCGGCCACCGCGTCGTCCAAGCCGACGACCGCGACCTCACCAGTGAGCGCTCGCGCCTTGTCCCGGGTGTACGCGTCCATTCCTCCGTGCCAGTCGAGGTGATCCTCGGCCACATTGAGCACCACACCGGCCGCCGGGCGCACCGACGGCGCCCAATGCAATTGAAAGCTCGACAGCTCGACGGCGAGATAGTCCACATCGCGATCCAAGACATTCAAGACCGGATCTCCGATGTTCCCGCACAGCGCACTGGTGCGCCCCGCTGCGGTCAGCATGTCGTGGACCATTGCCGTGGTCGTAGTCTTTCCGTTGGTTCCCGTGACCACCAGCCACTGTTTGGGCGGTCCATACCGACCGGAAGCATCCAGGCGCCACGCCAATTCGACGTCGCCCCAGACGGGCAACCCGGCCTGAACAGCTGCCAGCACGACAGGTGAGGACGGACCGAAGCCGGGGCTGACGATCACCAGGTCCTGATCGGTCATGCGGCGTTGCGCCTCGGCGGTGGTGAACGCCCTACGTCCCGCTTCGCGATGACGTTGCAGCGCTTCCTTGTTGTCGTCACAGACGGTGATGAGGAGGTCCAATCCGGCCAGTGCGGCCACCACGGCATCGCCGGTAACACGCGCACCGCAGACCAGAACTCTTGTCCCGCTGGCCAGTTCCGTCACATGAGAAGCGGTCATGGCCGGCTAGTCACCGATCGTGGCGAGCCACTCGCCGTAGAACAGGGCCAATCCCAGCCCGCAGGCAATGGCCGTCAAGAGCCAGAACCGGATGATGACGGTCGTTTCCGCCCAGCCCAGCAGCTCGAAATGATGATGGAACGGCGCCATGCGGAACACTCTGCGACCGGTGGTGCGGAATGCGGCGATCTGCAGGACCACCGACACGATCTCGGCCACGAACAGCGCGCCCAGCACCACCGCGAGCAGCTCGGTCCGGGTGGTCACCGACAGGCCCGCGATGATGCCGCCCAGGGCCAGCGATCCGGTGTCCCCCATGAAGATCTTGGCGGGTGCGGCGTTCCACCACAGGAACCCGATACACGCGCCCGCGGTTGCCGCGGCGATCACCGCCAGGTCCAGCGGGTCGCGCACGTTGTAACAGGCGACGCCGGGGTGTGTGGAGCATGCGTTGCGGTACTGCCAGAAGGTCACGATGACGTACGCGCCGGTCACCATGGCCATACATCCGCCGGCCAGCCCATCCAGGCCGTCGGTGAAATTGACGGCGTTGGACCACGACATCACCAGGATCACGCAGAAGAGCACGAAGACTGCGGCGGGCATGGCGACGGTGGCGATCTCGCGCACGTAGGAGAGCTGCGGACTACCGGGTGTCAACCCGTCGGTGTTGCGGAACTGCAACACCAGCACACCGAAGACGAGCGCCGACAAGATCTGGCCGACCGTCTTGGAGGTCTTGTTCAGACCGAGGTTGCGTGCCTTGCGAATCTTGATGAAGTCGTCGATGAATCCGACGCCGCCAAGCATGGTCGCCAGCGCGAGCACCAGCAGCCCGGACGCCGAGGGGCCATTGGATCCGAACGCGATGCCGACCAGGTGTGACCCGAAGTACCCGGCCCACATACCGGCCAGGATCGCGACGCCGCCCATCGACGGCGTACCGCGCTTCTTCTGATGATGCTGCGGGCCGTCGTCCCGGATCTCCTGGCCGAAGCCCTGGCGCGAGAACACCCGGATGAGTACCGGGGTGAGCATGATCGAGACGAGGATCGCGATCCCGGCAGCGATGATGATCTGCCTCATGCGTCACCCGCCTTCAGCAGCTCATCGGCCACGACCCACAGCCCGGCCGACCGCGATGCCTTGACCAGCACCACATCGCCCGCGGCCAGCTCGTCGGCCAGCAGCGTGGCGGCTGCCGCAGGATCGTCCACCAGCACCGCCTCGGACCCCCACGACCCCTCCATCACTGCACCCGCATGCATTGCCCGCTGCGACCTCCCGGTTCCGACGACTACCAATCGACTGACATCTAAGCGCACCGCAGCCCGTCCGATGCGGTCATGCTCGGATATCGCGTCGGGCCCCAGCTCAGCCATCTCCCCCAGCACCGCCCAGCTGCGGCGGGATTCTCGCCCGTGGCGAGCCATGGAGACCAGGGCTTTCAGCCCGGCCATCATCGAATCCGGGTTGGCGTTGTACGCGTCGTTGATGACGGTGACACCGTCACCTCGGGTACTGACCTCCATCCGGCGCCGCGATACCGGCCCCGCCTCGGCGAGTGCACCGGCAACCTGCGCAAGGCTGGCACCGCATTCCAGCGCGACCGCGGCAGCGGCCAGCGCGTTGCTCACCTGATGCTCACCGTGCACAGCCAGCTGAACCGGTACGACCGCGTCACCGGCGCGCAGGGTGAAGCGGGCACGCGCAAGATCGTCGACGCTCACATCGGTCGCCCAGATATCAGCGGTGTTGTGCACGCTGGTGCGCACCACCCGCGCCTGCGTCTTGGCGGCCATCGCGGCCACCGCCGAATCGTCGGCATTCAGCACTGCGACACCGTCAATCGAAAGCGACTGCGGCAGTTCACCCTTGGTATCGGCAATGGCCTGTCGCGAGCCGAACTCGCCCAGGTGCGCTGTGCCGACGTTGAGCACGACACCGATCGAAGGCGGTGCGATAGCC
The DNA here is from genome assembly GCA_002013415.1 of Mycobacterium sp. D16Q14. Lineage (GTDB taxonomy): Bacteria > Actinomycetota > Actinomycetes > Mycobacteriales > Mycobacteriaceae > Mycobacterium. The sequence goes on from MAEX01000006.1 coordinate 161,869, forward strand.
GCGAGGTCCGCGATGTTTCCGGGACGGCGGGCCGACAGCTCCAACACCAGGAACTTGGTCGATTCACTGGCCCGCAGGACGGTCCAGGGGTGACCAAGCTCGTTGTTGAAGGATCCGGGAGGCGCCACCACCTCACCGAGCGGGTTGAGCACCGCGGCGATGAGGTCCTTAGTCGACGTCTTTCCCGACGAGCCGGTCACGCCGACGATGCGCAGCCCTCGCCGCGTGAGCCGGCGGGCCACCTCGGCCGCCAGCGCGGCGGTCGCGGCCAGCACTGCGGCACCCGATCCGTCCGAATCATGTTCCAATGCAGACACTTCCGTGCGCGCGACGCCGGTAGGCGACACCACGATGGCCGGTACACCCACCGGCCTGGCCGCCAGCACGGCGACGGCACCGGCCGCGACGGCACCTTCGGCATGATCGTGACCATCGACCCGGGCACCCGGCAGGGCCAGGAACAGTCCGCCTGGCCCCACGTGACGCGAATCGAATTCAACGGTGCCGGTAACCCTCGTGTTCCGGGCCTCATCGACACTGATTCCGTCGAGACGCCCACCGACGACCTCGGCGATCTCGGCGACAGTCATCTCAATCATTCAGGCTCCCGCGTCTTTTCGAGCTCTCCAAGCCTTCCAGCGCGGCACGCAACTCCACCCTGTCGTCGAACGGGACGGAAACCGCACCGACGCGCTGACCGCTCTCGTGCCCCTTGCCCGCGATCAGGACGGTGTCCCCCGGTCGTGCCCATCCGGTGGCGAAGTCAATGGCGGCCCGTCGGTCGCCCATCTCGACCACCTCGACATCCGAACCGGCTATCCCGGAGATGATCTCGGCGCGGATCGCCGCCGGATCCTCGTCTCGCGGGTTGTCGTCGGTAACTACCACCAGATCGGCCAGCTCCGCGGCGACCTGCCCCATATCGGCGCGCTTGCCACGGTCGCGGTTGCCGCCCGCACCGAACACCACCGCCAGCCGGCCCTCGCGATGGCTGCGCAGGCTCTCCAGGACCGCGCGTAGCGCCCCGGGCTTGTGGGCATAGTCGACGACGGCCAGGAACGGCTGGCCGGCAACCACCGACTCCATGCGTCCCGGCACCCCGGCGGTCGCGATCCCCGGTGCGGCGGTCGCCGCCGGAACCCCGAGTAGTTCTATAATCGCAACGGCGACAAGACAATTGGCCACATTGTAATGGCCCGGTAGCGCGATACCGAGTTCAATGCCGCGCCCGGGACCCTGGGCCACAAACCGTTGACCGCCGTCGTAACCGACCGCCACACCGGAGCAGGTCCAGTCCGCGACGGCACCGGCACGCGAGCTCACCGTGATGACGTCGGGACCCGCCGCACGCGCCAGCTCGGCCATGGCCCGCCCGGCATCATCGTCGACACAGATCACCGAATGCCGTGCCCGCTGCGGTGAATCACGCTGGAAGAGCCTGGCCTTGGTGGCGAAATAGTCCTCCATGTTGGGGTGGAAGTCGAGGTGATCTCGCGAGAGATTCGTGAACGCTCCCACCGTGAAGTGCGTGCCGTCCACACGGTTGAGCGCCAACGCGTGGCTGGACACCTCCATGACCACGGTGTCCACACCACGCTGCACCATTTCGGCCAACAGCTCCTGCAGAGCCGGCGCCTCGGGGGTGGTCAGCGCACTGGGGACATCCTCGCCGTCGATCCGTACCCCGACCGTGCCGATGAGACCGACACGCTTGCCCGCGGCCCGCAGACCGGCCTCCACCAGGTAGGTGGTGGTGGTCTTTCCGGAGGTTCCGGTGACACCCACTACCTGCACCTGCCGTGAGGGGTCTCCATAGACCGTCGCCGCGAGCTGACCGAGCACCGCGCGCGGGATGGGGTGAACCAACACCGCGATATCCGTGAGATCCGAGCCCTGATCCGCCAGCAGCTGGGCTCCCGCGGTGTCGGTGAGCACGGCCGTCGCCCCCGCGGCGACCGCCTGGGATGCGAACTGTGCGCCGTGCGCGCTGCTGCCGGGCAGCGCCGCGAAGAGGTCACCCGCGCGCGCGTCCTGCGCCCTGAGGGTGACTCCCGAGACGGTCGTGTCGGTGCGTGACCCACGCAGTTCGACCGAGACCAGTGAGGCGAGGTCGGACACCCGGTGCTGGCGTGTCCGTGGGAGGAACCGATGGGTTCCGGATGCCGCCACCAGTGATCACCTCCTGCCGTCGTTGTGCCGCCCCGGGTCCTTGCGCGTCAAACGACACTACCGGGCGGCCGCATGCCCTTGACCCGACGAGGACCGGCTCAGGTGGCCTGCAGGATGAGCGGTGGGCCGGGGTCGGGTGATAGTGGCACGTTTTGACGCCGCATGAGCCAGGACGCGATGTTGTGGAACAGCGGTGCCGCGGTCATGTGCGCAGACCCATCGGAACCCCGCCTGGGCGCGTTCATCTCGATGCCGATGACGTAACGGGGATCATCTGTGGTGGCGATTCCCGCGAAGGTGATCCAGTACACGTCGTCGAAGTAGCACCCGCAGGCCGGATTGATCTGCTGGGCCGTACCCGTCTTGCCGCTCAGCTGGTAACCCTCGACAGCGCCGGACGCGCCGGTGCCGTTCTGAATCTGACGCGCATCGGGTTGCAGCACCGCGCGCAGCATATTCCGGACGGTGCGCGCGGTCCCCGCGTTGACCACCTGCACCGGCTCCGGGCGCGGTTCTTCCTTGCGGGTGCCATCGGGCGCCGTGATGCTCTTGAGGATGCGCGGCGGCATCCGCACGCCATCGTTGGCGATGGCCTGGTACATACCCGTCATCTGCAGCAACGTCATCGACAGGCCTTGACCGATGGGCAGGTTCGAGAAGGTGCTACCCGACCATTGCTCGATCGGCGGCACAATACCGGCGCTCTCGCCGGGCAGGCCGACGCCCGTGCGCTGCCCCAGACCGAACTTGTCCACCAGATCCATGAACCGTTCCGGACCGACGCGCTGGGCCAGCATCAGCGTGCCCACGTTGGAAGACTTTCCAAAGACGCCGGTGGTAGTGAAGGGCACCGTGCCGTGCGGCCACGCGTCGCGGACGGTCACCCCGCCCATGTTGATGGAACCCGGAACCTGCAGCACCTCATCGGGATTGGACAAGTCGTTTTCGATGACAGCCGAGGCGGTAATGACCTTATTCACCGATCCGGGCTCGAACGGCGAGGACACCGAGAGATTGCCCATCTCGCGGTTGCCCTGCTTACCAAGGTTCTGTGACGGATCAAAGGTGTTGTCATTGGCCATCGCCAGGACCTCACCGGTCTTGGAATCAAGCACCACTGCGGAGACGCTGCGCGCCTCGGACAAGTCCTTGGCCTGCTGGACCTGCTGCTGCACATAGAACTGAATGTCGTTGTCCAGCGTGAGTTCGACGGTGGATCCGTTGACGGCATTGTGCTGGTCGCGGTAGCTGCCCGGAATCACCGCGCCGTCAGAGCCACGGTCGAAAGTCTGCGCCCCGTCCTTGCCGGCCAATGCGCTGTCCAGAGAATCCTCAAGCCCGAGAAGGCCGTAACCCTCCCAGTCGATGCTGCCCACGATGTTGGCGGCCAACGAGCCACCGGGATACTGGCGGATGTCCTGCCGCTCGGATCCCACTTCTGGGAACTCCTTGACGATCTCGGCGGCGATGGCCGGATCGACCGAGCGCGCCAGATACGCGAAGGTGTCGTCGCTGCGGATCTTCTTCAGCAGGCTCTTGGCATCGGGTTTGTTACCGAGCTTGGCAGAGACCCCGGCGGCGATGTCCCGCAGCCGCTGCTCGGGCTCGACGGCCCTGATTTTCGCCGCTGCGGCCTTAGCGGCGTCACTCTTCCCAGGGTCCTTGAGGGTCTCGTGACTTTTCTCCCACGCCTTGGTGAGTTGTTCGCGAATCTTCTTCGGCTGGAAGGTAAGAGCACGAGCCTCGATGGTGAACGCCAGTTTGTTGCCCGCGCGGTCGACGATGGTGCCGCGCAACGCCTTCTCAGTCTCGGTGACCTTCAGCTGACCCGCGGCCTCAGCGCGCAGACCCGCGGCGCGCGGTCCCTGCAGAGTGAACAACTGGATGGCGGCGATGGCGAGCGTGAGGAAGATGATGATATTGCCCGCCCGGTGCCGAAAGGCGAATCCGGCTGTCCGCGAAACGGCAGCGATCGGCCGTCGGGTGCGACGGGCACCGACCGGCCGGGTCACGTCGCCGGGCGGGGACTCGTTGTTGCCACGGGATTGAATTGTTCCCCGGTAACTGGAGAATTCGCGATATTTGATGCTTGCGGCGCGTCGGGCACAGGGGGCGGTATCGCGACGGCGGGATCCGGCGCCGCCACGACCGGTGCGGGCACCGGCACCGCAGGCGGCGCGAGGGCCGGGTCCTGTCCCGCAGGAGCTTCCACCACCGGCGCAGGCACGGCCGCCGGCGGTGGCATATGCGGCACCACGGCCACCGGCGGCGGCGCGGGCGGCAGCTGCACGGGCACCTCGACCGAGTTACCGGCCTTCGGAACAGCATCGACATCATCGGGGATCACGGAGTTCAGCGGCGCCGGTGCGACACCTTCCGCGGGCTTCGGAGCACCTACCAGCAGCCAGTTGCCCTGCGGGTCCCGCACCAGATGCGCGATATCACGCGACGGGATCATGCCGAGATCACGCGCCGAATCCGCGAGTGCCGGTGCGGATTCCGCACGCAACACATCGCGTTCAAGGGCTTCCTTGCGTTGTAACAGACTCTCATTGGTGCGCCGCTGGGTACCCAGCTGGTACGACCGTTCCGCGGCATCGGTCGACAACCACAATGTGATGGCCAGGCCAACACCGAGAGCACCGATGACTAGCACGACGAAGGGAACCTTCGCGATCCACACATGTGGCCGCAGGTCCACATCGGACAAGCGGGTGAGAATTCTTTCACGTAGTGGTATGCGAATGACCTTGGGCGCCTTGGCCTTGCGCGCCTTTGCTCGGGCCTTTGCCTGTTGGGTGCTGGTCGCCGGACGGATCTTCTCGGGCGCCTGACGCTGCACCGGAATCGGCATGGTCTGCGGAGCCGAACGGCGCGGGCGCGGCGAAGGACCGGCACCGGTTGCCTTGGGTGCGGCACCGCGACGTTTGGCGGGCTTGGCGGAACTGTTCTTCTTGGGGGCCTCAGCAGCCTTCTTGCGCACCCCAATCATGCGCTCCTCCTATCCGCAACTCGTTCGACTGCCCGTAACCGCACTGGCGCACTACGTGGATTGACTTCTATTTCCGCATCGTTCGCCCGTTCGGCGCCGTGGGTGATCGCCCTGAACTCCGGTGCGTCACTGGGCAACTCGACCGGTAAGTCGATGGGCGACCGGGACGCGATGGCTGTCGCGAACTCCGCCTTGACGATCTTGTCCTCGAGCGACTGGTAGGCCATGACCGCAATTCGACCGCCCGGCCGTAACGCCGCCATCGCGGTAGGTATCGCGGCGGCAAGGGATTCGAGCTCAGCGTTAACCGCGATCCGAAGGGCCTGGAAAGTCCGTTTCGCCGGATGACCGCCCGTACGACGGGTGGCGGCGGGGATGGCGGCGTACAGCAGCTCAACCAACTGTCCACTGCGCGTGAAGGGCTCGATTGCGCGGCGCCGGACGATCTCGCCGGCGATCCGGCGCGCGAAGCGCTCCTCCCCGAACCTGCTGAGCACCCTGGACAGCTCTGCCGCCGAATAGGTGTTCAGGATGTCCGCTGCGGTCAGCGCGTCGTGCGCGTTCATCCGCATGTCCAACGGAGCGTCAACCGAATAGGCAAAGCCGCGCTCGGCCTGATCGAGCTGCATGGAGGATACGCCCAGATCGAAGAGCACCGCGTCAACCGAAGACGTTGTCCGGTAACCCAATCCCTCAAGCGCATCGGCGAGACCGTCGTAGCGGGTATGCACCGCGGCGAATCGCGTCCCGAAGGGCGCTAGCCGCGTTCGGGCGATGTCCAGGGCGTTGGTATCACGATCGAGACCGACGACCGTGAGGCCCGGCAGCGTGGAGAGGAAGTACTCGGTGTGTCCACCCGCGCCGAGGGTGGCGTCGACGAGAACGGCGCCGGACCCATCCGCGGACCGGGCCGTCAGGGCCGGGGCCAGGAGCTCGTAGCAGCGCTCGAGCATGACCGGGATGTGACCGAACCCGGGCCGAGAATTGTTGTCAGACACGGCGACACCCCTCCGGGAGCGAAAAACGCCCCCGTAGGGGCGGGACATGCCTCTATGGGCGCGCTGGTAGGTGCGAGGAAACCGTGCAGCCCGGTCCCTGCCCGATGGTGCGAACCTGGCGTCGGGGAAGTACGCCAGGGCCGTATCGGACAGAGGCCGCGCTGCGCGGGCTCGCTCAGAAGATGCCATTGAGGGATTCATCGCTGGCCGTCGAGAAGTTCTCTTCGTGTTCCTCCAGGTACTGCTGCCACTTAGCGGCATCCCAAATCTCTAGGTAGTCAACGGATCCGATGACTACGCAATCCTTGGACAAATCCGCGTACCGCCGGTGGTCGGCAGACAGGGTGATGCGCCCCTGGGCGTCCGGATGCTGTTCATCGGTGGCCGCGGCCAGGTTCCGCAGGAAGGCGCGAGCCTCGGGGTTGCTGCGAGAGGCCGTGGCAGCCTTGCGTGCCAGCTGCTCGAACTCGGCCCGCGGATAGACGGCGAGGCTGTGGTCCTGGCTTTTGGTGACCATCAGCCCTCCCGCTAGTGCGTCTCGAAACTTGGCGGGCAATGTCAGCCGCCCCTTGTCGTCGAGCCTGGGCGTGTAGGTACCGAGAAACATCTCGACACCTCCCTGTCCAAACCCTCGGAGCTACCCTTTCCTCCGATAGGCGCCACTTTACCCCACAATCCCCCACTTTGAATCTGATTTGCCGCGTGTCTCCCCACGATGCACCCACCATCAGGTCAACAGAGGCGACCGACATACCGTTTGCCCAGGTCAACCCAGTGGGGATGAGTGGGGCACCAGTATCCAGGCGAGTTGATAACGATTTGGCCTGCACGGGCGAACAGGCTTGCGAGCGATCACCCCACGGTGGGCGGCCCCGGGGTGCACCTGCTCAGGCAGCAACGCATACAGCAACAGACCCGCGCGGAGTGCGCGGGTCTGTGATCTCGAGCTGCTTTAGATGACGTTAGTCAGTTGTCGAAACGGCGGCGGAAGCGCTCTTCCATGCGCTGCGCGAACGACCCGGCGGCACGGGGGCGGCGAATGCGACCACTGGCCCCACCCGGTCCTGACTGCCCGGTAGCACTTGTCTCGGAACGCCGGCTCCCAATGATTGCGAAGACTGCGGCACCGAACATCACCACGAATCCGATGACGCTCAGGATCGGGAAGTTCCCGATCTGGGTGGCGGGCACGGCGACACCAACCACCAGCATGGCCAATCCGATGCAGAAAAACGCCGCACCCTGCAGGCGACGGCGGCCGGAGGTCGCACCCAGGCGTCCTCCGCGCACACTCGACGCAAACTTGGGATCCTCCGCGTACAGCGCGCTCTCAATCTGGTCGAGCATGCGCTGCTCGTGCTCGGAGAGTGGCATCGGTCCCTCCCTCTGGCGCATTGCAACCGGTTGAGTATGTCGTGTCGTTTTATCAAGGGTGCTGCGGTTACAACACCCTCACGTTCATAATACGAGGTGAATACCCGCTATACCACCCGGTTCACCCACCAATCTCCCAGCCAGGCTCCACCGGGCAACCTCCCACGACGCGGCGCGCCGACGGACCCGGGAAAAACAGCTACAGCACCCAGGACTGGGCAGAGCGTGATAAACCCGGGCGGTACACACCGAGCCCACACGGAAACCAAAAGGACGCACGTTGACGACATTCGTGGCCGACTTGTCGCAACGCGATATGCAGCGCAGGCTCAGCGAAGCGCTTCGTGTCTACGTCATCGCCATGGGCTATCCGCATGGCACCGAGGATCAGCGCGCTCCCATGTGGCTGGAGCACAGCCGCAGACGCGGCTGGCAGGCGGCCGCCATCTTCGATGCTCCAGCCGTCCCATCGTCTGACTACACCAGACCCGACGAGGACCTGATGGACCAGGCACGCATCGTCGGGATCGCGTACGGCTATCGCGGTGCCGCAGACCAATGGTGGCACCAGCAGGTCAGCCAGGGCCTGCGGAAATCGGGAGTGCCGCGCGACCGCATCAGCGCCTTGCTCGACCAGTACTTCGAGCTGACGGAACTGCATGTCGACCCGGGGCTTCAGGGGCACGGCTTTGGCGAGGCGTTGGCGCGGCGGCTGCTGGCGGGCCGCTCCGAATCGCATGTCCTGCTGTCCACCCCCGAGATTACCGGTGAGTCCAACCGGGCATGGCGGCTGTACCGGCGGCTCGGATTCACCGATGTCATCCGGCAACACCAGTTCGCGGGAGACCCCAGACGATTCGCCGTGCTTGGCCGGCCTCTGCCTCTGGAGCCCGGCTATCGGCAGCCGGACGTGACCACCGTCTGGCACGATGAGCCACGATGACTAGGCCAGGGCGGGTGGGGCGCATCGTCGCCGTGCTGTTGTTGACGACGCTGCCGCTGCTGTCGGGATGTGTGCGTATCAAGGCCTCGATGACCGTCACCACCGACGATCACGTCTCCGGCCAACTGATCGCCGTCGCTAAACCGCAGGGCAAGGACGATAAGGGCCCTCAGCTCGACCGCAACATGTCGTTCGCCCAGAAGGTTCAGGTGGGCGAGTACGAGGAGAACGGCATGGTGGGGTCGCGTGCCATTTTCAACGATCTGACCTTCGCGGAGGTCCCCCAGCTGGCCGGGATGAACAAGAACGCCGCCGGATTCGACCTGACACTGCGACGCAACGGCGACGTTGTCGTGCTGGAGGGCCGCGCCGATCTCACCGCGCTGGAAGACACCTCAAATGCCGATGTGTCGCTGGCCATTTCCTTTCCCGGCGATATCGAATCGACCAACGGGGAGACGCTCGGTTCCGACGCCGTGCAATGGAAACTCAATCCCGGCGTGGTCAGCACATTCAGCGCGACCGCCCGCTACAGCGACCCCAGCACCCGCTCGTTCAATGGAGCCGCGATCTTCGTGACGATCTCTGCGCTGCTGGTGGGCGCCCTCGTCGCGTCCCTGGCGTGGCTGGACCGTGACCAATCCCCCCGGTTTACGCCCGACCAGTTCCCGGAGTAACCCGCACCCCGAGATTCTCCAGCACCTCGGAGGTGGCCCGCGCGAAGTTGAGCGTCATGAAGTGCACGCACGACACACCCTCGGCGATCAGCCGGGAGGCCATCGCGGTGGCGACCTCGACGCCGACCTTGCGAACCTCGTCACGGTTTTCCTCGGGACCGTCTCCGGCAGCCCGGAGAAGCCGTTCCTCCAGCGCAGCGGGCAACGTCGAGGAGGCGAGCTCGACCTGCCTACGCACCGACCGCAGCGACGTGATGGGCATCAGCCCCGGAACGATCGGCTTGGCGCCTTGTTCCGGATCGGCAGCCACCACCCGATCACGCAGCCGCAGGTAGTCGTCGACGTCGAAGAACATCTGGGTAATGGAGTACTCAGCGCCTGCCCGCAGCTTGTTCACCAGATTGGCCGTATCGCGTTCCAGATCGATCGCCTGCGGATGTCCCTCCGGGAAAGAGGCCACCCCGACATGGAAATCGCCCAGATCACGAACCAGACGCACCAGCTCTTCGGCGTAGGTCAGGCCACCTGGGTGCGGAATCCATTCCGCATTCACGTCCCCGGCCGGATCGCCGCGCAGGGCAAGGATATTGGTGATGCCACGGTCCACATAGGCCCCCACCATGGCGCGCAACTCGTCGACCGAATGCCCAACGGCGGTCAGATGTGCGACCGGGAGCAAGGTGGTGTTCTCGGCCAGCTCACCGGTCACCCGCACCGTGCGGTCACGAGTTGAACCGCCCGCACCATAGGTCACCGAGACGAAAACCGGCTGATACCGCTCGAAAACTCTTGCCGCCCGCCACAACCGAGCCTCAGCAGCCTCGTCGCGGGGCGGCATGAACTCCACCGAGAACGCGACATCGCCGGACGGAACCGCGGCGAGTCGATCGGCGATCGACCCCGGATCCTGCAGCTCGGCGACCGATGCGTCACGGTCGAGCGGGTGAGTTGTCACCTGTCCAGGATAGGTGCGATTAGTCTGGGTTCACTCCCCGCGTATCCGGGACCAATTATCGCACCGTGAAAGGACGCCCCGCTGAGTGTCAACGTAGCCGCTGCCAACGCCCGGCACCTGACCGATGCGGTGAGCGACCAACTGAGCCAGTTCCTGGCCGAATGCCGCGAGCACACCGCGCATATCGGGCAGAACTATGAGCATGCGATAACCGCCCTCGACCAGTTTGTGCTGCGTGGCGGCAAGAGGCTGCGCCCGGCGTTCGCCTACTGGGGCTGGCGAGCGGTGACCGACGACCCCGACCCGCGGAACCCCGACGTGCTGCGGGTGTGTGCCGCCCTCGAACTGCTGCACACCTGCGCGCTGATCCACGATGACGTCATCGACAGCTCCGCCACTCGCCGCGGTGAACGCACCATCCACGTCGAGTTCGCCGCCCTGCACCGCGAGAACAACTGGTCTGGCTCCGCCGAGCAGTTCGGTATTTCCGCCGCCATTCTCCTCGGCGATCTGGCACTCACCTGGGCAGATGACATGGTGGCCGGGGCTGGGCTGTCCCCGGAGGCACATGCGCGGACTCGGGGCGTGTGGTCGATCCTGCGCAGCGAGGTGCTCGGCGGCCAATATCTGGACATTCTGTCCGAATCCTCTGGCGATGAGTCCGTCGAAACAGCCATGAGAGTGATCCGCTTCAAGACCGCCGGCTACACCGTGCAGCGACCGCTGCAGCTGGGTGTCGCGATCGCGGCCGAGAACCCGGAGATCTCCGGACTTCTCGGCGATGTCGGGCTGGATATCGGCGTCGCATTCCAGCTGCGCGACGACGTACTCGGCGTTTTCGGCGACCCCAAGGTGACCGGGAAACCCGCCGGCGACGACCTGCGTGCCGGAAAGCGCACCGTGCTGTTGGCCGAGGCGCTGCGGCTGGCACGCATCAACGACAATGCCGCCGAGGACATGCTGCACTCCTGGATCGGCAGCCCGCTCACGGATCAGCAGGTCGCCGAGATGTGTTCACTGATAGTCGACTTGGGCGCGCTGGCGGCCGTTGAATCCCGTATCGAAGAGCACACACACCGCGCACTGGATCAGTTGGCCGGCGCCGATATCGCCGACGATGCCCGTGCCGCGCTGTCAGATCTTGTCCGATTGGTGTCCAACCGGAGCGCATGATCACGTGAGTACATCATCAAAGGCTGTGGAGCCTCCCCCGGAAAATGCCGGGTGGGCAGGCGTCTTCCTGCGGTCCCCCGCCGGACGCGCGGCCGTCACCGGATTCGGCGGCGCCATCCTCATCGCCATCGGCGGATTGGGTGCGGGCAGCACCCGGCAACACGACCCGCTGCTGGAATCGGTCGGGCTGTCCTGGTTACGTTTCGGCCACGGGTTGGTGGTGTCCTCGATCTGCATGTGGCTTGGGGTAGTCCTCATGCTGCTGGCGTGGCTCGGGCTGGGTCGGCATGTGATCGCGGGCAAGGTGACCAAAGAGTCCATCCTGATCGTCATTCCCTGCTGGCTGCTGCCGCTGCTGGCCTCCGTGCCGGTGTTCAGCCGGGACGCGTACTCCTACCTCGCCCAGGGCGCGCTGCTGCGTGACGGATTCGACCCGTACGTGGTAGGGCCCGTGGAGAACCCGAACCCGTTGCTGGAGAACGTCAGTCCGATCTGGTCCACCACGACCGCGCCGTACGGGCCGCTGTTCATGCTTATCGCACGATTCGTCACCCAGATTGTCGGAGACGACGTGGTGGCGGGAACCATGCTGCTGCGGCTGTGCATGCTGCCCGGGCTGGCCCTGCTGGTGTGGGCCACACCCCGCGTCGCGCGCTGTCTTTCCGCCAACGCCAGCAAGGCGCTGTGGATCTGTGTGCTCAACCCGCTGGTCATCATCCATCTCATGGGCGGTGTGCACAACGAGATGCTGATGGTCGGCCTCATGATGGCGGGCATCGCGCTCGCCCTTGAGCGGCACCATGTTTGGGGCATCGCAGTAGTGACATTGGCGGTCGCGGTCAAGGCCACCGCCGGGCTGGCGCTGCCCTTCCTGGTGTGGATCTGGATGCGCCGCCTCGTTCAGAACGCCGACCAGGGCTCGCCGCAGCGCCGCCCGGTCGTCGCGTTCACGATGGCGTCGGCGACCTCTGTCGCGATCGTGGCCGCGGTTTTCGCCGTGCTGTCGTGGATCGCCGGAGTCGGCCTGGGATGGCTACCCGCACTGGCGGGCTCGGTGAAAATCATCAACTGGCTGACGGTGCCTACCGCGGTCGCCAACCTCATCAACGTCGTCGCGGGCCTTTTCGTCACTGTCAACTTCGATGCCTTGCTGTCGATCACCCGCGCCGTCGGCGCCGCACTGGTGGCGCTCGCGCTGCCGGTGGTGTGGTGGCGGCACCGGCACAACGAACGCGATGCGATGTTCGGGATCCTGTGGGCGATGGTGATCGTGGTACTCATGGCACCCGCCGCGCTGCCCTGGTACTACACGTGGCCGCTGGCCATTGCGGCGCCGTTACTGCAATCACGCACCGCCATCGCCGCCATCGCCGGGTTCTCCACCTGGATCATGGTGATCTTCAAACCCGATGGCTCCCACGGCATGTACGTGTGGATCCACGTGCTGATCGCCGCGACCTGTGCCGCGATCGCGTGGCGGATGATCAATACCGCACCCGAGTCACACGAACCCGAACCGGCCGGGGCCGATACTCCGGCACCCGCCGCCTAGTAGGCCATGGCCTGCGCACGCCGCAGTACTTCGCGTGCTTGGTGGCCGTGCAGTGCGTCGACCGGACGGGCCGCCTCGATACATTCGGTGGTGCCGTCCCTGGTCACGGTGAGCGACTCATCACCGGTGAACAACCAGCGCATGATTTCCGGCTCGTGATATCCCCCGTCGCGCAGCACGGACAGCAGCCCGGACAAATGCTTCACCACGGGCCCTTCGGGGCTGAAAAAGATGACGGGAACCTTGATTTCGCCATCGCGACGCACCGCGATCAGCTCACCGTCACGCAGATACTGCTGAACCTTGCTCACCGTTACCCGCAGGCGCGTAGCCACTTCCTTGAGAGAGAACAGCGGCTCATCGGCGTCAAGCGTGTCGGCGACGTAGGGAATTGCGCTCATGACGAATGACGCTAGTCGTCCTGCGGGCCACCGTCGCCCAAAAGTGCCCTCCGGGTGTGGTGACACGCGTAACCTTCGGATCGTGACGAGTTCCGGCGATCCGACATCGGTCACCCACAGTGAGTACTACCCCTACCCCGTCGAGAAGGTCTGGGATGTTCTCGTCTCCCTAGAACTCACCGCCTCGCAGGTGAAAGAAGTCAACGACGCACCGGTCGAGGTCGGCGAGACCCGCGTCCTCATCACCCATCCGCAGCCCGCGGTCGGATTCGATGGCGTGCTCCGCACCACCTACACCAGCGTGGAACCCTGCGATCACATCGAACAGGTGCTGACCGCACCCGGAATCGAAGTGACCTCCCGGTGGAACCTGCTCCCGGAACCGGGTGGCACCCGGCTGCGGGTCACCTATAGCCGGTTTGACCCCGCCATCCCCCTGCATCGTCAATGGCGGACCATGCTGTTTTCGGGGGCCGGGCCGATGCTCAACTCCGTCCGCGAAATGCTCGACAAGCGACGTTGACGGCGGGGCGATCCCGCATCACTCGATACGATCGATGCGATGACATCGCCCAAGTCCCCGACCGGCCGCCTCGATCCCATGATCGGGGCGGTGCTCGACAGTCGGTATCGCATCGAAACCGCGATCGCAACGGGCGGTATGTCGACCGTGTACCGCGGGCTGGACACCCGGCTGGACCGCCCGGTGGCCGTGAAGGTGATGGACAGCCGCTACGCCTCCGACACCGGGTTTCTCGCACGATTCCGGCTCGAAGCCCGGGCCGTCGCCCGGCTGCGTCACCCGGGTCTGGTGGCCGTGTTCGACCAGGGAATGGATGGTAGGCACCCGTTCCTGGTGATGGAACTGATCGACGGGGGCACGCTGCGGGAGCTGCTGCGTGAACGCGGGCCCATGCCGCCGCACGCGGTGGCCGCGGTGTTCAACCCGATGCTGGGCGGATTGGCGGTCGCACACCGGTCGGGACTGGTGCACCGCGACGTCAAACCCGAGAACGTCTTGATCTCCGATGACGGCGAGGTCAAACTCGCCGATTTCGGGCTCGTCCGTGCCGTCGCCGAAGCCGGGATAACCTCGACCAGCGTGATCTTGGGGACCGCGGCGTATCTGTCTCCCGAACAGGTGCGCACCGGCTCGGCCGGCCCACGCAGCGATGTCTACTCGGCCGGCATCTTGATGTACGAGTTGCTCACCGGTTCAACACCATTCACCGGCGACACGCCGTTGGCGCTGGCCTATCAACGCATCGACCGTGATGTCCCGGCACCCAGTGAGGCGATCGACGGTATCCCGGAGGAGTTCGACGAACTGGTGCTGCGCGCCACCTCCCGCGACCCGGACGAGCGCTACGCCGACGCCGCACAGATGGGCGCCGAACTCGACGCCATCGCCGCCGAACTGCACCTGCCGTCCTTCCGGGTACCCGCGCCCCGGGATTCCAAACAGCATGTGGCCGAACAGCTATACCGCAGCCGGCTGATCGAGACGGGCGGCAGCACGGACGCCGCACCGGCCCGTGATTTCGACGCCGCCGACACCGCCTCGGCGGCGGCCGCCCTGGGTGTCGCTCCACGGCCCACCGCCGCGCCGCGCCCCAGGGTGCCCAATCCCACCCGGATGATGGACCCGGTGCCCGCGTACGAGCCCGAACTCGATGGGGAATTCGACGACGAATCCGACGAATCGGCATTCTTCGCCGATATCGACGACTCGGACTACCGGTACGAACGTCAGCAGAGCCGCCGCGCGATCTTCATGTGGCTGGTGATCGTCCTCATCATCACCAGCTCGGTGGCGGCGGGATGCTGGTCGCTGGGCGCCAACATCACCAACCTGCTCTAATCCCTGAGCATCTCCGCGACGAGAAACGCCAACTCCAGCGACTGCTGGGTGTTCAGACGCGGGTCGCATGCCGTCTCGTAGCGACCGGCCAGGTCATCATCCGAAATGTCCTGGGCCCCACCAAGACATTCGGTGACGTTCTCACCGGTGATCTCGACGTGAATACCGCCCGGATGCGTGCCGAGTGCGTTGTGCACCTCGAAGTAACCCTGCACCTCGTCGACGATCCGATCGAAATGCCGTGTCTTGTAACCGCTGGGCGACTCGTGGGTGTTGCCGTGCATGGGATCGCACTGCCAGACGATCTGATGTCCGGTGGCCTGCACCTTCTCGATGATCGGCGGAAGTAGATCGCGCACCTTCGAGTTGCCCATCCGCGAGACGAATGTCAGATGGCCCGGCTTGTTGTGCGGGTCAAGGCGTTCCACGTATTCGACGGCCTGATCGGGCGTGGTCGTCGGGCCGATCTTCATCCCGATCGGGTTGGCAATAATCTCGGCGAAGGCCACATGGGCGTGATCGAGCTGCCGCGTGCGGTCGCCGATCCACAGGTAGTGGGCCGACAGGTCGTAGAGCGCGGGCTCGCCGTTCTCGTCCTCGGCCAGGCGCAGCATCGCCCGCTCATAGTCGAGCACCAGCGCCTCGTGGCTCGCGTAGATCTCGGCGGTGTCCAGGTTGGAATCCGCCACACCGCAGGCGCTCATGAACTTCAGGCCGCGGTCGATCTCGGAGGCCAGCGCCTCGTACCGCGCACCCGCGGGCGAGGTGCGGACGAATTCGCGGTTCCAGTCGTGCACCAGGGCCAGCGAGGCCAGGCCCGAGCCGGTCACGGCACGCACCAGGTTCATCGCGGCACTGGCATTGGCGTAGGCGCGCACCAGGCGCGATGCGTCGTGCTCACGCAGTGCGGCGTCGGGGGCGAAACCGTTCACCATGTCGCCGCGGTAGGACTTTAGCCCCAGCGCGT
The DNA here is from genome assembly GCA_002013415.1 of Mycobacterium sp. D16Q14. GTDB lineage: Bacteria > Actinomycetota > Actinomycetes > Mycobacteriales > Mycobacteriaceae > Mycobacterium. The sequence goes on from MAEX01000006.1 coordinate 177,931, forward strand.
CGGTGTCCGAGCTGCGTGGCTTGGCGTACTGGCCGGCGATACGGGCCAGCTTCACCACCGGCATGCTGGACCCGTACGTCAGCACCACCGCCATCTGCAGCAGTGCACGGATGTTGGCCCGGATATGCGGCTCGGTGTTATCGGCGAAGGTCTCGGCGCAGTCTCCGCCCTGCAGCAGAAAAGCCTCACCACGTGCCACCTGGGCCAGCTGGGCCTGCAAACGCTGGATCTCCGCGGGGACGGTGATCGGGGGCACGCTTTCCAGCACGGTCCGCATGGCAGCCGCCTGATTCGCGGGCCAGCTCGGCTGCTGAGCAGCAGGTTTGGCGAGCGCGGTATCCAGGCGCGCGCGCAGATCGGCCGGCAGCGGTGGCAGCTCCGGCAATTGGTCGATGGGGACGTCGACTGTCCAGTTCACGAACCCATCTTAACCGCCCCTTACCAGCGGATTTTTACCCGGGATTGCGCAGCGATCAGCCCTGCGGAACCATCGCGCGGTAGCGGGCCAGGTTGTACCGGGCATCCACCAGTGCATCGTGCGAGTCGGCGGGCCGTTTCGGCACAGCCGGCTGGCCCAGGTCCTGCCACAGCTGCTTAAGTTCCAGGGTGAACCGTGGGATGGGCCGGGGTAGCGCCGTCATCGGTCCCCACAGCTGGCAGAGCGCCACGTGGTCGTAGGCACCCACCCAGGCCCACAATTCGATCGGCTCGGCCGGCCCACCGCCGTTCAGACCGAGGAACTCGGCCAGCTCGTCGCGGATCTGACCGCGTGAGCGCCATAGCGGCGATGACAACGCCGGCAGCTTCGGCAGCACGTTCTGGCGCACCCACGGGCCCGCCTGCTGTGGATCGAAGGCGGTGGAGACGGCGTAGTACTCACGGCCGTCTTCACTGACCATCCCGATGGAGATGAGTTCGATGGTGCGGCCGTCGTCGATGAACTCCGTGTCGTAGAAATAACGCACGCCTGCCGCCTAGTTGTGCGCCGGAGAGGCCGGCGCCAGCTCATCGGCCTGTGCCGGCTCGTCCTCGCGCACACCATCGTTCACGTCCAACGGGGTACGCCGCAGCCATATCCAGCTGGCCACGATCACCCCGAGATGAACGAAGACGTACAAGCTGGGGATCAGGTCGTTCAGCACGCCGCCGGGTCGCAGCGTCAACGCACCCGAGTCCGGTGTCTTGCCGCTCAGGCTGGTGAACCAGGCCGCGAACACCGCGCAGAACGCCCACATCGTGATCGCGGACGCCCGTTTACCCAGCACGTACCCCCGGTAACCCAGGTGGACGACCAACGGCACGAACCACACCCAATGATGGCTCCAGCTGAACGGCGAGGCCGCCGCCGATGCCATCCCCACGATGGAGATCGCCAACAGCAGCCGACCTCGCCGGTAGGCCAGGACCGCGACCACCAGGCTCGCCGCGATCACCAGCACAGACAGCGCGGTGGCGGTCCCGGCCGACAGGTCCAATCGGAGAAATAGTCCGCTGATGCTGGTGCTCGCGGTGGGATCGCGGGTGATGCGGCTGATCTTCTCGAAGGCACGGTCCACCCAGTAGTAGTGCGAGGCGGACGGCAAGAAGACGAAGCCCAGAACGATGGTGCCGAGCAGCGTGACGGTCGCGACGACGGCCGCGCGAATCCGTCCCACCAGGAACAAGAAGACGATGAAGATCATCGGGGTCAGCTTGATACCGGCCACGATCCCGATGCCGACCCCGGCCAGCTTCCACCGTTTGGGAGCCAAGATGTCCGTGACCACGACGGCCAATATCAGCAGGTTGATCTGGCCCAGCTGAATGGAGAGCCGGACCGGCTCCAGCCACGAAACCAGCCCGACCAACAGGGCCAGCAGCCCCCACAACCCGGCCTTGACGGAGACATTCAGCCAGGCCAGCATGCGCCACACCGAGTAGACGAGCAGGGCCGGGAACACCACAAGCGACAGGATCTGCGCCGTGAAGTCGGTAATGAAGGCCAGCGGGGTGAATACCAATGCCGCGAACGGTGTGTAGGTGAACAGCAGATCGTCGAGCTCGCCGTTGCGCCCGATCGAGTACAGATCTAGCCCGTCCAGTACGCGGGTGCCACCGAATCGGTACACCAACACGTCGATCTGCAGCGCATACGTCGGCCAGTGAATGAAGACGACCGCGTGCAGCAACAGAGCGACAGCGAGGACGAGCGGGCCACCCCACGTGATCCATCTGGCAACTCGATGAGCGGAGCCGCGGTCCGCGATGGTGGTTTCGTTTATTGAATTCGGCACGGCCCTCGCATCTCTCAGTTCTCCCGCCGGTGGCCTCAAGACTAGCGGGCGCGGCGCCGATAGCTGACCCACGCCCCACTGCGAGGTGCCACGTCAGATGCAGGGAAGATGCACGGACCCCCGATTAACCGGCGGCGCTCTCCGGGATGCGATCGGGCTGCGTGGAGGACTCCGTGGGCTTGCCGGGGCTCTCCTTGAGCGCGGACGCGTAGATGTCGACGTACTCCTGACCGGACAGCTGCATCAGCTCGTACATCACCTCGTCGATGACCGCACGTTCGATGAAGCGGTTTCCGGCCATCCCGTCGAAGCGCGCGAAGTCCAGCGGCTTGCCGATCTTGACGGTGACCTTGGAAAAGTGCCAGCGAGCGGTTCCCGGGGGATTCATCACATCGGTGCCGACCATCGCGATCGGGATCACCGGTACCCCCGTGGCCAGCGCCATGCGCGCCAAACCCGTCTTGCCCTTGTACAGGCGTCCGTCCGGGGACCGGGTGCCCTCCGGGTAGATGCCCAGCAGCTTGCCCTCCCCGAGCAACCGCTTGGCGGTGCTCAGCGCGTTCTCAGCGGCGTCAGCGCTGGCCCGATCGATCGGCACCTGCCCGGCGCCACTGAAGAAGACCTTCTTGAGCCAGCCCTTGAACCCGGGCTCGGTGAAGTACTCGCTCTTGGCCAGGAAGGTGACCCGGCGGCGCAACACCAGGCACAAGTAGAAGCTGTCCACCACCGCCAGGTGGTTACCTGCCAGGATTACCGGCCCGGACGAAGGGACGTTCTCCAGACCTTCGACCTTCGGGCGGCCCATCAGCTGCAGGATCGGCCCCATGAAGATGAACTTCAGCAGCCAATAGAACATCGCGCATCCTCTCCCGATCCCCGTGAGCAGCACAGGGCTGGCGCCGAGCTTACCCTCGGCGACGGCGAATCTCCGTGGACTGTCTAAGGTCCCGCGCATTGCCGTGCCGGGCACGGACCTGCGACAAGATCGTGAACTCGTCGCGGCTGGTAGAGGCCTATGGCGCGCTGGCAGCGCCGGGGCGCTCGTCACTCGTCGATGTCGACCGGGATGGGTTGGTAGCCAGTGGATTGCGAGCTCGGCGACGGAGCCGGGAACGGACTGTGATACTCGCGACCGGGCCCACCATCTGGGCCGTCGGGATCGTCGGGGCCACCCTGCCCCTCGGCCTCCAACATCGCCCGCACCACCATCACCAGCGCGAGGCTGTGTTCGGCGATCGTGGCCAACAACGGATGGTGCTCACCCTCGACAAGGGCCGCCAGCGCGCAGACGGGACAGAACAGCTGGTTGCATTTTCCGCGCACAGCGCCGTCTCCGGGGGCGCGAGCAGCCTGCCGTAGCGCCGGATCGAGCATGTCGAGGATGGAGGCAGCCAACGCCCGCAGCTCGGGACCGAGCTCCGGATGGGTACCCGTCACGTAGGCCACACCTCCGGATCCGCTCTAAACCGTATGGTCAGCTCGCTACTGACAAGCCGGGCATCGACAACCACACAGCGCCGCAGCACGGAGGCCAGCCGGACCCGCCGGCGCATCCCATTTGCACCGATGACCAGGTCATCTCCCACCCGGCCGAGGCTCAACGTGGCCGGGTCGATCTGCGGTAACTCTAGCCGCAACCGATAGACGGTGTCCGCTCCGGATCCGGATTCGTGCTCCACGACGGTGGCCAGCGGTGCCGGGGGCGCAGCGCCGTCGCGCCGCCGCACCGCGTCGGCCAGTTCACCGAGGGCCTCGGGCCCGATGGGCTCGCGCGGCAGATGCGGTACCAGCAGCATCTCCACGTCGCCGATCGCCTCCCCCATCTCGTCGAGAACCGCGGCTTGGTCGGCGATGCGCTGCATGTACCAGTCAAACGCCGGATGTGCCGGCAGATTGTGGTATTCGTACGAATCATCTTGAATGAGAACCTGATTGACGATCACCTGGTCGATGCGCACGCCCATCAGCGCCAGCGCTCCCACGGTACGGATGGCCTCGGCCACCACCACCCGCTCGGGAGTCAGCACCAGGTGCGCTCCCACCCGCTCGGCGTCCGACAGCAAGCCCGCGAGCCGATCCGCCGACGCCGCAACGCGTTCCAGCAGTTCGGCCAGAATCTGCGCGCGAGGCGTGCCGACACCGCCGAGTCGACGATGCCGCGGCCAGGCCCGTTCCAGGTACATCGCGAAGGTTCCGGGCAGGGTCAACATGCGCAACGCGTCGGCGGTCGAAGCACAGTCGACCACGACGACATCCCATTCGCCCGTCTCCGCCAGCTGCTGGACCTCGCGCAGCCCAAGCATCTCCTGGACACCCGGAAGCGCGGAAAGCTCTTCGGGCGCAAGCGATCCGATATCCGATTCGGGGTACTGCGCGGCGATTATCTCGGCAATGTCGCCCCAACGCCGCTCCAGCAGACCCAGGGTGTCCAGGGCCATGACGTCGAGTTGCCCCCCGTACGGGTCCTCGATCACCCGCACACAATGGGCACCCGGCGACGGATCGACCCGGACGCCGAAAACGTCGCCAAGGGAATGCGCCTGATCGGTGGATACCGCGAGCACCCGTTGGCCTGCCCGCGCGTAGCGCACCGCGGTGGCGCCGGCCAGCGTCGACTTACCCACGCCCCCCTTGCCGACGAAAAGACCGATGGTGGCTGTCAACGGCGATTCGACATCTGGGCGCGGCGTCGCGTCGACGTCGCTAGCGGTCAGATTCGACTCGCTTCTTCAGATCCTTGAGCGCGGAATCGGTGATCTTGCGTTCGGCCTTACGTTTGAGCATTCCGATCATCGGAATTTGAAGGTCGACCGCGAGCTCATACGTCACCTCAGTGCCAGACCCTTTGGGCGCCAAAAGGTATGTCCCTTCCAGCGAACGCAATAGGGAACTTTCCGCCAGGGTCCAGGTGACCTTGCGGCCATCCGGAGACCACACGTACTCCAGGACCTGTGTGTCCTTGAGGACACCGGCGTCCAGCACCAACCGGGCACGTTTGACCCTGCCCTGGGAGTCGGTGTCGAGCACCTCGGTTTCCTTGTACTCCGACACCCATTCCGGGTAGGCGCCGATATCGGCGATCACCGCCATCACTTTGCCGGGTTCGGCATCAATGGCAATCGTTTGGGTAGTCTTCTCAGCCACCTGACAGACGGTACCCTTCTCCCTGCCGCTCGGATACTCCCATCCTGGCAATTCGCCGCGGCCGCGCGAAGGAGAGACGCCCATGAGTCGTCTGGTAGCGAAGGTGCTCGGTGTGCACCAGAGCATCTACATCGCATCGAAAGGTTATCTGGGTCATCGTGTTCCGGGTATGGCCCCCAGCCTGCTACTGACCTCTATCGGCGCCAAGAGCGGAGCGCGGCGCATCAACTCGCTGACCTACGCAACGGATGGCGACAATCTCGTCATCGTGGCCTCGAATGGCGGCGCCCGGCGCAATCCCGCCTGGTATCACAACCTCAAGGCCCATCCGGACGTACAGGTGCAGCTGGGCAGGCATAAGCGCCGGGTCCGCGCGACACCCCTGCTGCCCGGTGACGCGGATTACGAGCGACTGTGGAAGTTAGCCGACACCAACAACTCTGGCCATTACAGCGCCTACCAGCGGGCGACTTCCCGCCCCATCCCGTTGGTCGTGCTCGCCGCTATCTGATCAGGCCTGCGGCACCCACGACTCGCCGATCGGCCGACTGGCCTCGAGCCGCTGCTTGACCCCGAAGGCGAACCGCTTCCCGGCGATGCGACGGGCGTGATTGAGCTTGGCCAAATTCAACTTGGCCACCTGTGCGGCGCTTGCGCCGGTGGGCTCAGCGTGCAGGAAATAGTGCAGGATCGCACCGTCCAGCGCGGGCTCGAGCCACACCTCCATCGTTCCGATGACGGCTCCGGCGACCGTCCAGCGGATACCCTTCTCGCCTCGCTCCTCGACGACGTTAAGCTGCAGGTCAGGCCACCAACGGCGCCAATCCGCAGGGCTGGATATGGCGCGGCCGATGTCCGCGGGATCTGCGGCGATAAAGGTCTGGTCGGCGACCTGAATGCTGTTCATCGCGGACAAGCTTAAGCCTCGCCGCCGAAGGAAATGCGGCAACGCCTTCGACGATCTTGAGGCCACGACTAGTCTGAGCCGGTGCGAGAGTTCAGCGTCCCTGCCCCGTTCACCGTCGAGGACAACGCGTCGGTTGTTCATGCCGTCTATGACTACGAGCGTGAAGACCCCAACCAGGCGGCGTTTTCCCGCCTCGTCGACGGCACCTGGACACCCGTCACGTACGCGGAGGCCGCGGCGCAGATCCGTGCGGTGGCCAATGGTCTGATCGCCAAGGGCGTGGCGCCCGGCGATCGCGTGGCGCTGATCTCGGCGACGCGGTACGAGTGGACGATCATCGACTACGCGGTCCTGTCGATCGGCGCCATCACCGTGCCCATCTACGAGACGTCCTCGGCCGATCAGGTCCGGTGGGTACTGCAGGACTCCGCGGCGGTGGCGCTGTTCGTGGAATCCGATGCCCACGCCGCGATCGCCGAAGAGCTCGCGCCCGAACTGCCCAACCTGCGCACCGTGTTTCACATCGCCAGTTCGGGCGCACCTGCGGCCCTCGATGAACTCACCGAGGCGGGTGCCGGTGTGGACCCCGCCGAGCTCACCGCCCGGCTCGACGCCATCAAGGCCACCGACCCTGCGACGCTCATCTACACCTCGGGAACCACCGGGCGCCCCAAGGGCTGCCAGCTCACTCACTCCAATCTGGTGTACGAAACCCGCGGCGCGCGTGCTGTTTTCCCGGATTACTTGCAGAAGGGCAGCAGGACGCTGATCTTCCTGCCGCTGGCTCACGTGCTGGCCCGCGGTATCGCGATGGCGTGCTTCCAGTCCAAGGTAAGCGTCGGTTTTACCAGCGATATCAAGACGCTGGTGCCGACATTCGGGATCTTCAAGCCGACCTTCATCGTCTCGGTCCCCCGCATCTTCGAAAAGGTGTACAACACCGCGCGTCAGAACGCCCAGAATGACGGCAAGGGAAAGATTTTCGACGCCGCCGCCGATACCGCCGTCGAATACAGCCAGGCGCTGGACAACGGCGGCCCGGGCATCGTGTTGCGCGCCAAGCGTGCCGCCTTCGACAAGCTGGTGTACGGCAAGCTGCGCGCGGCGCTCGGCGGTGAGTGCGTGGCGTCGATCTCCGGTGGAGCTCCGTTGGGTGCCCGACTGGGCCACTTCTACCGCGGCGTCGGCCTGACCATCTACGAGGGCTACGGCCTCACCGAAACGACGGCGGCCTGTGCCGTGAACGTCATCGGCGGGCTCAAGATCGGCAGTGTCGGAAGGCCGTTGCCCGGTAACGCCGCCAAAATCGCCGAAGACGGCGAATTACTGGTGTCCGGTGGCGTCGTGTTCAGTGGGTACTGGAACAACGAGACCGCCACTAGCGAATCGATCTTAGATGGGTGGTTCCACACCGGCGACCTCGGCGCGATCGATGAGGACGGCTTCATCACGATCACTGGCCGCAAGAAGGAAATTATCGTCACCGCCGGCGGCAAGAACGTCGCACCCGCGGTGCTGGAGGATCAGCTGCGCGCTCACCCGTTGATCAGTCAGGCAATGGCCGTCGGCGACAAGCAACCGTTCATCGGCGCTCTCATCACGATCGACCCCGAGGCCATCGACGGCTGGAAGCAGCGCAACGGCAAGCCCGCCGATGCCACCGTCGCCGACCTGGTCGAGGATCCTGACCTCCTCGCGGAAATCCAGACCGCCGTGAAGGCAGCCAATCAGGTTGTCTCCCATGCCGAAGCCATCAAGAAGTTCCGGATTCTGCCGGTCGACTTCACCGAGGCTACCGGCGAGATGACGCCGACGCTGAAGGTGAAGCGCAACGTGGTCGCCGAGAAGTTCGCGGCAGATATCGACGCGATCTACTCGGGGTCACCCGAGTAGATCGGTCCACCCAGGGAACTTTATCCGGAGCCGGTGACCAGTTCGGCGAAACGCGCCGCGTGATGATCCCAGCGCCAATGATCGGTCACCCAGGTGCGCCCCGCTGCCCCCATCACGGCCGCGCGTGCCGGATCCGACAGGATCTGGACAATCGCATCGGTGATCGCGGGCACGGACCTGCCGTCGACAACGAGTCCCGTCTCTCCATCGCGCACGGTTTCCGGTGCGCCCCCGGAGTTTCCGGCGACCACCGGAACACCGCAGGCCGACGCCTCCAGAAACACTATGCCCAGGCCCTCCACATCGAGCCCCGCCCCGCGCGTACGGCAGGGCATCGCGAAGACATCGCCCATCGCGTGATGAGCGGGGAGCTCTTCCCACGGCACACCGCCGGTGAACACCACGTGCTCATCGACGCCGACTCGAGTAGCCAACGCACGCAACGGTTCCGCATACGGCCCGCCACCCACGATCACCAGCGCCGCACCGTCCACCCGTTCCCGGATCGCCGGCAGCGCCTCGATCAGCATGTCCTGGCCCTTGCGTGGGACCAGCCGGGACACGCACACGATGGTCGGCCGCTCGCCCAGCCCGTAACGCCGCCGCAGCTCCTCGCGCGCGCCCGGGTCGGGGCGGAACCTGCCGGTGTCAACACCGGCCGGTAGATGTTCGAGTGCGGCGCGCGGACCGAAGGCCGCGGCGAAGCGACCGCGCGTGTAGCGGCTGACATAGGTGATCACATCGGTGCTGTCCCCGATCTGCCGCAGCGCGGACCGCGCCACCGGAAGCATCGACCAGCCCACTTCATGCCCATGCGTGCTGGCCGCTGTCACGGTGGCTCCCGCCGCCTTGGCCACCGAGGACAACAAAGCGAGCGGCGCGGCCGCCCCGAACCACACCACATCCGAGCGCTGCGATCTGATGAGGTCCACCATGCGCTGCCGGACGCCGGGTCCAGGAAGCATCAACGAGGTCGGGTGGCGCACCACCTGGTACTCGGCGGCGGCATCGTAGCGTTCACACCCCTTCCACCGCGGTGCGTAGACAGTCACCTCATGCGATCCGGCCAGCCGGATCACCAACTCCTGCAGGTAGGACTGAATGCCGCCGGGCCTGGGTGGAAAATCGTTGGTGACCAACAGGATCCGTCGTCGCTGGCCGCCAGGCTGAAGGGTCACGACGCCTACCGTAGTGGACGAGCGCCGAGCCAGCTCTGCCACTGCCGAACCAGCGTTGCCTCGTCGATGCCCAACACCCGCTGGATCGCCGCGCCGGGCGGGCCCGGCGCGAGATCCGCCCCATACCGGTACAGCTGCACAAGCTTGGGCTCGCCAAAGGTCTCGGCCACGTATTGCGCCACCGACCAGGCCTCCTCGTATGCCTGTGTGCGATGGGGCCCCGGACTGTCGATGTCGTCGTCGGTGGGTAGATGGCCCGGAATCTGGCCCGCGGCAAGGGCACTCGTCAACGTGGGCGCGGCGTTACGGAAGGGGGTACCGCTACCGCGGCGCCCGTTGTAGTCGGCCACGCCCTCCACCAGCCAGAGGGGCGCGTGGTCGCCGGTGACCGTGCGGGCCGCGGCATGGAAGAGCTCGTGGCGCAGCACCACCCGAAACTGATCGGGTGGCAGGGCCGCCGAGCCGGGCGCGAAGATCACCCGCTGCCCCACGGCAACTCCGTTGTCGACACGGTCGGCCACGGCGGCGGCGGCGATTCCGTCAGTGTGTTCGCCACCGACGAGGGCGGCGAACTCGGCATCGGTCCCGGCCGCGATCAGCAGCACCCCCGCACGCCATTGCGGGCCCCACAACTCCGACAGCGACGCCAGCGCACCGGCAATCTCATCGACGAGCCGCGGCGCCACCGAAGAGCCGGGGTGCCCGAGCACCACCACGTCCCGGTCCCCCGTCCGCGTCCGTGTCTCCACCACCGGCGCGAACTGCCAGGGCACGGCGACCGCGCTGGCGTCGAATAACCGCCAGGCGTCATTGTCGTGCAGCACACCGACCGTGACCGGGCGCCGGACGGCGACCGTGTCCACCCCGCTGACGGCGTAAACCAGCGCGGCATCCAGCATCCATTGCTGTTGCCGTGCAATGGGATTAGCCGGAACCTCGGCCGCCAGTCGGTACTCGAACGTGTCGGCCTTCAGCCCCGAGAGATTCTCCTGCACCCGCTGCTGAGCCTCGATGAACGCGGGCTTGTCGGGAGCGAGCACGGCGCGCAATGCCGCAACGTCATGGCTGCGCAACGCATCGGAGTAGCGCGTCAGCAATGCCTGAATCGCCGTGCAGACGTCGCTGGCCGGTGCGGCGGGCCGCGCTCGACAACCGCCGCAGAGAATCAGCACGAGCACCGCGAAGAACGATGCCCAACGTGCTACCCCGGGCACGCGCGCACGAAGGATGCGGCTCAGTAGCGACGCGCGTTATAGATCGGGCCGGATGACGTGATCGGCGCGACCGCGACCGGAACACCGTAGGTCGAGGCGTGCACCATCATGCCGTTGCCGACATAGATGCCCGTATGCGAGGCGTCCCCGTAGAAGTTGATGACATCGCCGGGCTGTAGGTCACTCAGCGCGACGGGTGTACCGCCACGTGCGAGTGCCTGGCTGGAGTGCGGCAGCGACACGCCCTGCTGACCGTAGGCCCACATCACCAGACCCGAGCAGTCGAAGGCGTTGGGGCCCGAACCACCCCACGAGTAAGGCGCGCCGATCCGGGTCAATGCCGCCGCGACGGCGCTGGCGCCGACAGGCGAACCTCCGCCGCCGATGGCGGCCTCCGGTGCGGGTGCTGCGGCGGCGGCCTGCATCAGCGGCTCATCCGCAACCTGGCCCGGCTCGCCGGCCGGCGGCGGGGGCACGGGTGCCGGTGCCAGCAGCTGTGCACGCTGGCCGGGGCTCAGGGTGTTGTACTGCGACTTGACGACCGCGATCTGCACCTGCAGCTGGCTCTGCTTGGCCTGTAACGAAGCGCGTACATTCTTGGCCTGCTCGGCGGCCACCCGGGCCTGCTCGGCGGCGTCGCGGGACCGCTGCTCGGCCTGATCTGCCGAGGACTGCGCAGCGCGATAGTTGTCCATCCGGCCACGCATCTCGCCGCCCACGGTGCGTTGCACCGACAGCTGGTCGATTAGGTTCTGCGGTGAGTTTGACGTCAGCACGGCGCCGTAACCGCTGGTGCTACCGCCCATATAGGCGGCGACCATGGCCTTGTTGACGTCGACTTGGTAGGTGGACACCGCCATGCGCGCGGCCTTCGCGACGGCCTCATCGGCGAGAACAGCCTTTTCGGCATCGCGCTGGGCCGCCAGCTTGGCGTCGAGATCGATCTTCGCCGAGTTAGCCGCCTCGGACGTTGCCTCGGCCTGGCGAGACAGCTCGTTGAGCTTCTTGACGGCGTCGTTGTTGGGGTCCGCGGTCGCGATCTGACCACCCGTAAATACCCCACCGACCAGGGCGGCAGCAGTCAGCGCGAGCATGGCGCGACGAAGTGGAGAGGGCGTCAATCGATCCGAATGATTCCGAAGAAGACGCCCGACACTCACTGACTACATCCCTTTACTGCAATGTGATCGCCGCGAACTACGGCGCCGATAGGTCTCAGACAGGTTACGAAATGGCATCGACATTGTCCACCGCAGTGTGGAATGACGTCAGTATCACGTAAACGCCGGTTCTCCTCCCCGTTTCCGGGGCGGGCCATCATGCACCTATTTCGAGTGTGCCCTATGCGACTCCCGCATCGGGCGTCTTCGCCGAATCAGGCGTGTCGTACGCGCGCTGAATCGGCACCAGGCGCAGCCTGGGCGCCATCCCAGCCTGGGCCAGGACGGCCAGCGCGGCACGTTCATCGTCGGCGAGTGTCTGGGGCACCCCTAACAGCACGCTGACCACGCAGTCGCCGCATCCCGGGCCGCGCATCGCGCAATCGTCGCAATCGATGAGCATGGCTCCTCCTCTCCTATGAGTCGTTCTTTCGGGTTCAGGCGGACGGTAACCGCGCCCACCGACAAGTGGACGGTCCCTGGCACGCTGTCGATATGACGGAACAGCCGCAGCCGGCACACCACGACCGCCGCCGGGCTGAATCCTTTGGAGACTCCGCCGACGGTTATGACCGTCATCGGCCCCGCTATCCGCAGCCGCTGATCGACGAGCTCGTATCCGGCGGGCAGACGCGCGCCCTGGATGTGGGAGCAGGTACTGGGATCGCGGCGGCACAGCTGGCCGCGGCCGGTGCCGAGGTGCTGGCGGTCGAACCGGACACGCGGATGGCACGGGTGGCGGCCGGGAAAGGCATCGCCGTCGAGGTGGCCACGTTCGAGGACTGGCGGCCGGCGGGCCGGATGTTCGATCTGGTGCTCTTTGCCCAGTCCTTCCACTGGGTAGAGCCCGCTGCTGCGCTGCCGAAGGTGTTGACGGTGCTTCGCCCCGGCGGTCGCCTCGCCCTGGTGTGGAACCGCATCGTGCCCACCACGCCGACACAGGACGAGCTGGACACCGTCTACGCCGATTTCATGGACACCACCCGGCGCCCCTCCATCGACACCGAGGACACCGTCTCCCCGGCCCTTGAGAAATCCGGGTACCACGTGCGGCACTCCCATTTTCTGGAGCGGCGGCACTTCCCCACGCGGGCGTACCTGGACATGGTCTTCACCTACTCCAATCACCTCGCGCTCGATGCCCCCGCCCGCGCCGTATTGCGGTCCCGGCTGGAGGAGAAGATCGGCGATGGCGGCGTCGAGACCACAAACGACGCACTCGCGCTGATCTGCACCCCCGTGGCGTGACGCCGATATGTCAGTCCCGGGTCTTACGGTCACGATATGACGCAACTGACCTTCGACGAGGTGCACTCCTCGCCGGGGTCGTCGGCGCAAGCCCTGCGTGACACCACCTTTGTCGTGGTGGACCTGGAGACGACCGGGGGCAGCGCGGAGAACGACGCGATCACCGAGATCGGCGCGGTGAAGGTGCGCGGCGGCGAGGTGCTCGGAGAGCTGGCCACGCTGGTCGATCCGAAACGATCGCTGCCGCCACAGATCGTCCGCCTCACCGGTATCACCTCGGCGATGCTGGTGGACGCACCGCCGATCGAGCAGGTGCTTCCGACATTTCTCGAATTCGCCCGTGGCGCAGTGCTGGTCGCCCATAACGCCGGCTTCGATATCGGGTTTCTCAAGGCGGCCGCGCGGCAATGCGGGATCGACTGGCCGCAGCCCACGGTGCTGTGCACGGTCCGGCTCGCCCGCCGGGTGTTGTCGCGCGAGGAGGCGCCGCGGGTCAGCTTGGGTGCCCTGGCTCAGCTGCTCGGCGCATCCACCACCCCCAACCACCGGGCCCTCGATGACGCCCGGGCCACCGTCGATGTACTGCATGCGCTGATCGGCCGGGTCGGCAACCAGGGCGTCGACACCATGGCAGAGCTGCGGCGGTACCGGACCCAGGTGCCCAACGCGTTACGCGACAAACGCTCGCTGGCCGATGGGATGCCTTACGCCCCAGGAGTTTATCTATTCCGCGGACCATCCGGCGAGGTGCTGTACGTGGGCACCGCTGTCAACCTGCACCGGCGCGTGCAGCAGTACTTCACCGGCGCGGACCCGCGCGGCCGGATGCGCGAAATGGTCACCATCGCCACCGCGGTGGACCACGTGACCTGTGCGCATCCCCTGGAGGCAGCGGTGCGCGAGCTGCGACTGTTGGGTGCGCACGCACCGCCCTACAACAGGAAGTCACGATTCCCGCACCGCTGGTGGTGGGTGGTGCTCACCGAGGAGCCATTCCCCCGTTTCGCCGTCGTCCGGACCACCAACGGGCGCCCGATGCTCGGCCCATTTCGAGCACGCGGCGACGCGGCGACGGCCGCCCTGGCACTGGCCCGGTTCACCGGCGTGCGCACGTGCGCCGCACGTATCGGTGCCAACGGCCGGCACGGACCCGTCTGCAACGGCCAGTCCTATCCACACGACACCGCATCCCCGTGCCCTACCCCTGCCGGGGTGGACGCAAGCGAATACCGCGACGCGCTTATTCCGGTACTCGCGGTCCTGGCCGGCACCGAAGGACAACCGCTGCGCGCCATGTGCGACCGAGTGGCCGACCTGAGTGGTCTGCGACGGTACGAAAGTGCCGCACGCCAGCGCGATGCGACCGCCACCCTCGTCGAGGCACTGGCCCGCCAGCACCGCCTGCACGCCCTCTCGCGCATCGAGGAACTGATCGCCGCGCGGCCCGACGGTGCGGGCGGATGGCACATCGCCGTGCTGCGGCATGGACAGCTGGCCGGTGCGGCGGTCGCCCGCAGGGGTGTCCCCCCGGTGCCCGTAGTGGCGGTGGCTTCGGCATCGGCCCAAGTAGTACTGCCGACCCCTGAACCGTTCGGCGGGGCCGCACCCGAGGAAACCGGGCTGATCACGCGCTGGCTGGCCGAACCCGGTGTACGAATCGTGTCCTCGACAGATGGCTACGCCGAGGCGACGGGATGTTCGGGCCCCCTGCGGGATTGGGCGGCGACAGCGCGCAGCGCACGCATCGCGGATGCCGTCCACCACGACGACTGGGGAATGTCCGAGCTGATCAGACCTGGGCGTCCTGTTCCGTCCCGAGCCGTCGGCTGACGACGATCCACTTATCCAGCAGCGCCGCCGCTGCCCCTGAATCGATCGCGCTGGACACCAGCGCGAGTGCGTTCTCCCAGGCGGGCAGCCATTGGGCATCGCTGGACAGCCCGGCATGCGCCACCATGGCGCCCGCGGCGTTGAGCACCACCGCGTCGCGCACCGCGCCGGTTCCGCCGGCCAGGACCGCCCGAACCTCGGCGGCATTGAACTCCGGATCACCGCCGACCAGCTCCTCGAGCCGGGCACGCGCGAAACCAAATGCCGCCGGATCGAACCGCAGCTTGTCGACGGTGCCCGCCTGAACCCGCCAGATGGTGCTGGTTGTGGTGGTGGTCAGCTCATCGAGCCCGTCGTCACCATGCACGACCAACACACTGGACCCACGTCCGGCGAAGACCCCTGCCGTGACCTCCGCCAGGTCGGCGAACGCACAGCCGATCAATCCTGCCCGGGGGCGAGCCGGATTCGTCAGCGGCCCAAGCAGATTGAATACCGTCGGGACACCGATCTCACGACGCACCACGGAGGCGTACCGGTACGACGGGTGAAAATGCGGCGCGAAGCAGAACCCGATTCCCACCTCGGCGAGGCTGCGCGTCACCTGCTTGGGCCCCAGGTCGATGCGTACTCCCAGCGCCTCCAGCGTGTCAGCGCCACCGGCCAGTGAGGAGGCGGCCCGGTTGCCGTGCTTGACCACCGGCACACCGCACGCCGCCACCACAATGGAGGCCATGGTCGACAGGTTCACGGTGTTCGCGCCGTCGCCCCCGGTACCGACGATGTCCACGGCGTTCGCGCCGATCTGTTCACCCGAGGCAAATCCGACCGCGTGCGAGAGCATGGTGTCGGCCAGCTCCCCGACTTCGGCGGACGTCGGGCGCTTCATCCGCATCGCCACCCCGAAGGCCGCGATCTGGGCGGGGGTGGCCGCGCCCGTCATGATCTGGTCCATGGCCCAGCCCGCCTGACCCGCCGACAGGTCACGACGGTTGGTCAGCTCGCCCAGTACCAGGGGCCAGGAATGTTCGGGCACGCCGCAAATGGTCCCATGGACACAACGCTGACAACAAAGGACCAATTGCCCTCCGGGCACACCGCGACACGCCGGGCGGCGGCGGCCGACACCACTCTCATCAGAGGCCACACACGTTGTGGAGAGTCGGTCACAAATCAATGTCGGACCCGGGTGGCTCTCGACAACTACAAAGCGTCATACTTACGACGTGACGACCGCAGCAGCCCCAGGATCGCCGGCGGGAACCGCCATTACCCAGCGGGTTCATTCACTGAACCGGCCCAACATGGTGAGTGTTGGCACCATTGTGTGGCTTTCCAGTGAATTGATGTTCTTTGCTGGACTCTTCGCGTTCTACTTCACTGCCCGGGCCCAGTCCGGTGGCAATTGGCCGCCGGAGCCCACCGAGCTGAACCTTGGTCTTGCCATCCCCGTCACCGCCGTGCTGGTCGCCTCGTCCTTCACCTGCCAGATGGGTGTGTTCGCCGCGGAGCGTGGCGATGTGTTCGGACTGCGCCGCTGGTACGTCATCACCCTCATCATGGGCACCTTCTTCGTCCTCGGCCAGGGCTACGAGTACATCAACCTCGTGCATGAGGGCACCACCATCGCCGGCAGCGCCTACGGCTCAACCTTCTACTTGGCCACCGGCTTCCACGGTCTGCACGTCATCGGCGGGCTGGTCGCCTTCATCTATCTCCTGGTTCGTACCCGGATGAGCAAGTTCACCCCTGCCCAGGCAACCTCCGCGATCGTCGTGTCGTACTACTGGCACTTCGTCGACATCGTGTGGATCGCATTGTTCGCCACCATCTACTTCGTCCGATGAACCAGCCCGACTCGGTGAAGGGAGCCCCACAGTTGAGCGTGGAGCCCGTCAACAACACAGCCGCCAAGAAACGCGCACGCCGCAAGTTCCGCCGTCGCATCTCAGCAGGTTTGCTGCTGCTGATCGCGCTGGTAGTGGCCGGCGGCTTGGCCTCGACCTTTACGCCCACCCCGCAGGTCGCGGTGGCCGACGAGGACAAGTCAGCACTGCTGCGCACCGGCAAGCAGCTGTACGAGACCTCGTGCATCACCTGCCACGGCGCCAACCTGCAGGGTGTACCCGACCGCGGCCCCAGCCTCATCGGCGTGGGCGACGCGGCCGTCTACTTCCAGGTCTCCACGGGCCGTATGCCGGCCATGCGCAACGAGGCCCAGGCCCAGCGCAAGGACCCGATCTTCGACGAGGAGCAGACTGACGCCCTCGGCGCGTACATCCAGGCCAACGGCGGCGGACCCCAGGTCATCCGCGACGGCGACGGCGCAATCGCTCAAACGTCGTTGCGCGGCAATAACATCGCCCGCGGTGGCGACCTGTTCCGGTTGAACTGCGCGTCCTGCCACAACTTCACCGGCCGCGGTGGGGCCCTGTCATCGGGCAAGTTCGCCCCCGAGCTCGATCCGGCCAATGAGCAGCAGATCTACACCGCCATGCTGACCGGCCCGCAGAACATGCCCAAGTTCTCCGACCGCCAGCTGACCCCCGACGAAAAGAAGGACATCGTCGCCTACGTCAAGGCTTCGACCGAGACCCCCGATCCGGGCGGTTACGGCCTGGGCGGCTTCGGACCGGCTTCTGAAGGTATGGCCATCTGGATCATCGGCATCGTCGCCGCCATTGCCGCGGCACTGTGGATTGGAGCGCGCGCGTGAGTGGCGATCCCAAAGTAGAGATTCCCAGCGACGAGCAGCTCGCGGCCATGAGCCGCGATGAGCTGGTCAAGCTCGGTACCAACCTCGACGGCGTCGAGATCGTCTACCGCGAACCACGCTGGCCCGTGGAGGGCACCAAGGCCGAGAAGCGCGCCGAGCGTCTGATCGCCCTGTGGTTCGCCCTCGGCGGAGTGTTTGGCCTGGCCCTGCTCGGTGTGTTCCTGTTCTGGCCCTGGGAGTACAAGCCATTCGGCGATCCGGGGAATGCCGCGTACAACCTCGCGACACCGCTGTACGGCCTGACCCTGGGCCTTTCGGTGCTCTCACTGGGTATCGGCGCGGTGCTGTACACCAAGAAGTTCGTTCCACAGGAGATCTCGATCCAGGACCGCCACGACGGGCCGGGCTCGTCCGAGGTGGACCGCAAGACCATCGTCGCGCAGCTGCAGGACACCCTGGAGACCTCGACGCTCCCCCGCCGCAAGATGGTCATCCGGGCTCTCGGGTTCGGCGTCGGCGCGATGGGCGCCGGCACCGCCGTAGCCTTCATCGGC
Source organism: Mycobacterium sp. D16Q14 (assembly GCA_002013415.1). Classification (GTDB taxonomy): domain Bacteria; phylum Actinomycetota; class Actinomycetes; order Mycobacteriales; family Mycobacteriaceae; genus Mycobacterium. The sequence continues at coordinate 196,048 of MAEX01000006.1, forward strand.
GGCCTGATCAAGAACCCGTGGGCACCCGTGGTCCCCACCGCCAACGGCAAGCAGCCGGTGCTGCTCACCAGCGGCTGGACCCCGCGGTACAAGGGCGAAACCATCTATCTGGGCCGAGCGGTCGGCAGCAGCTCCCAAATCCTGCTGAAGGTCCGCCCCGAGGACATCGACGCTGGTGGCATGGAGACCGTGTTCCCGTGGCGCGAGTCCGATGGCGATGGCACCACCGTCGAATCGCACGAGAAGCTGTCGCATATCTCCATGGGCGTACGCAACCCGGTGATGATCATCCGGGTGCGCCCCAGCGATATGGGCAAGGTGATCAAGCGCAAGGGACAGGAAAGCTTCAACTACGGCGACCTGTTCGCGTACACCAAGATCTGCTCGCACCTGGGTTGCCCCACATCACTTTTCGAGCAGCAGACCTACCGCATCCTGTGCCCGTGCCACCAGTCGCAGTTTGACGCACTGCACTTCGCCAAGCCCATCTTCGGGCCGGCCGCCCGTGCGCTGGCACAGCTGCCGATCACCGTCGACAAGGACGGATACCTCGTCGCCAATGGCGACTTCGTCGAGCCCGTCGGACCCGCATTCTGGGAGCGCAAATCATGAGCGAAACAGCCCAAAAGCCGTCCCGCCTAGGCAAGCAAGCTGAGGCGATCGACTCTCGGTATCACCTCGCCGCCGGGATGAAGCGGCAGATCAACAAGGTCTTCCCGACGCACTGGTCGTTCATGCTCGGTGAGATCGCGTTGTACAGCTTCATCATCCTGCTGCTCTCGGGTGTGTACCTGACCCTGTTCTTCGACCCGTCGATGGCCGAGGTCACCTACAACGGTGTCTACCAACCGCTGCGCGGTGTGCAGATGTCCAAGGCCTACGAGACCGCGCTGAACATCAGCTTCGAGGTTCGCGGTGGTCTCTTCGTGCGACAGATCCACCACTGGGCAGCGCTGATGTTCGCGGCCTCGATCATGGTGCACCTGGCGCGCATCTTCTTCACCGGCGCGTTTCGCCGACCCCGCGAAGCCAACTGGGTGATCGGCTCACTGCTGCTGATTCTGGCGATGTTCGAGGGCTACTTCGGTTACTCGCTGCCCGACGACCTGCTCTCCGGTATCGGTCTGCGCGCCGCGATGTCATCGATCACCTTGGGTATCCCGGTCGTCGGCACCTGGATGCACTGGGCGCTGTTCGGCGGCGACTTCCCCGGCAACATCTGGATCCCGCGCATGTACGCGCTGCACATCCTGCTGATCCCCGCGATCATCCTGGCCCTCATCGGGGTGCACCTGGCACTGGTGTGGTACCAGAAGCACACCCAGTTCCCCGGCCCGGGTGCCAAGGAATCCAATGTGGTCGGCGTGCGCATTCTCCCGGTATTCGCACTGAAGGGCGGAGCCTTCTTCGCCTTCACCACAGCCATCCTGGCGCTGATGAGTGGCCTGCTGCAGATCAACCCGATCTGGTTGTTGGGCCCCTACAAGCCCTCACAGGTGTCGGCGGGCAGCCAGCCCGACTTCTACATGCAGTGGACGGAAGGCCTGGCGCGTCTATGGCCTGCCTGGGAGCTGTACATCTTCGGGCACACCGTGCCCGCAGTTTTCGCGGTGGCGATCATCATGGGCGTGGTCTTCGGTCTACTGACCATGTACCCGTTCATCGAGAAGAAGCTGACCGGCGACGATGCGCATCACAACCTGCTGCAGCGTCCGCGTGATGCTCCGGTACGCACCGCCATCGGTTCGGCGGCGATCTCGTTCTACATGATCCTGACGCTGGCCGCTATGAACGACGTCATCGCGCTGAAGTTCCATATCTCGCTGAACGCGACGACGTGGATCGGCCGCATCGGCATGGTCATCTTGCCGATCGTCGTCTACTACCTCGCCTACCGGTGGGCCATCGGCCTGCAGCGCAGCGACCGCGCGGTGCTCGAACACGGCATCGAAACCGGCATCATCAAACGACTGCCGCACGGTGAATACATCGAGCTGCACCAGCCACTGGCCGGAGTCGACGAACACGGCCACGCCATCCCGCTGGAATACCAGGGTGCCGCAGTGCCTCAGCGCATGAACAAACTCGGATCCGCCGGCGCACCCGGCACCGGCTCGTTCCTGTTCGCCGACCCCGCCGACGAACAGGCCGCACTCGTGGAGGCCGAGCACGAAGCGCACCACAAGTCGCTGCTCGCTCTCAAGGAGTACCAGGACGGCGAGCCGTCGACGAACGGTCACGGCCACTAGAAGTCAGCTCGACGATTGGGCCCCGCATACGAAAGTGTGCGGGGCCCAATGTTTTACCCTGGCTGTATGCAGGAGATGACGCGCGAGCAATGGTGGGCCTTCGCCACCGAGGGCACCCGCACCGGAATGCTCGGCCTGGTCCGGGCCAACGGCGCACCCATCGTGACGCCGGTGTGGTTCCTGCTCCACGAGGGCTCCGACGGCGATGAGCTGATCTTCACGACGGGCACGGAAACCTTGAAGGGCAAGGCCATTCGGCGAGACCCACGCATCTCGCTGGCCGTCGACGACCAGCGGCCACCGTACTCCTACGTCCAGTTCTCTGCGGAGGCGCGGCTGAGCAACGATCTCGACGAGATGCTCGAGTGGGCGACCAGGATCGGTGGACGTTACATGGGCGCCGAGCTGGCCCAGGACTTCGGCCGCCGCAACGCGGTCCCGGAAGAGTCACTCGTGCGGGCCACCATCACGAAAGTCATTGCCCGCGCTGGGATCGCGGACTAGGACGACGACGCGCCGAGCTCACGCAGCTTCTTGAGGGTCTGCCACGGAATCGCGCCCATCGCGCAGGTAATCACTCCACCGAACACGAACGCGACGATGGCGGCGGTCTCACTGTTCACCGCCAGCAGGTAGGTACCGGTGACCACCGCCAGCAGTGCCAGACCGATCCCACCAGCGATCCCTACCGTGGCGCGCAGCCACAGCCGGTCGGCTGCTGCCGATTTCGACGCTGCCTCGGCGGCGGCCCGGTATGCCGGCGACCCGGGACCGTTGTAGTCCTTGGGAGCATGGCTCACGGGGTCCACGAGATCGCCGAATGTCTTGAGTTTTTCGGTCGAGGCCTCCGCGGGAGGAGGACCTGACGGCACGCTGCGTGCACCGGAGGCATTGGCCGGCTTAGCTGCGGCTTTTGATGCGCCACGCCTCGTGGGCCGGGTCGCCGTCTTACGGGCGCGCAACAGCAGCGGAACGGCGCCGATGATGACGGCAAGCGACACCCCGATGACGATGTAGATCCCCCACGAGCTACCAGCGGACCCTGTCGAGTCCTCCCCCACTCCCGTCATCACGACGATGGCGCCGACCAACATCCCGACGAACGCCAGCCAGATCACGGCGCACAACCCGATCAGCATCCGGTCGACGGACTCGGGAGAGGATCGCCGCACCGGACCGGCAAGTGCCTCCAGCGGCTTGGCCAATCGACCCGCTGGCATCAGCAGGTTGCCTGGGCCGAGTTGTTGTTGTTGGAGGACAGCACCTGACCGTCGCTGGTAGTAATCGTGCAGTTGAGCTGGCTCAAGCGCAGCATGCTGCTCGCCGATACCGAACCAATCTCCGAGTTGGAGATCGGGGTGACGGTGATAGACCACGGGATGTACGCATTCGGCGCCACCCGGGTACGCCCTTGAGGGTCTATGTAGGTGATCGTGATGCGGTCGAGCGGCGCCTTGGAACCCGTCACCGCGTACGTGATCTGCCGCGGCTGGGCCGGCGTCGTGGTCGTCGGGGGCGGAGGAGGCGGCGGTGTCGTGGTGGTCGTCACCGGCGGCGGGGCCTCATGCGTCGTCACCGGTGGAGGAGGCGGTGGAGGAGGCTCGACCGTCACCGTCTCAGTCACCGGCGGAGGAGGCGGGGGCGGTGGCTCCGTGGTCGGCGGCGGGGGCGGAGGAGGCGGCGGGGGCGTGGTGGTCGTGATGATCTCATTCCACGGCGTCGTGCTCGGGGTCGGCGTGACCGAGGTGCTCTTGGCGGCTCCAGTCGTCTCGTCCGAGCGCCCGGCTACCAGCAGCGCGACGGAGGCGACCAGGGTGATCGCGGCGATGATCGCCGCCACCCCGACGACCCACGGCCACCGCGGCGGAGGCGGCTCGTCGCCATCGACCAGCTCGGTGTCGTATTCGTCGTACGGCACGTACGGGCTGGTGAATTGCTCGGATTCGGGGGCCGAGTACGCCTGCGAATGAAACGCGGAAGAGTCCGCCCCGGAAGAGTCAGCAGCCGCGGCATCGCCCTTGTCCAGGTTCGGACCGTCCAGATCCGGAACTTCCCCGGGAGTCCCCGACCCTGGGTTGTCCGTCCCACTCATCTACACAAGTTCCTTTTCGTCACTTCCCGCTCCCCGGCGGGCTACCTGCCTGAGGCGCCATGGCAACGATAGCCAAAGCCATCCGGGGCGACGAAACCCGACGGCCGCAAAAACCAAACTGACCACCGGATTGTTATCGAAAACGTGAGAGTGCACACGGAGATGTCACACCAGTCACGGGAGTCTCGCGGCAAAGCACGAGCACGCCCGTGGGACACGGCGCGAAAGACGCGATGAGCTAGTGCTTCTCCGGCCCGACGTGGTACTCGAAGACCAGCCCGGCGACGGCGCTGAGCACGAACACCGCACCGGCGGCAATCAGCCACGGCAGCCACAGCGCCACACCCACGGCGGCGGTGGCGGCGGCCAGCGCGATCATGATCGGCCACCAGCTGTGCGGGCTGTAGAAGCCCAACTCTCCAGCGCCGTCGGCGACCTCTGCGTCCTCGTAATCCTCGGGCCGGGTGTCCAGACGCCGGGCCACGAAGCGGAAGAAGGTCGAGATGATCAGCGACAGACCTGTGGTCATCACCATGGCAGTGGTTCCCGCCCACTCCACACCGCCGTTGGCGTACAGGGCGGTGAGTACCGCGTAGACCACGGTCGCGACGGCGAAGAATCCGGTGAGGATCTCGAAGAGTCGGGCTTCGATATGCATACTGCGCTCCCTCGCCTAGTTCTTCGCCGCGTTGTTGTCCGCCGGCGCGAGCTCGCCGCGGCGGCCATCGAACGGTCTGGTGGTAATCGAGACCGGTGACTGCCCGATCGAAGCCAGCGCCTCGGCGTTGGACTTACCCGCCTTGCGCGCTTCCAGATAGAACTTGAAGTCATTGGGGCTGACCACGCGCAGCTCGAAGGCCATCATCGAGTGATAGGTGCCACACATCTCGACGCAGCGACCCACGAACGCGCCTTCCTTCAGGATCTTGCTGACCTGGAAGACGTTGTCGGAGTTATTGGCCTTGGGCTCGGGCATCACGTCGCGCGTGAACAGGAACGGGACCACCCGGAACGAGTGGACGACATCGGCCGAGGCCAGCTGGAACTCGATGCTCTTGCCGCTGGGCAGCACCAGCACCGGGATCTCCGAAGAGGTTCCGACGGTCTCGATCTTGTCGAAGTTCAGGTAGGTGCGGTCCTCACGGTTCAAGCCGCGCACCGGGCCGACAATCTCCTTACCGTGCGCGTCCTTGCCCTCGGGCTTGGAGCTCATGGCCTTCTTGCGCTCCGGATCGGCGCCCTCGTAGTTGAGGCTGCCGTCCTTGAACGCGACCTTCTGGTAGCCGAACTTCCAGTTCCACTGGAAGGCGGTCACGTCGACGACGACCTCAGGGTTCGGGTCCTTGTGCATGACCTTGTTCTGCACCACGACGGTGAAGTAGAAGAGCACCGCGATGATCAGGAAGGGCACCACCGTCAGGATCAGCTCCAGCGGCAGGTTGTATCCGAACTGGCGCGGGAACTCGGTGTCGCCCGGCTTGTGCCGGTGGAACGCGACGGTCCAGAAGGTGAGGCCCCACACAATGACGCCGACGACCAGCGAGGCGACGACCGCCCAGGTCCACAGGGGAGCCATGTAGTCGTGGGCCTCGGGGGTGATGCCCTCGGGCCACCCGAACCGGAGCACTTCTTGGACGCTACAACCGCTGAGCAGGAAGCTCGCCGCGCCCAACAGCACCACAGTGGCCAGCAGGGACGGCCGTGAGCCGGACCGTGTCCGAGCCTTTTCGCCCACGTGGCTCATCGGTGACGTCACGTTTTGCAGCCTCCTGTTTCGGTCCAGAATCCATCGCTGACCAGTGGCAGCAATCGAATACTACGCAGCGTAGACCACGCGGTCGCATCGGGGCAGCGACGGGGCCGGTGTCGGGACCATGGTCCCGTGATACGTCCGGCGATGTTGCATACTTGGCCGCGTGTGTGGACTGGTGGCGTGGCTGGGACCGCCCGGGTCTTCCCTCGAATCCCATAGCCCCGCGGTAGATGCGGCGATGGTGCATATGCGCCATCGCGGCCCCGATGAACCGGGGATTTGGCACCAGGAGAACGTGCTCTTCGGCTTCAACCGGCTCTCGATCATCGACATCGCACATTCACACCAGCCGTTGCGCTGGGGACCGGTGGACACCCCCGACCGCTACGTGCTGGTCTTCAACGGCGAGATCTACAACTACCTGGAACTTAGGGAAGCGCTCAGGTCCGATTACGGCGCCGTTTTTGCCACCGAGGGCGACGGTGAGGCGATCCTGGCGGCCTACCACTTCTGGGGTCCGGACGCGCTGCACCGGCTGCGCGGCATGTTCGCCTTCGCGATCTGGGACACGGTGGAACGCGAGCTGTTCTGCGCGCGAGATCCTTTCGGCATCAAGCCGCTGTTCATGGCGACAGGCCCGGGCGGCACCGCACTGGGCAGTGAGAAGAAATGCCTGCTGGATCTGGTGGAGCAGTTGGGCATCGGGACCGAACTGGACCTGCGGGCGCTGCAGCACTACACGACGCTGCAGTACGTTCCGGAGCCCGAGAGCCTGCACACCGAGATCAGGCGCCTGGAGTCCGGTTCGTATGCCCGCATCTCCCCCGGCCAGAAACCACGCGTCATGCGCTACTTCCCCGCCCGGTTCTCCGTCACGCCGTTCACCCGCGCGACCCGCCAGGCCCGGTACGACGAGATCACCGAGGTGCTCTCCGACTCGGTGGCCAAGCACATGCGGGCCGATGTCACGGTGGGATCGTTCCTGTCCGGCGGTATCGACTCGACGGCCATCGCCGCGCTGGCGATCCGGCACAACCCGAAACTCATCACCTTCACGACCGGCTTTGAGCGGCAAGGCTATTCCGAGGTCGACGTGGCGGTGGAGTCAGCCGAGGCCATCGGCGCCCGGCATGTGGTGAAGGTGGTCAGCCAGGAGGAGTTCGTCTCCGCGCTGCCCGAGATCGTCTGGTACCTAGATGATCCGGTGGCGGATCCGTCCCTGGTGCCGCTGTTCTTCGTGGCCCGGGAGGCGCGTAAGCACGTCAAGGTGGTGCTCTCCGGCGAGGGCGCCGACGAACTCTTCGGCGGTTACACGATCTACCGGGAGCCGTTGTCGCTCAAACCTTTCGAGTACCTGCCCGGCGCGCTACGACGTGGTGCCGCGCGGCTTTCCGCCGCGATCCCGGACGGGGTACGCGGCAAGAGCCTGCTGCACCGTGGGTCAATGACACTGGAGCAGCGCTACTACGGGAACGCTCGCAGCTTCGATGACGAACAGCTGCGCGCGGTGCTGCCGCACTATCGTCCGGAATGGGGTCACCAGGACGTCACCGCCGCACTCTACGAGCGATGCGCGGGCTGGGATCCGGTGGCGCGCATGCAGTATGTGGATCTGTTCACCTGGCTGCGCGGCGACATTCTGGTCAAGGCCGACAAAGTGACGATGGCGAACTCGCTGGAGCTGCGAGTGCCATTCCTGGATCCCGAAGTGTTCAAGGTGGCCTCGCAGCTGCCTTACCGCGAGAAGATCACCCGGGAGACCACCAAGTACGCCCTCCGCAAGGCACTGGAACCCATTGTGCCGGCGCATGTTCTGCACCGGACCAAGCTCGGCTTCCCGGTACCCATCCGGCACTGGTTCGTCGACGGACTACTGCACGACTGGGCCCGTGAGATGCTGGCGACCACGCAGGCTGGGCACCTGATCGATGTGCCTGCCGTCGGCCGGATGCTCACCGAGCACGCCGCCGGGGTCAGCGATCACAGTCGCAGACTGTGGACGGTGCTGATCTTCATGCTGTGGCATGCGATCTTCGTCGAGCAGTCGGTGCGGCCGAACATCCAGGAGCCGCACTACCCGGTGCAGCTCTAGAGAGCGGCACCGATCTCGTCGGCTGCTTCCTGGCCATACGCATCGGCGAGGCGGGCCCGCGCATCATCGTGCGCCCACACCCATTCCTGGGTGCCGACAGTTTCCAGAACCAGCGTGGCCACAAGCGATCCCAGCTGTGCCGAACGCTCCAGGTTCAGGCCAGCGCTGCGACCGGTGAGGAATCCGGCACGCCATGCGTCACCGACACCGGTCGGGTCGACCTGCCCCTTCTCCGGGACCACGCCCACCTTAAGGGACGTGCCGTCCTTCTCGACGATCTCGACGCCGTTGGGCCCCAGGGTGGTGACCCGCAGCTCGACACGCTCACGCACGTCGGCCTCGGTCCACCCGGTCTTGGACAGCAGCAGATCCCACTCGTAGTCGTTGGTGAAGAGGTACTTGGCGCCGCCGACGAGTTCGCGGGCCTGTTCGCCCGAGAGCCGGGCCAGCTGCTGCGACGGGTCGGCCGCGAACGGCAACCCCAGGCTGCGGCATTCCTGCGTGTGCCGGAACATGGCGTCGGGGTCGTTGGCTCCAATGATGACCAATTCCGGTGTACCGGTGCGCGATACAACATCGGCAAGCGAGATGTCGCGGGCTTCGGACATCGCACCCGGGTAGAAGGACGCGATCTGCGCCATGTCCTGATCGGTCGTGCAGACGAAACGCGCGGTATGGGCGGTCTCGGAGATCAACACGGCGTCGCAGTTGACGCCGTGACCCTCAAGCCAGGATCGGTACTCGGCGAAGTCCGCACCCACGGCACCCACCAGAGCGGGCTTACCACCAAGCACGCCGATGGCGAATGCGATGTTCCCCGCGACGCCACCACGACGGATTTCCAGATCGTCCACCAGGAAGCTGAGGGACACCTTCTGCAGGTGCTCGACCAACAGCTGTTCGGAGAACTTCCCGGGGAAGTTCATCAGGTGGTCGGTCGCAATGGATCCGGTGACGATGATGGACACGCGTGAGACCCTTCGTAGGATTCGGGCAGATTGGGTAAGTCGAGAGACAACCCCAGAAGCTTACCTAGCGTAACTGTTCGGGTAGTTGTGTCCGATTGCTAGCCTGGATTGTTGGGGAGTGACAACCGGGGAAACGAAATTTCAGGAGAGTCAATGGCTGAGCCAGGTTATTCGACGGTGCCCTACCCTGGTTTGCCGCCCATGCCGCCTCCGGTCGACTACCCCGAACGCAAGCGCAAGCTGCCCGCATGGCTCGCGCCGGCCGCCGTAGTGGCGGCGCTGGTGGTGCTGGCACTGCTGCTCGGATTTCTGACCAAGAATTCGGGGGTATCCCACCGGCCCAGTGAAGCGAAGATCGAGCAGACCATCCAGGGCTACCTGGACGCGATGGCCAAGCTCGACGTCGTGACGCTGGCACGCAACGCCGGCTGTGGCCTGTACGACGCGGTGCGCGACAAGGACACCGACGACTCGATTGTGCGCGCCAACGCTCAACAGTTTGTGACAACGTTCGGAACGGCGACGGTGAAGTCGATCGACAAGGTCGTCTACTTCTCCGAGTACCAACTCAAGGTGCTGTTCACCGCGACGAGCCAGAAGCGAAAGGATGCTCCACAGGGGCAGGCCGAGCTACTGATCAACGAGGGCAAGATCTACGTCTGCTCCGCATACATGCGCGGAGCGAACGCGTTCTGATCAGTTGAAGGAATCGCCGCAGGCGCAGGAGCCGGTGGCGTTCGGGTTGTCGATCGTGAAGCCCTGCTTCTCGATGGTGTCCACGAAGTCGATCGAGGCACCCTGGATGTACGGGGCGCTCATCCGGTCCACGGTCAGCTTCACACCGTCAAACTCGGTCACGAGGTCACCGTCGAGGGTGCGGTCATCGAAGAACAGCTGGTACCGCAGACCCGCGCAACCGCCGGGCTGGACGGCGATGCGCAGCGACAGGTCGTCACGCCCTTCTTGGTCCAGCAGCGCCTTGGCCTTGGCGGCAGCGGCATCGGTCAAGACGGCACCATGGGTCTCCTCGGTGGAGGTGGCGGTCGATTCGTCTTGGACAGTCATGTGGGATCTCCCCTGCGTCGAAGCTCTCGGGTCGACGTCCGTATCGGAAACGTCTAGTGACCTCAACGGTACCTCGTCTGCGACTATTCCTACATCTATGCCCTAGCCACGTGACCAGTCACCGGCGATCTGGGCGGCCAAGCCGGCCAGCTGACCGGCCGCGTCCTCCATGGCCAGCTGCACAGAGCCCGCGAACTGGGCGATCGATTCGGCCCGCGCGATACCCGCCTGCTCATACTCAGCGGCCGTGAGCGCCACCTGCCCGGCCAGCACCAGTACCCGGGTGCCGGCTGCCCCGGCGCGGCTCGCCACCGCTCCGGCCACCTTGCCGTGCAAGGTTTGGTCGTCGAACTTGCCTTCGCCGGTGATCACCAGCTCGACCCGAGCGATCGCAGCATCCAGGCCGGTGTGCTCAGCGACGATCCTCGCCCCCGACTCACGTCGCCCGCCCAGAGCCAGAAGCGCCGCCCCGATTCCGCCCGCGGCCCCTGCTCCGGCGAGATCACGCACGGAGCGGCCGGTTCCGGCCTCCATCTCGGTGACCCACCCGGTAAGCCTTTCCTCCAGGCGTGTGACGGTCTCCTGGTCGGCTCCCTTCTGCGGGCCGAACACCGCGGCCGCGCCACGGGCGCCCAGCAGCGGATGCTCGACATCACTGGCGACCACCAATTCGGTGGTCGCCAGCCGCCGACGGGCCGCGTCGATCCCGCCAAGACCCTCGATGAGCCCCGCACCCCCGTCGGTGCAACTGCTGCCACCGAGGCCAACCACGATCCGGGTGGCTCCACCATCGAGAGCCGCGGCGATCAGCTGCCCGACCCCGGTGCTGTGGGCACGCCAGGCGGTGTCGGCCGACGGCACGCGCCCAAGCAGCGGCAACCCACAGGCCTGCGCGCACTCGATGTAGGCGGTCGTTCCATCGAGTAACCATCCCGCGTCGACGTCGTCGTCCAGTGGGCCGCGCACCCGCACCGCGTATCGGTGCGCCGACGGCAGCTGCGCCGCCAGCACCTCGACGAAGCCAGGGCCCCCGTCCGATTGCGGGCTGAGGATGAGAATGTCGTCGGGGCGAGCCCGCTTCCAACCGTCCGCGATGGCGCTCGCCGCCTCGGTGGCGGTGAGCGTGTCGCCGAAGCTGTCGGGCGCCACCAGAATCTGACTCATTCGCGCAGGATAATCTGGGCGTGTGAATCTGCTCGGCCGAAAGAAATCCACCTCCGAAAACGGCACCGTTAACGCTGTCAGCGCGTCCTCTTCGCCGTCCGATGAGACGGACGTCACATCACCGGCGCAGGCCGGAAAGGGCCGCCCCACCCCGAAGCGGGACGCCGGCAAGCGTCGTGGACCTGTCGCTCCGGCCCCGTTGACCAGCGCCGAGGCCCGGCAGCGTCGTAAGTCCCTGCGCGGGCCGAAACTGTCGCGCGCGGAGCGCAAGGCCGAGAACGCCGAGCGGCGCTCCCGGATGGCCGACAGTCGCGAAAAGATGATGGCCGGAGACGAGGCATACCTGCTGCCCCGGGACAAGGGTCCGGTGCGCGCGTTCGCTCGCGACATCGTCGATTCGCGGCGCAATGTGCTGGGGCTGTTCATGCCCCTGGCGCTGTTCCTGATCTTCTCCATGTTCGCGGTGCCGTCCGTCCAGGTTCAGATGTGGATGACCCCGGCGATGCTGGTTCTCATGATCGTCATGATCGTCGACGGCGTCTTCGTCGGCAGACTCGTGAACAAACGTGTATCCGAACGTTTCCCGACCAGCGACGAGGGTGGCTTCAAACTCGGCTGGTATGCGGCGAGCCGTGCATCACAGCTGCGCAAGATGCGAGCACCACGTCCCCGGGTGAACCGCGGCGAGCCGGTCTAGCCTCACAGTGTCCGGGGCTCTTCGCGCCAGCGGCTCGTCGCCGGCCACCTCTCTGGTGCTCGGCGGAATTCGTTCGGGAAAGTCACGTTTCGCGGAGTCTCTGCTGCCCGCCTCGGGCCCCGTGCGATACCTGGCAACCGGGTCGTCGGTCCGTGAGGATGCCGAGTGGGCGCAAAGGGTTGCCACACACCGGTCTCGGCGTCCCGATCACTGGACAACCGCCGAAACAACGGATATCGCCGACGAGCTGCGCACGGGTGAGGCGGTGCCGACCCTTATCGACGATCTCGGGGGTTGGCTGACCGCGCTGATGGACAGCCGCGGCGCCTGGGACCGTGGCGGCGAGGTCGTCACCGCCGATATCGGTGCGCTGGTCGACGCGATCGGCGCCTACTCCAGCGACCTGGTGATCGTGAGTCCGGAGGTCGGGCTGTCCATCGTCCCCGCCACCGCATCCGGGCGCCTGTTCGCCGATCAGCTCGGAATCCTGAATCAGGCGGTGGCACAGCGCTGTCAGCGCGTGCTCTTGGTGGTGGCCGGCCAGCCGCTGGCGATCAAGGGAGCTACCGCGTGACCAGCGGCGAGGCGCCGCGATTCGCCCCGGTCTCGGCACCCAATCCGGATATCGCCGCCGCCGCCCGCGACCGGCAACGGCAACTCACCAAACCGGAGGGCGCGATGGGGCGGCTGGAAGAGCTCTCGGTGTGGGTATCGGCCTGCCAGAATCAGTGCCCCCCTACGACATTCCAACGGCCGAGGGTGGTCGTTTTCGCCGGTGATCACGGTGTGGCCTCCGGTGGTGTATCGGCCTATCCCCCGTCGGTAACAGCCCAGATGGTGCGGAACATCGATGCGGGTGGGGCCGCGGTCAACGTGCTCGCCGCGCTCGCCGGGGCCAGCGTGCGCGTGGTCGACATTGCCGTCGATACCGATGGTTCATTGACCGAATCCCTGGCCGCCCACAAGATTCGCCGCTCCAGCGGCAACATCGCGGTGCAGGACGCCCTCACCATCGAGGAGACTCACGCCGCGCTGGCCGCCGGAATCGCCCTGGCCGACGCCGAGATCGATGGCGGAGCCGATCTGCTCATCGCGGGCGACATGGGCATCGGTAACACCACGCCGGCAACGGTCTTGGTGGCGGCCTTGACCGCCAGCGAGCCGGTGGCGGTGGTGGGTCGCGGCACCGGGGTCGACGACGCCGGCTGGGCACGTAAGACCGCCGCCGTGCGCGATGCGCTGCGCCGCACCAAGGATGTGCGCACCGACCCGGTCGCACTACTTAGTCGAGCAGGCGGTGCCGATCTGGCGGCAATCACCGGCTTCGTGGCGCACGCCGCGGTGCGGCGCACCCCCGTGTTGCTCGATGGGCTGGTGGTGACCGCGGCGGCATTGGTGGCCGAACAGCTCGCACCGGGGGCGCGACAGTGGTGGCTCGCCGGACATCGCTCCACCGAGCCCGCACATTCTCTTGCCCTGCAACGCCTTCGGCTGGAACCCGTATTGGATCTGCAGATGCGGCTGGGCGAGGGTTCCGGCGCGCTCGTCGCGCTGCCCGTCTTGCAGGCCGCCGCGGGCACGCTGGCCCAGATGGCGACGTTCGACGAGGCCCGAATCGACGGGCCAGGCACGTGAACCGGCTGCTGCGGCTACTCCGGCCCGTCGGCGGCGCATTCGAGTTCGCCACCGTGGCACCGGTTCCCGCGCGGCTCGCCGGGTCGCTCTCGGGTCCGGTATTGGGAGCGCTACCGGTGGTAGGCGCCGCCCTGGGTGCGCTGGCCGCGGCCGTCAGCTGGATCATGCACTTCGCGTACATGGCGCCACTGGCCGGGCTGGCAGCGGTCACGGTGATGATCCTCGCGACGCGTGGACTGCATATCGACGGACTGTCCGACACCACGGACGGGCTGGGCTGTTACGGGCCACCGGAGCGCGCGCTCACCGTGATGCGCGATGGTTCGGCGGGACCGTTCGGGGTGGTGGCGGTCGTCATCGCCCTACTGGCGCAGACGTTGTCCTTCGGAGTGCTGGCTTCCCGGCAGGAGTGGCTGGCCATCGCGCTGGCGGTCGCGGTAGGACGGGTCAGCGCGGTCGTGGCGTGCCGCCGTGGGGTGCCCGGTGCCGCACACAGCGGCTTCGGTGCCAGAGTGGCCGGATCTCAACCACTGTGGCTCGCGGGAGTATGGGTGCTGGCGGCGATGGCCGTCGGCGTCATCGCACAGCCCTGGCGGCCGTGGCAGGGGCCGGCCGCGGTGGTCGTCGCGCTGGCCGTCGGCGCGCTCCTGGTACGCCATTGCGTACGCAGGTTCGGCGGCATCACGGGCGACGTGCTGGGCGCGAGCATCGAGGTGACCACCACACTGGCCGCGCTCGGGTTCACGGCTTCATGACGCGACGACGAAAGATTCATCAAGAGTTCGTGGCCGTACCGGCCTGTGCGGTCGCGTTACCCGATGCAGTGGGCCACTATTCGAACCTATGCCGCGCAACCCCGTGAACCCCGCCGGTGAGACACCGGATATGGGCATACCCGAGCCGATCGCCCGATCGATGTCGATGGCCGAGCAGTACGAGTGGCATCGCGGGTATCTAGGCCGTCACGCGGTGTCCCGCCGCAACTTCCTTCGCGGGTCGGCCGCGGCCGCTGCAGTCGCCGCACTGGGGGTATCACCGTTTGGGCGGCGTGCGTATGCGGACGACTCCCCCCTGAGCGTGGCCAGCAGGCGCGTCGGGTTCGGCGCCGACTCCTCCAGCCAGCTCAGCTTTTCCGGGCAGCTGTCCAGGAATCCGCACGGCACCAAGATCTTTCTTGACCACGGCCCCACGCCTGAACTCGGCGCCTCCCTGGAAGCCGAGGTCCGCAATCTGGTGACACAGATCCCGTCCAGCGACCATGGTGTGCTGGCTGCCGAACAGTTCTACGTCCACGCGCCCGTGCAGGGGATCGGCGGCGGTACTAAGCATTTTTACCGCTGGCGCAGCAGCGACGGGTTCCTCAGCGACACACGTTCGGCCGCGTCGGCCATGCCATCGGCGCGAAACGCGCTCGCCCCCTTCCGTTTCACCATGATGGGTGATCAGGGCACCGACGAGACTCCGTCACTCCCACCGGGTCTGCCCGCCGGTGAGTACGACGACAACTACTACAGCGCGGACAACGACCCTGCCGTGTCACACACGCAGAACGTCTTGAACCAGATCATGGCGTGCCGACCCGATTTCCACATCTTGGCCGGCGATATCGCGTACGCGGACCCGTCAGGCATGGGGAGAAAGCCCCAGTTCGTGCCCTCCGGCGCCAAGCCCGCAACCGGGTTCGACAAGTACAACCCGTTTGTCTGGGATGTCTATCTGACATCCATCGAACCCAGCGCCTCCATCACACCGTGGATGTTCGCGACCGGTAACCACGACATGGAGGCGGCGTACGGAAACCACGGCTACGGCGGGCATCTGGCCCGTCTCGGTTTTCCCGGCAACGGCCCCGCCGGATGCCCCTCGGCGTACTCGTTCACCTACGGCAATGTCGCGGTGCTCTCGCTGGACGCCAACGATGTCTCGTATGAGATCCGGGCAAACACCGGCTACTCGGGTGGAGCCCAAACTGGTTGGGTGGGAAAAACTTTGGCGGCCTACCGCGCCAACCCGAACATCGACTTCATCGTGTGCTTTTTTCACCACTGCGCTTACTCGACGACCCTCTCGCATGCCAGCGACGGTGGCGTCCGCGACGCGTGGTGCGCGCTGTTCGACCACTATCAGGTGGATCTGGTACTCCAAGGGCACAACCATGTGTTCGAGCGCACCGATCCCATTCGTGCGAGGCGACCGACCACAGAGGCCGGCGACAATTCCATCGTCTACCCGGAATCGGATGGCACCGTGTACTACACGGTGGGATCCGCGGGCCGGCCCCGTTACGACTTTCAGCCAGGCGAGCCCGAGGGATACCGTGGCCGCGAGCTCACCGACACACTGGTTCCCAATAGCTATGTCTGGGCGCCCGACGGCAGTAAGCACGCCGAAGCGGTCACGTGGTCGCGGGTGCGCTATCGCAACTATGCGTTCATTCGTGTCGACGTGCGCCCCGGAACCTTCAGCAGCGAAATGGACGTCACCGCCGTCGACGAATACGGCCGCGCCTTCGACACGGTGACCTATCGCCGCCCCGTACGCGCGGCGGCGCCTTAACCGAGCTTGGTGATCCAGCCGTGGGTGTCGGCGAAGGTGCCGCGCTGAATTCCGGTCAACGTGTCGCGCAGCGCCATGGTCACCTCACCCGGTTCCCCATCACCGATGGTGAACTCGCCACTTGAGTGCTTGACACGGCCAACCGGCGTGATGACCGCCGCGGTGCCGCAGGCGAACACCTCGGTGATCTCGCCGGAGGCTGCCTTCTTCTCCAGCTCGTCCACATCGATCTTGCGTTCCTCGATGGCGAAACCGGCGTCGGAGGCCAGCTGCAACAAGGACTTCCGGGTGACACCGGGCAGCAGTGAACCCGACAATTCGGGAGTCACCAGGCGAGCCTCGCCATCGCGACCGAACACGAAGAACAGGTTCATGCCACCCATTTCTTCGATGTACCGGCGCTCGATGGCATCGAGCCACACCACCTGATCGCAGCCCTCGTCGGCGGCCTGCGCCTGGGCGACCAGCGAGGCGGCGTAGTTGCCACCCGTCTTGGCCGCGCCGATTCCGCCGGGTGCGGCGCGCACGTACTCATGCGAAAGCCACACGCTGACCGGCTTGATGCCCTGCGAAAAGTACGCACCTGCCGGTGAGGCGATGAGCAGGTATCGGTATTCGGCGGCGGGCCGCACCCCAAGGCCCGCCTCGGTGGCGATGATGAACGGCCGCAAATACAGCGATTCCTCGCCGCCGCCCGGCGGCACCCAGTCCGCGTCGACGGCAATGAGCTGGCGCAGCGATTCGACGAACAGCTCTTGCGGCAGCTCGGGGATGGCGATGCGGCGGCAGGACTGGATCATCCGTTCGGCGTTAGCCTCGGGCCGGAACGCGGCGATGGTCCCGTCGGGTTGACGGTACGCCTTGAGCCCCTCGAAGACCTCCTGCGCGTAGTGCAACACGATGGCGGACGGGTCAAGAGTGATGGGGCCGTAGGGCACCACTTGCGCATTGTGCCAACCGTTTTCGGTGTTCCAGTCGATGGACACCATGTGGTCGGTGAAATACTTCCCGAAGCCCGGCGCGGCCAGTACCTCAGCCCGACGCGCCGGGCTGGCCGGTGACGGGTTGAGTTGCCGGGTGAACTCGGGGAGCGGATTCATGCTCGGCAGTCTAGCTGTCCGATGTCGCCACATCCGAACCCATTATCCGACGTTGACGTCCACGAACGGCGGCTTGACGACCTCGCATTCGATCTCCCGGCCACGCACGTCGACAGCGACGGTGTCCCCGTCGGCGATCTGAGCGGAGGTGTCCAGCAAGGCCAGAGCGATACCGGTCTTGAGGGTCGGCGAGAAGGTGCCCGAGGTGGTCACCCCCACCGACTGGCCACCCGAGAGCACCGTGAGATCGGGGCGCAACACGCCCCGGCCGGTGGCTCGCAGGCCGCGCAGGGTACGGCGCGGACCCTCCGCCTTCTCTTGAGTGAGGGCATCACGGCCCCAGAACGCGTCCTTCTTCCAGCCGACGGCCCATCCGGCCCGGGCCTGGACCGGGCTGATGTCGGCGGAGAGCTCATGCCCGTGCAGCGGATAACCCATCTCGGTGCGCAGCGTGTCGCGTGCGCCCAGACCGGCAAGCTGACCGCCCGCCGCGGTGATCGCCGGCAGCAGCGCATCGAACACCGCACCGGCAGCGTCCCAGGACGGCAGCAGCTCGTAGCCGTGTTCCCCGGTGTAGCCGGTCCGGCACACGCGCACTGGCAGACCGTCGAGCGTCGCGTCCGCGTAGGCCATGTATTCCATATCCGTTGGCAGTCCGAGCCCTTGCAGCACATCCGCCGACTTGGGCCCCTGCACGGCCAGCACCGCGTAGTCGCGGTGCTGGTTGGTGATGGTGATGCCCTCGGGGGCCTTCTCCTGCAGAGCGGCCACCACCGCGGCCGTGTTGGCGGCATTGGGCACCAGGAAGATCTCGTCATCGGAGACGTAGTAGGCGATGAGGTCGTCGACGACACCCCCGGTCTCAGTGCAACACAAGGTGTACTGGGCCTTGCCCGGTCCAATCTTGTTGAGATCGTTGGTAAAGCACGTATTGATGAAGGCTGCGGCGCCCGGTCCGCGCACCAGCGCCTTACCCAGGTGGCTCACGTCGAACAGGCCGACAGCCTCGCGGGTAGCGGTGTGCTCCCCCACTGTGCCGGCGTATGACACCGGCATGTTCCAGCCCCCGAATTCAGCGAAGGTGGCGCCCTGCGCGGCGTGCCGATCGTGAAGTGGGCCGAGTAACAGATCCGTCATGGCGTTCACCCTAATTGGCGCATCATTCGCTTTCACTAGGCTGTGAGCCTATGAGCGCATACACGGCACCTTCGTTCACCCTGGCCACATCCATTCCGCAGCGCGGGGTCTCCGCGGCAGTGCTGCTCGTGGGCGTGCGCCCCAGCGAGAAGGAATCCGACAAGGGCCCCAAGGTGGTCGACGCCCAGCTGCTGGACAAGGCGGCCGTCAAGTCCATCGAGGCCGCGCTCAAGGCAGTCGGGGCAACTGGCTCGGCCGAGCAGCTCACCCGGGTGGTCGTGGACGGGCTGCCGGTGGCCAGTGTGCTCGCGGTAGGACTGGGCAAGGCCGACACCGCCGAGTCCATCCGTCGCGCCGCCGGAGTCGCCGCACGGTCACTCGACAGCGTCGAAACCCTGGTGACCACGCTGTCCGCGCAGGATGTCGACGCCACCGTGCAGGGGCTTGTGCTGGGCGGGTACCGCTTCGCGGAATTCCGCAGCGCCAAGACGGCACCGAAGGATGCCGGGCTGCAGAAGGTTACGTTGCTCGTCGGCGACAAGGGGCGCGCGCAGAAGGACGCCATGGAGCGCGGTGCCGCCGTCGCCGCTGCTGTCGTGATTGCCCGCGATCTGGTGAATACTCCGCCCAGCCACCTGTTCCCGGCCGAATTCGCCAAGCGCGCAAAAACGTTGGCGACGGCCGAGGGTATCGAGGTCGAGGTCCTCGACGAGAAGGAACTGGCCAAGGGCGGCTACGGCGGTGTCGTGGGAGTGGGCAAGGGCTCCTCGCGCCAGCCGCGCCTGGTGCGATTGACCTATCGCGGCGCGAAGGGAAAGAAAGCCAAGACGGTCGCTCTGGTGGGCAAGGGCATCACCTTCGACACGGGCGGCATCTCAATCAAGCCGGCCGGCGGTATGGAGAACATGACCTCCGATATGGGTGGGGCGGCAGCGGTTATCGCGGTCACCCTGCTGGCGGCCCGCCGGCAGTTGCCGATCGACGTGATCGCGACGGTACCCATGGCCGAGAACATGCCGTCCTCGACGGCGCAGCGTCCCGGTGACGTGTTGACCCATCTCGACGGCACCACCGTCGAGGTGATCAACACCGACGCCGAGGGCCGCCTGATCCTCGCTGACGCGATCGTGCGGGCCTGCCAGGACGAGCCCGATTACCTGATCGACACCGCAACGCTGACCGGTGCGCAGGTGGTGGCGCTGGGTACGCGCACCCCCGGCGTGATGGGCACCGACGAGTTCCGGGACCGGGTGTCGTCGATCTCGCAGTCCGTGGGCGAGAACGGCTGGGCCATGCCGCTCCCCGAGGAACTGCGCGACGATCTCAAGTCCCGGGTGGCCGACCTGGCGAACGTCACCAATCACCGCAACGGCGGCATGCTGGCGGCCGGATTGTACCTGCGCGAGTTCGTCGCCGACGGCGTGCAATGGGCACATATCGACGTCGCGGGCCCGGCGTTCAACACCGGCGGACCGTGGGGCTACATCTCCAAGGGCGGCACCGGTGTGCCGGTGCGGACCATCTTCGGGGTGCTGGAAGACATCGTCGAGAACGGGTAAGCGCCGCTAGGCGCCTTCCTCGGCCGCGCGGCGCTTGAGGATTCGCTGCCGGGCGTCGTAATCACGTTTGCGTTGCGGGTACCCGGTGCGATGTACGTCGTACACGGGGATCTTGAGTCTCTCGGAGATTCGCCGCGCGCCCGCTACCCCGCCGACGCGGCGGCGAGTCCACTCACCATCACCCGCGATGAGAATCACGGTGACGTCGGAGAAGTTGGTTTGCGGTTCGACGTAGGCCTCCACGCCGGTGCGCGCCGCCGCCCAGGCCGCGAGGTAGCGCACGTCGTCATTCGTGCCCTGTGTGGTCCGCCCCCCGCGTTTGCTTCGAAAGGCGTCGATCCATGCCATTCGCCCATGGTGCCAGCTAATCCTGAGATCGTGCTGTCATCCGACCGAGAATCGCTTCAGTCTGCTGGTCTGCCCGGCAACGAGCCGCACCGTCGATTTCGGCACGTCCAAATACTCGGCAAGCAACGCGACGGCAGCCTTGTTGGCTTTGCCGTCGATCGCCGGCTCCCGCACAAAGAGGGTCAACGCGCCGTCGTCGGCAACCTCGACAGCGGGCCCCTTGCGGCTGCCGGGCTTGATGACGCAGACGACTGTGCGCACACTCACCCTTCGATCTTGGACCCGGGCAGGCGCGCCGTTCCACTCAGTGACAGGATTGACCCGCTGGCCACGTCGCTGTGGTAAGCCAGATATGTCCACATTGTGTGCGCCGCTATCGGAACCTTTTCAGGAGTGGAAACCATGGCCTTCTCCGTCCAGATGCCCGCCCTCGGTGAGAGCGTGACCGAAGGGACGGTGACACGGTGGCTCAAGCAAGAGGGCGACACGGTCCAAGTCGACGAGCCATTGCTCGAGGTCTCCACCGACAAGGTGGACACCGAGATCCCCGCTCCCACTTCGGGTGTGCTGACCAAGATCAGCGCCCGTGAGGACGACACCGTCGAGATCGGTGGCGAATTGGGTGTGATCAGCGAGGCTGGAGAAGCAGCGTCTGCCCCGGCAGAGGCAGCGCCCGCGGCCGCGCCGGCCGCGCCCGCTCCGGAACCTGCACCGGCGCCGACACCGGCACCAGCTGCCGCTCCGGCACCCGCAGCCGCCGCCCCTCCGGCGGGCCCCGGCACCTCGGTCACGATGCCCGAGCTCGGTGAGTCTGTCACCGAGGGCACCGTGACCCGCTGGCTCAAGAAGGTCGGCGACGAGGTCGGGGTGGATGAGCCGCTCGTCGAGGTATCCACGGACAAGGTCGACACGGAGATTCCGTCCCCGGTCGCCGGTGTGCTGCTGAGCATCTCGGCCAATGAGGACGACACCGTCGCCGTGGGTGGCGAACTCGCCGTTGTCGGGGCCGCTGGTGCTGCTCCCGCCGCAGCTCCGGCACCCGCTCCTGCCGCACCTCCTGCTCCCGCGGCAGCTCCGGCACCCGCTCCTGCCGCACCTCCTGCTCCCGCGGCAGCTCCGGCACCCGCTCCTGCCGCACCTCCTGCTCCCGCGGCAGCTCCGGCACCCGCTCCTGCCGCTCCGGCGCCCGTCGCCGTCGACGGCGCAAGCGATAACCCGTACGTCACGCCGCTGGTGCGCAAGCTCGCCGCCGAGAACAACGTGGACCTGTCCGCGCTGACCGGCAGCGGTGTGGGCGGACGCATCCGTAAGCAGGACGTCCTGGCCGCCGCCGAAGCCGCCAAAGCTCCCGCCCCGGCGGCAGCTGCTCCCGCGGCGCCTGCGCCATCGGCTCCGGCAGCTCCGGCTGCGCTGGCACACCTGCGTGGAACCACGCAGAAGGCCAACCGGATTCGCCAGCTGACCGCCAAGAAGACGCGCGAGTCGCTGCAGCAGACCGCACAGCTGACGCAGACCCACGAGGTCGATGTCACCAAGATCACGGCTCTGCGTGCTCGCGCCAAGGCCACCTTCACCGAGCGCGAGGGCGTCAACCTGACCTTCCTGCCCTTCTTCGCCAAGGCCGCGGTCGAGGCGCTCAAGGCGCACCCGAACGTCAACGCGAGCTACAACGAAGACACCAAGGAGATCACCTACTTCGACGCCGAGCACCTGGGTATCGCGGTCGACACCGATCAGGGGCTGCTGTCTCCGGTGATCCACAATGCCGGTGACCTGTCGCTGGCCGGGCTGGCCCGTGCCATCGCCGATATCGCCGGTCGCGCACGTTCGGGGAACCTCAAGCCCGACGAGCTCGCCGGCGGCACCTTCACCATCACCAACATCGGCAGCCAAGGTGCGCTGTTCGATACCCCGATCCTGGTGCCGCCGCAGGCCGCCATGCTCGGCACTGGTGCAATCGTGAAGCGTCCCAGGGTTATCCGTGACGACGCGGGCAACGAGTCGATTGGCATCCGGTCGATCTGCTACCTGCCACTGACCTACGATCACCGCCTGATCGACGGAGCCGACGCGGGGCGGTTCCTCACCACGATCAAACATCGCCTGGAAGAGGGGGCTTTCGAGGCGGACCTGGGTCTGTAGCTCATGCGCATCGTCATCGCCGGCTCCTCGGGGATGATCGGGTCTGCGCTTGTCGCGTCACTGCGTGCCGCAGACCACACCGTGGTCCGACTGGTTCGCCGCGACCCGATGGGCCCCGATGAACAGCGCTGGGATCCGGCGAGCGGGCAGATAGAACCAGGCGCTCTGGACGGGGCCGATGCCGTCGTCAACATGTGTGGCGTCGGCGTCGGCGACAAGCGGTGGTCGGGCGCCTACAAGCAGGAGATCTACGACAGCCGCGTCATCCCTACCGAGGTGCTGGCCGGTGCTGTCGCCGATGTCGGCATACCGGTGTTGATCAATGCCTCCGCGGTCGGCTACTACGGCGACAGCGGAGACCGCGTCATCGACGAAACCGCATCCAGCGGTGACGGTTTCCTCGCTCGCGTGTGCGTCGACTGGGAGGGAGCGACCGAGGAGGCCGCGCAAGCCGGAACCCGGGTGGTAATCGTCCGCACCGGCCTGGTGCTGTCCCCCGCCGGCGGGCTCTTCGGCAGGTCACGCCCGTTGTTCTCCCTCGGCCTGGGTGCGCGGCTGGGCAACGGGCGCTGGTACATGCCCTGGATCAGCCTCGAAGACCAGATCCGTGCCCTCGAGTTCGCGTTGACCGAATCGGCGCTCTCGGGCCCGGTCAACCTGACCGGGCCCGCACCGGTGACCAATGCGGAGTTCACCGCAGCCCTGGCCCGGACGCTGCATCGCCCCACCCTGCTCGTGGCACCCCAATTCGCGCTGCGCGCCATCTTCGGCGAGTTCGCCGATGCCGAACTGACCCGCAGCATGCGGGTCATCCCCGCCGTCCTGGAACGGCACGGATTCGAGTTCGAGCACCACACCATCGGCGAGGCGCTGGCCTACGCCAACAACAGTCGACCAATGAAGTGAGATAATGGAACCCGTGCACCGCACTCATGGATCCATCCGATCCAGCGCAGATCCCGTCGTCGTACAGGATCTGGGCGTGATCGACTATGAGGCGGCCTGGGGGCTGCAGCGCGACCTCGTCGAGGCGCGCGTCGCTGGCGGACCCGACACACTGCTGACCCTGCAGCATCCGGCGGTGTACACCGCCGGCCGGCGCACCGAGGCGCAGGAACGGCCGATCAACGGCGCACCCGTCATCGACACCGACCGCGGCGGCAAAATCACCTGGCACGGGCCGGGTCAGCTGGTCGGCTACCCGATCGTGCGATTGGCCGAGCCCATCGACGTGGTGAACTACGTTCGGCGCCTAGAAGAATCGATCATCGCGGTGTGCGCACAGCTGGGCGTGCAGACCAAGCGCGTCGATGGCCGCTCCGGCGTGTGGCTGGCCGCGGGCGGCGGGAAGCCCGAACGCAAGATCGCCGCGATCGGGGTCCGCGTGCAGCGCGGCGTCACCATGCACGGCTTCTCCCTCAACTGCAATAACAGCCTGGACGCGTACCTGCCGATCGTGGCCTGCGGCATCAGCGACGCCGGTGTGACGACCCTGTCCGCCGAACTGGACCGGGACGTCACCATCGACGAGATACATGACCAGGTGATTACCTCGGTGCTCGACGCACTAGAAGGACGGCTGGCAGTCGGGGCGGTCGGAGCATGACCGAACCCCGCAAGCTGCTGCGACTGGAAGTTCGCAACGCCCAAACCCCCATCGAACGCAAGCCGGACTGGATCCGCACCCGCGCCAAGATGGGCCCCGAGTACAAGGAACTCAAGGCGCTGGTGCGCACGGGCGGTCTGCACACCGTGTGCGAGGAAGCCGGATGCCCCAACATCTTCGAATGCTGGGAAGACCGCGAGGCCACCTTCCTCATCGGCGGCGAGCAGTGCACCCGTCGCTGCGATTTCTGCCAGATCGACACCGGCAAGCCCGCTGACCTGGACCGAGACGAGCCTCGGCGGGTGGCCGAGAGCGTGCACACCATGGGCCTGCGGTACTCGACAGTCACCGGGGTGGCGCGGGACGACCTGCCCGACGGCGGCGCCTGGCTGTACGCCGAAACCGTGCGGTACATCAAGGAGCTCAATCCGGCCACGGGTGTGGAGCTGCTCATCCCGGACTTCAACGCCGTCCCCGAGCAGCTCGACGAGGTGTTCGCATCGCGGCCCGAGGTGCTCGCGCACAACCTGGAGACGGTGCCGCGAGTGTTCCGCCGTATCCGGCCCGCGTTCAGCTATGAGCGAAGCCTGTCGGTGATCACCGCCGCGCGTGAGGCGCAGCTGGTGACCAAGAGCAACCTGATTCTCGGCATGGGCGAGACCAACGACGAGATTCGCGAGGCACTTGTCGCGCTGCACGAGGCGGGCTGCGACATCATTACCATCACCCAGTATCTGCGGCCCTCGCCGCGACACCATCCGGTTGATCGCTGGGTCAAACCGCAAGAATTCGTGGAACTTTCGGATTTTGCGGAGGGTCTGGGCTTCGCCGGTGTGATGGCCGGGCCGCTGGTGCGTTCCTCGTACCGGGCGGGGCGGCTGTACGCGCAGGCGATGGCTCACCATGGACGCCCGCTGCCCGCCGAGCTGGAGCACCTGGCGTCGGCCGGGTCGGCTGCCCAGGAGGCAGTGAATCTCATCGCGCGCTGAGACTTAGACTCGGTACATGCCTAAATCACTGAATCCCGCCGAGGCCAAGGCCGCCAAGGCCGAGGTAAAGGCGCGCCGTAAGGCCGAATCAAAGGCGCGCCGCGCCCAGATGTGGCAGGCCTTCCAGATTCAGCGCAAGGAAGACAAGCGTCTCCTGCCGTACATGATCGGCGCTTCCGTACTGATCGTGGCGGCGTTCGCGGTCGCCGGGTACTTCGCGGGCGGGATCAGCGTGTTCATGTTCCCGATCCTGGGCGTGGTGCTCGGCCTGCTGGTGGCGTTCATCATCTTCGGCCGGCGCGTGCAGAAATCGGTGTTCACCAAGGCCGAGGGCCAGAAGGGTGCCGCGGGCTGGGCGCTGGACAACATGCGCGGAAAATGGCGGGTCACCACCGCAGTCGCGGGTACGACGCAGCTCGACGTCGTGCACCGGGTCATCGGCCGGCCCGGCGTCATCTTCGTCGCAGAAGGTGCTCCCGGCCGACTGGGCCCGCTCTTGGCTCAGGAGAAGAAGCGCACCGCTCGCGTCGTCGGCGATACACCGATCTACGACGTCATCGTCGGCAACGAGGACGGTCAGGTGCCGCTGTCCAAGCTGGAGCGCCACCTCACCAAGCTTCCCGCCAACATCACCGCCAAGCAGATGGACTCCCTGGAGTCCCGGCTGTCGGCGCTGGGTTCACGCGCCGCGGCCATGCCGAAGGGCCCGATGCCTGGTGGTCAGGCGAAGGCACGCGGCGGGATGCAGCGCACCATCAGGCGCCGGTAGCTCCCAGGCTGAGCTCCAGCTCCAGCGTGTGGTGCCGACGCACCATGATGCTCGGAACCCACTGGGCACCGCCGGGTTTGATCGTGAATTCGTGTGTCCGATCAAGCAACAGGTTGATCGCGGTACGCGCCTCCAAACGCGCCAGCGCCGCCCCCACGCAGAAGTGCAGTCCCTTGCCAAAGGTGATGTGACTGCGGGGACTTGGCCGGTCGAGGCGCAGGGCGTCGGGGTCCTCGAAGATCGCCGGATCGCGGTTGGCCGCGCCCCACATCAGGGTGAGGTGGCTGCCCGCGGGCAGCTCGACCCCGCCGAGCGAGGTGTCTGCCACGACGTGACGGTGATGCCCGCGGAACGGCGACTCCAGCCGAAGGGCCTCTTCCAGGAAGGTCGGCAACAGCGCACGGTCGTCTCGAATGCGCCGCTGCAGCTCGGGATTCTCGCCGAGGATACGCACCGCGTTACCCATCAATCCCGCGGTGGACTCACCACCGGCGCCGACCAACTGCACCAGGATCATCACGCCGATATCTAAGGAGATATCTCCCCGGTTACACGCCTGTGCCAGGTATCCAAGCAGGTCCTCCCCGGGCGCGGCCAGCTCCTTCTCCAGGTGTTCACGCAGGTAGAGGATCAGATACATGGTGTCCTTGACGACCTGGGCCTGCCGCTGCGCGGTGTTGAGCCCGCCGAGCATCTCGGTGCTGGAGTAACCCCACTGCACCAGTTGCGGCACATCCTCATCGGGCAGGCCGATCAGCCGGGCCACCATGGTCATCGGCAACGCATCGCCCATCGCGGCCATCCAGTCGATGCCGTCGCCGTCGACTCCGCGTTCCCACAACCGCGTCCCCGTCGCGGCCATGACGGGTTCCAGCGCGGTGATCCGCTTGGCGACCAATGTCGGCAGCACCAGTTTGCGATGCGCATGATGGACCGGATCGTCGCCGGTGGCCAGGACATGGGTGGGGTCGGCGACCGGCCCCATCACGGCAACCGTCGGGCCGGACTCGGAGTCCTCGGATCTCATGAGCGCGGCGGTGAGGTTGGACGAGAAGTCCCCGGTGCGCTCGGTGGCCTCCACGACGAGATCCCAGCGTGAGACGAAGTAGAAGCCAGAATCGCCGACGGGCCATACCGGCGCCGTCTCGCGCAGCCTCCGATAGAACGGATACGGATCCTCCAGGACCTGCGGGTCGAACAATTCCACGGTGCTCATCACCTACGAGGCTGACAGACCGGAAAACCGCACGTCAAGGCATTCACGAAACTGAGAAATCCCTGTTCAGGGACATGATCCACGACGTCTCACGGCGCCGGTTCCACCTGCACACATAGTGAGAATTGTCGAGAATTCTGTCTCATATTGAGATAGATTCGGGAAGCAATGTCACCGTATTCGGACTGGTTGCACAAGGGTGGACGTCATCGCGCGGCCGCTGATCGCATCGTGTCGGTCGCGGCCAAGCAGATCGCGCGCCACGGGCTGGACCGGCTGAACCTCGATGCGGTGGCCCGCGAGGCGGGGTGCTCCCGCGCGACGGTGTATCGGCACATCGGCGGCAAGACGGCGATTGTCGATGCCGTGTTGGCCCGAAACATCGCGAGCGTCACCTCAGATATTCAGCGGGCGGTCGAATCCGCGGATGCGCGGCGGCGTGCGGTCACCGCCATCACCGCGTCGTTGACCGCCATCCGCAACGATCCCGTCGTCAGTGCGATGGTCGCGACGATGTCTCCGGCCTCGCTCGGGTCCCACCTGACCCCGTCCTCCGAGATCCCGCGTTCGGCCTCTACGTTCACCGGTCTTGCTGATGAGACTGCCGTGCAATGGATTTCACGCGTGGTGATGGCATTTCTGTTCTGGCCCTCGGCAGATCCAGCGCTGGAATCGGAGATGATCGAGCGGTTCGTCTACCCGGTCTTGAAAGATGCCACGGCGTCGCGGGTCTCCGCCGCGGTGGCCAGCGAATCCACGATCTCTCCGGCCCGCACCGCGACATTGGACAGCAACGAGGAAGACAGTCCGTGACTGTGCTCCACCGATCCGTTGAGGTAGATGTCCCCCGGGGCATCCGCCCGCGCCCGTAGCCGGTAATCGCGTTCGACAACCGGCAGGCCATCCGCATCGAACTCGTAACACGAGGCCAGCGCCCCCAGGAAGGCTCTCACGTCCAGAGGCCGGTATCCGGTGGCGTACACCACCAAATCGCAGTCGAGCAGCTCGGTCGAGGATGTCGGCAGATGCGTCACGGCGAGGCGCACCCGTTCCGGAGCCTCGTCGACGGCAGCGATTTTCGAGGCGTTGTGCATCCACAGTCGCCGCTGCCCGTTGACCCGTTCCCGGTACTCACGGTCATACAGATCGGCGATCAATGGGGAATCGACCGCGGCGTAGTTAGTGTCGCGGTGATAGTCGACCAGCTGGCGGCGCACCTCGGCGGGCGCGCTGTAGAAGTCGTCCACCGCGGCCGGATCGAAAATCCTGTTCGCGTAGGGACTGTCGTCGGCCGGACTGTATCCGTAGCGGGCAAAAATGGCATGCACCTGGGCATCGGGATACCTGTTATGCAGGTACGCCACCGCCTCTGCGGCACTTTGCCCGGCACCCACCACCGCGACGCGAGCGGGTGAGCCTGCCAACGCGTCGAGCCTGGTCAACAGCTGGCTGCTATGCCATTGCCGCGCAGTGGGATTGATTCCGGACGGCATCGCCGGGAACGTTCCACAGCCCAGAACCAGCGCCCGCGCATGCATCAAGCGATCCGGCGACCGCCCGGTGGTGTCCTGCAGCCGCACCTGGAATCCGTCGGAGGCCGCCTGAATTCCGATCAGACGCGAGGAGTAGCTGACATCGGCCCCGAGCGCCTGCTGCGCCCAATCCAAGTAATCGTGGAACTCTTCCCTGGTCGGAAAGAAACTCTGCTGGTTGATGAAGTCCGGCAGCCGCCCACGCTCCGTCAAATAGTTGACAAAGGTGTAGTCGCTCTTGGGATTACGCAGGGTAACAAGATCTTTGAGAAAAGCGACCTGCATCCGCGCCCCCGGGATGAGCATGCCGCGATGCCACCCGAATTGAGCCTGAGTGTCGACGAACTTCGCCGATGCCCGGTGCGGATGCTCGGCGAGCGCTATCGCGAGCGTAAGGTTCGATGGCCCGAATCCGACCCCGAGCACATCGCAACACGCATGGCTATCCGAGGGCAAGGGACCGCTCCAGACGCTCTAAATAACGTTGCCGCGCAGTGTCCTTGGTGACCAGTACCAAGAAGTCCGCCATGTCGAACTCCGGGTCAAAGGAAGGCGGTCCGCAGATCCGTCCGCCGATGCGCAGGCATCCGTGCAGCAGCGGTGGGATCTTCGCCTTTTCCTGGGGCGGGATTTCCTCCAGCGGCACACCGTCGACAACGACCGGGTGGCGCGGTACTACCCGATACTCGTCGGGGGCGGCGAACCGTTGCGCGAAATCATGCACCGAGCGCACCAACGATCCTCGTGGCCCGCCGTCTTCCATCCGGACCGACAGACAGCCAATCGCATACTGATGCTCGGTCATCTGCTGGTACCGGAAAATTCCGGCCCACAAGATCCCCATGACCGCACCGTTGCGATGTTCGGGCGCGACGGTAACTCGGCCGATCTCAACCAGTTTGGGCCGCAGCGGGTCCAGCGCGGACGCATCGAACATCGAGTCGGTGAACGTCTCCCCCGCCGCCTGGTATCCCTCCGGCGGGAGCAGCCGGCAACAGCCGATGATGGCTCCGGTGTCCTCGTCGCGAGCCAATAGGTGATCGCAGTAGGGATCCAGCTTGTCCAGATCGATCATCTCGCCCGTGATCGGCCCGCGAACGGCATGCGGCAACGGCGCCCCCATTTCGTCGGCGAACGCCTGATACCGAAGCCGTTGTGCGGCTTCAACTTCAGCCGGATCAGACGACAGGACAATGCTGTACCGCGGCCGCGGGTTCGCGTCCGTCCCCCGATCGGAACCGACACCGGGCGCTGCGATGAGAACCGCCGCGCTCTCCATGATCGAAAGCTACTCCCTCTGTCTACGGCTCACCACCGCAATGCACAAATACCCGTGGGCATCCGTACAGGCAGGCGCGATCACCGATGGCTAGATAGCTAGCGACTCTCCGGTGGCCGGATCGTGCGAGCGACTCATCGTAGCCACAGCAAGCAGAATCAGCGAAACGAGCGCCGCGCAGGCCGCCGCGAGGGCCCCCAGCGTCAGCACGCTGTCGATGCCCGCGGCGCCTGCGGCCCTGGCCCCGGTCTGACCGGCGGCGGCATGCCCGAACGCCACGCCCATGCTCGCCACCCCCAGAAGGATGCCGATCTGACGGCCCGTGCTCACCGACCCGGTCGCCATCCCGGCGTCGTCCAACGGCACGAACCGCAGTGCAGCATCGGATGTCATCGCCGAGAGCGCACCCAGCCCCAGCCCGGCCAGCGTGGAGCCGAAAATGAAGTGGGTCCAGACCGTATCGGCGTGGGCCCCCGTCGCGGCCCATAATCCGATCGCCACCAGCGCCACGCCGCCGGGAATGGTGATCATGGTGGGCAGCCGCCGGCCCACCAGAATCCCCAACGGCGCCCCCGCGATGGTCGCGAGCGTCAGCGGACCGGCACGCAGCCCCATCTCAAAAGCGTTGTAACCCAGGGTATTCATGAAGTACAAGGCCAGATAGTTGGTGGCTGCGATGAGCGTGCCGGAGGCCGCGGCCGCGGCAACCCACACCCCGGCGAAACCGGGCGAGGTGACCAGCCGCAGGCTCAGCATGGGTGCCGGCGCACGGCCCTCCCACCAAAAGAACAGCACCAGAGCCAGCACGGCACCGACCGCCAGTGAACCGGACGTCGTGGCCCCAATTCCCCCGTCGTGCAGCGAGATCACCGAGAAGACACCGGTAACCAGCCCGGAGGTGAGCAGCATCGTGCCTACCCAGTCGACAGGCCGCAGCTCGTCGGCGCGGGTCTCCGGGAGGTGGCGCACGGCAATCACCAGCGCGATCACACCCACCGGCAGGTTGACCAGGAAAATCGACTGCCACCCGAAATGTGTGACGAGGAACCCGCCCAGCAGCGGACCGGCGGCGCTGCCCGCACCCATCACCGCGCCGTAGATCGCGATGGGGGCGCCGCGGCGCTCCAGCGGGTACTGCGCGGCAATGATCGGCAGCGATACCGCCAGCAGGATCGCCCCGCCGATGCCCTGCGCGGCGCGCACCCCGATCAGCAAGGGTGCACTGCTCGAGAGCGCGCAGCCCAGCGAGGCCGCGGTGAACAGCACCATGCCCAGCAGATAGAGCCGTCGACGGCCCAGACGATCGCCGAGGGTGGCCGCGGTGAGCAGCAGCCCCGCCATCGGCAACGCATAGGCATCGATGACCCATTGCAGATCGGCGAGGTCGGCCCCCAACGACGACTGGAGGTCCGCCAGCGCACTCGACACGATCGTCATGTCAAGCAGCAGCATGAACACCGCCAAACAGACGGCGAGCAGCACCATCTAGCGGGAACGAATCACGACGGTGCGGGTCACCCGGTCATGCAGACCGCGGCCGTCGATATCGGTGATGAGCGGCGGCACAATCACGGCAATCAGCAGATTCCTGACAAACGCGCGGCCAATGCCCACCGAGCTGGTTCCATCGGCGGGCGCTATCTGCACACCCGCCAGGTACTGGCCTGGGGTAAACCGCCACAGCCGCACCGCCACCACACCGATGACGAGCCAGGTCAGCAGCTGCGCCGAGGACAGCGTGGGCGACAGAAGATTTCCCTTGACGAACAGCAAGGCCAGACCGCCGGCGATGAGCCAGTCGAGCAGCAGTGCCAGCAGCCGCCGCGCCATCGGTGCCGCTGATCCGGGACCGATCTCGGGCAGGCCGAGCTGCTCTCCGGGATACCGAGAGTTGCCCGCGCCCTGCACCGAACCAAGCCCCGACAACCATGAACCCAGGTCTCGCGCCATACTCACAGCGTAAAGGCCAACCAATTCACGGTTACGCGTAACATCCGCGCAACATATGGTTGACCGGCGGGCAACACCAGCTTCATAGGTTCAGTCGCGCGGTCATGGTTTTAGTGGACCCAAGAGGAAAAAACAAGGAGAAGCATGGCGTTCAGTAGCCCCGACGAGGTATTCAAGTTCATTGCCGACGAGAAGGTCGAGTACGTGGACGTCAGGTTCTGTGACCTGCCGGGCGTCGTGCAGCACTTCTCCATCCCCGCATCTGCTTTCGATGCCAGCGTCTTCGAAGACGGTCTCGGCTTCGACGGGTCCTCTGTGCGCGGATTCCAGTCGATCCACGAATCCGACATGCTCCTGCTGCCTGATATCTCGACGGCCAAGATCGACCCGTTCCGCGCCGCCAAGACGCTGAACGTCAACTTCTTCGTGCATGACCCGTTCACCCGCGAGGCCTACTCGCGTGACCCGCGCAACGTGGCCCGCAAGGCCGAGCAGTACCTCACCAGCACCGGTATCGCCGACACCTGTTACTTCGGCGCCGAGGCCGAGTTCTACATCTTCGACTCGGTCAGCTTCGACTCGAAGATCAACGGCACCTTCTACGAGATCGACTCGGAGGCCGGCTGGTGGAACACCGGCGAGCCTTACGAGGAGGACGGCAGCCCGAACCGCGGCTACAAGGTGCGCCCCAAGGGTGGCTACTTCCCCGTCGCCCCGTACGACCACTTCGTCGACCTACGCGACGAGATGACCACCAACCTGATCAACGCCGGATTCACCCTGGAGCGCGGTCACCACGAGGTGGGCACCGGCGGGCAGGCCGAGATCAACTACAAGTTCAACACCCTGCTGGCCGCGGCCGACGACGTGCTGTTGTTCAAATACATCATCAAGAACACCGCATGGGCCAACGGCAAGACGGTCACCTTCATGCCCAAGCCGCTGTTCGGTGACAACGGATCGGGCATGCACGCCCACATGTCCCTGTGGAAGGACGGCAAGCCGCTGTTCCACGACGAGGCCGGGTACGCCGGGCTCTCGGATGTGGCCCGCCACTACATCGGCGGCATCCTGCACCACGCCCCGTCACTGCTGGCGTTCACCAACCCGACGGTGAACTCCTACAAGCGGCTGGTGCCGGGCTACGAGGCCCCGATCAACCTGGTCTACAGCCAGCGCAACCGGTCGGCGTGCGTGCGCATCCCGATCACCGGCAACAACCCGAAGGCCAAGCGCCTCGAGTTCCGCTGCCCGGACAGCTCGGGTAACCCGTACCTGGCGTTCGCGGCGATGCTGATGGCTGGTATCGACGGCATCAAGAACAAGATCGAGCCGTTGGCGCCCGTCGACAAGGACCTGTACGAGCTGCCTCCGGAGGAGGCCGCCAATATTCCGCAGGCCCCGACCAACCTGGCCACCGTGATCGACAACCTTGAGAAGGATCACGAGTACCTCACCGAGGGTGGCGTTTTCACCTCCGATCTGATCGAGACCTGGATCGCGTTCAAGCGCGAGAACGAGATCGAGCCGATCAACATCCGTCCTCACCCGTACGAGGTAGCTCTCTACTTTGATGTGTAGAGCCGTGTAATCCGCACATCATCAAGGCCCCCGGGATCTTCCCGGGGGCCTTGTCATTTTTGCGGTACGGGGATAGCTCGAGAAGCGGCCTTCTCGCGGCAGAGACGCTGGTGAACCCGGTCGCCGACGCCTAGGCAGGAATAAAGCGGACTATGGTCCTATTGTTAGACGCATGGCTCTCGCTGATATCGAAAACAAGCTCACCGGTCTGACACCGGTCGCCCTGTCGGCATTCCGGATCGTGGTCGGGTTCCTCTTCTTCCTGCACGGCACCTCCCACCTGTTCGGTTGGCCACTCGCCTCGTTCCTGCAACCCGTCGGCACCCTGCCCTGGTGGGCCGGCATCATCGAATTCCTTGGCGGAGCGGCGATCATCCTTGGGCTCGGCACCAGATTCTCCGCGCTCGTGTCCTCGGGCGCGATGGCAGTCGCCTACTTCAGCTACCACCAGCCCGAGGGGCTGCTGCCGATCCAGAACAACGGGGAGGCCGCCGCCCTCTACAGCTGGATCTTCCTGCTACTGGTGTTCACCGGCGGCGGGTCGCTGTCCCTCGACCGAATCATTACCCGCGCTAAGCGCTAAGTCGTTACGCGCGAATTGTTTTAGCATCCTGGCCATGGCCTCCTCCAGCACCTCCAGCTCAGTCGCCAAGCTCGACGGCGCCACGCCCGTTGTCCTGTCGTTGTTCCGGATCGTCTTCGGATTCCTGTTCACCGTCCACGGCACCGCCATCCTGTTCCGCTGGCCCGACCTGGCTTCGATACCCCCGGTTGAGTCGTGGTCAGTGGGCTGGTGGGCAGGTGCCGTCGAGTTCCTCGCCGGCGTCGCGATTCTGTTCGGCGCCGGAACTCGGATAGCGGCCTTCATCGGTTCGGGCACGATGGCGGTCGCCTACTTCACCCAGCACCAGTCCGCCGGGCTACTTCCCATCGAGAACAACGGCGAGCTGGCGGCCCTGTTCTGCTGGGGCTTTTTCCTCTTGGTGTTCACCGGCGGCGGATCGCTCTCCGTCGACGCGGCGCTCAAGAAGAGCTAGGCACCACCACCGTGGCGATGAGCGCCCGGTGGTCGGTGCCGTAGATCTCCTGAGTACTCACCGAGGTAGCGGCCGCCCCTCGGGTCAGTACGTGGTCGATCCCGATCAGCCTGGTGTACCAGCGCCCCTCGCGCCAGGTCGGCAGCCAGCCGGCCCCGGCCTGATCCACCGCGTCGGCGAAACCGCCGGTAAGGATCTGCCGGAACACGAAGTGGTCGTAGGTCGCGTTAAAGTCGCCGCCGACAATCACTTTCACATCGGGGCGCAGGGCCTGTAACTGACGGCCAAGGGTGTCCAGCTCGGTGAGCCAGCCCGGTGAACTCATGTCCTTCTCCGGCGGGCGGGTGTGCACCGCGACGAGCATGACCGGCCCCACTCCGGGGATCTCGGCCTCCGCCCAGATCTGCCGCATGGCAAAGCTCTGGTCGTCCTGATGCACCGGGGTCAACGGGTATCGACTCCAGATTCCGGTGCCTGCCGCCTTCGGTTCGGCGATGGTGTACGAATACGGAAGCACCGAATCAATTCCCGCGGCAACGAGTTTCGTCCGGGCTTCCGGTGTGAGCTCGTCAACGGTTACCACGCCCACATCGTGCTCGTGAATCGCGGCCACCACTGCCCCGGCATCACCGACACCGAAACGCAGGTTCGCCTGCAACACCGTGACGGTTGTCCCCTGCGGGTGGCTGTCGGGCAGGTACAGCGGTGCCAGAGCAAGCACCTGCAACGCGATCACGACGGTCGCCGTCAACACACCCCACCACTGTCGCACCGCGAGGAACAGCAACAGCCCCAGGATCATCAGCAGGCACGTGACCGGAAAGCCGGCCGTCAGCCCGATCAGGGGCGACCAGCTTGACCGCACCCACCGGGACGCGATAGCCAGCATGGCGACGATGCTCAGCAGCCAACCCAATGCCCCCACGGCGCTCCATCCTCGCACCTCAGGGACGGTACCCTATGGCACTCTCTTAGCCATGCCATCGTTTAGCCGCGCCGAACTCGAGGACGCATTCGCGCAACACCAGGCCACCGTCCATCGCTGCATCGAAACCGGCGACTGGAATCCCTATGCCGAGATGTACACCGAAGACGCCCTCTACATCGAACACGTGGTGGGTCGCCTGCGCGGCAAGGAGGCCATCCGGCAGTACATCACCGCGGTCATGGCGGAGTTCCCCGGCAACCACATGCCCAGCCTGCCTGCCACCTGGACCGTCTTCGACCCCGAAAAGGGTTGGGTGGTCTGCGAAATCGACAACGTGATGAGCGATCCCGGTGACGGCCAGCATTGGGGCGAGCCGAACCTGACCGTGCTGCACTACGCCGGGGGCGGGCTGTGGTCGCAACAGGAGGACGCCTACAACCCCGCCAACATGGTCAAAATGGTGCGGCGTTGGTGCAAGACCGCAGAGGCTTCCGGGCACCTGCCCGGGGAAGCCCGCGACTGGCTCGACAAGTACGGGTCCCGCAAGAACTGACGAGCAGGTCTTATTCGGCCAAGATCGTCAGCGTCGCCCGCAGACCGCCCAGCGGGCTGGCCGACAGCACCACGTCTCCCCCGTGCAACGCGGCCTGCTGCGCCACAAGCGCCAGACCCAATCCCAGCCCGCCGGGCTTGGCGCCGGGTCCACGCTCAAACCGACCGAGCACCCGTTGCCGATCGGCCTCGGGTAGCCCGGTGCCGTCGTCGTCGACCTCGATGACCAACCGGTTATCGGCCCGATTGGCGGAAAGCACAACGTGTTTGGCATCGCCATGGTTGATGGCGTTGCGCACCAGGTTGTCAACGGCCAGCCGCAGCCCATCCGGCCAGCCCAGCACCACGCCGCAGTCGTCGGAGTTGACGGTGATCTCCGGCGTGGCGGCACGGTGCATCAGCGCATCCGCTGCCACCCGGTCCAGCAGGTCGGCGATGCCCACCAGTTCACGGTCCTCACGCCGGGCGAGGTCTCCCGAGGCCAGCTGCCCCAGTGCCGTAATGGTGGCCTCGACACGCCGTTGCGCGCGCTGCAGGTCGCCGATCACCTCGGAATGTTCCTCATGCGAGAGGTCATGTGCGCGCAAGGTGTCCAGGTCTGCGCGCATCGCGGTGAGCGGGGTGCGCAGCTCGTGGGCGGCACTGGCGGCGAAATCGCGGGCCGCCAGAAGCGATTTGGTGGTATCGGACTGCGCCGCCGAGACCCGGCCGAGCATGGCGGTCAGGGCGTCGGCAAGTTCTTCGGACTCCCGGGCACCGCGCACCGCGGCGACCTGCAGGCCGTCGGTATCGAGCTGACGGGTCTGCTCGGTGAGCTGACGCAGTGGCCGCACCGCCCGCCCGGCGAACAGCCACGCGAAGCCGCCGGCCAGCAGCATCGAGAGCACGCCAAGGGCGATGAACACCGGAATTCCGCGGTGGTTCACCAGTACCGCGTCCGCCCGGGTTCCCAGCGAGAGCACGGTCTGCTCTTCGGGGTTCTCGATAGTCCGGACACGGTAGGTGACACCGCCGACGTTGACGTTCTCGGTTCCCAGCGGCAGCCTCGGCAGCTCGACGCCCCGGAAGATCACCAGGCCACCGCTTGTGGAGTCCCGGACGGTGAGCACAAACGTGGTGTCCCCGTGCCGGGTGGTGGCCTGTACCGCATCGACGACAACGTCGAGGCGGCGGTCCAGCTGTTGAGTATCGTTGCGCACCAACGCGATACCAGCGACAATGCCGATCAGGGCAACAACCAGACCGGCAGCCAGGAAGGCCGCTACCGCGACCCTGGTGCGCAGGGAGAGTGAGCGTTTCACGGCTCTTCCCTCATCACGTACCCCACACCTCTGACGGTGTGGATGACACGGGGGGCACCTCCGGTTTCCAGTTTGCGGCGCAGATAGCTCACAAAGACGTCGGCGACATTGGTCTCGACGTCAAAGTCGTACCCCCACACCAGTTCCAGCAGCCGGGTGCGGCTGAGCACCACACCGGTGTTTTCGGCCAGCACCACCAGCAGATCGAACTCGCGCTTACTCAGCTCGACGCGTTCTCCGCTGGCGAAGACCAGCCTGCGAGATACGTCCACGGTGATCTGCCCGACGGTGATGGCGGAGGCGGCCAGACCGCCGCCACCGGCGCCGCGACGGCGCAGCAGGGCGCGCAGGCGCGCCACCAGCTCGCCGAGATCGAAGGGTTTGGTCAGATAGTCATCGGCGCCGGCCTCCAGGCCGGCGATCCGGTCGTTGACGGTGTCGCGTGCGCTGAGGACGCAGATGGGAATGTCGTTACCCAGGGCCCGCAGTGCGGTAACCACCGCCACCCCGTCCAGCTCGGGCATCTGCACATCAAGCACCAGGGCGTCGGGTTCGTCGGCCGCGAGCTGGGTAAGCGCATCCCGGCCATCGACAGCGACCCGGACGTCGAAACCCGAATGACGTAGCCCGCGGGCTACCGAGTTCCGAACGTCCGGGTCGTCATCGACCATCAACACCTTGTGACGAGCGGGGGTTTCCTGAGTCATTGCTGCTTAAGGCTAGGCCGCCCGTCTAAGTGTGTTGTTAGACGTCCTGCTGATCGATCACCGCGGTGACGGCAGGCGATGCCGGCTTGGCCGGCGCGGCCGGCTGCATGTTGGCGGTTTCCGCGACCTCCTGAGCCGGCTGCTGCTGCGGCGCGAAGGGGTTCCACGGCTGCTGCGGCTGCTCAGCGGGGGCGTTCTCGGTAGCAGGCGCAGCGGGCTGGCCCACCAGTCCGGCGGGAGCGGCCGGGGCCGCGTCATCGGTGTCCGCGCCACAGCTGTTCTTCAGGCTCGTCAGCGGCTGACGGATCTTGTCGAGCTCGGCCTTGGCGGCGGGCTGACCATCGAGGTAGGTCTTGATGGCTTCACGGCGCTCGCCCTCGGGCGCGCCCTTGGCGGCCTTGGTGATGCCGTCGTTGATCGTCGGGTTCTTGTCCAGGTAGCTCGCGACCTGGCTCGACACGGTCGAGTGGGTCCGGGCGAACTCGGCGGCAGTGCACTGGCCGGGAGCTGCGCCAGCGGCACCCGAGAAGGCCAGGGCGCTGGCGACCGCGCCGGCACCAACGACACCGCTGAGTACAGCAGAGGTGAACTTCATGGAGTACTCCTTGTTCAGCGTTACAGCCGACGACGTGCCGACTCGTCCGGGACGCTATCGAGTGTTGGTTGGACGGTGATGGCCCGAACGTTAAGAAACCATGAGAAGCGCGGCGAAAATTACATTCGTGACGTTGGGCCAGCACCTAGCCGTCGGGCCAGCAGCGGTTCTTGAAGTCCTGCACGGGCTGACGGATCGCGTCCAGGTCCGCCCTGGCCGCTGGATTCGCCGTGAGATAGGCCTGCACGGCCTCATGCTTAGCACCGCCGTCGCCGGGGGTGCTCTTGAGGGCACCACTGATCCCCGCGTTGACGTCGGGATGGCGTTCCAGGTACTCCGCGCGCTTGGTCGCCTCCACCGCATCGAGCCGTGCCTCCTCGGAGACGGTGCAGTCGCCCGGCTTCGCCGCGGCGGGCGCCGCCATACCGAGAGCACCGGCGACAACACCGAGACCCACGACGATCGATGTGTACTTCATAGCCGCTCCTCGAAGGACTGAGATCCGCGGAAAGGGATCGTGACCCGCAAGAAGCTACTCCCCAAAGACGCGCTGAACGACCGCTTTGGCGCGCCTGGTCACCCGCAGATAGTTGTCCAGAAACTCGCCGCCATCGGTGTCCGGCCAGCCCGCGGCCGCGGCCACGGTATTGAGCAGCCGCCCGGGGCCGGGCAGTTGGTCGGTGGGCTTACCGCGTGCCAGCACCAGCGCGTTACGCGCGTTGGTGGCGGTCAGCCACGCCTGGCGCAGCAGCTCGGCATCCTCAGCCTCGATGAGCCCCGCCTCTGCCGCGGCGTGCAGGGTCTGCAGAGTCGAGGTGCTGTGCAGGGACGGATGTTCGTGGGCGTAGCGCAGCTGCAGCAGCTGCACGGTCCATTCCACGTCGGCCAGCCCGCCGCGGCCCAGTTTGGTGTTGGTATTCGGGTCGGCGCCGCGAGGCAACCGCTCGGCATCCACCCGCGCCTTGATCCGGCGGATCTCGCGCACCGCATCCAGGGCGATGCCACCGGCCGGGTACCGCGTCTTGTCGATCAGGTGCAGGAACCGCAGACCCAGGTCGGCATCGCCGGCGACGCTGTGCGCACGCAACAGCGCCTGCACCTCCCACGGCTGCGCCCACTGCCTGTAATAGGTCTCGTAGGCCGCCAGGGTGCGCACCATCGGCCCATTGCGCCCCTCCGGACGCAGCCCGGTGTCGACCTGCAGCGGCGGATCGGTGCTCGGAGCACCCAGCAGCTTGCCCAGATTCTCGGCGATCGTCGCCGACCAACGGACTGCCTCATCGTCGGTGGCGGCACCGCGCGCCTCGCACACGTACAGCACGTCGGCATCGGATCCATAGCCCAGCTCGCCGCCGCCCAGCCGGCCCATCCCGATGACGGCGATGCTCGCGGGAGCCTCTTCCTCCTCGGGAACACTCCCCTTGATCAGGGCATCCAGGGCCGCCTGCAGCACCGCCACCCACACCGAGGTCAGCGCGCCGCAGACATCAACCACATCCAGCAGACCCAACAGATCTGCCGAGGCCACCCGCGCCAACTCCCGGCGCCGCAATGATCGTGCCGCCCCGATCGCACGCTCGGGATCCGCATGCCGCGCCGAGGACGCGATGAGCGCTCCGGCCACCGAGACAGGTTCTGCCTCAAGAAGCTTGGGACCGTTGGGCCCGTCGGCGTACAGCTGGATCACCTCGGGCGCACGCATGATGAGGTCCGGCACATAGGCGGAAGTGCCCAGTATCTGCATGAGTCGCTTGGCCACCGCTCCCTCGTCGCGCAGCGTGCGCAGGTACCACGTCTGGTCGACCAGCGCCTCGCTCACCCGGCGATAGGCCAGCAGTCCGGCGTCCGGATCGGGAGTATCCGCCAGCCAATCCAAAAGTGTTGGTAGCAGGATTGTTTGGATGCGTCCGCGGCGCCCGCCCTCCTTGGTCAGCGCGGACAGGTGACTGAGGGCATGCTGTGGCTGCTGGTAACCCAGGGCGGCGAGCTGCCGCACCGCCGCCTCGTTGGACAGCCCCAGCGCTTCCTTGTCGAACTCGGTGACCGATTCCAGTAGCGGTTGGTAGAACAGCTTGGTGTGCAGGCGAGACACCCGCACCGCCTGCCGCTTGATCTCGGCGCGCAGCACCCCCAGCGCGTCGTTCTGCCCGTCGGGGCGCACGTGGGCGGCCCGGGCCAGCCAGCGCATCGCCTCGGTGTCCTCCGGTGCGGGCAGGGTGTGGGTGCGCTTGAGTCGCTGCAGCTGCAGTCGGTGCTCCAGTAGCCTCAAGAACTCGTACGAGGCAGTCAGATTCGCACTGTCGTCGCGCCCGATGTAGCCGCCCGCGCTCAGTGCGGACAGGGCATCGATGGTCGAGGCGACGTGCAGCGACTCATCTGCCCGACCGTGCACCAGCTGCAGCAGCTGCACCGCGAATTCGACGTCACGCAGCCCGCCGGTGCCCAGTTTGATCTCACGCTCGCGCAGGTCCGCCGGCACCAGCGATTCCACCCGGCGGCGCATGGCCTGCACTTCAGACACGAAATCTTCACGCTCGCAAGCGGTCCACACCATCGGCATGAGGGCGTCCATGTACGCCTTGCCCAGCTCGGCATCGCCGACGGCGGGCCGCGCCTTCAGCAGCGCCTGGAACTCCCAGGTCTTGGCCCAGCGCCGGTAGTAGGCCACATGAGAATCCAGGGTGCGTACCAGCGCCCCGGCTTTACCCTCCGGGCGCAGTGCCGCGTCCACCTCGAAGAAGGTGCTGGAGCCGATGCGCATCATCTCCCCGGCGACGCGGGTGGTCAGTGAATCGGCCTCCTCGGCCACAAAGATGACGTCGACATCGCTGACGTAGTTGAGTTCGCGCGCACCACATTTGCCCATCGCGATGACAGCGAGCCGGGGCGGGTCCTGCCCGTCCGGCACCACCAGCGACACCGCAACAGCCAGTGCCGCCGTCAAGGCGGCATCGGCGAGATCCGACAGGTGTTGGCCCACCACCGGGAACGGCAACACCGGTTCGTTCTCGACGGTGGCCGCGAGATCGAGTGCAGCAAGCACCAGCAGCCGATCCCGATAGGCGTCGCGTAACGCCGAGATCGCGGTGCCCTCGGATACCGAGGCGCGTCCCCCGACCGCACCCACGGCCGCCAGGAATCGTTCTTGCAGAGCCTCTTTGGACTCGAGTTCGATATCCCCGACCAGCAGCTGCCAGCGGTCCGGATGCGCTACCAGGTGATCGCCGAGCGCCAACGAAGACCCGATCACCGACAGCAGCCGCCCCCGCAGCGCGGTGTCGGCGCCGAGCTCCCGATCCAGCGCCGCCCAGTCGGCGCCCATTTCCTCGTGCAGCCGGATCAGGGTGAGCAGTGCGGCGTCGGCGTCGGGCGACCTCGACAACGACCACAACAGCGGGACCTGCGTCTCGGTGGTCCAACCCAGCTCTTCGAGCAGTGATGCGGCCCGCGCATCCACAAGTCCCAGCCTCCCGACGCTGGGAACCTTCGAACGCTCGGTGGAGGCTCGAGTCACCTCAGACCCAATGTTCTTCGCGCGAGGGGCTCATCAGAGACCCAAGTAGGCCCGCAGCTCGAACGGGGTCACATTGCTGCGGTAGCGCGCCCACTCGGCCCGCTTGTTCCTGAGGAAGAAGTCGAAGACGTGCTCTCCCAAGGCTTCTGCTACCAGCTCGGAACGCTCCATGGCGATGAGCGCGTTCTCCAGCGTGCTGGGCAGCTCCTTGTAACCCATGGCCTGACGCTCCGCTGCCGTCAGCTGCCAGACATCGTCCTCGGCCTCGGGCCCCAGCGTGTAACCCTGCTCCACACCACGCAACCCGGCGGCCAACAGCACCGCGTACGTCAGGTACGGATTGCAAGCCGAGTCGGGGCTGCGCACCTCGATGCGGCGCGAGGACGACTTGTTGGGCGTGTACATCGGAACCCGCACCAGCGCCGAACGGTTGGCCGCACCCCAAGATGCCGCCGTCGGCGCCTCACCGCCGTGCACCAGGCGCTTGTAGGAGTTCACCCACTGGTTGGTGACAGCGCTGATCTCGTTGGCGTGCTCCAGGATTCCCGCGATGAACGACTTACCGACGCTGGAAAGCTGCAGCGGGTCATCGGGGTTGTGGAATGCGTTGGTATCGCCCTCGAACAGGCTCATGTGGGTGTGCATCGCGCTGCCGGGATGATCGCTGAACGGCTTGGGCATGAAGGTGGCATGCACGCCGTCGATGATCGCCACTTCCTTGACCACATTGCGGAACGTCATCACGTTGTCCGCCATGGAAAGCGCGTCGGCGTAGCGCAGGTCGATCTCCTGCTGGCCCGGCGCGCCCTCGTGGTGGCTGAATTCCACGGAGATCCCCATGGATTCGAGCGCATCGATCGCGTGCCGACGGAAGTTCGGCGCCGCCTCGTGCACAGCCTGGTCGAAGTACCCCGCGTCATCGGCCGGGATGGGCGCCGAGCCGTCGTCGGGCAAGTTCTTCAGCAGGAAGAATTCGATCTCCGGGTGCACATAGCAGGAGAAGCCCAAATCGCTTGCCTTGGCCAGCTGCCGACGCAGCACATGCCGCGGATCCGACCAGGACGGCGAACCGTCCGGCAGCTTGATATCGCAGAACATCCGCGCGGAGTGATGCTTACCGGCGCTGGTGGTCCAGGGCAGCACCTGGAATGTCGACGGGTCGGGGTGCGCGACGGTGTCCGATTCGGAGACGCGGGCGAAGCCCTCGATGGAGGATCCGTCGAAGCCGATGCCCTCTTCAAAGGCGCCTTCGAGTTCGGCCGGCGCGATGGACACGCTCTTGAGGTAGCCGAGCACGTCGGTGAACCACAGCCGGACAAAACGGATATCGCGTTCTTCCAGCGTGCGCAGCACGAATTCCTTCTGACGATCCATGGTCAGAGGCTATTACATCCGGCGTACACGGGCACGGATGCTCAGCACCGCACGTCCTTGGGCGGCACCGTGCCGTCGACGAAGTAACGCGTGACCGCCTCGTCGACGCATGCCTCTCCGTTGAACGCGACGGTGTGCTGGGTGCCCTCGTAGCTGATGAGGGATCCGTTCAATTGCTGTGCCAGCGCCACACCGGCCTCATACGGCGTGGCCGGGTCGTGGGTGGTGGAGATGACAACCACCGGTGGCAGTCCGGGAGTCGACGGGGTGTGCGGTGCCGATGTCGGCGCCACCGGCCAGAAGGCGCACAAATCGCGCGGAGCGAATCCGGTGAATGTGCCGTAACTCGAGAACGGCGCCTGCTCACGCAGTCGTTTGTCGGCGGCTACCCAGGGGGCGGAGTCCCGCGGGGTCGGCCCATCGACGCACCGAATCGAGTTGAAGGCGTCCTGCAGGTTGTCGTAGCGCCCCTGGTCGTCGCGCTCCTGGTACTGGTCGGCCAGCCACAGCAAGTCATCGGGTCCGCTGCCATCGACCAGGCCGGCCAGCCCGGAGGTGAGGTACTTCCAGTAGCGCGGTGTGTACATCGCCTGGATGGTGCCGGTGATGGCGTCCTGATAGCCCAGGCCGCGCGGGTCGTTGGTCTTCGCGGGCTTGGTGACCAACGGATCGATCAGTTGGTGGAAACGCTTCACGGCCTGCGACGGGTCGGTGCCCAACGGGCACTTGGGGTCCTTGGCGCAGTCGGCCGCGTAATCGTTGAACGCCACCTGGAATCCGGTCATCTGCCGGACGTTGG
Source organism: Mycobacterium sp. D16Q14 (assembly GCA_002013415.1). Taxonomy (GTDB): domain Bacteria; phylum Actinomycetota; class Actinomycetes; order Mycobacteriales; family Mycobacteriaceae; genus Mycobacterium. The sequence goes on from MAEX01000006.1 coordinate 240,334, forward strand.
ATTCGACCGGATCGATGGTCGGGTCAATCGCGCCGTCCAGGACCATCGTGCGCACATTCTGCGGGAAGTACTCGGCGTACTGGGTGCCCAGCTCAGTGCCGTAGGAGTAACCCAGGTAGTTCAGTTTATTGTCGCCGACTGCCGCCCGGACAATATCCATATCCCTTGCCGCCGAGGCGGTTCCGGCATTGGCAAGGAAGTCCAGTCCCATCCGGCTCGCGCAGTCGTTGACGTACTGGCGGTACACATCCTCGATGTGGGCGACCCCGGCCTGGCTGTAGTCGGCCAGCGGCTCCTTACGGAAGGCGTCGAACTGGGCGTCGGTGCGGCACCGCAGGGTGGGGGTGGAGCCGCCGACACCGCGCGGATCGAACCCGACGATGTCGAAGCTCTGCCCGACCGCGCTGTCGCCGAGCTTGGCGCCCATACCGGCCGCGAGATCCACGCCCGATCCCCCGGGCCCGCCCGGGTTGACCAGCAGTGCGCCGATGCGCTTTCCGGTGGCGGGCACCTTGAGCACAGCGAGCTCTGCCACCGCACCCATCAGCTTGTCGTAGCTGACGGGCACCTTCACCTTGGCGCACCGGGCCGTCGGGATGCGGCTGGTGTCACCGACGAAGCCGTCGCAACTGCCCCAGGTGACCTTCTGGTCGTAGAACGCCTGCAACGACGGACTCGGTGCCGGCAGCGGCACAGCGGCCGCGGGGATGGCAGGGAGGGCCGCCGAGAACATCAAAAGTATCACCGGCAACGCTCGGCGCATCCGCATCATGGGCCACATCGTGCCATGTCGGATGCCACAAGGGATCAGCAGCGGGCGCCTTCGGCCGGAGTCGTGACCTTGATGAGATATGTCTCCGCCGCTTTGTCGACGCACTGATTCCCGTCGAACACGATGGTGTGCTTGGTCCCCTCGTAGGTGAGCAGGCCACCGCCGAGCTGTTTGGCCAGCTCAACGCCCGCCTGGTACGGGGTTGCCGGATCGAAGGTGGTGGAGACCACCAGCAGTTTGGGCAAGCCGGGCACGTTGATGGGGTGCGGCTTGCTCGTCGGCGGTACCGGCCAGAACGCGCACACTCCCAGCGGCGCATTGCCGGTGAATGCGCCGAAGTCCTGGAACGGGGCCACCTCACGGATGCGCCGATCCTTCTCGACGGTCTTGGCGCGGTCGGTCTGCGGTGGTTCGTCCACACAGTTGATGGCGGTCTGCGCGTCCTGCGCGTGGCTGTAGTGCCCCTCTTCGTCACGCTTCATGTACGCGTCGGCGAGCAGCTGCAGGATGTCACCCGACCCCTCGCTGAGCTGGCGCAGCGCCTTGGTGAACGCCTCCCACAGCGTGGGCGAGTACATCACCATGATGGTGCCGATGATGGCGTCGCCGTGGGACAGTCCGCGGCCGTCCTTGGTCTTGGCCGGGTGCTCGACCAGCGGATCGATCATGGCCCGGTAACGCGCGGTCGACTGCGCGGGATCGGTGCCCAGCGGACAGCTCGGGCTCTTGGCGCAGTCGGCCGCGTAGTTGTCGAAAGCCTTTTGGAATCCCGCGATCTGGTCGATATCGGCCTGGGTGGGATCGGCGTTGGGGTCGATCACCCCGTCGAGGATGAGGGCCCGCACATTCTGGGGGAACTGCTCGGCATAGGTGGTGCCGATGCGGGTGCCGTACGAGTAGCCCAGGTAGGTGAGCTTTTCGTCACCGAGGGCGGCACGAAGCCGGTCCATATCCTTGGCGACATTCACGGTGCCGACATTGGCGAGGAACTCCAGCCCCACCTTGTCGACGCAGCGCTTCACGAAGTCCTTGGAGTCCTGCTCCATGCGGGCTACGCCCTCGGGGCTGTAGTCGGTGTCGTTCTGCGCGCGCAGGCGATCCACATCTTGGTCCGAGTTGCACTCGACGGCAGGGGTGGAGGACCCCACACCACGCGGATCGAAGCCGATGAAGTCGAAGCTGTCGCGGATCTCCCTGGGCACCTGCTTGACGATGGCGGTCGCGGCCTCGATGCCCGATTGGCCCGGCCCGCCGGGGTTCATCAGCAGCGACCCGATCTTGTTGCCCTTTGCCGGGTACTTGATGATCGCTAGGCGCGCCTTGGCGCCGTCGGGTTTGGCGTAGTCGACAGGCACCTCGAGTTCCGAGCACACCGTGCTCGCCGGCACCGTGGTGTTTTCCGGCGTGAAGCCGTCACAGTCCCCCCAACTGAGGGCGGTTTCGGACGGTCGCGCCGCCGTCGCCTGACCTTCCACTGACCGCACACAACCAGAGACGACGGCTACCACCGAGGCAAGAGCCAATACGGCAGCAACCCGCCGACCACGAAACATCATTCAGCCATGGTGCCAGAAAGGACTAGATCCGGGCCTTTAGCTCCTGGAGCGCCACGCCGAAATCGTCGGTCAGTGTGGACAGATCGGGCATCAGATCGGGGCAGGAAATCAGGCCGACATTGAGTTTGCCGTCCAGCGACATCACCGTGACGGTGAGCGCGGCGCCGTGGAAGATAGGTCCCAGCGGATACATCCCGACGACCTGGGCGCCCAAGAAGTACAGCGGCACTTGGGGTCCCGGCACATTGGAGACCACCAGGTTGTGGATCACCGGGTGGCGGTCGGCCAGCCGGATGCGCGAGTAGACCCGCATCGCGGTGCCGAACACAGCGGGCGCCGCGAACTGACTCCAGTCCTGCAGCAGCGTCGCGCCCAACACGGCGGTGTGTTCCTTCGCGACGTTGTTGGCCTCGGCGATGGCCTGCAGACGATCCACTGGATTTTCAACATTGGTCTCCAAGCGGGAGAACATTCCCGAGACCTGGTTTCGGCCCGGGCGGTCCGACTTCTCGTGCACCGACACCGGAACCATGGCCACCAATGAGCTCTCTGGAAGCTCACCGCGGTCGTCCAGATACTTGCGCAGTGCGCCGGCGCAGATGGCCATCACGACATCGTTGACCTTGACGCCGAAGCGGTTCTTGACCGCGCGGACGTCCTCGAGGTCCAGTTGGGCGTAGCCGACGTTGCGGCGGCTGGTGATCGTGGAGTTGAACGAGGTCCGCGGTGCCGAGAACGGCGCGGTCATGGCTTCGCCGCGCTTGGAGCGCTCCAGCCAGGCCGGGATGACACCGATGGTCGAGGGCAGCAGCTTCGCGAACTTCAACGGCCGAGACGCCCATTTGAGGGCTCCGGTGACCGCGATCTCCAGACTGTTGGCGCCGCCGACACCCGGCGCGGGTGCGGGCGCTTCGGCATCGGGTTCCAAACCGCACAGCGCCGACATCAGGTTGGCGCCGGTGACACCGTCGACCGAGGCGTGATGCATCTTGGTCATGACCACCAGGCGGTTCGTGTCGCCCGTCTCGATGACCCACATTTCCCACAGCGGCCGGGCGCGGTCCAAGGGCAACGAGGCGATGTGTCCGCACATATCGGCGATCTCGGCCTTGCCTCCGGGCGAGGGCAGGCCGACGTGATGCAGGTGCCGGTCGATGTCGAAGTCGTCGTCGTCGACCCACACCGGGTGGTCCAGGTTCAGGCGGCTGTCGGCGAGCTTCTCCGTGAACGAGGAGATTCCCTCGACGCGCTCGACCAGCTTGGTCCGCAGTTTCTCGAACGAGTAGCCACCAGGAATGGTTGTGGTGTCTAATTCCAGTACCCCGCACACATGCATGGGTTGGGTGGGTGTTTCGAGATAGAGAAAACTGGCGTCGAGTCCGGAAAGCCGCTGCATGCCGCAGATGCTAGGCGAGCCGGGTAGCCCCCGTGCCCGAATGCGGCGACCACAGATGTGACCAAGTCCACGCGCCCGGATATTCATCTCATCGTCACCCGGTGGCACACTGAACATCGTTGGTAACCCAGGGACCCGAACGGGCCTTGAGGAGATTATCGAAAAGGTGACAGTGATGTCCGAGATGTCCGAGATGTCCGAATCTGCTTTGTACGGCGCTGCTTCCGAGACGAACGCAAAACCGCGTACCAAGACCCGCGTGCACCACTTGCAGAAGTGGAAGGCCGAGGGCCACAAATGGTCGATGCTCACCGCGTACGACTACTCGACCGCACGGATTTTCAATGATGCCGGGATTCCCGTTCTGCTGGTCGGGGATTCGGCCGCGAACGTGGTCTACGGGTACGACACCACCGTGCCGATCACCATCGACGAGTTGATTCCGTTGGTGCGCGGTGTGGTTCGCGGTGCCACCGAGGCCCTGGTGGTCGCCGACCTGCCCTTCGGCTCCTATGAAGGCGGGGCCGCTCAGGCCCTCGCCAGTGCCACCCGGTTCATGAAAGAAGCCGGCGCCCACGCCGTGAAACTCGAAGGCGGAGAACGCGTTGCCGATCAGATCGCCACGCTGACGGCTGCCGGGATTCCGGTGGTGGCACACATCGGGTTCACCCCGCAGAGCGTGAACAGCCTTGGCGGGTATCGAGTTCAGGGGCGCGACGATGCCGCCGCACAGCTCATCCACGATGCCATCGCGGTCCAGGAGGCCGGAGCCATCGCCGTGGTGATGGAGATGGTGCCCGCCGACCTGGCGACGCAGATCACCGGCAAGCTCACCATCCCCACTGTCGGCATCGGCGCGGGCCGGGAATGCGACGCCCAGGTGCTGGTGTGGCAGGACATGGCCGGGATGACCAGCGGCAAGACCGCCAAGTTCGTCAAGCAGTTCGGCCAGGTCGGCGCGGAGCTACGCAAGGCCGCCGAGCAGTATGCCGATGAGGTGGCTCGCGGGGTGTTCCCCGCTCCCGAACACAGCTACTGATAGCTCAGGCGCGCACGCCGAGCTTGTTGTCCAGGTATTCCTGGCGGCAGGCTCGGCGCGCAAGCTTTCCGCTGGTGGTACGCGGAATCGCACCGGCCTGAACCAGCTGCACATCCGCGATGGGCAGGTTGTGCCGCCGCGATACGGCCGCGCGAATGGCATCGACGATGGGCTCCGGCGCGGCCCGGCCCGCGCCGGCAGCACGCTCGGCCACGATGACCAACCGCTCCCCCGTGCCGTTGCCCTGATCGACGCCGGCGGGCAGCTCGTTCGCGGGCGCCGAGAAGGCCGCCACAAATCCATGCCGCACCGCGGGTGAGGCTTCCTCGACGGTGGCCTCGATGTCCTGCGGGTAGTGGTTGCGACCGTCGATGATGACCAGGTCCTTGACCCGTCCGGTAATGAAAAGCTCACCGTCCAGGTAGACGCCCAGGTCTCCGGTGCGGAACCAGGTGGCACCGGGCTCGGTGCCGGCGGCATGGCTGCCTTGGTCGAGCCGGGCCTGCAGCTTGTTGCGGAACGAGAAATCGGTCTCCTTCGGCCTGCCCCAGTAGCCGCGGCCGATATTGTCGCCGTGCAACCAGATCTCCCCGACCTCGCCATCGGCCAGCTCAACATCGGCATTCGGGTTGACGATCACGGCCCATTGGCTGCGCGCGATCTTGCCGCAGGACACCTGCGGGACCGCGTTGTCGTGGTCGGCCCCGACCCGCACGGCACGCCCGTCGCCGAGCTGTGCACGGTCGAGGTACACCACCGAGGCCTCTGCGTCGGAATCAATGGTAGAGACGAACAGTGTCGCCTCGGCCATTCCGTAGGAGGGCTTGATGGTGGTCGGCGGCAGTCCGTAGGGCCCGAAGGCATCGTTGAACTTGCGAATGGAAGAGATGCTGACCGGTTCCGATCCGTTGATCAGACCCGCGACGTTGCTGAGGTCGAGCTCCTCGCCGTCCTTGGGCAGACCGCGCTCGGCCGCCAGCTCGAACGCGAAGTTCGGTGCGGCGGCGAAGGTTCGGCCCAGGTGAGCCTCGGCGGCGAGTTCCTTGATCCAGCGCCCTGGCCTCCGCACGAACGACACCGGAGACATCAGGGTGATCCGGCCGCCGCACAGCGGGAACACGATCATCAGCAGACCCATGTCGTGGTACAGCGGCAGCCAGCTGACGCTGCGGATGCTGTCGTCGAGCCCCACCGAGATGATCATCTGCAGCACGTTGGTCATCACCGCGCGGTGGGTGATCTCGACACCGGCGGGCACCCGGGTCGATCCGGAGGTGTACTGCAGGTACGCGATGTCGTCGGTATCCGGGGTCACCTTGACGTAGGTGCCGGCCACCGAATCGGGCACGCTGTCGACTGCGAGCACACGGGGCCGCCGTTCCCGGGGCAGGCCGCGGACGAATCGACTGACGGACTCGGCGGCGGCGTTGTTGGTCAGGACCACGGTCGGCTGCGCATCGGTGAGCACAGCGTCGAGTCGTTCGGAGTGGCCGGGAAGCTCCGGAGCAAACAATGGAACCGCGATGTTCCCGGCCTCGATGGCGGCGTAGAAACCGACCACGTAGTCGATGCCCTGCGGGGCCAGGATCGCGACCCGATCGCCGGGATTGGTGACTTGCTGAAGACGGGCCGCGACCGCCTGAGAGCGCTGGCCAAGCTGTGTCCAGTTGAGATCGTTGGGTTCGCCGTCGGAGTTGGCGTTGAAGTCCAGGTATCGGTACGCCAAAGTGTCGCCCAGCTCGGCCACGGCACGCTCAAGGTAGTAGTTGACGGTGTAACCATCTGGCAAGGTAATCGCACCTTTGCCGTCCAAGTACTCCTCAACACGTAATTTCATGTCGACCTCGGTCTAGCTGTGGATACGGCTGGCGTCCCATAAGGGGACGATACCGACCACACAACACCAACACTCGGCACCACACGCGGCGCGAAGCGAATACGGCTGCCCAATCTGATACCCCGACCTTATGAGAATCCTAAGAGAATCTTAGATTACCCCGTGACAAGTCGTGACCATTGTTTACCTGAATGTGGCACCGTGTCTCATACTCACCCAAGCCCGCACACGCCGAGCATCCCGTCCCTTCGACCGTCAGGGCACACCCCTCATGCCATCTCAGCACGTCGAGGTCGAGCGGAAGTTCGACGTCACCGACGCGACCATCAATCCATCATTCGACGGGATTTCCGCCGTCGCGCATGTGGAGCAGCAACCTCAGCAGGAATTGAACGCGGTGTACTTTGACACGCCCGACCAGCGGCTGGCCTACCAGCGCATCACGTTGCGGCGACGCACGGGCGGCACCGACGCGGGATGGCATCTGAAGTTACCGGCAGGGCCGGACACCCGAACCGAGCTGCGACTCCCCCTCGACGAGGGCGGCGACGCGGATTCCCTTGCGGTCCCGGAGGAGCTGCGGGACACCGTGCTCGCGGTGGTGCGCGAGGACGAGCTGGCTCCGGTGGCCCGCATCAGCACCGTGCGCACGGTGGTGCGGCTGATCGGCGCTGAAGGTGAGCAGCTGGCCGAATTCTGCGATGACCAGGTGACCGCCACTCGGCTGACGGGCCAGGACTCCGGCGAGGAGGCCGCCGTGCAGAGCTGGCGGGAATGGGAGCTGGAGCTGTCGACATTCGGCGACACCGCACTGCTCGACCGGGTGACCGCTCGCCTGCTGGACGCCGGGGCGGCCCCGGCCGGCCACGGTTCCAAGTTGGCTCGCGTTCTTGACGTCCCCGAGCGTGTACGCCCCTCCGGTAAGGATCCGATCCAACGCGCCCTCCTCGAGCAGCTGGATCAGCTGCTCGGCTGGGACCGCGCGGTACGCGTGGACACCGATGATTCGGTGCACCAGATGCGCGTCACCATTCGACGGATCCGCAGTCTGTTGCAGTCCAATCCGGAACGCTTCGGCGTGGACACAAATACCGAGCCGCTCGACGAGCTGCGCCTGCTGGCCAACATCCTCGGGGGTGCACGTGATGCCGAGGTGCTGGCGCAGCGCTACGCCGCGGCGCTCACCGAGCTCCCCGAACCACTCATCCGGGGCCCGGTGCACGAACGTTTGGTGGATGCGGCCAGGCAGCATTACGACATCGGGTTACGCCGCTCGTTGGCGGCCATGCGCAGCCATCGTTACTTCCGACTGCTTGATTCCCTGGACGCGCTAGTCGCTTCCGCCGGGCCGCCATCGGACACCCACCACTCGGACGAGGGCGGAACGCTCGATGCCGCGTACCGCAAGGTGCGCCGTGCGGCGCGGGCGGCGGCGCGCGCCGAGGGCGAGTATCGCGATGAGGCCCTGCATCGGATCCGCAAGTCGGCCAAGCGGTTGCGCTATGTGGCCAGTGCCGAGGGCGCCAAGCGAGTCGCGCAAGCGGCCAAGAACATTCAGGAGCTGTTGGGTGAGCATCACGACAGCACGGTAAGTCGCGCTTATCTGGCCACGCGGGCCGCCGAGGCGCATGCCGTCGGCGAGGACACCTTTACCTACGGGGTGTTGTACCAGCGTGAGCACGATGCCGCCGAGACCGCACGCCACCAGGTGGAGGCAACGCTGAAGGCGCTCCGTCAGGCCGTGCGGCACAGGAAGTAATCAGCTGCCGTCGGCCGGGAAGCCGAACAGCACGGTCCGGGTATCCGGATTCGCTTCATGCAGCGTGAGTTTGGCGCGCTGCCCCTCGGGCGGATTGCCTTCGCAGCGGGCAAGAATCGGCGGATCTGTCACGAAAACCTCGGCGGCTCGCTTCTTCTCGGCCCCCCGTAGCACTGCCGAATCGAAGGTCTGACCCTTCTGTGGGGCAAGCACGGTGGCCTCGGTGAGGTCCACACACGCCTGCTCCACCTTGTTGGCCAACGCATTCGAGGTCAGCAGCGACGATCTGACGCCTGCCAAGCCGTCGCGTGCCCACTGCGGCACCGGCGTACCCGCCGACAGCGCCAGACAGATTTCGGTGGCGAACCGGTCCCCCAGCCGGCGCAGCGGTGCGGTCACGTGCGCGTAAGGAGCGGCGATACCCGCATGCCCCGCGGCCTGGTCGTCCGGACGTTCTCCGTCGAAGACCAAGTAGGAAGCGCCCCGCAAGAGCGTGGTCGCCTGTGTCATCATCGCCAATGTGGTTGTAGCGCAGGGATCCAGCGCGGCCAGCTGCGCGCCGATCGGAGTATCGCTCGCCCAGGGCAGCCCCAGCGCATCGGCAGTGCGACGGATCCATCGGCGCACATCGCCGTCCGCGGGCGGCAGAGTGCGCAGGATGCCGATGCCGCCGTCGAGCATGATCTGCGCCGCGCAGATCCCGGTGAGCAACGATATCTGCGCGTTCCAGCCGTCGGCTTCGGTGCGCGCCTCGATGCCGAGCTCCCAGTCACCGCTCGAGCCGCGCACTACTTCCTGCGCTGGCAGGTTCAACTCGATGGCTCCCATGGCCAACCCGAGATCTCTTCTCTTGCGCCCGAATTCAGGCAGCACCGCGATCGAGGGATGCGGGTCACCGGCATCCGCCGCGTCCTGGGCCTCCCGGTAAGTCAGCTGCCGTATGGATTTCACCAGGGCACGCTGAACGCTCCAGCTGACCGGGTTGGCATCGCCATCGGTTTCGATGCGCCATAGCGCGGCTGGCCGAATCTCGTGGGGCAACAAGCTCGCCGATTCCTCGGAGAACACCAAGGGGTGCAGCGGCACCGAACCGTCGGGCAGGTAGATGGTCTCACCGCGCTTGCGGGCCTCGCCGTCCAGGGCGCTGCCGGGTTCGATCTGCGCGGCCACGTCGGCGATGGCGTAGTGCAGCAGGTAACCGTTGCCGGTGCGTTCCAGGTGCACGGCCTGATCCAGATCGCGCGATCCGGGCGGGTCGATGGTGACCAACTCCAAATCGGTGCGGTCGATACGCTCCGCGTGATGACGATCGACGGCCTGGGCGGCATCACGCTGCGCGGCGGTGCCGAATTCGGTGGGGAGCGCGAACTCCGCACGGATGCCGTCGAAGCTGAGGTCGCGGGCGACCAAGCGCTTCAACGTCACCGATCCAGACTAATCCAGGTCGGGAGGCGGACGAGTTGGCCTGTAAGCCGGATCCTGTTCCACGCAGCCACGGGCTAGCCGCGGCCGCGCAGCGGCGACCATCCATCTGGGCACACCGTCGCCGGGTACCTCAAGCGGCCTACCCGGAAGCTCGGGCGAGCAGCCCTCGAACACTTCCGCAGCTGTGCAAGCACAGCCTTTTGGCCTTGCTTCGGGTGGGGTTTACCGAGCCGGACCGGTCACCCGGCCCGCTGGTGCGCTCTTACCGCACCGTTTCACCCTTACCACCGCTGAATCCCGAAAGACCCAGCGGTGGCGGTCTGTTTTCTGTGGCACTGTCCCGCGAGTCACCTCGGATTGCCGTTAGCAATCACCCTGCTCTGTGAAGTCCGGACTTTCCTCGAACCGCGGGATTTCTCCCACAGCCCGCAGCCGCCCGGCCAACTCGTCCGCGCGGTCATCGTACTCGTGACAAGCTCGTCTCCATGACGGCAACGGCTCGACTGGGCGCGATATCGATCGACTGTTCGGATCCGGCAGCACTGGCCCGGTTCTACCAGCAGGTCCTTGACCTGGAGTTACTCTTCGAGAGTCCGGATATGGCCGCGTTGAAGGGCGCGGCCGTGCTGCTGACCTTTCAGCGCGTGGCAGACCATCAGCCGCCCCAGTGGCCGGCGGGTGTCGTGCCGAAACAGCTACACCTCGAGCTCGCGGCGCCAGACCTGGATGCCGAAGAGGCGCGCATCCTGGGCCTCGGAGCGACCAAGGCCGACACTCAGCCGAATCCGGGCGGATGGCGGGTACTGATCGACCCAGCCGGTCACCCGTTCTGCATCACCAACCTCATCCCCGAGGGCACCTATTCATGACCGTCTGCTGACGCGAATGGCCGGCGACATGTGACGATGAAGCATGAACAGTACAAACAAACTGTTCGTTCGAGCGGCCGGGCTCATTGTCCTCGTCGCACTGCTGGTTGTCGCGCTGCGCAGCTATCTGCCGCACCCAGCGATTCTCCCCCGGCCCGAGGAACCTCGCGATGAGCCTCGTTCAATAGCCTTGCAGCTCTTGCTGTGTGGTGTCGTAGCCATTCTCATCCTGTTGAGCCTGCGGCGGCGGCGCGCCGGAATGCCCATAGGGAGTGAAAGCCCGTCGTATGTGCGGTTACGAGGATTGACCCGGCGCGAGGCGCTCATCGCCGCCGCCAGTGTTCTCCTCCTGGTAGGTGCGGTGTGGACGTCGCTCTACCTGACTAGGCCCACGGGAGATTCTCCGGTGCGCGAACCCGCTCCGGGCACCTCCGAATCGCGGCCGGCCGACGAGGCCGCGCCCCATAAGACGCCGGGCAACACACCAGAACGGGAAGAATCCGGCGCGCCCATCGTGATCCTCGGCGTGGTGTTGATCGGCATCGCCGTCACGATCTTCGTGCTGAGGCGCAACAATCCGGAGTCCCTGGATGCCGGTGGCGATCAATCCGCGGAATCCGAAGGCGCCGAAGCGGCACCCGGGTCCCTCGCCCATCTCGTTGAACTCGGCCTCGCTGAGGTCGCCGAACCGGGCCGAGATCCACGCGCGTCGATCATTGCCTGCTACGCGGCCATGGAGCAGGGACTCACGACGGCACCCGAGGCGGCGCCGCTTGCCTCGGATACCCCGTCGGAAGTCTTGCAACGGGCGGTCCATATCGGCGCCCTCCACTCGCAGGCGGGTACCCAGCTCGTCTCGCTCTTCTCCGAGGCTCGTTTCAGCCCACACCAGATGACTCAGACCGATCGTGAGTCCGCTGTGCGATGGCTGCAGAACGTATTGGACGACCTTCGGAGTAGGCAATGAAATGGTTCGTGCCGGCCGTGCTGCTGGTGGTGATCTTGGCCGAAGCCTGTGTGGCTGCCAGTCCGCTGCGCTCCCTCACGCTCCCGATCACCGGCGCGGTGGTCGCCGTCGCCCTGTACCTGCTGTGGCGACAGCTGCGAAGTGCGCCTGAACCGAGGGCGTTGCCCCCGGCCGGCCTTCCGGCGGACGAGACGTTGCACCGATGGCTTGCCCGCGCCGAGGCGAGAATCAGTTGGGCCGAACGGACCCGCGGAGACTGGGATCGACATCTACGGCCGCTGATAGCAGCCGATTTCGAGACGGCGGCAGGTCATCGACAGTCAAAAGATCGGGCCGCGCTCGCCGCGACCGGCCGCATGATGTTCGGCCCCGAGCTGTGGCCCTGGGTCGACCCGAATGGCGCGTCACATGAGGACCGCGCCGAGCCCGCGCCAGGCCGCGACGTACTGCAATCGATACTTGAACGATTGGAGCAGATGTGACCACACTGCCACTTACCGTAGCGACCCAGCACGCGGATGCGGTGCTGACCGAGATCGAACGGGTTGTTGTCGGAAAACGTGGTGCGCTACAACTGATTCTGCTGACGATCCTCGCACGCGGGCATGTCCTCATCGAGGATCTACCGGGCCTGGGTAAAACGCTGATCGCCCGGTCATTCGCGGCCGCGCTGGGGCTCGACTTCGTCCGGGTGCAGTTCACGCCCGATCTGCTGCCCGCCGATCTGCTGGGCTCCACGATCTACGATATGTCTTCCGGACTGTTCGAGTTCCGGACCGGGCCGATCTTCACGAATCTCCTACTGGCAGATGAGATCAACCGAACTCCACCCAAGACGCAATCGGCGCTGTTGGAGGCGATGGCGGAGGGGCAAGTCAGCATCGACGGTGAAACTCGCAGACTGCCAGCACCATTCGTGGTGCTGGCAACGGACAATCCTATTGAATATGAGGGAACGTATCCACTACCGGAGGCCCAGCTGGACCGGTTCGCGATCCGGCTGCAGTTGGGATATCTGAGCGAGGACCTCGAGATCGAAATGCTGCAGCGGCGATTGAGCCGCGGTTCAGTGCAGCCGACGGTGTCGCAGGTGATCGCCTCCGAAGACCTTGTGATGATGCGGGAAGCGGTGGAAAACGTTTCGGTGCATCCGGATGTTCTTCGCTACATTGTCGCGCTGGCGGCCGCGACGCGCACCCACTCACATGTCGAGGTCGGTGCCAGTCCGCGCGCCGAGCTCGACCTGGTGCAGATGTCGCGGGCCCGAGCCATGCTGCTCGGCCGCGACTTTGTGATACCCGAGGACGTCAAAGCGCTCGCGGTGCCGGCCATCGCACACCGGATCAGTCTGCGTCCCGAGATGTGGGTACGCCGTATCACCGGCGCGCACGTGGTCGACGAGCTGCTGCACCGTCTACCGGTACCGCGAGCATCCGGATGATCAGTTGGCGCGCGTCCCCGCTGACATCGGCGCTGGCTGCCTGCGCCGGCACCGCGTTGACGCTTGCGTTGGTGACGGGCCGGTGGCAGCTGGTGGTATTCGCGGCGCCCTTCATCGGCGTCCTCGTCGGTGCCTCCAGACGTCCCCAAGGCGGTCGGGTATGGGTTTCCGGCGAGTCAGAACCGTTACGGTGCTTGGAGTCTGAGACGGTCACCATCACCACGTCCGTCGAATCTGCAGAGCCAGCCGTGGTCCTTCGGCTACTCCCGGCGCCCATGGATGGTCTGCACGTCAAGGTGGACAAGGCAACGGCGCCGAACCAGATCACGATGCGGGTGTCAGCGGAACGCTGGGGCCGGTACACCATTGCGGTTCAAGTTCACACGGTGTCGACGTCCGGCCTGTGGGCTGGCACTCCGGTGACGCTGCCCGCGGCGGAGCTGCGCGTCTACCCGTTGGCAGACCCACAAGACGTCACGCTGCCGCCCGCCGACCTGCCCGACCGGATCGGCACACACCTGACTCGACACCATGGACCGGGCGTCGAGTACGCGGACATCCGCGAGTACGTCCCGGGTGACTCACTGCGAACGGTCAATTGGCGGGTCAGCGCGCGGCGGGGAAGGTTGCACATTACCGACCGGCTGACCGATCGTGCCGCCGATGTTGTCGTTCTGATCGACACCTACCCGCAGCCGTCGGGTCCGGCGACAACGGCGACGGAGCGATCCGCACGTGGCGCTGCCCAGCTGGTGCAGTCGGTGTTGCAGCGCGGAGATCGGGCGGGCGTTGTCCTGTTGGGCAGTTCTCCACGCTGGCTTGCCCCCGATATTGGCCGCCGTCAGTTTTATCGCCTGCTTGACGCCGTTCTGGATGCCGGAGAATGGCATTCACACAGCAGTAGCGCGCTTGCGCCGCGCGCCGCGATGCCGCCCAACGCGATCGTGGTGGCGTTCTCCACGCTTCTGAACGCCGATTTTGGTCTCGCGCTTACCGACCTTCGGCGGCGTGGGCACCCGGTCCTGGTGGTCGATGTGCTCGATCGCTCCCCCTTCCGTGAAGAACCCGATCCAATCGTTGCCCGCTGGTGGCGGTTGGAACGTTCCCGGATGTATCGCAATATCTCCGTGACGGGGGTCGACGTGATTGGCTGGAATCACGACTCGGGACTCAACCATGCGATGCACCTGATGCCGCAGCGCCCGCGAGTAGGACGACGCCGATGAAAGCGGGTGTGGTCCTCGCCGTGCTGTTCGTCATCGGCGTCTTGGCGCGTACCGATACGTCCCCGTTCGTCGCTATGCTCTCCGGCCTGGCCGCAGTGATATCTCTATCGGCCGCGTACAACCGGCATTGGTCATCCGAAGTCCTTCCCGCACTGCTGTTCGGTTCCGCGGCTCTCCTGGCAACAGCGATACCCACAGGACTGTCGTCCTGGCTGCCCTTCGTCGCGCCGGTCGCTGTCGTCACCATTTATGTTCTCGCCCTGTGGCCTTTGCTCAAAGGAGCGGAGGGGCCGTCGAGTGATAGACCGAACCGGTCGGCGTCGTGATCACTACGGTATGCCTCCACCCCGGCGACTCCTTCACGTAATTGCATCGCTCGCAGAGACCCTGACCGTTATCGAACGAGGTCGCGCCGCCTCGCGCACTGCCCACGACGTGGTCGTGGTGGCGGATCGGGGCGTCACAGTACGGCGTCCGACACGTTTGGTCACGCAAGTCGATCAGCTCCGCCAATCCCTTGGGAAACAACCGACTTCGCGTCTCCGCGCCCACCAGTGCGCCCGTATCGCAGCGTCGATACAACCGTCGCACCAAAACCTTCGCACCGGCGCTGACCCCGTCGGATATGAGCCTGCGCGCCACCGCGGCCGGGACGGGTCCGTGACCCGCGATCATCGCGGGCTCGACACCTCCGCCCAGTAGCGCCTCATCAGAGATCGTGATGTTCACGCCCAGGGGAACAGCCTCGGCGGATGGCACTCCGGTCACCCGCTCCACGAGAGTGTCGGCCATGATCTGACCTTGACCACGAACGGGGTCCATCGACGCATCGGCGGCTCGCTTGAGCGCGGCGTAGACCGCCACACCCTGTTTCACCGGAAGCAGCGCCGTCAGGTACGTCATGGTGTCGGGCGCGGGACGGATGGATACCCGACGTTCGTTCTCGGCCCGGCGTGCGCGGCGCACCACAGCCTCCGCATCGAGTCGATACGCCAGACGTTTCGCCTCCGCCGTGAGCCGGGCGTCGCCCATCCCGCGCAGCCGAGACGGATCCGCGCATATCTCGACGTCGATCTTCTGTCGATCCTCGACGGCAAGGTAGGCGGTTTCGCGCACCAGAATCGTCGCGCGCCATTCATTCAGCGCGCCGCACACCAATGCCGCAAGCGTGTGGGGCATTTCGTTCACCAGCGCCTTCGCGAAGCCGAGATGACGACCGCCACGGGCCGGCGAATCTTGCCGCGCCAAGGCGATCTCGGTGGCGACGCCCGCCCCTTGCCGTAGTCGAGGCACACCGTTGGCGGCCTCGTCCTCGCGGCGTGCGCGATCAAGCAGCACCGCGGCATGTGCCTGCTCCGCCGCGGCGGCGGCCTTCAGCCGCTCTAACTCGGCGATTCGTTCGACGAGCCGCGCCGCGCGGGCCGCTGAATCTGTCTGGGACACGCCATCAACGCTACTCGAACATCAGTTCGAGTAGCGTTGACTTCTGTTGTTATCCACAGCCATTCGATCACGATCCCAGTTGTCCACAATCTACTCGATCGGTAGACATTGAAGTCCGCGTGCGCTAGGCGCCCGGGTCGGCGAGCCGTGCCAGCTGCACGGTCGCACCGCGGAGCTCATCGATCGAATCGATCGGGTCGACGTAGCCGACTCGGGTCACGGACCAACCCCGCGGCGTGCTTACCCGGATATCCAGCCCGTATCGGTCTGCCCCCTCACAACGAGCCGCGGTGGCGTCTGGGTACCCACCCAGTCGTTGCGCCATCGCGAGCAGCGCCTGCCCGTGATCGTCGTTGAGGTGAGTGACCGCACGATCAGCCTTAGGCGAGACGGGATCTGGTGCGGCCGAATCATAATCGGCGCCACTGGCCGAGTCCATGCGTCCGTAGCCACCCACCCAGCGCACGCGTTCGACATCCAGAAGCCAGACGGAGAAATCGCTGTAGTCGATGTAGTAGCGGGCAGCGGGCACCGCCGCGATGTGGGCCTCGCGAGCCGCCGGCAGCTCGTCCTGGCTGGGCCGGCGCACCTTCCCGGCGAGGGTGATCCGGGTGTTGGCCAACGGATCCTCAGGGGCGTCGGGCGCCACGATGGAAACGCTTGCTCGGGGGTCGCGTATCAGGTTGCGTCCGTGCTCGGCCATCTTCGATACGCAGAGCACCGGCGACCCACCCAGTAACCCGTAGGTGACCAGCGAAGCCCATGGCTCACCGTCTGCGGACAGGCTCGCCAGCGTCGCGATGTTCGTCGACGCCGCGACCGTTCTCGCCTCCTCGGCGGCCGACGGCCGAGCCAGGTTGGCGACATCTGTCAGGGGTGGGGCAATGGTGGGCGCATCGCCCGGATCGCCGTGATCGCGAGAAGCCATGGCGACAGCCTAAGTCAGGTACGAGGTCTCATTGACGAGTCGCACCGACGCCGGCCCGTCCGAATAGAACTCGGCGATGCTCAACGCGGCCAGATCCAGGTGCAGCCGGTACAGCAGGCTGGGTCCCGCGTCTAGCGCCAGGCGCAGCAGCGTCTTGATGGGCGTCACATGAGAGACCACCAAAACCGTTGCGTCCCCGTACTCGGCGATGATCCGATTGCGGGCACGGCGCACCCGGTGGTGCACGGTATCGAAGCTCTCCCCTTCCGGCGGAGTCACCGAGGTATCGCTGAGCCACTGGGCGTGCAGCTGCGGATCGCGCGCGGAAGCTTCGGAGAACGTCAGCCCCTCCCACATGCCGAAGTCGGTTTCGATCAGATCGTCATCGACCGTCAGCGGAACTCCCAGCGCCTCGGCGGCCGCGGTGGCGGTCTGCTTGGCACGGCCCAGCGGCGAACTGATGACGGCCGCGATACCGCCGCGGCTCGCGAGGTAACGCGCCGCCCTCGCGGCCTGATCGCGCCCCAGGTCGGTCAGCTCGGGATTCCCGCGTCCGGAGTACCGTCGCTGCACGGAAAGTTCGGTTTGTCCGTGGCGAAGCAACAGCATTCGGGTGGGCTTGCCGCGCGCACCGGTCCAGCCCGGCGCGGCATCGGCAGGCTTGGGCTCCTTGACCTCTTTGGTTTCCTCGGGCTTCTTGGGAGCCTTGGGTTCGATGCCACTGGCGCGGTCCATCGCCTCATTGGCCAGCCGGTCGGCGTGCTTATTGCGCTCCCTGGGAATCCACTTGTAGTCGACGGTTTCGAACTGCATCGCGGCGGTGACCGCCTGCCGGTACAGCGTGATGAGGTCGGGATGTTTGACCTTCCATCGGCCGGACATCTGTTCGACGACGAGTTTCGAGTCCATCGAGACGCTTACTTCAGTGGCGCCCAGTCGCGCTGCCTCTGCCAATCCCGCTATCAGACCGCGGTATTCGGCCACATTGTTGGTGGCATGACCGATCGCCTCGCAGGCCTCCCCCAATACCGTTTCATGATCCGGGGCGAACACCACGGCGCCATATCCGGCCAGTCCGGGGTTACCACGCGAACCACCGTCCGCCTCGACAAGAACTCTCACAGGCGCACCAGGATCGCGCTGCACTCAGGGCACCGCAGCACCTCGTCGGCGGGCGCGGCCGAGATCCGGGACAGCTCACCGCGGTCCAACTCGATACGGCACGCGCCACACTTGTTGCCTTGCAATAAGCCCGTTCCCGGGCCTCCCGCGCGGCGTTGCCGTTCATAGGCTTCCAGCAGCGCCCCGTCGATCGAAGCGGCGAGGCCGTCACGACGCTGCCGGATCTGGTTCTCCTCGGCGTCGGTGTCGATGGCAACCGCACGCTGGATCCTCTCGATTTCCGCTATCCGCTCGGCGATCTTGTCGGCATGGGCCTGAGTCGAGACCTGCTGAGCCTGGAGCTCCTCACGACGTTCCATCAGCTCCAGCTCGGAGTCCTCCAGGCTGGACTGGCGGCGCACAAGAGTGTCGAGTTCATGCTGAATATCGACGAGTTCCTTCGGGTTCACACCGCCCGAGGCCAGCAGGGAACGGTCGCGGTCCTCCCGTTGACGGACGGCGGTGACCTCGGTGTCCAGCTTGGCCACCTGCACGTCCAGGTCTTCCAGAGCGAGACCGAGCGCACTCACGTCGCCGAGGATCTTCCGCTGCTGCGCCTGCAACTCCCCATGCTCCTGGCGTTCCGGCGGATTCGCACGCCGGTGCGCGAGGCGCGTCAGTTCGGCATCCACGGATGCCAGGTCTACCAGTAGACGCTGTTGTGCCACATCGGCTTTCATGCTCGTTCTTCTTTCTCTGGACCACCCAGGGTCCAAGGGTCTGTGCGAACTGGCGAGACGCGCGTCGGCAGCTTCTCTCCGAATTCGGTGTCGAGCACCCGCGCTGCCTGCGCACACCACGGGAACTCGCTGGCCCAATGGGCGACGTCGACAAGTGCAACGCTACTTGCCCGCGCATGCTCGTCGGCGGGATGGTGCCGCAGATCGGCAGTGACATACGCGTCGGCCCCGGATCCGACCGCGGTACTCAACAGCGAGTCGCCCGCACCGCCGCAGACCGCGACGGTCTGAATCAGGGCATCCGGATTACCGGCGGACCGGGTTCCCCACACAGTTTGCGGTAGGGCGGCACCGACGCGGGATACAAAGTCACGTAGAGGCTCCGGTTCGGGCAGCACACCCACGCGCCCCAGACCCGTGCCCGCCGGCACGGGTGCCATGGGCAGGACGTCGATGGCCGGCACCTCATAGGGATGAGCGGCCTGAATCGCCGCGAAGAGCCCACAGCGCAGCCGGGATGGCGCGACCATTTCCACCCGGTCCTCGACAACCTGCTCCACGACACCGTGCACACCGATCGCGGGGTCCGAACCCTCCAGCGGCCGGAACTGCCCGGTACCGGTGGCGCTCCACGAGCAGTCCGAGTAGGCACCGAGTTGTCCGGCGCCGGCGTCGAACATGGCGCGGCGCACCGCGTCCGCGGATTCAGTGGGCACGAACACCACCCATTTGTCGTAATCGGCGAACTGCGGGGCGAGCACCGAAGTTACCTGCAGCCCAAGGGCTTCCGCGAGGGCATCGGATACACCTGGGCTCGCGGAGTCGGCGTTGGTGTGCGCCGTGAACAACGCACCACCCGAGCGGATGAGGCGATGGATCAGCGCGCCCTTCGGCGTACTGGCCGCCACCGTGTCCACACCGCGCAGCAGCAGCGGGTGGTGCGCCAACAGCAGATGCGAACCGGCATGCGAACCAGCACCGTCCATCTCGTCGAGCACTGACGCTGTCGCGTCGACGGCGACGGTCACCGCATCGATCTGCTGTTCGGGGTCACCGCAGACCAAGCCCACTGAATCCCACGATTCGGCGAGGGCGGGCGGATACGCCGCGTCAAGCACACCGATGATGTCCGCGAGCCGCACACCCACTACAGAATCTCCTTCATCGCTTGCACCAGCTCTGGCCATTCGGGTCGCACCGCCACCCGCAGATAGTCGCCGCCCAGCCCCACGAAGGTGTCGCAGCGGCGGACGGTGATGTTCTTGACCTCCAAGTGTTTTCGCATCAGTTTGGCGTCGGGCACGGCCACCAGCAGGAACGGCGCCGCCCCTTCGGTGACAGTCAACCCCAGGCCGCGCAGCGCATCGGCCTGCTGGCTCCGCGTGTCGGCAAAACGCTGGGTGTCCTCCGCGGCGACCGCGACCGCTTCCGGGGAGTTGCAGGCGATGAGGGCTTCGAGTTGCAGTGTGCCCAAAGGCCAATGCGCACGGCCGTGCGCGAGCCTGTCCAGCACCTCGGGATCACCCACGGCGTAGCCCGCGCGCAACCCGGCGAGTGCCCACGTTTTGGTGAGGCTGCGCAGCACCACCAGGCCGGGCAGTCGCTCCTCGGCCAATGACTCCGGCTCGCCGGGCACCGCGTCCATGAAGGCCTCGTCGACCACCAGGATTCGTCCCGGGTGCCGCAACGCGAGCAGATCCGCACGGCGGTGCAACACCGAGGTCGGGTTGGTGGGGTTCCCGATGACCACCAGGTCGGCTTCGTCGGGGACAGTGGCGGCACCAAGGGTGAACGGTGGCGGCAACACCACGTGGTCGATCGGGACACCAGCCTCGGCAAGCACGGCTTCCGGTTCGGTGAAGCCCGGTGCGAACACGGCAGCCCGGCGCGGGCTCAGCCGGGGCAGCATCGCGAAGCCCTCCGCGGCCCCCGCCAGCAGCAGCACCTCATCGGCCGTTCGGCCATGTCGTTCGGCGATCGCGGAAACGGCGAGGTTCTGGTCGGCCCGGCGCGGGTAGCTGCCCAGCTCATCGAGCCGGACGGCGAGCCGATCACGCAGCCAGCTCGGTGGCGCGGCGGCGCGCACATTCACAGCGAAGTCCAGGACGCCCGGAATCAGCGCCTGGTCGCCGTGATAGCGCACTCCCTTTCGCGGCCCAGTCATGTCTCGACACTAATGTAGGGGGGTGGCTCCTCCGATGCTGGTGATCTTCGATCTCGACGGCACCCTGACCGATTCTGCACCGGGGATCGTCTCCAGTTTCCGTCACGCGCTCAGTCACGTCGGCGCCCCCGAACCGACTGGTGATATCGCGTCGCGGGTGGTGGGACCGCCGATGCACGTCACACTCGGTTCGATGGGGCTCGGCGACCGTGCCGACGAGGCGATAGCGGCCTACCGAGCCGACTACGGCGAACGCGGATGGGCCGTCAACGAGATGTTCGACGGTATCCACGACGTGCTGACCGGGTTGCGCGAGGCGGGGGTGCCCATGGTGGTGGCGACGTCCAAGTCCGAACCGATCGCGGCGCGGATCCTTGAGCATTTCGGGCTTGCCGAGTTTTTCCAGGTGATCGCCGGAGCAAGCCCGGACGGCGTCCGGTCCAGTAAGGCCGATGTGATTGAGCACGCACTGTCCCAGCTGGATGAGGTTCCCTCGACCGGCGTGGTGATGGTGGGCGACCGGGTGCACGACGTGGAAGGCGCGGCCGCACACGGTATCGGCACCGTCGTTGTCGACTGGGGCTACGGAGCAACGGATTTCGACGACGATGCGCCGAACTCCGGCGATCTTTCCCGATGGATCATCGGGCGTGTCGGCACGCCGCAAGAACTGCGGGAGGAACTACATGTCTGAGTCTCTCCATGTCACCTTCGTCTGCACCGGCAACATCTGTCGCTCCCCCATCGCCGAGAAGATGCTGGCGCACCAGCTCGCCGAGCGCGGCCTGGGCGAGCTGGTGCGCGTGACCAGCGCCGGTACCGGAGATTGGCATTCCGGACAGCCAGCCGACGAACGGGCGGCCAGCGTGCTGGCCGAGCACGGCTATCCGACGCAGCACCGAGCGGCCCAGGTGGATGGTGATCATCTGAGCGCCGATCTCATCATTGCCCTGGCGCGCAACCACTCCCGGATGCTGCTGCATCTGGGAGCCGACCCCGAGCGAGTGCGGCTGCTGCGGTCCTTCGATCCGCGGGCCGGCCGGGCGGCCATGGATGTCGAGGACCCTTACTACGGCGACCGCAAGGATTTCGCGGACGTACTGTCGGTCATCGAGGCCGCGATGCCCGGCCTGCACGCGTGGGTCGACAAGACGCTCGCGGAGCGTGAGAACAGCTAATGCGACGGCTCGCGTTTCTGCTGCGCCCGGGATGGATTGCCCTGGCGCTGGTGGTCATCGCCTTCGCGTATCTGTGTTTCACGGTGTTGGCTCCGTGGCAGCTGGGTAAGAACACCAAGACCTCGCGGGAGAACGACCGCATCGCCCATTCGGTGAGCGCCGACCCGGTGCCGCTGAAAGATGAGCTGCGGCCTGACTATTCGATGCCCGAGGACTCCGAGTGGCGCCGGGTGATGGCGACTGGGCATTATCTACCGGACCGCCAGGTGCTGGCCCGGCTGCGCGTGGTCGATGCCAAGCCCGCCTATGAGGCGTTGACGGTGTTCCAGGTCGATGGTGGTCCTGCGATTCTGGTGAACCGCGGCTATGTGCGGCCCGAAGAAGGCACCAGCGCACCCCCGGTACCCGTGGCGCCCACCGGACCGGTGACCATCAACGCGCGGCTGCGGGAGTCCGAACAGCAGTCGGACAAGGCGCCCTTCCTGGAAAATGGTGAATACCAGGTATATTCGATCGTTCCGGGGCAGGTTTCCACGCTGCTGAAGACTCCGCTTGCCGGGCCGTATCTACAGCTCTCGGAGGATCAGCCGGGCGGCTTGGGGGCCATCCCGCTGCCGCAGCTGGACGCCGGACCGTTCCTGTCCTACGGCATCCAGTGGATCGCGTTCGGGATTTTGGCGCCATTTGGGTTGGGGTACTTCGTCTTCTCCGAGATCAGACAGCGCCGCGCGGCGGCCGCTGCGGTGAACGCCGTGAAACCCGGGACACCACAGACCACCGAAGAACGGTTGGCCGACCGTTACGGGCGGCGCTGACGCCACGCAGCGATCACCGCGGCAACGGCCGTCACATTCTGGACGGCACGCGAAAGCCTAGCTGCCTCATACACTTCCCCGATCCTGGGTGCGGCACCGCACCCTAGGGTGGGACGGATCTCCTCGCCATACGGATACCGGACGGGGCCACCGAGACGCACGCCGAGAGCACCCGCGAACGCCGCCTCAGCGACACCGGCGTTGGGACTGGGGTGGCGCTGCCCATCACGCAGGCATACGCGCAGCGTCGCTACCGCTGAGCCCCCGAGAAACGGGGCCGCAACCGCGGTGGCCAGGGCAGTGATCCTGGCGGGGAGCAGGTTGAGCAGGTCGTCCAACCGTGCTGCCGCCCAGCCGAATCGCAGGTATCGGGCCGATTTGTGGCCAATCATCGCGTCGAGGGTGTTGGCCGCGCGGTAGGCCAGCGCACCAGGCACTCCCGCGAGTGCCGCCCATACCAGCGGCCCGGTGTGGGCGTCGGAGGTGTTCTCTGCCAGGGATTCCACGGTGGCGCGGGCGATGCCGCCGACGTCCAGCAGGCTCGGGTCCCGGCCGCATAGCGACGGCAGCAGCGCCCGCGCGTCGTCGATGTTGTCGTCATACAGGTGTTCCGACATCTGGGCACCCACCCGGACCAGGGACGTTCCGCCGAGAGTCGCCCAGGTCGCGACGGCGGTCACGATGACGGTGGCGGTCGCCGAGCGGCGCGCTGCGCGTTCGGCCGCCCATCCGGCGACGGTGACGGCAGCCAGTAACGCGGTGGTGTGGGCTGCACCGGCGAGCTTGGTGTCCCGGTAGGTGTAGATCTCCAGCACTGCGGCGACCTGCCCGAATCCGGCGACCGGGTGGAACCGCTGCGGGTCAGCAAAAGCCCGGTCCAGGGTGTAACCGAGGGCGATACCCGCGGCGCGGAATCCTCGGCGCGACACGCAAACACCCTATAGAATTTGCTGTGTGATGAAGCACTCCCCTGCCAGGCTTGTGGACCTGGTCAATCCCGCTTCGCTGCTGTTGCCCGCCTCGAACGTGATCATGCAGTTGTCGCATCCGGGCGTCGGATATGGAGTGCTGGAGAGCCCCGTCGATAGCGGCAACGTCTACAAGCATCCGTTCAAACGGGCCCGGACCACCGGGATGTTTCTCGCGGTCGCCACGATGGGCAGCCGCCACGACCGCGAGGTGATGAAACGCGGTGTTGACGCGGTGCATCGGCAGGTGCGCTCCACGCCCAAGAGCCCGGTGAAGTACAACGCCTTTGATCCGGGACTGCAGCTGTGGGTGGCGGCGTGCCTGTACCAGTACTACGTGCAGGCCTATGAGTCGCTGCACGGCCCGCTCGATGATGCGACGGCCGATGAGATCTATCGTGACGGCGCACGGATCGGCACCGCCTTGCAGGTACGGCCCGAGGAGTGGCCACCGGATCGGGATGCGTTCAACGACTACTGGAAACGGTCCGTCGACGAGCTGCGGATCGACGCACCAGTGCGCAAACATCTGTTGGGTGTCGCGTCGTTCACGATGCTGCCGTGGCCATTGCGGATGGCTGGACGGTTCAATCTGTTTGCGACCAAAGGGTTTCTCCCCCCGCAGTTCCGTGAGCTGTTGCAGGTTCCGTGGACGGATCGCGATCAGCGCCGCTTCGATGCACTGCTGAGCACGCTACGGATCGTCGATCGGATGGTGCCCGCACAGCTATGGACGTTGTCCTATACCGCGCTCATCTGGGACATGCGATTACGCGAGCGCCTGGGTAAGCCTGTCGTCTAGGCTCGCAGACGTGCAGATTCTCACTGGCTGGCGTCGTTTGGACGAAGGTCAGAGGCGCAGCGTCATCGGAACGAGTGTCGCGGTGGGCGCACTGCACGTCCTCGGCTGGGGCATGCTGGTATTCCTGGTCGCTCCCGCGCATTTCACGGTGCAGGGCAGCGTGTTCGGGGTCGGGCTGGGTGTCACGGCGTACACGCTGGGCATGCGGCATGCCTTCGACGCCGACCACATCGCGGCCATCGACAACACCACCCGCAAGCTGGTGGCCGATGGACGACGCCCGATGTCGGTGGGTTTCTGGTTCTCCCTGGGGCATTCGTCGATCGTGTTCATCATGGTTGGGCTGCTGGCGCTTGGCGTTAAGGCATTGGCAGCCAATGTTTCCGACGAGCAGTCGTCACTGCAGCAGTGGACGGGCGTGTTCGGGACGGCGGTCTCCGGCACGTTCCTATTGCTCATCGGGCTGCTCAATCTGGTCTCGCTGATCGGGATCTACCGAATTGCCCAGCGGATGCGCGGCGGCGAGGTGGACGAGGCGGCATTGGAGCGCGAGCTGTCCAATCGCGGTGGGCTGAACCGGCTTTTCGGGCCATTGATGGCCGCGATCCGCAAGCCCTGGCAGATGTACCCGGTGGGCCTGCTGTTCGGGTTGGGGTTCGACACCGTCACCGAGGTGTCGCTGCTGGTGATCGCCGGCGGTGCCGCGGTGACCGGACTGCCCTGGTACGCGATCTTGGTGCTGCCCATCCTGTTCAGTGCCGGGATGTCGCTGTTCGATTCGCTCGACGGGTCGCTGATGAACTTTGCCTACGACTGGGCGTTCCAGGAGCCGGCGCGCAAGATCTACTACAACCTGGTGGTCACCGGGCTGTCGGTGGCGGTCGCGGTGCTGATCGGGTCGCAGGGGATCATTTCGATTCTCACCGAGAAGCTCAACATCACGACGGGTCCGCTGGCCGCGGTGGGCGAGCTGGATCTGGCCGCAATGGGTTACGTGATCGTGGCGCTGTTCATCGTAACGTGGGCGTTAGCGGCCCTGGGCTGGCGGTACACCGGGGTGCGCAGGCGCTGGGGCGGATAGTGCGGGTTTTCATAACTGCCCGAAATTCGATGGAACCGATCCGGGACGTTCGACGTCCTATACACATACGATGAACCTGACCTGGCCAAATCCGGCCACGACCTGAGGGGGCTTCATGTCTGCGGATCAGCTGATCGAGAACGCCAGGAACGGCAGCCTCGTCTTGCATTTAGAAGACGGGGCCATCGACAAGATCCTCGCTGCATGTGCGGCCTACAAACGCTCACTTGAGGACCTCAGCCAGCAGGCCGAAGCTCTCAGCGGATATCCGCTGGGATTTTCCGAGGGCCATCTCAGCTCAGGAGCAAAACTCGCTAATGCTTTTCAGCAGAAGGCAGCTGGCGGGCCTAGCAGCGCCGCCGCCACGTTCCAGTCACATATGGCCCAAGTTCAAGAAATGGAAGCCCTCCTTCTTGCGCTGCGTCGCGGATATACTTCCATGGA
Source organism: Mycobacterium sp. D16Q14 (assembly GCA_002013415.1). GTDB lineage: Bacteria > Actinomycetota > Actinomycetes > Mycobacteriales > Mycobacteriaceae > Mycobacterium. The sequence goes on from MAEX01000006.1 coordinate 266,285, forward strand.
CGCAAACAACGCCAGCGGTTATGGGCGTAGCGGTAGCTAGCCTAAAGATGTCTCGAGTTGCAGTAGTTGCTCTTCTGACGCTTGTCCTGGCTGGGTGTTCAAGCACAATCTCTGGAACTGCGTCAACGTCTGGTTCTGCCGCCACGTCGCAGCCTCCCAACAGCACCGCAGGACATGAGCCCGTCAAATTCGATCCGTGCAAGGACATACCAGCAAACATCATCGCGCAACTGCAGCTAGACGATGGGACGCCTAGGCCCGATTCCCAAAACGGGGGCGAGATCAAGAATGTCTTTTGCATGTATCACTCACGAGGCGATTACTACCTGACTATCGCCGCGTCGAACTACACGTTGGACATGTTGAAGACAGCCGGCAATTACTGGGGATTCCAGGATCTCGAGATAGGCGGACGCCCCGCACTGTTTGGGTATCGCGTGCCCGAACCCAGTGTTGACTCCTGCGCGTTGAATATTGCCGCCTCCACTGGGGTGTATGGCGTCATGGTTGGCACTGCACGCCATAGCTTTGCGCCCTACCCCGATTGCCTTGCGGCGGCGCGCACGAACGCCGAGGCACTTGTCCCCTACTTTCCCCAATGAGGATCTCCAAAAAACATGGAACCGAATCAGTGCCAGTGACGTCTGAACCTAAAGAGCCAGTTGCACGCCACGACACGAAGGAGCGGCCATGAGTGGAGATGAAGACGGCTGGACCAGGGGCAATCGCGAACGCGACGTCGTCTACGCGAAGCAGCGTCAACACGGTGCAAACGTCGACGGCGGAACCGAGTCGGTCAGCGTTCCAACGGAGGATTTCGGCGGCTGGTCCCACACTCAGATCAAGGCGGCGTCCGACCAATTCGATTCCGGTCTCGCTCTAGCTGTCTCCGGGGACTGGGAAAAACTGGCGTCCGGCTTCGACAAAGCCCTTGGAGACTTCAAACAGCAGTTCGATACCGCTGTAGGCGCGCAGTGGACCGGAGAAGGCGCGGAAGCCGCCAAGCAGGGCATCTCCGACTACAAGAGTCACGCCGAAAAGGTCAGTGACGGCCTCTCGCTCATGGCCACCAAACCTCAAGAGGTTGAGACGGCAATGACGCAGATCAAGGGCCTCATGCCCGAGGTTGTCCAGGTTCAGCAACCTCAAGAACACACCCGCGCCGCCTACGAGCAGTACTACGCCCAACAAGCCCTGGCACAGCAGAAGCAAGACGAAGCTCGCATGATCATGCGAAACGTCTGGTCCCCCGTTTCTCAACAGGCGGCTTCCGGTCTCCCGGCTCTTCCACCGGCTCCACAGTTCGCAGATGCCGCAGCGATGCCGGTCAACGCCGCATCATCGTTATCTGGCCTGGGTGGCGGCAAGGACATCAAGCCCGACCAGGTCAAGCCGATCGACGAGGCCTCAGTGCGTGCAGCTGCAGCTGCGGCTCTGGCAGACCCCGCGCAAGCGTCCGCCTCCGGCGGATCTAGCGCTGCGGGTGCCGCCGCGGCCGCCGCAGGTGCAGCGGGTGGTGGTTCGGGAGCTGGCGCTGGTGGCCCAGCGGCCGCCGCGTCCGCTGCTGCCGGAGCGGGCGCCGGAACCCGGCCCTCCTCGGGTGGCAGTACGACCGCGACCGGTCCTAACACCGGATCGGTCCCGGGCACCTACGGCATCGGCCGGTGGGGCAAGCCGACCACCAACAAGGATGAAAACAAGGACAAGGATCAGAACGCGGATCTTGCTCCCCTCGCCGCCGGACCGATCATCGCCGGCTCGTACACCGCGGGTGCCGGCATGGGACTTTCGGCCGCACCGACAGTGTCGCCGATGTCAGGTATGGGTATCGCTCAGCCGCCAACCATGATGTCGGCGGGTGCTGCCGGTCAGCATCACCAAGAGGACGAGGACCAGCACTTCACTCCAGAGTTCTTGGTGAGCCTCGACAACGGCAACGAGCTAATCGGCCCGCTGCCCAAGGTGTCCCCCGCCGTCATCGGTGTCTGGAACGAGGAGCACGTCGACTACCAGAATCCGCACGCTTCGCCGTACGACCCGAAGCCATACGACGGCGAGGACTAACCCCAGATGACGGTGGGTAAGAACATCGTCATCTGCTTCGACGGCACTGGCAATCAGATCCGCGCCGCGGGGAACACGAATGTCGTGCGCGGCTATGACATGGTGATCCACGATCAGACCGACCGCCAGATCTCGTACTACGACCCCGGCGTAGGCACCGATCCCGCCGTTGGCACCTATGCTCCGGCGGGTCAATTCGTCGCCCGCGTCCTAGGTTTCGCATTCGGGATTGGTTTGCGTGCCAAACTGGCTCAGGCCTACACATATCTGATCGAGCGATGGCAGCCCGGAGACCGCATCTTCATCTTCGGATTCGGCCGCGGCGCGTTCTGCGCGAGAGGCCTTGCTGGACTTCTCAACTCGGTCGGCATGCTGCGCCCGGGCTCGCAAAACCTCGTGCCCTATGCGGTGGGCCTGTACGCGCAGTCGTGTGCAAGCTGGTCTCCGGAGCGCTGGGACCAACTGCACTCGTTCTCCCGGACCCTCGCTCGCCGCGAGGATGGCAAGTTCTCCATCCCAATCGCATATCTGGGCCTGTGGGATACCGTCAGCGCGCCCGGCATCTTCAAACGCAGCATGCAATGGCCTTATGCACCAAGTGTTCCCAACGCGCAGGCCGGGCGCCACGCGGTGGCCATCGACGAGAAACGCCGACCCTACCGCGAGTACCTCATCAAATCCCTGGGTGATCAACGGCTCGTCGACGAAGCGTGGTTCGCTGGCATCCACTCCGACATCGGCGGAGATTACGCCGATGACGACAGGCTTTCCGATATCGCACTCAAGTGGGTAATCGAGGGCGCTACCGAACATGGGTTGCTACTCAACACCGAGAAATACCAACGGTATTGCTCGGTTGAACCTACCTATGCCATGGGCAAGATTCATCGCGCCAACCGGCTCTGGGCGCTGTTGACTTTCCGCCGACGACACATACCCGACGGCGCCTGGATTCACGCCAGCGTCGCCGACCGTATGGCAGAAGACAGGAACTACCGGCCACCTCTACCGGAGCACACTGCCATTGTCGATGCCCAATGGGCCACTCCGGCAACCGATATCAGGATGTAGCCGGCGGACTGACCTGTAGCCCCGCCAAGATTGTTTCGCGGGCACTGTCGAAACCCCGCACGGTGTCGTCCAACGCCTGCACCGACACCCCAACGGTGAACACCTTGCTGCCATTCTTCACCACCACAATGGTGGTGGTGACCCGGTGAACAGGGATTTTTCCCAGCGCCATGTTGTAGGTCAACGTCTTCGACGGATACCCGCAGATAGTGCCCGAAGCTTCAACAAGGTCCGTAATGCCGAACATCTCCAACCCCTGCTGCTCTGCAGCGAAGGCGGCCTCCTCTGTCGACACCTTGCCCGTCAGGTTGGCCATAGCCACCGTCGCGTTCGGAACAAACCCGTTGGCCTGGAGGTCGGGAGCCGCCAAGTAGACACGTACTACACCGCTTTCGAACCGCTTGACGCGCTCCCAGCCCGAAGGCTGCGGAACTTCCACGCGCGGCTCAGAGTCGTCATCCAACGGCATTTCCAAGAGCGGAACCGTCACCGAGCTGCACTTAGGGTTGGTAAGCCGCTTGCCCTCTTCGCCGGGAGTGGCTATGGCGTCACCGCCGACGGTCACCGTGCACCCCGACGCCAGCATCGTCGCAGCGCACGCCACTGCCAACATCCATCGAGTTGCCCTAGTCACCGACTCAGCCTAATCGCCTGGACACACCGTTCTACAGAGGTTACGGACTTTCGTGTAGCCAAAATCCAACAAACCTCCCCGGAAACGGGCCACCCTTCGAATACGGTGCACCCGCGCTATTTCCCTAGCCAAATGATCTTTCGGAGTTATCGCAGCACGCGTTAGCGGATTGGTTCGGATCGGATGGTGATGTCCGTCATGCAATTGGGATTCTTCTCACGGAAGCCAAGGTGAGTGATGCCCCAAGACTGCACGGAAGTATAGACCGTTTTCTCGTCTCGCGAGTGTCCCGTCGGCCCTGCCGTTACGTGCACGTCAGGGAAATGTGCCTTGACTTCGTCGAGCGAAATACATCTTCCACCAAGATCTATCGCGTAGTAGCTGTACTTCGACCAACCATTGTCCCCGGTGCGCAGCTCGCCACGAATGATGTTTACGTCATCAGCGAGCTTGGACGGACCATTCATCCAAGTGATCGAGTCCTCTGCCGAAAGCTCGATTCCTGAGGCCCCACGAATCTTCTCTGCAGTGAGAGGTATTTGACTTCCGACCTTATTTACCAAATCCCACCATGAGAGGCCAGACTCCGGCAAGGGCGGCTCCTTGGCTGAACTCGTTCCACACGCAGCCATCATGAACGCCAATGTTGCTATTGGTATAGCTCGTAGAAACATCGCACTAATTCTCACTATTCTACTTTTTGGCAGGCGGGAAGGCTTTATCATACCAGTCGCCAAAATATTGGGAGTAAGTAAGCGCTGGGTCTCCCGACGGATGTTCCTTGGTCCCAAATATCTGCCCAATCTGCCTTATCGCCTGCTCATAGGTGACGGACCCATATTTGTAATTGTCATAAATAACCAGGTAATCGGACCTATTGGCCTGATTTCCAGCAATACCTATGTCTGGACCACCCTGCGACAAGATGAACTGCTGATCTCGAACATTAGCCATTGTCGCAGCACCCTCGTTGTCCAGGGTGCCGTTGAGATAGGCAGTCTTCGAACTCACATCGTAGTGCGGACCATAGATGGCGTGTCCGACCTCATGCGATATGGTCTGCGCAATTGCAGTTGGCTGTCCTTTTTCGCTGCTATCGATCACAATTTCCGGCCGATCGCCATAGCTTGTATATGATCCCGCCTCGTCGCCTGGACCTGAGAACCTGATCTTCCAGTTTTGCTGACGAAGCTGAGTAAGGTCCCGCTGAAGAGGATTGGATTTTTCAAGAATCTTGTTCACGCCATCAAAATCGTCCTCAAGCTTTAACAGGCTGTCCTTGTCCGATTTTGGCTTCGTCGATGAGGTCGGCGGTGTAGTCGCGGTTGACGATGCAGATGGCGACGGCTGCGACTGCGTTGCACTTGTTGGCGTAAGCGTTTGAGACGGAGCCCTGCTCGGCTGCTGAGTCTGCGTAGGAACCTGGCTCGGCTGTTGTTGCTGCCCTTGCTGGGGTTGTTGGCCCTGATTCCCCTGTTGTGGCGCCTGATAATCCGGATTCGCCTTACCAGGTCCCTGCGTGTAAGGCGTCGCTGTCTGATAGTTCGGGATCTGGTTCCCATGCCGGGGTTGCTGCCCCTGGTCAGCTTGTTGTGCGCCCTGCTGGCCCGGTTGTTGAGGCGCACCCTGTGCGCCGGTGTTGTAGATCGAAATGCCGTTGTTCTGGTCCAGCGGAGGTTGGTTAATACCACCCTGATAGTCCGGCTGCTGCGGGGGTAGACCCGGCGGCTGGAACTGGGAACCTCCACCACTTTCCAAACCACCCGTCGGCCCGGGAGGACCTGTCGGATCGGCGGTGGCGCCCGGTAGACCCATCACACCAATCCCCGACGGGGAGTTGGTGTTTAGATGCCAGCCCGACATCGCCACGGCAATAATCGCGACGGCGGCTAGCGCACGCCGGAGCCCCACAGGAGTGTGTGCCCTAGGCGACTTCATTGGCGTCATAGCAGTCCTCCCCTACCGGTCAACTGCAATAACGGTTGTTGTTTGAGGGCAAGAACCTCGTGTTGGCACCTGGCCCCGCTGGCTGGCATAGCCCGCCGCCCAGCAAGTTCTCCTTGGACCAGGCCGCATGCCCGTTAGCCACATTCAGGCACGCCTCGTAGTCAGGCCCGGTCTGGCCGAACGTGGCCGTGCACTGCGCCGACATGTTCGCGAATGCCTGGTTCTTGCACACGTCTACTGACATCTGCGCCGGCGTGACGTCGAGGCACATCGCCTGTCGCTGGCACGAACTCCAGAAATCAGCCGTCCGTCCGTCCTCGGATCGGAATTCGTTCGGCCCAGACAGGCAGCGATCGGCATGCCGCTGGGCATACAGCACCGGGTCGACACTGACGGGCCGGTAAGCGCCACCCGGGTCGACAACGTAATCACCTGGCGCACCAATGATTTGCGCGGCCTTCTTCGCCTCTGGCGGGCCTCCCCCCTCGGGCAGCCCGTCCCAGTCACTAGTCAGCTGACCGCTCGCCGGGATCGACGACGCACGATACGACAACGTGATCGTGATGGGGAACGCGAAGATGTCGGCAGGTCCGAGATCCAACGCGAGGTTGGACTGCTGATACATATAGTCACCGTGGATCACCGGGTTCACCTGCACCGGATTGCCCTTCGCATCGCGTGCCACCGGCACCGACAACGTGGCGATCGTCGTGGCCGGCAGACCCGGCGCGGCGTCGGACTCGACCAACACCACATTGCTGCCCTGACGCACGTGAGTCCCCTCCGGAACCCGCAGGCCGAAGGTGAAGTTCTCCGGCGTGAAGATGGTGCGCCGGATGATGTTCACGTCGACACCACCACCCGCGAACGGCGAAATTCGGTAATCGGTGTCGCGAGAGGTAAAGGTCGCCGAACCACCGTCGCCCCACTGCGCCGGCGTGAGCTCTCGCTCCTGAGGCAGATGCAGTACGACATCCTTGCCGGCGATCGCCGTCGGCAGATGGGTGCCATCGGTGGGTGATGGCGAGATGGTGGCGTTGGAACGTTCGCGGCCGGCTGCCAACGGCCGACCCGTCCCTGGCCCAAGACCCAGCGGAGTGTTGGTTTTGACCTGGGCGCCACCAATCGGCGAAATTCGCGGCAGATCATCGGGCTGCGCCACCGGATACGGAATGGGCTTCGGGGGTGGCGGCTGGATGGGATCCGCCAAAATTCTTGGCGCAGAACCCATCACGATTGAGAACATGAATGCCAGCGCGGCCATCAGTACCGCACCACGAGTACGGGTAGTCATCACAGATCCTTGGGCTCGCCGTAGATGGTCTGGGTGTCGTTGCCGTTCTCGGTGCGGATCCGGAAGGTCGCGAAGGACTGGATCTTCACCTGGCCGCCGCACCCGTCGGCTTCGACGTTCTGGTTACGCACCTGCGAGACCGCACGCATGTTCCGGAAGTTGATCCGGTCCATCGGAAGTTGAGCCAAACCACCCGGCTTCAGCAGCACGCGCATGTAGCCGCCGATGTGCTCCTGGGCGCCCAACGAACCGCCGCCGGACACACCACCGAAGCCACCACCGCCGCCACCGCTCTGACTACCTTGTCCGTAGCCGCCGCCATAGCCCTGGCCGAATACCTGCTGCGAGAGCGTCAAACCGAGGTCACCGCCCAGCTCGACCCCCGACGAAGAGTCAGTGCGGCAACCCACGAAATACCCCGTCTCCAGCTGCGCATCCTGGATCACGGCACCACCATTACCGGTGATCGTGGCCTCGGCACGGTAAGAAACACGCGCCTGCCAAGAGTTGCTCGCACCGGCGATGTTGTCGATGTGGTCGATGACCTCGTTGGTCAGTGTCAAACCGACAGTCCAACCGTCATCCGTCACGAACTGCTGGTACTGGTCCGGCATCCCCTGCGGATCCGCGGCAGCGTCAGAAACGCCCACCATAAGCCCCATCGCAACGGTCACAGACGTTGCGATAGCAGCAACACAGCTTCGACGTGCCAAGTTTGGCAACTTCATGAAACCGAACCCCTCCGTGTCCCGTCCAAACCCGATCGGGCCGGACCCCCGTACGCCAGCCTATTCATAGGCAATGCCATCAACTGCGCCTTACTGGGAAAATACATCGCATGGCAATGCTGGAGAATTTAAGGCCGAGACACCCTCTTGTCAACACTGAGACCGTGTCGTCACAGCTTCCGTGATCAAGATCGCGAACTTTTCCGAGGTCACTGCGGGCTAGAGCGAAAGACTGTGAGCATAGCTACAGGAAACATTTCAAGATCACTGATAGCGAACACGCAGAGTCATAAGCGGCACGACGCCAGAGGATCAGGCCACCGGCCCGCGCCAGATCTGCGGAAATACGGCAGATGATCGCTGAGACTAGGGATCAAACACCGATCGCGAGCCGGGCTGATGGTTGCTGGAAGGTAGCGTTGAGACGTTTGCCCGCTAACTAGTACTGGTAGCCGCCGAGGACTTCGGTCCCGATCCCCGGCGGGCCAATCACGCGCGAGTCAAGTTGACCCAGTTCATCGAACATGTGTTCTAATGACTGTCACTACCCGCCCACTGCGCGCGAATTTCAGAAGGAGCTCACCGTGACGATGACTGTAGACATTCCAGCAGCAGACGTATTGGACACCGACTTTGACACCTCCGACGTCCTGATGGGCCCCGTCGACGTCCCGACGAGCACTGTTGCGCCGATCTCTGAAGCGTCCGCCGACGAGAAGCCGCAGAAAGCACCGGCCAAGAAGGCGACGGGCAAGAGAACCAAGACTCTCGAACTAACCCTCACCGTGACCGGTACCGCCGATGGCGAGTGGCACGCCGAGCTCAAGCAGGGCAGCTCATATCTGGCTCGTAATCTCGCAGTCGCGGCCGCCGCCGTCTCACGCGCGGCCAAGGAGCTGCACGAGGATCTCTCTACCCCGATCGATGCCGTCATCGAGGAAGCACGCTCCCAGCAGGCCGCTAAAGTCGCCGCGCTGGAAGCCGAACTCGAGGCCGCCCGCAAGGCCCTCGCCGACTTGGACTGACGGTGAACCAGACTCGCGGGACCATTGTCGGTGCTAGATAACGATGTTGATTTCGGTAGCACCTTCGATCGGCCACTCAAGTTCCGCGCTTGGAATGTTGCTTGCCGTGAAAATCTGCACCTGGTACGGCCTCCTCCCGGGAAGCTGAACTTTGTGCAGGTCATCTTCGCCGACCAGAATCTCTCCAACGGCCAGGATCTGACTGCCGAAGGTCAATGGCCGGTCGAAGATCAGCTCACCCAGGCCGTCGTGATCTGACCCGCGTAGAACACGTGGGTCTGCCCAGGGTTTGGTTGATTCCTGACCCGCAAGCTGTGGGCTTGCGGTGGAAGGATGTGTTTCATGCCGAAGGCTTATCCGCCGGAGTTCCGCAGCAATGTGATCGCGGTGGCCCGTCAGGGCACTGCGACGGTGTCGCAGGTCGCTGCTGATTTCGGGATTTCCGAGTCGTGTTTGCAGCGCCGGCTCTCGATTGACGATCGCCGGGCCGCTGGCGGTGATGGGGCGACCGATTCCGATGTGCGGGCGTTGCGAGAGGCCCGCAAGAGGATCGCGTCGCTGGAGCAGGAAAATTATGTGCTGCGTCAAGCCGCCGCTTACCTGTCTCGGGGTGCGGTCCCAAAATAATCTACCCGCTCGTCCGTGAACTTGCCGCGGCCGGTAACCCTGTCAGGGTGCCGGCCGCGGTGACGTGCCGGGTATTGAAGTTGACCACGCAGGGCTACTACAAGTGGCTTAAACACCCTGTTTCACAGCGTGATTGGGATGATGCGCGGCTGATCAACGCGGCTATCGACGTCCATGCCGATGACCCCGAGTTCGGGTACCGGTTCATCGCCGATCAGCTCGCCGACCGCGGATACACCGCCTCGGAGAACCGGGTTGCCCGGCTGTGTGCGTTGCAGAAGATCTACTCGGTGCACGCTAAAGTTCGTGGACGTAACCGACGGCCCGGACCGCCCGTGCGCGATGACTTGGTAGAGCGCGAGTTCCGCAGCAGCACACCAGATACGGTGTGGCTTACGGATATCACCGAACATCCCACCACTCGCAATTAGCCATCAATGCGCTTAATAATGCTGTTGCTCAGCGTAATCCGAACATGACGGTGGTACATTCGGACCGTGGTGGCCAAGGCGGATTCAATCGGTCGTCGCAACACCGGCCTGTTCGAGTAACAGTAGATGGTCGTTGAAGGCTTCGGCTGGGGTCTTCCAGCCGAGGGTTTTACGGGGTCGGGTGTTGAGTGCGTGAGCGACTGCTTCGAGGTCATCGGCGGTCCATCGTGACAGGTCGGTGCCCTTCGGAAAGTACTGCCGTAAAAGCCCATTCGTGTTCTCGTTCGTGCCGCGCTGCCACGGCGAATGCGGATCGGCGAAGAATACCGGGATCCCGGTCTCGACTTTGAATGCCGCGTGAGCGGAGAGTTCTTTGCCCCGGTCCCAGGTCACCGAGCGCTTCAGCTGCTGGGGCAGCGTGTTCATCGTGGCCGCCAGCGCATTCTTCATCGTGATCGCCCCGTAGCCGGCCAGGGCCGGGCCGTTCTTGATGCTGTGTCCGTGCCGGTAGCCGTGCTCGCGTGGCAGGTGGATCAGCATCGTGAATCGGGTCGTGCGTTCGACCAGGGTGCCGATGGCTGAGCGTTCCAGTCCGATGAGTAAATCCCCTTCCCAATGCCCTGGAACGGCACGGTCTTCGGCTTCGGCTGGCCGCTCGCTGATCAGTGCCTCGGGGGTGACGTGAGCCCACGCCTTCCGTCGCGCTCTGGCCCGCGGTGCACGCAAAGCGCGGCCGGTGCGAAGGCACAGGATCAGTTCGCGTTTGAGTGCGCCGCGGCCCTGGATATAGAGCGCCTGATAGATCGCTTCATGGCTGATCCTCATGGACTCATCATCAGGGAAGTCGAGTCTGAGTCGCTCGGCGATCTGCTCGGGGCTCCATGCCCGCACCCATTGCCGGTCACCTCGATGCGGCTTGTTACGGCCTGTCCATGATCCAGGCGCAGGCCCGGCCGCTGCTGTGCCGTCACGACGACTTATCTGGCCGGATAGTCGGTCTTGAACATATTCGCGCAGTTCAGGATTGGCGACGAGTTTGGCCGTCTTCGGGCGCGCAGCAACGAGTTCGGCTTTCCATTGGGCCACCGAGGCACGGTAGATCAACTTTCCGCCCCGAGTGGCGGCGTTGCGGCGAAGCTCCCGCGAGATCGTTGACGGCGCCCGTCCCAACTCGCGGGCGATCTGTCTCATGCTCCCACCTTGGGCCCGCCGCAATGCGATCTCCTCGCGCTCGGCGAACGACAAGTACCGGCCTGACAACGGTTTCAACGACATCGGTGGCATACCGCCACCGTGACGGAACCACCTCCCGCCGACCGCCTGCGACACACCGACGGCATGCGCGCACTCCTCGGGAAGTAACCCCGTGGCAATCTCGGTCCAGAAGTTGCGCTGGATCTCGCGCCGATGCGACGGCGCCCCCGGCGACTTCATCGGCGAACGCCCCGTCAACTCCTTCATCCACCCCGCTGGTCTGCCCATCAACACCTCCATCATCGAGGTGTTGCGACGACCAGTTGAATCCGCCCAATTTCGTTCGTCAGCTTATGCGAGCGCGCTGATCGCCCACGGCCTGCGTGGTTCAATGGGCAGGGTTGCCACCTGCGCCGATAACGCAGCCATGGAATCCTTCTTCTCCCTGTTGCAGAAGAACGTCCTCAATCGCAGGCGCTGGGACAGCCGAGAGCAACTCGGGTTAGCCACTGCGTACTGGATCGAGCGAACCTACCACCGACAGCGCCGACAACGCGCCCTCGGCAAACTCACCCCCATCGAATTTGAGCCAATCAACCAGACCGCAACCGCGGCCTAGAAAGTTGACCGAACCGAGTCAACCAAACCCTGGGCAGACCCGTT
>MAEX01000007.1 GCA_002013415.1 Mycobacterium sp. D16Q14
CCCTGATGGCGGTCTTTCCGACGAGGCGTTGAGCTGGGGTCTGGTATGTACGGAGGTGCACCTGGAGGGCTCCACGGTGCTCGGCGGAAACGCGCTGGATGTGGCGTTGTGGGAGTCTTCTCAATCCGTGCGGCATCGAAGTGAAGTCGCCGGCTATCGAGTGCGGGCGGTGATTCCCTTCGACCACGAACGGCGGATGTCCTCTGTGCTCGTGGACGATTCAGCAGGTCGACGGACCCTGGTAACCAAAGGGGCACCGGAAACCGTTCTTGATCGGTGTGCCGATGTTCCGCCGCAAGCGCTAGCGGCGCTCGCCGCGGAATTCGCCGCAGGAAATCGTGTAGTGGCCGTGGGTACCCGCTCCGCAACCACTTTGGTGACGCCGAGTCCCGATGACGAGCGCGACTTGCGATTTGCCGGATTGTTGGTCTTCCTAGACGCCCCCAAGCTCGGTGCCGCCGCGGCCCTACAACGGTTGGCACGCTTGCACATAGCAGTCAAGATCGTCACCGGGGATAGTCCGGCGGTCGCCGACAAGATCTGCCAAGACCTTGGACTGCCCGTGACCGGCACACTGACCGGCCCCGACCTTGATGTCCTCGATGATCAACAACTCGGCGCCGTTCTCGAGAACACCACAATCTTCGCCCGAGTAAGTCCCGAAGATAAGGCACGTATTGTGCGGGTCCAGCGCCACAGCGGCTTCGACGTGGGGTTCCTCGGCGATGGCGTCAACGACGCACTTGCCCTGCACGCCGCCGACATCGGGATCTCCGTTGACTCGGCCAGCGATGTCGCCAAGGACGCCGCAGACGTCATCCTGCTCGAAAAGGATCTCGACGTGCTCGCCGATGGAGTGATGGAAGGCCGGCGAATCTTCGCCAACACCATCAAGTACATCCTGATGGGCACCTCCAGCAACTTCGGCAACATGTTCAGCGCCGCCGGCGCGTCGCTGTTCCTGAGCTTTCTTCCCATGCTGCCCTCGCAGATTCTGCTCAACAATCTGCTCTACGACGGCAGCCAACTCGCTATTCCCACCGACGAGGTGGATGCTGAGCAACTCGCCCGGCCATCTCGGTGGAACATCGGTTTCATCCGCCGGTTCATGATGTATTTCGGCCCGATCAGCTCACTGTTCGACTTCGCTACGTTCGGGGTCATGCTGTGGGTGTTCCATTCCGGGCCCACACAATTCCGCACTGGCTGGTTCGTCGAGTCGCTCGCTACCCAAGCTCTGGTGATCTTCGCAATCCGCACCAGGCGGATACCATTCTTTCGTAGCACCCCCAGCATGCCGCTGGTGCTTTCGGCGCTCGGCGTTGTTGTGATCGGGGCACTGCTACCGGCGACACCTCTCGCACACAGCCTTGGCTTTCACCCGCTGCCGCTCGGCTTCTTCGTCGCGCTGGTCCTCATGGTCGTTTGCTACCTCATCCTCATCGAGGCGGGAAAGAAGCTCTTCTACAGCACGGCACAGACAGCGACCCGCACACCAAAACCGCAGGATCCTCGGCACCACGTCCAACGCCGCGCGGCGCGGTTCAGCACCGCACTTTCCTAGAGTCAGACCGCCCGCTTCACCCTGTTAGCTCTCCATCATGGCGTCCATAGACGCCTTCATCCGGGCGGACATCGGCATGCTCATAGCCCCACCGCAGCACCACATCATCGTCGGCGTTGGACCGGTGGTATACACCACGCCCATTGGGTCGGGGCCGGTGATGTCGAAATAGACTATGCCCGCAGCTGTTTCACCTTGAGTCAACGTAGCCGCGGCCAGTCCTTGTTCGGTTGCAACCTGCCATAGCGCCGGGTAGCGCAACTCTGTACTGCGGGCCTGCAGATTGGGAATGAACGGAGTGATGGTGCCCTCGGTGGCTCGCACGGTGGCCTCAGCTTCCCAGATCTGTCCGGAAGCGGTGTACCCGGGAAGCACCGCCGTGGACTTCTTTAAGTCGAAGATGGTCCACTCTTGTACGCCGCCACCGGCATCAGAAACCTGCTGGTTGGATCCGAAGTGGTGCGGACACGGGCCTGCGGCGTTCCCCAGGGGCGCCGCCAGCAGCCCGGTAAGTAGTAGTCCAACGGCGTTCAGTGCTAACGGAATAATGCGGTATAGGCCCATGTGCCTAGCCTCTTTCTGAGTTTCGGATGAGGGTGGTGGCTAAAATTTCAGAGACGTAGATCGTGCCCGCCGATCATGACGGTGCAGGTGGTGCCGGGACGCCCTACGGTCGGTATCTGATCGATAAGCTCAGAGACACCCTGCTTGCGGTGCCGCCCTACGACAAGCAACTGCACTGAATCACGTTCGTGCGCAAGATAATCAGTGATCTGTCTCTGCGAGATGATGACATCGAGGGACGCACCGGCGTATTTGTGACGCCATGGCTCCAGGAGTTTATCCAGACGTGCTCGCAAGAGGTCTGTATCGGCACCGTACGTACTGCTCCCCTGCCCTGATCGGCAAGCAATGATCTGGACGGCCGCGCCCCGCAATGTCGCGGCGTGTAAACCCTGTGACAGCTCATCCTCAAAATCACGTAAGTCCTCGAATTCGATGAGAACACTTCCCTGCCCGTCGGCGTACCGGCTTCCTCGAACAACCACAACAGGACAATGGGCATGCCGCGATAGTGCGGCCGCTGTCGATGCCACCCGGTGATCTGATGCGCGGTCCCGACTCAGCGCACCCACGCAGATCAACGCCGCAGAATGCGACTGCCCAATCAGAACCTCCTGAGCTCGGCCCTGAAGGATCTCAACCTCCAGCTTCACGGGCCTATCGCAGGATTGAACGGCGAGTACTGCCCCCTGGGTGGCAATCTCTGCTGTCGCTACGTCGTAGGCAGAGTAGAGATCGTCGTCTGACTGCTGTCGAGGCTCGATGGCATAAATGAGGCGCAGTGGGATATCCCGTTCAACGGCTTCATCAACTGCCCACAACGCCGCCGCGATAGCGCGATGCGATCCGTCGATACCGACGACCACAGCGGATGCCGGTTTGTCCTCCTTGGGATCGGCCGCGCCCTGGCCATCTTTGTGTGCGCCTGTATTGTCTCGCATCACATTCTCCATTCGATGAGAGCGTTCAACGTGAGCGACCGATTCGAAATACACTGCCGCACAGCACTGATTCTCGCGAGTCCGCGAGTCAGGGTTAAGTGCCGAGAGTTGGTTCATGCAGAGCCGAAAGTCCGCGATGACAACCTCATACCGCGTGACCAATGGCGGCCAGATAGGGACTGCGGACTCCATCGCGCCATCGGCACCGACTTCTAGCCTGCTTTAAGGATCCAGGTGAAAGGAACGCGAGTATGTACGAGATCACCCAGAAGACAGGTGTTGTCGTTGCCGTGGACGGCTCGGCAGAATCGGACGCCGCGGTCCGGTGGGCCGCTCATGAGGCGTCGATGCGTCACGACCGATTGACCATCGTCTCAGTTGTCAGTCGGGAGTATCTGTACATCCGTGACCCAGAGACCCAGGATCGCGTCTATCACTGGCAACACCACCACGGGGAGGAGATCCTGCGGCGGTCCAAAAACATCGCCGAGGAAACCGTCGGCCACTCGCTGCCAGAGATATGCACCGATTTGGTCTACGGCAAGCCGATCCCTGTCCTTGCCGATATGTCGAAAGATTCGCGCGTCCTAGCCGTCGGGCGTCGCGGATTGGGCGCCGTTGACCGTCTCGTCGCGGGCTCGGTCAGCTTAGGGCTCGTGCGCCACGCGCACTGCCCAGTGGCCGTGGTACACGAGGCGCAGGGCCAGAATAAGAATGGCGCAGTTATTGTCGGAATCGATGGGTCTCCGATTTCGGAGGCAGCCATCGCCCTCGCGTTCGATGAAGCGGCTCAACGTGATGCACCCTTAATTGCTATGCACGCATGGGTGGATGTGTTGGACACAGCACCCGAGTTTGACTGGCGTGTAGAACGGGAGCAAGCCAGGGAATTGCTGGGTGAACGGTTGGCCGGGTGGTCGGAGCGTTATCCGGAAGTAAGCGTGAGCCGCGAGGTGGTCAAGACGAACCCCGGCCGGTGGTTGGTCGAACATTCGCGCAACGCGCGGCTCGTCGTGGTAGGTAGCCATGGCCGTGGCGGGTTCGCCGGCATGTTGCTTGGGTCCGTGAGCCGCAGGGTCGTGCAGGCATCGCACGCGCCGGTGATTGTGGTCCGGGCGGCCTAAGGAAGTCGGACGTCGCCATGGATATGTTGATTGTCGAGCTCTATCGGTACTTGGTTTCTCGGGTATGCACGCATGGACCCAATATCCTTATATCAGAACGGATCACGGCGCTCATTGAGTTAGGTCTGGCCATCCTTACGGAGTTGACATTGGGCGCGATAGTTGCGATACGCAGTGGCCAACAGCGATGGCGAGCTGACAATTAAGGCCCAGCGCACCGAACAGGGCGAAGTCCAAAACATATCGCCATCCGGGCCATCAATTGGCCCTGACACGAACGGGTTGGTTCGTAGGAATTCTCCTGCGGACCAACCCGCCTAATGCGCGCATTCGTCTCCTCAACCGTTATGACCTGTTACGACAAGGGCGCGCTTGCATCATTCAGAAGGGCTACCGTCTCTTCAACCGGCCGCCGCGGCGTTTCGGGTAGCGGGCCGGCTTCGATCGGTGCCCAGCCAATCCACAACAGCATCTGGGCCGAATAACCACCATCGAATGTCAAGTCCTGTAAAGCATCTCTCGTCTCAGGGATCTCTAACACTTCGGTTATCAGGCAGCTGGCTAGACCCAGATTGGACGCCGTGAGCAAGACCACGCTGGTAGCTTCCCCCGCCCTTAGCCTGGACAAACGGTCATCCGTCGACGTAACGACGGCCAGCAGCACGCCACTCTCGGCAGCGGTATCCGGATTGTGAGAGGGCGAAGACGGTCGCGTTGCGGCAAAACGCCGATGCAGCCCCGACCCGACAGGTTCTGGCGCCGGGATGTTCCGCGCAGGCACGCCCTGCGGAGAGGCGTGGCGACCGCTCCACATCGACAACTCGCTCAGATATCCAGGGTCCTGGGCATGTTGTGCTGCAGCTCGCGCAACCAAGGATCTCACATCGGGCGAGATGTGCACGCTTCGTAGCATTGCGCCCATCCGGGCGGCTCGCGCAGCCAGGAGGCTGACGTCAGAGACCGTGACTGGCCGCGAACTGAAGTGGCGGCGATCGGTTCGGCGGCGCGTAATCGCCGCTGCCAGCCTAAGGTCGTCGGCACCAGGACACTGCTTGCGTACTTCGATCGAAGCAACATGGTCTGGCTCCGCGGGATTGGGGAACCTGTGTATCCACGGTGACCAACCCAGCGCCGTCAACGCGATGGCGCAATGATTGAGTGCGGCTCCACAGCTGATAATCAGATCGCGCGAATCCGGGTCCGTGTGTACAAGATGTCGATTCTGATCAATCCACAGATGCAAGCTGTTGTCCCCTATTTGCCATTTCCAGGGTTGTGAGTTGTGGATAGAGGGCGCCCGATTCGCCAGTGTGATGGCCGCACGAATGGTGGAACTGTCGGGGAATCTTGCACTCATGATCAAACCTTCGTGAACGTTGGTGTGACGGAGCGGAGGGCCCACAGCAAGCTGGCCGACCGTGGGCCCTGCGCGGGTACTTCGGACAACTACTAGGCCGCGCGGCGCAAGTCCCCATCGTTATCCCGCCGGCTTTGGACTGATGTCGACTGCTGTTCCTGCCGCCAGCCGGCATATGTCAGGTAGAGCCCGAGCACGGCAACGATGACGTACGCGGACCGCCAGACCGTGATTGAACCGACGATGTGATTCGCAACATTGGCAAAGGTCTCAGGAAAAGCGAGCAGGAAAATACCACGAATGACTAAGAGCCATCCGAGCAGCGAGACAATTACAGCGGCAGCACCGCGCCAGTACTGGTGAAAGGCAATGATGGCCAGTCCACCCATTAACACAAACGCCCCCATGATCCATGACCAGAGCTGACCGGCGGTGAATTCGTCGAGCAGCGAGCGCATATGTGGTGCGCGAATGGCCACAGCAAGAGGGACGATGACGAAGAAGGGGCCAAGGACGCGGGCAAACGCCCGTGTACGGGCCTCGGATTGATCTACAGTACGCATTGTTCCTTCCTTTCTACGCGTTGGTGGTTGCGGTTCGAGGTCCGTTGACCTCATGTGAATACGATCACTTATGCGCTTACGGATTCAGGGCCGAAAGCCTCTGTTTCGCACTACCTTCGGACGTTTAGATAAGCGTTGTGATCGACCGCAACGGATGTTTACCGACGCACCGCGGTCAAACGGCTCATGCCCCAGGGAACAGTCCCGCCGGAAGTGCCGTGGTGGCGCATCCAATAGGCCATCCCGACAACATAATTGACCGAGGAGGCTCGCTATGGACATGCTCATGGCGCCTGATCCCGAGATAGAACAGGCGATACACGCACGAATTCGTGACGCGGCAATCGAACAGTTCGGCAGGAAAGGGTTCGATGCCGACTTGGCGGCGATTGCCCACGCGGCCGGTACCGGTGTAGATCTGGCGGCCCAACTTGTCGGTTCCACCGGGGACCTTCGCAGGGAGTGCGACATCTATGTGGCGGAGCTCGTCAAGGAGTCGAAATCGGAGGCACTGCAGTCGATGTCTCCGGACGATTGGTTCCGGCAATTGGCCGAGGTCGACTCATACGCACCGATAATGAAGTATGTCGTGCGCAGCATGATCTCCGGTGGCGATCTTGGCCGCGCTTTGATGCACCAGATGATCGACAACGCCGAGGCGTATCTCGAAGATGCCGTCACGATGGGCTCCATTGTGCCCAGTCGCGACCCCAAGGCTCGCGCTCGCTTCCTGGCGTTGAACGGCGGCGGCGGGTTTCTTCTGTACTTGCACATGCACGAGACGCCCGACGATATGACGGCAGTGCTGCGGGACTACGACCGAGACATGATCATGCCGGCGTTGGAGCTGTATACCAATGGCCTACTTGCGGGCAGCGCGATGTATGAGGCCTTCTTGAACAGATCCGAGACCCCGCCGCGGGCAGCGATATAGACGCCGCGAACTTAGTATGTACTACCTTGCTGGACAAGAGAGTTCAGAATTGCTTAGGTGAGCTGTGACTGACGAAAAGGCTGCGCATTCTGCCGAGCCGCATAAGGCGAGTGCCGGCGCAAGGCTGAATTGGTTGCGCGCCGGCGTCTTGGGCGCCAACGACGGCATCGTGTCGACGGCAGGCATGGTGGTCGGTGTCGCGGCAGCCACCATCGAGCGGGCACCGATCTTCACCGCGGGGCTGGCCGGTGTGGCCGCCGGCGCCGTCTCCATGGCGCTAGGTGAGTACGTTTCGGTGAGCACACAGCGAGATACCGAACGAGCCCTTCTGAGCAAGGAACGGCAGGAACTCAAGGACCTGCCCGCCGAAGAACTCGCCGAACTCACCTCGATATACGAATCAAAGGGCCTGTCGCCAACAACCGCCCGGCAAGTGGCAGTTGAGCTCACCACCCATGATGCCTACGCTGCGCATGCTGACGCAGAGTTGGGAATCAACCCCCACGAATTGACCAACCCGTGGCATGCCGCCCTCTCGTCGGCCTTATCGTTCCTGACCGGCGCCATCTTGCCCATGGTGGCGATCCTCCTCCCGCCGGCAGCATGGAGAATCCCCGTGACGGCGGTCGCCGTGTGCCTGGCTCTGATTGCCACTGGGTGGATCAGCGCCACCATCGGCGAAGCCGGCCGGACCCGAGCTATTTTGCGCGTCACCATTGGCGGACTTGCGGCCATGGCGGTCACCTACCTGATCGGCACCCTCGTCGGGCACGCCATCTCGTAAGGCCGAGCCTGTCTACCGTGCGTTGAACGCATCGACGGCGGTGGGCAGTGTCACGAAAATCCGGCCCTCACCGATCTTGCATAGCAACCCAGCCGTGGCCAGCGCGTCACGCAGGTCCTGTTTGACTCGTGCCATCGCGAAGACAATTCCCATGTTCTCCAAGTCTTCCCGGAGCCGATCAAGTGCGTCGAGCGCGGTCAGATCCACGTCGACATTCGCCTCCGCGCTAAGAATGAACCATTCGGCCGGTTCTGGCCCCGCGGCCACAGCCGCCATCGCGCGCTTACGGAAATCCTCTGCGTTGGCGAAACACAAAGGTGCGTCGTATCGATAGACCACGAGGCCGGGTACCGCGTGTGCGCCGGGGTAGTCATCAAGGTCATGCATTCCCGGCACTCCCGGTACAAACCCCAGCACGCTGTCGTGCGGGTGTGCGACACGGCGGAGTAGATCCAGGATCGACAAAGCCACGGCCGTAAGGATTCCGTACAGCACCCCGACCCCAAGAACGGCGAATGTTGTGGCCAGGGCGATAATGAACTCGCTGCGACGAAAGCGGGCGAACCTGCGGTATTCGGGAACATCAACCAGCTTGATGGCGGCATACACCACGAGTGCCCCCAGGGCAGCGCGGGGAAATTGCTCCAAGGTTCCGTGCGCGAACATCAGCACCATCAGGACCAGTGCGAGTGTGGTCAAGGAATGTAGTTGGCTGCGGCTTCCTACCGAGTCTCCCAGTGCGGTCCGGCTGCCGCTAGAGCTGACCGGAAAACCTTGTGTAAGTCCGGATCCCAAATTGCACAGCCCCAGCGTGCGTAGCTCCGCGTTGGCGTCAATGTCTTCGTTGCGACGGACGGCGAATGCGCGTGCGGTCAAAATATTGTCGGAGAACGCCACGATCGCGACTCCGAGAGCAGGTATGACGAGGGCGCCCAGGCTATCGAGGCCCACCGGAGGTACCCCGGGGTGCGGCAGTCCTGCGGGGACTCGGCCGACGAGGTCGATGCCGGAACCGGCAGACGGCAGGACAGCCACTGCGGTCGTTGCCATCAACACCGCGATGAGCGGCCCTGGTGCTCGCGGTGCCCATCGTGCGAACACACCGAGCAGTGCGAGCACCGATGTAGTGACGATGATTGTGGGCCAACGGATCTGCTCGACGTGAACGGAAAATGACCTGATTTGCTCGATAAACTCGTCACCAGAACTGGCCGTGCCCGTAATGGCACCGAGCTGACTGCCCACCATCGTGATTCCCACGCCACCCATGTAGCCAACAAGCACCGGGTGCGACAGCAGATTGGCGAGCAGACCAAGGCGAGCCAGCCCTGCGATCAAGCACACCACCCCGACGAGCAACGCCATCGCGGCCGCTAGCGCCGCATATCGGGCAGCGTCACCAAAGGCCAAGGGAGCCAACACTGCCGCGGTCATTAACGCGGTGGTCGACTCCGGTCCCACGGACAGCTGCCGGGACGAACCCAGCATCGCATAGATCGCCAACGGGGCCAGCGCCGCCCACAACCCCGCCACCGGCGGCAGGCCGGCCAGCGTCGCGTATGCCATGACCTGCGGGACGAGGTATGCGGCCACCGTGATTCCGGCGAGGATATCTCCCCGCAGCCACCGTTTCTGATACCTCCGCAGCTGTGCCAGACCCGGCGCATAGTTCGCCCATTGCATGGTGAAGATCATGGTGCGTCAGCGGTTCTCACGCAGCTGAACGGACCTGATGACCAAGGACCCAGCTGCGACGGGCATAACTCTCTACTAGAGGACGCCGAGCGGCGCGACGCTCTGTGGTGTCACTACCAGAGACAGGAACGACAATGGACTTATCGAAGACGCCGGCATTCCGGATCGTGAAAACGACTCCGATGGAACGATTCAGCTGGCTGGTCATGGGTGTGATTGTGCTGGCGACGGCTGTGCTGTTCTTGATGGACAAGACAGAACGTGTCTCCACGGTCGAGTTGGTGCTTCTCTGGGTGTTGGTTCTCGCCGGGATCAAGATGACAATCATCGCGGCATTCGGCCGCTATCCGTTGCCACGCTGGCTCAACTTCCTCGCCGCCAATCCGCCCAAATAGTCAGGGCAGGGGCACCGACCAGGAGACCTGGGTACCGCCGCCAGCTGACTCGGCGATGGTCAGTTTCCCTTGCAGCGCCGCAGCCCGGGTACCGAGATTGCGCAGGCCCCGGTGGTTCGCGCCCTCGGGTATGCCTATCCCATTGTCGGCGACGTCAACGACGACATCGTCGCCGACGGCGACCAGTACCGCCAATTCCGATGCTTTCGCATGCCGGACGGCATTGCTTACGGCCTCGCGCAGCACAGCTTGGGTGTGTTCGGCGATATCCGTCGGGACGACATCGAGCGGTCCGTTCATACGCACGGAGACTTGCAGCGACGTGTCATCGGTCAGCTCGGCGACGACAGCGCGCAGGGCCGCACGCAGCGAAGGGCCGTCGGTCTCGACAGTATGCAAGTCAAAAATGGCGGTACGAATGTCTTGAATGACGTTGTGCAGCTGATCGATGTGTTCGGCAAGCCGGGCAGCTACTCGCGGTGATTTGGCTGCCCGCCGGTGCGTTCCCTGCATGGCCAATCCGACGGCGAATAGTCGCTGGATGACGTGATCATGAAGATCGCGGGCAATGCGGTCACGGTCGCCCAGCATCTGCAGTTCATTCATCGTGGTGCGGGTCTGGGCATGTTCAAGCGCGAGTGCCGCCTGATCGGCGAAGGACGCGGCGATATCGAGCTGCCCATCCGCGAAAGGCGCACCGTCAGCCTGCCGGATCAGCAGGAGCACGCCGGTAGTGGAATCCCGTCCACGCAGCGGCAACGCCATCGCCGGCCCAAATGCCACATGCGTTCCCGCAGCGATATCGAACTCCAGCTGGGTTACCGTGCGTGGCAGTCGATCTCGGAGTACCGCTCCGGAAGTCGACCCCTTCAGCGGAATACGTATTCCGCTGAGTTCCCGGCTTGAGGCGCCGGCACATGCTGCCACCACGAGCTCGCCGGCATCATCGTCATCATCGAACTCCCGAGGCAGCGCGATCAAGGCGTAGTCCGCATCGACCAGTGCGGCCGCGCGGACGGCTATCAGCTGCAGCGCCTCGGCGGGCTCCACCCCGGCCAGTAGCTTGGATGTCACTTCGCCAGCCGCCTGCAGCCAGCGCTGCCGCTGCCGGGACTCTTCGTAGAGGCGGGCATTCTCCACAGCTATCCCGGCCGCACCGGCCAGCGCCCGCACGACCACCTCATCATCGGCAGTGAATTCCTCGCCCTTGCGTTTCTCGGTGAGGTACAGGCGCCCGAATACCTCGTCGCGCAGCTGCACGGGCACGCCCAGAAAGGTACGCATGGGTGGGTGGTTGGGCGGAAATCCGATCGACGCCGGGTGGTGCATGATCTCGCTGAGCCGTAGCGGTTTGGCGTCATCAATGACCACTCCGAGGACTCCGTGGCCGGTGGGTAGCGGCCCGATGAGTTCCCGGGTGGCGTCGTCGATGCCCTCGTAGATGAACTGGGTGAGCATGCCGTCCTCGCCGAGGACGCCGAGAGCTCCGTATTGGGCATCCACGAGCTCCATGGCGACTCTGACAATCTGGCGGAGTGTGACATCCAGTTCCAGCCCCGCGCTGACCGCCATCACGGCATCCAGAAGCGCATCGACCCGGCCCCTGGTCTCAGTGATGATGCGCTCAATGCGGCCCTGGACCTCCGCCAGCAGCTCGCGGAGCTGGATATGCGCAAGTTCCTTGGACACCGACTCGTCGGCACCCAACCGATCGGTCACCCACTGAGTATGGCGCACCCAGTCGATATCGGCAGTCAAAGGCCAAGTCTTAACGCTCCGAGTATCGTTCTCCGGTAGCGGTTCGGTCGCCGGCGAGCTTGGTGACGAGCACCGCGGCCTGTGTGCGACGTTCCAGTCCGAGCTTGGCCAGCAACCTCGACACGTAGTTCTTCACCGTCTTGTCCGACAGGAACATCTCCCCCGCGATCTGGCGATTGGTGAGGCCTTGTCCTATCAGCTCCAGCAGAATCTGCTCCTGCGGCGTCAACGAGGCAACGGGCGAGGATTGAGTCGCCTCGCACAGTCGATCCATCAGGGCCGCTGCCGACCGGTTGTCCAGCAAGGACCGTCCAGAACCGACCGTCCGTATCGCCGAGACCAGATCCATACCCTTGATGTCTTTGATGACGTATCCGCCGGCTCCGGCCAGGATCGCATCCAGCATGGCTTGCTCATCAGTGAACGACGTCAGCATCAGACAATTCAGGGCAGGACACCGCGAACGTAGGTCCCGGCAGAGTTCGATCCCGTTGCCGTCAGGCAGCCGTATATCGAGTACCGCGATGTCGGGATTGAGGGCCGGGATGCGGGCCATCGCTTCAGCAACCGAACCGGCCTGCCCTATGACGACAAGGTCGTCTTCGTCGTCGATGAGATCGGCCACCCCGTGCCGCACGATTTCGTGGTCATCAACCAGGAACACGGTGATCATCTCGTATGGTGTCCTTCCCATCGCCAATCCCGCACCTCCGGCAGGTCTTCGCCATGGGCACGTATCCACGCGTTGTGGCGTTCATGCATGCGGAGCATCTCGTCCCTGAGCCCTTGGGCGTCTGCGCATTCCAACAGGCCCGGTGTGCGCTCCACTACGTCGATCACCAGTTGGAATCGGTCCATCTTGTTCAGCACCAGCATGTCGAAGGGCGTGGTGGTGGTGCCCTCCTCCAGGTAGCCGCGAACATGCAGGTTCGCATGACCTGCCCGACGGTAGGTAAGCCGATGGATGAGCGCCGGGTAGCCATGGAAGGCGAAGATCACAGGACGGTCCGCGGTGAACAGCGTGTCGTAATCGACATCGGACATGCCATGCGGGTGCTGGCTATCGGGCTGCAGACGAAACAGATCAACGACGTTGACTACCCGGGCCTTTAACTGCGGCAGATGCTTTCGCAGTATCGACACGGCGGCCAGTACCTCGATGGTGGGTACGTCACCGGCACAGGCGAGGACAACGTCCGGGACGGCTCCCGCGTCACTGCTGGCCCATTCGAAGATATCGGCACCACGTGCGCAATGCAGCGCTGCCTGTTCAGGATTGAGCCATACCGGCGTGTAGTTCTTGCCGGCGACGATGACATTGATGTAGTCGCGGCTGGCCAGGCAATGCGCCGCAACCGACAGCAGAGTGTTGGCATCCGGCGGTAGGTAGATGCGCGCCACCTCCGCGCGCTTGTTCGCAATATTGTCGATGAAACCTGGATCCTGGTGTGAGAAGCCGTTATGGTCCTGACGCCACACATGGGACGTCAGCAGATAATTCAGTGACGCGATGGGGCGGCGCCACGGTAGTTGCCTGCTGATCTTGAGCCATTTGGCGTGCTGGTTCACCATCGAATCCACGATGTGGGCGAACGCCTCGTAGCAGGAGAACAAGCCATGGCGGCCCGTCAGCAAGTAGCCCTCCAGCCAGCCCTGGCACAGGTGTTCGGACAAGACCTCCATAACGCGACCATCTCGCGCCAGGTGCTGATCGCCGGGCAGAATCGTTGCGCTCCACTGTTTGTCTGTGACGTCATAGACGTCTCCGAGTTTGTTCGACTCGGTTTCGTCCGGCCCGAAAAGTCGGAAGTTCCTTCGGTCGGCGTTGCGGACCAACAATTCTCGAAGATAGCGGCCCAGGACCCTGGTCGGTGATGCGTCCACAGCGCCCGGCTGGCCGGTCACCACACCGAAGGTTCCCGGATCCGGCAGCGACAGCGGCGTCAGGAGCGTGCCACCGTTGGCATGCGGGTTCGACCCCATGCGTCGTTGCCCGGAGGGAATAAGCCGCGTTACAAGCTCATTCGGCGCCCCTGTCTCGTCGAAGAGCTCTTCAGGGTGGTAGGACCGCAGCCAGTGGGCAAGTTGGGTCCGATGTGTTGGGTTCTCACGCACATTGGCGATCGGTACCTGATGCGATCGCCATGTGCCCTCGACCTGATGTCCGTCAACCACAGCAGGGCCCGTCCACCCTTTCGGGCTGCGCAGAACGATCATGGGCCAGAAGGCGCGATGTAAAATCGGTACCTGGCAACGGGACAACGTCTGAAAGTCGCGGATCTCCATGATCGCCCGGTCCAGTGCAGCGGCCATCTGTTGGTGCATATCTTCGGGTTCATGGCCCGTGACGTAGATGGGTGTGTAGCCGTACCCCCGCAGCAGGCTCTCAAGCTCTTCATCGGTAATTCTCGATAGCACAGTGGGGTTGGCGATTTTGTAGCCGTTGAGATGAAGGATCGGTAGGACCGCACCGTCGGTCGCGGCGCTGAGGAATTTGTTGGCGTGCCAGCTGGCGGCCAGTGGCCCGGTCTCGGCCTCACCATCGCCGATCACGCAGACTGCGACCAGATCCGGGTTGTCCAACACAGCGCCATATGCATGGGCCAGGCTGTAACCCAGTTCGCCGCCCTCATGGATAGATCCGGGGACCTGCGGCGCTACATGACTGGGCACGCCTCCAGGAAATGAGAACTCCTGGAATAGCTTCCGCATACCCTGCCCGTCACGGGGGACATCGGGACGAATATCGCTATAACTGCCCTCGAGCCATGTATTCGCGAACAGCGCAGGCCCGCCATGCCCGGGCCCGGTGACGTAGATCGCGTTGACATCGTGAGTGATGATGGCCCGATTCATGTGGGCGTAGATGAAGTTCAGTCCCGGTGAGGTTCCCCAGTGCCCCAGCAGGCGGGGCTTGATGTGCTCGGCCCGCAGAGGTGCCGTCAGCAGCGGATTTTCCATGAGATAGATCTGACCAGCGGTGAGGTAGTTCGCGGCCCGCCACTGCGCATCCACTGCCGCGAGCTGATCGGCAGGTAAGGCGGCCGTGTGATGGCGCGCGGTTCCTGGCGTTGCCATACTCATCGCTTCTCGTCTCCTGCATGTGGGCGAGCGACCAACACCGGGCAGGGAGCTTGGTGAATGAGGGCGTGACTAGTCGAGCCGAGAAAGAAGCCTGCGACGTCGCCGCGTCCACGGCTGCCGACCACGAGCAGCTGCGCGTGCTGAGCCCAGTGCAGCAGGATGTCCGCGGGATTGCCCATCGCGACCACCCGGCGCACGGTGACATCGGGATACTTTTCCTGCCAGCCCGCCAGCCTCTCGGCGAGTATCTCGGCCTGCTGCTGCTCGGCGATATCCCAATCCATCATGTTCCAGGCGGTGTACGCGTACACATAGCTAGGCGGCACCTCGCCCCCGGCATTCACGGCCACCAACTCGGCGCCGCGCATGGACGCTTCCTCGAAGGCCCACGCGATTGCTTCCTCGCTTGAGGGAGATCCACTGACACCGACGATAACCGGGCCCGCGGGCGGAGTTCCCAACTCGCGAACGACTACGACGGGGCTGTGCGCCTTCGCGGTCAATGCGACCGACACCGACCCTGCCATCATCCCGGTGAATCGGCCAAGCCCGCTAGATCCGACCACGGTAATGAATGCATCCTTGGACAGCTCGACAAGTGTGGGCACGGGCTGAGCGGTTACCTTGGCGGTAGCCACTTCTAGATGGGGGTGCAGGGCGACGACGTGGTCCTTGGCCCGAGTAAGGAACTCCACGCCGTCGTTATCCATATGGTCGTAGAAGCTTGTCGACGCCGACAGGTTAAAGCCGTAACCGAAGCTGCTGTAGTCGACAGCATGCACGAGCCGAAGAGGCAGATTGTGCCGTTCTGCCTCGGCCCCCGCCCATGTCAATGCATGCAGAGCGGACGCAGATCCGTCGATGCCCACCAAAATGTATGGACGTGGTGTGGTGTTCATGGTGTCCTCCGAGTTGGTCGGTACCAGTGGCTGGTGACGACAACGCTATGGATCAGCCGTGCGATCTCCCACGGTCAAAGGTCCCGTTCCGCCGGGTAGCACGTCCCCGATCAGCAAGGCAATACGGTTCTTCGGTCCTAATGCACTGCCAAACCGGGACCAATTGCTCTCATCTGCGATCTCGCCTCAGTTCATGCTTGGTGCAGGGCGACTTACACGGAGGTATGGCTGTGACGCAGATAGTGCTAGGCCGTGATGTAGTCATCAAGGCAATCCAGGCCGCGTGCCGGGCGCCGTCGGTCCACAACAGTCAGCCGTGGCGTTGGGTTATGGATGACGAACTCAAGCTCTTCCTCGACGTGAATCGCGTACTACGCGCCGACCCCTCGCAGCGGGAGGCCTTGATCAGCTGCGGTGCCGTGCTGGATCACTTTCGGGTGGCTGCGGCCGCTTTCGGTTGGCTAGTGCGCCCGGAGTACTTCCCGAACCCCAATGACCATACGCATGTGGCAACAATGAATTTCACCAAGATGCAGTACGTCACCGACGCACACCGCGATCGCTTACATGCTTTGGAGCGGCGCTATACCGATCGACTCCCCTTCCTGCCGCCGCGCAGGTGGGCGGTGACCGAGCAGCTACTCCGGCAGGCAGTCAGCGACCGGGCCTTCCTCGATGTCCTCGCCGACGGGGCCCGTCCTCGCGTCGTTGAGGCAGCTCAGCTCAGTGAAGGACTTCGCCAATACGACTCAGAGTACAAGGCGGAGATCGATTGGTGGACTGCGCCGTTCAAGCTCTCCGAGGGAATCCCGGACAGCTCATTGCCCTCCGAGGAAGAAGGAAATCGAGTCGATATCGGCCGCGATTTTCCTTTCGCGCGGCATCAGGAGCGCCGTGCCGCCGTGCCGCAGGATAGGGCAACTTTGGTGGTGCTCTCGACCGGCGATGATTCTGCAAAGGACTACGTGAAATGTGGCGAAGCCTTGTCAGCCTTGCTGATTGAAGCCACAGTTGCCGGGTCGGCCACATGCACTCTGACCCATGTCACAGAGCTTGTCGCGAGTCGTCAGATCATCGAGGGGATCACTGACCGCGACTACCCGCAGGCGGTGGTCCGGATTGGCACGACGCCACCGCTGGAGCCGATACCGGCTCCCACGCCGCGGCGGCCACTCTCTGCTGTCCTCGAATTCGCGGGTAAGTAGCTTCATGCCGAGCGCCCCGGTGTACGGGCTAGGGAACGAGCACGGCGGCGCCGGTGATCCGGCCGGCGGCAAGATCTGACAGAGCACGGTCCGCATGTTGGAGTTCGTATCGGGGACCTGCCAGGTGGAGACGATGTGTCGCGGCAAAGTCGAGGAATGCCCGCGAGTCGGACCGGGTGTTTGCCGTGACCGATCGAATCTGCCGCTCCTGGAACAGGTGCTGCTGATAATTCAGGGTAGGAATGTCGGTGAGGTGGATACCGGCGATGGCCAATGTGCCTCCCCGGTCAAGCGCCGCCAGCGCCGGCCCCACCAACTCCCCGACAGGCGCGAACAGTATCGCGGCGTCCAGCGCAACGGGAGGCGCATCGGCGGGCCCCTGCGCCGAGCTGGCACCAAGCTCGAGGGCAAGTAGTTGGGCGTCCTTCCCCCGGGTCATCACGTGGACCTCGGCGCCCCGGGCCAGGGCGACCTGCGCGGTGATGTGTGCGCTGCCGCCAAATCCGTATAGGCCCAAGCGGCCACCCGCAGGCAGCTCTGCACGCTGCAGTGAGCGGTAACCGATGATGCCAGCACACAGCAGCGGGGCAAGCTCGGCGTCGGCGTACCCCGTAGGCAGCCCCAATGCGTAGGCTGCGGGCACCACCGCGAATTCTGCGTACCCACCGTCGGCATCCCAGCCTGTGTACAAAGATCCGGGACAAAGGTTTTCGTTGCCACGGAGGCAATACCTGCACGCACCGCACGTATGCCGAAGCCATGGGATGCCCACTCGATCGCCTACCCTGAAATCCGTGCCGTCCTGCTCGCCCAGTCCAACGACTTCGCCAACGATCTCGTGTCCGGGCACAACGTTTGGCCTGTGCGGGACCAGATCACCCTCGGCGACATGAAGATCGGTACGGCAAACCCCGCAGGCAAGCACTCGCACCAGTAACTCCCCCGGGTGAGGCTCGGGCACTCGCAAGCGCACACGGCGCAGGGGCCCGCTCGCGATGAGGCCCGGCCGCTGTACCTGCCAGGCCCGCATCTCTGTGTCCATTGGCTGCCTTCCTCCCTTCTCCTTACGAATGAACCTACGAGCTCAATGGTCGCTTTTCCGGCGGCCCCCGCGATCCACCAGGGCATTGAAGTCTGATTCCCAGCGCGCATACCGGAGCCGATGGATGCGCCGGAGCACCAACCCGACGGTACCGACGATGAGACTCGTCATTGCCGTCCACAGCAGGACCGCGGCGGCAATGGCATCAGCTGCGGCGTCCCCCCGTGACGTCGGTGCCGACACACTGCGACCAGTAGGATCAACCCACATCAGGAACCTGTCTCCTGTATTGAGATCTGCACCGTAGCGGACAGTTTCGTGATGTTGCACGCCCCCGAGGCTCCACTGGGCTGGTACCAGAACGACCGGGCTGTACCGGGGTGCCACCGCGTGACTATCGCCGGTTGCCACTGCCTGCACCTGGTGGCGTGTATGCAATTGTTCGCTGCTGGTTCTGCTTCCGGCGTCGTACAGAGCTGTGCCGACCGCTCCCGCCACCGACAACATCACCAACGCCAACAGCAACCCCACCAGCTGAACAACGGCCGCGACCCGATCGCAGCCCCGGACCAAAGGATGGCGCCGGAACAATCTGGTAAGCAGGACCTGCACATAGCCAAACACCAAGACATTCATGACATCTCCTAGGCCGAGCATCGGCGGTAACCAGCTGATCGTCGCATCTGGTGCGTCCACGCTGCAGAGACCGCGGCCTCCACTTGACCAGGTCATTGGTCACGGTGCTCATCAACCCTTTGACACGGAGCGGCGTATACCACTGGCAGGGAATCGGGGACTTACGACTCCGCCCGGCGCCCGAAATCGGTCCTACCGTCAGTTCAGCCGATCAAAGGGCTGGCGAACCGCGTTCGATCACCCAAAGGAGTGAGTCCAATGACTGATACCGACCGGCACGGGCCCGTAGTTGTTGGCATTGACGGTTCACGGGCCGCTGTTCACGCGGCCGAATGGGCTGTAGATGAAGCAATCAGCCGAGATGTGCCGCTGTGCCTGGTTCATGTGACCAGGCCCGTGGTCACCGCCAAATCTTTTGTGGACCAGTACAACATCGACAAGGAGTACGCAGAAACGTCACTGCGTGATGCCGCGGCCGCTGTCAAGGAGACCGGAAAGCCCGTCAAGGTCGATTGCGTGATCCGTCACGGGCTGGCCTCGGATGCCTTGGCCGCAGAATCACAAACCGCGAGCCTCGTATGCGTTGGCTCCGAGGGATTCGGGCGATTGGCGAGTGCCTTTTGGGGCTCCACCGCAACTGAAATCGCCAAGCGAGCGCACTGCCCCGTCGCGATAGTCCATCGACCGGTGTTTGTCGCGCATGGTCTTCCCGTGTGGATCGCTGTGGCTGTCAACGGTCCTCAGGACACGGACACCGTCATCGACCACGCGGTGCAGGAAGCACGACTTCGCCATCTTCCGATTCTTGCGGTGGGCACCTGGCAAGAGGACATGGGCGCATCGCCCTACGACGAACTCGATCGACGCGTGGCGAGCCTGCGTGAACGTTATCCAGACGTCCACATGTACCCGGTTGCAGCACGTTCGGATATCGGCCATTTTCTCACGAACTGTGATGAACCGATCCAGCTGGCAGTAGTGGGACGCGCAGATATTCCACATGTCATCCGTATGCGGCCTTCAGCAGAGCACGGCGATCGCACCATCCTGATCGTTCGCAACTAACAATTCATGATGACGAATGGGGTTGAAACACGATGATATCCAAGAACCATCATGCGGGGATCGTGGTCGGGGTCGATGGATCGGCCTGTGCTGATATGGCGGTTCATTGGGCCGCACAAGAATCGAGCATGCGCAATGAACCGCTGACCCTCATCAGCGCCTTCGACATCGAACAAACCCATGTCTACGACCAGCAACTCCGTGAGCGGATCTATCAATCGCGCGAACGTCAAGCGCAATTGGTCCTGGAAAACGCACAGTGCATTGCCGAAGAGGCCGCCGGGTGCGCCTTGCCCTCCGCACGCCGCCGAGTGGTATTCGGGCATCCGGTGTGGGCGCTCGTCGACGCTGCGCAGGAATCACGCCTACTCGTTGTCGGCAGTCGAGGACGGCGCGCCCTCGACCGTCTGTTGCTGGGCTCGGTCAGTACCGCTGTCCTGCACCACGCGCGATGCCCCGTCGCGGTGATCCACAACGAGGCAACACTCGACAAGCACGCTCCTGTCTTGCTCGGTGTCGACGGCTCACCGACATCAGAGCAAGCGACAGCCATTGCTTTCGATGAAGCATCACATCGGAAGGTTGGGTTGATCGCCGTGCACGCCTGGCACATGCCCAACTTCTTCGAACCGGCATTTGATCTGCGTGCTACGGAAACTCAAGAAAGACAAACACTCGCCGAAAGACTGGCAGGATGGCAAGAACGCTACCCCGACGTGAAGGTCGACCGCCGTGTCGTATGTGATTACCCCAGCCCATACCTTATCGCCGAGTCCGCGCACGCCCAGCTTGTCGTTGTCGGCAGTCACGGCCGCGGGGGCTTCGCCGGAATGCTGCTCGGCGCAGTCAGTTCTGCCGTCGCTCAAGCCTCGCGAGTACCCGTCATCGTCGCACGGCGACCATGAAGTTCACCGTCCCTGAACCTGAAAAGAAGACCGACAGGAGCATCGACGGCGCGGCGACCACGCTCAGAACGCTGGATCGGGATGACGTCCAATCGGTCGCCCTTCTTCACTCCCAACTCAACGAGCAGGATCGCTACCTGCGATTCTTCACCACCAACCCAAAATACGTTGCAGCACTTGCTGAATCACTGACCCAACAGTCCGAACGAGAACTGTCAATAGGAGCCTTCGAGCATGGGCGATTGGTCGGTGTTGCAAACTACGTCATCAATCAAGACGGCCATACCGCCGAGGTCGCCATCCTCGTCGCCCACGCCGACCATCAGCGCGGCGTGGGCACAATGCTCCTCAAGGCCCTCGCCGAGTCCGCCATCAGAAACGGGATCACACGGCTCACCGCCGACGTCCTCGCAGAAAACCACGCGCTCCTCGTGATGCTGCGTGAACTAGAACTGCCGCACAAAATCAACCACACCGATCGCGAGGTACTTAATCTCGAGGTTGAGCTAAGGCCCGCGGCCCGTCCACATGTGGCACAAGTCATTTGAGTGAACGCACTACTCTCCGCGCTGTAACGTCACCAGATAGCTAGCCGTCGTCCCCGAACTCGCACCTGCTGAACACGCACCGGTACCAGCAGATATACGCAGCGCCAATGATGGAAAGGCGCCTATCGGCACTTTTCTGCACAGGAGTTCGGTGCAGACCGTCGCCCCCTCGGCCATCGCGGACTATCGGCACGTCACCACGGCGGCCATCACTGCAACGACTGGTGCGGTGATGGCACAAGCATCGTCGCCACAGTCGACACCATCGACTCGATCGGTTCGATGCCACCACCCCGCCAGCACGGTGTAGCCGACACACCGACCCGTGCGTCACTGGATGTGCTGTCATGCAGTGGGATCAGCGGAATCTGTGATGCCGATTCCGGGCGACGCACCACCTGGCCGCTGCCGTCGATCACCTGGACGGACACGATCCGCTGATCGGTGGCCAACAGCACGGATTCGAGCCCATCGGGTGGTTCCTCACGCAGCCGCTCTCACACCGCCACAGCCCGGGCCCTGGCTGCAGTATCGACGTCGGCACACATCGACTGGTACAGCAGCACCACCGAGGTGGCCCCCACAGGCACCAGGCTGGCAAGCACCACCGCCGAGCGAGTCGCGATCCCACCGCACCAGCGCCGCAACCGGGCCCGTACCGCAACAATGACTGCGCGGGCCTTCAGCATCCGTCCAAACCTCGTGCCGTTCTGCTGAAATGTCGCGTCACGCGCAACGACCACATCCAGTAATCATGCCGGTGCTACGACCGCCCCGAGGTTGGCCGGGCGGATGTAGGCGCTACCGGAGACGTGACAGACGGCCGATCACCGCGATCGGACACTGAATGTCCCCGCTCGTCATCATCGTTATCAGAGTCCCGATCGCGACTCGAGTCACCGTCGTAGTCGCGTTCGGCGCTATCACGCTCGTATGAATGAGATTCACTCTGGCCGTGATCATCTCGGCCATACTCGTCTCCGTACTCGCTACCCGCCCACACACCAGCACCAAGCGTCAGCGCCAACACGGCCACAACAGCGGCCGCCGCGCCCGCGATCGAAACAACAGTTCACGCTTGCGCTTATCGGGGACGGCCCCAGTGGCCGGAATCCCTTCCTCAGTATTAACCGTCGAGTCGGCAGGTGGTTCAGGCGATGGGGTCACATCATCAATGTTCGGCATGCCCCGACAATGCCTGTCAAGCACTGAGAGTTCATTGAGAACATAGAGTCGCGCCCCGTATCCCGCGGCCTGACTGGCCATGCCGACATCGCCGTTGTGTGTTACCGTTCCGTTAGTTGTCTTTGTTCACCATGGTGACTGTCGTAGCCTTCGCGCCGACATCCTGGTTTTGAGCATTTCACCGAAGGATCGTGCCGCATGCCCCGTCGCGGGCCATGGGATTATCCGTATCACCACCTAATTTAGTGTCGTGCGTTCGGTCGGTTCGTCGACGGTCGACCTCGAGTGAGATTGCATTCGCATGGGAACCGTGTCGTAGCGTCGTTGCTCAGTCAGCGGTCCTTATGCAGACTTACCAAACCCGCACTCGTGGGAGCGGTTCACCGTAGTCGTCACCGTGCCCCAAGACGACCGTTGAAAAATGAAAAGCAGGGCAGTGCAAATGATCTCGTTCATTTGGTCTCCAGGAAACGCTCTCCCGGCCGGTACCGGCGGCTCAGAAAACTACACCGTCGGCCAAGTCCGCGAACTGAATCGGCGCCGCATACCGGCTCAAGTGGTCACCGTCGGCCTAGGTGCTGAAGACGGCCGCAATGACTTCAGTGGTATCCCCTTCCTGTCACTATCGACGCTGGCTGAGGTAGGTGCGCTCGACGGCACCGTTGTGTTCGTCAACGAACCCCATGTTGTCGAGACCAAGCGTCCGGCGTTCCTGATCTTGCACAACCCGCCCCCGATCCGGGAACGCTACAAAGCGTTCGCTATCAACGGAACCCGTGATCGGGTGTTGATCGCTACCAGCCGCTACGCGGCCCGGTTGTGGTCGAACTATCTGGACGTCGACATCGCCACGATCAGCGTCGTCTACCCATTCGCCGAACCATGCTTCGGCACACAGCCCCGGCCCAAGAATGAGACGGGAAGAACTCGAATCCTCTTCGCCGGCAGACTCAGTCCGGAGAAGGGCGTCTACACCCTCCTTGAGACGCTGCACATCGACATCATCGAACAGGACGCCGAACTCAGCTTCACCGCGACGACTGCCGGCGCTGACAAGCCGCAAGGAAGGATTATCGAGCGACTGCTGCGCGAGCACCCTGGCATCTCCGTGGTCCCCACCTGCAAAACGCCGAGCAAGATGGCGACGCTGATGACCGAGCACGATATTGTGGTCATGCCGTCCAACAGCCAGTACTGGCATGAGACCTTCGGCATCGTCTCGATCGAGGCCCAACACTCCGGCTGCCGCGTGATCGCATCCGATGACGGCGGGCTACCCGAAACAGACTGCGGTGGAATAATTCTTGTCGCCCCGGACAATGCCGAAGCGCTGGCCCTGGGTATCCGCGAGGCCATCAACAGTGGATCGCTTCCACGGTCAATCCGTCACGAGGCGCGCAACAGGTTCACGGTCGGACAGTCCGTCGACGCACTACTGACGGTGTTCTCCCAACCGCTGCCCATCTCACCGGCAATGATCGTTCGCCAACTCGAGGAACTCATCCTCGTACCATCTGCCGTGCAACCGCATACAGCAGCCTGACCTGGGCCATCGCAGCCGAAACCGGCCCACGATTTCGCGGATACGGCTGGTCGACTTTCTGACACATATCCGAGAAAGCTCAACGACGGATGTCGAGAACGGCGCAATGGTTCCGTCCCAGAGGTGAGCGACCAACTAGGGTCGCGAACGAAGGGAGACCGTCATGGCCAAGTACTTGCTGCTCAAGCACTATCGTGGTGCACCTGCGGCCGTCAATTGCGTGCCGATGGATCAGTGGACGCCCGCCGAGGTTCAAGCGCACATTCAATACATGAACGACCCCGCGGCCCGGCTGGAAGGCACCGGCGAATTCGTCAACGCCCAGGCCCTGGCGCCGGAAGGCGCATGGGTGCGCCCCGACGGTGAGGGTAAGCCCCCGGTGACCGACGGCCCGTTCGCGGAGACCAAAGATTTGATCGCGGGCTGGATGATCATCGACGTGGACTCGTACGAGCGTGCCATTGATGTCGCCTCGGAATTATCGGCAGCTCCCGGAGCCGGCGGCGAGCCGATCCACGAATGGCTCGAGGTTCGGCCGTTCATGACAGCCGCGCACTCCGACCTCGATTGATGGCCCACGCTGCGGTGGACGAAGCCCAGCTGCGGGACCTAATCCCCGGAGTGCTGGCGGCGTTAGTGCGCCGTGGCGCGGACTTCGCCACCGCAGAGGATGCCGTGCAGGAGGGGGCCGCCCAGACGTGGCCATCGCGGCGACCTGATGACCACAAGGGCTGGCTGACCACCACCGCCTGCCGGTGTTTCATCGATCTCGCACGATCCGATACCGCCCGGCGACGTCGCGAGGATGGAATCACTGACCAGCCGCAGCCAGGACCAGTGGCCTCCGTGGATGACGCGCTGCAGCTCTACTTCCTGTGCGCGCATCCGCGCCTCTCCCCCGCATCGGCAGCCGTGCTGACCTTGCGGGCCGTCGGCGGCCTCACCACCCGGCAGATTGCGCGGGCATACCTGGTACCCGAAGCGACGATGGCCAACGGATTTCGCGAGCCAAAAGAACGGTGAGTGACGTCCGATTGGATCGGCCGGGGTGCAGATCGTCGAGTGGTACGACGAACTGGTCCGGCTCACCGACAGCCCCGTGGTGCGGCTTAATCGCGCGGTCGCTGTCGGTGAGGCGGACGGTCCACGTGCCGGGCTCGCCGCACTCGACCAACTCGATGCGGCTCTCCCCCGGTACACCGCGTCATCGGCCTACCTTCACGAGCGCGCCGGAGACATCGCCACAGCTGCGCGGCTCTATGCCGACGCCGCCGCTCAGGCCCACAACCTCGCCGAACGCAACCACCTGACGCTTCGAGCGGCCACTCTGAACCAGCGCCTCGTGGCCGGAAACCACTAAGCGCTGACAGCAGATTCGCAGGGAAGAGATCTAGCCTCGTTCGTCGGTCCCGGAATCGATGAGAAGGACACAATGACTTTCAGCCTGCGGAATCTTCGACCCGAAACTACGTGCGCGCGAACCGCTGCGGTTCTCGCGGCAGCATTGTTCGTAGTTTTCGCGACCCTGGCGGCGATAGCGCATCATTACGGCTCAGGCACCAACGTCGACCACCGCACGCTGGACTGGTTGGTGACTCACCGGCACAGTTGGCTCACCTCGGCCGCGGTTGACGTCACCGACATCGGTAGCCCGGCGATGGTGTCCGTAGCGACGGCTGTTGCAACACTTGCGATTTGGTGCTTCACACGCTCTTTGAGAACTGCGGCCACCGTAGCCGCGGCCGTCGTATCGGCGTTCTTCCTTGCCGCGGCGGCGAAATGGGCAGTGGGAGAAAACCGTCCACCTATCAACACGCAGTTAGTTGAGGAAACCGGCTGGTCCTTTCCGTCCGGACACGTCACGGGCACTACCGCTCTTGCCGGAATATTGACCGTCGTGGTCGCCTACCGCCATAGCGGCTGGCGACGCTTGGCGGCCCTGGTAGCGGCAGTAGCGGCGGTGATGTTGGTGGCCGGCAGTCGTCTCTACCTCGGAGACCATTGGGTGGTCGACGTCTTGGCGGCAGTGGTGCTGTCGACGTCCGTGGTGACGATCGCGGCCGCGGCCCTTCACAAGACACCGATCACCACCCGATCCCCCCGCCCCGCGGCCTGAGATGTTCTCGCCCACGGAGCCACTGACCTGGGTGATGGTTTGGCGTGCATGGCATTTTGATATAGCGGCGGCCCTGTGCGCTATCGCCCTAGGCACGGGATACGGCTGGGCCCTGACCCGCGTGCGGCGTCGCCAATCGGATATCAACGGAGTGTGGGCGAGTTGCTTCTTCGCGGGAATCGGATGCTCGGTCGTCGCATGCATGAGTGTGGTTGGCGTTTACGCACACGTGCTGTTCTGGATGCGGGCATTGCAGGTTGTCTTGCTGCTCCTGGTCGTGCCGTTCTTGGTAGCCCTTGGTCGGCCGGTCACTGTTGTGCGCGGCGCGCTACGACCGGATGGGCTGGCCAGATTTGGTCGCGCGTTGTCGTCGGCACCCGCGCAGGTCTTGACACATCCGCTCACGACGTCCCTGGCCATGTTGGCCACACCATGGCTCCTGTATCTGACGCCGTGGTACACGGCATCTCTGACTCATGGCCTGCTCGGTGCGATGACACGAACGGCGTTGGCATTGATCGGGTTCGCGTACTTCTACGCGCGCCTGCAGGTAGACCCCGTACCTCACAAATATCCACAGCTGATATCGCTGGTGATCAGCGTGGCCGAGACCATCGGCGACGGGGTCTTGGGTCTGGTGCTGTGGCAGGGCCCACTTGTCGCGTCAACCTATTATCTGGCGCTACACCGCGCCAGGGGGCCGGATCTGCGAACGGATCAGACCTTGGGCGCGGGCATTCTCTGGATCCTCGGTGATGTCCTTGGACTGCCCTTCCTGCTGCTACTCATGCGCGCCTTGTCTGCCGACGACAAGGCGCAGGCCGCACGGATCGACGCCGAACTCGACCGCGCCGACCAGAATTCACTCGACCCGGGCAACACGACAGCCGTGGATCCGGCGACGCCGACACTATGGTGGGAGAACGACCCACAGCTGCGAGAGCGATTCGGACGACACTGAAAGTCCCGCCACCTGGCCCTTTCCCAGCGAACTTCTGCACACTCCGTCTATTTTTCGGGCAGTATGGACGGATGGATGTCCCGCGGTGCGCCTTACCGTCGCTCGTCGACTCTGCCCTGCCCGAGTCTGCACCTTCCCAGCGTCCGCCACGACCTGCCTCTCCCGCGGTCGACACCTCGACGCGTATCGGCCGCGCCGTCGCGGGCTTCTACCTCGCCTTCGAGGCCGTCGATGATTCCGACAGAATTCGTGAGGCGGCCAATCGGCTCGGCCAGCAGCATCCGCCTGAATCGGATGCGCGCCAGAAGTACCTGGCGTTGGCCCGCGGAATCACTCATGTGGAGGCGATCCGTCGCCATGCTCACTACACGTTGCGTGAAATCGCCACCACTGCCGCGCGTACGGCCGAACGCCTTACCCAGGACTCGGCGGATCTCCCGTCGGACACCAACGACGCGATCGATGCCGCCGTGCGCCGTGAGTCCACCGCCGTCTGCGACCGCGCGGTGCAGATGATCAACAGTCAGACCCGCCTGGTCCTGGACCTCGACGAGGTGACGACCACTATCACCGTCGATGAATGGCTGAGGAGCCACGGCCTGACGGGTTGACCGGCTGCCCACCGATCGCTAGTGCGGATTGTCCGCCAGCGCAGCCCGTTCGACGCTCAGCAGACTCTCGGCGCGATGCTCCTCCTCGTAGGCTTTGCCGCCACCATTGAGCCCGAACAGTCTCTTGCTCCATAGCAGCCAGACCACAGCCACGATGTTCACCAGGAGCGCTAAAACCCTGAGAACGGTTTGCTTTTCGATGAGCTCATAAATCTCCAGCGGCAAGAAGATGCTTGTCGCAATGACGGCGAAGTACTCACCCCAGCGCTTCATCAGCCACAGACCGAAGGCCTCGATGAACTCGATCGCCGCATACGCCGCCAAGCCCACCGCCACCCACATCAGTGTCGAGGACGACAACGAGAACGCCTCGCCGATATGACGAATGACTTTCGAATTGTCCGGATTCCATCCGAGCTGATTGGCCAGCGGCCGGATCAGCGGCAGGTCCCGCTCGAAAACCTGTTGGAGATGTTCGCGGGAACCGCGAACCTTGACCACCCCGACCGCGAGTAGGACAAAGACGAGACCGCGGAATACGCGTTCGACGGCCAGTATCCGCATCAAGGTCCGATCACGCAGGAGCCGTCCGCGCGGAATCTCTGGTGCTGTATCGGCCGGTCCCCGATACCGTGGCGCGCCGACCACAAACGTCTCGCACCGCAAGCACCGCCAGGCCGTCCCTGCGGGCGTCTCAACCCTCAGGCGTTCCCGAAGTGGCTGCTCATCGGGAGCGAATGTCGCATGCCCGCGCAGGCCACACGATCTCAGCGCAAAATCGATCACGACAGGGACGGTAGCCCGACACCAGCCGCCACACCGCGTGATCTCCAGGTTCCGGCGCTACCCTGGCGTCGTGCTCGACCGTCGCCGGTTTTTGACCTTATTGGCAGCCACTGCCGCAGTGGCTGCCTCAGTCATCGAATCAGCCGCTGCGTCCGCAGACCCCGGCACGGCAGCTGGAGCTTCTAGCAGCGGGCTCACGCGGGTGCCATTGCCCGGCGGCGGTGCGTTGACCGCTCTGCCGGCCCGCACCGACGGACAGCGACTACTCGCCTTGACCCTTGACGACGGCACCGATGGGAACGTCATCGCCGCTTACACCCAGCTGGCGCGCGATACCGGAATCCGCTTGACCTACTTCGTCAATGGTGTGAACGCGGGATGGACGCAGAATGCCCCACTGCTTCGCCCGCTCGTCGACAGCGGACAGATCCAGCTGGGCAATCACACGTGGTCTCATCCGAATCTCACGACACTGACCGCCGAGAAGATCGCTGCCGAGCTGACCCGTAATACCAAGTTCTTGACCAACACCTACGGAGTCGATCCGGCGCCGTTTTTCCGCCCACCCTACGGAAAACACAACGCCGCAACTGATTCACTTACTCAGGGGCTCGGCTACGGGCCGCCGGTGCTCTGGTACGGGTCATTGTCGGACTCAGGAGTCGTCGCCCCGCAATACATCGTGGACATGGCCCGCAAGTACTTCAATCCGCAGGCAATCGTCATCGGCCACCTCAATCACCCGCCGGTAACCACGGTCTATCACCAGCTGCTCGACGTCATCGGGGAACGGCAGTTGCGCACAGTGACACTCAACGACGTCTATCAGCACTAGAGCGACGGGGCGCCCGGATCAAGCAGTCTTTTGGGATGCATGCCGTCAACCTGGCCGATAAACGGCGGGTGAATGCTGTACCCCAGCATCCGGCGAATGTCCTCAGATACCGCTCGGACGGTGTCACGAGTCATCGACAGGGTGAACGCCTCCTGTGGACGCAGCCACGGTTCGCAGTATTGAGCTGTCAGGGCCAGCCGTGCGGCATCGGATCGGTTCGCTCCCCCGCCGTGCCATAGCGTGCCCGGGAAGAACACACAGGAACCCGCCTTCATCACCACGGGTTCACGCTCGACGTCCCGCGGCCGCCGTTCACTCCAAAGATGGCTGCCTGCAATGACATCGGTGGCGCCGTTGTCGGCAGTAAAGTCGTCGATCGCCCAGATCGTGGCGGCACCAAGACCGGCTCGGGGACGCGGAATCGGATAGAAGCCGTCGTCGGTGTGCAGTATCTGCGCCTGCTCACCTGGCAGAATGTTGATGACCTGCAGCATCGACAACAAATAGTTCGGCAGAAAAAGCCGATCCAGTAGGGCCAAGACCCGCGGGTGATCCGCGATCCGGTCGCATGCGCGCGTCTTGTTCAGCACGCTGTACACCCGCTGCGTGGTGTTTCCTTCAAATCCATTGCGGCCATGCAGATTCAGCAACGGCGCAACGGCTTCACGGATCTCTACGAGCTCGTCAGCGGTAAGCAGATCCGGCAAAATCACATAGCCGTCGCGGCGCATCGCCGCCAAATCCGCGTCGGCAACAGCGGGATTGACACTCTCGCCGCTGCTCGCGGTCCGTCGATGAGTTCCGGCCAGGTCGCCGCTCAAATCCATCAACGATGACACTTCCGTGCTCATCGACACTCCTAAACATAAGATAATTATGTTTTGTAGAATCACATAGTGGCACGCCCCTCAATCGGACGTCAACAGCTCATCGACGCCGCCCGCGATGAACTCGTTCGCGGCAGCGGAGTCATGGATCTCAGCGGATTGACCCGGCGTGCCGGACTCAGCACCGGCGCTCTCTACCATCACTTCGGATCCAAAAGCGGCTTGCTCGCGGTCATTTACGACGAGTTCTACGAGGGCCTCGTCCACGCCATTGCCGACACGCATCTGGCCATGGACACCGACTGGCGCGTCCACGAGCTGGAACGCACCCGCCTGTTTGTCGGCTATCACGTGGCCGACCCGCTGGCCCCGATCCTGCTCAACCGCGCCGCGTTAGATCCGCAACTGGCCGAACTGGAAGCGACGTACCTGCAACGCATTAGCCATAACGCCGCCAAGAACATCCGCCGCGGCCAGACGTTGGGTCAGTTGCCTTCAGACATCGACCCCGACAGCGCAGGCGCCTTCATCATCGGCGGAATTCGATACGGGATTGCGCAGCAGTTGCGACTGACCCCACTCCCCGCACCCGGCGAGATCACCGAACGGCTGTGGCGCCTGATCTCCGCGGCACTGGGCGTCGGCGGAACCGCCGCCTAGGGAAACGTCGGCCAGATCGAGGACACATGGGCGATACTCCCTGCATGCGTTCGATACCTGTTGGCCGTGCGGCCGCTCTCACCCTCGTCGTTCTGGGCGCGGGGCTTTCCTCCTGCCCGCTGGCATTGGCAGCACCGTCGGGCGAGGTAGCCCTCTGTTTCGACGGTGACGTGCGCGTCAGCGCCTGGCAGGCGAGCCAAGCCGATGCACGTCGCGACCTGATTCCCGGCACGCTCAATATGAACGCCACGGACGGTCTCGCCGGACCCAAGCAGGCGTACTTCCAGTGGCGCAACCTGACCACGGGCGCTGCCGGCGAAGCACACGGCGACGGCTCGGGCACCGCAGGAGCATCGATCTTCAATGTCGTCACCGGTCCCGGCCAGGTGGAGATCACCACCGATTACGGCGGCCGTTCGGGCTTCTTCTGGAACGACGAAAACACCGCCCACTGCACCGGGACGGTGACTGTCGTCTAGGCCCTGCTCGACACTCAGACAACTTCTGACGCAAGTCGTGCGAACGCTGCGCTGTCGTGGCTGCAGAACACGGTGACATCCTCGCCATGATCGGTGACGAGCTCGGTGAGGCGCCGCATGTTCTGTAGTTGAGCACGTGGGTGACTCGGATGCGCGGTGACCATGTGCATTGCCCTGCTCGCGGTGGTCAACGGGCCGCTACCGAGCGCGTGCGGCTCCGTGTAGGCGTCGCCGGCATGCAGCAGCCAGCCGGTTCCGGTGTCGATGGCGACGTGGCCTCGCGTATGGCCGTAGAGCGGAACGACCAGGATCACCGGCGGCAGCCCGTCAAGGTCGCGGACGGCATTGAAGCCGAACCGTGGCTCGCCACCGTCGAGCTCGTTGATCTGCCAATTGACCCCGTGACCGCACAATGTGCAGTGCGATAACGGATTCGATCGACGACAGTTGGCTGTGCCGCATATCGAGCGGGTCATATCCGAGCGCCTCGATCTGCCGC
Organism: Mycobacterium sp. D16Q14; assembly: GCA_002013415.1. Taxonomy (GTDB): domain Bacteria; phylum Actinomycetota; class Actinomycetes; order Mycobacteriales; family Mycobacteriaceae; genus Mycobacterium. The sequence goes on from MAEX01000007.1 coordinate 31,566, forward strand.
ACTGCCGTCTCGGCCTCCCGCAGGACGGGCCCATAGTGTGCCGTGTCCAGCCGAGCAATCGTGGATGCTGGACGCAGTCGGGACCGAAACCGGTGTCGACCAGGACCAGCCCCGAACTCGGCGTCTCGATTAGCAGGCAGTGGTCAATGAATCCGAATGTCATTGTGCCGCAATTAAGATGGTGAACCTTCACATCTCACCTCATATCGCGTTGCCGACGTCAGCCTTCATTCACGGTAACTTCCGCTTCGACCGCGCGGAATACCCGTCCGATGCACCTGGTTCGTCCAGATATGAATGCTGTCCAGCAGTTCGATCCGCATGCGCTCATCGCCGACAGCCGCATCGGCATACTGGCAACCATCAAGTCCAACGGACTACCGCAGCTCTCCCCCGTCACCCCGTTCTACGACCGGGACAAAGGCGTCCTCTACGTCTCCATGACCGATGGCCGTGCCAAGACCGTGAATCTTCGCCGCGAGCCCCGAGCGGCGCTCGAGGTCACCAGCTCGGACGGATGGGCCTGGGCAACGGCCGAGGGGGACGTATCCCTGACCGGACCGGGTACCGACCCACACGGCCCCGAGGTCGAAGCGCTTGTCGACTACTACCGTGGCGCGGCCGGTGAACATCCCGACTGGGAGGAGTACCGCGCGGTCATGGTGTCGGACCGACGCGTCCTGATGGCTCTCACCGTGGGGCGGATATACGGCGAGAAGCTTCGCTGAGGCTCAGACCTGTCCCGTCGCGTCGTAAATCCAACTCATGTCAGCGTTGGCAAAGTCTTCCAACCACGATGCGGGAGCGAAGTTCGTCAGTGCGCCCATGTCCCAGTAGTCCTTCCAGAGCGTGATCTTGCCGTCGACCACCTTGAGCACGGAAGCAAAACGCAGTAGCGCCGACTCCCCTGTATTCCAAATCCACGTCTCGGAGTGCTCGTACATCACGTCTTCACCATTAGCGACGATCAGCCCGTCGTGGTGCACGTAATCCTTCAGCGGTTCGAGCCCGATCTTCAGACGTTTGACGATGTTCTCTGGTCCGCATGCCGCGGCGGTGGGTCCCACCGGCATGTCCAGATAGATGCAGTCGTCGTCAAGAAATGCCGTGACGGCGTTCCAGTTTCTCTCCGAAAGAGCTACCCACAGACCGACAACCACCGACGCTGATGACATCGCCACAACTTTCCTTCCCCCGAAGTGCAACGAGTCGAAATCCTACGAGTCGCGCACCCCCGCCGGGTCCGATCGGGGCGATTAGGCTCCCCACATGCTTGTCGTAAAGTCGATCCTATTGTTCGCGGCGGCTGCGGTCTTGGAAATCGGTGGCGCCTGGCTCGTATGGCAGGGCGTGCGCGAGCATCGCGGCTGGGCGTGGGTGGGGTTCGGCGTCATCGCACTGGGCGCCTACGGATTCGTGGCGACCCTGCAGCCAGATGCCCACTTCGGTCGAATATTGGCAGCCTACGGCGGGGTGTTCGTCGCCGGGTCCCTGTTGTGGGGGATGGCGATAGACGGGTTCCGCCCCGATCGCTGGGATGTGGCCGGTGCGCTGCTCTGCCTGGCTGGTGTCGGGGTCATCATGTACATGCCCCGGAACGCATGAGCCGCGCCCCGTCCGGCCCCCTTCGCCGGGAACTGGGCACATTCGACGCCGTCATGATCGGGCTGGGCTCGATGCTCGGCGCCGGAATCTTCGCGGCCTTGGCGCCCGCGGCGCAATCGGCAGGATCCGCCCTGCTGGTCGGCTTGGCAGTCGCCGCGGTGATCGCCTTCTGCAATGCGACATCTTCGGCTCGACTCGCCGCGGTGTATCCCGCCTCCGGTGGAACATATGTCTACGGCCGAATGCGTCTCGGCGAGTTCTGGGGTTATCTCGCTGGTTGGGGTTTCGTGGTTGGGAAAACCGCGTCGTGCGCGGCGATGGCGCTGACGGTGGGCTTCTATGCGTGGCCCGCCCACGCGCACGCCGTCGCGGTGGCTGCGGTGGTTGCCTTGACCGCGATCAACTATGCGGGAGTTCACAAGTCGGCGTGGCTGACACGTGTCATCGTCGCGACCGTGTTGTCGGTACTGGCCGCGATTGTGGTCACGGCGGTTGGGTCCGACGGTATCGACGCCGCATCCCTCGACATCACCGACGTGTCGATTTTCGGGGTGTTGCAGGCCGCCGGTCTGCTGTTCTTCGCATTCGCCGGGTATGCCCGCATCGCGACCTTGGGCGAGGAGGTACGCGACCCCGCGCGCACCATTCCCCGCGCCATCCCGATCGCGCTGGCAATCGCACTGGTCGTGTATAGCGTTGTCGCCGTCGCGACATTGACCACGCTGGGGCCATCACGGTTGGCCGCATCCGCGGCCCCGCTGCTGGATACCGTCACCGTCGTGGGCGTGCGGTGGATGGAGCCGGTGGTGCGGATTGGCGCCATCGTGGCGGCGACGGGCTCGTTGTTGGCACTCATTCTCGGGGTATCACGCACGACCTTCGCGATGGCACGCGATCGCCATCTGCCACACGTCCTAGCGGCGGTGCACCCCAAGTACGGCGTACCGCACCGCGCTGAACTCCTTGTTGGTCTTGTGGTTTCGATCCTCGCAGCCACGGCGGACTTGCGTGGCGCGATCGGGTTCTCGTCCTTCGCGGTGCTGGTGTACTACGCGGTGGCCAATGCGGCGGCGTGGACGCTCTCCCCCGCCGAGGGCCGCCCGCCGAGGATCGTTCCCGCACTCGGCCTGACCGGGTGCGTCGTGATTGCCCTCGCGCTGCCGCGGTCATCGGTCCTCGCCGGCACCGCAGTACTGGCGGTCGGCATCCTCATCTACGTCGGGCGCCGCCTCAGTGCTCCGGGTACGCGTGAATAAGAGCGCTATCGAGCTTTGACACCGCATGGGTCAGTTCGTGTTCGGCGACGTGTGCGATGCGGTGGGCCTCGGCGAGGCTGATGTCGGGATCGACGTCGAGCTCGGCGTCAGCATGGAGGCGATGTCCGATCCACCGCAACCGCACGCTGCGGACGGTCCGCACACCAGGCTGAGCCTCCAGCGCTGATTCAGCAGCGTCCACCAACACGGGATCCACCCCGTCCATCAACCGCCGGAACACATCCCGGGCTGCAGTACGCAGCACCGCAAGAATCGCGATGGTGATCACCAGCCCAATGATCGGGTCTGCCAAGGGATATCCCAAGGCGACGCCCGCAGCGCCCAGCACCACGGCCAGCGAGGTGAACCCGTCTGTACGCGCATGCAGTCCGTCGGCGACAAGTGCCGCCGAGCCGATCCGGCGCCCAACCCGGATCCGGTAGAGGGCGACGAGTTCGTTGCCGACAAAGCCGACGACACCCGCCGTCGCCACCCACCCCAGTTGTCCGATCTGCACTGGATGCATCAGGCGCATCACCGCCTCATAACCGGCCACCACGGCCGATAAGGCGATCATCGATACGACGAACAGGCCGGCTAGATCCTCGGCCCTCCCGAACCCGTAGGTGTATCGCCTTGTCGCAGCTCGGGTTCCCAGTCCAAAAGCTATCCACAGCGGGATCGCGGTGAGCGCATCGGAAAAGTTGTGGATGGTATCGGCCGCGAGCGCCACAGAGCCGGACACCACCACGATCGCCACCTGAAACGCGGCGGTCAGCAGCAGTGCCACCAGGCTGATCTTGACAGCCCGCGTCCCCGCCGCACTGGAACTGAGCGCGTCGTCAATGCTGTCGGAGGCGTCATGGCTGTGCGGGGACACGATCTCCGCCAGCATTCCCCGCAGACCGACCGCGTGGTGATGGTCGTGATCGTGATGGGTCACTTCATCGCGGGTATGACTCATTTCCTACCAGCCCTTCTCACGGTTTCCGCAGTCCGCAGCGAGGCCTCCGAGCGGTGATGCGGCGGGATGCCCGGGCCCGCATGCTCAGCGTTGTAGACCGCGTCGGTCACCAGCTGCTCGACATGTTCGTTCTCCAGGCTGTAATAGACGGTGGTGCCGTCGCGACGGGTCCGCACCAGTCGGGCCATCCTCAACTTGGCCAAATGCTGCGATACCGACGGCGCCGGTTTGCCTACTAGGTCTGCCAGCTCATTGACGGACAGCTCACCGCTGGTGAGTGCCCACAGCACTCGAACACGGGTGGCATCGGCAAGCATCCGAAACACTTCGACAACCAACCCAACCTGTTCGTCGCCCAATGGCGACTCATCTGCCTGCGCCATCGCGGACGCTCCTCTACTGCTTATCTGCATTGATACGCAGATAATAGACCATGGGTGGCGTTAGTGCTCGCAACAGCCGCATTCGTCGCCGTCGGCCTGCACCGACACCGAGGCAACATTCGGCGCACAGCAGGATTCGCCCTTCCAGGCATTCAGTCCCTCGCGCACCGCAATGGCAGCGATGATCAACGCTGCGATCGGGTCAGCCCATGACCACCCGAACAGGGTGTTGACCAGCAGCCCAACCAGCAGGACCGCCGATAGATATGTACACAACAGCGTCTGCTTGGAATCGGCGACCGCCGATGCCGACCGGAGCTCGCGGCCCGCTCGCCGTTGCGCCCACGACAGCACCGGCATGACCACCAGACTCACCGCGGCCAAGGCGATCCCAATTGTCGAATGCCTGGGCTCAGCGAACCCCGCTAGCGCCCGGATCGACTCCACCGCCACATAGGCGGCCAGCGCAAAGAACGAGAATGCGATTACGCGAAGAGCAGTCTTCTCCCTGACCTCCGGGTCCTTGGCACTGAATTGCCACGCCACCGCCGCAGCCGATGACACCTCGATCACCGAATCCAAGCCGAAGCCGATCAGCGCAGTCGAGGACACTCGTGCACCTTCGGAGAGAGCCACGACGGCCTCAATGACGTTGTAGGTGATGGTGGCGGCGACGAAAAGACGAACCCGCCGATGGAGCACATCTCGCCGCTGCGACGCGACCACCATCAACAGCAGCCCTCGTCAGCCGGGCAGCACGACGGATCCACCGTCAACACCAGATCCACCAGGTCGTCCAGAGCGTGAGCAATGCGCTCATCGGTGAGCTCATAACGGGTGCGCCGGCCCTCCGGAACAGCAATAACCAGACCGCAGCCACGAAGGCACGCAAGGTGATTCGACATGATCTGTCGCGACACCCCGGCCTCATCGGCGAGCTCCGAGGGATATCCGGGCCGCGAGCGCAGGCTCAATAGGATGGCCGTGCGCGTCGGGTCCGACAGCGCGGATCCGAACCTCGTCAGAGCGTCACGATGCGCCAGGGTCTGCATGGATCCAATAGTACATCGTCTTCTGTATTCAGATCTAGATGTACTAACTGGCGGCGGGCACCGGTCCCGCGGCGGCCGAACGCACCTTCTCCCCCGCCCGCAGGAAACTGCCGGTCCGCTGCGTGCCCAAAATGCCGACCGGCCGGCCGTCAACCACGACGGTCCGGCCGCCAATCAGTACCGTGCTGACGGTCGCGTCGTTGCGATTGACCATCCGCGCTAGTCCCCCGTACTCGGCCACCGATTGCTCGGCGTACTCGGTCAGAGATCCATCGAGCTTCTCTGGGTCGACCACGAAAAGATCTGCGCGGTCGCCGATTCGGAGATGCCCGGCATCGATCTGGTACCAATCGGCGAGCTCACCGGTCAGTCGATGTACGGCCTGTTCGATGGTCATGAACGGATGTCCGGCTAGTTGCGCCTCGTACACGTGCCGCAGCAGCCGCAGCCCGAAGTTGTAAAAGGCCATGTTCCGCAGGTGGGCACCGGCATCGGAGAAGCCAAGCTGGATGCCGGGATCTTGCGCGAGCTGCTTGAGCACCTCGGGGCGATGGTTGGAAATCGTGGTCCGCCAGCGGAGGGCCGTCCCATGTTCGAGCACCAGATCAAGAAACGCGTCGACGGGATGCAGTCCCCCGCGATCCACACCGACCTGCCCGAAGGACTTGCCGACCACCGACGCATCCGGGCAGGCGACGATCTCGGCGTCGAAAAAGTCTCTGTGCCAAACTCTTACACCGAACTTGCTCTCATACTCCTTGCGGAACCGGCGCCGGTACTTCTCGTCGCGCAGCAGCTCATTGCGCTCGACTTCATCGCGCAAGTGCAGCGCCGCGGCACCCGCACCGAATTCCTCGAAGATCACCAGATCGATGCCATCGGCGTAGACCTCGAACGGCACGGGCAGATGCTGCCAGCGAAAGTTTCCACCCAGTGTGTTGACGATGCGGGCCACCGGTCCCATCGCCCGGATCGCGTACGGGTTGGCCTTGATATCTGCGGCTGAGAGCAGTGACGTCGATAGCCGCTTGCGCAGGATACCCAGAGACTGGACGGCCTGAGACAACACGTTCAGGGGGTTCTGAATGTCCGGTCCAGATTGCAGCGCCCGATTTCTTTGGCGAAGTTGTGATTTCAGTTTCCGTAACTCGCGCGGCTTGGCGTAGGTCGACGGCAGCGTCCGGGAACGACACACATCGCCGTCAAGCTTGTCGAACAAGAGCTGCTGCGACGACATCCCCACGAAACCGGCATCCAGGGCCTCGGCCAGCCAGCGGTCCATCTGCGCCTGCTCACTGGCCGTGGGCCGTTCATTCTTGCGGGTGGCGCGGTCCAGCCCCATCACCGCCGCGCGCATATCCGAATGCCCCAGGAAGGTAGCGATGTTCGGCCCTATGGGTAGCGACTCAAGAGCCTCGATGTACTCACGCGCGTTGGTCCACGTCTTGTGTTGATCCATCGCCCCGATGACGTGGTCGCGCGGGATCGCTTCCACTCTGCCGAAGATGTCTCCGGCATCGATGCCATTGACATGCACCACCGACAGCGAGCAGGAGCCCAGCAGCACTGTCGTCACACCATGACGAACCGACTCCGACAATGCGGGCGCGGCAAGTACCTCGACGTCGTAGTGCGTGTGGACATCCACCAACCCCGGAAGCACCCATTTTCCGGTGGCATCGATGATGTGCGGACAGTTCGTCTCGTCGAGGTCGCCATCCGAGATCGTGGCGATATGGCCATCCTTGAGGCCGATGTTTCGGATAGCGGACGCCGCGCCCGTGCCATCGAACCATCGCCCGTTCTTGATCACTGTGTCGAACTGGACGTCGTCACGGGAAGCCATTGCGAATTCTCCTTGTAGTACTGCTATTTCACGGGCGCTATACGAAGCGCCGGTAGGACATACCGCCGGAAATGGCGACGCAGTGAGGTCGGATCGTCCGGGTCAATGCAGTTTCCGGGGACACTTCCCAGGCTGATCATCACGCGAGCGATCCATTCGCTGGCTTCCTCGACATCGGTCCGCGCGTGGATCTCCCCGGCATCGCGGGCCGCCTCCACATACGGGCGCCAGAAGGCGGCGAGGTCCGGCACCAGACCCTGCACGCCCGCTCCGGCACAGGCCATGAACTCCTCGGGCTCGCGCACCCGGATCCGCATGAGCAGGGTGCCCGGATCGTCGTATGCGCGCCGGCCGATCTTCACTCCCGCCACCAACCGAGCCTCGAACCCGTCGACGTCTGCGAGCTCGGCGGCAGACTGTGCCCAGCTGATCTCGATCAAGCGGATGATCGCCGCGCCGACCAGGGTCTGTTTATCCGGGAAGTGGCGGTAGAGCCACGAGCGCGAAACGCCCGCTTCCTCGGCTACGTCCGTCATTGTGGTCGCACGAATCCCCTTGTCGGCCAAAATTCTTTCGGCCGCATCCAGCAGCCGGGCGGCCACCGATGCGCCATCGGGATCGGGTATGGCACCTTCATCGAACACCGCAGTCATACCCCCAATGTAAACAAGGTGTAGACACATTTCAAGATCTGTGTACACTTCGGATGCACAGATTTCTGAAACTGTCCACAGGCGACCGCATCGCCGTGGTCGTATTCCTAGGAGTGCCATGACCCGACCCCGTACCGCGATCATCGGTGCCGGCATCAGCGGGCTGACATCCGCGAAGATGCTGTCCGACTATGGAGTTCCCTTCACCTGCTTCGAGACGTCGGATCGAATCGGCGGAAACTGGGCATTCGGCAATCCCAATGGTCACAGCAGCGCCTACCGTTCCCTGCACATCGATACCTCGCGACATCAGCTGTCCTTCCGCGACTTCCCCATGCCTGACAACTATCCGCATTTTCCCCATCACACCCTGATCAAGCAGTACCTCGAGGACTACGCCACAGCCTTCGATCTCAGGCCCAACATCGAGTTCCGCAATGGCGTCGTGCACGCTGAGCGACTACCGACCGGCGGCTGGGAACTGCTCACACAGACGGGTGAACGCCGATTGTTCGACTTGCTCGTCGTCGCCAACGGTCATCATTGGGACCCCAGGTATCCCGACTTTCCGGGCACGTTTACCGGCACCACATTGCACTCGCATCATTACATCGATCCGCGCACTCCCCTGGATCTCATGGACAAGCGAATTCTGGTGGTGGGTCTGGGCAATAGCGCGGCGGACATCGCGGTGGAGCTATCGTCACGAGCGACGGGAAACGCCGTCACTCTCTCCACTCGATCCGGCGCCTGGATCGTTCCCAAGTACGTCGCCGGACAACCCGCCGACAAGTACTTCCGCACCAGCCCGCACATACCGATGTCATGGCAGCGCAAGCTCTTTCAGATGATGCAGCCGGTCATGTCGGGCCGTCCAGATCAACTGGGGCTCCCGATGCCGAACCACAAGTTCGGCGAGGCACACTTCACTCAATCCGTCGAGCTCCCGCTGCGACTTGGCTCCGGTGACATCACCCCCAAGCCCAACATCAGCCGCTTGGACGGTGACACCGTGCATTTCGAGGACGGCACATTCGCGGACTTCGACGTGATCATCTTCGCGACCGGCTACAACATCACCTTCCCGTTTTTCGATCCGGAATTCCTCAGTGCCCCGGGCAATCGCATCGACTTATACAAAAGGATGTTCAAGCCCGGCCTGGACGACCTGATCTTCGTCGGTCTGGCGCAGGCAGTTCCGTCGCTTTTCCCCTTCGTCGAATGTCAGGCCCGCCTGGTGGGCGCTTACGCGGCGGGCAAGTACCGATTGCCCTCGGTCGACGAGATGCACGCGGTGATCGAGGCAGAGCATCGCAAGTACACCGGGCACATGCTTGATCGCCCGCGCCATACCCAGCAGCTGGATTACTTCCTCTATGAACACGATATGAGAACCAAGGAAATCCCCCGCGGATTTGCGCGGGCGGGAGGAGCGGCGTGAACCGACAGAACATCCGATTCAGTAGCCACGGAATCGATTGTGATGCATGGTTTTACCGAACGGAAACGTCAGCGGAGTCGGCTCCTGTCGTGGTGATGGCGCACGGCCTGGGCGGCACCAAGGATTCGGGACTGGAACCGTTCGCGGAGCGGCTGGCCGCTGCGGGCATGCACGCCCTGGCCTTTGACTACCGCAGCTTCGGATCGTCTGACGGCTTTCCCCGGCAACAAGTTTCATTCAGCCATCAGATCGGTGATTATCACGCCGCGGTGAGCACCGCGTCTCGCCTTCCCGGCGTCGATCCCACGCGAGTTGTGCTGTGGGGTGTATCCCTGGCGGGTGGGCATGTGCTGGCGGCCGCCGGCGCACGCAACGATGTGGCGGCTGTTATTTCGGTGACGCCCCTAGTAGACGGCATCGCGGCAGCGCGGTCCGCGATGGGTGAACACAGTGCCGGTGCCCTCGTGCGCTCTGCCCTGACTGGCGTCCGCGGTCGGCTGGGACGCGGGCAGCGCACGATCCCTATCGTCGGGCACCCAGGAGAACTGGCGGCGCTGACGTCTCACGGATACTACGAGGCGCATCTGGGGATCGTGGGCCCCTCCTGGCGCAATGAGATCGATGCGACGGTAGGCACTCAACTCGCCTCCTATCGCCCCACTCGTTATGCCGCGCGCATTGACTGTCCCACTCTGGTGCAGATCGCCGACTTCGATCGGGCCGCACCGCCGCATGCCGCGGCCAAGGCCGCCTTCAAGGCCCGCGCCGAGGTGCGGCACTACCCGTGCGATCACTTCGGTGTCTACCAGGGCCAGGAGTGCTTCGACTCCGTGGTGTCCCACCAAATCAGCTTTTTGACAAGACATCTGGGTGTCAGGGCGGCGTCGCTTACCGAAGCAGTCCATGGTTGAGACCATCCAGCAACTGGTCCGCGCCCGGGCCACCGATGACAACGCGGGGCTTGTCTATCGGGGTGTGACGTGGACGTGGCGTGAGCACATGGCCGCGGCGGCTCGTCACGCCGTGGTACTGATCCAGATGGCCGATGCGGAGCGGCCGCTGCATGTCGGCACCCTGCTGGGCAATACGCCCGCGATGGCCACAGCGATGGCCGCCGCCGCCCAGGGTGGGTACATCCTGTGTGCCATCAACAACACTCGCCGCGGCGAGGGGCTTGCACGCGATATCCACAAGGCGGATGTACAGATCCTGCTGGTGGACGCTGACCATGCGCCGCTGCTCGAATCGTTGGATCTGCCCGGTGTCGTGGTGATCGATGTCGACGCCGCGGACTGGCAGCGCGAGGTCGCGGCGGCCGGCGAGCTAGAGCCCTACCGAACCGCCGAGGCTCTCGATCCCTTCATGATGATCTTCACCTCCGGGACTAGTGGGGACCCGAAGGCAGTTCTGGTGACGCACATGATGGTTCTTGTCGCGGCCCAGTCACTGGTGGCTCGATTCGCGCTGTCCCCCGCCGACGTCTGCTATGTCTCGATGCCACTGTTCCACTCGAATTCCGTGCTGGCCGGATGGGCCGTTGCGGTCGCGGCGGGTGCCACGCTTGCCCCGGCGAAGTTCTCCGCGTCGGGCTTCCTCGGCGATATTCGGGAAGTCGGCGCCACGTACATGAACTACGTGGGCAAGCCGTTGGCCTACGTGCTGGCCACGGAGGAACGACCCCGCGACGCATCCAACCCGCTGCGCGTGGCCTTCGGAAACGAAGCCTCCGACCACGACATTGCCGAATTCGCGCGGCGATTCGATGTCAGGGTGTACGACGGATTCGGTTCGACGGAGAATGCCGTCATCATCACCCGGGAGGAAGGAACGCCCGCGGGATCCGTCGGCAAGGGGTTTCCCGGTGTCGGGATCTACGACCCCGACACGTTGACCGAATGCGCCACGGCCCGGTTTGACGCACACGGCATCCTGGCCAACCCGGATGAGGCGGTCGGTGAACTGGTGAATACCCAAGGGTCGGGCTTCTTCTCCGGGTATTACAACGATGAAGACGCCACCGGCGAACGGATGCGCCACGGCATGTACTGGTCGGGCGACCTCGCCTACCGGGATGCCGAGGGGTGGATCTACCTGGCAGGCCGGACCGCCGACTGGATGCGGATCAATGGCGAGAACCTGGCGGCGGCACCCATCGAGCGGATTCTGCAGCGGCACCCCGCGGTGAGCCAGGTAGCCGTGTACGCGATTCGCAGTGGGCGGGACGGCGACGAGGTGATGGCCGCGCTGGTACTGCGGGATTCGTTGACGCAATCGGGTCTCACTACGTTTCTCGCCGCGCAGGAGGATCTGCCACGGATTGGTTGGCCGCGATATGTGCGCTTGGCACATAGCCTGCCCAGCACCGCAACCAACAAGGTGCTCAAGCGCGCGCTGATTTTGGATGGCGTTGATGTCGGAGACGACGAGCTGTGGCACCGCGAAGAACGCGGCGCCGAGTATGAATCCGCGGAGAATGCGAGACTTCGTGACTAGCCAAGATCACGTCGCCAAGCTGCTGCGCACCTACGAGCGGTCACTGAACGGGAGTGACGCCTCAAGGTGACGTTGACGATCGACGAGCTCGTCGTCGCCATCAAAGAGAACGGCACGTGGAAGATCGCCCGCTACATGTTCAACAAGCCGGAGTCACTTGCCCTGCAATCACAGCTGCACCGAGGAGCTTTGGCTTCGTCGGCGGCATCACCGCGTGCTCGATCACGGCTGGACCACCCGAAAACAGGCTGATGGCATCATCGAATGGACGCCCCCCAGCTGGTTCGGGCGTAGCGTCCGGGTATGGCGCAAGTGATGCGGACTCAGGTGTGTGTCGCTGGTGGAGGCCCTGCCGGCTTGGTGCATGCCCTGCTGTTGGCGAGGGCAGGGATCAACGTTGTCGTCCTGGAAAAGCACGCCGACTTTCTGCGCGATTTTCGCGGGGACACCGTTCACCCGACCACCATGCGCATCATGGATGACCTCGGGTTTATCGACGAGTTTCTGCGGCTGCCACATCAGAAGGTCGATCACATCGCCTTCGATGGCGACGGGCGGTTGCGCACCTTCGGTGATTTTCGCGCGCTGGCGTGGTTGGGGTACAAGCAGCCATACATCGCCTTCATGCCGCAGTGGGATTTCCTCGACTTCTTGGCTGAGAAAGCCGAGCAATACCCGGAATTCACGCTCATCCGGAATGCGGAGGTCACCGATCTGATCGTCGACGGCGACCGAGTTGCGGGCGTGCGGACACCCGACCTGGAGGTGCATGCCGATCTGGTCATCGCGGCGGACGGCCGCACGTCTGCGGTACGCGCCACTTCGGGACTTGAAACCGCCGACGAGAGCTCACCGATGGATGTGCTGTGGTTCCGGTTGAACCGGCGACCGGGTGATCCCGACGAGACATTCGCGGTCCTGCGTAGAGGCTTGTTGTTGGCCATGATTCACCGCGGGGACTACTGGCAGGTCGCCCATCTCATGCCCAAGGGCGCCGGGCCACATAATGGCTCGCTGGACGCATTCAAGGAACGGTTGGTCACCGCGCGCCCGCAGCTGCGCGAGCACGTGAACGATTTGCGGTCCTGGGATGACACCAGCCATCTCGATGTCCGGGTCGATCGACTCAAGACCTGGTGGCGGCCCGGTCTGCTGTGCATCGGCGATGCCGCGCATGCCATGTCGCCGGCTGGCGGAGTCGGCATCAACCTGGCCGTCGCCGATGCGGTGGCGGCAGCGAACATCCTCGTGCATCCGCTGCGTAAACGGTGTGTCACCGACGAGGATCTCGCCAGGGTGCAAGGCCGACGCGAACTGCCGACCAAGGTGGTGCAAGCGTTTCAGGTGTTCGTCCAAAACAACGTCATCAAGCCGGTTCTCACCGGCGACCTGTCCCCCATCAAACTGCCATTCTTTGTCGGACGGGGCCCGCTCAAGTTCGTGCCGCCCATCGCGGTCGGCAGAGGTTTACGTCCGGAGCGGGTGCACACCCTGGACGTGCACTAGCGGCTCGGATCAGTGGGCCGCGGCGTCCCAGCTGCGGCCATACCCCACCGAAACCTCAAGTGGCACATCGAGTGGATACGCCGAACCCATGGTTTCGCGTACCAACGCTTCCAGCGTGTCCCGCTCGCCGTCGGCCACTTCGAAGAGCAGCTCATCATGCACCTGAAGGAGCATGCGCGACCGTAATCCCGTGTTTCGCAATGCCTTATCGGTAGCGATCATCGCGACCTTGATGATGTCGGCGGCGCTCCCCTGGATCGGAGCGTTGAGTGCCGCTCGTTCGGCCGCCTCGCGCCGCAGGCGGTCGCCACTGTCCAAATCGGGCAGGTAGCGGCGCCGTCCGAGCACCGTCGAGGTGTATCCGTCCTTGCGCGCCTGATCCACCACCGCGTGCAGGTACTCGCGAACGCCGCCGAACCGCGAGAAGTACTGATCCATCTGCTCTTTGGCCTCGTCGTTGGAGATCTTGAGCTGGGTGGCCAGGCCGTAGGCCGACAGACCGTAGGCCAAGCCATAGGACATGGCCTTCACGCGACGACGCAACTCGCCGGTGACCTCGTCGATCGGCACCCCGAATGCCCGGGCCGCGACGAATGAGTGCAGGTCCTCGCCGGTGTTGAACGCTTCGATAAGACCCTCGTCGGCCGACAGGTGCGCCATGATGCGCATCTCGATCTGGCTGTAGTCGACAGTCATCAGCTCGGAGTAGCCCGCACCGACCACGAAGCCATCGCGGATCTCGCGCCCCGCCTCGGTGCGCACCGGGATGTTCTGCAGGTTTGGCTCTGTCGATGACAATCGGCCCGTCGCCGCGATCGTCTGATTGAAGGTGGTGTGAATACGCCCATCCGCGGCAACGGATTTCAGGAGCCCGTCGACGGTGACCTTCAGCCTGGTGACATCGCGGTGAGTGAGGAGGTGCTCCAGGAATGGGTGCCCGGTCTTGTCGAAGAGCGTTTGAAGCGCGTCCGCATCGGTCGTGTAGCCGGTCTTGGTCTTCTTGGTCTTGGGCATACCGAGCTCGTCAAACAACACCACCTGGAGCTGTTTGGGAGAGCCCAGGTTGATCTGCTTGCCGATCACCGCATAGGCGGCGTCTGCGGCCTCGCGGATACCGGTGGCGAATTGATTCTGCAGGGAGGTCAGGTGATCGATGTCGACCGCGATACCGACCGACTCCAGCCCCGCCAGTACCCGTAGGACCGGTAGTTCCATGTCGGTGAGCAGTGCCGCGGACTCGATGCGTTCGAGTTCGACGTCGAGCGCATCGGCGAGGTCGATGACGGCGCGGGCGCGCAGCATCTGGGCCTGGGATAGCTTGGCCCCGTCCGCGCCGTCTTCGTCGAGTAGCGAAAGCTGTTGCTCTCCAGTGTCTTCGGCGCGCAGCTCACGGCGCAGGTACCGCAATGACAGGTCGTCGAGCGCGAAGCTGCGCTGCCCGGGGCGCACCAGGTAGGCGGCGAGAGCGGTATCGGAGGTGACGCCAGCAAGTGGCCATCCGCGTCCGGCCAGCGCGTGCATGGCCTGCTTGGCCTCGTGTAGCGCCTTGGGGCGAGCCTCATCGGCGAGCCATTCGGCGAGAGCCGCCTCATCTTCTGGGGTGACCGTCGTGGTGTCGATGTACGCACCATCTCCGTCGGCGGAGGCGATGGCCACCGCCGTCGCATCGCCGTCATAGGGCGTGTAGGTCCCGACTACCGCGAGCCCGCTACGGCGGCCATCGGCGGTGTGTGCCGTGAGCCACTCGGCGACAGTTCCGGGCTCCAATGCCTGTCCCGCCAGCTGGAAGCCCTCGTCCACTTCGGGCTCCACGGCTTCCAGGGTCTCGAACAGCCTGTCGCGCAGCACCCGGAACTCGAGATCGTCGAAGAGGCGGTGTATCTGGTCGCGGTCCCAGGGTGCCACGGCGAGCTGGGCGGGCACATACGGAAGCGGCACCGTGCGCACCAGGTCGGTGAGCTCGCGGTTCAGAACCACCGATGCCAGGTTCGCGCGCAGCGACTCGCCGACCTTTCCGCGCACGGTATCGGCCTTGTCGATCAGTTCTTGTAAGGATCCGTATTCGAGGATCCACTTGCTGGCGGTCTTCTCGCCGACACCGGGGATCCCGGGCAGGTTGTCACTCGGGTCGCCCCGCAGCGCCGCGAAATCGGGGTACTGGGTGGGTGTGAGCCCGTACTTCTCCACCACTGCCTCCGGCGTGAACCGGGTGAGGTCACTGACACCCTTGCGCGGATACAGCACCGTCACGTCCTCATTGACAAGCTGCAGTGCGTCCCGATCGCCAGTGACCACATAGACCTTGAAGCCCTCGGCCTGCCCCTGGGTGGCCAGGGTGGCGATGATGTCGTCGGCCTCGAATCCTTCCTCGGCGAGCACCGTGATGCCCAGGGCCTGCAGCACTTCCTTGGTGATGTCGATCTGCCCGCGGAACTCGTCGGGTGTGGCCGAACGAGTGGCCTTGTATTCGGGGTACCGCTCGGAACGGAATGTCTTGCGGGAAACATCGAAGGCGGCCGCCACATGCGTCGGCGCCTCATCGCGCAGCAGGTTGATCAACATCGAGGTGAACCCATACACCGCGTTGGTGGTCAGGCCGGACTGCGTCTTGAAATTCTCGGCCGGGAGCGCATAAAACGCCCGGAACGCCAGGGAGTTGCCGTCGAGCAGCAGGAGGGTCGGCTGTTTGGTCCCGGTCTTGGTTACAGGCGCAGTCACAGTCCTACCCTAGGCAACGGGGGCGACAGCACCTACGACCCCGACGCCTCCCCCCTGATCCGTAGGGCCGGGTGAGGATTCCAGCTAGTGGCCCGACGGGTCCCGGAAGTAGACCCCGCGGCCGCTATCGTTGTGGTTGATCTCGCCTGGATGTTGTGCCCGCGGGTCTGCCCAGTGCTCGAGACCGCGATCAGTGATGCGGCCGTAGATTGCGTCAAAATCGTCCTCGTCGACCAAGAAGGCATAGTGCTGTGGGGTGGTATCACCGCTCGCGATGGTCGCGAAATCGAGATTGCCGCCGTGTTCGAGGGCGACATTGAGGAACGGGCCGACCTCCTGTGCGGAAGGCAGCCCAAAGATCTCGGTGAAGAAGCGCGCGGACGCGTCGCGGTCACGTGAATGAATGATGGTGTGGTTGAACGCGATACCCATGGAACCTCGCTACTTCGCCATCGCGGCATTGTCAAGGTCGGCGTCGAACAGGGCCCGGTGGCTGCGAATCACCTCGTGATGGCCGCGTGCCCAGAGGGCCAGCGCTCATCCTCGGTAGTGAGATGGCGGCCGTGACGCCTCGCGACGCCTACGAGTTGCCGACGGTCGAGTCGGCGGCGTTGGCCGAGCAGCTGTGGGACATGTCAGTCGTCCGGAACGCGTTCGAGAATTTCGTGCCGACGGACTCGATATTTGGGCCATGATCCCGCCAGGCGAGAGACAAAACTGACACACGTTTCAATTCACTCATAAGCATGGGTAATCTGACCGGGTGCCTACAGATCAAGCCCCTGCCGTCGACGGCTGGTTCGATACCGACGAATCCGGCCAGCCGCACCTGATAGGCGGCAAGTGCACACAGTGCGCCACCATCGTGTTCCCGCCGCGTGCCAACAACTGCCCCAACCCGGCCTGTGACAGCGATGTTCTGGATCAGGTGCCGCTGTCGTCTCGTGGCACGGTGTGGAGCTACACCGAGAACCAGTACGCACCGCCGCCCCCGTATCCGGTATCCGACCCGTACGAGCCGTACGCGATCGCCGCGGTCGAACTGGCGGCCGAGGGCATCATCGTGCTCGGCAAGGTGGTCACGGGCACCGGCGCCGCCGACCTGAAGGTGGGCCAGGCCATGGAACTCGCACTCGAACCGCTCTACACCGACGACGAGGGCGTGCAGCGTCTGGTCTATGCATGGAAGAAGGTCTCGGCATGAGCCGCACCCCGGATCCGGTCTACATCCTCGGCGCGGGCATGCACCCGTGGGGTAAGTGGGGACGTGACTTCACCGAGTACGGCGTCGCCGCGGCCCGCACCGCACTGCAGGACGCCGAATTGGATTGGCGTCAAATTCAATTCGTCGCCGGAGCGGACACCATCCGCAATGGCTACCCGGGCTTCATCGCCGGCTCGACCTTCGCCCAGAAGCTGGGATGGAACGGCGTGCCCATCAGTTCGACGTATGCCGCCTGCGCCAGCGGCTCGCAGGCCCTGCAGAGTGCCCGCGCGCAAATTCTCGCCGGCTTCTGCGACGTGGCGTTGGTCATCGGGGCCGACACCACGCCGAAGGGCTTCTTCGCGCCGGTGGGCGGCGAGCGCAAGGCCGACCCGGATTGGCAGCGTTTCCACCTCATCGGCGCCACCAACCCGGTGTACTTCGCGATGCTCGCGCGGCGCCGGATGGACCTCTACGGCGCGACTGCCGAGGATTTCGCCCAGGTGAAGGTCAAGAACTCTCGGCACGGTCTGAACAACCCGAACGCCCGGTTCCGCAAGGAGTCCTCCGTGGAGGACGTGCTGGCCAGCCCCGTCGTGTCGGACCCGCTGCGACTGCTGGACATCTGCGCCACCAGCGACGGCGCCGCGGCTCTGATCGTGGCCAGCGCCGATTTCGCGAAGAAGCATCTCGGTTCGGTCGAGGGTGTCCCGTCGGTGCGCGCGGTCGCCACCATCACCCCCAAGTACCCGCAGCATCTTCCTGAACTCCCGGATATTGCAACCGATTCCACCGCCGTGGTGCCGGCACCCGACCGCGTGTTCAAGGATCAGATCGTCGACGCCGCCTACGCGGAGGCCGGTATCGGCCCCGAGGACGTGAGCCTCGCCGAGGTGTACGACCTCTCGACGGCCCTGGAGCTGGACTGGTACGAGCACCTGGGCCTGTGTGCCAGGGGCGAGGGCGAGCAGCTATTGCGCAGCGGTGCCACCGCGGTCGGCGGCCGGATTCCGGTGAATGCCTCCGGCGGCCTGGCCTGCTTCGGTGAGGCCATCCCGGCCCAAGCCATCGCGCAGGTGTGCGAGCTGACCTGGCAGCTGCGCGGACAGGCCGGTGATCGGCAGGTCGAGGGTGCGCGGGTCGGGATTACCGCCAACCAGGGCCTGTTCGGTAACGGTTCGTCGGTCATCGTCGCGCGCTAGTCGTTCTCCGGGGTGATCGTCGGGCGTTAGCCTCCACGCGTACGGCCCGTCGCACTGGGGTCTCGATGCCCCTGCGGCTGACCGACCTGGCGACCGTCGTCGCGGCGTACGCGCTGTGGTCCCAGCGGTATTGGGCATGTGCATTGACGTACTACTGGGGACTGATACTCAGCAGCCAGGCGCTGATCTCCCCCGTGCTGACCGGCCCCGACTTTCCGGGCTACGAGTTTCTCGCGTTCTGGTCGATACATCTGCTCGTGGTGTGGGCGGCCATCTATCTCACCTGGGGACGAGGCATGCGTCCGACGTGGCGTAGCTATCGCCTGACTGCCACCGTCACATTGTCCTGGGCCACTCTCACCATGGCGTTCAACGCCGTCGCCGGGTCGAATTATGGCTTTCTCAACGAGAAACCCTCAACAGCAAGCCTTTTGGACCTGATGGGCCCGTGGCCCTGGTATGTGGTTTTCGCGACCGCATTGGTGCTGACGGTCTGGGTCAGACAACGCCGAGATAAGCGGATCGAACGCTGTCGTCCTGCAACAATTCTCGGCCGGCGCCCGATCGAACGACCGACCCGGTCTCCAGAATGTAGGCGTGATCCGAACGGCTCAGCGCCTGCTGCGCGTTCTGTTCGACCAGAACCACTGTCGTCCCAGAAGCATTGATCTCCTCGATGATGTTGAAGATCTTCGTGATCAACAACGGCGCCAGACCCATGGACGGCTCATCGAGCAGGAGGATCTTGGGCCTGGCCATCAGGGCGCGGCCAATGGACAGCATCTGTTGCTCGCCGCCCGACAGAGTGCCGCCCTCTTGGTGCCGACGTTCGGCGAGCCGCGGGAACAATGCGTTGATCCAGTCAAGGCGTTCCCGGCGTTCCGCCCGCGACTTGAATTTACGCCCGTAACAACCCATTTCGAGGTTCTCGGCGACGGTCATGCCGGGGAATATCCCCCGCCCCTCGGGCGCTTGGATGATTCCCGCCTTGACGCGCTTGTGTGCCTTCATCTTCGAGATGTCCTGGCCCTCGAAGTAGATGGTTCCGGCGCTCAGCGGGACCAGACCGGAGATGGCGCGCATGGTGGTCGACTTACCGGCGCCGTTGGAACCGAGCAGGGTGACCAGCTCACCCTCCCGAACATCCAGGGACAACGTGCGAACCGCCTGGATCGGGCCATAGTGGACCCCAACGTTGGTGAGCTTCAGCTGTACGGGAGGCACTTACCTCTCGCTTTCGGTATCGGGCGCGGCCGCGTCGAGCCAACCGGGTCCGTGGAATTCCTCATCGGCCACTCCTAGGTACGCCTCGATCACCGCCGGGTCGTTTCTGACCTCGGCGGGCAGGCCGTCGGCGATCTTCCTG
This sequence comes from Mycobacterium sp. D16Q14, assembly GCA_002013415.1. Classification (GTDB taxonomy): domain Bacteria; phylum Actinomycetota; class Actinomycetes; order Mycobacteriales; family Mycobacteriaceae; genus Mycobacterium. The sequence goes on from MAEX01000007.1 coordinate 51,255, forward strand.
CCGAATTCGAGCACAACGATGCGATCGGTGACGCCCATGACCAGCTTCATATCGTGCTCGATGAGCAAGACCGTGTACCCGTAATCGCGGATGCGCTGAATCAGCTTGATCAGCGATTCCTTCTCACTGGGAGTGAACCCGGCGGCGGGCTCGTCCAGACAGAGCAGCTTGGGCTCGGTGGCCAGCGCCCTCGCGATCTCGAGTCTGCGCTGACTGCCGTACGGGAGGTCCTTGGCTTTGATGTCGGCGACATCGGCTATGCCGACGAAGTCGAGCAGCCCCAGCCCCACGTCGACGGCATAGTGTTCCTCGCGCCGGTGTCGCGGTGTGCGCAGTACCGCGCCCAGCACCGAGGTCCTGTGCCGGGCATCCGTACCTACCGCGACATTCTCCAGGGCCGTCATCTCGCCGAACAGCCGGATGTTCTGGAAGGTCCGGGCGATGCCGCGCCGGGTGATCTGGTGTCGCCGCAGTCTGCGCAGCGGTTTCCCGTCGAACACGATGCTGCCCGATGTGGGCTTGTACACGCCCGTGATGGCGTTGAAGCAGGTCGTCTTGCCGGCACCGTTCGGGCCGACCAAGCCGAGGATCTCACCACGCCGGATGTCGAAGCTCACCCCGTCGAGGGCTTGCAGGCCACCGAATTTGAGTGTCAGTTCCTTGACCTCGAGCAGCACCTCGGCCTCGGTGGAATCAGTCTCATCGTCAGGATCCTCGGCAAGGTCCACCGCGGTTTCGGATCCGGTGAGCTCGACAACTTCCTGCTCGTCCTCGGGACTGGCCTTCTCGTGCTTGGTCATGCCGGGGCCTCGGCTTCCTCGGACTTCTTTGCGCCAATTCGCTCAGATGCCTTGCGCCAGTAAGCTATCAGCTTCTGCTGTGCTGGGAACAAGCCCTGCGGCCGGAAAATCATCAGCACAACCAGCGCCAATCCGAAGAACAGATACTTCAGATTCCCAAGGTCCACACCCTGCACTTGCACGCCGAGAAGGCGGTTCGGCAGGTACACGATGATGAATGCGCCGAAGATCACGCCCAGCTTGTTGCCCTGCCCACCCAGCACGACGGCGCACAGGAACAGCATCGAGTTGATGATGTTGAAGGTGGGCGATGCCACGTACTGGACCTGGCCCGCATACAGAGCACCGGACAATCCGCCGATGCTGGCACCAATCACGAAGGCCCACAACTTGAACCGAAACGTCGGAACCCCCATCATCTCGGCGGCATCCTCGTCCTCCCGAATGGCCACCCACGAGCGGCCAACTCGGCTGCGCTCCAGATTGCCCATCAGTATCAGCACCACCGCGATCAGGCAGAGTCCAAGCCAGTACCACCACACGCCATAGTTGAGGTGGCCACCCGAATTGCCGCTGGAGAAGACACCGCCACGGACGTACTGCTCCCCCACATGCGGATACGCGATCTTGTGCAGGCCACGTGGTCCGTTGGTGACCTCCAGATTGTCGGCGAGAAGCCGGATGATCTCGCCGAATCCCAGCGTGACGATGGCCAGGTAGTCACCCCGAAGCCGCAGCGTGGGTGTGCCCAGCACGAGGCCGAAGAAGGCGGTGATCGCGACGGCGATCGGTAGACAGGACAACCATGCCCAGCTGGAACTGAAGAAGGCCGATGTCCCCATCCGATTCCATGGACTGTCCGGACTCGTGAGCAACGCGACCGTGTACGCGCCGATGGCATAGAAGCCGACATACCCGAGGTCAAGCAGCCCCGCTTGCCCCACAACGACATTCAGGCCTATCGCAATCAGCGCTACCATCGCGAACTGGGCCATCACCGGGCCGAAGGCCGTGTTGGGGGTGTCCAGTAATGGGATCTTCCACACCGGCAGCAGCGCCATGAGCGCGAAACCGATGGCACCGTATGCCCATTGGACAGGGCGTGCCAGCTCGGACCACCACCGGCGTATCGAGTCACCGGGCGCCAGTGCGCGTGCGGCCGTCATGCCTTCGCCCGCCCGAGGCTCTCACCGAGAATCCCGGTGGGGCGGAACATGAGTACCAGCACCAGCAGGACGAATGCCACCACGTCGCGCCATTGTGTGCCGAACACCGCTTGCCCGTAGTTCTCCATCACGCCCAGCAGCAGGCCGCCTAGCAGCGCACCGCGCAGGTTGCCGATACCACCGAGCACCGCGGCAGAGAATGCCTTGATACCCAACAGGAATCCGCCGGAGTAGATGATGCCCTGCGGCACCTTCAGCGTGTAGAGGAGCGCGGCCGCCCCGGCCAACAGGCCACCGATGATGAACGTCGTCATGATGATGCGTTCACGCGATACGCCCATCAGCGTCGCCGTTGTCGGATCCTGCGCGACCGCGCGAATACCGCGCCCGAACTTGGTGTGGTTGATCGCGATATCGGTCAAGAGGGCCAGCACCAGGGCGGCCGCTACCACCACGATGGTGACATTGGTGAGCGTGGCCTGGAAAGGAATGTGACGGCCACCTACGTCAAAGGGGCCAAAGGTCCAGACCGGCCTGGGCGTCACCAGGCGGATCGGCTGCTGTGCATTGCTGCCGCCGTATCCCTTCACGATCTTCGGCAGCACGAAATGCACGAATTCCTGGATGACGAAGGACATCCCGATGGCGGTGATGAGGAACGTCAGTGGCCGCGCGCCGCGGCGCCGCAGCGGGCGGTAGGCGACCGCTTCCAGTCCTAGCGCCGTGGTGGCCGATACCAGCATCGCGATGAGCATCGCGATACCGAGGTACAGCACAGTGAGCGATACGCCCTTGTTATAGGCATTGCCGCCGGGCGTGAAGCCGAGTACGACATCCAGGGCGAAATACGCCCCGAACATGCCCAGCATGAAGACCTCGGAGTGCGCGAAGTTGATGAGGCGTAACACCCCGAAGACGAGCGTGTAGCCCACCGCGACCAAGGCGTAGATGGCGCCCCACGCCAAACCGTCGATCGTCAGCTGACCGATGCTGTTCCACAGTCCGTGCAGATCGAATGAAATTGTGCTGGCCTGCACACCTGTCTGTGCCATCCACCCCGAAATCATTTGCGGCTGAGCCTAGTCCCCTCGTATGTCCTATGTGACCTTATACACCCAGATAAGCGTCGAGGTTAGCTCTCCGTTCTCGTTCCACTTGTACTCACGCGCCACACCCTGCCCCTGGTAGTTCCGTACCCAATCAACCAAACCCGCCCGCGTGGTCTTTCCGGCGTCAATACCCTTGACCAAGATCGTCGCAAGGTCGTACCCCTCGGTGCTGTACGTCCCGGGCTCCTGCGAGAACTTGGCGGTGTACTCCTTGGCGAAGGTGTCCGAAGCAGGCCCGCACGGGCAGGACAGCAGCGCGTCCTTGGCCGAATCGCCAGCCTGCTTGACGAACTCCATGTCCTTGGTGCCGTCTGCGGACACGAACGTCGCGGTCACCCCGGCGTTGCGCAGCTGCTGCACCAAGGGGGCCGCTTCGGCGTAGTAACCGCCAAAGAACACCGCATCCGGTGTGGCGCTCTTGAGCTGAGAGACCGCCGCGGAGAAGTCCTTGTCCCCCTTCTTCACCGAGGCGTTGCACTCGGTTCCGAGTGTCCCGCGCACCGCGTTGGCAAGCCCGGAACCGTAGTCGGTGCTGTCGTCGACCACGCAGATCTTCTTGTACCCAAGCGTCTTCTTGAGGTAGTTGGCAACGGCCGGGCCCTGCACCCCATCGTTGGCCAGGCCTCGGAAGAATGTCTTCCAGCCCTGCTGGGTGAGAGTCACGTTGGTGGCCGAGGCGGTCGTCGAGACCAGACCGGCTTCACTGAAGATCTGGCCCGTCGACTTGGTTTCCCCGGAGAATCCCGGCCCGATCAGTCCAATGATGGTCGGGTCGCCGATGATTTGCGGAGCAATGTTGCTGGCATTCTGCGGCAGCCCCTCGGTGTCGAACTCACGGAGTCTGATCTGGCAGCCGGGATTAGCGGCGTTGTGCTTATCGATGGCCAGTTTTGCCCCGTCCAGGATGTTGATTCCCAGCGCCGCATCCGGGCCGTTGAGCGCACCGGCCATCGCCAGGGAAATGTTGGCGCACTGCGCCGTTCCATCACCGGCAGGATCGGCTGCCGACTTCACGTTGGACGCGGGCACCTCGGACCCGTCCTGAGCGATCTGCACCAAGGGCGAGATCTTCAGGCTGGTCTGGTTGGAATCGTCCGACTGAGTGCCGGCATGACAACCGGCCAGGGCGACGGTCACCGCGCCCAGCATGATCACACTCGCGCGTGCACGCACGATTACCTCCGGATGGCTGGGGCTGACAGGGCGAAACAAAAACGCTGATCAGAAAACATAGTCAACCGCGGGGCAACGCGCAGTGCTTACCCGAGTTTCAGCTCGGCGCGTCGGTGTCGAGTGTTTCCAGTACCACCTCGGCAACCCGCTTCATGGTGGTGCGTCGGTCCATCGCGGCGCGTTGGATCCATTTGAACGCTTCGGGTTCGGTGAGGCCCTGGGTTGACTGCAGGACGCCCTTGGCGCGCTCGACAAGCTTGCGGGTCTCCAGCCGGTCAGCCAGGGTCTGAACTTCCTTCTCCAGCGCGGTGAGCTCGCCAAAACGGCTCACGGCGACCTCGATGGCGGGCACCAGGTCAGTCTTGGAGAACGGCTTCACCAGGTATGCCATGGCACCGGCGTCGCGGGCCTTCTCGACGAGGTCGCGCTGGCTGAATGCGGTGAGGATCACGATCGGGGCGATGCGCTTGGCGGCGATCTCCGACGCGGCGTCGATGCCATCCCGGCGCGGCATCTTCACGTCCATGATCACCAGATCCGGTTTGAGCTCCTCGGCCAGGTCGACGGCTTCCTGCCCGTCCCCGGCTTGACCCACCACGTCATAGCCCTCCTCGTGGAGCATCTCGACCAGGTCGAGGCGGATGAGGGCTTCGTCTTCGGCGACGAGCACGCGGCGCGCGGGTGCCGCCGGTTCGGTGTTCTGAGGGCCGGTCATGGCGACCATTGTGACGCATGTGGTCGCACGTACGGCCATACCCTGGTGAAAGTGATGTACCCCATCCCTTAAGGTTGGAGATCGCGCGACTGGCCGCTGGCCACAAAAACGGCAGTAACGCCAGGCCCTCGTATCCCAACTGGCAGAGGAAACGGATTCAAAACCCGTGCAGTGTGAGTTCGAATCTCACCGAGGGCACCACGAACTACCGGCATCATGCTTTGATTCCCCGCATGAACCGAGCAACTGTCGGTGTGCTGACGCTTATGGTGTGCGCTTCCGCGGTCGCGGCATGCCAGACATCCTCTGGCATCACCCGGATATCGGAGACATCGTCGTCAACGGCCACCACGAAGGCCTTCGCCGCGTCGACTATCCCCAGGTCCACATCCATCTCGCCCACTACCAGTGCCGACGCGGATGACCCGGCCAAGCGCATCCGCGATACGTTCCGAAGCCTGCAAAACCCCGTCGTCGCCGCGACGAAGGACGGCGCCGGCAGCTATGAGATCCCGGTGCCACCCCAACCGTCAGCGTCAGGACCTGCGGCCTACATCGCGGCGCTGTGCACCGGCGGCCCGGCAGTCAACATCGCTCTCGACGGCGCTCCGGTGCCGGGCGGCGGTGTCTGTGGTGACGATCCCGGCAAGCCCGGAATCATTGTGATGCTTCTCGCTGTCAGAGCCGACCCGTCGGCCCCCCACACCATCAAGGTGCAGGGAGCCGCCGGACAGCGCAGCTGGGTGTCGATGGCCTACGGCCAGATGTACTGACCCCTGCAGCGCAACGCCTAGCCGACGTCGGTGCAGGTGACTCCGGGGTTCTCACAATCGGCGCCGGTCTGTCCGGGTGCGCTGACCCAGCCGCCATCGTCGTCATGTCCTGGAGCGATATTGGATTCGGGTGGGTTGTTGTCGGAACCACAGACCACCCAAGCGTTCTCGCACTGTGCTCCCGCGCCGCCGGGCAGGTAGCCCCAGCCGCTGTTTCCGTCGTTGCCCGGCTGATCGACCAAAGATCCGTGCGATGGCGAGTTCGGCGAGCCCGGAACCGGAGGTGCCGGAGACGGATCAGCCGACGCCACCACAGCCCCGAATCCGACGAAGGCAGCAGCCAGGACGCCAGCCGCAGGCGCCACAACAAGACGAGTGCATGAGTTCATGGGCACCTCTTCAAAGGGCGGACAAATACAGGACAAATGTACTCCCACACACAGCTTTTGCAGATGATCTTGGTAGGAACCGCACACCATGTCTAACCCCCGCCGATGCCGCACGCGACGCCCCTTCGCGTGCTACTACTGGCAATCATGACCCTCGCCACACTCGTCGACATCCACGAAATCACCGAGCTCAAGTACCGCTATGCCCGAACCCTCGACAACAAATTGTGGGACGAGTTCGCCGACACCCTCACCGAAGACGTCCAGGCGACGTATGGCACCGCGGTGCACGGCGCGCCCCTCGAGTTCACGTCGCGCACTGGCGTTGTCGACTACATGCGGTCATCGCTGACCACCGACATCACCAGCGTGCACACCATGAGTCATCCCGAGATCCAGGTCGACGGCGACACTGCGACCGGAAGCTGGGCCATGAGCGATGTCGTCATCGTCCCGGCCCACAGCGTCCTGATCACCGGTACCTCGTATTACACCGACCGCTACCGCCGTGATGTGGACGGTAAATGGCGGATCAGCTACATCTCCTATTACCGCCTCTATGAAGCCATGCAGAACACCAAGGACATCGGCTTCAACCTGATTGCGAACCGCTGGTCGCAGTAGCGCCGAGAACCGGGTACCCTATCGCCGGGTCTGGAGACATCCGTACTCCACATAGCTGGCTAAGGAGGGACCGGTGCGCTGCCGCCTGTGCGACTCGACGGAGCTGCTCAGCGTCGTCGATCTGGGTGCCACCCCGCCCTGCCAGAAGTTTCTGCACGCCGAAGAGCTGGATCTGCCGGAGCCCACCTATCCCCTGCACCTGAGGCTGTGCCGGGGCTGCATGTTGCTGCAAATTCCCGCTCTGATTAGCCCCGAGGACAACTTCACCGAGTACGCATATTTTTCGTCGTACTCCGACAGCTGGGTCGACCACGCGCACTCCTATGTCACCGACTCTATTGCGCGACTGGGACTTTCCCCTGAGCGTGCTGACGACTTCATTATCGAGGTAGCCAGCAACGATGGCTACCTGCTTCAGCATGCGGTCGCCGCGGGTATCCGCTGCCTCGGCATCGAGCCCTCAGTGAATGTTGGGCACGCCGCGCGCGACAAGGGCGTTCCGACACTGACGGCCTTCCTCGATGAGGACACCGCCGCCCGCGTTCGCGCCGAACATGGTCCCGCCCGCCTGGTAGCCGCGAACAATGTGTACGCGCACATCCCCGATTTGCGTGGGTTCACCCGTGCGCTGCGCGGGCTGGTCGCCGATGACGGGTGGATGAGCATCGAAGTGCACCACGCGCTGAACCTCATCGAGCTCGGCCAGTTCGACACCATCTACCACGAGCACTTCCAGTACTACACCGTATTGGCGGCCCAAAGAGCGCTTGCTGTAGCGGATCTGGAAGTGGTCGATGTCGAACTCCTTGATACGCACGGTGGTTCGATAAGGGTCTGGGCGCGCCCTCGCGAGTGCCGGCCCGCGATCGCGCCATCGGTCGCCGAGGTCTTGGAACTGGAACGGCGGGCCGGTCTACACGAGCTTTCTGGATATGAGCGATTCCGCGCGACAACCGAACGAATCCGTTTGGAACTCTTACAGTTTCTTCTAACCTGCAAGGCCGAAGACAAGACTGTCGTCGGCTACGGTGCGCCCGGCAAGGGCAATACCCTGCTGAACTACTGCGGCATCCGCACCGACATTCTCGCCTATACCGTCGACCGGAATCCTTACAAGCAAGGCATGTTCAGTCCCGGCACCCGCATCCCGGTGTACTCCCCCGAGCGCATCGACGAAGACAAGCCCGATGTGGTGCTTGTGCTCCCGTGGAATCTGGAAGCTGAGATCACCAGTCAATTGCGCCATGTCGGCGAATGGGGCGGAAAGCTGGTCTATCCGCTGCCCCGGCTGCATGTGGTAGAACCGCACGTTGAGCCCGAAGGAGCATCGGTATGAAGGTCGTGCTTTTCTGCGGCGGCTTTGGAATGCGCATGCGCAACGACGCCGGCGACGTGATTCCCAAGCCTCTCCAGATGGTCGGGCCGCGGCCGCTCATCTGGCATGTGATGAAATACTATGCGTACCACGGGCATAAAGAATTCATCCTGTGTCTGGGCTACGGTGCCGAAGCGATCAAGGACTTCTTTCTCGGCTACAACGAGGCACAGTCCAACGATTTCGTCCTGGCGGAAGGTCAGGTGCAGCTGTTGAAATCGGATATCGCCGATTGGACGATTACGTTCGCGGACACCGGCGCCGAGTCGCCCATCGGTGAACGGCTCCGGCGCGTCCGCCACCACCTGGGCGACGATCGCTACTTCCTGGCCAACTACGCCGACGTTCTGACCAACGCTCCCCTTGATGATCTAGTGGCCAAGTTCCAGGATTCCGGAGCGGCCGCGTCGATGCTTCTGGTTCCGCCGCAATCGTCCTTCCATACCGTGGATGTGAATGAGGGCGGATCCATCACCGATATCACCGCGGTCTCCAAGCTCGACATGTGGGAGAACGGCGGCTACTTCGTGCTCTCCCAAGATGTCTTCGATTATCTGCCCGCGGGTGGCGACCTGGTCGAGGACGCCTGTGGGTCGCTGGCCAAAGAGGGCAGGATGTTCGGCTACAAGTTCAACGGGTTCTGGAAGCCGGCCGACACGTTCAAGGAACGTGCCGAACTCGACGAGGGTTATCGCAGGGGTGTGCGCCCGTGGATGGTCTGGGAGCAGGAGCCCGCCACCACGTGATTGAACTCGGCACCGGATCCGTTGATGAAATCACACTACTGGCGGCCCATTGCGACGATATTGCGATTGGCATGGGCGGCACGCTGCTGACTATGGCCACGAGTCGGCCCGGCTTGCGCGTGCGGGCCCTCGTGCTGACCGGCGGCGGAACCGAACGGGAGTCTGAGGAGCGGGCCGCGCTAGCGGCGCTGTGTCCCGGCGCCGAGGTCACCGTCAACGTACTCGACTTTCCCGACGGACGGGCTCCTGCGCACTGGAATCAGATTAAGGACGCCCTGGCCGCATTTCGCCGTGAGTCCGCGGCCTCGGTGGTCTTCGCTCCGCAGCGTCACGACGCCCATCAGGACCACCGGCTGCTGGCGACCCTGGCACCCACCGAGTTTCGCGACCACCTGGTCCTCGGCTACGAGATCATCAAATGGGAGACCGACACCCCGACACCCACCGTCTTTCAGCCACTCAGCGATGAGATCGCCTGCAGCAAGGCCGATCTCATCTACACGCACTATCCGTCTCAGCGACCGCATGACTGGTTTGATCACGAGACATTTCTCGCCTTGGCACGAGTACGCGGTGTGCAATGCCGCCACCGGTACGCCGAAGCGTTCGTACTGGAAAAAGCAACGATCTCTCTAGGAGCAACGCAGTGAAGGTTCTCGTCACCGGTCATCAGGGCTATCTCGGCACCGTCATGTCGCAGATGGCCGCCGAGGCCGGTCACGACGTTGTCGGCCTGGACTCGGGGCTCTTCGCAGAGTGCGTCTTGGGCCCGGCACTCGTGGATCCGCCGTCGATTACCGTCGACCTTCGCGACGTCACGGTCGATCAGCTGGCTGGTTTCGATGCGGTGATTCACCTGGCAGCGCTCTCGAACGATCCCCTCGGCGCGCTGGCGCCGGACCTCACCTACGACATCAACCACCACGCCTCCGTGCGGCTGGCGCGGCTGGCCAAGGACGCCGGAGTGGGTCGCTACCTCTACGCCTCGACGTGTTCGGTGTACGGGTCGGCGGGCGATGAATTGGTCACCGAGAACGCTCCCCTTAAGCCCTTGACTCCGTACGCGGAGAGCAAGGTTCGCGTCGAGGACGATGTCGCGGCGATTGCCGACTCTGGTTTCTCCCCGGTGTTCCTGCGCAACGCCACAGCATTCGGATACTCACCCAGGCTTCGCGCCGATATCGTGCTGAACAACCTCGTCGGCAACGCCGTTATCACCGGTGAGGTCCGGGTACTCTCCGACGGAACACCCTGGCGCCCTTTGGTACACGCCCGCGACATCGGCTCCGCGTTCCTCGAGTGCCTCACGGCACCTCAGGACATGATTCACTGCGCGGCGTTCAACGTCGGCACCGAAGAGAACAACCAGACGGTCGCACAGATCGCGGAGGCGGCCGTCTCCGCCGTACCCAACTCGACCCTGACCATCACGGGCGAGACGGGCGCAGATCCTCGCTCCTATCGCGTCGACTTCTCCGCGATCCGAGCCGCACTGCCCGGTTACCACGCGCAATGGTCGATCGAGGCAGGCGCCAAGGAGCTCTACGAGCAGTGCGTGGCCGGCGACCTCACCGAATCGATGTTCCGCCAGTCCTTCACGCGGCTCGCCCATCTGAAGAGTCTGCGTGAATCGGGAGCAGTTGACGACACTCTGCGACCGGTCACCCGGTGAGCCGGTCAGCTTCCGGTCAACGCGGCCCAACTGCCGGCGGCGGCGTCCTTGGCGCTGATGACGGTGACCGGAAGCGGCCAGTCGATGCCGAGCTGGGGATCGTCATGGGCGACCGAGACATCCTCGGCGGGGTCGTGCGGCCGGTCGATGCGATAACAGAGGTCGGCCCACTCTGTCAGCGCTTGATGGCCATGCAGTACGCCGGCCGGGACGAATAGGTGTTTGAAGGTGGAATCGTCGAGAGTGAAGCTCTGCCAACGTCCGAAGGTCGGTGACGGGTGTCGCGCGTCGACCAGCACATCGAAGACGGCGCCGCGCGCACAGCGGATGAGTTTGCTTTCCCCCTTGCCGGAACGTCCGTGTAGACCGCGCAATACGCCCTGGCGCGAACGTGACTGGGAATCCTGCAGAAAGTCGGCGGCCCGAACCGCCGCTCCGGCGGCAAGCTGGTACTCATCGAAAACCGTGGCGTCGAATGTCCGGGTGAAGAACCCGCGGTCGTCCTGGTGTGGCGTGGGCTCCATCAGCAGTACGCCGTCGATTTCGGTGGTGTGGATGCGCACTCCGCCATACTGCCGTACGGCGCAAAGATTGTGGTGCCAACGGTGATCAGGTGTCGTTATTGCCAGGGCCAGGAGCTGCGCCGGGTCTTGGACCTGGGCGCCGTACCGGCCGCCGATCACTTCCCCTTCGCCTCCAGCACACCGGCGAAGGACACGCTGCATCCCCTGGGGATGATGATGTGCACGGACTGTGCGCTCGCACAGCTCGAGATCGACGATACCGACACCGAGGAGCCGCGGGCCGTCGAGCCGCAAGCCCTGCGGGACCAGGCCGCCGACGCGGTTGCCCGAGCGGAGGCCGCCGGCCTCCTCGCTGGACGCACCGTGTACGAGTTCGCCAGCCCTCATGGCGGCAGCTGGCTGAACCTCCTGGTTCCCAAAGGGTTTGAGATGGCAGCTGCTGAGCCTGCAGATCTGGTGTTGGACAGCTTCGGCATGATGCACGATAAGGATCAGGCCAAAGCGATCGGCCTGCGCGCCCGCCGCACCAGCGCGGACGGTGTGCTGCTTCTTCAATTCCATTCGATAGAGACGATCTTGAGTCTGGGTCAGTGGAACTCGCTGCGGCACGGACATTTTGCGTACTACTCCCTGACCGTGCTGCGTCGAATGCTCGCCGATGTGGGTATGTCCGTCGTAGCCGTATGGGAGTTCGACTTGTACGGCGGCACCCTGATGGTGGCCGCGCGGCATGGTGGGCACCCGGCTCCGCCTTCCGTGGAGCGGGTCCTGACACGGGAGAAGGCACACGGCGCTGAGAATTCAGGCGGCTTCGCCCAGCTGCAGCACGCGGTGGACGAGCAGGTGCAGCGGCTCAACCGCTGGCTTGATGAACGACGCGAGTCGGGACAGACTGTGTATGCGTATGGGGCGCCGTCGCGCGCGGTCGCGCTGTTTCACCGGGCGGGATTGACGACGGACTCGGTGGTGGCGGTCGCCGACGCATCTGTAGCCAAACAGGGGCGACGTATGCCCGGAACCGATATCCCGATCGTTTCCCCCGCCGATCTGGTGGCTGCCGATCCCGCCCACGTGCTGCTTACCCTCCCGGATCTGTATGCGGAAGTGCACCTGCGCTTTCCGGAGCTGGAGGGCCGTTGGATGACGGGGCTGTGTTAACGCAGTAGCGCGGTCGCCAGGGCCGGGCTGAACTGTCCCCCGGGCGCGTCGGGCGCGGCGCCACAGGGGCCGTTCGAGCTGCCCGGCGCGAGAATCCAGAGGTTCATGTCCAGACCGTCGGGGCGCCCCAGCACCGCAGGCGGTGTCCCGAGCACACGGCCAGCGGGGTTGCACCAGTCGAAGTTCCAGTCCGGGTTGCCGTTCTGCGAGGTGTCGACCACATAGCGTGGATCAGGGATGCCGAACCACTGTTGCAACGCCGCCCGGATGCGTTGCGCGTACGCGGTGATCTCGGAGGTCGGGGCGAACGATGAGACGTTGACGGAGTACCCCACGTGATCGGAGACGCCGACCTTGGCGAGCAGGGCCGCCATGCGCTCCGGCGTCACCGAACCCGATGAGGTTCCGGCGTCGATGTAGACGCGCGTGTTGGCGTTCCGCGCCGAGAAGGTAGCAACCACATACCGGAGGGAGCCGATCCGATCGCCAAAATCAGTGCCCTTCAGGGATTGTCGATCGGCGAACCACAGGGCGTCGGGCTCGACGATCAGCACCAGCCGAGCGTCGCCCACGAGCGCGGACACCCGGTCGACCCATGCTCGGTACACCTGGGGCGTGACAGCGTGGTGCGGTCCCGAGAAGCCGTCATCGCGATCGGGAATGTTGTACAGCACCAATTGCGCGGTACCACCGGCATCGCGGGCCCGCGTGACGATGTCTCCGATGTTTCGGCGGTCGTCCTCGTCATTGCCGGTGACCCACATCGCGATCGGGTACCGGGCGATCCGATCCCGGATTGCCCCGGCGCGCGCGTCATCGGGGTGGGCGCGTACCCACCACTGCACGTCGAGGGCACCCGGCACCAGCGGGCCGGTATCGAGTCGGTGCGTCGCGGTGTCCGCGGCGCTGCGATGTTCAAACTTGCTGGAGTCGCGCGTCAGCACCATCGCAGCTATCAGGCCCACCACCGCGAGCGCCGCCGCGCACAGCCACCGCGGACGGCCATCTCGCAGTGCTGCCGCTCCGGTCACAGCGGGGAACGATACAGACCCATTGAGCTCTACACTTGGCCCGTGCCCAACACCGATCCAGCGCCTGCACCCGTGCGCGTCCTGGCCATCGGACCGGCCCCGGCAAGTCCCGAAAGCCGCGGAGGTATGGCAACCGTCATGGCGCATATGGTGGCGTTGACTGACCCCGCGGTGACGGTGCGGGTGGTGCCCACCTATGTGGACGCCGCGCGGTGGCGTTGGTTGTGGGTGGGCGTGCGAGGAATGATCGTGTCGTCATGGTTCGTCCTCGCCGGGCACGTCGACGTCCTCCACGTCCATCTCGGTCATGGCGGCAGCGTCGTCCGCAAAGCAGTGCCGCTATGGGCCGCACGCCTTCGGGGGGTACCGGCACTCATTCATGCGCACAGCTTCGACTTCGTTGGGTGGTACCGCGAGCAGCGGGCTGCGGTGCAGCGTGGCGTGCGATGGGGACTACGCGCCGATCAGTGGATCATCCTTGGACGTGACCTGGCCGATGAGTACACGGCCTGCCTGGAGCTCGATCCCTCTCGGGTGTCCGTACTGCGGAACCCGGTGCGCATCCCCGAACAGACCGCGATCTCCCGCGGCGGCATCCTGACAGCGGTAAGCCTGGGCAGGCTCGGTCGGCGCAAGGGCACATACGACATCATCCGGGCGACATCGGCGCTCGCACCCGAGATTCGCGCAGCACTGCATATCCACCTTGCCGGCGACGGCGAAGTGGAACAGGCGCGCACCGCGGTCGCTTCGGCCGGTGTCGCGGATGTGATCACCGTGCACGGCTGGCTGGATGCGGCGTCGGGTGCCGAATTGCTCAGTGGTGCGGATATCTTCGTACTGCCCAGCTATGCCGAGGGGCTGCCCATGGCGCTATTGGAGGCGATGGCCTCGGCGGTCGCGGTAATCACATCACCGGTCGGATCGATTGCCGAGGTCGTGTGCAACGGCGAGAACGGCCTGCTGGTGACTCCCGGCGATATCGATGCCCTGGTCGGGGCCCTCACCCGGCTGACCACGGATCACCAAGAGCGTCGCAGACTGGCGGCCGCCGGGCGTGAGACGGTGCGCGGTCTCGACATCTCAGACTGGGAGGCACAGCTAGTGCGGATGTGGAAGCTGCTCGCAGATCGCTAAGAGCTTGGCTGCGGCGTGATCTGCGGTGAAGTTCCGCGCGTAATGCTCACGTGCCGCCCCGCCGAGGGCTGCGGCGACCACGGGATCGGCGTGGCGGTCGAACGCCGCGGTGAGACCGGAGGCGTCATCACGGCCCAAGGCGACCTCACCGGGCGGCTGAAACTCAGCCAAGGCACCCTCGGTAGAGACGATGACGTTCACACCCAGCTGCATCGAGAGCGTCTGCACCCCGCTCTGTGAGGCCTGCCGATAGTGCACAACGGAGGCCTTGGCTTTTGAAAGTGGTTGCAGCACATCGCTATAGCTGTACGGACCACGAATCCAGCGCACCGACTCAGGCAGGGTGCCCCTGATGTCTCCGTCACCGATCAGCACCAGATGATCGCCGCGCCAGGCCGGACCCGCGACGTGGGCCTTCCACGCGCGCAGGATGAGGTCGACGTTCTTGTACCCGTTGAGCCGCCCGATCAGGACGAAGTCCCGACGTCCGCTGGCGGGAGTGAGGGGTGGTACACGGTGCGGATCAAGATCACTGGTGAGCGGAACCACCCCGACCGGCGACGAAGCGTGCGAGGTGATGTGCTGCGCCACATAGTCGCTGAACGCCACGCGATGCGCCGCGTTCGCCTCCCATCGGCGAAACGCAGCATGCCGCCATCGCGACACCTCCTCAGACGCGTCGTGTGGCCGATCGTCGTGAATCAGCAGCACGCGCGGCCGGCCTGCGCCAAGTAGCTGCCAACGCGGATCGCGGACCAGCTCGGTGATCACCACATCAGGCTGGAACGCCCGGACTTTTGGCACCGCACGTACCCAGGTCACCCACCCGCCGGGATCCTTGAGCGAGGGCTCGAGCACCAGCTCATAGTCCCGTTCCGGCCCGGACTCGGGATGTTGGTCGGAGGTCACCAACAGCACCGAAGCGCCCCGACCGCGCAGTGCCTCGGCATGCACGCGTGCCAACGGCCTCATCCACGGCGATAGCCACAGGATTCTCATCTGGTCTCAGTCCTTGAGCACCGCGGTGAAGGCCTGCTCGTACGAGTCCGCCATCGTCTCGATCGTGTACAGCTCGCGCATGCGCTCAAAACCATTGCGTCCCATTACTGTCAAACGCTCGGGGGCGGCAAGGACGTCTCTGAGCGCGGCGCGCCACGACGGTACATCGATGGGCTCGACCACCAGGCCACTGCCGTTGTCGAGCATGTCGGGGACCGAGCACACCGCGGAGCCGATGACCGGTACGGCGCGTGCCATCGCTTCGAGGATCACCAGGGGAAAGGCCTCGCTTCGGCTGGGCACGCAGAGTACATCGCAATCGGCCAGCGCATGCTCGGGTCCCGGAGACCAACCCCTCCACCGCACACGGTCACGGACCGCCTCGGGAGTGAGCGCTTCCAGACGTTTACGGTCGGGTCCATCTCCGAAAATGGAAAGCTGCCAATCATATTCGGCCAATCCGCTCAGTGCCTCCACCAGCAGATGCGGATTCTTGTGTTCGACGATGCGGGACAGCATCACGAAGCGCAACGGGCCGCTCGGCGCCCGGCGCCCGGGCGCGCTCTCGGGAAGGTCTCGGCGGCTCACCACCCCGTTGGGCGCGGTGAAGAAACGCGCGCCCACCCGTTGATGTGCCGACACTTCCTCCCAGTGCCTCCGCGATAGCGCGATAAAGCCATCGGCCCGGCTCATCGCCGCCGCAAGTGGCGCCGAATATGTTCCGGTTTTCAGCTCAGGCGGGATATGGGCGGCCACAAGCCATCTGCGTTGCCTTCCGGCTGCGCGCCAGAGAGTCGCGGATCCGGTCTCGGTGTTGGTGTCCCCCGATACCAGGATGGCAGGTCCGGGGGCGGTCTCAAAGGTGGGACACCACCAAGGCTGGCGGACCACCCGCACAGTCGGCGGGATCTCGGCCACCAACGGACCGAGCCGCTGCATGCACGCGATGGTTACGGAGTAGCCGCGCCTGTCCAGTTCAGTGGCCAGTAACACATGCTGGCGTTCGGCTCCCCCATACACCAACCGATTCGTGGTCAGGATTATCTGCGGGCGTCCCCCACCGGGTTTGATCCGGATGCTGCGCGCGCGCCGGGCCGCGGGCTGTATCCGGTCCAACACGGATGTACCGGCCAGGTAGAGATCGGCCGAGCGCACTCCTCTCGAGTGTTCGAGTGTCAGCGCGATATTGGCCCGCAGCAGATCGTCGGAGCGGATGCCGCGCTGCCGATCTCCGGCGACGGTCCCCTTGGCGCTGTGCGTGACACCGGGTTCATCGACAAGAATCAGCCGCCATCCCGCTGACCGAGCACGGAGCTGCCAATCGGCTTCCTCGCCGTAAAGGAAGAACTCCTCGTCGAAGCCGCCGATCTCATTCCAGGTCCGCCGGTTGATCAAAAGGCAGGCGCCCGTGAGGTAGCCGTCGACGTCAGTGGGACGCGTTCGGTACAGCTCCGAGATCGCGCGACCGCGCAAGGCCGGCGCGTAGCCCGTACGTGACACCAGTGCCCGCAGCAAGCTGGGAGCGCGATGCCCGTTATCCCACGGGGACTCGCCGGGAAGCGGGGTGGCGGGCGCTATCGGCGGTGCGGCAGCGGCCACCCCCGCATCGAGCGTGACGCGGGCGCGGGTCTGCGTGAGCGGCCCCGTCACGATGGCATCGGGGTTGAGCAACAGCAGATGTGCTCCCGGTGCGAAGTCGGCCAATCTGTTGACGGCGGAGGCGAATCCCAGATTGTGACCCGTACCGTGCCAATGCACATCTGGGTACATCGCCCGCACCGTGTCCATCCCCGGGTAGTCCGGTCCGGAGTTGTCCCACACGTACACCGGCAGATCGCCGAGATGTTCGTGACAGGACCGCAGGCAGTCCTCGAGCAGATCCGGACGGCGGTACGCCACGATGCACACCGCGATACCCCCGTGCACCTCACTGACCCGAGGGGCCGGCAAGTAGGCCCGGTTGAGCTCCTTATGTCTTTTCCTAGCCATGTCGATCACCCATCAGAGCCCTCCTTGCGGAGTACTTCCCGGACATCTCTCAGGCGCACGGGTCCTGCCCACAGGTTCACCACCGCATACACACCGGCGGCGATGGCGGCGGCGATCAATTCGTGCATCCACTGCGCGCAAAGCAGGAGTGTGCCAACTGCCGCTAGCGTCGGTATGGCCAACCGCAACAGGAACATCCACGGCGTGCGATAACCCGTACAGGTCGTCAGTCTGATGGTGGCAGCGACCAAGCCCACCACCTCGCTGGTCACCAGCGCGATCGCCGCGCCCAGGGAACCCAGGTGTGGGATGAGCAGGATATTGAGAACGATGTTGCCGGCGAGATTGAAGACATTGAGGCGCAGCAGAAACGATTGATGATGCGCCGCGAACAGCGCCTGACTGACGGTGCCGGTCAGAAAGGTCAGGCCGACCGCGACCAGGAGTAACGGCATCACCA
The DNA here is from genome assembly GCA_002013415.1 of Mycobacterium sp. D16Q14. Lineage (GTDB taxonomy): Bacteria > Actinomycetota > Actinomycetes > Mycobacteriales > Mycobacteriaceae > Mycobacterium. The sequence continues at coordinate 69,095 of MAEX01000007.1, forward strand.
GATTCGATTTGTCCACGAACTGTTCGGTACCCAGGAGTGCGACCAGATCGCGGCCCACGAAGAAGCCGACGACTGCGATCGGCACCGCGATGGCCACCATCAACCCCATGGAACGCTCGGTGAACGCCGCGAAGCGCTCACGCGATGAGGCAAACAGTCCCGTCATCGTGGACAGGGTGGCGCCCAGGAAGAAGTTCCCCGCCAGCGACAAGGTGAACGCGGTCTGGTAGGCCAGGCCATACCGGCCGACTTCGGAGGGCGTGCTCATGAGACTGAGTATCACGCCATCAATACGCCAGTAGAGGACGCCGATAATGAGCACCATTGTCTGCGGCAGGCTTTCGCGTACGAGGGCCCAGGTCTCTTTCGCCGACACGACGATTCGCAGCGGGGTGATGCGATGTGCCGCGATGCCTTGTATCAACAGCAGCATGGCCGGTGCCGCCACCTGGGGCAGCGCGTACCAAACATGATCCGCACCAACGGTTACCAGGATGATCGTGACGACGAGCATCCCGACCCGGGATAGCGTGTCCGCCAGTGCCACCGCCGAGAACCGGACCGAGGACATGAATATCGGGTTGAGACAGCTCGACAGTGTTGTCAGTGTGAGGCTCGCACTGACAATCAGCAGCATCGACTGCACCTCTGGCTGATCCGCGTAGATCAGCCAACCCGATACGGCGGCCACGGCGGCAAGCGGAAGGCAATAGCTGAGGGAGAAGGCAAGATTGATACCGACCAGCCGCTGCAAGCTTCCGGCACCCGCAGAGACCCGTCGGACGATCACCACGCCGATACCCAGCTCAGTCAAGCTGGTCCACAGTCCGATGAAGAAGATCGCGGAATTAAGATGCCCGTAGGACTCTGGCCCCAGCGCACGGGTGGTCAGTGCGATCGCGGCGATGGAAACGATCGTCCCCAGCACCCGACCGCCCAGTTGCCATGCGACAGCACTGGCAATGCGCCGTCCAGATGCCGGCTCGGTGACAGGGGATCCATCGGCATGCTCCGGCGTCATGTGCTACCTTGCGCCGACACGGGATGGGAACAATGCAACGACGACTCCACGCGTATGTGGCTTTGCCGCACGGCGTTTCGGCTTCGCAATGGGAGGTCCGGAACCGTGCCGATGAGGTGCCGGACCGGGCGCCTTACGGACTGCATCGGTTGGCCAACTACGGCGTAGCCCCGACGTTCAGTGAATTCTCGTTTGGGCGCCGCCTTGAACGCGTGGCCGGTCACATTCGTTATCGCACCGGTGATCTGGAAATCCTGGAGGTCGTGGCTAACAGGGCGGCGCGACGTGCGTGCGATGTCGTCTTCTGTTACGACGAACGCACCGGTGTACCCGCCGCGGCCGCTGCGGCTATCCGGATGAGTCCGCCGGTGGTGACCGGAGTCGGGTGGCTCACCGAGCCCGCAGACTCTCCGCCGGTTTATCGCGGGCTGGCGCGCCACACGCTGGCCCGTAGCGCAGCGGTGTTTTCGCAGTCCCCCCCTCAGGTCGAACTGCTTTCCCGCGCCTGGGGCGTCGACGATTCGCGGCTGCACTTCGCACCTGTGGGGATCGATACCGATTTCTATCGCGTGCAACCGTGGGAGGGCACGGCCACTCCCCTGGTCGTCAGCGCGGGCGAGGACGTCCACCGGGATCACGCCCTCCTTATCCAGGCGGTTCTGACCGCCCGTGAGCGTTGCCCGAGCCTCTCGCTCGAGTTGGCTACCGCGCTGCCGGTCAGCGCGCCACCGGGGGTGGTCACACTGCATGCCGAGCGTCTCTACGGACGTATGCGCGATCTGTACCGCCGATCCACCGTGGTGGCGATCGCAGTACGCCCCAATGTGATCACCGGTTCGGGCCTTACGGTCGCCCTTGAGGCCATGGCCAGCGGGCGCCCGGTGGTTATGACGGACAATCCGGGGATATCGCATTACGTCCGGCATAACGTCGACGGCATCCTGGTGCCACCCGGTGACCCCAACACCTTCGCCCGGGCGATCGCGGAGCTGGCGTGCGATCCCGACCGCGCTCGCGCCCTCGGACAGGCGGGGGCGCAGCGGGCGCGGGCGGAGTTCAGCTCCGAACGAATGGCTGAGCATTTTGCGAGCATTATGCATGGGGTTTAGCTACGACGCGTGCCAGGATCGTGTGGGCTCGACCGAGGCCCTCCGTAACCGCATGACGGCCGCCGGCCCCTGCACCAGGTATCGCCGCGCCATGCGCCGTGGTTCGCGGCCCAACCGATAGGACCACTCGAGTCCGCAACGCTGCATCCATTCCGGTGCCCGCGTGACGGCGCCGGCAAGAAAGTCCGCGGATGCGCCGAAGGCCAGCAGGATTGCGGCACCGGCGGTCACACCGTGACGTGCAATCCACAGCTCCTGCAGAGGTTTTCCGAGCCCCACCACCAGCACATCGGTACCCCCGGCAGCGATGTCACGCGCCAGGTCCTCGCTGCGACCCGGGTCCGTGAGGTCAAGGCGATCGGGTGCCCACCAACCAGCGATTTCAAGGCCCGGATAGCGTTCGTCGAGCACCGCGCGCAGCCGGTCATGCATCTGCGGCAGTCCACCCAGGAATCCGACGCGCTGACCGGTGCGTGTCGCCTGGTCGAGAACCAGCGGCAACAAGTCGGCCCCGGTAATCCGCGGCCAGCTCCGCCGCGTCCTGAGGCGGGCACGTGCCACGATCGGTGCCCCGTCGGCAAGCATCAACCAATCCAGCTGCGGCCCGAGCTCCGCACAGTCCGGGTTCGCACGACCAGCGCCGAAGTGATGCAGATGGTCCAAGTTCACCGAGCCAACCACCAGCGGACGATCAGCACGCGCTGAGGCACGTTGCGCGACGGCGGCAAGGACATCCCGCACGGAGCAAAGATCCACCGTCACTTGGGAGATCGTCACCCTCACTGGCGAGCCCAGCGCTTTTGTCGACACGGCGGACAGCCTAGCGTCGTTGATTCCATACGGCGGGCAAGTGTGGGTTATCCTCGTGACCAATAACGCTGGTTATGGGACGGCGCGCCTGCTGCGAATAGTCCGGACGATAGCGAGAGTCGGAGCACCCGTGAACGTCAACGACCTGGTCAGGCGGATCTTGAACCGGCGAATCGCACTGCTCCTGGTGGCCATGTTGGTGTGCGGTGCGGGGGCCTACGGGTACACCACGGGGGTCACCGTTCGCGCGTCCACGGCCTCGGCCGTCGTCATACCGCCTCCCACATACTCCTCAACCGGTGACACCCTGGGCGCAAACCCCATGCTGAATCTCTCGCCGGAGAAGGCGCAGCTCGCCGGCATCCTCGCCACCTCGACGTCCAGCCAGGCCGCGCAGGCCGCCGTTGCCGCGGCCGCCCCGGGCGTGGACTACAAGGTCTCCAACACCATTGACCTGGGACCGAGTAATCAACAGCCGTCGCCTCAGGTGTCGATTCTGGTGCTCTGCAGCGCCGCGTCCGACTGTCAGGCAGGTGCGGCGGCGCTCCTGGACGTTGCGCGCGACAATCTGGTGAAGCTCCAGGTGGGCGCGTCCGTCTCACCCGAGAACTGGGCCAGCCTCACGGTTCTGCAAGAACCCACCGCGCCCGTCGTCATGTCCAACAGCGCGATGAAATCGGCGGGCTCCATGGCGGTCGCGGCACTGCTGGCGGGACTCATCGCGCTCCTGGTGCACGACGCGCTTGCGGCCCGTCTTCGCAAAGAAAAATCTGCCGATGCTCCGGCCGAGACCAAGGCCCGGGCGAAGACTCCGACGGCAGGCGCAGCGGACGGGCCACCCCCCGCCGCCGCACCGACCGAGGAACCGGCGTCAGCGGGCGCAGGCGGCAACGGTCACGCCGTGGCAAACAAGCCAACACCCAGGATAATCGACGACGATCTGGACAATGTCGAGATCGACGACGAGGCACTCGCCCAAGCGGTGCTGAACTGGACACCGCCCCGACTCACCGATTTCCGTAGCTGGCGTGACGACAAGCCTTCCGCGGACCAATAGCCCAGGCGCCGCGGTGTCCGGCCGCGGGCTGGACACCGTCACCTTCACGGCCGCGGCATTGATCGTGCTGCTGAGCACCCGGCAGGTCTACGCGGTCTACGCCCTGAAGGGACTGAGCCCTGCCCAGGTCGCGCTGATTCTCACCGGCGCGCTGGGCGCCTATTGGGTGTTGTCGGGGCATCGCCTTACGCTCGGCGCGCGCGGGCTTTCGATCGCGATCCTGGCTTCCCTCCTGACGACGGTGCTGTCGTTCAACGTCGTGACCACACGCGTTCTGCCGCACCTGGCCCTGATACAGGCCGGGCAAGGTATCGCCGCTTTCGCGGTAACGGTGACCGCGCTCATCGGCTTCATCTTTCTCTTCGCCGCCCATCCCCAGAGCTCCGCGCACACCATCGAGATCTTGTTGAAGGCACTCGTCATTGGCGGTGCCATCACCGCGGGCCTGGCCCTGGTGCAGTTCACGACCGGCATCGATCTCGCGGCCATGATCCGGATTCCCGGCATCATGAAGTTCGGCGATACCGGTGTCGCACACGGGATTGTCCGTGAAGGTGTCGTCCGCGCGCAGGGCGCTGCCGCCCACGCCCTGGAGCTCAGTGCGGTGCTGACCACCATCGCGCCCATTGGGGTCGCGCTCGTGTACAGCGCCAAGGCCGCCGGCAGAAGGACCTGGCCATGTGCCCTGCTGACCATCGTGGTGATCGCGGGCTCCGTGGTGACGGTTTCTCGATCGGCCTTCATCGGGTTGGCGGCGGCCATTCTTGTGATGTCGTGGCGTTGGCCGGTACGCCGCCTCGCCGGGTTGCTGTGCGCCGCTGTGGGTGTGGCGGCGGTCGCCGCGGTGAGCGGGCTCGGCGTCTTCGACGCGATCATCAGTACCTTCATGGGCAGCGCCAACGACCCGTCGCTGCAATCGCGCGCGCGGGGAATTGACTACGTCATGTCGCATTGGACAGAACACTTCTGGCTGGGACAAGGGTCGTTCACGTATCCGCTCGGGCCCGATCAGCCGGTTCTCGACAACGAATACCTCAGCCGCCTCATCGAAGGCGGCATCGTGGGCTTGCTGACCTTGATCGTTCTGATGATCGCGGCGATCATCTACGCTGTCGGCGCCCGCAATCGCTGCCACCATGCGCCCACTACGGAGTTGATCAACGGTGTACTGGGCGGGCTCGTCGCGCTCACCGTCGTTGGATCGGTGCTGGATGTATCTGCTTTCCAACAAATTTCGATGATTCGGTGGCTGCTGATCGTGCTCGCGGGTGCGGCGTGGGCACTGGTCAGACGCGACCAGGAAGTAACGACGTGACGCACCGGGGATTCGATCAGTCGAACGCATGGCAGGCCCGGCTCCACGATGCTGTGCCGGGAGGCGCGCACACCTACGCGCGCGGCTCCGACCAGTACCCCGTGGGCATGGCGCCGGTGCTGACCCATGGGTCGGGCGCACGCGTGTGGGATGTTGACGGCAATTCCTATGTCGAGTACGGCATGGGGCTGCGTGCCATAACCCTCGGCCATGCCTATGCCCCCGTCGTCGAATCCGTTCGCGAAACTCTCGACCGGGGAGTGAGTTTCAGCCGCCCGACGGTGTTGGAGGCCGAGGCCGCGGAGGATTTTCTGCGTACCGTGCCGACCGCCGAGATGGTCAAGTTCGCCAAGAACGGGTCGGATGTGACCACCGCGGCGATCCGCCTCGCCCGCGCTGTGACCGGACGTACGATGGTCGCAGCCTGCCAGCAGCCGTTCTTCTCGACCGACGACTGGTTCATCGGCACCACCGAGATGAACGCGGGCATCCCGAAAGCTGCGACGGATGACATAGTCAGATTCAACTACAACGATCTGTCCACTCTGACAACACTTTTCGACCGGTATCAGGGCGAGATCGCCTGCGTCATCATGGAGGCCGCCAGCGCGGCAGCCGAGCCCGAGCCCGGATTCCTGGAATCCGTGCGGGCACTCTGCACCGACCACGGTGCGCTCCTGGTGTTCGACGAAATCATCACCGGATTCCGGTGGTCCCGAGCGGGTGCGCAGGCTGTCTACGGGGTGACCCCGGATCTGTCGTGCTGGGGCAAGGCGATGGGTAATGGTTTCGCGATCGCCGCACTCGCCGGAAAACGGGACTACATGGAACGCGGTGGGCTGCGCACCGACGATCCCCGGACGTTTCTGCTGTCCACCACCAACGGACCGGAAGCGGTGGGATTGGCCGCGTTTCGCGCGGTGGTGCGATCCTATGCTGACGATGCCCCGGTCCGCGCGATGGAGGCGGCGGGCCGCAATCTTGCCGAGGGTGTCGCCAGTATCACCATGGAACTTGGTGTGGATGAGCATATCCGGACCGTCGGCAGGTCTTCCTGTCTCACCTTCACGAGCCTCGATCTGGACGGACGGCCGTCGCAGGCCTATCGCGCGCTGCTGTTGCAAGAACTCCTGTGTCATGGCGTATTGGGGCAGTCCTTTGTGATCTCCGCCGCACACACACCGTCCGATATCGAGTTGACCTTGGACGCGGTGCGGAGCGCCGCCGAGATGTATCGGCGAGCCCTCGATGCGGGCAGTACCGACGGATTTCTGGTGGGACCGGCCGTCGCGCCGGCATTGCGCTCACACGCCGCGCCCCGGCGGATCCCCTAACGTCGCCCTTCTTGTGGGTTCACGCGTTTACCGCCCCGCGTTCGTCTCGTTGGCGTATTAGTAAATGTGGCCCGTATCGCGTTGATCTCAGATAGCAACTACTACTACGCTGCGTCGTAGGAGGTGGCGATGAACGCCCTGGATGTATCCCGATGGCAATTCGGCATCACCACCGTGTACCACTTCATCTTGGTGCCGTTGACCATTGGGCTGGCACCGCTGCTAGCGATCATGCAGACGGCGTGGGTCGTCACCGGCAATAACGCTTGGTACCGCCTGACCCGGTTCTTCGGCAAGCTGTTTCTCATCAACTTCGCGTTGGGTGTCGCCACCGGCATCGTGCAGGAATTCCAATTCGGGATGAACTGGAGCGAGTACTCCCGCTTCGTGGGTGACGTATTTGGCGCTCCCCTTGCTCTCGAAGGGCTCGTGGCCTTCTTCCTGGAGTCAACCTTCCTGGGTTTGTGGATATTTGGATGGACGCGCCTACCCAAGTTGGTGCACCTGGGGTGTCTCTGGATGGTGGCGATCGGAGTCAATGCCTCGGCCTTTTTCATCATTGCGGCCAACTCGTTCATGCAGCACCCGGTGGGTGCCGTCTACAACCCCGAAACCCGGCGAGCGGAGCTGACCAGCATCACCGAGCTCCTCACCAACAACACGGCCTTGGCCGCCTTCCCGCACACTGTCGCCGGATCCTTGCTCACGGCAGGAACATTCGTCGCCGGCATCTGTGGCTGGTGGATGGTCCGCTCACACAAGCTCGGCACTCTGGAGGATGCGCGCACGATGTATCGGCCCGCCGCCATCGGCGCGTGTGCGGTCATGATCCTGTCCGGGGTCGGCCTGGCGGCAACCGGGGACGTCCAGGGCAAGCTGATGTTCCAGCAGCAGCCCATGAAGATGGCCTCGGCCGAATCCCTGTGTTACACCGAGAAGGATCCCAAGTTCTCGGTGTTGACCGTGGGTACCCACAACAACTGCGCCAGCGTCATACACGCCATTTCGGTGCCCTATGTCCTGCCGTTCCTGGCCGAGGGGAAGTTCAGCGACGTCACCCTCAAGGGCGTAGAAGACCTGCAGAAGGAATACGAGCAGAAATTCGGCCCGCGTAACTATCGCCCGAATCTCTTTGTCACCTACTGGGCCTTTCGCGCGATGATTGGTCTGGCCGCGGGATCGGCACTGCTCGCACTGGCCGGACTGTGGGTCACCCGGCGCGGGCGTATCCCCAACCAGCGTTGGTTCGCCTGGCTCTCAATCTTGGCCATTCCGACCCCCTTCCTGGCCAACAGCGCCGGGTGGGTGTTCACCGAGATGGGGCGGCAACCCTGGGTGGTTGCCCCCAATCCCACGGGAGTGGAACAAATCCGGCTTACCGTCGACATGGCGGTGTCCCACCATTCCGCGGCGACGGTGTGGCTTTCCCTCATCACGTTCACCCTCCTCTACGGCGCACTGGGTGTGGTGTGGTTCTGGCTCATCCGCCGATACACCATCGAAGGACCGCTGGAACATGACACCGAACCCGCACCACCGGTCACCGATGACGACAGCCTCAAGCCGCTGTCCTTCGCTTACTAGTCCAACCTGTCGAGTAAGGAGGTTCCGAACATGAATCCGACCACATTGCAACAGTTCTGGTTCATCGTCGTAGCGGCGCTATTTCTCGGCTTCCTCGTACTCGAAGGTTTTGACTTCGGTGTCGGAATGCTCATGCACCCACTCGGCCGCGGTGACGATCGCCGGCGGCGAGCCGTCCTGAACACCATCGGGCCGGTATGGGATGGCAACGAGGTCTGGCTCATCACCGCGGGCGGAGCGATGTTCGCGGCCTTTCCTGACTGGTATGCGACGGTGTTTTCCGGCCTATACCTTCCGCTGCTGCTCATTCTTGTGGCCATGATCGTCCGGATCGTCGCCATCGAATGGCGGGGAAAGATCAACGACCCCCGCTGGCGTGCCCGCTGCGACCTCGGGATAGCCATCGGATCCTGGATACCCGCACTGCTGTGGGGTGTGGCGTTCTCCTCACTGCTCGCCGGGCTCCCGGTGGACAGCGCCAAGCAGCTCACCCTCACCCTCGGCGATGTGCTCCGACCGTATGTCCTGCTGGGCGGCGTGGTTTTCGTGGCGCTCTTCGCCTTTCACGGTGCACTGTTTATCTCGCTCAAGACTGCGGGCGCGGTCCGCGAGGACGCCGTCTCGATAGCGCGCACATTAGCGATTCCCGTGATTGTCGCGTCCGGTGGATACGGATTATGGACACAGCTCGCCTACGGCAAGAGTTGGACGTGGATCGCGCTCGTGATCGCCGCGTTGTCGCTGGTGGGTGCGGCAGCCGCGTCGCGAATCTCTCGTGACGGCTGGGCCTTTGCCTGCACGTGCCTGACGGTGGTCGCGGTCGTCATCCTGTTGTTCGGCTCCCTCTACCCGAATCTCATTGTCTCCAGCCTTGATCCGGCCTACAACCTGACGGTGACATCCGCGTCGTCAAGCCCCTACACGCTCCGGGTCATGAGCTGGGCGGCGGCGGTCACAGCTCCCGTTGTGCTGATCTACCAAGGCTGGACATATTGGGTGTTCCGGCAGCGCATCTCGGCCGACCAGATTCCCGACCCCGTCGGGCTACCCGTGCGATGACGACATCGCGCGGTGCCCCGGTCGATCCGCGGCTGTGGCGCCGCAGCGCCCCAGCCCGCCGCTACCTGATCCTGACGGTGCTCTGCGAGCTGGTGATGACGGCCTGCACGCTCGCGATCGCCGTGGTTCTGGCGCATGCTCTTGCCCGGCTGATCACCGATCCGGCGTCTCGCGACATGGCCCATATGGGGCAGGCGCTCAGCATCCTCGTCGTGCTCTGGATTCTTCGGGCCGCGGCCCAGGGTGTGCAGACCCGGTTCAGCGAGCGGGGCGCGACCGGCGTCATCGCTGACCTCGACGACCAGCTGTTGTCGACGATGGCCCAGGCACAACCGCGTGAGCTGGAGCGGTGTCGGGACGCGACCACGACGGTATTGACCCGGGGACTGGACGACCTGCGCCCCTACTTCGCCGGATACCTGCCCGCGGTCCTCAGCGCCGCCATCGTGACACCCGCCGCAGCCGTAGTGATCGCTCTATCCGATATCCGATCGGCGATCATCGTCGCCATCACCCTGCCGCTCATACCGATCTTCATGATTCTCATCGGCCTGCTCACCCGGGATCGTGCAGAGGCGGCGCTGAACGCCTCAACGGCCGTCACCGGTCAGATTCTCGATGTGATCACGGGCATCCCGACCCTCCGGGCACTCGGGCGCACCGCGACGCCGTTGCGCCGAATCACTGAACTCGGTGCCTCGCAGCGCCGTTCCGTCATGGCCACACTGCGGGTGGCGTTCCTGTCGGCGATGGTGCTCGAAATGATCGCGACGCTCAGCGTGGCGCTGATCGCGGTGAGCATTGGCATGCGTCTGGTCTTCGGACACCTCGATCTCACCACCGCGCTGACGGTGCTGATTTTGGCGCCCGAGGTGTACTGGCCGTTGCGGCGCGTAGGAATCCAGTTCCACAGCGCCGCCGATGGTAAGGCCGCCGCGGACAAGGCCTTCGAACTCCTGGACACCATCGGTGGACCGGCCGCCGATAGTGGATCGGTCGTTCCCCGCAGGCATCCGCTGATCCAGCTGGACGAGGTCAGCGTGGCTGACCGAAGTGGTTATGCACCATGGGAATTGACCGCGACAATCCGCGCCCGCGCTGTCACGGTACTCGCCGGTCACAATGGCGCCGGAAAGTCGACGGTGCTGCACGCGATTACCGGCCTCACCACACCCGCGCAGGGCCAGGTACTCGTGGACGGGGTATCGCTTGACCAGATCCAACGCGATATGTGGTGGTCGATGATCGGATGGCTGCCGCAACGCCCGGTGCTAATACCCGGCACAGTGCGCGAGAACCTCGAAATATTCGGGGCGCTGGAGGATCTGAAATCTGCCCTGGCCGACAGCCAATTCGACAGCACACTGGCGACACTGCGAGACGGATTGGATACCCGCCTGGGTGCCGGCGGCGCCGGGCTGTCACTGGGTGAGCGCCAGCGGCTGTGCCTGGCCCGTGCGCTCGGTACCAATCGGCCGATCCTGCTACTCGACGAACCCACGGCGCACCTCGACGCCGATACCGAGGCCGCCGTGCTGGCCGCACTGGTGGCCCGCGCGCGCCGCGGTGCCACGGTGGTACTGGTGGGCCATCGAGCGCCCGTCCTGGCCGCCGCCGACGCAGTATTCACCGTGCAGGCAAGACATGCCGCGCACCTCTGATCCGTTGCGGCACTGGCTGATCGCGCTGCGGGTACGGCCGATACGGCTGGCCATCGCCGTGACATATGGCGTCTTGGCCCTGGGGAGTGCGCTGGCACTGGCCGGTTTATCGGCATGGCTGATCACCCGGGCCTGGCAGATGCCACCGGTTCTCGATCTGTCCGTAGCCGTCGTTGCGGTGCGCGCACTAGGTATTTCGCGTGGCATCTGGCGGTACTGCGAACGGCTCGCCGGTCACGACATCGCGCTGCGAGGCGCCGGCACTGTGCGCGCGCATGTGTACGCGCGCCTGGTCGGCGGCTCAGCCGGAGCCCTGCGCAAGGGTGCGGTGCTCGATCGTATCGGCGCAGACATCGACGAACTGGCCGAGACAGTCGTCCGCAGCGTCATCCCGGTCGCGGTGGCCGGGGTGCTCGGGGTCGCGGCCACCGTGGCGGTCGCGCTGATATCGATACCTGCCGCGGCCATCTTGGCCTGTGCGCTACTGGTCGCCGACGTGCTGGCTCCGGCGTTGGCGGCGCGCGCATCCAGTGCACGGGAGACACGCGGGGCCCGGGCTCGCGCCTTGCAGGCCGAGACGACGGTCGAGATCCTCGAACATGCGCCGGAACTGCGGGTAGGAGGCCTTCTCCCCCGTCAGCTTGACGTAGCGCGCCAGCGCCGCAAGGACTGGGCCGCGGCACAGGACGCTGCCGCTGGTCCTGCCGCGTGGTCGGCGGCGGCACCCACCCTGGCCATGGGAGCCGCGGTGGTCGGGGCCTTGGCGGCGGCGGCCGAGCTCGCCGGGTACATCGCACCGACAACCCTTGCCATTCTGGTGCTGTTGCCACTGGCCGCCTTCGAGGCCTCCACCGCGCTGCCTGCAGCGGCCATCGGGATCTCCCGTTCGCGCGCATCGGCACGACACCTCCACGTGCTGGCGGCCGGAGAGATCGACGCTCCTGCGCCTGTCGATGTGATGCCGAACTCCGACACGTCGGGCATGTCCCTCGAATGCGCCGAATTATGCTGGCGGACAGGTCATTCGATATCGGGCCCGCTGACGTTCCGGTTGGCGGCGGGTGCGCGGATGGCGATCACCGGTGCCAGCGGCATCGGCAAGACATCCCTGCTGACGACGCTCGCCGGGTTCGCATCGCCTACCTCTGGCGCCATCCGGATTGACGGTGACGCACTCGAGAGCATTGCGCCCACCGAGCTGCCCTCGCTCATCAGGTTTTTCGCCGAGGACGCGCACCTGTTCGCCACCACGGTGCGCGATAACCTTCTTATCGCTCGGGGTGATGCGACCGATGGCGACCTGGTCGACGCGCTATCCGAGGTTGGCCTCGGTCCCTGGATCGAGTCGTTGCCGCATGGACTGGACACGGTGTTGACCGCAGGTGCGGCCTCGGTATCGGGCGGTCAACGCCGGCGGCTGCTGCTCGCCCGGGCGCTGTTGTCCAAGGTACCCGTGCTGCTGTTGGACGAACCCACCGAACATCTCGATGGACCCGCCGCCGAGACGTTCCTGCGGGAGTTGTTGGACGCCAAGAGCTCACTGCTGGCGGGGCGGACGGTCCTGGTGGCGACCCACCATCTACCCGATTCAGTGACCTGCCAGCGCGTCCAACTCGGCGATACAGTGCAGGTATGACGGAAACGCCGCCTCCGCCCCCGCCGTACCATCCGTATCAGCCTCCCACCGGATACCCGCCCTACCCGTACCCGTACAGCGCGCCGGGAATGCCGACTCCCCCACCGGCTCCCAAGAATGGCTTAGGCGTGGGTGCATTGGTCGTCGGAATCATCGCCATTCTCTTGTCGTGCACCGTCTTCGGCGGATTTCTCGGCGGGCTCGTCGCAGTGGTCCTGGGTATCGTGGGCGTGCGCAGAGTCAAGCGCGCGGAGGCCAACAACCGGGGCGTGGCGATCTCCGGCATCGCGCTCGGGAGCCTGGCCATACTGCTGTCGACGCTGGTTCTGGTGTTCACCCTGGTTTTCATGAAGTCAGCCGGTTTGAGCGACTTCATCACGTGCATCTCTGAGGCGAAGGGCGATCAGGCCAAGGCCACCCAATGCCAGAACGCTTTCGAGAATCGAATGAACCAGAAGGCCGGTACCCCCGAGCCGTGATCCCTACCGCGTGGGCGGATCGGCAGGCAACACATGCTCGCCGCCGCGGTCCGTGGCCAGGCTCAGCGATGAGATGTACTGCTTTTCACCGTTGGGACCTGGCTTGGCCGAGGCGAGCATGTCGGGACGCTCAAACTCGATCCCGCTGACCGCGCAGCGAAGCAACTCATCCGACGGGTTCCCGTATTCGTCGTACATCGGCAGGTCGATACCGTCATCGGTGCGACGCAGGTAGTACTTACCGCGCGTGGCCACCGCGAGTATCGGCGGCAGCACAAAGGCGATCACGACTGCCACGATCGGCGAGTAGGGACGGATCGCCTCTCCGAATACTCCGAAGAAGACCAGGATCGAGATGCCTGCCGAGAGCAGCATCGAGACGAATCCGACCGGATTGACGTTGTAGAGCATGCCGCGCCGGAATTCCGGCTCCATGGGCGAGATCTTGAGGACGTACTTGTTGATCGCGATATCGGTCGCCACCGTCACCACCCAGGCCATGCCGCAGTTGGCGTAGAACCCGAGGATGGTGTTCAGGAAGTCAAACATGTTGGCTTCCATCAGCACCAGCGCGATTAGCAGGTTGAACAGCACGAAAATCAACCGGCCCGGGTAGTGCTTGGTGATGCGGGTGAACGAGTTGGTCCAGGCCAGCGAGCCCGAGTATGCGTTGGTGACGTTGATCTTGATCTGGCTGATCACGACCAGAATCACGGCCAGCGTGATGGCCAGCCAATGCGGCATCATGTTCTGGTAGATCTCCAGGAACTGGTGCACGGGCTGGTTGGCCACCGCGGCACCGCCCGCCACATTGGCGATCAGATACACCGCCAGGAAGAGCCCGATCACCTGCTTGATGGCACCGAACAGCACCCAGCCAGGCCCTGCCAACAGCATCGCCGTCCACCAGCGGCGGCTGTTCTCGGGCGTCTTGGGCGGCATGAACCGCAGATAGTCGATCTGCTCGGCGATCTGCGCTATCAGGGACAGGCACACACCGGCGGCGAGCATGATCGACCCCAGGTTGACCCCCTGTGCCTCCTTGCCTCCGTAGGCGAAGAAGGTCCCGATCGAATCCGGGTGGCGCACCACGAGATACACGAACGGGATGACCATCATGACGAGCCACAACGGGGTAGTCCACACCTGGAGCACCGACAGCGCCTTCATCCCGTAGATAACCAGCGGAATGATGATGATGGTGGACACCGCATATCCGATGGGTACCGGTATCCCGAGCCCGAGTTTGAGGCCCTGGGCCATGATCGAGCCCTCGAGCGCGAAGAATATGAATGTGAACGTCGCATAGATGATGTTCGTGACGATGCTGCCGTAGTAGCCGAATCCGCTTCCGCGCGTGATCAAATCGAGATCGATGTTGTAGCGGGCCGCGTAGTAGGACACCGGGATTCCGGTCAGGATGATGATGACCGCGAAAACCCCTATGCCCCACAGCGCATTTCCGGTGCCGTAGGAGATTCCGATATTGGCGCCGATCGCGAAGTCCGCCAGGTAGGCGATGCCGCCAAGGGCGGTCACGCCCACCACCGCTGGGCTCCACCGGCGGAAACGCCGCGGAGCGAATCGAAGGGTGTAGTCCTCCAACGTCTCCCGCAGGGCCGCGCTCTCCGCGGCATCGTGGGTGGACGGAGCAGACGAAACGGGTGCGGATGCAGTCGTATCGAGAGTGTCGGTCACGCGGACAGCCTGTCGATCGCCCAAGTCGTACGCGTTTTCCCAACGTTAATGTCCTGTTACGCAGGCGCCTCAGCTGGTGTTTTGGGGCGCAACCGTGGGTTGAATTCCAGGCTCAGCAACGCGAATGCGACCAGCGGCACCGTAGACATCTGCACGAGCACGTAGCGCCGGTCACCCAGCGCGTGGAATTTGCGCAGGTAACGGTATAGAGACTCCAGTGCGATCAGCGGGTCGAGCACATGAATCGCCGAGTAGCAGAGCTCCTGCGCCCGGGTGCGGTTCTTCTCAGCGAAGATCTCCGGGAATGCCGCGAACGCCAGCGACAGGCGGCGGGCTCCTTCGGTCTTCGAGGCCGCGATCATGTCGATGGTCAGTCGCTCATCGATGCCGTTGGGTGCACCTGGGCGCCGCCACGGCACATCGAGCGAGACATCGGTGCCGCTCCCGGTGGTGGCGTATCGGTGAAATCCTTGCACCACACCGAGATTGTCGCGAGCAATGATCAACCGGATGCCGGGATAACGGCCGAGTAACGCGCCGTCGAGGATCATCGAGAACCCACGCTCGAATCGACCTCCATGCGAAAGTTCCATCACCTGTTGAAGTTCGGCGCGCAGTGCACCGTCGAGACTGCACTCATCGACGATCTCGGTGGTGACCCCCGCGTTGTGCGTGCGCTGCATGCCCTGGCGCAGGTTCCGATACTTGCGCCCCACCATGTCGAAGGTCTGCACGTCAACGACGACATCGCGACCCACCGCGACGGCGTGTAGCGGATGGCCCACGGCGCGCGCGTCACCCCAGAGCGGCAGGCGGCGTTCACTGCACCCCAGCACTGCGATGCGCCAGCCGTGAGAGCGACACATGGCCGCAAATTCCCGTACCAGGGAGGAGAACCCGGATTCATTTCCGATCGGATCTCCCCCCACCACGGCGAAACCGGCGCGCGTCCGATAGCCGATCGCCGCGGTGCGATCGGCGTTGAAGTAATAGGACTTGAGCGAGTGCATGGCAAAGGCGGCTAGCGGGTCGTCACTGGTCCTGGCCACCAGCGCGCCTACCTGGGCCAACGCTTCGGGCTGTGCCGGCGCCGACGTCGGCCACATCAGGATGAGTCCGGCAGCGATGACCAGCGCATCGCCGATGCGCTCGAACTGCAGGATGCTGGCCCCCAGCGCGATCAGCACGGCTGCCGCCGACCACGCCGCGTGGCCGTAGGTGACCGGCCGGCCCAAGAAGATACCGCGGGCGATGAACCCGAAGCAGAACAGAACGGTGAGGGGCCAAAGGATTTCGTCGAAATCGGGTTGCACCGGGTATCCGGAATGGGCAACCAATAGCACCAGCCATCCCGCGACAAACAGAACCGCGGCGGCACTTACGAAGCGCGCGCACCGCGAATCACTGTGAACTGCAACGCGTTCGGCAATACGCACATGAGTGGTAACGGCTGACGGTTCGAGCATTCCGTCACCTCCCACAGTCGCCCTGCATGGACCTTAAGGATACTCCCGTGGCTACCAGTGGTCGGAGGGATCGCTCTTTCCGATGGCAAACCAGAGAATGGGGCCGAAGATCGGGAACACGAGCACGATGATGGCCCACGGCAGCTTTTCGCCGTTGGGCTTCACCGGGTCCTTGATAATGGAAATGATGGTGACGACAGTGAGAACCAGCACCAGCAGAGAAAGAATTCGAATCATGACCGCCCCGGAAAGTATTTGATAACGCCTTCCTGGATAGTACTGGCCAGCAACGCTCCTTCGCGATCGAAATAGCGTCCCGCCCCCATTCCGCGGCCTGCCGAGGCAACCGGCGACTCGGTGGCGTAGAGCACCCAGTCATCGAATCGCAGTGGACGATGAAACCACACACTGTGGTTAATGGTGGCCGCGAAGATCCGGTCGTAGCCCCAGGACAGCCCATGGGTGGTGATGATCGAATCCAGCACCGTGGTGTCCGAGGAGTAGACCAGTGCCGCACTGTGGAGCACCGGATCATCGGGCAGCGGCGAGTGCGTCTTCATCCACACCCGATTATGTTCCAGCCGTTCAGATTTCGCCTTGAGCACCCATGCGGGGTCGTTGTCGTAGCGCCATTCGATGGGTTTGAGGGCGGCCACGAACATCGGCACGGTCTCCTCGTAGCCGACCAGGTGCTCGCCGATGCTCGGCAGTGTTTCCGGGGCGGCCACCGCGGGCGGCTTCACGGCATGTTCCAGTCCCGGAGAGTCCTTCAGATAGGACACCAATGCAGAGGACAGCAAGAGGTCCCCCTGGACCGCGTCGATGCGGCGATTGGCGAAACTCCGCTCGTCGCGCAACCGCAGCACCCGGAATTCGATGTCCTGCGCCGGGTCGCCACCGTTGATGAAATGGGTCGAGATGGCCGCCAGCGAAAGCTCCTCCGACACGGTGCGACCAGAGGCCACCACGGACTGCGCCATCAGCTGACCGCCGAAGGTGCGGGGCGGATTGACGGTGGGGTGACCGCCGATGAACAGGTCGGTCTCGGGGTTCTTCAGCTCCAGCAGCGCGAGTAGCTGTGCGAAATCAGGTGCGTTGCTGATGCTGATCCTCTTCCCTAGTGGTCGTCCTCGCCGATCCGGTGCACGTGGATCAGATTGGTCGAGCCTACTGTCCCCGGCGGAGCACCCGCGACGATCACCACCAGATCCCCCCGCTGATAGCGCTCCATCGCCAGCAATGCCGTATCCACCTGTTGGATCATGCCGTCAGTGGTATCCATGACCGGGACGATGAAGGTTTCCGTTCCCCAGGTGAGCGCCAGCTGGCTTCGCACCTCGGGCAGCGGAGTGAACGCCAGCACCGGCAGCGGGGTGTGCAGCCGCGCCAGCCGCCGCACCGTGTCACCGGACTGCGTGAACGCTACGAGTGCCTTTGCGTTCAGACGTTCGCCAATATCACGCGCGGCGTACGAGATGACGCCACGTTTCGTACGGGGCACATGGGTCAACGGAGGTGCGCTGACCGAATGGCTCTCGATCGCGGACACGATGCGGGCCATCGTCCGCACCGCCTCCATGGGGTACTTGCCGACAGAGGTCTCCCCCGACAACATCACGGCATCCGCGCCATCGAGAACCGCGTTAGCGACATCCGAGGCCTCGGCACGTGTCGGCCGCGAGTTCTCGATCATCGACTCGAGCATCTGGGTCGCCACGATGACCGGACGGGCGTTCTCGCGTGCGATCTGGATCGCACGCTTCTGCACAATTGGCACATCTTCGAGTGGCAGCTCGACACCGAGATCGCCCCGGGCGACCATGATCGCGTCGAATGCCAGCACGATGGCCTCAAGGTTGGCGACACCCTCAGGCTTCTCCAACTTGGCGATCACCGGCACGCGACGTCCGACGCGGTCCATGATGGCGTGCACGAGTTCCACATCGCCGGGTGACCGCACAAACGACAGCGCGATGAGGTCCACCCCGAGGCGCAGCGCGAATTCGAGGTCCGCGATGTCCTTCTCGGACAGAGCGGGCACCGAGACGTTCATCCCCGGCAACGACAAACCCTTGTTATTGCTGACCGGACCGCCCTCGGTGACCAGGCACACCACGTCGTTGCCCTCGATGGCCTCGACGGTCAACCCGACCTTGCCGTCATCGACCAGAAGCCTGTCGCCGACGGCAGCATCGGCAGCCAACTGCTTGTACGTGGTTGAGACCCGGTCCGGGGTTCCCACAACGTCCTCGACGGTGATCCTGATCTGTTCGCCTGTCGCCCAGTGAGCGGACCCGGTGGCGAACCGGCCTAGCCGGATCTTGGGACCCTGCAGGTCGGCGAGGACACCGACCGCTCGCCCGGACTCGTCGGATGCCTTACGCACCCAGCGATAGTTCTGCTCATGGTCCGCGTGCTCGCCGTGACTGAAGTTGAGTCGCGCGACGTCCATCCCGGATTCCACGAGCTCGCGCACAAGCTCAGCGGAACCGGTCGCAGGACCAAGGGTGCAAACAATCTTTCCGCGTCTCGTCACGACTTTTGAGCATAGTCGTGGTGGTACCTACTCACGAGTCAGTGCGGGCACGATTCACTCAGCGGTTACCTTGACCGGTTTGCGTTGTCAGGAGGCCAATTTCAGACCGATAATGCCGGCGACGATCAATCCGAGACTGAGCAGCCGCCAGACGTTGGCCGAATCACCGAACAACACGATGCCCAGGATCGCGGTGCCGACAGCGCCAACACCCACCCAGATCGCGTATGCCGTGCCGACCGGCAGGCTCTTCATCGCGAGGCCGAGCAGCGCGATGCTGACGATCATCGATCCGACGGTGCCGACGGTTGGCCACAACCGGGTGAAACCCTCCGTGTATTTCAGACCGATGGCCCAGCCCACCTCGAGCAGACCCGCGAGAAGAAGGACCAGCCAAACCATGAGGGATACCTCCGCATGTCGGTGAGGCCGTCCCCTGGCGAAGAATGACCGGGCCGTCCCGGTCATCACCATTGTCTCACACCCGCCGGGCTAGTCCCGAAGCTGGCGACCGCTCTTATCGCTGACCTTGCCGCCGAAAATTAGGACCGCATCGACGATCGCCCAGATGACTGCCACGATTCCGAACGTCACCAAGCCGATCAGCAGCTGCATAACGCCCAACAGCGTCTGACCCAGATAGATCCGGCCGAAGCCCAGGAATCCGACCAGTCCCAACAGTTGCAACAGGCCGGCGACCAGCTTCGACTTATCGGAGTACGGCGCTCCCGTGGCCGGGTCCCGCCCATAGGGAGCGGCGGGATCCACGTACGGCGGCGGATACGGAATGCCAGTCGGTGGCGGCACCGGCGGAGGTGTTCCGAAAGGAGGCGGAGTGCTCTCGGTCATTTCTCCACAATGCCAGAGTTCTCACCGGATTCGTCGGCCGATTCCTCCGCGGTGTCTGCCACCGGGTCTTTCGTGAGGTCTTCTTCCGCCGCTTCGGACTCTTGCGCGTCTTCCGCGACAGACGCCTCGGGAGATTCGTCGTCTGCGGGCTGCGCCGGGATGCCGCCCAGGGGCGCCGGGTCCTCGCGGCCCTTGGGAGCCAGCAGGATGTAGGCGATCGCGCCGAGGAACACCACCGTCGAGGTGAAGGAGTTGACCCGAATCCCGCCAAATTGCGTCGCCGGATCCACGCGCATCAACTCGACCCAGAAGCGTCCCACGCAGTACGCCGCGACGTACATCGCGAACAGACGTCCATGACCAATCTTGAAGCGCCGGTCGATGAAGATCAGCAGCGCGAAAACGAGGACGTTCCACAACAATTCGTAGAGAAAGGTGGGGTGCACGACCTGGGCGACCTCGCCGGTAGACACACCGTTGAGGTTGAGGACGTCAACGGTGCCGTCGGACGAACGGCGGTAGAACAGCTCCAGCCCCCACGGCATCGTGGTGGGGCCACCGGTGAGCTCCTGGTTGAAGTAGTTACCCAATCGACCGATTGCCTGGGCCAGCACGATTCCGGGCGCAATCGCGTCGCCGAACGCGGGCAGCGAAATTCCCCGGCGGCGGCAGGCAATCCAGGCACCGACACCTCCGAGGGCAACGGCGCCCCAGATGCCGAGACCGCCTTCCCAGACCGCTATCGCCTTGGCCAGTCCCTTACCGTGCGGGCCGAAGTAGGTCTGCCAGTCGGTCATCACGTGGTAAAGCCGTCCACCGACCAGCCCAAAAGGCACTGCCCACAACGCGATGTCGTAAATGACGCCACGTTCGCCGCCGCGTTGCTCCCATCGACGATCACCGATGACCAACGCGACGATGATGCCCGCGATGATGCACAGTGCGTAGGCGCGGATCGGGATCGGTCCCAGATGCCAGACCCCTTGGGGCGGGCTGGGGATGTATGCCAGATTCACGACTGTCACAGTGTTGTCCTTGTTGTCCCCGAGCCGATGCCCTGGCGCACTCCGGTAGCCAATTCTTCAGTCAGGGTACGCACGGCGGTTGCACCATGCGGAGCGGCCGCCACCAGGGCCGAGCCGACGATCACACCGTCGGCGTACGCGGCTATCTCGGCTGCTTGCGCGCCGGACCGCACGCCAAGGCCGACACCCACGGGGATATCGGAGACTTCGCGAACCCTGCTGACCAGGGCGGGAGCGGCGTTCGAGACCGCATCGCGGGCGCCGGTGACGCCCATCGTGGAGGCTGCGTAGACGAATCCCCGGCATGCGCCGATCGTCATCGCCAGCCTCTCCGGCGTGGATGAGGGCGCGACCAGGAAGATGCGATCGAGGTCATGCGCATCCGAGGCAGCGATCCAATCCTGCGCCTCGTCGGGGATCAGATCGGGAGTAATGATCCCGAGGCCCCCCGCCGCCGCGAGGTCACGCGAGAACGCGTCAACTCCGTACCGCAGCACCGGATTCCAGTACGACATCACAACGGCGTGCCCGCCTGCCTCGGTAATGGCACGGACCGTGGTGAAGACGTCGGCCACCCGAACTCCGTGGGTGAGCGCGGTTTCCGCGGCGGCCGCGATCATCGGGCCGTCCATCATCGGGTCCGAGTAGGCAATCCCGACCTCGATGATGTCGCACCCACCCCGCACCAGCGTGGTCATGAGTTCGATCGAGGTGTCCAGATCGGGATACCCATTGGGTAGGTACCCGATCAACGCGGCGCGCCCCTCGGCGCGGCACGTGTCGAAGACTTCGGTCAGGCGGCCGGGCTGCGTCATGGCCTCG
Organism: Mycobacterium sp. D16Q14; assembly: GCA_002013415.1. Classification (GTDB taxonomy): domain Bacteria; phylum Actinomycetota; class Actinomycetes; order Mycobacteriales; family Mycobacteriaceae; genus Mycobacterium. The sequence goes on from MAEX01000007.1 coordinate 90,556, forward strand.
TTCCATCCTGGTCGGTGCCGTTCTTGTCCAAGAGGTCGAACCACTTGGCCGCGGTCTCCACGTCCTTGTCGCCGCGACCCGACAGGTTCACCATGATGAGCGCACCTTCTCCCAACTCGGCTCCGAGTTTCAGTGCGCCGGCGACCGCATGCGCCGATTCGATCGCCGGAATGATCCCCTCAGCGCGAGAGAGCAGCAGGAAGGCGTCCATGGCCTCGCTGTCGGTGACCGGACGGTAGTCCGCACGGCCGGTTTCGCGCAGCCAGGCGTGTTCGGGACCCACCCCTGGGTAGTCCAGACCCGCTGAAATCGAATGCGATTCTATGGTTTGACCGTCTTCGTCCTGCAGCAGATAGGAGTAGGAACCTTGGAAGGCGCCCGGCGTCCCGCCGGTGAATGTGGCGGCGTGCCTTCCGGTTTCGACACCGTCGCCGGCGGCCTCGTATCCGATCAAGCGGACTGCCGGGTCGTCGATGAAGGCATGAAAGAGACCGATCGCGTTCGAGCCGCCGCCGACGCAGGCCACCACAGCGTCCGGCAATCTGCCCACCTGATCCAGTACCTGCGCCCGCGCCTCCATACCGATGATGCGCTGGAAATCACGGACCATCACCGGGAAGGGATGGGGGCCGGCGGCGGTACCGAAGCAGTAGTACGTGTTGTGCGCATTGGTCACCCAATCGCGCATGGCGTCGTTGATGGCGTCCTTGAGGGTTTTCGACCCCGACTCCACGGACACCACCGTCGATCCCAACAGCCGCATCCGCGCGACGTTAAGCGCCTGGCGCGCCGTATCGACGGCCCCCATGTAGATCACACATTCGATACCCAGAAGCGCACATGCGGTGGCGGTGGCGACGCCGTGCTGCCCCGCCCCAGTTTCCGCGATGACACGGGTCTTGCCCATCCTCTTGGCCAGGAGAACCTGACCGAGAACGTTGTTGATCTTGTGAGAACCAGTGTGGTTCAGGTCTTCTCGCTTGAGCAGGATTCGCGCACCGCCCGCATGGGTACTGAGACGTTCGGCCTCGTACAACGGCGACGGGCGGCCCACGTAATGCGTCTGCAACCGGTCGAGCTCGTCAAGGAAGGAGCGGTCGGATCTGACCTTCTCGTACGCGGCGGTGACTTCCTCGATGACGGCCATGAGCGCCTCGGCCACGTAACGGCCGCCATACGGACCGAAATGTCCTCGACCATCGGGATCATGTGCGGTGGTCTCGGCGATCGCAGCGCTCATCTGCGGTAGGCCGGTGTTCTTCATGTTGGATGAGCCGCTTGCGCGAAGACCGTCAGACTTGGATGAGCCGCTTGCGCGAAGACCGTCAGACTTGGATGAGCCGCTTGCGCGAAGACCGTCAGACATCGACTAGCGAGCCGGTTTGGGGCAGGACGGGTGCGTACCCGCAGTCACCAAATCAGCGACGGCTCCCCGCGGATCGCCACTGGTCACCAATCCCTCACCGACCAGGACGGCGTCGGCACCGGCACCGGCGTAGGCCAGCAGATCGGCGGTCCCGCGAATGCCGGACTCGGCGATACGGATCACGCCGCTGGGCAGTCCGGGTGCGATACGCGAGAAGCAATCCCGGTCAATCTCAAGAGTTTTCAGATCGCGCGCGTTGACACCGATGACGGAGGCGCCGGCAGACAGCGCACGATCGGCCTCTTCCTCGGTGTGTACTTCAACCAGCGCGGTCATCCCGAGCGACTCGGTGCGGTCGAGGAGAGAAACAAGTGTGTTCTGTTCGAGGGCCGCGACGATCAGCAGGATCAGGTCGGCGCCATGGGCGCGCGCCTCGTGAATCTGATACGGACCAACCACGAAGTCCTTGCGCAGCACCGGAACTGATACGGCAGCACGTACCGAGTCGAGATCATCGAGGCTTCCATGGAACCGCCGGCCCTCGGTGAGCACGCTGATGATCCGAGCTCCGCCGTCCTCATAGGCTTTCGCGAGCTCGGCGGGATCGCTGATATCTGCGAGCGCACCACGCGACGGGCTGGCCCGCTTGACCTCGGCGATCACGGCGATACCCGGCACCCGCAGGGCGGCCATGACATCGAGTGGCTTGGGCGCGGCCTTGGCCGCCGCCTTGACCGTGGCGAGATCGACAACGGCTTCGCGAGCCGCGACGTCAGCGCGCACGCCATCGAGGATCGAATCGAGTACGGTTCCCGAACTCATGACCTCGACGATTCCCTTCTTGCGGCGCCCCCGCGCCTGCGCACTCGAACTTCACAGAGGGTAGCCGCTGTGGCGTCACACACGAAAACCGGGTCAGGTCGCGCCGGATGCACCCTCTGCCGGGCCGAGGGTGGGGTCGTTCCCGTCGTCCAGGCTGTCCCACATCACCCGCTCGCTCTGCGTCTTATCTCCCGGATCGGTGCCGTCAGTGCGCCGCGCGGCCGGGGTCTGGTACTTCGTGTCCACGGCTCCCCGTGCCGCCCGCAGGAGCGTAATGGCGGCCAGTACCGCCACGACGGCGGCAATGACCGTGGTCGTGGCTCCAGCGGAGAGCCGATCGGCACCGATCAAGGTGGATACCGGAACGTTCTTGACCTCCGCCGCACGGGGTCCGACGTCGCGAATGGCCCAGAGGCTGACGCCCAGGTAGGCGGCGCCGGCCCCGATGATCGCCACGAGGACAGCCAAGATCCGCAGCGCCCATCCGCGGATCGCGAGGGTGGCGATGGCCGCCGCGACCAAGGCGACAGCCAGCGGAAACAGGGCGGCCGACCAATCGGCGCCCGACACCAGAATCGTTCGGGGCTCCCCCAAACCGTCGAACGACCTCAGGCGGACCCAGGTGAGCTTCGAAGCCCCCCACAACCCGCCTACTGCGATCAGCAGCAGTCCGGCCCCCGTGAGGAGACGCTTCCGGCCCGAATTCCGCGGAGTCGGGTCAGACATCCGCAGCGCCCGTGAGGGTTTCGGCGGCCGCGATCGCATTGAGCACCGCGGTGGCCTTGTTCCGGGCCTCGTTGTATTCGTACTCGCCCGTGGAGTCGGCCACCACGCCGCCGCCGGCCTGCACGTAGGCACGACCGTCCTTGAACAGCGCCGTTCGGATCGCGATGGCGAAATCGGCATTTCCGGCGAAGTCCAGGTACCCCAGCACTCCCCCGTAGAGGCCGCGGCGAGTGAGCTCGACTTCCTCAATGAGCTCCATGGCGCGCACCTTTGGCGCGCCTGACAGCGTTCCCGCGGGGAAGCATGCGGTGATGGCGTCCAGTGCGGTCTTGCCGTCGGCGAGCAGTCCAGAAACCGTCGACACCAAATGCATGACGTGGCTGTAGCGCTCGATGTGGCTGTAATCGCTGACCTTCACGGTGCCCGGGGTACAGACGCGTCCAAGATCGTTACGGCCCAGATCGACCAGCATGAGGTGCTCAGAGAGTTCCTTCTCGTCCGCGAGCAGATCCTTGGCCAGCAGGGTGTCTTCCTCGTCGGTGGCGCCACGCCAGCGCGTTCCGGCGATCGGATGGGTGGTGGCCACTCCGTCTTTGACCGTGACGAGCGCCTCCGGGCTCGATCCAACGACCGAAAACGCGGTCCCACCCTCGGAATCCGGCGCGTGGAGCAGATACATATAGGGGCTGGGATTAGTGACCCGCAGAATCCGGTACACCTCCAGCGGGTCGACATCGGTCTCCATTTCGAAGCGCATGCTCGGCACCACCTGAAATGCCTCACCTGCCTCGATCTCGCCAACCAGCTTGTCGACGATGGCGCTGTACTCCTCCACCGTGCGCTGGCTGCGATACGCGGGTGCCGGACGGTCGAAGTGGGCGACCGTGGAAGGCAGCGGCTGACTTAGGGCCGCCGTCATGACGTCCAGCCGCGCGACCGCGCCGTCATACGCCTCGGCCACACGTTCTGGGGTGTCATCCCAGTTGACCGCGTTCGCGATGAGCGTGATGGTGCCCTCGTGGTGGTCGACGGCCGCCATGTCGGTGGCGAGCAGGAGCAACAGATCCGGCAATCCCAGATCGTCGGTGGTCTGCTGCGGAAGTCGCTCCAGCCGGCGCACGATGTCGTAGGCCAAGAAGCCGACCATGCCTCCGGACAGCGGCGGGAGGTCTGACAGCGCCTCGCCTGCTAGCAGGTCCATCGTGGCCCGTAGCGCATCGAGAGGATCACCACCGACGGGAGCCCCCTCGGGAGTGGCCCCCAGCCAGGCGGCGTGACCGTCCCGGACGGTCAGCGCCGAGGGTGATCCCGCACCGATGAACGACCAGCGCGACCATGACCGCCCGTTCTCGGCCGATTCGAGTAGGAAGGTGCCGGGGCGGTTGGCGCCCAGCTTGCGGTAGGCAGAGAGTGGAGTCTCGCTGTCGGCCAATACTTTTCGGATCACCGGCACCACCCGATGCGCCGCCGCCAGGGCGTTGAACTCTTCCCTGGTCGTGGTCGCGGCGCCACTGACGGTGCTATGCATGGAAGATATTCTCCCAGACCCCCGCCAGCCGATTGGGTCGCGTTGCCGACGCGGGCGGGCCGGCCCTGATTGGCCTAGCCCTCGTAGGCCCGCAGGGACTCCACCAGGCGCTCCAGTCCCCCCACGACGGCGTCGCGATCGTCGCCGAGTCCGGCCAGCGCCGCGGACTGGATAAGCAACCGCTCAGGAAAGTGCTCGTCAACCACCGCGCGCCCGCTATCCGTCATGCTGATGATGACCGCTCGCCGATCATTGACGCTGGCCTCCCGAGTCACATATCCACGCTCCTCAAGTTTGCGTAGCGTTCGGCTCACCCACGCTTGTGACACACCAAGTTCTTCGGCGATGTGACGAGCGATGACGGGGCCTTTTCGATATCGCAGCACAATGAGAATGTCGTGCTCAGGCTCCGGGATGGAAGCGGATGTGCACAAGGGTTCGATCGCGCGGGCAAGGAGACCCGAGGCACGCTTCAACAAGCCGACGACTTCCATGGAGGCCGTGTCGAGATCGGGCCTGTTCTGCGACCAATCGCGCACAGTGACCGAACTCTCCTTGACCACCATCGCGTCCCTTCTTGGACCCTCTCGACCGAGGGATGCCTACCTGGAAAAACACTTGCCGACCCAAGGCTATCGAACTCTGACCGCCCCACCCTGAAGCTCGGCAACATCCATGACAACCGGACTGGCGCGGTCTGCGTCACACTGACTAGACACCAATTACTTAACTTATATAGTATTCATCACGCATCCGTTCAGGACTTTGCCCGCGCTGTGACGAAAGATCCGTGAACGAGCGACGTGGAACGTCGACGGGTCAATGATGACCGACACATTCTTGCAGTAAGACATCAGTAACGCCGCGAAGACGTACCGCCATGTTCGCATGCCCGAAGGCTGTATCTAAGGACTGAAAGGGTTAGCCGTGAGCATCTCCAGGAGCCGTCGCGTACTCAATGAGGCCTGGTTGCCGCTCCTGTCCGTGGCGATACTCCTCACCGCAGGGCTGGCCATCAAGTTCGCACACGGGGTTTTCGGCTCGCAGGACCGCACACACAGCCCCGGAGGCAATTTCGCCGTCGTCCAATTCAATCCCAAGAACATCGTCTACGAGGTGTTTGGCGACTACGGCGGTTGGGCTCGGGTGAGCTACTGGGACACCAACAACAGACCGGTCGATGTTCAGCCCACCGCGTTGCCGTGGACACATACGGAGACAACCGTCTTGACGACCGCGACCGGCGATATCACCGCACAGGTGGCGGGGCGAAATGTCGGCTGCCGCATTACCGTTGATGGATTGGTGCGCTCGGAGCACACCGCAACCGGCGAGCACGCCGGTGTCTGGTGCCAGGTGCTGTCCGCATGAGCGCACATTCCACACAGAAGCCGTGGTTCGCCAGGACGATTCGCAGGTTCTCCATACTTGTGGTGCTCGCCTGGGCCGCCTTCACCGTCGTGATCAACACCGTGGTCCCGCAGCTCGAACCCGTCACCGACGCCAACCAGGGTCCGCTGGTTCCGCTCGACGCACCGTCATCCAAGGCCCTGATTCACATTGGTGAATCGTTCCAGGAATCGGACAGCAACAGTCTGGCGATGGTCATCCTGGAGGGTGATCACAAGCTCAACGATGCCGACCACGCGTTCTACAACACCCTGGCCAGCAAGCTGGAGAACGACAAGAAGCACGTCCAATACGTGATGAATCTGTGGGGCCAGGGCACGACCGCGGCGGGCGTGCAGAGCTCCGATGGGCAGGCCGCCTACACCCTCGTGCGGGTCGCCGGCGACCAGGGTTCGACGGTCTCCGATGAATCCATCCGTGCCGTCCGCGAGCTGGTCGCCGAGGTCCAGCCCCCCAACGGGGTCAAGGTGTACGTTTCCGGCTCGGCCCCGCTATCCACAGACATGCTTCAGGTGGGCAACCAAAGCATGATCCGCCTGATGTACGTGACAATCGCCATCATCACGGTGATGCTGCTTATCGTCTACCGATCCGTCGCCACCGCCCTGCTGACTCTGTTGGTGGTGATGGTCGAGTTGTCCTGTGGGCGTGGCGTTGTCGCGTTCCTCGCCTATCACAAGCTAATCGGGATCTCGGTCTTCGCGTCGAACATCCTGGTGTCGTTGATCCTCGGCGCTGGGACCGACTATGCGATCTTCTTGATCGGCAGATACCAAGAGGCGCGACACGCGGGCGAGGATCGGGAGACGGCGTATTACTCTGCGGTGAAAGGCGTCTCGCACGTCATCCTCGGCTCCGGCCTGGCCATCGCGGGTGCGACGTTCTGTCTTCAGTTCACGCGCCTCAACTACTTCAACACCATGGGCATCCCGTGCGCGGCGGCGACGCTCGTCGCGGTCGCGGCATCCCTCACCTTTGGGCCCGCGGTGCTGGCGCTGGGTAGCCGCTTCGGGGTCTTCGAACCGAAAGTCAAGGCAAGTGCCGGTATTTGGCGCAAGGTGGGCACCGTCACCGTGCGTTGGCCGGGCCGGATTCTCGTGGTGAGCAGTGTTGTGGTGCTGATCGGATCGATCACGCTGCCGTCGTACCGTCCCAACTACAACGACCGGATATACATCGCCGACGACGTCCCGGCGAATCAGGGATATGCCGCGGCAGACAGGCACTTTCCCGTGAGCAAGCTCAACAGCGACATGCTCATGATCGAATCCGATCACGACATGCGTAACTCGACGGACATGATCGCGTTGGACAAGGTGGCGCGCGAGGTGTTCCACACGCCCGGAGTCGCCATGATCCAGAGCGTCACCAGGCCACTGGGCACGCCTCTGGAGCATTCGTCCTTCACGTACACGATGGGGACCATGGGAACCAAGATCAATGAATTGGTCCCGTTTCTTACGGACCTCACTGATCGGTTCACCGACATGGCGGATATCACTGACCGGATGGCTACCCTGATGCGCCAACAGCAGGCGCTCACCGGGCAGCAAGCGGGCGCGGCGCATATCACCGTCAAGGGTGCGCAGGAGTTGAAGGACGTCACGGTGAGCATGCGGGACACCCTTGCCAATTTCGACGATCAGTTCCGGCCGCTGCGCAACTACTTCTACTGGGAACCGCACTGCGCGGATATCCCGATGTGCTGGGCGATGAGGTCGCTGTTCGATATGACCGACCAGGTCGATTCGATGACCGATGCGGTGGACGACACCCTTAAGGCTGCGCTGATACAGGACGCGGTCACTCCGCAATTGGTCGAGGTCATCGGCAAGAGTGCCGCCGAGCTGGACAACATGAGAAAGGTGGTGCTCACCGAGCAGAGCACCATGCGGCCGATGCTCACCCAGCTGAACGAGTTGGGCCGCCAGATGATGGACCTCGGACACGCATTCGATAGTTCCAAGAACGACGAGTTCTTCTACCTGCCACCGGAGGCCTTCGACAATCCGTACTTCCAGATCGACCTGAAGTACTTCGTCTCACCGGACGGGAAATCCGCCCGCTACATGATCTACCACGACGGTGAGGCACTGAGCGAGGAAGGCATCCAGCACGCGCAGGCTTATCTGCCCGCCGCCAAGGAGGCGCTCAAAGGAACGACCCTGGCCGGATCGCGGGTCTATCTGGGCGGTGCGGCGGCGACGTACTGGGATATCCAGGACGCCACCAAGACCGATCTCCTGATTGCGGCGATCGCGGCGTTCGCACTGATATTCCTGGTCATGCTGTTGATCACCCGCAGCGTGGTGGCGGCACTGGTCATCGTCGGCACGGTGGCGTTTTCCTACTCGGGCGCCTTCGGCCTGTCCGTGCTGGTCTGGCAGCACTTCCTTGGGATACCACTGAGCTGGCTGAACCTGCCGATCACCTTCATCATCCTGGTGGCCGTGGGGTCGGACTACAACCTGTTGCTCATTTCCCGCTATCTGGAGGAAAGCAAGGCAGGGCTCAATACTGGTCTGATCCGTGCGGTGGCCAACTCCGGCAAGGTCGTCACCACCGCGGGCATCGTGTTCGCGACCACGATGATGGCCATGCTGTCCAGCGATCTGCTGTCGGTGGGCCAGCTTGGCTCCATCATCGGCCTTGGCCTGCTGCTGGACACGCTCATCGTGCGATCATTCATCACACCCGCCATTGCCCGGCTGCTCGGGCCGTTGTTCTGGTGGCCCCGGGTGATCCGGTCACGCCCGCTACCCGCCCGCTAATGTGACGGCACGCCTGGGACCGCATGTGCGGCCCGGGCGTGCCGTGCGGGGCACTCTGTTGTTCGCATGTCGACGCTCGCGCGCCATTGCGAGAGTGCCGGTGAGCCCTGTTGCGCCAGTGAAATTCCCAGTGAAACTCCCACACCGCGCCGCCGGGCAGGAACACCGTCACGTTCTTCGATGGCATGTCGCACCTCATCACGTCGAGCCCGATATACGGGCCTGTTCGGCCGCATCTCCCGATGCCTTCATGGTATCGAACACCTGTTCGATAGGTCAATGTCTCTAGCGTGAAGCGGTGGCTGACGAGTGCTTGTTTTGCGGAATTGTCTCCGGTGTTGTGCCCGGCGTACGCGTCGCGGAGGATGCCAAAACCTATGCCTTCATGGACATCAACCCCGGCTCAGACGGACATCTCCTGGTGGTTCCGAAGCAGCACAGTAAGGATCTGCTTGAGATACCCGCCGGTGATCTGAGCGCTGTGACGGTGGCCGCCCAGCGGATCGCCAAAGCGGTCGTCACCGAACTCGGGGCCGACGGGGTGAACCTCCTGAATTGCTGCGGCGCGCACGCATGGCAGACGGAGTTTCATTTTCACCTCCACGTGATCCCCCGGTACATCGACAAGTTCAAAGACCGGCTGGGACTGCCCTGGGCGCCCGGTGTCCGTGGTGACATGCGCACAATCACCGCCCTGGGAAACCGGCTGTCCGACGCGCTGGCGTAGCGTTCGACTCATGAAACCTGGTGATCGTGTCGCCGACTTCGAACTTCCGGACCAGACCGGCACAACCCGCAGCCTCTCCGCGCTCCTGGCCGACGGACCCGTCGTGCTGTTCTTCTATCCCGCCGCGAATACGCCGGGCTGCACCGCCGAGGCCTGCCATTTCCGGGACTTAGCAAGCGAATTCAAAGAAGTGGGCGCCTCTCGCGTCGGCATCAGCGTCGACTCGGTCGAAAAGCAGGCAGACTTCGCCGACAAGCGCAAGTTCGACTACCCACTGCTCTCGGACAAGGGCGGGGCGATCTCCACGGCATTCGGCGTCAAGCGCGGACTGCTGGCCAAGCTGGCACCCGTCAAGCGGACCACGTTCATCATCGACACCGACAAGACGGTGCTCGAGGTGTTCTCCAGCGAGCTCAACATGAACGCCCACGCGGACAAGGCCCTAGAGTTCCTCCGCGCCCGCACGTAGTACGCGCAACCTAACGCTCTTCACCCAAGAGCTCATCGGCGTCAAAGCAACTGTGCGCGCCGGTGTGGCACGCCGGCCCGGTCTGATCGACTTCGAGCACCAGTGTGTCGCCGTCACAGTCCAGCCGCACCGCATGCACGTACTGGGTATGACCCGACGTCTCGCCCTTGACCCACAGGCGCTGACGCGAACGTGAGAAGTAGGTGCCGCGTCGCGTCGCAAGGGTCTGTGCCAGGGCCTCGTCATTCATCCAGGCGACCATCAACACCGTGCCCGTGCCGTGCTCCTGCACCACCGCGGTCAGCAGACCGGCAGAGTCCCGCTTCAAGCGGTCGGCAATGGCCGGATCGAGGTCGCTCATCGCACGGTGATCCCTTCTGCGGCCATAGCCGCTTTCACCTGGCCGATGGTCAGCTCGCGGAAATGGAAGACACTGGCCGCCAGCACCGCGTCGGCCCCCGCTTTGACCGCCGGCGCGAAGTGCTGAACCGCGCCAGCCCCGCCACTGGCGATCACCGGAACGTCGACCGCCGCACGCGCGGCCGTGATCATCGCAAGATCGAACCCCGCCTTGGTGCCATCGGCATCCATGGAGTTGAGCAGGATTTCCCCCACTCCCAATTCGGCTCCGCGCGTTGTCCATTCGATGGCGTCGATCCCGGTGCCCGTGCGGCCGCCATGGGTCGTGACTTCCCATCCTGACGGAGTCGGCGGGTCACCCTCGCGGACCCGGCGGGCGTCCACACTCAGCACAATGCACTGAGATCCGAACCGCTGCGCCAGCTCGGCCAGCAGTTCCGGGCGCGCGATCGCCGCGGTGTTGACGCCCACCTTGTCCGCACCGGCACGCAGCAGCACGTTGACGTCCTCCACCGATCGCACACCACCGCCCACCGTCAGCGGAATGAACACCTGCTCGGCGGTGCGCCGCACCACATCCAGCATTGTCGCCCGACCCGAGGACGAGGCCGTGACGTCGAGGAAGGTCAGTTCGTCCACGCCCTCGGCGTCATACGCGGCAGCTAGCTCCACTGGATCTCCTGCATCACGCAGGTTTTCGAAGTTCACACCCTTGACCACTCGACCATCGTCGACGTCGAGGCAGGCGATGACACGGGTAGCAACACTCATCGGTAGTCCTCCGGATCCCCGACCCCGGCCAGCACTTCCAGAATCTGTTCGTGCACGCCGGGCGCGGCCACCAGCACTGACGGCGATTCGGGGGTCCAGGGATTGCCACCGAGGTCCGTCGCGTGGCCGCCCGCCGCCTGAACCAGTGCGATACCGGCGGCGTGGTCCCACACGTGTGCGCCGAAACTCACCGCACCGCCCAGGATCCCGCCCGCGGTGAACGCCAAATCGATCCCGGTGCTGCCGTGCATACGCAGTCGCGACGTGATGCGGCTCAGCTTCTCCAGCACCGTCAGCCGATAGCGTCCCGGCACCCGGCCTTTCCAGTCCACATTGAAGGTGCCCAGCCCCACCGCCACATCCGCGAGATCGACGCGGGGCAACGGCGGCATCGGCACGCCGTTGCGCACCAAGGGGCCACCCGCCAAGCCGGTGTACTTGTCCCCCATGAACGGCAACCAGGTCAGGCCCGCGACCGGTTCTCCGTCGGAGAGCAGCCCCAGCAGAATTGCCGCCATCGGCGAACCCGCCGCGTAGTTCACGGTTCCGTCGATCGGGTCGACCACCCAGACCAGCCCGGAATCCACGGCCGGACCACCGAATTCCTCACCGTGCACAGCGATTCCGGTGCGCTCCGTGAGCGCCTTCACCACCATCCGTTCGATGGCCAGATCCTCCTCGGTGGCGAAGTCCTTACCGCCCTTGAAGACGACACCATCGGCCCCGTGTCCGGCCACGAAACGCTGCGCCGCCACGTCCAAAATCGCGGACGCCTCAGCAATCAGCGCAGTCAGCTCCGCAGTAGTAGGCATGTCAGGAAACGGCAGTCAACGCGTCGGGCAGGGTGAAACGGCCGGCGTAGAGGGCCTTTCCGACGATCGCGCCCTCGATACCGGCGCCGGTTAGTTCTGCGATGGCACGCAGGTCATCGAGGCTCGAAACCCCGCCCGAGGCAATGACAGGTGCGTTCGCGACACCCGCGACCTGTGCCAGCAGTTCGAGGTTCGGCCCGGTGAGGGTGCCATCCTTGGTGACGTCGGTAACCACGTAACGCGAGCATCCCTGCGCACGAAGACGTTCCAGCACCTCCCAGAGGTCACCGCCGTCGCTGACCCAGCCACGGCCGCGCAGCCGGTGCTCGCCGTCCACAATTTCGACATCTAGCCCCACCGCGACACGTTCACCGTGCCGGGCGATCGCCGAGGCGCACCATTCCGGGTCCTCTAGCGCGGCAGTGCCGAGATTGACTCGGGCGCAACCGGTTGCAAGCGCTGCCATCAACGATTCGTCGTCCCGGATGCCGCCGGAGAGCTCGACCTTCACATCGAGCTCGCCCACCACCTGTGCCAGTAACTCGCGGTTGGAACCGCGTCCGAAGGCGGCATCCAGGTCCACCAGGTGCACCCACTCGGCACCGTCGTTCTGCCACGCCAGCGCCGCATCACGCGGTGAGCCGTAGGTGGTTTCGCTGCCCGCCTTGCCCTGCACCAGGCGCACGGCCTGGCCGTCGGCGACATCGACCGCTGGTAATAGAACGAGACTCACGAGATTCCCTTCACCCAATTGCTCAACAACACGGCCCCCGCGTCACCGCTCTTCTCCGGATGGAACTGTGTGGCCGCCAGTGCCCCATTCTCCACCGCCGCGATAAACGGCACGTGATGGGTCGCCCATGTCACCAGCGGCTTCGCGATGGGTGACTCGGCGGGCGTTTCCAGCTCCCATTTCTGTACCGCGTAGGAATGCACGAAGTAAAAGCGTGTGTCGGCATCCAGCCCGGCGAACAGGTCCGATCCGGTCGGCGCATCGACGGTGTTCCAGCCCATGTGCGGGATCACCGGTGCGTCCAGACGGCTGACCACGCCTGGCCACTGGCCGCATCCTGCGGTATCGACACCGAATTCAATGCCGCGACTGAACAGGATCTGCATGCCGACGCAAATACCCAGTACTGGGCGGCCGCCGGAGAGCCGAACGTCGATGATGCGCTCGCCGTCAATGCCGCGCAGCCCGTCCATGCACGCCGCAAAGGCGCCTACCCCAGGGACCACCAGACCGTCGGCATTGAGCGCCGCATCGGCATCGGCGGTCACCGTGACGTCGGCGCCGACCCTTTCCAGCGCGCGCTGCGCGGATCTGAGATTACCCGAACCGTAGTCGAGGACAACGACTTTGGGTCCGGCACCGGTCACAGGCTGCCCTTGGTCGACGGCACACCGGTAACCCGCGGGTCGGGCTCGACGGCCTGGCGCAGCGCTCTGGCCACGGCCTTGTACTGGGCCTCGGTGATGTGGTGCGGGTCGCGCCCGTACAGGGTGCGCACATGCAGCGCGATCCGCGCGTTGAGCGCCAACGACTCGAACACGTGCGCGTTGATGACAGTGTGGTACGGAACCGAAGAGCCCGCGATCGTGGTGTGCAGCAGGTGGTCCGGCTCGCCGGTGTGCACACAGTACGGGCGGCCCGATACGTCCACCGCGGCGTGGGCCAGAGTTTCGTCCATCGGGATGAAGGCGTCCCCGAACCTGCGGATTCCCTTCTTGTCCCCCAGCGCCTCGGCGAGCGCCTGCCCGAGCGTGATGGCGGTGTCCTCCACCGTGTGATGCGCCTCGATCTCGGTATCACCCGTGGCGGTGATCGTGAGATCGAAACTGGCGTGCGTCCCCAGGGCGGTGAGCATGTGGTCGAAGAACGGCACCCCGGTATCGATGTGCACCTGACCGTTGCCATCCAGGTTCAGTTCCACCACGATGTCCGACTCGCGGGTGGCCCGGGCCACTCGCGCCACCCGATTCCACGCGGATGCTGTCATGAGGGCGCACCTTTCTCTAGGTCCGTCGCGGCCAGTGTGTCGCTGACCTTCAAGAACACGTTATTCTCGCTCGCCAGCCCGATGGTGACGCGCAAATACCCCGGAATGCCGACATCCCGGATAAGAACGCCCGCATCGAGATACCGCTGCCAGCTCGCCGCCGAATCGACAAACCTGCCAAACAGCACGAAGTTCGCGTCACTGGGAATAACCCGGAATCCGCTGGCCGACAACGCCTCCGATACCCTGATGCGTTCGGCAACCAACGTCGCGACGCTACCAAGGGTCTCCGCACGGTGTTTCACCGCCGCGCGAGCGGCGGTCTGCGTGAGCACCGACAGGTGGTACGGCAGCCGCACCAACTGCAGTGCGTCGATAACGGCCGGTGCCGCCACCAGGTATCCCAGCCGTCCGCCCGCGAAGGCGAAGGCCTTGCTCATGGTGCGGCTCACGATCAGCTTCGCCGGATACTCGTCCACGAGCGTGATTCCACTGGGCGCCGCCGAGAATTCGCCGTATGCCTCATCCAGGATCACAACTCCCCGAGCCGCGTCGAGGATCTGGCGCAGGTCCTCCAACGGAACAGACTGTCCCGTCGGGTTGTTGGGGCTCGTCACGAAGACGACGTCGGGCTGATGCTCCCGAATCGCTGCGACCGCCGTGCGTATATCCAGCGAGAAATCCTCCGAACGCTGAGCCTGCAGCCATTCGGTCTGGGTTCCATCGGAAATGATCGGGTGCATCGAGTAGGACGGCGTGAAACCTAGCGCGGTGCGGCCAGGCCCACCGAAGGCCTGTAATAGTTGCTGCAGTATCTCGTTGGAACCGTTTGCCGCCCAGACATTCTCGGCGCCCACGGGTACGCCCGTCTGCTCTGCCAGGTAGGCCGCCAGATCGGTACGCAAGGCCACCGCATCGCGGTCCGGGTAGCGATGCAGCTCCGCCGCCACCCATCGGACCGAATCCGCCACATCGTTGATGAGGCCGGCCGACGGTTCGTGCGGGTTCTCGTTGGTGTTCAGCCGCACCGGCACTGTCAACTGCGGTGCGCCATAAGGACTCTTGCCGCGCAGGCTGTCGCGCAGCGGCAGGTCCTCGAGTCGGGCCGCGCCGCCGATCAGACCGCTCATGATCGCTCGAACCTGCGTCGAACCGCCTCACCGTGCGCGGGCAGATTCTCTGCATTCGCGAGCGTGATCACGTGCCCGGAGACCTCTTTGAGAGCGGCCTCGGTGTAATCCACGATGTGGATACCGCGCAGGAACGTCTGCACGGACAGCCCACTGGAATGCCGTGCACATCCGGCGGTGGGCAGCACGTGATTGGATCCCGCGCAGTAGTCGCCGAGGCTCACCGGTGACCATGGCCCCAGGAAGATCGCACCGGCATTGCGAATGCGCGCGGCCACCGGCACCGGATTGGCCGTCTGAATTTCCAAATGCTCGGCCGCGTAGGCATTCACGACCTTGATCCCCGCACTGAGGTCGTCGACGAGAACGATTCCGGATTGAGCACCGGTCAGCGCGGCGGTGACGCGTTCTGCGTGCACCGTCGTCTCCAGCTGTGCGGCAGTCTCTTTCACCACGGCGTCGGCCAGCTTCTCGCTCGTGGTGACGAGCACACTCGCCGCCAGCACATCGTGTTCGGCCTGGCTGATCAGATCGGCGGCCACATGTACCGGATCAGCGGTCTCATCGGCAAGGACTGCGATTTCAGTGGGGCCGGCCTCGGCATCGATACCTACCAGCGATCGGCACAACCGCTTGGCCGCGGTCACGTAGATATTGCCGGGCCCGGTGATCATGTCGACCGATGCGAGCTCGGCACCGTCGGTATCGGTACCACCGTGCGCCAATAGCGCGACACCCTGGGCGCCACCCACGGCCCAGATCTCTTCGACGCCGAGCAGCTGTGCGGCCGCGAGAATCGTCGGGTGAGGCAGTCCGCCGAATTGGGCCTGCGGTGGTGACGCGATGACGAGCGATCCCACCCCGGCTGTTTGTGCCGGGACGACGTTCATGACGACGCTCGACGGATACACGGCGTTACCGCCCGGAACGTACAAGCCCACGCGCTCGACGGCTACCCAACGCTCGGTGACGGTGGCGCCATCCGCGACGGTGGTCACCGTGTCCTGGCGGCGCTGATCGGCGTGCACCGCACGCGCTCGCAGAATGGACACTTCGAGCGCGTCGCGCACCGCCGGGTCCAGCTCCGCGAGTGCGCGCTCCAGCTCGGCAGTGGGAACACGGACGGTCGCGGGGCGCACGCCATCGAACTGGGCGCTGAATTCCAGTGCGGCCTCGGCGCCGCGGTCCCTGACCGCCTCCACCACGGGCCGTACCGTCGGCAGCACGGCATCGACGTCGGTCCCGCCCCGCGGAAGGGCAGAGCGCAGATGGGACGGGGACAGGTTCGCACCGCGCATGTCGATACGGCGAAGCAGCGATGTGCCGCCTGCGCGAAGAGCATCTGATGGGGTGGGTCCGTCGCTCACCCCGCCATTCTCCCAGAGCTGCTCAACCCCATTTACCGCGCAGTCACCGGTTGTGTGTGACGCACGTCTAACTAGACTCGTCGGCAGGAAGACCCTACCGGCCCACAACGATCGGATCATCGATGTCAGCAAACAATCAGCCCGGCGTGCCCATGCTCATGCCCGATTGGCTTGAGCGAGCTCAGATCAAGTTCATGAATCCATTCATGGCCCGTATCGCGCGCTTTTTACCGTCGTTCGCTACCGTTACGCACTTCGGCCGCACGTCAGGCACCAAGTACGAAACCACCGTGAACGCATTCCGCAAAGGCGATGTCATCTCCATCGGGCTGATTCACGGTAAAACCAACTGGACCAAGAACGTGATCGCCGCCGGCGGTGCCGACATCAAGCTCTTTCGCGGCAAACAGATCCATGTGATCAACCCGCGCATCGTGGAGCAAGGCCAGGGAGATCCAGCGCTGACCCGCTCGACCCGGCAAGTCAACAAGCTCGCAGGGGTCTTCGTCGCCGATATCGCGAAGTAGCTGCCGTGTTGGATGCCCCCGGCTTCGATCGTCTGGTCCCGGGGGCGGTCGGCGATCTGCGCCTTTCTCGCGACCCCAGTTCCACGGGAGATCCTGAACGCCGCGTTAGAGACTCCGCAACACGCGCCGTCCAACTCGAACATCCAGCCCTGGCGGGTCGCCATTGTCGCGGGCCGGACACGGGACACGCTGGCGACCACGTTGACGGCATACGCGCGCGAGCACGGTCTGGCCCGCATGGATATTCCCGGTCGCAGCCGCTACTGGTCGGAGGTGCTCGCACCGTTCATCAAGGCGCTCAACGCCGTTCCACGCATCGTGCTGGCCTCATTGTTCATCATCTGGTTCGGTCTCGGGCTGAGCTCCAAGGTCGCCACCGTCGTGGTTCTGGTGTTCTTCGCGGTGTTCTTCAACGCATTCATCGTGCAAAAGCTAGTCACGTCGTTCGTTCAAACGCTGCGCTGGATCAAGCTGCACTCGCCCGCACAGATCGCCGACAACATGCCACCTCAATACGCGGGCGCAAACAAAGACCCCTACTTGCAGTCCATTGTCGACTCCATCGGAATGTTCAGCGGCGACGGGATCATGAAATCCGATGGCGCACAGAACGCATTGCGCATCCTCGGCATGTACTCGAAGAACGTCGCACCCGTGAAGCAGCGGATCGACATCAACGCGACGTACACGACGGAGTTCGCGCGGGCCGCGCTGCGCGACTGAGGTTTACATATCCAAACCGATGTCGAGCACCCGGGCGGAATGCGTCAGCGCACCGACCGCAAGGTAGTCGACACCCGTCTTGGCGTACGCCGCGGCCGTCTCGAGCGCAAGCCCTCCCGAGGATTCCAGCTTGAGCTGGGGAGCCTGAACATCGCGGCGCTGCACGGCAACCTGGGTCTGCCAGACCGGGAAGTTATCCAAAAGTACGAGCTCGGCACCCTCGGCCATGACCTCATCGAGCTGTTCGAGCGAGTCGACCTCGACCTCACACTCGATGTTCGGCGCCGCCGCTCGGACCGCACGCAGCGCGGCCACCACCGAACCGGCGGCCACGACGTGATTGTCTTTGATCAGTGCGGCATCGCCGAGGCCGAGGCGGTGGTTCACGCCACCTCCGGCGCGGACGGCATACTTCTGCAGGAGTCGCAGTCCCGGCAGGGTTTTGCGGGTGTCGCGGATCTGCGCGTGAGTACCGTCGACCGCGTCCACCCAGGCAGCAGTCGTGGTCGCGATGCCCGAGAGATGACACACCAGGTTCAGCATGGTGCGCTCGGCGGTCAGCAGATCGCGGGTGGGGGCGGTGACCGTGAGCAGCGCTGTCCCGGTACCGACTCGAGTGCCGTCAGTGAGACGATTCTCCACGCGGTAGTTCCCCGCGCCCACCACTGCGTCAAGAACGATGAGGGCGATTTCCACTCCGGCGATCACACCGCCGGATCGCGTCACCATCGCGGCGGTGCATTCGGCGTCGGCGGGCACGGTGGCTTGGCTCGTGACATCGGGACCATAGCGCAGGTCTTCTTCGAGAGCACGCTGGACCACCGAACGTGCCTCGGCGAGTTCGGTTTCCGTCAGCGTCGCGGTCAACATGGCACCCCAGACGGTAGCGCAACCTCGCATCCGTCGGCGTCCCGGCGCACCGGAAAACTGATGGCAAAATCGGGATCGGTGCCGGGCCAATCCGAGCGGGCATGGCAGCCGCGGGATTCGGTGCGCGCCGAGGCCGCGGCGACCACGGCGGCAGCGGTGAGGGTCAGCGCGGCGTCTTCCACCTCGAGCGGGGTCGATGTCGGCACCGCGGCGCACGAACGTAGCTCGTCATCAAGGTTTGTGAGCCCCTCGGCATCACGCAGTACGGATGCCCAACGGCTCATCGCCGCCTGCAGCCGCCGACGGTCGAGACGCGGTTGCGCATCGTGATGCTCCCCGCTCATGGCCGACCGTTCAGTCACCTGCGCGGCGGCCTCCCCCGCACGCCTGCCCACCACGAGGCCTTCCAACAAACTATTGGAGGCCAGCCGGTTTGCCCCGTGCATCCCGGTACGCGCGACCTCACCCGCGGCGAACAAACCGGCGATCTCGGTCCGGCCGTAGGGATCGGTGACGACCCCGCCACAGCTGTAATGCGCCCCCGGTACCACCGGGATGAGCTGAGCCGTCGGATCGATACCCGCCGCCGCACACGCGGCGGTGATGGTGGGGAATCGGCCCGCGAAGTTGTCGATCGTGCGCGCGTCGAGATAGACGCACTGATCTCCGGTCTCGCGCAGCCTGCGGGCGATCGCTCCGGCCACGATGTCGCGTGGCGCCAGATCGCCCATGGGATGCACTCCGGAGGTCACCGAATCCCCACGGGCGTCAACAAGAGTGGCTCCCTCGCCGCGGACCGCCTCACTGATGAGGGGCCGGCATCCGTTGGCATGCGCGGCATGCAGCATGGTCGGATGAAACTGGATGAACTCGATATCGGCCACCGGCACACCCGCACGCAAGGCCAGTGCGATTCCGTCTCCGGTTGACCCCTCTGGATTGGTGGTGGCCGAATACAGATGCCCGAGGCCGCCGGTAGCCAGAACCACGGCCCCGGTACGGATCACGCCTGAGCCGTCAGCGTTTCGGACGACCACACCGCCCACGCCGTCCGGCCCGATGAGGACGTCGTGCACCACATGGCTCCGACGGATATCGAGTGTCGCCGCGGCGTGATCGAGCGCCCGCTGCACTTCCGCACCGGTCGCATCGCCGCCCGCATGGATTATCCGGCGGGTGCTGTGTCCGCCTTCGCGTGTCAATGCCCATTGTCCGGAATGTGTTTCGTCGAATCGGGCACCATCGGCCACCAGATCGCGCACCGCGCGATAACCGTCCGACACGATCGAGACCACCGCATCGACATCACACAGACCGGCCCCGGCGCTCAGCGTGTCACGGACATGAGCCTGGACTGAATCGTCCGTGTCGGGCAGTACGACGGCGATACCGCCCTGGGCGAAATGCGTCGCAGTAGCACCGATCTTGCTGAGCACCAAGACCTTTCGCCCTCGGCGGTGCGCGGCGAGCGCCGCCGCCAATCCGGCTACGCCCGCACCGACGACAACCACATCTGCATCAGTGCTCCAGGTGGCTCCCCCGGGCAGCGTCATTCTCCGCCGCCGGGCTGCCCGATCTCGATCATCCGCTGCACACTTCGCCGCGCTAACCGCGCGGTTTCCGGGTCCACATGCACCTCATCACGACCCTCCACGAGGCAGCGCAGCATCGCCGCAGGGGTAATCATCTTCATGTATGTGCATGAGGCTCGGTCGTTGACCGCCAGGAAGTTCACGTCGGGCGCCGCCTTACGCAGCTGGTGCAGCATGCCGACCTCCGTGGCCACCAACACCTCCCGTGCGCGCGTTTCACGGGCCGCGTCGAGCATTCCGCCCGTCGAGAGGATTTTCACCCGATCGTCGGGCACGGCCCCCTCGCCGGCGAGGTACAGGGCCGATGTCGCGCACCCGCATTCGGGATGCACGAACAGCTCGGCATCCGGGTGTAAACGTGCCTGCCCGGCAAGTTCCTCGCCGTTGATTCCGGCGTGCACGTGGCACTCGCCCGCCCAGATCTGCAGATTCTGACGACCCGTCACCCGCTTGACGTGTGCGCCGAGGAACTGGTCCGGACAAAACAGCACCTCGCGGTCCGGGTCGATCGACGCGACGACGTCGACGGCGTTCGAGGAGGTGCAGCAGATATCGGTGAGCGCCTTCACAGCCGCGGTGGTGTTGACGTACGAGACCACCACGGCGTCGGGAAATTCGGCCTTCCAGTCCCGCAGATCCTCGGCGGTGATGGAATCGGCGAGCGAGCATCCGGCGCGCTGATCCGGGATGAGCACCGTCTTATCCGGACTGAGGATCTTGGCCGTCTCGGCCATGAAATGAACACCGCAGAACACGATGGTGTCCTCTGGCGCCTCGGCGGCAATGCGGGAGAGCGCCAGCGAGTCGCCGACGTGGTCCGCCACGTCCTGGATCGCCGGAAGCTGATAGTTATGCGCGAGCAGTGTGGCGCCGCGCTGGTCGGCCAATCGGCGCACCTGCTCGGCCCAACGGGCATCGCCCTCCACACCGCTGTATCCACCAGGGCCGTCGATCACGCCGTCAAGTAACACGTCAGCTGCCGTCATGGCCGCCTCCTCGCGCCCTCGGGTCTCGGTCGGCTTTCGGGCTCCGTTTGGCCTACCGAGGTTTTCGACTTATGATCGAAAACATGGTCCATACTAGCACCGAGCACGAGGTGTTAGCCGTGGTGTTCCAAGTGCGTCACTTCAGTGACACCTCAACCAGCACAAATGGCCCCGCGCGCACGCCCGAGCTCGCCGTGCTGCTGTGGCAGCGCGCACTCGAACCGCACCACGGCGCATGGGCTCTCCCCGGCGGCCAAGTCCGCCCCGACGAGGACCTCCCCTCCTCCATCCGTCGGCAGCTCGCCGAGAAGGTGGACGTGCGTGAGTTGGCACACCTTGAACAGTTGGCCGTGTTTTCCGCGCCGAACCGAGTGCCTGGCCCACGCACCATCGCCTCGACGTTTCTCGGGCTCGTCCCCTTCCCCGCCACCCCCGAGCTGCCCGCCGACGCTCAGTGGCACCGTGTGAGCGACCTGCCCGCGATGGCCTTCGACCACCGCGTGATGGTCGCGCACGCACACACCCGCCTGGTCGCGAAGATGTCCTACACAAACATCGGATTCGCTTTGGCACCACAGCAATTCACGCTCTCAACGCTCCGCGACATCTACTGCGCGACGCTGGGATATCCCGTCGACGCCACCAACCTTCAACGTGTGCTGGTGCGGCGCGGCGTGCTCACGCCGACCGGCACCACCGTGCGATCAGGCCGCAGCGGTGGTCGTCCCGCGGCGCTCTACCGATTCACCGATGACCGGTACCGGGTCACCGACGAGTTTGCTGCGCTACGCCCTCCTGGATGACAGGGCTAGCCCCTTAGAGTCTCCTTAAGGTATGAATGCCGGGGACATTGAAGGGAGCGCAGGCATGGCACCCCACGACCTGGCTATATCCGATGACGTCAAGTGGATCGGCGAACCGGCTCATCAGGACATTGAGCGCGGCGTTCGCCCGCTATTGCCCACCGAGGATCCGTTCTACCTCCCGCCTCTCGGCTTCGAACACGCCGCGCCCGGCACCGTGCTGCGCACCCGGGATGTCGAAATGGCGTTCCTGGGCGTGATCCCCCAGCGATTTACCGCGACGCAGCTGCTTTACCGCAGCAATGACCTCAATCGGCGCGCCGACGCCGCGGTCACCACGGTGCTCACACCCACCGGCACCGGCCCGGCGGCAACGGTTCCGATCGTGTCGTATCAATGCGCCATCGACGCCGTCACCGATCGCTGCTTTCCCTCCTACGCCCTGCGGCGGGGCGCACATGCGCTCGGCTCCTTCGCGCAGTTCGAACTGCTGCTGATCGCGGCGCTCCTTGCCCAGGGCTGGGCCGTGTCCATACCGGATCACGAAGGCGTCGACGGCATCTGGGGAGCCCCGGAGGAACCGGGATACCGGACCCTGGACGGACTTCGGGCAGCCCTGAACTGCGACAGACTGGGACTGTCCCGGCAGGCGCCTATCGGGCTATGGGGTTACTCCGGCGGAGGTCTCGCCACCGCGTGGACGGCGGAGGTCAGCGCGGACTACGCACCCGAGCTCACCATCGCCGGCGCTGTGCTGGGATCCCCCGTGGGGGACCTGGGACACACCTTCCGGCGACTCAACGGCGGACTGTTCGCCGCCCTACCCGCCCTGGTTGTCGCCGCTCTGTCGCATGTCTACCCAGGCCTTGAGCGCGTCATCGAGGAGCACGCAACACCCCAGGGCAAGGCATTTCTCGGACGGCTCGAAGACATGCCGACCTTGCGGGCCATCGTCGCCATGGCCTTCAAGGACATGGATGATCTGGTGGACCAGCCACTGGACCAGCTCCTCGAGACACTTGAGGTGCAGCACGTCTTCGACAGCATCAAACTCGGCAAGACGGTCCCCACCCCACCCGTCCTGATCGTTCAGGCCGTGCACGACCAGATCATTTCGACCTCATGCATCGACGAACTGGCAGACAACTACCGCGGCGGTGGCGCCCACGTCACCTATCACCGCGATCTGCTCAACGAGCACCTGCTGCTGCATCCCATGTCCGCACCGATGTCGATGGCATGGCTGGGCGCACGATTCAGCGGCGAGGCACTGCCGACGGCACCGCGCCGTACGAGCTGGCCGCTGGCCTTCAAACCCTCGACCTACCTCGGCCTGCTCAAGCTCGGCTGGGTGAGCGCCAAGGTCATGGGCGGACGTCCCCTCTAAGGACGCTCAGCTGTTCGGCGCGGCGATGGTGGCGTCCACCGCGGCCTTTTTACCTGTCGATGCGACCGATCCGCGTACTCGATGGTGCGCAAGCTGATCGCGTTGCTGGCGGGCGCGAAACCGTCAGGGGTGCAGATGATCCGGGCAACCGTGGCCCGAACTGCCTCATGGTGGCCAGATCGCGCACGATGATGCCCCATGACAACACGATGCGACCACAACACGGAGTACATCTTCGGAGACTCCATCACGTCGCTCACCGAAGACGACATCGGGGTGCACGTGACCTTCGAGCAAGGCCCCGAGCGCCGGTTCGACCTCGTTGTCGGCGCCGATGGCTTGCACTCGAATGTTCGTGGTCTGGCGTTCGGTCCCGAGTCTGGCTGTTCACACTGGCTGGGTGAATACCTGGCGGTCGCATCGATACCCAACTATCTCGATCTGGCCGACCGCGCGGTGATGTTCTCGAAGGTCGACCGAATGGCAGGCATATACAGCACCGCTCAGCTCCCGGATGCTCGGGCGTTCTTCCTCATTCCGTACTCCCGAGCCACTCGACTATCACCACCGGGACATACCGCGGCAGAAGGAACTCTTGCGGGACGTATACGCCGACTTCGGCTGGGAGGTGCCCCGCATGCTGGCGGAGGTCGACGCGACCGTCACATTCTACATGGACTCCATTACCCAGCTGCGGATGACCACCTGGTCGAAGGGCCGCATAACGCTCGTCGGCGACGCCGGATACTGCCCCGGCCCCGCCGTGGGCGGAAGTGCCAGCCTCGCAGTCGTGGGGGCGTAGGTACTCGCCGGGGAAATCGCGACCGCCGCAGGTGATCACACCCGCGCCTACCCCGCCTGCGAAGCGGCCATGGCGAGCACGTGCACCGCAGCCGCCGCCTGGCTCTCACCCCGTCGGGCACCCTGGTGCCCAAGAGCCGTGTCGGCCTGTGGACTCTTGTTCACGGCGCACGAATCCTTGGCCATTTGCCATCACCACTGGCTCGCATTGCCTCGCGGCTGGTCGCGGCACGCGCGCTCAATATCCACGACACCTTCGCCATCCGTGACTACCAGGGGCTCGTCCGCCCTTAGCATATTAGCCAGGGCCCGGATCGGAAAGCGCGAGAACATCTTTGGAGACGACGGTTGCTGCGTTGCTGCACGACACCGCCTCGTCGGAATGGCCCGTTCACGCGTGAGTACCCCGTACGCTGACGTCCGGGTCGCTTCGAATCGACAGAGGAGTGAGATGGACCGGACCGCCAATCCCTTGTTCAAGGCGGGTATGGCCGCTATCACCGCGACCGCCCTGGTCGTGGCACCAACGGTGGTTCCGCGCACGCCGCAGGCCATCTCATTGCCCGATATCCGATCCGCCTCAGTTCGTCTGAGCTCGTTCGCATTCCCGCCGCAGACCGGCAAGGCCCCGCTGAGCACATTTGCCGCATTGAAGTTCCCGCTGCCGTCGACCGCCGCCGGGGCGTCCAGCGCGCCGATCACCGATCCCTCTCTCTCGGTGAAGCCGCGTGCGGCGGCCCCCCAGCCTCTCACGCCCTCCGCCGCACCGTCTCGGTCCAGTGCGCCCGCGGCGGCGGCCGCGGGTCCGGCCGTCGCGAACTCCATCACCAACGGCATCGACCAGGCCTACCAGTTCATCCAGTACTGGGTGGACTACGGCGTGGACCTCGCGCAGTGGGGTGCCGGATTTGTTCCCGTCATCGGCGGACTTGTCAGCGCGCAGATCGGCATCGTCTACGACAACCTCATTCGGCCCATCGCCAACAGCTTTGTCTATAACCTCGTCGACCCCATCATCAACGACCCCAGCTTCTCCAACATCGTCAATTCGTTCGGGCGATTCGGTGGTGACATTGTCAACTCCGTCATCAATTTCGCATGGGCAGAGGCACGCTATTTCCTACCGCCGTTGCCGCCCCTTCCCGGTTTGGCCCTGCAAGCGACAGCGGATGCCGTCGGCACGACCCCCACGTCCGTTCACGAGGCATTGGCGCCCTTCACCAAGGCGTTCAAGGATGCAGAGGAACATTTCGCGGAGGCACTGGGTCTGACGAAAATCGATCAGAAGCTGACAAGCCTCGAAAAGACCGGCACCGCACAAGAAACCACTGATGATGCCGCGAAGGACACCATCAAGGGCCCCGCTGTCGATACCAAGGAAGCCAAGGACGTACAGGGTCCTAAGGAACCGGGCCCTCAGGAAGCTGCCGAGAGCACGACGCCCGCCAAGGACAAGACCGTTGCCGTCGTCGACAAGGAGAAGAAGACGGACGAGAAATCCACGTCCAAGAACAAGGAGACCGCGGCGGAAGGCACCAAGGAGTCTCCCAAAGATGCCGCACCCACCCGTACGGTGACCGACGCTCAGGGAACTTCTGGCGAAGCAGCCAAGGAGACCACGCAGGCGAAAGACACTGAGAGTCCCAAGGATTCGGCGAAGAACGACAAGTCGCCCACCGCGGCGGCGGCCAAGGACCAGTCGGACAAGCCGGTCAAGCAGAAGGTTCCCACGGCCACCACCACCGAACACGGCACCATCAGCGCACAAGGCACCGTTCGCGGCCCCATTTCGCAGTCGACCACCGGACAAGCGAGGGCATCCGCGTCGGGTGCCAAGGTCGCAGACAACAAGACATCCGATACCACGTCGACGGACGCCAAGGCCCCCAATACCAAGACAAAGGCTTCGGAGACCAAGGGGCCAGAGACCAAGGGTTCGGAGGCGAAGACCTCCGGCACGAAGCCATCCGAATCCAAGAGTTCCGGATCCAAGTCGCCGAGCACCTCTTCGACACACGACTCGACGAGCAAGTCCTCGGGATCGGGGAACAGCTCGTCCTCATCCGGTGGCGGGAGTTCGAAATCGGGCGGCGGCAGCCACGATTAGGCGTCGCGCGTCTCGCCACCGTTGACGGCGGTCGGTGAGAAATGCTGGAGCAAGAAATCGTTCAGGCGACGGGTGGGCGCCGCGCGGGTGGTGGTGCCCCAGGCGAGGGCAATGGAACGGTGCTGGCCTCCGCCTGCGAGCGGAATTTCGCGGATACCGGGCGGCGTGCGGTCATCATGAGGCAGGAGTGCAATGCCAAGCCCGCGGCTGATGAGTTCGCGGATCGTGCCGAACTCGGTGACTTCGATGGCGATGTTTGGGGTGTATCCCGCTTCGCGGCACCACGTCTCGGTGAGCTGCCGGAGGTTGTAGCTGGGCGGGTTGGCGATGAACGTCTCGCCGGCCAGCTCGTCCAGATGTAGTTCGGCCGCCGCGGCGAGCCGGTGGTGCGCGGGGACCGCGACCTGAATCTGTTGGATACCGATCGTGGTGTGGTGCAGGCGCTCTGGCGCGGGGATCACTACGGCAAGGTCGAGATGGCCGGTCATCAGCTCTGCGCCGAGTTGCGATCCGTGCGCCTGCTTGAGGAGCACCCGGATGCCCGGGTTCCGATGACGGAAGGCGGCGAGCAGATCTGGGATATGACCCGAGCCCATGGTGAGCGGGAATCCGAAACGTACCGTGCCGTGCTCTGGGTCCGCGTCGCCGGTGAGCTCCGCGAGTGTGCGATCGAGCTCGGCGAGAGGTTCACGCGCGCGGGCAGCCAGTCGTCGCGCCTCAGGAGTCAGCCGCACCGTCCTACCGTCGTGAATGAGCAGTGGCACCCCGAGCGCCGACTGCAGCGCGTGAATCCGTCGGCTCATCGACGACTGCGGAATGTCCAGCGCGAGAGCGGCCTGCGTCATGTGTCCGTCGTGGGCGGACAGTTCCACCAGAGCCCGCAGTTGGGGAGCCAGCTGGGACGTCCATCGATCCATTATCGGATGGTACTCCCGCAATCATTCATTGGACGGAATGAATGATTGCGGCGGATGGTGGACCATATGAGCACATTCTCGAGCACGCCAGTCCCCTCCCATGACGATGCCGACGTGGTGCTGATTGGCGGCGGCATCATGTCCGCGACCTTGGGTTCGATGTTGTCGGTCCTGGAACCTGACTGGCGAATTGTGTTGCTGGAGCGGGCCGCTGCGCTCGCCAGCGAGAGCAGCGATGCCTGGAACAACGCCGGTACCGGGCACAGCGGATTCTGCGAACTCAACTACATGCCAGACCCCGGGGACGCCACGAAGCCCGCGGCGATAGCTCGCCAGTTCCACCTGAGCCGTCAATGGTGGTCCTACCTCGCCGACAACGGGCTGCTGCAACCCGCTGCGTTCATTCACGCCGCCGGGCACATGGACGTCGTGTTCGGTCAGCGCGATATCGACTATCTACGGCGTCGCTACGAAACGCTGTCTACAGAGCCGATGTTCGCCGGAATGCGGTTCAGCGATGCCCCCGGCACCATCGAGTGCTGGGCACCGCTGGTAATGCGCGGCCGCACGCCCGATGAGCCCGTCGCCGCCACCCTGCACCCCGACGGAACAGATATCGATTTCGGCGCCCTCACCCATGCGCTGACGCGCATCGTCACCGAACACAGTGGTCAGATCCGCCTCGGCCATGAGGTGCGCACGCTCAACCAAACCAGCGACGGATCATGGATAGTGGGCGGGGCAAATCCCCATGGCCACTTCACCATACGAGCGCGCAGCGTGTTCGTCGGCGCCGGCGGCCACGCACTGCGGCTGCTGCAACGCGCGCGCCTTCCCGAGGTGCGTGGCTACGCGGTCCTGCCCGTCGGCGCAGCCTTCCT
The DNA here is from genome assembly GCA_002013415.1 of Mycobacterium sp. D16Q14. GTDB lineage: Bacteria > Actinomycetota > Actinomycetes > Mycobacteriales > Mycobacteriaceae > Mycobacterium. Next base: position 118,409 of record MAEX01000007.1, read on the forward strand.
GCGGTGCGGGAATCCGGGAGTAGCCGATCAGCACGCGACCAAGGTATACGGCCAAGCGCCCGTGGGTGCGCCACCGATGTCGGTACCGCATCTGGACAAACGCCTGGTTCGCGGTCGGCCATACCTCATGTTCGGACCGTATGCGACCTTCAGCACCAAGCTGCTCAAACATGGCCGGTGGGTGGACTTCTTCACCACGGTGCGGTGGCACAACGTACACGTGATCGCGGCCGCGCTCATCCAGAACCTCGCGCTCATCAGATACCTGATCACCCAGGTGATAGCGGGCCCGCGACAACGCTTTTCGCAGCTGCGCCGGTACTACCCCGCCGCCAGGCCCGGCGATTGGGAACTTGTCCCCGCAGGTCAACGAGCGCAACTCATTACGCCCGACCGTCGACGCGTGGGCGTGCTTCAGCACGGCACCGAACTCGTGGTCAGTGCGGACGGCACCATCGCGGGGCTACTCGGCGCCTCTCCGGGTGCGTCCACCGCAGTCCCGATCATGCTCGACGCCCTCCAACGCTGCTTTCCCGAGCGATGGCACACCTCGTGGCAGACAACGATGGTCGGCGCGATTCCCGGCGCCGGGGACGTCAGCTGGGATCACGCGGCGGTGGCGAGCTCCGTGCGGGTGACCGCGTGCTCGCTGAGGCTCGAGGAGGCTACGCCGTCGAACTAGCGCCTTCCACGGGCGGAACGGTCGCGGGTGCCCGGTAGACGGGGACCTTCACCGGCGGCCAGGCATCGAGATCATCACGGGCACAGGCGACTACACAGAACATGTACGTGACCGCCGCCAGACACGGCGCCAGCGCGAGCGTGACCGCGATCTGTGCCGTCGTGTGACCGTAGAACACCGCGGGCGCCTCGACGACATACTTGATGCGATGCCCCTCTTCGAGCCGAGCACCCGCGATATCCAGTACGCCATAACGCAACCGGACCAGCGCGGCTCCGACACCCGCCGCCACCTCCGAGCCCGCAAGGGCACCTAAGGTGAGCGCGCCCACCATCATCGGGCCACGGTGTGAACGCCATTGCCAGGCCGCGGCAGACACGATCACCGCGACCACCGTGGCCATCCCCATCAGCATGGTGGTCGCGATGAAGTAGTTGTCGGCCTCATTGCCCAGGTGCACAAACACCCGGCCGTTATCGCGCGTATCGGCGATGGCTCCGTGCACACCCGGAGCGATGACGCTCCACAACGCTCCCACCAACGCCCCGGCGGCAGTGAGCCCGCCGAGCACGATCGCGGCCGCGCGAAGATGCGAAAAGCGCGGCGGTGCCACCTGATCCACGATATGCGAGGTGGCAGTCACGGGCGTCAACGGCTCGTCACTTGTGCTCATCGGAACCAACGGCTCTTCGCTCGCGCTCATCGGCACCGATGGCTCTTCGCTGGCGCTCATCGCTGCTCGAGCTGCTTGGAGTCCGCCTCGCCGTGTCGGGAGCATTTGGCGTGCCAGCCGTCCGGGCGCACCTGCACGATCATCCGCCGCCCGCATGCCGCACAAAACCGCGGTGGCTCCAACCCAAGCTGTGCCGCCGTCGGCACAAACAGTCCAGTCGACCCGTCCATTGATTCGCCGGTGTACACGTTGTACTTACCGGCGGCTACCGGTTCTGTACCCATCACGTACAGGCTATTGGTCACAGGCTGCTGTTGAGTGCCTTGATCGGCATCTGCAGATCGACGAGCAGTTCCAGGTCCGCCTCGGCCGGACGGCCCAGTGTCGTCAGGTAGTTGCCGACGATGACGGCATTGATACCGCCCAGAATGCCCTGCTTGGCACCCAGATCACCCAGGGTGATCTCCCGTCCGCCGGCGAAGCGCAACATCGTGCGCGGCAGCGCGAGACGGAATGCAGCCACGGCACGCAGTGCGTCCGCGGCGGGGAGCACCTCGAGGTCGCCGAAGGGCGTCCCGGGGCGCGGGTTCAGGAAGTTCAGCGGAACCTCATCGGGTTCCAGCTCGGCCAGGTTCGCGGCGAATTCGGCGCGCTGCTCCAGCGTCTCGCCCATGCCGAGGATGCCGCCGCAGCAGACCTCCATGCCCGCCTCGCGAACCATCCTGAGGGTGTCCCAACGCTCCTCCCAGCTGTGCGTGGTCACCACATTTGGGAAATGCGACTTGGCGGTTTCGAGGTTGTGGTTGTACCGGTGCACACCCATCGCCGAGAGACGGTCGACCTGCTCCTGGGTCAGCATGCCCAGCGAGCAGGCGATCTGAATGTCGACCTCATTGCGGATGGCCTCGATACCGGCCGCGACCTGAGCAAGCAGGCGCTCGTCGGGACCGCGAACGGCCGCCACGATGCAGAACTCGGTGGCACCGGACTTCGCGGTCTGTTTGGCGGCCTCGACCAGGCTCGGGATATCGAGCCAGGCGCTGCGCACAGGGGACGCGAACAGACCGGACTGTGAACAGAAATGGCAGTCCTCGGGGCAGCCACCGGTCTTGAGGCTGATGATGCCCTCGACCTCGACCTCCGGGCCGCACCACTGCATCCGAACCTCGTGCGCGAGCGCCAGCAGCTCTTCCAGGCGGTCGTCGGGGAGCTGAAGCACCCGCAGCACCTGATCCTGGGTGAGACCTACCCCCTGCTCGAGCACCTGCTCGCGGGCGATGGCCAGTACGTCGCGATCGGTGTCGCCCGCGGTGGTTGCTTCGGCTGCCTGAGTCACGCAGCACTCCTCACAGTGTCTTGTCTTTGTGTCTAGTCTCTGACGGTCCCAATCCTGAACGGTGTTCAGGTTAGAGTATTGCCATCACCGAGCCAAACAAGGGGCGTACCGCCCCGCTTAACCGACACGACCTGGTGCGCCGGGCCACCGCGATTCTGGACGACTACGGAATCGCGGATCTGACGATGCGCCGGCTCGCCCGCGAACTCGATATCGCACCGAGCGCACTCTACTGGCACTTCGCGAACAAACAGCAGCTGCTCGGCGCGGTCGCCGATCATGTGTTGGCGCCGTTGGCGGAAACCGACTGTCGTGATGTGCCGTGGCAGCAGCGCGTCGATTTCCTGTGCTCCGCGCTGCGCGACGCACTGCTATCCCACAAGGACGGCGCGGAGTTGGTGTCGGCGAGCTTCGCCTCGGGCCAAACCTCCCATATGATCACGGTGCTCAATCGCCTGGCCGAGGCCGCTGTCACCTCGGGACTAGGTGCGGTACCCGCCGCACTGGCCGCCCGCAGCATCGTCTACTACGTGCTGGGTTATGTCGCCGACGAACAGTCTCGGCTGCAGTGGGACTCTGCCGGCGCGCTGGAAGATGGCCAGTCGTTCCTCGCCGACGGCGCGGCGCTGGCAGATCCCACCGCCCAGTTCGGTTTCGGAGTGCGCCTGCTTGTGGACGGGATCGACCAATTGGCCCGCCAGTCCAGCCCAATCAGCTAGCGGCCACCAGCTCGGCCACCCACTGCGGGTCGAAGAGCGCCATGCTCATCTCGGCGAACACCGCGGGCATCAGCCGTGCGGCCCCCTCCGGAATCACCGCACGCACCGGTGTCTTGAACTGATTTGCCAGTTCCTCACGGTTGAGTCGCTGCGGCAAGTCCGGCTCTGCCGGGAAACTCCCCACCACCAAGCCGGCGCAGGGAACCGACTGCGCCGCAAGGGCTTCCAGCGTGAGGGCGGTGTGATTCAGGGTGCCCAGGTCGGCGGTCGTCACCACCAGCACCGGCGCGTCGAGAACAATCGCCAGATCGCGCAGCGTCTTACCGCCCGCGGCCAACTCCACCAGCAGACCACCGGCTCCCTCAACCAGCGTCAATGCCCCGGGGCGATCGAGGGCGAATATCGACGTGGCCATCTGTACGTGGTCGAGCAGGGCCAGACCGGCCCGCGACGCCGCCGCCACGGGAGCCAGCGGTTCGGGATAACGCGCCAAGGTCTCGACGCGTGTCACTCCGGACAGGCGGGAAACCTCATCGGCGTCGCGGTCCTCGCCGGTCTGCACCGGTTTGCATACCGTCACCTCGATACCCTGGCTCACCGCGGCCGCAGCCAGCGCCGCCGTTGCCACCGTCTTTCCCACCCCGGTCGATGTTCCGGTGACCAGGAGGACCGTCACCGGCGGGCCAGCGCCAATACTCCGGCGAGCACCTCGCGTACGCGATCCATATCGGCGTCGGTGAGCGAGGCCCGGGCCGTCAAGCGCAGCAGTGACTGCCCCTCGGGGACCGACGGCGGACGGAAACAGCCCACCCGCACCCCCTGATCCAGGCATGCCTTGGCGGCGTTGAACGCGATCGTCGGGTCACCGAGCACCACCGGCACCACCGCGGATTCGGGAGTGTCCGCCAAACCGCACCACTGACCCAGCGTCGCCGCGTGGTCGAGCACTGCGCGGACCCGTTCCGGTTCGTCAGCCATGAGCCGCAGCGCCGCCAACGCCGACCCGACCGCGGCCGGCGCGAGCCCGGTGTCGAAGATGAATGGCCGGGCGGCATCGATGAGGTGTGCCCGGACCGACTCCGACCCCAGCACCGCCCCACCCTGGCTGCCCAGGGCCTTGGAGAGCGTGACGGTGACGACCAGATCGTCGGGACCGGCAAGACCGACTTCGGAGACCAGACCGCGGCCACCGACCCCGCGTACGCCGAGTCCGTGTGCCTCGTCGACAAGTAACACCGCTCCGTGACTACGGCAGACCCGGTGCAGCTCGGTCAGGGGCGCGAGCGCACCATCGGCACTGAAGACCGCGTCGGTGAGAACCAGTGCGCGTTCCTCGGGACGGTGCGCCAGGGCCGCCGCCACTGCCTGGGTATCGCGGTACGGAGTCACGACCACCCGTGCCCGCGACAGGCGGCACGCGTCGATCAGTGAGGCATGGGTACGCGCATCGGAGACGATGAGCGTACCGGGACCGGAAAGCGCGACGACCGCTCCGAGATTGGCGGTGTAGCCCGAGGAGAACACCAGCGCCGACGGCGCTCCCATAAAGGTCGCAAGCTCGTGCTCCAGCTCTTCATGCAGCGCGGTGTTGCCGGTGACCAGGCGTGAACCGGTGGATCCGGCACCCCACATCCGCAGCGCCTCGACGCCGGCTTCGATGACCTGCGGATGGCACGCGAGGCCCAGGTAGTCGTTGGACGCCAGATCGATCTCGGGCTCGGCGGCGCTACGGGTACGAAGCCGGCGGCGCAGTCCGGCAGCTTTCCGTTGACGCTCGACCTCACCCAACCAGGCAAGCGGTGATGATGCCTCGGCCATCGATGAGCCGCTTGCGCGAAGATCATCAGACACCGGCGCCTCCTCTCCTGAACGGTGTTCAGGTTAGCGCACCGCCGACGTGGCTCCTACCGCCGTCGCCGCGCTCACCATCGCGTGTGTGATTCGGTGGATCTCGTCCTGATCGCAGACGTACGGCGGCATGGTGTAGATCAAGGTCCGGAAGGGGCGCAGCCATACGCCTTCGTCCAATGCCGCGTTGGTAGCGATGCGCATACCGTCCGCGCCCAACGAGTTTTCCATGTCGATGACGCCAATCGCACCACACACGCGCACGTCGGCGACCCCGTCGAGATCCGCGGCGGGCGCCAGGCCCGCGCGTAATCCCCCGGAGATCTCTGCGATCCGTGACTTCCAGTCACCGGAGAGCAGCAATTCGATCGAGGCGACCGCCACCGCACACGCCAACGGGTTGGCCATGAAGGTCGGACCGTGCATGAGTGCGCCCGCCGTGCCGTCACTGATGGTGCGCGCGATCTTAGCGGTACACAGGGTGGCGGCCAAAGTGAGATAACCGCCGGTCATGGCCTTGCCGACGCACATGATGTCGGGGCTCACCCCGGCATGATCGGCGGCGAATAGCTCACCGGTGCGCCCGAAGCCCGTCGCGATCTCATCGAAGATCAGCAGCACACCGTGCCTGTCACACATGGCGCGCAGCTCTGCAAGGTAGCGCGGATCGTGGAAACGCATCCCCCCGGCACCCTGCACCATCGGTTCCACGATGACGGCGGCAAGTTCTGCAGCATGCTCGGACAGCTCTGCCTCGAAACGCTCTGTGTACTCCTCGTCGTACGCACTGGGGACCCGTTCGGCGAAGATCTGTTTGGCCAGCACATCGGTCCATAACGAGTGCATGCCGCCCTCGGGGTCACACACGCTCATCGGGGTGAAGGTGTCCCCGTGATAGCCCCCGCGCCAGGTCATCAGCCGATGCTTGGCGGGCAGTCCGAGGCTGCGCCAGTACTGCAGCGCCATCTTGATCGCCACTTCCACCGACACGGATCCGGAGTCAGCGAAGAAGACCGTTTCCAGACCGGGCGGGGTCAGCTCCACCAGCAGCTGCGCGAGCCGCGCGGCGGGCTCGTGGGTAAGCCCCCCGAACATGACGTGGCTCATCGACGCCACCTGCTCGATTACCGCGCGATCCAGTTCGGGGTGACCGTGGCCGTGAATGCACGACCACCACGAGCTCATCGCGTCGAGCACCTCGACGGGATGGCCATCGCGCACCACGGTGATGTTCGGACCACTGGCACTGGTCACCACCAGCGGCCGCTGGGTTATGTCGGGATCGCCGATACTGCTGTACGGATGCCACACATGCGCAGCATCGACCGCTTCGACCTCATCCGGTGTCAACCTCGGCACAGTCGTCGAGCCTGTCACAAACCCTCGGTGCGGAGCCATTCGCCTCGCGCGTACACGCCGTTGGCGCGCACCTGCAGTGACTCTCGGCAACCATGGGTACATTGGGGGCGAAAATGTTCTTCGTCTCAGCAACCAAGCCTATGACCGATCCCGAGGTGCCACCCGCCCCGGCGGTTGACGCCACCCCAAAACCGAAGAGCGACAAGGGATTTTACCGCTACGACCTCGATGGTTTACGCGGTATTGCCATTTTTCTGGTCGCGGTGTTTCACGTGTGGTTCGGCCGGGTGTCGGGCGGAGTTGACGTCTTCTTAACCCTTTCGGGTTTTTTCTACGGCAGCAAGCTACTTCGCACAGCGACCACACAGGGAGCATCCCTCAACCCGGTACCGGTCCTGAAACGACTGGTCCGACGCTTGCTCCCCGCACTGGTTCTGGTGTTGGCGGCCTGCGCCGTACTCACTGTTCTGGTGCAACCCGAAACTCGGTGGGAGACGTTCGCCGAGCAGAGTCTGGCCAGCCTGGGCTACTACCAGAACTGGGAGCTCGCCGATACCGCCGCCGACTATCTGGCGGCCAGCGAATCGGTGAGCCCGCTTCAGCACCTCTGGTCGATGTCGGTGCAGGGGCAGTTCTATGTGGGCTTCCTGGCCTTGGTGTACCTACTTGCCGTTCTTCTGCGCAAACCACTCGGCCGGTACATGCGCCCCGTCCTCATCGTCGTCATCGCGGGCCTGACCGCCGCGTCCTTCGGATACGCGATCTACGCCCATCTCGACTTCCAGTCGATCGCCTACTACAACACGTTCGCTCGTGCCTGGGAGCTGCTGCTCGGTGTGCTGGTAGGCGCGTTGGTGGCGGGGACGCGCTGGCCGATGTGGCTTCGCCAGGTGCTCGGCACCATCGCGGTGGCGGCGATCCTGTCCTGCGGCGCGCTCATCAACGGTGTGCGCGAGTTCCCGGGCCCGCTGGCGCTGGTGCCCGTCGTCGCCACCCTCGTCCTCATCTTGTCGGCGGCAAACCTTTCCACAGAAACGCCACAACCGATCGCCAACCGATTCCTCGCCACCAGGCCGCTGGTCGAGCTGGGGTCGCTGGCCTACTCGCTGTATCTGTGGCATTGGCCGCTGCTGGTCTATTGGTTGGTCTACAGCGGACAACCCAAGGTCTCGTTGTGGGAGGGTGCAGCCATCCTCGGAATCTCCCTGGCACTGGCCTACCTAACCAACAAGTATGTCGAGACTCCCCTGCGTTACCCCCGGCCACTCCCAGAATCCTCCTCACTGTGGACCCGGCTGCGCCGCCCCACCCTGGCCCTAGGCGCAGCGATCGTGTTGATGGCGGTCGCGCTGACCGCCACCTCGTTCACGTGGCTCGAACACGTCACCGTGCAGCGGTCCAACGGCAAGGAGCTCTCCGGTCTGCGTCCTCGGGACTACCCGGGCGCGGGGGCTCTGCTGTATGGCGACCGGGTGCCCGATCTGCCGATGCGGCCCACCACACTGGAGGCCTCCGACGATCTACCGATCACCACTGAGCAGGACTGCATCAGTGATTTCCGGAATCGCGCAGTCATCACCTGTACCTACGGCAATCCGCACGCCACGCGAACCATCGCACTGGCAGGCGGGTCGCATGCCGAACACTGGATCACCGCGCTCGACATCCTGGGACGCCAGCACAATTTCAAGATCACCACCTATCTCAAGATGGGCTGCCCGCTCAGTACCGAAGAGGTCCCCCGTATTGCCGGGTCGAACGACCCGTACCCCGATTGCAAGAAGTGGGTCGACGAGGTGATGTCGCGGTTGATCAAGGAACACCCCGACTACGTGTTCACCACCACCACCCGCCCCCGTTCGGCCCTGGGTACCGGTGATGTGATGCCCGATAGCTATGTGGGCATCTGGACCGCGTTCGATGAGGCTGGAATCCCTGTCCTCGGAATGCGCGATACCCCCTGGCTGATCGACAGGGACGGCACCACCTACACCGCTGCCGATTGCCTCTCAGCGGGCGGAAACTCCGATTCGTGCGCCATGGATCGCAACCGCGCGCTCGATGACGTGAATCCCACGCTCGCCATCGCGAACCAGTTCCCGCTGCTGAAAATCCTCGACATGACCAAAGCGGTATGCCGTACGGACAAATGTCGCGTAGTGGAAGGAAACGTGTTGGTGTATCACGATTCTCATCACATCTCGGCGACCTATATGCGGACCATGGCCAAGGAACTGGGACGGCAGATCGCGCTCGCGACCGGCTGGTGGCGGGCGGCGGCGCCGGGCAAGTGAGGCGCGCGGTCCCGACCACGGACCGATAGGGTCTATCAGCATGACCCTGCCACCGCTTCAGGTATGGCCGGGAAATCCGTATCCGCTGGGTGCCACCTACGACGGGGCCGGCACCAACTTCTCACTGTTCTCCGAGGTGGCCACGGCCGTCGAGCTGTGTCTCATCGCCAAGGACGGCGCCGAGACCCGGGTATCCCTCGATGAGGTCGACGGGTACGTGTGGCACTGCTATCTGCCGACCATCTCCCCCGGCCAGCGTTACGGATTCCGGGTGCACGGGCCCTGGGATCCCGAGAACGGGCACCGCTGTGACCCGGGCAAACTGCTGCTCGACCCGTACGGCAAGGCGTTCCATGGCGAATTCGGCTACGTCCCCGATACCAACCCGCCGCTGCTGTCCTACCAGACCGACCCACTGAACACCGAAACACTTGTCGCGCGAGACTCGCTGGGCCACACCATGACCTCCGTCGTCATCAACCCATACTTTGACTGGGGTTCGGATCGTCGCCCGCGCACCCCGTACCACGAGACCGTCATCTATGAAGCCCACGTCAAGGGCATGACACAGACACATCCCGGGGTTCCCGAGGAGCTCAGGGGCACCTACGCCGGTTTGGCTCATCCGGTCGTGATCGACCACCTGCGTTCCCTCGGGGTCACCGCTATCGAACTGATGCCGGTGCACCAGTTCTTCCACGACAGCCGATTGATCGCCCTTGGGTTACGAAACTACTGGGGGTACAACACTTTCGGATACCTGGCTCCGCACGCGGGGTATGCGTCGTCCCCGCGTGCCGGTGGTGCCGTCGCCGAGTTCAAGGCAATGGTGCGCGCTCTGCACGAGGCGGATATCGAGGTCATCCTCGACGTCGTCTATAACCACACTGCTGAGGGCGACCACATCGGTCCCACCCTGAGTTTCCGCGGCATCGACAACCGCGCCTACTACAAACTCAACGACGACAACCTTGCGCGGTACACCGACTACACCGGCACGGGGAACAGTCTCAATGCCCGCCACCCCCACACGTTGCAGCTAGTCATGGACTCACTGCGCTACTGGGTCACCGAGATGCATGTCGACGGCTTCCGCTTCGACCTGGCCTCAACCTTGGCCCGCGAGCTGCACGACGTCGACCGGCTCTCGGCCTTTTTCGATCTGGTCCAGCAGGACCCCATAGTCAGCCAGGTCAAACTGATCGCCGAGCCGTGGGATATCGGCGAGGGTGGATACCAGGTCGGCAACTTCCCCGGGCTGTGGACCGAATGGAACGGCAAGTTCCGAGATACCGTCCGTGACTACTGGCGGGGACAGCCCGCCACGCTCGGAGAATTCGCCTCCCGGCTCACCGGATCGTCCGACCTGTACGAGGCCACCGGGCGCCGCCCCAGTGCGAGCATCAACTTCGTCACCGCGCACGACGGCTTCACGCTGCGAGATCTGGTCTCGTACAACGAAAAACACAACGAGGCCAACGGCGAGAACAATAAGGACGGGGAAACCTACAACCGCTCCTGGAACTGCGGTGTGGAGGGGCCCACCGATGACGCGGCGATTGTCGCGCTGCGCGCGCGCCAGATGCGCAATATCTTCGCGACGCTGGTGCTGAGCCAGGGAACCCCGATGCTCTCTCACGGCGACGAGATCGGCCGGACCCAGCAGGGCAACAACAATGCGTACTGCCAGGACTCGCCGCTGTCGTGGATGGACTGGGCTTTGGCGAAGACGAACTCCGACCTGCTGCAATTCGCCAGAACGGTGATCGCGCTACGCAAGCAGCACCCGGTGTTCCGGCGCCGCCGGTTCTTCGCCGGACGTCCGATCCGGGAAGGTGAGGAAGTACGCGATATCGCCTGGCTGACACCCGCCGGCGAGGAAATGACCACCGCCGACTGGGACAGTGGTTTTGGTAAGAGCCTGGCCGTCTTCCTCAACGGCGATGCAATTCCCGAACCCAACGCGCGCGGCGAGCGCGTATCCGGAGACTCATTCCTGTTGTGCTTCAACGCCTACGACGAGCCGCTGGATTTCGTGACACCCGAAGGCGACTACGCGGCGCAGTGGACCGCGGTACTTGACACCGGCGAACCGGACGGCCAGTGCTCGGCGGTAGTCGACGCGGGCAAAGCCGTGCGCGTGCAGGACCGCGCCCTCGTCGTGCTGCGCAAGAGCGGATAGCCGGCGCTACGTCAGGTAGCGAAACGCCGCCGAACCCGGTTCCAGCCGTTCGATATCCAGATCGGACACCTGCATCCGATCCAGCAGGCCCGCTAGATCGTCGGCATAGCTGAGCTCGATGCCCACCAGAGCGGCACCCATCTCGCGATTGTTCCGTTTGACGTACTCGAACAGCGTGATGTCGTCGGTGGGGCCGAGTATTTCCCCGAGGAACCGGCGCAACGCGCCCGGCTCCTGCGGGAAGTCGACGAGGAAGTAATGCTTGAGTCCAAGGTGCACCAGGGAGCGTTCCAGGATCTCGCCGTATCGCGAAACATCGTTGTTGCCACCGGAAATCAGACAGACAACCGTCTCGCCCGGCGCCAGGTCCAGCTCTGCCAACGCCGCAACCGACAGTGCCCCGGCGGGCTCGGCGATGATGCCCTCGTTCTGATAGAGCTCGAGCATCGCCGTGCAGGCCGCACCTTCGTCGACGGTCATCAAGGTGAGCGTTTCGCCCGCCGCGGCCAGCAGGCGGTACGGAACCGCCCCGGCGACCTTTACGGCGCAGCCGTCTACAAAGGGGTCGACATGGTCGAGCGGGACCGGCCCACCGGCCCGCATGGCGGCCGCCATACATGCGGCGCCCGCCGGCTCAACGCCTATGACCCGTACCTGCGGAGCCCGTTCCCGCAGGTACGTGACAATTCCGGAGATACATCCACCGCCGCCGACGGGGACCACCACCACATCCGGCTGAACGTCCAACTGGTCGAGGATCTCGGCGGCAATGGTGCCCTGCCCGGCGATGGTTCGGGGATCGTCGAACGCCGGGACCAGGGTCGCACCGGTACGTTCGACATCGGCCTTGGCCGCCGCGGCCGCCTCGTCATAACCGTGCCCCACCGCGATGAGATCCACGAATCCGTTGCCGTGGTAGATGATTCGTTGCCGCTTCTGCTTCGGAGTCTTGCTGGGGATGTACACACGGCCATGCACGCCCATCGACTTGCACGCCAGCGCGAATCCCTGCGCGTGGTTACCCGCGCTGGAGCACACCACACCGGCGGCCTTCTCCTCATCGCTGAGCTGCATCAAGAGGTTGAAGGCGCCGCGCAGCTTGTACGACCGAACCGACTGCAGATCTTCACGCTTGAGGTACACGTTGGCACCGGTCAGCACGGAGAGGCGATCGGCGTGCTGAACGGGAGTCGGGTGCACCACCTCGTCGATGCGTTTGGCCGCCGCATCGATATCGCCGGCAGTGACGGCCTGGGCCGTGCTCAAGAGACGGGCGTCAGCACGAAAACCGGGATCTGACGGTCGGTCTTGGTCTGGTATTCCGCATACGGCGGGTACGCCTCCACGGCACGGTCCCACCATGGCGCCTTCTCGTCGCCGAAGACCTCGCGGGCTTGGTAGTCCTTGGTGGTGCTGCCGTCCTGCAGCTCGACGAGCGGGTTCTCTTTCACGTTGTAGTACCAGACGGGGTTTTTGGGCGCTCCGCCGAGCGAGGCGACAATGGCGTATTCGCCGTCGTGCTCCACCCGCATCAGGGCGATCTTGCGCAGTTTGCCGGACTTGGCACCGAGTGAAGTCAGCAAGATAACCGGCATGTCCACGATGGTGATGCCGTCGGTGGTCCCGCTCTCGATAATCTTGGCCACCTGCTTCTGCGACCAATCGAGTCCACTGGGTTCGTATTCACCGGTTAATGGCATGCCGACAACTGTATCGCTCCACCTACCGGGGAATCACGCCGATAACGCGGAACGCCCGGGTGTCCGGCCTGCACCGGACACCCTGTGACGTTAGTTCTGTCACCCACGATCGAAGTGTTCGGTTGACCGAACTTCCCCGTTAGGCATATCCTCTTTTCATGACGACCTTCGAACGCGCGGCACATGAGGTGCGGTCGGTGGATGTCTCGGACGTCACATGGGCCCCTTACAAGCTGCTCGCGCTCGCGGTAGGCACGGCAGTCTTCGTGGTCGCCCTCTTGCTGGTAGCGTCAATGTCGACCGCGGTGCTCTCCGCTAGCGCCGTGGCCAGTATGGCCTGGCTCGCGGGCTCGCTCATTCACTGAGCAGAACCTGCCCACGGGGTGTAATACATCCCCATGTCTTCGCCAAGTGAATCGGCTGCCGAACATCCTGTCGGGCACCGCATGGAGCGGCTTGCCCATGAGGTCACCGATGACGTGCTGGCCGCCGAAAGACATCTGCCGTCCTGGCTGCGCCCGGGTGCCCCCGAAAGTCGAATACCGGTTCTCATTGCTCTTATCGCGGCGATTGGCCTGCAGCTAGCGATCCCCGCACAGTTCACTCTGACGCCGCGCTGGCCGTTACCCGCTCTCGAGTCAGCGCTACTGCTCGTTCTGGTGATCCTCAACCCGTTAAAGTTCACGCGTTCAACAACTCTCGGGCGTTGGGCCACCTATCTTCTGATCGCTGCCATTACCGCCGATAACACTATCTCGGCGGCACTGCTCGATTACAAGATCGTGACGGGGCAGATGGGTGACAACCCACGCGTGCTCCTCGGCAGTGGCCTGGCGATCTTCATCACCAACGTCATCGTATTCGGCATGTGGTACTGGGAGTTTGACCGTGGCGGCCCCTTCGCGCGCCGCACGCCCCAGCGGCCGCATCCTGACTTCATGTTTCCCCAGATGGCCAATCCCGAACTCGCGCCGCCAGATTGGCGGCCGAAGTTCCCCGATTACCTGTACGTGAGCTTCACCAACGTCGTCGCGTTCTCCCCCACCGACACCATGCCACTCTCGCGGTGGGCCAAGATGTTGATGACGCTGCAATCCATCGTGGCACTGTCCACGGTGGCACTGGTGCTTGCCCGCGCCGTGAACATCCTGGGCTAGCCGTGATCCCACAGAACTCCGTCCCGACATCGGACGTCCCCGGGACCCTCAATCGGGTTCTTCACCTGGCCACGATGATCGCGGTGAATACGATTCCCGTCACCGGCTGGTTCGTGGGCGGATGGTCGGCCGGTACGACGCTCGCGGTCTACTGGTTCGAGACCGTGGCGGCTTCCCTGTTCGTCGCAGTCCGGGCTCTTCTACACAAGCGGTGGCATCCGCGCCACGGACACTACCGATACGAGGCGCCCGGACCGGACCAGAGTTACTCGCGAACCTCCTTCGTCAGAGGATTCCTGTTCACGACTCTCGCCTTCTCGGCGGCCCATGGGTTCTTTCTCGCGGTCATCATTTTTCTGCTCACCCACAACGGCAAGGCCGCACTGATCGGTATCGACTGGCACAGTGTGGCATTCGGGTGCCTTCAGGTACTTGTCGCGCTGGCCGTCGACTTCCTGGTGGATCTTCCCTCCCTGCGCCGATGGTCCTTCTGGCAACTGGAGGTGATGGCGAGTCGCGGGTTTATGCGGGTTGCCGTCGTGCATCTGACCCTGATCTTCGGGATGTTCGCGGTCGCTGTCACCAATGCGCCCTCGGCACTGTTCGGGGTGTTCGTCGTCCTGAAGACCATGTATTCGCTCAGCGTCACCTTCCCGCAATGGGAGCCCGCTACCCCACCGCGCTGGCTCAGTAGCGCGATGAATCGGATCCCGAGCGCACGTCCCGGACTGACCTTCGAAGAGCAATGGGTCAAGGACCGTAAGGCCGAGACCGCACGGCGGAAGAAAAACGAAGAGCCGTGGACGGGGTCGCGGCGCTAATCGCTCGTCAGATGGGGTCGCTGCTGGAGTAGGTGTCGTTCGACTCCGGGCGCGCACCGTAGCGCTGGGCGTATGTCTCGTGCTTGCGCGCATGCTTTTCGCGGTTCCCGATGTCGGCGAGCTTGGGATCCAGATCGTGCTGGGCCAACCGGTAGCGGCGCCAAATCTTATTGAGAGCGTGCGTCATCAGGATCGCCCAGACATAGATGGGCAGGGTGATCGCCACGTGCAGGAGCATTCCGCCCGGCAGGAGCCAGAATGGAGCCAGGATGAAATGGGGCGGGATCACATACCGGATCATGTGCCGCCGAATGGCCCCGGGGCCGGACAGATCGTTGGCCACCCAGTCACGCATCGAGTCGGGCAGGCGTCTTCCGTAGGCGTAGGCGATGCACTGCCCAGCGGTGGGCCGATCGGTCGTCATACAAACTCCTGCGCGTCTGAGGCGGCTCTCGCTGGAGACAGCCCTGCGAATACAGACAGTGCCCCGGCAAGTGCCGTCAGGAACTATAGACGCGCCCCTGTCCTGCAGTGTTGTCGGGTTGCTAATCTTTGCAAGTTGTTGTGTGGTGAGGTGGACTTAATATGGATGCACGTCAGCCGCTGTATCGGATGAAGGCGGATTTCTTCAAAACGTTGGGACATCCCGTGCGGATACGCGTGCTGGAGCTGCTCAGCGAACGCGACCGGGCCGTATCGGAGATGCTGCCCGAAGTAGGTATCGAGGCAGCGAATCTGTCACAGCAGTTGGCCGTGCTCCGACGTGCTGGCCTGGTGACAGCCCGCCGCGAAGGACTCTCCGTGCTGTACACGTTGACATCACCACGAGTGGCGGAGCTGCTGGCGACCGCGCGCACGATCTTGACTGGCCTGGTCGCCGATCAGGCCGAATGGCTCGACCCCGTCTCCGCGGAACCCGCGGAGGTCGCGCAGAGCCGCCGTGGAGAACTAGCCGCCCAGGCAGCCCGGCCCGAGTAACGCCTTGAGATCCCCCATCAGAGCCGACGACGGCGTCACCCGAAGCGACTGATCGAGCTCAAGCGTGGTGACGCGCTCCCCACTGATCAAACGCAGATGAACCTGGTTGGTACCGGGATGCCGCGCCAGCACTTGCTTGAGTGCGGTGACCTTGTCGATGGTGCACTGCCTCGTCGGCAATGTGACGGCGACAGGACGGTCGTCGGATGCCTGCGAGAAGTCGGGCACCACAAGGTCATTGGCGATCAGGGAGATTCTGTCATCGCGTATCGCCACCTTCGCGTTCACCAGAACCACCGCGTCGTCGGCTATCTCGGCGCCGTAGACCGAGTAGGCCTGCGGGAAGAAGAGCACCTCGATACCACCCGTGAGGTCCTCCAGCTGCGCGGAGGCCCAGGGCATGCCGTTCTTGTTCACGCGACGATTGACCGACGCGAGAATCCCGCCCACCCGCACCTGTGTGTCGTTGGCGATATCGCCTTCGAGGATCGTGGGAATCTGGGTGTCGGTCTGACGGCCCAGCAAGTGCGCCACCCCATTGAGTGGATGCCCGGATACGTACAGGCCCAGCATTTCTCGCTCGAGAGCGAGCTTGTGCTTCTCTTCCCATTCGTCGTCGGGCACCTTGATGGCGAACACGTTGGCCGCGTCGGCGTCGTCGTCTCCCGCACCGCCGAAGAGGTCGAACTGCCCCATCGCTTCGGCCTTCTTGGTGCCCAGCACCGAGTCGACGGCATCGGACTGGACGAGGAACAGCCCCTTGCGGGAATGCCCCAGGGAGTCAAAGGCCCCCGCCTTCACCAGCGATTCCGTGACCTTCTTATTGCAGGCCGCGATGTCAATCTTGTGCAGGTAGTCGGAGAAATCGGTAAAGGCGCCCTTCGATTCTCGGGTCGCGATGAGCGACTGCACCACATTGGCGCCGACATTGCGGACACCACCGAGGCCGTAGCGGATGTCCGCGCCCACCGATGCGAAGTTGTGCACCGACTCGTTGACGTCCGGGGGTAGCACCGTGATGCCCAGACGACGGCAGTCGGCGAGGTAGACGGCGGCCTTGTCCTTGTCGTCGCCCACGGAGGTGAGCAGGCCGGCCATGTATTCGCCCGGGTAATTCGCCTTGAGATAAGCGGTCCAGAACGACACCAATCCGTACCCGGCGGCATGCGATTTGTTGAATGCGTACCCGGCGAACGGAAGAATTGTGTCCCACAACGCCTTAACGGCCTTTTCGGAGAAGCCGTTGTTGGTCATGCCTTCGTAGAAGCCCTTGTACTCGGCCTCCAGGACCTCAAGCTTCTTCTTACCCATGGCCTTGCGGAGCGCATCGGCCTTACCCATCGAGTACGAGGCGACCTTCTGGGCAATCAACATGATCTGCTCTTGGTAGACGATCAGACCGTAGGTCTCCGAGAGGATGTCCTTGAGCGGCTCTTCCAGCTCGGGATGAATCGGCCTGATCGGCTGGCGACCATTCTTGCGGTCGGCGTAGTCGTTGTGCGCGTTCATGCCCATCGGGCCGGGGCGGTATAGCGCCAGCACGGCGACGATGTCGTTGAACCCGGTGGGCTGCATGCGGCGCAGCAGATCCCGCATGGGCCCGCCGTCAAGCTGGAACACCCCGAGGGTGTCACCGCGGGACAGTAATTCGTAGGTGGCCGGATCTTCCAGCGGCAAATGATCCAGGTCCAGGTCGATGCCCCGGTTGGCCTTGATATTGTCCAGCGCATCACCAATGACGGTGAGGTTGCGCAACCCCAGGAAGTCCATCTTCAACAGGCCGATGGCCTCACACGACGGGTAGTCCCAGCCGGTGATGATGGCGCCGTCCTGCGCGCGCCGCCACAGCGGAATGGCCTCGGTGAGTGGCTCCGAGCTCATGATGACCGCGCACGCGTGCACACCGGCGTTACGGATCAGCCCTTCCAGGCCGCGTGCGGTCTGGAAGATGGTGCGCACATCCGGATCGGTGTCGATCAACGTGCGAACCTCGGCGGCTTCCTTGTACCGCTCATGTTCCGGGTCGGTGATACCCCACACCGGGATGTCCTTGGCCATGATTGGCGGTGGCAGCGCCTTGGTGATGCGGTCGGCGATGGCGAAACCTGGCTGCCCGTAGTGGATACGCGCCGAGTCCTTCAGCGCCGCCTTGGTCTTGATCGTGCCGAAAGTGATGACCTGTGCCACCCGGTCACTGCCCCATTTATCGGTGGCATACCGAACCATCTCGCCGCGGCGACGGTCGTCGAAGTCGATATCGATATCGGGTGCCGACGGTCGTTCCGGATTGAGGAAGCGCTCGAACAGCAGCCCGTGCGGGATCGGGTCGATGTTGGTGATGCCGAGCGCATAGGCGACCAGCGATCCAGCCGCCGATCCACGGCCCGGGCCAACCCTGATACCGACTTCCTTGGCATGCGTGACGAGGTCGCCGACGACGAGAAAGTATGCGGGAAAGCCCTTTTGCTTGATGACGTCGAGTTCGTAGTGCGCACGGGTGAAGTACTCATCGGGCACTCCGCCGGCAATGCCGTGGAAGCGACGCTCCAGCCCGCGGTCGACTTCCTTGCGCAGCCAGGAATCCTGGTCTTCACCTTCCGGCACCGGAAACACCGGCATGCGGTCCTTGAAGCTCCAGACATCCTCATACGACTGCACCCGCTCCGCAATGAGCAGGGTGTTGTCACATGCGCCCGGGACGGAGTCGTCCCACAGGTCGCGCATCTCGGACGCCGGCTTCAGGAAGTAGCCGTCACCGTCGAACTTGAAACGCGTGGGGTCCGACATGGTCTTGCCGGTCTGCACGCACAGCAACGCCTCGTGGTTATGCGCGTGGTCCTTGGTGACGTAATGACAGTCGTTGGTGGCCAAGGGCGGTATGCCGAGCTTCTTGCCCACCTCCAGCAGGCCCTCGCGCACCCGGCGCTCGATGGACAGCCCATGATCCATCAGCTCCAGGAAGAAGTTGTCCTTACCGAAGATCTCCTGCCACTTAGCCGCAGCGGCAAGCGCCTCGTCTTCCTGTCCCAGCCGCAGCCGGGTCTGCACCTCACCCGAGGGACATCCGGTGGTGGCGATGATGCCGCTCGCGTGTTCGGCGATGAGCTCGACGTCCATACGCGCCCACTTACCGAGCTGACCCTCGAACGAGGCCAGCGAGGACAGCTTGAACAGGTTGCGCAGGCCCGTCGCATTCTCGGCGACCATCGTCATATGGGTGTACGAACCCGAACCGGACACGTCATCGGACTTCTGACCCGGATCGCCCCAGAAGACGCGCTTGGTGTCGAACCGCGAGGCGGGTGCGATGTAGGCCTCGATGCCGATGATGGGCTTGACCCCGGTGGCCGTGGCGACGTTGTAGAACTCGCTAGCGCCGTACATGTTTCCGTGGTCGGTCATGCCGACCGCCGACATGCCCAGGCGCTCCACCTCGGCAAGCATCGGCTTGATCTTCGCGGCACCGTCGAGCATCGAGTACTCGGTGTGATTGTGCAGGTGCACGAACGAAGAATTCGAGGAGCTCACACGTGCCTTTCGTACCGACCCTGATTGGGGCGTCAATCGCTAGAGGGGTCAGTTTATTGCGAGGGTCCGACAGACCCGGGCGTGTCGGGGGTGTGTCGTCGGGCTCATCCAGCAACCCGATTCACAGCGGTCACAAAAGCCCCGCCAGCAACGGTTAGCCCGTGGCCCAGCCCGGCGCACAGTTGACATCGACCACGTAGGTCATCGTCTTCTCGACACCGCTGTCGTGGCCGGACCCTTCCCCCTCGATATGAAAGCTGTCATCGTTCCTGGTCGCCTTGATCTGATCACCGACGTTGTCTTCCTGGTGAAGCAAAATGATGAGTTCAACTGTCTGAATATCGAACATCTGGACCGCCAGCGAATCCGGGTCAAGCTTCACCATCGCGTGCCCCCCAGAGACCTTCTTTGGTCCGACGTTGATGAGCAGCTGGGTCACGCCTTGGTTGGTAAAGCAGTAGACCGGGCCGGGCATGTTCAATAGCGTGCCGTCGACCGTGACCCTTGCCGTGCCCGACTGGATGATGTTCGGGTGCCCGCCCCCGGTTTTCAGCGCTTTCACCGCTCTCTGCGGTGGCATCGCGCCAGCGGCGGCGGCCACGATGTTTGCGTCCGCGGCCCTCAATTCCTCTGCGCTGGGCTGCCCCGTGGCCGAAGCGCACCCGGACAGCGCCGTGGCGATCACTGCCGCCCCGATAATCATGTGTCGCAACACTCAATCCCTCCCGTTGATCGGCGCCATTTCGCTCTGCGAAACGGTAGCCCGTCGGCCCGCCGCGCGCTGCAAGATCAGCGAGCCGCGCACGGTGTCGCCCGTGAAGATCGTCAGCGCCGCCCAAATCAGCGCGAAGCCCGCCCAGCGCGCCGGCGACATCGCCTCATGCTTGACCAGCACACCCCACAGCATCTGCAACGTTGGCGTCAGGTACTGCAGGAGCCCGAGAGTTACCAGCGGAATACGTTGTGCCGCAATACCGAATATCAGCAGTGGCAGCGCCGTCACCACACCGCTGAACACCATCAGCGCGGTGTGGCCGTGGGTGTAGCCGAGGAAATGCTGCCGGCCGCTCACACCGAGGAACGCCAGGTAGACGAGGGCGAACGGCGCCGCGACGATTCCCTCGGCGGTCAGACTCACCCGCGGGTCGACGGTGACGGTTTTCTTGATGGCGCCGTATCCCGCGAACGAAACGGCCACTATCAACGTGATGACGGGTAGCTGCCCGTAGTTGATTGTCAGCACCACAACCGCGGTGAAGGCCAGCACGAGAGCCAGCATCTGCCATCGGCTCAATGGCTCCCGGAAAATCAGCACACCCAACAACACCGTCACCAACGGATTGATGAAGTACCCGACGGCCGCATCCAGCACATGCCCGGAGTTGACGGCGTAGATGTAGACACCCCAGTTGAGGGCGATCAGCACCGAGGCGCCGACAAGCAGCCCCCAGTTGCGCAAGCCCATGGTGACCAGATCACGCAGCCGACGAGAGACGGCAACGACAATCACCATCAGCAGCAGGGTCCAGATCATGCGATGCGCCAGGATCTCTACCGCGCTCGCCGGTTGCAACAGAGGGAAGAACGCCGGGAACAATCCCCACATCAAGTAGGCCGCAGCGCCGAATAGGTAGCCGGACTTCAGACGACGGTTCTGCTCAGGAGTGGTAACGGCCCCACTCATCGCAAAACGTCGAGCGCGTGGGCCAGATCCTCCGGATATTCGCTGGTGATCTCGATCCAGCGACCATCTGCCGGGTGGGCGAAGGCCAACGATTTGGCATGAAGCCATTGACGTTCCAACCCGAGCTTGGCGGCCAGCGTTGGATCCGCACCGTAGGTCAGGTCCCCGCAGCAGGGATGTTTGATCGCCGAGAAATGCACCCGGATCTGGTGGGTACGACCGGTTTCCAGGTGTACGTCCAGCAGGCTGGCCGCCACGAACGCCTCAAGGGTGTCGTAGTGGGTAATTGAATGGCGTCCGTCTTCGACGACGGCGAATTTCCAGTCGTGGCCCCGATGACGCCCGATCGGGGCGTCGATGGTGCCGCTGGACGGGTCCGGATGTCCTTGGACAAGAGCGTGATAGCGCTTCTCGACGCGCCGGTACTTGAAGGCGCGTTTGAGCTCGGTATAAGCCTTCTCCGACAGCGCCACGACCATGACCCCAGATGTTCCGACGTCCAGGCGGTGCACGATTCCCTTGCGTTCGGGCACACCGGATGTGGTCATCCGGAAACCGGCGGCCGCCAGCCCGCCGAGCACGGTGGGACCCGACCAGCCGACGGAGGCGTGGGCCGCGACACCGGCCGGCTTGTCGACGGCCACCAAGTCGTCATCGGCGTACAGGATCTTCATGCCCTCGATGGCCTCGACCCGATTCTCCGGCGGGGCTTTGGGCTCGGGGAGCGTCACTTCCAGCCAGGTACCCGCGCTGAGTTTCTCGGATTTGGTGACCACGACCCCATCCAGAAGCACGGCGCCCTCTTCGGCGAGAGTGGCCGCAGCCGTGCGGGACAGGCCGAGTAGGCGCGCCAGCCCGGCGTCCACGCGCATACCGGAGAGGCCGTCGGGCACCGGCAGGGAGCGCGAGGTCATGAGGGCTTGGTCTGGGAAGCTTGCGCGTCGGCGTTCTTAGTGTCCGCGTGGTCGCTCTGATCCTCGGCCGGGCGCTCGCCCGCCTCGCTCGATGCTCCTCGCGTCGAGCGCTCGTCGCTGTCGTAGTCGTATCCGAACAGCGAGAGCGCCACCAGCAGAATCGCTCCACCCACCACCGCGGGGTCGGCGACGTTGAAGACCGGCCACCACCCCACCGACAGGAAGTCGACCACATGGCCGCGTAGCGGTCCGGGGCCTCGGAAGAACCTGTCGATGAGATTGCCCAGCGCGCCGCCGAGGATCATGCCCAGACCGATGGCCCACCATGTGGAGACCAACCGGCGGCCGATAAGCAGGATTCCCGCCACCACCGACATCGCGATGACGGTCAGCACCCAGGTGTATCCGGTGGCAAAGGAGAACGCGGCACCGGAGTTGCGTACCAGCGTCCAGGTGACGGTGTCGCCAATGATTGGCACCGGCTTGCCCGGCTGCAGCAGTTTGACGGCAAGGACCTTGGTGACGACATCCACCGCGAGCACCACCGCCGCCACGATGAGCAGCAGTTTTATCCGCCGCTTGGGCTTCGGGGCGGTCTCGGGCTCGTCACTCACGTCACCCATCATCCCCTACTCAGCGGGGCACACCGCGCAGCCTGTCTGCGATGATCGCCGCTGTGCCCGACGTTGTTCGCCCCAGAGGCTCATCACCGACCCTTGTGCTGCTGACCACAGGCGGAACCATCGCGACCGCGGTAGACAGTGATGGCATCGCCCGCCACCGCAGTTCGGGAGACGACCTGCTCGCCGCCTCCGGCCACGGCAATGTCGCAGTCCACGATCTGATGGCCATCGACAGCGCGGAAATGACCCCGCAGCGCTGGCAACAGATCGCCGCCGCTATCCGCGGACATGTCGCGAGCGGGGCCACCGGGGTCGTCATCGCACACGGAACGGACACGTTGGAAGAGACCGCGCTCTGGCTCGCGCTGACGTGCGCGGTGCCGGTACCCGTCGTTCTCACCGGGGCGCAGCGCAGTGGCGACCACCCAGAATCTGACGGGCCGGGCAATCTGCGGGATGCGTTGACGGTGGCCGCGAGCGGTGAGGCTCTGGGCGTGGCGGTGTGTTTCGCCGGGCAGGTGTATCCGGCGCTGGGCATCCGCAAGGTCGATCTGGCAGCACCCGCCGGCTTCGCCGGTGTCGCCCCCATCGGTCATGTGCGCGACGGCGTGTTCGTACAGAACGGCGACGCACCCTCGCCGTTCCTGGGCACCGTGACCCGCGCTGCGTTACCCCGCGTTGACATCGTGAGCCTCTACCCCGGTGCCGACGGTGCGGCAGTCGACTCCTATGTGCGCGCCGGCGCACAGGGACTGGTGCTGGAATCGATGGGCGCCGGCAACGCCAATGACGTTGTCATCGAATCCGTTTCGCGACAGATTGAGAACGGAATCCGGGTTCTTGTCACCACCCGGGTGCCACGTGGTGCGCTGGCGCCCGGCTACGCACCGGGGCAGAAATTGATCGATGCCGGTGGGGTGATGGTGCCCAGGCTTCGATCCGGGCAAGCCCGCGTGCTGTTGATGGCAGCCCTGGCCACCGGATCAGATCTCGTCTCCGTCGTGGAGCGGCTCGGCTGACTCACCCGGCCAGTCCAGACTCGCCACCGGGTCAGCGCGGGTGACACCCGGATCGTCGACGCCGAAGGTGCGCGCGATGCCGGGTCCACTGCTTCGTGTCTCGAACCTCACGGTCATGACGCCATGTCCGGTGCCCTGAATCCAGCCGTGCCCGTACTCGGGATGGAGGACGTCGTCGCCGATTCCCCAGTTCGCGGTGCTCGGCTCGGGCGCTGCGGTGGACGGGGCCTCGTCGGTTTCGGCAACCGATTCGGTCTGGTCCAGATCCGGAAACAGTGAGGTCTGCTGAACGTCGGAAAATCCCGAGAAGCCTACGCCGACAAGGCGAATGGGGCCGATCTCGACGGGGTCTAGGAGTAGCCGGCGTGCCGCCGACATCAGCACGGCACGTTCGGTGGTGGCATAGGGCAGCGTCGCCGACCTGGTCAGAATGCTCATATCCGAGCGGCGCAGCTTCACGGTGACGGTGCGTACGCCGCGACCGTGCTTGATGAGCCGCCGATGAGCATGCGCTCCAATCGGTTCGATGGCATCACGTAATTGATCGAGGGTGGTCAGGTCATCGGCAAAGGTAGATTCCGCGCTGATCTGTTTGGTTTCGGCACGTTCGGCCACGGGGCGCTCATCGATACCGCGTGCGAGCTGGTGCAGGGCGGGGCCGATCGTGCCGCCCAGCACCGAGGCCACCTCGCTGGTCTGCAACGCCGCTAGCTGGCCAATGGTGTTGATTCCCAGACGATTCAGACGTTCCTCCGCCACGGGCCCGATCCCCCACAATTTGCGCACCGGAAGATCGGCGAGCAACGAGTCTTGTTCCTCGGGCGCGATGATCCGCACCCCGTCGGGTTTGGCCAATCCCGACGCGATCTTGGCAAGCTGCTTCCCGGACCCCGCCCCGACCGACGCGGTGAGCCCGGTTTCGGTGAGCACCCGTGAACGAAGCTCGTCGATGTACTCCGCCACGGTTTCGGTTGTGGCCCCGGACAGTTCGATGGGTTCGCCGAATGCCTCGTCGAAGGACAGCTGTTCGAGTACCGGGATCATCGATCGCACCGTCGCGAACACCCGCCGGCTGGCAACGCCGTACACCGCGCCACGAGGCGGCAGAACCACGACATTGATGCCGACCAGTCGTCGCGCCTGATGCATCGGCATCGCCGAGCGGGCACCGAAAACGCGGGCCTCATAGCTCGCCCCGGCCACCACTCCCCGGCCTCCGGCGCCGCCCACAAGGACCGGACGATCACGCAGGGTTGGCCGGGTCAGCTGCTCGACCGACGCGAAGAAGGCGTCCATGTCTAGGTGCAGAACCCAGCGACCGGCAGCACACACGCGATCATCGTATGGCGCAGGTCGGACGCCACCCTGCCTGGCGACACCGATCGAGCTCAGCATGCCGAGTTGACGGTATGGCCTGGGTATGTGGCCGAACCCCGACAAGAGATGGCCGAATCACGCTACTCGGACACCCGTATCGTCCCTAGCCTGGTCTCATGGCAATGAATTTGGTGCACCGTTGGTGTTGTAGCTCGGAGATGTGGGCACGTAAGACCGAGTCGCAGCTCCTCCCGTGGGCGCTCCAGGGGGTTGCGCTTGGTGAGGACACCCTGGAGATCGGTCCTGGCTATGGCGCGAATCTGCGGGTGCTGACCACACGCACCCCCCGGCTCACCGCAGTCGAGATCGACGAGACCATGGCGTCGCGGCTGCAACGGCTCTACGGCGATCAGGCAACGGTGATCCAGGGTGACGGCACCCAGCTCGGTTTCGACAACGACCGCTTCAGCTCCGTGGTGTGCTTCACCATGCTTCACCATGTCCCGACGCCCGATCTTCAGGATGAGCTGTTCGCACAGGCACATCGGGTGCTGGCCCCAGGCGGCGTTTTCGCCGGCAGCGACGGTGTGCATTCCGCCTTCTTCCGGCTGCTGCACATCGGCGACACCTACAACCCGGTGCCCACCACGTCGCTACCGGATCGCCTGCGCGCAGTGGGTTTCACCGACATCGAGCATCACCTTGACGGGGGTAACCAGCGCTGGCGCGCCGTGAAGGCCGCGTAGAACTTCTATCTCGGGCCGAGTGTGCGAATTCTGTCGATTTTCCACTGAATTTCAACACAATTCGCACGCTCGACTGCAAATGGAAAGGCTAGTTCGCGGGAACCTTCTCCATCTTGATGCGGTACCCGCTGTTCAGCGTAAACACCGGAACATCGGTGCTGTAATCAATGGAGCCGCCGATGAGATCGATTGCTTCCGCAGCCGCCGATGGGGGACGAAACTCAATGTTGGCATCCTCCAAAAGTTCGAACTGTGTCGCCAGTACCTCACCAGCGATCAATTCGCGAAGCGAGTCGTCCCACCCCGCAGGCAACGTATTCACCCAGTACGTCACACGAATCCGATCGGAGACATTGAGTCCCTGTTCCCGACGGAACTCTTGAATCTCACGAATACGGTCGCGCGCCCATCCCTCGGCCTCCAGCTCCTCGGTGACGGTGTCGTCGAGGATGACCAGCCCCCCGCCCTCGGGAAGCGCCGCCGTGGAATCCGGCTCCGCGGCCACCAGTTTCGAATCGAACTCGCCCTCCTGCAGGGTGATCCCGGCGGCAATGACGGTTCCATCTGCCTGCTGTGCCCAGTCGCCGGCCTTGACCGCGCGGATGACCGTCTGCACTTCCTTGCCCAGCCTCGGGCCTGCGGCACGTGCGTTGACGGTCAATTCGAACTTGCCGTAGCCAGCGATATCATTGGTCAGTTCCACGGATTTTACGTTCAGCTCATCTGCGATAAGGGCCGCGTACGGCTCCAACCGCTTCGGGTCGGGCACCGCAACCGTCAGTTTGAGCAGCGGCAGGCGCACCCTCAGCTTCTTGGCCTTGCGCAACGACGAGCCCGTCGATGCCACCTTGCGCACCTCATCCATGGCGGCCACCAGATCGGGATCGGCAGGCAGCGCCGATTCGGGCACCCAATCCGTGAGGTGCACGGACCGCTCCCCCGTCAATCCCTTCCAAATCACCTCGGTGGTCATCGGCAACAGTGGTGCAGCCAGACGGCACGTCGTCTCCAGCACGGTGTGCAAGGTGTCGATCGCATCCGCATCCTCGTCCCAGAACCGCGAACGTGACCGTCGCACATACCAGTTGGTCAGTGCATCGGTGAACTGACGCAGTTGTTCGCACGCTCCCGAAACGTCGCAGATATCCATGGACGCTGTGAGGTCATCGCGCAGCTGCGCCAGTTTGGCCAGGATGTACTTGTCCAGCACCTGGGTCGAATCGGTGCGCCACGTGCCGGGTCTGGACGCATACAGCTGCAGGAAGCTCCATGCGTTCCACAGCGGCAGGATCACCTGCCGCACGCCCTCGCGAATGCCCTGCTCAGTGACGATCAGGTTGCCGCCGCGCAGGATCGGCGACGCCATGAGGAACCACCGCATCGCGTCGGAGCCGTCGCGGTCGAACACCTCGTTGACATCCGGGTAATTGCGTAACGACTTGCTCATCTTCTGGCCGTCGTTGCCTAGCACGATGCCATGCGACACACAGGTTCTGAATGCGGGCCGATCGAAGATCGCCGTCGCCAGCACATGCATGACGTAGAACCAACCGCGCGTCTGGCCGATGTACTCGACGATGAAGTCGGCCGGGAAGTGGTTTTCGAACCACTCGGCGTTCTCGAACGGATAGTGCACCTGCGCGTACGGCATAGAGCCCGAGTCGAACCAGACATCAAAGATGTCCGAGATGCGGCGCATGGTGGACTTGCCGGTCGGATCGTCCGGATTGGGCCGGGTCAGCTCATCGATGTACGGCCGGTGCAGATTTGTCGGACGGACTCCGAAGTCGCGTTCCAGCTCGTCGAGACTTCCGTATACATCGATGCGCGGATACGCAGGATCGTCAGACTTCCACACGGGGATCGGGGTGCCCCAGTATCGGTTTCGAGACACCGACCAGTCGCGCGCACCTTCCAGCCACTTGCCGAACTGGCCGTGCTTGACGTGCTCGGGGTACCAGGTGATCTGCTCGTTGAGCTCCACCATCCGGTCCCGGAACTCGGTCACCTTGATGAACCAGGACGACACCGCGCGGTAGATCAACGGGTTTCGGCAGCGCCAGCAGTGCGGGTACGAGTGGTCGTAGGTTTCATGCCGCAACAGGACGGCGCCGTTGGAGGCAGCGCAACCGGTGCCGTTCTTGAGGTCCTTGATGATCTGCGCATTGGCATCGAACACCTGCTGACCCACGTAATCAGGCACGGTGGCGTCGAATCGGCCCTTCGAATCGACAGGGGTGACGGGGGTGATCCCCGCCTTGTCAGTGACGTTCTTATCTTCTTCACCGTAGGCCGGGGCCATGTGCACGATGCCGGTGCCGTCCTCGGTGGTGACGTAGTCACCCGAGAGCACCGTGAAGGCATTCGGCGACGCATCCTGCTGGAAATACGGGAATGGCGGGAGGTAGCGCATGCCCAGCAGTTCGGCGCCGGTGTAGGTGTCCAGCACCGTGGGCTCTTCACCAAGCTCACGGGCGTAGGACCCGACCCGCGCCTGCGCCAACAGGTAACGGTCGGCGGTGCCGTCGGGACCTTCGGCCGCAACCACCGCATAGGTCACCTCGGGGTTGACCGCGACCGCCAAGTTCGACGGCAACGTCCAGGGGGTTGTCGTCCAGATCAGCAGGCGCGCACCGTCGAGCACCGCCCATCGGCTGTCCTCATTGCCGGCGATCCGGTATCCCACGGTGACCGCGGGATCCTGACGGCTCTGGTACACGTCGTCGTCCATGCGCAGTTCGTGATTGGACAGCGGTGTCTCGTCGCGCCAGCAGTACGGCAGTACGCGGTATCCCTCGTATGCCAAGCCCTTGTCCCACAATTGCTTGAACGCCCAGATGACCGACTCCATAAACGTCGGGTCGAGCGTCTTGTAGTCGTTATCGAAGTCCACCCAGCGCGCCTGCCGGGTGACGTAGTCACGCCATTCCTTCGTGTAGCGCAGCACCGACTCTCGGCAGGCGTCGTTGAACTCGGCGATGCCCATGTCATCGATCTGCGATTTGTCGGTGATGCCGAGCTGGCGTTCCACCTCCAGCTCGGCGGGCAAACCGTGTGTGTCCCAGCCAAATCGGCGGTCCACCTGGTGCCCACGCATGGTCTGATAGCGCGGCACGATGTCCTTGACGTACCCGGTGAGCAGATGCCCGTAGTGCGGCAGCCCGTTGGCGAACGGAGGGCCGTCGTAGAAGACGTACTCCGGAGACCCGGTGCGGTTGGCGATGCTGGCACGGAACGTGTTGTCCGCGTCCCAGTAGCGCAGCACCTGCTCCTCGAGCGCAGGGAGATTCGGCGATCCAGTGCGCTGATCGGCGCCGAGATCGGTGCGCGGATACGCGTCCGGTCGCTCGCCCTGATGCTGTTCGCCCGAGGGGCTCATCGCGGTCTCCCTGTGCTCGCTGGCACGGGGACGATGGGACGCCGTCGGCGTACCTCCGCGGTACCACCCCGCTTGCCCCACACTGTCAGGGCCTCTCACAACGGCTGTAACGGGCCTGCCCGTCCGGTTCTACTGGGTTATCCGCGCTGGGCACGGAACTTTTCTTCCGGAGACTCCCCGGTGATAGCCGGATCGGTGTCGATGACGCCAATTCTATTCGGGTGCGTTGATATGGCCAAACCGGTTTCGAAGCACCATCACTGCGGCAAGTACCAGCGCAATCGTCAACAACGCGCCCACGAAGAGCACCGTCAATCCCCAGCCACCTGCTTGGTAGGCCAAGCCGCCTGCGGCCCCGGCCACTGAACTGCCGAGGTAGTAACTGAACAGGTACAGCGCAGACGCCTCCGCACGGTCGCGCCGCGCGACGGCGCCCACCCACCCGCTCGCGACGGTATGAGCCGCGAAGAAGCCTGCGGTGAACACACCCACGCCGATGATCACCGCGCCGAGCGAATCCGGGATGGTCAGCGCAAGCCCGACGGCCGTGATGGCGACCGCCCCGATGAGAACCAGCCCCCGCCCGCGGCGGTCCGCCAGCCGTCCAGCCACTGCCGAGGCCACCGTCCCCGCGAGATACAGCAGGAACAACAGTCCCGCGATCGCCGTGGGAAGCCCGAACGGTGGCGCCACCAGTCGGTAGCCCAGATAGTTGTACACGGTGACGAACCCGCCCATGAGCAGGAAAGCAAGCCCGAACATGATGAGCAGAACCGGGTTTCGCAGGTGCCTGCCGAGAATCCGCATCGTGGTGCCGACCCTGACCCGCTTGGGCACGAAGAACTGCGACCGCGGAAGCAGCATGGCGAAAAGCGCCGTGCACACCAACGTCATAGCACCACTGCCTAGCAGCGCTATCCGCCAATTGCTCACGTCGAGTACCGAGGACGCCACCAGCCGTCCGGCGAGTCCACCGACCGTGGTTCCTGCGATGTATCTGCCCATCGCCGAACCCAGAGAGCCCGGGTGCACCTCTTCAGCCAGGAATGCCATGGCCACTGCCGGAATTCCGGCCAGTGCGACGCCTTCGGCCGCGCGGCCAATCAACAAGACCGCGAAGGTGGGGCTGGCCGGTAGCAGCAGCCCGATGATCGTCGTGGCTATCGCCGAGACCAGCATGACCCGAGTGCGCCCGTACCGTTCCGAGAGTGCGCTCGCCGGAATAATCGACAACGCAAGCATTCCCGTGGTCACGGAGACAGTGAGCGCGGCGGCTGCGGGGCTCACCCCGAAATCCTCGGAGAGCGCCGGAAGCACCGCCTGCGTGCCATAGAGAGCGGCGAATGTCGCGAGCCCGGCCGCGAAGAGCGCGCCGGTCAAGCGCCGATACCCGGCAGTGCCCGTTTCGTGGGGCACCGGATCTGCGGCGCAGATTGCCGGGCTGGTCTGGGTACTCGGGGCCGTCGCCATGGATGTAGATGCTCCCCCGATCAGGCATATCGCGTAAATGAGCAATTCGTGGATCTATAATTTAAATTCAACATATAGTGAGGTGGAAGCATGGCAGATGGTGATTACGAGTGGTACATCACACTCGCCGAGCGGCAAAACGTCACTGCGGCCGCCGAGCAGCTCCAGCTCGCCCAGCCCACGCTCACCCGAATGCTGGCCAGATTGGAGCGTCGGCTTGGCGTCCAACTGTTCGACCGGCACGGTAAGCGGCTCACGCTGAATCCGTCCGGGCGGATCTTCTACCAGCACGCCCGGCGCGCTCAGATGGAACTGGACTCTGCTCGTCGAACCATCAACGACCTTGCCAACCCCGCCGAGGGGGAAATTCGGCTCGGATTCCTGCACACCTTCGGGCCGACACTCGTCGCCCGCCTGATCGCGGGCTTCGCCGCGACGTCGCCGCACGTCCAATTCGTGCTCGAGCAGGGCGCGGCCGGCAGCCTCGATGACCTCGTCGCGAACGGCGATCTTGACGTCGCAATCGTCTCGCCACGCCCTCGTCGCGCAAATCTTGGATGGCGCAACCTCTTCCGGCAACGTC
Source organism: Mycobacterium sp. D16Q14 (assembly GCA_002013415.1). GTDB lineage: Bacteria > Actinomycetota > Actinomycetes > Mycobacteriales > Mycobacteriaceae > Mycobacterium. The sequence continues at coordinate 149,421 of MAEX01000007.1, forward strand.
TTGGCGTCGCCGTGCCCACAGATCATCGGCTCGCACAGTCAGAAGATGTGTCGATGATCGATCTGGCCGATGAACCATTCATTGCGATGCACCCGGGATTCGGTATGCGCCGTCTCCTCGAAGAGCTTTGCGCTGCTGCACAATTCCAGCCGCGCATCGTGCTGGAATCAAGCAATCTGACGACGGTGGCGGGCTTGGTGGCGGCCGGCATCGGTGTCACGGTGCTTCCCGTCGACGCCACCACCTACCCGCCTGATCTCCGGATGTTGCGCCTGGTAGACGCCGACGCTCACCGGGACGTCGGCATTATCTGGAGCTCCGGGCAGCCCCTCTCGCGCCCGGTCCGTGATTTCATATCCCACGCCGTCGCCTCGACGTAGGTCACAATCATCCTCATGTCTGCCGATGTGCCGCCCGCGAACGGGATCGCCCAGGCGATAGCGCAGATCGATACCGCCGCCGACGAGGCGGCGTTCTGCACTGCCGTGGGCGCGGCGCAGATGGTGATAGCCCTAGAGGTGCGCGTGCGCACACCGGAGACGGCCCTCGCCGCTGCCTGGTCCGAAACGTTGCGGCACAGCATCCGCACGGCCGCACGACTCGTCACTGGCGGGGTGGATCCGGGCTGGACCTGGTTCGTTTCGGGAAGCGTGGCCCGAGGCGAGGCGGCACCCGGTTCCGATATCGAGACCCTGCTTGCCGTCGACGACGCGCTCGACGGAGACGGCAAGACTCACCTGATGGAGGTGGCAGCCCAGGTGCACGCGATGCTCGAACGCGGCGGCATCGGAAGCGATTCGAACGGCGTGCTGGCCAGTCGCGGGCGATTCTGCCGCCGGGCGTCCAACTGGTTCGAAGGAATCGAACGCTGGTGCGCCAACCCGCCCGAAGACCGCGGCGTCGTGATGGCGGGGCTGATGGCCGACTCCCAGGGGGTGGGCGCGGGACCGTTGTTGTCGGACAACGCCCTGCGTACCGAGAATGCCCGCTGCGCACAGCGCCACTACCCCATCCGGCTTGCCATGCTTCAGGACGCGGTAGCCATACGCGCCGGATTCCCTTCGCGGTTAAGGATATTCGCGACGCAATCCGACACCGTCGATCTCAAGGTCGCGGCGATCGATCCGGTGGTCAAGATCGCACGCTGGGCGGCGTTGTCCGCCGGAGCGGACGCACTGTCGACACCAGAGCGCCTCGACGCCGCCGCAGGCAACATCCTGGACGCCGATGATGCCTCGACACTGCGGGATTGCTTCGCCTGGCTCCTTCGATTTCGGTGGCGGTCTCGGGCCACCGCATGGCAGGACGGAGAGCACATGTCCGACACCGTCTCGCTGTCTGCCCTTGCCCCGCAGGAACGTGCGACGCTGCGGTCCGTCGCGCGCGAGATCGCCGGCATCCGACGGAAGCTGATCTACCTGTCGTCGACATCCTCATTCAGATAGTCGGTCGTACCAGCGCATGGCCCAGCGCGCATCTCCCAGGGCCGTGTGCCGCTGCCCAGCGCTGGGGGTCTTCACCCCGAATTGCAGCGAAAGGTTGGAGTAATCGGCGTCGGGTATCAACCCGCGTTCACAGATTCGTGCCGCCGTGCGGGCGACAACATCGACAAGAGCCGGATTCCACGCTGGGCTGACCCCGTGGGCCAGGAACATCCGCGTCAGGCATTCGGCATCGAATTGAGGTATCACCCCGACGAGGGTGGCTCCGGCCGTCCATTCATCAACGAGCGAAACGGCTTCCGCGGCGCGAAAAACGCGAGGGAACTGCACCGGCCTCGAGCGCACTTGCGGGTGCCGCTTGTGGAAACCGCTGATCTCAAGGCCGGCGGGATCCGCCGATTCCAGGTCCAAGTCCTGGACGTCTACGCACAGGTGCAGCTGGCGCTGCCCGGCATCGGTGCGGCGAATGATCGCTACTTCCCATGGCTGGCGCTCACGGTGCAGTCCGGTGGTCTCGGTATCGAGGAAGACCAACGGGGCTGATGGCCTGTCTGATTCACCAGCATCGCCAACCATGCGAGACGCCTACGAACTCAGGTTGAGTAGCCGCTCGGCGGCCAGTGCAGGCGTCAGGGTGCCCTCACGCACCCGCTGCTCGATATCCGCACGCGCCGCCTTCACATCCGGGGCGTTGAGCACCCGATCCAGCACCGCGTCGCGCACCATCGCCCACATCCAATCCACCTGCTGGCGGCGACGTTTAGCCTCAAACTCCCCCGCCTCGGTCAGCACCGCGCGATGCTTCAGCACGGTGTCCCACATCTCGGAGACCCCATTGTTCTCCAACGCACTCATGGTGAGAACCGGTGGGCGCCATAGGGTGTCATGCGGGTAGATCAGGCGCAACGCACCCGACAACTCCCGCGCCGCCTTCTGCGCCTCGAGGGCATGAGCACCGTCTGCCTTGTTCACCACCACGATATCGGCGAGCTCAAGCACACCCTTTTTGATGCCCTGCAGCTGATCTCCGGTGCGCGCCAGCGTCAGGAAGACAAAGGTGTCGACCATGTTCGCGACAGTGACCTCGGACTGCCCCACGCCGACGGTCTCGATAAGGATGACGTCGAATCCGGCTGACTCCAGCAGCACCACCGTCTCCCGGGTCGCCTTGGCGACCCCGCCCAGCGTGCCCGAGGTCGGCGACGGCCGGATGTAGGCATCTGGATGTACCGACAGCCGGCCCATCCGGGTCTTATCGCCCAGAATCGATCCGCCGGTACGCGTCGACGACGGATCGACCGCCAGCACGGCCACCCGATGCCCCTGCTCAATGAGGTACATACCGAGGGCCTCGATGGTGGTGGACTTTCCCACCCCGGGCACACCGGTAATACCCACCCGCAGGGCGTTCCCACCGTCAGGAGACAGGTCCAGCAGCAGCTGCTGGGCCCGTGCACGATGATCACCGCGTGTCGACTCGACCAGCGTGATCGCTCGGGCGAGCGCCGAACGATCCCCCGACCGGATTAGAGCCGCCAGATCATCAGGTGACTGTTTTTCCGGCATTAGGCGAGATCGTAACCGAGCCGCTCAGCCAGCTTGTGCAACAAGCCAATCGCGGCCTCAGCGATGACTGTTCCCGGAGGGAAGATGGCCGCTGCTCCCGCCTCATACAGCTCGTCGAAATCACCGGGCGGGATGACACCGCCGACGACGATCATGATGTCCGGACGCCCGACCTCCGTCAATGCCTCTCGCAACGCGGGCACCAACGTCAGGTGACCCGCGGCCAGCGAGGACACCCCGACCACATGCACGTCATTGTCGGCGGCCTGGCGTGCCACCTCTTCCGGTGTCTGGAACAGCGGACCCACGTCGACGTCGAAACCGATATCGGCGAAGGCCGTGGCGATCACCTTCTGCCCGCGGTCGTGTCCGTCCTGCCCCATCTTGGCGACCAGTACGCGTGGCCGGCGGCCATCGGCGTCGGCGAACTTCTGCACCAGCTCTGTCGCTTGCGTCACGCTGCTAACGGCGCCGTCCCTTCCCACCTCGTCGCGGTATACCCCGCTGATGGTACGGATTTCGGCCTGATGCCGCCCATAGACCTTCTCCAGCGCGTCGGAGATCTCCCCGACGGTTGCCTTGTGGCGAGCGGCGTTGATGGCCAGCGCCATCAGGTTGTTGCCCAGCCCGTCTTCCCCGGCACGGCTGGAATCGGCTGCCGCCCTGGTCAGTTCTTCGAGTGCACGTTGGACCGCGTCGTTATCGCGCTCGGCGCGCAACTGCTGCAACTTGGCGAGCTGTTCGGTGCGCACCCGCGAGTTCTCGACCTTGAGGACCTCTATCTCCTGGTCCTCGGTCACCTGGTACTTGTTGACACCGATCACCGGTTGACGGCCCGAGTCGATGCGTGCCTGGGTACGTGCGGCGGCCTCTTCGATGCGAAGCTTCGGGATGCCCTGATCGATGGCCTGCGCCATTCCGCCGGCCTCGGTGACCTCCCGAATGTGCTCGCGTGCACGGGACGCGAGCTGATGCGTCAGCCATTCGACGTAGTACGAGCCACCCCACGGGTCGATCGGCCGGCACGTACCCGACTCCTGCTGAATGAGCAGCTGGGTATTGCGCGCGATACGCGCCGAGAAGTCGGTGGGCAGCGCGAGCGCCTCGTCCAGGGCGTTGGTGTGTAGCGACTGGGTGTGTCCCTGGGTCGCGGCCATCGCCTCGATACAGGTGCGCGCCACATTGTTGAACACATCCTGCGCGGTCAGCGACCAGCCGGAAGTCTGCGAATGCGTGCGCAAGGACTGCGATTTGGCGCTCTTTGGATCGAACTGCGCGACCAACTCGCTCCACAGCAGGCGCCCGGCCCGCAGCTTGGCAACCTCCATAAAGAAGTTCATGCCGATGGCCCAGAAGAACGACAGGCGCGGAGCGAAAACATCGATGTCCAGGCCGCCCTCCAGCCCAGCCTTGATGTACTCGACACCGTCGGCCAGGGTGTATGCCAGCTCGAGATCGGCTGTGGCACCGGCTTCTTGGATGTGGTAGCCCGAGATCGAAATCGAGTTGAACTTGGGCATTTTGGCACTGGTGTAGGAGAAGATGTCCGAGATGATCCGCATCGACGGCTTCGGCGGATAGATGTAGGTGTTGCGGACCATGAACTCTTTGAGGATGTCGTTCTGGATGGTCCCGGCCAACTGCTGTGGCGAGACACCCTGTTCCTCGGCGGCCACCACATAGAGCGCCAGAATCGGGAGCACCGCGCCATTCATGGTCATCGACACCGACACCGAGCCCAGATCGATACCGTCGAAGAGCTGACGCATGTCCAGAATGGAATCGATGGCCACACCGGCCATTCCGACGTCGCCCTGTACCCGAGGATGATCCGAGTCGTATCCGCGGTGGGTCGCCAGGTCGAAGGCCACTGACAGGCCCTTCTGACCCGCCGCGAGGTTGCGGCGATAGAACGCATTGGATTCCGCGGCGGTGGAGAAGCCCGCGTACTGGCGGATGGTCCACGGCTGATTGACGTACATCGTCGGATAGGGCCCACGCAGGAAGGGCACCTGGCCCGGGAAGGTATCCAGTGGATATCCCTCGGCCCGCACGGCTTCTCGGTCCGCAGCGGTGTAGACCGGTTTGACGGTGATCGACTCGGGTGTCTCCCAGTCGAGCTGCTCGCGGGTGTATCCGTGCGCGCCCGCGGCCTCCGCCACGGCGGCCTCTACGGCGGCGGCATCCGGCGCGACCGACACGCGGTCGCCGTGCAGCGGCACGTCGGCGAAACTGCCCAGGGTGGCGGATACCGAACGATCCGTGAGGTCAGTCATGTCACGCCCCCAACTTGGTCAGGATGGCCGAAAGAGCTTCGACGGCATTAATTTTCATGGTCAGATAGCCATCAGGGCGCGATGCCTCCGCGACCTCCGCCACGGACTTCTCGGGCCCCGCGAGATAGACGTCGGTGGCCCCCGCTGCCCTGGCCGCATCGACGACGGCACCCGCCTCGGCGGCATACCGGGCATCGGTGCCACACATGACGACGACACGCGCTCCCGCATCCGCGACAGCACTGGCGACCGTGCCGGCGTCAAGCACGCCGGGGTTGACGGCCTCGATGCCGCCGGAGGCCAACAGGTTCGAGGCGAAGGTGGTGCGCACGTTGTGCTCGGCCAGCGGGCCCAGCGGAATCAAGAGTGCGGTCGGACGCGTACCCGATGCGGCCAACGAGGCATCCGAGCGGTCCCGCAGGGCCTCGAAATCGGACGCGTACCGGTAACCGCCGGCGGGATGCGGCGGCAGCGGCACCTCTGCCAGGTTCGGGAATTCGTTGACCCCCGTCACCGAGGTCCGCCGATGGGCGATGTCCTCGGCGCGCTGTGCGCGGGTCGCGGCGATACGCTCCCGAATCAGATCGGCGGACGCCTCGAATCCTCCTGCGCCCTCGATCTCAGTGAACAGCGACCACGCCTGCTGGGCAAGGGTTTCCGTGAGATCTTCGATGTACCAGGAGCCGCCGCCCGGGTCGAGCACCCGACCGACATGAGACTCCTCGATGAGCAGCAGCTGCGTGTTCCGGGCGATCCGCGCGGAGAACGCCGGCGATACTGCATCCAGTCCGCCGGCAATCGCGTCGTCGAACCTGCGTACCCGCACGCTGTCCGCTCCACCCACTCCGGCACCGAAGGCGGCCAGCGTGGTGCGCAGCATGTTCACCCACGGATCGCGCTGGGCCATCATCGGTTCGGAAGTGACCGCATGCATGAGGGCGCCGCCACTCTCTGGCACGCCCGCGACCTCGGCCACGCGGGCCCAGAGCACCCTGGCGGCGCGGAACTTGGCAATCGACAGGAACTGATCGTCGGTCGCGGCGAAGCGGAAACTGATCTGCCGCAGCGCTTCCGCGATACCCAGACCCGCATTCAGCAGCAGCCGCAGGTAGGCGACCCCGACTGCCACCGCGACCGCGAGTTCCTGGCTGTCGCTGGCACCCAGCTCGTGCGCGATCGTGCCGTCGACGGTGATCGCGTGGATCTGCTCCGCCCGTACGCTCGCACGCTCGGCCAACGCCACCGTCTCATCGGTCGATACGCCCGACCGGCCCGTGAACGCATCACCGAGCGGATCGGCGCCGAGGTCGACGACAACCCCGGCGGTGTTTCCCTCGTAGCTGTCCAGGACGGTGAAAATCGCCTCGGCCACCCCGGTCAGCTCGGCGCCGGCCTCTACCTGGAGGGGAGCTAGGTCGAGATACACCCCCTGCAGTGCCCGTCCCACCGCCTCTGGTGCCAGACCGGCCAGCACGATGGCGCTGGTCCCCTGCTCCAGCGCATCGAGAATGGCCTCGTTCACGAGAGCAGCGTCGGTGCCGATCGCGCGATCGAAACGCTCGGCGACCTTCCACCCGCTGTTCACATCGCGCCGGCGGTCACCACCGCGCACAAAGGGCCACTGTCCGGGCAGCGACGACTCGGGAAGCTCGTCGAGTGCTGTGTACAGCGGGCGGATCGCTATCCCGTCATATGTCGGCGAATCGAGCAGTCGCTCGGGGTCGGCGGGCAGATCCTCGACCGCCTTGCGGGTGGACTTGGCCAAGACTCCGGCGACGTTCTTCTGCCACCGCGCGAAGTCACGTCGAATCTCGGGCACCTCAACAGTCACCAAACTGCTCCCTGCTGCTCGTCGTCGAGCGACATATATGGCACTCCATGCCGAAATGCCTATCACACTTAGTCATCAGGCTAAATGACGCCATCGACTACTGCCCAGTACGGGGGCGCGGCCACCGCTGCACCCGTGTCCTGTCCCGTTCGTTCATCCGGGCTCCGTAGGCTTGACGATCATGGGATTCCGGCAGGTCTGGGGCGCGGGCGTCGCGGTGGCGCGACGGATCCCGCGACGTCAGCTGCTGTGGACCGGTGTGGCCGTTCTCATCGTGGCCGCGGCCCTGCTGTTTCTTCCGCTGCCTACCGCCCTCCAGATGAGGGATTGGGCTGGTGAGCTCGGCCCATGGTTCCCGCTCGCCTTCCTGGCCGCGCACACCATCGTGACGGTGCTGCCCTTCCCGCGCACCGCCTTCACCCTCGCGGCCGGGCTGCTCTTCGGAACGCAGCTCGGTGTCCTGCTGGCGGTCGTCGCGAGCACCGCGAGCGCGGTCTTGGCGCTGTGGGGGGTGCGCGCGCTGGGGTGGAAACTCAGCACGCTGCATCACCGCCCTGCGGTAAAGAACGTTGACGACCAGTTGCGCCGTCGCGGATGGATCGCGGTGATGTCGATGCGGCTCATCCCGGCGGTACCGTTCTCGGTCCTCAACTACGCGGCTGGCGCCTCGGCGGTACGCGTGGTGCCCTACACACTGGCCACCTTCGTCGGTCTGCTTCCGGGCACCCTGGCTGTCGTCGTTCTCGGTGACGCACTCACCGGTCACATCAGCGGCACGCTCTTCGCGGTCTCGTTGGCGACCTCAGTGGTCGGCGTGCTGGGCATCCTCTACGAGATCCGCCGCTGCAAGCGCACCCACACCGAGATCGCCAGTCCTGAGACCTCAGACGAACCCGAACGGGTCGGCGGCTAGCCCGTAGGTTTCCGCTCCTCGAATCCCTTGCCCGCGAGGACGGCGAACCACACCAGCAGGCTCGCCGCCGGCAGCGCGTGGAGCGCCTTGTCACGCACCCGTATGTGCGCCCCGACCGCTAGGGTGAAGTAGATGGTGAGCATCAACGTAGTTAATCGGCCCAGCGCCGCCCACCGGATACCGCCGACAAGCCCCGCCGCCGACGCCAACTTGACGACCGGCAGGACCCACCAGATCCGTTGCGGCAAACCCACTTTCTCCAATGACTCTTTGATGGGCTTGATCGGACGGACGCAGACCGCGGCATCAGCGGCCTGGATGACCGCTAGTGCACTCAACACTTTCGGATTGGCCAAAAGCCGCTCTGTCATGACGATTTGGCCGCCAATCCCTTCGCGGCCAAGACGCCGTATGTGGTGAGCAGTGTCGAGGCCGACATCGCGTTCAGGCCGATGTCACGTGCACGCAGGTGTGCGCCGACCGCGAGACTGAAGTAGACGGTGAGCATGATCAGTGTCAGCTTGGCCAGCCAGGGGAACCGGATTCCGCCTATCAGGCCCAGCGCGGATGCGGCCTTGATCGGCGCGAAGATCCATCGGTTGTGTTGCGGATAATGCACGTCGTCAAGACATTTAGCCACATAGGGAACCGGCTGGACGCAGAGGACCGCATCGACAGCCTGAAAGGAACCCAGCAAAGCTAGGACTCGGGGAGATATGAAAGCGTCATTGCTCATGGCCCCAGTGAACCACCACTACACCACGTAGTCGATAGGTCGGCCGATTCTCCCTAGTGAGGAGCGTGCGCTCCGAGGGAGGCGGAAATGACCGCCAGCGGCGAGTGGGCCAGCTGCATGTTGGCGCGCTCCTGCGGGGTCAACTGATGGCGCTCCCAGAAACGTCGTAACGCGCGAATACTCATGCATTCATTGGACGCGATCGCGCCGAGGCAGTCCAGCGCGACCGCTTATTCCCAACGATTTCATTACGCATTGCCGAAGGTGGAGTCCTCAACTCCCGTGCGCGAGTTGAATTGCCTTCACCACCAACAGAATGGCACCGACAACCAGATATCCCCGCAGCGCGAGCATCCCCAACTTGGTCCCGGGACTCCACGAGACAGGTTCGAGCAATGCCAGCGGCGGCATGCGCCAGGTCCGCGCGTCAACGCCCTCGAGGGCCTTGTTCATCGCCGCAACCGCCGGATCAGCACGTTGTCTCCCCGACGCCCACCGCAGACCAATTCCGACCAGCGCCGCCAGTATCGCGACGCCTACGGCCAGGTCGCCGGCGACCTGTACGACGTCCAGATCCGGGAAGAGCGTCGTGGCCATCAAAATGCCGGAAAGGAACAGCAGCACACCGACGATGAGTCCGGCCACAACGTTGAGCCACCCCTTGTTGACCCACGGCCCCAACACCGCCTTGTCATTGCACAACAACAGCAGGAACACACTTGCGCTGGGCAAGAGCAGGCCGGCCAGTGCCTGCACCGCAGTAGTCATGAGTCCGAGCGGGGCATTCGGGATCAGCACGATGGCCGCGCCCACGCCGACCATCACCGTGTACGACAGATAGAACGGTTTGGCGTCCTTGAAGCTGCGGTGCAGAGAATGCTTGAGCCCAAAAGTGTCACCGAACGCGTAACTGGTGGCCAGGGTGACCGCAGCCGCTCCGATGATGGACGCATCCAGCAGGACGATGGCAAAGATCTTGCCCAACAACGGCTGAACCTGCCCCAGCCAGCTGGCGATCATCCCCGCATCGCCAGCGTCGCCCCATGTGTCAGGGCCCGAGTTGCCGGTCGCACGGGCCGCGTAATCGGCCGTCATGACCAGGGCGGCGGCACCGATCACCACGACGAGTGATCCGATGACGGTGTCGGCGCGTTCGTACCCGATGAACCGCGGCGTGATGCGCTTGTCGACGATGTTGGACTGCTGGAAGAACAGCTGCCACGGCGCGACGGTCGTGCCCACCATCGCGATGATCAGCAGCACAGCACCCGAACTGATGCCGCCGTCGATGCCCGGCACCACGAAACCGTGTGCGGCCCTTCCCCACTGTGGATCTGACATCAAGAACATGGGGATCTGCAGCACTGTGATCACAATGAACACGAATATGGCGCGCTCCCACCGGCGGAAGCTACCGGTAGCCATGATGAGAATCAGCGCGATTGCGGCGAGGGGCACCGTGGAGTACTTCGAGACGCCCAGGTACTCGGAAGCCAGTGCGACACCGATAAATTCGGTGACAAGAGTCAGGAAGTTCAAGATGAACAAGTCGCCTACGGAGAACCAGCCCCAACCACGACCGAATCGTTCGTTGATCAACCGCGCATGTCCGACTCCGGTGACCGCTCCGAGGCGAACGACCATCTCCTGGTTGACGATAAGAACAGGGATGAGCAACAAGAGCACCCACAGCAAGCTGTACCCATAGCTCTGACCGGCCTGGGCGTACGTCGCAACACCACCCGCATCGTTGTCGCCGACCATGACGATGATGCCCGGTCCCAAGATGGCGGCCATCGTCGCCATCCGCGTCTTGAATGTGCGTGCCTGGCCGCGATCGCTCACACTGATCTTGCCGAACGCACCTTCGATATCACCCAGATGGGCCGAATCAAGTACGGCGCTCCTTGGCCGGTCCGTAACTACTTGTGGCGCATCACCAATGCCGCTATCCGGGCTTTCCTTGGAGGCCTCGATGATTCCGTTTTCGCTCATGGCGTAGCTCCGTCTGGGCTCGGCGCAACCTGGCGCACCGGACGGGGGGCGGGCTCGCGACGACGCCAATCCTCGGGGATAAGCGCGGCCAGCACATCGTCATAGGTCACGACACCGAGCACCTTGTCCCCCTCATCGACCACGGGAATCAAGGCAAGGTTGTAGTCCGCCATCAACAATGCGACGTCGGTCAGGTCGGCCTCCGGGGCGACTCGCACCGGGTCGTCATCCATGATCGACTCCACGGCAGCACTACGATCGGCCTGCAGAAGACGGATCACCGACACCACGCCCACCAATTCGCCATCGTCGGAAATCACATGCACCTTCAGGAGCGCCTCGGGCTGTAGGGATTTCGCCGCCGATATCGCACCGAGCGCATCACCGGCGGTGCTGCCGAGCAGGCAGGACACTATGTCGACATTCATCAGGCCACCAGCCGACTCGGGGCTGAACCCCATCAACGTGACCACCTTGGTACGTTGCGGTCCCGGCATCAGGTCCAACACGGCTCGCCGACGGGACTGCCGCAGGTCGAAGATCGCATCCGCCGCGTCGTCCGCACGCATCCGGCCAAGAACGGCAGCGACATCCGCATCGGACATGTCCTGGAACAGCTTGCTGGCCTTATCCGAATCGAGTTCCTCGAATACGTCGGCCTCGAGCTCCGGGTTGTCACGGACGCGGTCGAGTATCTCACCACCCTCCTCCTTGGTGGCCTCCTCGAGCAGGTCAGCGATCTCGGCGGGCTTGAGTGTGTTCACTCTCCCGCCGACGCGTCGCGCCAACAGTGACCCACCATGGCCGATCATTGGCTCGAATGCCTTCCAGTCCCGACCGGCCTGGCCCGCGCCGGCCTTGATCAAGCCGAAAAATCTTGCGGGACGGCGCGTATCGAGCCGGGCGAGTATCCATCCCTCGGCGGTTTCCACGAGCTCGATATCGTAGGCATGCACCAGCTCGGCATTGTCCACGTCGATGAACCGATGATCGAGCACATCCTCGTCGAGCAGGTACTCTCCGTCGCGGCGTTCGAAGCCGCGAAGGTCAACCTTGTTCTTGCTCAATTCAATTCGATGTGGTGCCACGGCGGAAACCACATCCGAGGAAACGAACACCCTGCGCCCGCCCATGTCGACCACGTACCCTGTGACCAGCGGATACTCATCCGACTTGCGGAACCGAACGATGACATCCTCCAACCCGCCGATCGTGTCGCCTGAGCGCGCGAAAACCGGAGCCTTCAACAGGTCCGAGAATTGAATTACCCGTGGCGTAGCCGCCTTGTTCGAAGTAGTCATGCCGACTCCTCAGCGTTTGAACCAATACGCTCCGTCCGCCCAGTGGGCGGCGGAAGCGTATTGGCCTCGAATGAATTCCGAATGTCCACGCACTGTGAATCGGCTGCGCGCGGATGCGATAGCAGCACCCCTCAGGGTTACCGCAGTGGGTGCGCCCCTAACGATGCCGAAACAACCGCAAGCGGTGAGTAGGCCAATTGCAGATTGGCGCGCTCTTGCGGGGTCAGCCGATGCCGTGTCCACAGCCGGCGTACTGCGTTGAATGTTGTGCTCATGATCGGACTCCTTTGGGAAAGCCACATACCCGAGCGCAAGCGTCAAAGACGTTGACTAAAGCGAGGTTTCACCCTCGAATAAGCAGCAAGGCATGCGGCAGCTGTTGTCTATGCGGACTGTCACCGGATATCACGGTTGTGCCTCACCTCCTTGCCGTCGGGGCGCACGCGGGCGCCTGCTGTCGGCACAGCGACCACGAGAGAGAAACACCGGACAGCGACGCCGCACGGCAGGCACCCCTCTCGTCAGGGCTTCGGCACTACGTGACGTGTCCGCTCGCGGAAGCCACTTCGGGTCATCCCTTAGTCCGGGAAGACCTGTCCTAACCTTGGGCGTCTCTCGACGTCGTCAGATCAGTGGCCTGTATTCACGTAGGAGCCTCACCTAGCAAGGTGCTGAACCGTTACTCATGATGGGCCGGAGGAATCCCCTTGTCAAGGCGACAACGCCGGTGCGGACACCGCGCGTGTCACGCTCCCGGCGGCCCATGACGGCGCGTCGGGTCGATCGCGGGGTCCGCCGCCCCGATTTCCTGAGCCGCGGATTGCGCTGCGGCAACGGCCGCAGCGACTTCGGGCGTGGTCTTGGTCTCGAACCACCCGGCAACCTCCGCGGAGTCATCCTCGGGACGCTCGGTGGACTCATCGTCCGGGGACGGTTCGTAGCGGAACACGCCGTCAGATCCGGGGGCACCCAGCAACTTGGTGAACCCCTGTAACGCCGAACCGAAGTCACTGGGAATGAGCCACACCTTGTTGGCTTCACCCTGAGCCATCTTCGGTAGCGTCTGTAAATACTGGTAGGCCAACAACTCTGGAGTGGGCTTACCCGATTTCACTGCGGCAAAGACCTTTTCGATAGCCTTGGCCTGGCCCTGCGCCTGCAGATATTGGGCGGCACGCTCACCCTCGGCGCGCAGGATGCGGGACTGGCGTTCACCTTCGGCGGCCAGGATTGCCGACTGCCGCGAACCCTCGGCGGCGAGGATCTGTGCCTGCTTCTGCCCCTCGGCCGACAGGATCGCCGCCTGCCTGGCACCTTCGGCTGACAGGATCATGGCGCGCTTCTCACGGTCGGCCTTCATCTGCTTTTCCATGGATTCCTGCACCGAAGGCGGCGGATCGATCGATCGCAGCTCGACGCGCGCGACGCGCAGGCCCCAACGTCCAGTGGCCTCATCGAGCACGCCGCGCAACTGACCGTTGATCTGATCACGCGACGTCAACGTCTGCTCCAGCGTCATACCACCGACCACATTGCGCAGCGTGGTGGTGGTGAGCTGTTCCACACCGACGATGTAATTACTGATCTCGTACACCGCAGCTTGCGGATTGGTGACCTGGAAGTAGACGACGGTGTCGATGTTCACCGTCAAGTTGTCCTCGGTGATGACCGGTTGGGGCGGGAAGGACACCACCCGTTCGCGCAGATCAACCTTGGCCCGGATGCGGTCGACGAACGGCACCAGGATGGTCAACTGCCCGCTCACAGTCTTCGAATACCGCCCCAGGCGCTCGATCACCGCGGCCTCCGCCTGCGGAACGAGTGCCACGGACTTCAGCACGATGGTGACGCCCAGGATGATCAAGACGATCAGCACAAAGGCTCCGGCAGCTACTCCCATACCCGTACTCCTGTCACTGAGGTTACTGCGCTAGATCTTCTCGACAACCGCCGTCGCACCGTCGATCTGAACAACCGTGACCGTCTCACCCTGTTCGAATCGACCCGACTTCTCCAGGCTACGGGCGGACCACATCTCTCCGCCGAGCCGAACCAGCCCATGGACGTCATCGACCGGTTCAATCACGATGGCACTCTTGCCCTCCAATGCCCTGGCATTGGTATGCAGGATGGGGCCCGCCGTCAGCCGCTTCCGCAACGCCGGACGCACACCGACCAGCAGAATGACCGCGCTGACGACGAAGACCAGCCCCTCGGCCCACAGCGGCATGTCGAACACCCACCCGGCACCGGCCGTGACCAGCGCCGAACCGCCCAGCATCAACAGGAACATGTCACCTGTCATCAGCTCGGCGGCCGCGAGCAGGATGCCTGCGACGAGCCACACAATCGGCATGGGTCCACATTAGACCGCGTGGGCAACTGGTGGGGGCGGATACGGAGCCTTAGACTGCGAGCACTATGGCGAATCCGAGTGTGTCCCTGGCGGTGTGGGCAAGCGCGTGGCTGGCGGGCCGCGCGGCGCCGGACGACGTCATCGACGCGCTCATCGCTTGGGCGCCAAGACATTTGGTCACCGCATACGACGCGGTCGCCGCCGGCCACACGGGTCTCTCGTGGCCAGATATGGACGACAACGGCCCCATCGGCCTACTGCAGACGGTCCGTACCGCGACCGGCCAGCCACACGGCTCGCCCGATATCCACGTGATTCTGCCCGCACCCGGCGATCCTCGGGGTCTGCCCGCCAACACCCAGTTTCAGCGTGATGCGATGGAGGCAAGTGAGGCGATTGTGCTCAGCTATCGCCAAAACAATTCCACCCCAATAGGATTGGTTCCGGCCGTGGAGTACGATGAGGGCAGCGGCGAGACGGTCGGCCTGTCTTGGACGGTGTATTCGCTCCCTGGCCGGATCCCCGCACAAGCGGTCCCGGACCTCGGCGAAGCCGAATATCAACTACGCCAGGCAGTCCGAACCGCCACGGCGACACTCAGCCGCGTTGATCGGGTTGTGGGCCCAACGGACGCCGACCCTCGCTCCTTGGTCGAAGATGTGCTCTCCACGCTACGCGGGCACCGCCTGCCGGACTACGCGCCACACCGGGCGGTCCGCGTGCTCGATTCAGCCAACCAGGTTGAGGCCATTGCCACGGCAGCGGCTGAGATCATGGAGTTACCCGGGGCGCTCGACGACGGAACGGTCGCCGACGCGTTACGCCCCCTCGTCATTCTGGTGCGCGAGGCGCGGATGGCCGCCGCGGCCGCCATCATCGGCGCCGCGCGCTAGGCCTCCAGCTGGCCGCAGCACAGGGGTGAACACGGGGCGCCGTTCACGCTGAACCCGTATCCGGGGACCGGATTCTTCCCCGCCGCCCGCAGCGGGGCTTGGCCATCCGCGATCTCGGCGATCAAGTCCACCGCGATACGCGCGAATCGTTCGTCCGCCCCCGGCGTTCCCGCGCGCGCGAACTCGATGTCGTGCGCGGCCGCGTACTCATGTGCCTCGTTGTCCAAGTCCCACACCACCTCCAGGTGGTCCGACACGAACCCGATCGGCGCCACAACCACTGATCGGATTCCTCGATCTTTGAGTGCCGCAAGATGATCAACGATGTCTGGCTCCAGCCATGGCACCTGTGGCGGGCCCGAGCGGGATTGCCACACCACGTCGTAATCCTGATAGCCGGCGGCATTGGCGACCAATTCGGCGAGGTAGTGCACCTGGCGGCTATAGAGCTCGGGGCCGTGCCGCTGGTCGGCGGCTATCGGGATGGAATGCGCGGTGAACACCAGCCGAGGCGCACCCTGCAGGCCCGAAGCCGCGGCGACGACCGCCTCGGCGTACAGCTGCACCAATGCCGGGTGGTCGAAGTACTGACGAAGCTTCACCAACTCGGGCGCCCCGTCCCCCACCGCGGCGCGGGCCCGGGCAATGTCCTCCACGTACTGTGTGCATCCCGAGTAGCCACCCCAGGCGGAAGTCGTGAAGACGGCAGCCCGCCGAATCCCTTTGTCGCGCATATCGGCAACGGTTTCTTCCACCATGGGATGCCAATTGCGGTTACCGAAGAACACCGGCAGCGGGCGCCCGGCCAGTTCTAGTTGACGCGAGATCTCCTCGATCAGCGCTCGATTGATTCCGTTGATCGGAGAGACGCCGCCGAAATGGAAGTAGTGCTCGGCCACTTCGTCGAGGCGTTCTGACGGAACCCCGCGGCCGCGCGTGACGTTCTCCAGGAACGGCCGAACCTCCTGCGGCCCCTCGGGGCCACCGAAGGACAGCAGGAGCACAGCGTCGAATAACACGGCCGAATGTCCGCTGGTCAAAGCAGCTGCGTGTGCGCGCCGCCGTCGGCGAAGATGATGTCGCCCGTGGTCGCGGGCAGCCAATCCGACAGCAGGGCACACACGGTCTTGGCGACCGGTGTCGGGTCCTTCATGTCCCAGCCGATCGGGGCACGCTGGTCCCAGCCGTCCTCCAGCACGCTCATCTGCTTGCCGGCCTCGTCGCCCAGTGCACCGCCGACGATCGCACTCATGGCTAGCGTCCGAATAGGCCCGGCCGCAACAAGATTCGAACGAATGCCGGCGGCACCCGCCTCGCGCGCGACGAACCGATTGACGGATTCCAGTGCGCTCTTGGCCACGGTCATCCAGTTGTAGAACGGCATCGCGCGGGTCGGATCGAAGTCCATGCCCACGATGCTGCCGCCGCGGTTCATGATCGGCAGCACTGCCTTGGCCAGCGACGCGTAGGAGAACGCCGAGATGTGGAAGCCCTTGGACACGTCCTCAAACGGCGCCTCGAAAAACGGATTCAATCCCATGCCGGTCTGCGGCATAAAACCGATGGAGTGAACCACGCCGTCGAGCTTGTTGCCCTCGCCGATCACCTCGGTGACACGCTCGGCAAGGCTGTCCAGGTGCTTCTCGTCCTGCACATTGAGCTCCAGCAGCGGTGCCGGCTCTGGCAGGCGCTGAGTGATGCGTTCAATGAGGCGCAACCGGTCGAACCCGGTGAGCACCAGCTGTGCACCCTGTTCCTGCGCGACCTTTGCGATGTGGAATGCGATCGACGAATCGGTGATGATGCCCGTCACCAGGATCCGCTTGCCCTCAAGTAGCCCTGCCACGATTCTCCTTAGTTGTGTTCTCGCTCGTCTTACTGCTCGTCGCGCACGCGGCGCATCGCCGCGGAGTTCCGCTACCTAGTGGCCCATGCCCATGCCGCCATCAACCGGGATGACCGCACCGGAGATGTAACTGGCGTCTTCGGACGCCAGGAAGCTGACGACCCCGGCAACCTCAGCTGCGGTTCCCACCCGCTTCGCCGGAATGAATTCCAGTGCGCCCTCCTGGACCCTCTCATCGAGCGCGCGGGTCATCTCGGTGTCGATGAAACCAGGCGCGACCACGTTGGCGGTGACGCCCGCCTTGGAGAGCTCGCGCGCGATCGAGCGTGCCAGGCCGATGACACCGGCCTTGGAGGCCGCATAGTTGGCCTGGTTGCCGATTCCCCAGGTACCCGAGACCGAACCGATGAAGATCATCCGGCCGAAGCGCTTCCGCTGCATAGTGCGTGAGGCCCGCTGAGCCACCCGGAACGCCCCGGTCAGGTTCGCGTTGATGACTTGCTCAAACTTCTCCTCGGTCATGCGCATCAGGAATGCGTCCTGCGCGATGCCGGCATTGGATACCAACACCTCGACGGCGCCCTGGTGCTCCTCGACCTCTTTGAAGGCCCGGTCGACGGCATCGTTGTCGGTGACATCGCACTCCACGCCGAACAAGCCCTCCGGCACACCGGATCCGCGGTGGGTCACCGCCACCTTGTGCCCGTCAGCGGCAAGACGTTGCGCGATCGCCAGGCCGATACCCCGGTTGCCACCGGTGACCAGAACAGAACGAGAGACAAAGTCGGGACGGGCGGCGCTAGCGCCGAGAGCATCAGACATGGGACTCAATTTATCGTCTTCTTAGACTTTGGCCTAACCGACGGGCCCAACCGAACCCGCGAGCGGACACCGAATCAGTTAGGGAGACGCCGGTTGATCACTAGCCCGACGAACGCCGCCGCGAGCACCAAGAGCGCACCTAGACGCAGCCATCCGACGCTGGCATCGCCGCGGA
This sequence comes from Mycobacterium sp. D16Q14, assembly GCA_002013415.1. Taxonomy (GTDB): domain Bacteria; phylum Actinomycetota; class Actinomycetes; order Mycobacteriales; family Mycobacteriaceae; genus Mycobacterium. The sequence continues at coordinate 167,573 of MAEX01000007.1, forward strand.
TCGTCTCGTACCCAATCTGCTGCTGCAGGTTGGCGTACACCTCCTTGAGCTGGCCGAGCGTGGACGCCGTGTAGGTTTCCCCACCCGACAGCTTGGCCACCTTCTCCATCATGTCGGGGGCATACGGGACGTTCTGGCGCTGCCCATTGATCTCGACATACCCGTCCTTGGTGCCGAACGCGATCGTCGAAATCGGCACCTGCTGGTCCTTGGCGGTACGTGCCGCGGTGTAGGCACCCTTGGGATTATCAGGGTTCGACGGCACCGTTTCCTTACCGTCGGACATCAACACGATGCGCGCCGGAGGTGCCTTGTCACCGCCGCCGATGACCGCACCCACCGTGGCGATGGCCTGCAGCGCCGTGAAGATGCCCTCACCGGTGGCAGTGCGATCCGCGAGCTGCAGGTTATCCAGGGCGTTCACGGTGGCGTCCCGGTTGGTGGTGGGTGAGACAAGCACTGTCGCGGTACCGGCGTAGGCAATGAGGCCCAGGTTGATACCCGGAGTGAGATTGCGGGCGAATTCCTTACCGGCTTCCTTCGCAGCACCCAGGCGACTGGGAGCGACGTCGGTCGACTCCATGGACCGCGAGACGTCGATGACGAGCATCACCACAGCGCGATTACGCGGAATCCTCACGTCATGACTCGGGCCGGCCAGCGCGATGGTCAGCACCAGCAGGCCGACCACCAGCAGCGCTGTCGCCGCGTGCCGCCAGGCACGAGGCCGAGTCGGGGCCACCGAGTCCAATAGCTCGGTGTTCGCGAACCGCAGCACGCGTTTCTCGCGCAGGTACTGCGCAAACACATACAGCCCGACCAGCGCTGCCACCAGTAGCAGCACCAGGAAGAACCACGGGTGGGTGAAGCCCGTGAGAGTCATCGGCCCGAAGAACGGCAGATCGCTCATCGAGCCCCCGTCCCGGCCACCGCGCCACGGCGCTGTTGGGAGACAAATCTCACGATGTCGTTGATCCAGTCACGGTCGGTCCGCAGGCTCAAAAGCGGTGCACCGCAACGACGCAATGTGCGTGCCACCTCTTCATGATGCCTGGCCGCTGCCTGTGCGAAGTCCCGGCGAAGATTCTCATCGATCCGGTACTCCTTGGTGACTCCGGTCTCGGCGTCCTGCAACAGCACTTCGCCGATGTCGGGGAGTTCCATGTCGCGGGGATCGAGCACCTCGATGCCCAGCACCTCATGGCGGGCACCGATGGCGCGCAGTGGCCGCATCCAGTTGATGGGGCCGAGGAAGTCGCTGATGACGACGGCCATGCCACGGCGACGCTCCGGCCGTCGCAATGCGTCAATCGCCAGCGACAGGTCGCCCCGGACACCCAGTGGCGCCTTGGGCATGGTGGCGATGCTGCGCAGGATGTCCTGCTCGTGGGCGCGCCCGGAACGCGCCGGCAGCCGAACGATCTTGTCCCCATTGGCAATCAGTGCGCCGAGCCGGTTTCCGCCACCGCTGTTGAGGAAGATGATGGCCGCCGCCGCCGCGACCGCGAGGTCGCGCTTCTCGCAGTTAGTCGTCCCGAAATCCAGGCTCGCCGACATGTCAACCACCAGCCACGTCTCCAACTCGCGGTCCGCGATCATCTGGCGGACGTGCGGATGGGTCGTGCGCGCGGTCACCGACCAATCCATCCGGCGCACATCGTCGCCGGGCTGGTACATACGCGACTCCCCCGGCTCCGATCCCGGGCCGGGAATCAGGCCGAGGTGGTTACCGTGCAGCACCCCGTCGAGCTTGCGACGGATCTTCAGTTCCAACGTCCGCAGCGCCGCCGACAACTGCGGATCACGGATCTCGCCCCGACGCAAGGACGGGATGTCTACCGGCCGGGCGTTGCCCGGACTGGGTGTGCTCACCTGGGCGCGGCGTTATGTGTGGCCGGGACCGGGCCGTTTGTCCCCACCATCGCCGACTGCACCGAATGTCCTTGTTGTGGAACGGCATTCACCTGCGGCAGGCCAACCGTCTGCAGAATCCGGTTGATCGCGGTGTCGGCGGAGACCTCGTCGGCCAGAGCGTCGTAGCTCATCACCAGGCGGTGGCGCAGCACATCCGGGATGACCTCGATGACGTCCTGTGGGATCACGTAATCGCGGCCCCGCACCAAAGCCAGCGCCCTGGATGCCGCGATGATGCCCAGCGAGGCACGGGGGCTGGCGCCGTAGGAGATCCAGTTGGCGACATCGCCGAGCCCGAACTGCGCGGGATTGCGGGTGGCCGAGATGACCCGGACCACATAGTCGACCAGGGCGTGGTGCACGAAGTTGTTGGCCGCGAGGTCCTGCAGGCGCAGCAGCGCCTCAGCGGACAGGATCTGCTTGGGCTCCGGCGGCGTGACACCCATCCGGTAGATGATCTCGCGCTCTTCCTCCACGGTCGGGTAGTCGACGTTGATCTTGAAGAGGAAACGGTCGCGCTGAGCCTCAGGCAGCGGGTACACGCCCTCGTTCTCGATGGGGTTCTGCGTGGCCATCACCAGGAAGGGCTTGGGCATCGGATAGGTCTTGCCACCGATAGAGACATGCCGTTCGGCCATGACCTCGAGCAGTGCCGACTGCACCTTGGCGGGCGCACGGTTGATCTCGTCGGCCAGCAGGAAGTTGGCCACCACCGGACCGAGCTCGGTATCGAACTCTTCCTTGCCCTGGCGGTAGATGCGGGTACCGATGATGTCGGTGGGCACCAGGTCCGGCGTGAACTGGACACGAGAGAACGAGCCGCCCACCACCTTGGCGAAGGTCTCGACCGCCAGTGTCTTGGCAACGCCGGGCACACCCTCGAGCAACACGTGGCCCTTGGCGAGCAGGCCGACCAGAATTCGCTCGACAAGTCGGTCCTGACCCACGATGACGCGCTTGACCTCAAAGATGGCGCGCTCAAGGTTCTGCACCTCGGCGGCCAGGGCCGGTGATGTCGGACCCTGCGGGGCGTGCGGCGCGGGACCGGCGCTTCCGCCGGGGTACCCGGCACCTCCCCCTGGTGACCCTGGTGATGACATCAACTTCCCTCCGGCTCTGCCTGACGATTCCGTGCTATTTCGGTGGCTTCTTGGTGGCCATGTGCATATCAGCGGCACCCAATCCTGGGCGGCGCCTCCGGTCCACTATTCCAGCATCCCGGGATTTGGTCCACGTACCCGTTCGCTGGCGCGCCGTTCTAGCTCACCTGAAGGATCAGAAGAGCTACCACGCGATGATGCGTACGGCATAAGGAGTCATGCCTCCGGTGCGCACCGGAGACACGGTCACCTTCTCCGCGCTGCCGCTGGCTTCCAGCATCTGACCGTTGCCGAGGTAGATAACCACGTGCTGAGAACCACCCGGGCCGTAGAACAGCAGATCGCCGCGCTTTGCCTGTGAGACGGGAATCTTCTGGCCCGCGTTGTACTGATCGCCCGAGTATTTGGGCAGCTTCACGCCCGCTGCCGCGTAGGAGAACATGGTGAAGCCGGAGCAGTCGTAGCCCACCTTGCCGGCGTCGTAGTCCACGCCGCCGCTGGGCCCGCGCACGGTACCGCCACCCCACGAGTACGGAACACCCAGCTGAGTGCCACCGCGCTGAATCACTGCTTCCACTGCCTGACGGCCGTACACGAGTGGACGTCCGGCTCCCGCGGACGCGCGGTTGCCGCCGATGCCCAACGCACCCAGCGCGGTCTGTCCGACCCCCATCACCCCGTTCATGATCTTCGTAGGGTCGGCGCCCTGACTCGGCCCCGCGAAGGGCAACGTGTTGTCCCAGTCGCCGCCCGACGGGTTCAGCCCGAGGGCGTTGAGAAAGGCCGTACCAACATTCGGGCTGATCGGGTTGTCATCGGCTGAGGCCCGCGGGACACCCATGAACAGCACCAGCGCGACAGCGATCCCCCCTGCGAGGGCCGCACGTAAGACGAAGAGGCCCTGAACTTTGAGTAATTTGGTCGTTTTCGCTGTGTTCACAGGTTCTACCACTCAATCAATCGGGTTACGAAGGGCGTCATGCCGCTGGTCCGCACCGGCGACACCTTGACCACATCGCCGGTGTTCGGCGCTTCGAGCATCTGACCGTTGCCGAGGTACAACGCAACGTGCTGACTTGCGTTGGGGCCGTAGAAAATCATGTCTCCGCGCTTCATCTGCGCACTAGGCACCTTGCGCCCGGAGTTGTACTGATACCCGGTGTAGTGCCTGAGTCTGATGCCGACCGCGGCGAAGCCGTACATCATCAGTCCTGAGCAGTCGTAACCGACAGTTCCTGCACCGGAATCGATTCCGCGGGTCGGGCCGTTGTAGGAGCCACCACCCCACGAGTACGGCGTGCCCATCGCGCTGCCCGCGCGGGCAATCACCCGCTCCACGTTTTCCCGGCCGTAGACCTTGGGAATGTACTCGCCGCCCGAGGTAGAAGACGCCGCCGGTGCGGGCTTGGGGCAGAACATGCCGATGACACCGCATACGGCGGACTGACCGACATTGGCCGCGGTGTTGCCAATGCCCAACACCATGTTGATGGTCTGTGTCGGATCAGTAGGCACGTTGGCGCTGGCGATCATCGGAAGCGTCGTATCCCACTGACTAGCCGAGCCGGCCGCAGCCACAGCCGCCGGAGCCGATGTCCACTCATTGCCGTTACCGGCGATGGCCGCACTCGGATCGATCACCCGAGCACTCGCAGTGGAGGTCGCGAAGGCCGGCCCACGGGCGGCGGCTAGCTGCGCCTCGGCGCTCTTCTTCTTGGCCGCCAACTCCGACGCGGTTCCGCGCTGCGCTTCGAGCTTCTTCTGTACATCCTTCATCGCCGACACCAGGTCGTCCTGCTGCTTCTGTGCGTCAGCGGCGGCCTGGTCGGCCTTCTCCTGGATAGCCCGCGCCTGCGATTCCTTGTTGACCTGCTCGGTACGTGCGCGGCGCAGGTTGTCCATGACAGTCTGCGAACTCGCCTCGACACTCTTGGTCACCGAGGCCAGGCGCACCACATCGTCGGGGTTCGTGGCGGTCAGGTACGAACCCGAGGGGCCCGCCATGTAGGTGGCCGCGGCCATCCGGTCGAACTTGCCCTGCGCTTCGGCGATCGCGCCGTTGGCGGTGTCGACGGCCTGCTGACCCTCCGCGACCGCCTGGGCTGCTCCGGCCGCGTGGTCACGCGCGTCCTGAAGATCGACCAATCCCTTGTTGATGGACTCCTGTTGGGTCTGCACCTCGGCGGTGAGCTGTTCGATCTGCTGGTTGGTGTCGGCCAGTTGACTGATCAGTGAGGCCATGTCATTCGGCTCGGCGGACGTGACGGCGAGGGTGTTGGGCCACATCATCAGACTGGCGGCCATCAGCGAGGGCACGACCAGGGCGACTGCCACGGTCCGTTTGCCACGCACCGCGAAACGGTCCGCGAAATTCTGCGGGACTTTCCGTTTCATTCGGCCTGCCGTCTCCTCGATCTTCGGCGCTCGGTGAGCCTTCTCGGTCATAGCGGCCCTTCCCCGACACGCTCCCAGTTGTCACATAAGACGCACTAACCACTTTGGCGCCACTTGCACCGTACGTCACTTTGACAACTAATGAAACTTTAGTCACAAATTACATATGTGTAATTAATTGGCCACTGACAGGCAATTGAAGAGAGACCTTCGGGCGGTTAATTGACCTGAATTGAATACCGGCAGATCATCCGGGTTCCATAGTGCGCGCGGCTATTTCGTGGCGAAACAGGCTGCGCGAATGGTTTGCAAATCGTTACTTAACCGAGTCATTCGCGAATCGACCGCGTACGAGCGTAATTCCAGCGCAGACCGCCGCCACGAACAGGACAAGCACAATGGTCAGCGCGGTCCACGAGAAGTGCTCACGCCCGAGCTCGTCCACGAAGTTGTTGGCGGAGAGCACCGGATTGCCGGTCTTGGCGACATCCTGCCCAGCCTCCAACGTCACCCTGTCGAACTTCGCACTGTAGGTACCGGCGTACGACGGGCTGATGACGAGAATCGTCGCGTCCGGATGGTCCTTGCCGATCTCGGTGGCGATGTCACGCAGCGGAGTGTCGATCCAGGGATTACCGGGAAGCGCGATGACCTTCAGATCGATGTTCTTCGCATGCGCCTTCGCGATGACATTCTTCAATCCGGGGACATCCGCAGCGGGGGCGGCCACCCCGCCTTCGTTCACATCGATGCGTGCCATCTCCAGGCATGTGGCCGACCAGCCCATCGGATCTGCACCCGCGGTCTGGACGGACACGCCCACCGCCTGGCAGAGCTCGGCGGGGATGATGGTCGGCAAGTGCTGCGGCGTCACGCGATCAATCTAACCCCCGCCACGAGCGGCACTGCGCGCACAGACACGCGCATTTGGCGTGCATATCGACGCCCACCGCGACGGCGACGGGTGCGGGGGTGAGAACGGGGTGTGAAATTTGGGCATCCCCCTTATTACGGGACAAGCGTACTGTTAGACTGACGGTGGAAGGCGGCCGTCTGCGGTGGCGCCTCCGGAACCCCGCCTGGCACAGCCCGCCGGCGGGTGGCCTTCGAGCGAGCTTTGGAGCTGATGTGACTAGCAACGAATCGGTGAATTCCTTCGGCGCACGCGGCACTCTGCAGGTTGGTGACGAGTCGTACGAGATCTTCCGACTGAACGCCGTGCCCGGTACCGAGAAACTGCCTTACAGCCTGAAAGTGTTGGCGGAGAACCTGTTACGCACCGAGGACGGCGCGAACATCACCAAGGACCATGTCCTAGCGCTGGCCAACTGGGACCCCTCGGCGGAGCCGAGCGTGGAGATCCAGTTCACCCCGGCCCGGGTGGTCATGCAGGACTTCACCGGCGTGCCCTGTGTCGTCGACCTGGCCACCATGCGTGAGGCCGTCTCCGCACTCGGCGGTGACCCCGACAAGGTGAACCCGTTGTCCCCCGCCGAGATGGTCATCGACCACTCGGTGATCCTCGATGTCTTCGGCACTGCCGACGCCTTCGAACGCAATGTGGAGCTCGAGTACGAGCGCAATGCCGAGCGCTACCAGTTCTTGCGTTGGGGCCAAGGCGCTTTCGACGATTTCAAGGTCGTCCCCCCGGGCACCGGCATCGTGCACCAGGTCAACATCGAGTACCTGGCCCGGACCATCTTCACGAGGAACGGACAGGCCTACCCGGACACCTGTGTGGGGACCGACTCGCACACCACGATGGTCAACGGCCTCGGCGTCCTTGGCTGGGGTGTCGGCGGTATCGAGGCAGAGGCCGCCATGCTCGGCCAGCCGGTCTCGATGCTGATCCCGCGCGTCGTCGGCTTCAAGCTCACCGGTGAGATCCAGCCGGGCGTCACCGCCACCGACGTGGTGCTGACCGTCACCGACATGCTGCGCAAGCACGGTGTGGTGGGCAAGTTCGTCGAGTTCTACGGCAAGGGCGTGGCCGAGGTACCACTGGCCAACCGCGCCACACTGGGCAACATGAGCCCCGAATTCGGCTCTACCGCAGCGATCTTCCCGATCGACGACGAGACCATCAACTACCTGCGCCTGACCGGCCGCGACGATCAGCAGTTGGCGCTCGTCGAGGCGTATGCCAAGGAACAGGGCATGTGGCACGACGCCGACCACGAGCCCGCCTTCTCGGAGTACCTGGAACTCGACCTCTCCACCGTCGTGCCCTCCATCGCCGGGCCCAAGCGTCCGCAGGACCGCATCGAGTTGACCGATGCGAAGAACGCGTTCCGCAAGGACATCCACAACTACACCAACGATGCCGAGAGTGGCCCGGCCGCTGCCACGCCGCACACCCAACTCGACGAAGCGATCGAAGAATCCTTCCCCGCCTCCGATGTGGCGGTGCTGTCCTTCGCCGAAGATGACGCCGTCATCCCTTCCGCGGCCAACGGCGGCGAGGGCCGCCCGTCCAAACCGGTCAAGGTGACCTCTGCCGAGCGTGGAAACTTTGTTCTGGACCATGGCGCGGTGGTGGTCGCGGGCATCACCTCCTGCACCAACACCTCCAACCCGTCGGTGATGCTGGGTGCCGCCCTGCTGGCCAAGAAGGCCGTCGAGAAGGGGCTGACCACCAAGCCGTGGGTCAAAACGAACATGGCCCCCGGGTCGCAGGTCGTCACCGACTACTACAACAAGGCCGCACTGTGGCCATACCTCGAGAAGCTGGGCTACTACCTGGGCGGCTACGGCTGCACCACATGCATCGGCAACACCGGCCCGCTGCCCGACGAGATCTCCAAGGCCATCAACGACAACGACCTGTCGGTGACCGCGGTGCTCTCCGGTAACCGCAACTTCGAGGGCCGCATCTCCCCCGACGTCAAGATGAACTACCTGGCCTCCCCGCCTCTGGTCATCGCCTACGGCATCGCGGGCACCATGGACTTCGACTTCGACACCGACCCGCTCGGCCAGGACCACGACGGCAACGACGTGTTCCTCAAGGACATCTGGCCGACCGCCTTGGAAATCGAGGAGACCATCGCGTCGTCGATCAACCGCCAGATGTTCACCGACTCCTACGCCGACGTGTTCAAGGGCGACGAGCGCTGGCGCGGTCTGCCCACCCCCGAAGGCAACACCTTCGAGTGGGTCGACACGTCAACCTACGTGCGCAAGGCCCCGTACTTCGACGGGATGCCGCTGGAGCCCACGCCCGTCACTGACATCACGGGAGCACGGGTGCTCGCCCTGCTCGGCGACTCGGTGACCACCGACCACATCTCTCCCGCGGGTTCCATCAAGTCGGGCACCCCGGCCGCGCAGTACCTCGACGAGCATGGTGTGGACCGCAAGGACTACAACTCACTGGGTTCGCGCCGCGGTAACCACGAGGTGATGGTGCGTGGCACCTTCGCGAACATCCGCCTGCGCAATCAGCTGCTGGACGATGTCTCGGGCGGTTACACCCGCGACTTCACCCAGGAGGGCGGCCCGCAGGCCTTCATCTACGACGCTTCGGTGAATTACCAGAAGGCCGGCATTCCGCTGGTCGTGCTGGGCGGTAAAGAATATGGGTCGGGCTCGTCCAGGGACTGGGCCGCCAAGGGCACCCGCCTGCTGGGGGTCAAGGCCGTCATCACCGAGTCCTTCGAGCGGATCCACCGGTCGAATCTGATTGGTATGGGCGTCATTCCGTTGCAGTTCCCGGCCGGGGAGTCGGCGGCCTCGCTCAAGCTCGATGGCACCGAGACCTACGACATCGGCGGTATCGAGAAGCTCAACGAGGGCTCGACACCGAAGACCGTGCACGTGACGGCGACCAAGCAAGACGGGTCTCGTACTGAGTTTGATGCGGTAGTCCGGATCGACACCCCCGGTGAAGCCGATTACTACCGCAACGGCGGCATCCTGCAGTACGTGCTGCGGAACATGCTGGCCGGCTAGAGACGGCTGACCAACAGTGCCGCGCGTTAGCGAGGATCACCTCGCGGCTCGTCGCCGCCAGATCCTCGATGGCGCGCGGCGCTGTTTTGCCGAGTACGGGTACGACGGCGCCACCGTGCGCCGCCTCGAGCACACCATCGGCATGTCGCGGGGAGCTATTTTCCATCACTTCCGCGATAAGGACACCTTGTTCTTCGCGTTGGCCCGCGAGGATGCCGAACGGATGGCGAACGTCGCCAGCCGCGAGGGCCTGGTGCAGGTGATGCGCGACATGCTGGCCGATCCGGATCAATTCGATTGGCTGGCTACTCGTTTGGAGATCGCCCGCAAGCTACGCAATGATCCTGAATTCCGACGGGGCTGGAACCAGCGCTCCGAAGAACTCAACACCGCCACCCTGGCACGGCTACAACGCCAGAAGAAGGCCGGCCGGTTGCGTGAGGACGTATCCAGCGAGGTGATCTTGGGCTATCTGGATCTGGTGCTCGATGGCCTGGTGGCACGCCTGGCCGCTGGCGAATCCACCGAACGCCTCAGCCGCGTGTTGGATCTCGTCGAGGACTCGGTGCGCCGTGCCGATCACGCCTGACTCCAAGGATTGGACCTGGGTCCTCGAACGTCCGTGCGTTGAATGCGGATTTGATCCCACCGCAACGTCATTCGCGCGGATACCCGATATCGTGCGGGATAACCTGGGGGCCTGGCAGCCGGTGCTGGCCCACCCCGAGGCGCGGGTACGCCCGGACGAGCAGACCTGGTCGGCGCTGGAGTATGGAGCGCACGTCCGCGATGTGTTCCGCATCTTCCTGGCCCGGCTGCGGCTCATGCTCGCCGAGGACAACCCCATGTTCGAGAACTGGGACCAGGACAAGACGGCCGTCGGGGACCGGTATGCCGAGCAGGACCCGCAGGCCGTAGCCGCCGAACTCGCCGCGGCGGGTGAGGCCGTCGCGGCCGCCTTTGCCGATGTCCCCGAGTCGGCATTACAGCGACGCGGGAGACGAAGCAACGGTTCGATTTTCACGGTCGAGACATTGGGTCTGTACTTCGTGCACGACCCGGTACATCACCTACACGATGTTTCCCACCCGCCGACGGATTAGTGCGGGAAGTCGATGACGGCCCGTGCGGGTGTGTCGGCGACGTACACGACTGGGCATGTGGACGCCTGTGCCGCGACCTTCCACGCCATCACACCGTTCTTGTTTTTGAAGATGTCCGCGTCCTGAAGGAGACGAGCCGATTTGACCACCGGAGAGCCGGGAGGGGCTTCGAGGTCATTGGGTTGCGGAAATGACTTCACCTGCCGGTTCTCGGGACGGTCGACGGTCCCCATGATGGTGTCGTGTGCCGCCGCGCCGCGGAATGCCACCGCGTATCCCCCGTCGACCGGTGTGACCGAGAATGGTGGGGCCTGCCAATAGGTCACTGGCCCCACCGGCGGCGCCAGCTTGTCCGCTCCGAAGCTGAACGTCACCCTGTCGAGGTCATCGAGGGTTTCGATGCGCACATCGTGCAGGATATTGGCGTAGTTCTCGGCACCGCCGTCGGTCACTGTCGGGCACGCCGGTGCGGCCGCCGCCTGCGGGGCACCCACGAGCGGCCCGACGACCAGTACAAGCGGTACCAGGTATCGATACATGGTTAGGGAATGTACGGCCTCCGACGCCGAACCGCTGGCGTTCGACCGGGGATTGTCCTCCGTGGCTAACCGTGGGCCGGGCGATGGTGCCCTGTCACAAACGCCCCTAGTGCGGCAGATCCACCACCAGCCGAGGCGGGTTGGTCAGCGTGCTCACCTCGGGGCAGCGCTGTTTGTTGAGACCCAACGCCCACCGAACCTTCCCCTCGAAGTCCTCGCCTTGCTTGGCCTCGGCCAGGATCGGGAAATCCTTCGGCTTAATCTCGCTCGGGCCCGGATACGACCGGATGGGCTTATCGGTCTCATGAGCGGACGCCCCATCGAACAGCACGCCGAGCAATGCGCTACCGGCGACGATGACATTGTCTCCCTTGGGCCCCGCCGAGACGCTGGCGGGGCTGTCCACCGAGTACTTGGGAACCACCAGCTGATCCAGCGCCACCTTGTTCTTGGGGTCAGCCCTGGCATCCGGCCCGAATTCGAAAGTGACCCTGTCGTAGTCGTCCTGCTTACCCACGCGAACATCGCGCAGCTGTGTGGCCACATTCTTGCCGCCACCGCCGCTGACCGTCTCGCAAGCCGTGACACGGAACGTCTCCGGGGCAGGTGTTGAGGTTTGAGGCAGCGCCGTCGTCGTGGCCACGGGCGACACCGAGTCGCCCAGCTGGCGCACCTCAGCGGCGCAACCGGATGCCGTCATGGCCGCCAGCGCCAGCACGCCAATGTTCCGGATACCGCCTTGTCCTCGCATCGCACAACGTTAGCAATAATTGGCACCCGAAAGCTCAACGGGCACACTGCGTGTCGGACGTCAGTTACGCCTTGCGGCCGCGCCGGTTCGGGCCGCCGCGCCCGCGCAGGGTGGCACCCGATTCCACGAGAGCGCGATGCACGTAACCATACGACCGGCCCGTGCCCGCGGCGAGCGTACGAATGCTCGCCCCCTTCTCGTATGCCGCTTTCAGCTCGGCACGCTCCTCGTCGCGTGTTTTGGCCATCGCGACCTCTCTCCCAACTCCATGCCGCTGCCCCTGTGGACGGCTCGACCCGGTTGCACCATAGCGCAAATGTGATCACGCAGGTGCACGAGAGGCGGACGGCGTACGAGAAATGGTCAGGCCAGCTCGATGAGGTCCCGGTACTCGTCCGACCAGTAGTCTTCGGTGCCGTCCGGCAACAACACAACGCGTTGCGGATTCAATGCCTCAGCGGCTCCCGGGTCGTGTGTGACGAGAACGACCGCCCCCAGGTAACTGCGTAACGCGTCCAAAACCTGTTCGCGTGAGGCGGGATCCAGGTTGTTGGTCGGCTCATCGAGCAGCAGCACATTCGCGGTCGAGGCCACCAGGCCGGCCAGCGCCAGACGGGTCTTCTCACCGCCGGACAGTGTGCCCGCCGGCTGTTCCAGCTGTGGGCCACTGAACATGAACGCACCCAAGATTCCACGCAGCTCCTGCTCCCCCGTATCCGGAGCGGCGTGACGGATGTTCTCCCACACCGTCGCGTGATCATCCAGGGTGTCGTGCTCCTGCGCGAAGTATCCGAGCTTGAGACCATGGCCCGGCTCCAGCGCGCCGGCATCCGCGGTCTCCGCGCCCGCCAGCAGGCGCAGCAGCGTCGTCTTCCCCGCGCCGTTGAGCCCAAGAACCACGACGCGCGAACCACGATCGATGGCCAGATCCACCCCGGTGAATATCTCCAGAGACCCGTAGTTCTTGGTCAGCCCCCTGGCCACCAGCGGCACCCGCCCACATGCAGCGGGCGTCGGGAACTTGATACGGGCCACCTTGTCGGCCACCCGCTCTTCGTCGAGTCCTGACAGCATCTTCTCGGCGCGACGCAACATATTCTGCGCGGCAACGGCTTTGGTCGCCTTGGCCCCCATCTTGGCCGCCTGGGTGCGCAGGGCCGACGCCTTCTTCTCCGCATTGGCCCGCTCGCGCCGACGGCGCTGCTCATCCAGCGACCGCGCGTCCAGGTACTTCTGCCAACCCATGTTGTAGACGTCGACCTCGCCGCGAACGGCATCCAGGAACCACACCTTGTTGACCACATCGGCCAGCAGATCGACGTTGTGACTGATCACCACGAGCCCGCCCTCGTGGTTCTGCAGGAAACCGCGCAACCAGCCGATCGAGTCCGCATCGAGGTGGTTGGTCGGCTCGTCGAGCAGCAGCGTCATGTTGGACCCCGCGCCACCCTCAGCCGCGCCGAACAGAATCCGGGCCAACTCCACGCGTCGCCGCTGACCGCCCGAAAGCGTGCGCAGCGGCTGGACGAGCACCCGCTCGGGCAACCCGAGGCTTGAACAGATGCGGGCTGCCTCACTCTCCGCGACATACCCACCCAGCGACGAGAAGCGCTCTTCCAGCTGCCCATAACGGCGAATCGCCTTATCCCGCTGATCCTCGTCGGCCAGCTCCGCCATTAGCGTCTGCTGCTTCTCCAACTCGCTGATGATGGTGTCCAGGCCACGCGCCGACAGCACCCGATCGCGCGCCAGCAGGTCCAGGTTCCCTTCCTTGGGATCCTGTGGCAGGTAACCGATTTCACCGGTCCGAGACACCGATCCAGCGTACGGCTCGCTCTCGCCTGCCAGAATTCTCATCGAGGTGGTCTTGCCGGCCCCGTTACGGCCCACCAGCCCGATGCGGTCACCGGGCTGGATGCGTAACGCGGGGCCCGGCGCATAGACGAGTGTGCGGGCGCCGGCGCGGACCTCGAGGTCCGTCGCGGTAATCACTACTTACTCCTTGGATGCTGTGTACGCGTCTCGCGCGGTCAGCGCTTGTCTCTGAACGCCGCCGCCCGCTTTTCCTTGCGCGCTGCGGTGGCTTCTTCGAAGTTATCGGTGAGCAGCCGGACATAGAGCTGGCCCAGGCCCTCTTGGTGCATGTGACTTTCCAGGCTAGCGGCGTCCAGCCCACTCCAAATGGTGCGCTTGGTCAACTCGATCCCTGGACGGGAGAACCCGGCGATGCGCTCTCCAATCGCGTAACACTCTTCCAGCAGCGATTCGGACGACACCTTGCGGGATACCAAACCGATGCGCTCGGCCTCGTCCGCGTCGATATCGCGGCCGGTCAGCATGATGTCCGAAGCGCGGGACGTGCCGATGGCGCGCGGCAACAGGTAGCTCAGGCCCAGCTCACTGGCTGTCAGTCCGTTGTTGATGCCGGCAGCCCGGAAGTAGGCGGCCTCGGATGCCACCCGAACGTCGCAGGCCAGAGCCAGGCACAGACCGCCACCGATGGCGGCGCCGTTGATGGCGGCGATCACCGGCTGGTGCATGCGGCGCAAAGTGAGGATGACGTCGTCCAGCAGCTCCATCGATCGCAGCGCGATCGTCGGCTGGGTCAGCCCTCCGATGTGCGGAATGGGCCCAGCGGATTTCTGATCGGCGCCCGAACAGAACCCCTTACCGGCCCCGGTGATGATGACGGCGCGCACGTCGTTGTCGTGGCTGATGTCGACCAGCATCTGCTTGAAGGGCAGCATCACGTCGAACGCCATGGCATTCATCCGCTCGGGCCGGTTCAGGGTGACCAGGGCAATATCCGGGCGCGGACGATCCACCAGCACGAAACTCATGCGTCCATATAACCGACCCCGCCGGATTGCACCAAATCGTTTCTGCGCGGCGCCGCCCGTGGGGTGTTACGCCTCTTGTTCGCGCAGCGCCGCCTCAACGTCCAGCTCGCGAACCTTCTGCACCAGGTCGGCCAACGATGCAGGCGGCAGCGCACCGGGCTGATTGAACACCAGCTGGCCCTGCTTGAACACCATCAGAGTCGGAATGGAGCGGATGTTCGCCGCCGCCGCCAGAGCCTGCTCGGCTTCGGTGTCCACCTTCGCATGGACGACGTCAGGGTTCTCCTCCGACGAGGCCTCGAAGACCGGCCCGAACTGGCGGCACGGTCCGCACCAGGACGCCCAGAAATCGATCAGCACGATGTCGTTGTCGTGGACCAAGTCATTGAATGCGTCTGCGGTGATGTCACGTGTTGCCATGTCGTCCTCAACGTTGCCGGTGCGCGCGATGTTCCGTCGCCGCTCAGTACAGGGGGTCTGCTCAGTACAGCGCGGCCAGGGCCTTGCCGATGTTGAATCCGACGAACTCGTCCTGCCGCCCGGCCCGCAGCTTATTGACCCATTCAGGGTCCGACAGCAGGGCACGTCCGACCGCGATGACGTCGAACTCATCGTTGGCGAATTGTCGCAGCACCGCCTCGACGGGCGCGGGCTCGATATCCCGTACCTCGGTGGGTTTGAACTCCGTCTGCAATCCCACCGAGCCGACGGCAATGGCTGGCAATCCCGTGACACGTTTGGTCCAGCCGGCAAGACTCAGCACTCCATCAGCACCGGCCATGTCCGCGAAGGCGGGCACATAGTGCCGACGGGTAGACGGGTGGAAGACATCCACACCTGCCTCGACCAGGGGGGCGAGCAGCCGTTCCAATTCCGCCGGGCTGTCGGCCAGCGTGGCCGTGTAGTCCGCCTGCTTCCACTGCGAAAACCGGTACAGGATAGGGAAATCCGGCCCGACGGCGGCGCGTACGGCCCGCACCACCTCGACCGGGAAACGCACCCGATCGACGACCGAGCCGCCATAACCGTCGGCCCGAATGTTGGTGCGCTCCCATAGGAACTGGTCGAGGAGGTAACCGTGGGCGCCGTGCAACTCCACGGCGTCAAATCCGGCCGCCTTGGCATTGCGGGCCGCCGTCGCGTACTGCTGCGCAAGCGGGGCGAGCTCACCGGTCTGCAGTGCACGACCTTGCGGGGAGGAATCTCCACCCAAGCCGGACGGGCTCACCGACTCCACCTGGGGATTGAACTCCGGATCGACGCCGCGTTCGACACCCTGGTGCCACAGCTGCGCGGCAATCGCCGATCCCTCGTCGTGCACGGCATCGGTGACCGCGGACCATCCCGCCAGCACCTCATCGCCGATGAGGCGCGGAACGCTGGCCTGACCGCCGGCGGCGTCGTCCGGAATGAAGACACCCTCCGTGATGATCAGACCCACACCCCCGGCGGCACGGCGGCGGTAGTACGCCGCCACATTCTCACCGGGCACTCCGCCGGGCGAGGCCGACCGCGTCATCGGCGCCATCGCGAACCGGTTCGGTGCGGTCAGCGATTTCACGGTGAATGGTTCAAAGAGGGGCGCTACGTCTGGTCTCACGTCGGTCACGACGTGTCAAACTACGCCGACGCCCAATCCATTCCGGATCCCAATCCATTCCGGATCCCAATCCATTCCGGATAACGTGGTCAACCATGTCACCAAATCTCTGGCCACGGCCCACGTTGCTGGTGATCGTCGGAGCCGTCGTCTTGTCCAGTGCGGCATGCGGGGGCTCCGCGGATAAGCCCACCGAGTCATCACCGGGACCTGCCTTGACCACCGCCATACGGCATGCGGGTGGCCAGGACAGGGCCGGCGGACTGATCTCCTCGGTATCGGGTCACACGGTCCAGGTGACCAACCCCGTCGGCAGCGCCGACATCGACTTCAACACCATGACAAAACTCACCGAGGTGCACTCCGCGGAACTTTCGGATGTGGTCGTTGGCAGCTGTGTCAGCGTGCTGGCGACGGCCGACACGGATGCGTCCGACCAGGTTACGGCGCAGCGGGTGCTGATCAGTGCGGCCGAGGACAACAAATGTGCCATTGAAACCCCGCCCGGCAGCGCACCACCTCCCGGCATACCGCAGGGACCGCCGCCCGGCGCGGCGCAGGGACCGCCGCCCTTCGGCGGCCCGAGCGTCCAGGGCGCCGTCGCCTCGGTCAACGGCAGCACCATCGTGGTCGCCAACACCGATCCCAGTGGGGCCTCGGAGATCCAGACCAATGTCACGGCGACTGCTGATACCGCCTACGACAAACGGCAACCCACCGAGGCCACCGCGATCATCGCCGGCAAATGCGCGGACGCACACGGCACCAAGGAAGCCAGCGGGGCGCTTCAGGCCACCAAGATCGATTTGGGTCCCGCCACCGACGGGCGATGCGGACCGCCCCCGCGGTAGTTCCCGATATGGCTTCGTCCACGGATCATCGCCAAGGCTGACCTCGGCAACGCACAGCAACTTCGCACATACAGCGGAGCACAACCTCAGTCAGCACACGCACGCTGAGGTGTCCCACTCGTCAAGCCATGGAGAACATCGATGTCCCCAACCCAGATATTCGCCTCACCACGGGTCGCCCGCCGCGCCCTGTTCGCACTCGCCGGGCTGACCGCACTGTCGGTGGCCGCCTGCGGCTCCCAGACCGACACCAACAGTGCCTCCACACAGTCAGCGGCCCCGACCACGTCTTCGGCCGCACCGCAGGTCCAGCACAACGCCAAAGACCAGGTGATGGGACTTATCGCCTCGGTATCGGGCAACACCATTCAGGTGACCAAGCGGGACGGCACCGCGACCGTCGACTTCGGCCCGTCGACGAAGGTCTCCGAGATCACGGCCGCACAATTGCCGGACGTCACCGCGGGGAGCTGTATTGCCGTCGTGGCGCAACAGGACTCCAATCCGCCGACGGCCCGGCGCGTGATGCTCTGGCCGGCAGCCGACGGTAACTGCACGCGGTCACACTCCAAGGACCCACAGGAGCCCGCGTCCCCCACCCCAACGCCCGGTAAACGCCCGGAGCATCAGGCCGTTCAGGGAACGGTCACCTCGGTCAATGGGGGCACGATCACGGTAAGCAGCACCGATCCCAATGGCGGGGCCGCCACCTCAACGACGGTGACCGTGAATACCGACACCATGTACGCCAAGCGTGCCCCGGTGGACCACAGCGCCATCGCCGCGGGCAAGTGCATCGCCGCGCACGGCCCCGACGACGCATCGGGCACCCTTCAGGCCACGACGGTCACCCTTCGAGCGGCCAGGGACGGTTCATGCGGTGGACCTGGCGGCCATCACGAGCGCTAGACCGTGAAGCCGAGGGCCCGGAGCTGCTCCCGACCATCGTCGGTGATCTTATCCGGGCCCCACGGCGGCACCCAGACCCAGTTGATCTTGATCTCCTTGACTAGCCCCGCGCCCACCAGCGCGTTACGCGACTGATCCTCGATGACGTCGGTGAGCGGGCACGCCGCCGAGGTGAGCGTCATGTCGATGGTGGCGACCTTGCCGCTCTCCCCCTCTTCGACGTTGAGGCCGTAAACAAGCCCCAGATCGACGACATTGATACCGAGCTCGGGGTCGACAACGTCGCGCATCGCCTCCTCGAGATCTTCGAGAAGCTTCACTTCCGCGGACACTTCGGTCATCGCTTCACCTTCTCCGTTGTGCCGCTGGTCGCGGCGTCTGCCTGGACGAGCGCGTCTTTGAATGCCATCCATCCTAGGAGCGCACACTTCACACGGGCTGGGTACCGCGAAACCCCAGCGAAGGCAATGCCGTCGCCGATGATGTCTTCGTCGCCGTCGATGGTGCCGCGTGAGGAGATCATCTCGTTGAACGAAGCCACCGTCTTGAGCGCCTCGTCCACCGTCAACCCGATCACCTGATCGGTCAACACCGAGGTTGCGGCCTGGCTGATCGAGCATCCCTGCCCGTCATAGGAGACGTCGGCAATCTTGTTGTCATCCAAGGCAATCCGCAGGGTTACCTCGTCTCCACAGGTGGGGTTGACGTGGTGCACTTCGGCCGCGAACGGCTCACGCAGCCCGCGGTGATGCGGACGCTTGTAGTGATCCAGGATGACTTCCTGATACATCTGCTCAAGGCGCATGCTCGGTCAATCCCCCGTCGCCGCGCTCGCCCCGACGCCGAAGAACTCCTGCGCGCGGCGGACGCCGGCAACCAGTCGATCAACTTCGTCCAGGGTGTTGTAGACCGCGAAGGAGGCACGGGCGCTCGCCGCGATACCGAACCGGCGATGCAGCGGCCAGGCGCAGTGATGCCCGACTCGTACCGCGACACCCTCGTCATCGAGAACCTGCCCGAGATCGTGCGCGTGGATACCGTCCACCACGAAGGCGACCGCACCCCCACGATCAACGTTCTCGGCGGGGCCGATGATGCGGACGCCTTCGATGCTTCCGAGCCCGGCGAGTGCGGCCGAGACCAGCTGATGCTCGTGCGCGGCAATTGCTTCCATGCCAATCGCATTCAGGTAATCAACGGCGGCGCCGAGTCCGACCACCTGGGAGGTCATCGGCACCCCTGCCTCGAATCGCTGGGGCGGCGGCGCGTAGGTGCTGCCCTCCATGGTGACCGTCTCGATCATCGAGCCACCCGTCATGAACGGAGGCATGACCTCAAGCAACTCACGGCGGCCGTACAGCACGCCAACCCCCGATGGGCCGAGCATCTTGTGCCCGGAGAAGGCCGCATAGTCG
Source organism: Mycobacterium sp. D16Q14 (assembly GCA_002013415.1). Taxonomy (GTDB): domain Bacteria; phylum Actinomycetota; class Actinomycetes; order Mycobacteriales; family Mycobacteriaceae; genus Mycobacterium. Next base: position 186,940 of record MAEX01000007.1, read on the forward strand.
ACGCCCAGTTCCCGGAAATTCACCGGCATATGTGGAACCGACTGGCAGGCGTCCAGAACAACGAGAGCACCAACGGATTTCGCGCGGCGCACCAACTCGTCGACGGGGGCGACGGCACCCGTCACATTGGACTGGTGGGTGAACGCGACCACCTTGACGGCCTCGGTGAGCTCGAGCGAGTCAAGATCGATGCGGCCGTCATCGGTAACTCCGTACCAGCGCAAGGTGGCACCGGTACGGCGGCAGAGCTCCTGCCAGGGCACCAGATTCGCGTGATGTTCCAGCTCGGTGATTACCACCTCATCGCCGGGCCCTACCGCACGATCGAACCGGTCGTCGCCGAGGGTGTACGCCACCAGGTTCAGCGATTCGGTGGCGTTCTTGGTGAAGATGATCTCGCCGTGGTCAACGCTAACAAAGCGGGCGATCGCTTGGCGCGCTCCCTCGTAGGCGTCGGTCGCCTCTTCGGCGAGCTGGTGAGCACCGCGATGCACCGCGGCGTTGCGCTCGGTAAGGAAGACTCGCTCGGCGTCGAGAACACGGTTGGGCCGTTGCGAGGTCGCACCGGAATCCAGGTACACCAACGGCTTACCGCCGCGCACCGTCCGGCTCAGGATTGGGAAGTCATCCCTGATCTCCGAGATCCGAGTGGTGTCCAGCGGCACGGTGGCCGTCACGGTCAGGCTCCCACCGTTTGGGTAAAGCGCACGTAGCCGTTTTCCTCCAGCTCGTCGGCCAGCTCAGGGCCGCCCGACTCGACGATGCGCCCGCCGACGAAGACGTGCACGAACTGCGGCTGGATGTAGCGCAGGATGCGCGTGTAGTGGGTGATGAGCAGAACGCCACCATTCTCGCGCTCGGCATACCGATTCACACCCTCGGACACAATCCGCAGGGCGTCAACGTCGAGCCCGGAGTCCGTCTCGTCCAGAATGGCGATCTTCGGCTTGAGCAGGCCCAACTGCAGGATCTCGTGGCGCTTCTTCTCTCCGCCGGAGAAGCCCTCGTTGACGCTGCGCTCGGCGAAGGCGGCGTCGATCTCCAACTCCCCCATGGCTTCCTTGACTTCCTTGATCCAGTGGCGCAGCTTCGGGGCCTCGCCGCGGACGGCGGTGGCGGCAGTGCGCAGGAAGTTCGACATCGACACTCCCGGAACCTCGATCGGGTACTGCATCGCCAGGAAGAGACCCGCACGGGCACGCTCGTCCACGGAGAGTTCCAGCACGTCCTGCCCGTCCAGAGTGATCGATCCCGAGGTCACCTCGTACTTGGGGTGTCCGGCGATGGCATAGGACAGCGTGGATTTCCCGGAACCGTTGGGGCCCATGACCGCATGGGTCTCCCCCGAGTTCACTGTCAGGTTGACGCCCTTGAGGATCTCGATGGTTTCGCCCTCATTGGGCGAGATGCTGACGTGCAGGTCCTTGATTTCCAGAGTGGTCATGAGTTGCTTTCTATCTACGAGTTGGTCTGGGCGAGTTCGTTTTCGATGGCCTCGGTAAGGCGATCTCGCACTGACTCGATTCCGATCCGGCCAATGATGTCCTGGAAGAAGCCGCGCACCACCAGACGGCGCGCATCCTCCTCGGCAATACCGCGCGAGCGCAGGTAGAACAGCTGCTCGTCATCGAATCGTCCGGTCGCACTGGCGTGCCCGGCCCCGGCAATCTCGCCGGTCTCGATTTCGAGGTTGGGCACCGAGTCGGCCCGAGCGCCGTCGGTGAGGATCAGGTTGCGGTTCAGTTCGAAGGTGTCGGTTCCGGTTGCCTCAGCACGGATGAGCACGTCGCCGATCCAGACGGTATGCGCATCTGCTCGACCGGATTCGGGGTCTCCCTGCAACGCGCCCTTGTACGTGACATGCGAACGGCAGTTGGGTTGAGCGTGATCGACCAGCAGCCGATGCTCGAAGAACTGACCGTCGTCGGCGTAGTAGAGACCGAGCAGCTCGGCGTCGCCTCCCGGGGCCTCGAACCGGACGGTGCCGGTGAGGCGAACCAGATCACCACCGAGCGTGACGGCGATATGGCGCAACACCGCGTCCTTGCCCAGCTTCGCGTGGTGCGCACTGACATGCACGGCGTCATCGGCCCAGTCGGCGATCGAGACGACGGTCAGTCGAGATGCGTCCTCGAGCAGGAATTCGACATTCTCGGCGTATGTTCCGCTGCCGCGGTAGTCGACGACCACGAGCGACTCCGACAATTCAGCGGCTCGCACCTGCAAATGCCCATAGGCCACCTCGCCCGCGCCGGGACCACTCACGGTGATCTCGATCGGGTCTGCGACCACAGCCTGCCTACCAACCGAGACGACGGTCGCGGATGGGAACGCGGAGTAGGCCTGTGCGGCAACGCGATCTGACGGAACCCCGCCCGTGCCGAGCCGTTCGTCGCCGCGATCGACCGTTTCGACGGTTACGCCGTCGCCGGCGGTGACTCCGATGGCCGGGTCGGCCGTCGCGACAGCCGATCCATCGTGCAGACCGCGCAAGCGGCGCAACGGGGTGAACCGCCACAGCTCGTCACGGCCGCCGGGAACCTCGAAGGCCTCGACGTCATAGGAGCTGAACAGTTCGCCCTTGTTGGAGCCCTCGACAGCTTGAGTCAACTGCGTCATGACTAACCGACCGAACCTTCCATTTGCAGCTCGATGAGCCGGTTGAGCTCAAGCGCGTACTCCATCGGCAGTTCCTTCGCGATCGGTTCGACGAACCCGCGCACCACCATGGCCATCGCTTCGTCCTCCGTCATACCGCGGCTCATCAGGTAGAACAACTGATCGTCACTGACCTTCGAGACGGTCGCCTCATGCCCCATGGTGACGTCATCTTCACGGATGTCCACGTACGGGTAGGTGTCGCTGCGGCTGATCGAGTCAACAAGCAGCGCATCGCATTTCACCGTTGAGCGGGAGCCGTGCGCCCCCTTGTTTACCTGGACCAGGCCACGGTAGGAGGCACGACCGCCACCACGCGCCACCGACTTGGAGACGATGTTGCTCGACGTGTTCGGCGCCAGGTGCAGCATCTTGGCGCCAGTGTCTTGATGTTGTCCCTCGCCGGCGAAGGCGACCGACAACACCTCACCCTTGGCGTGTTCACCGGTCATCCACACGGCCGGGTACTTCATGGTGACCTTGGAGCCGATGTTGCCGTCAACCCATTCCATGGTGGCCCCCGCCTCGGCGCGGGCCCGCTTGGTGACCAGGTTGAACACGTTGTTCGACCAGTTCTGGATGGTCGTGTAGCGGCAGCGCCCGCCCGGCTTGACGATGATTTCCACCACCGCCGAGTGCAGCGAATCAGACTTGTAGATCGGTGCGGTACATCCCTCGACGTAGTGCACGTAGGCGCCCTCGTCGACGATGATGAGCGTCCGCTCGAACTGGCCCATGTTCTCGGTGTTGATGCGGAAGTAGGCCTGCAGCGGGATATCGACCTTCACGCCCGGCGGCACGTAGATGAACGAGCCACCCGACCACACGGCGGTGTTGAGCGCGGAGAACTTATTGTCCCCGGCCGGGATCACGCTGCCGAAGTACTCCTTGAAGATCTCCGGGTGCTCACGCAGGCCCGAATCGGTGTCCAGGAAGATCACACCCTGGGCCTCGAGGTCCTCGCGGATCGAGTGGTAGACGACCTCCGACTCGTACTGTGCGGCAACTCCGGACACCAGGCGCTGCTTCTCAGCTTCGGGGATACCGAGGCGGTCATAGGTGTTCTTGATGTCGGCGGGCAGATCGTCCCACGTGGCAGCCTGCTTCTCGCTGGAGCGCACGAAGTACTTGATGTTGTCGAAGTGAATGCCCTCAAGGTTCGATCCCCAGTTCGGCATCGGCTTCTTGTCGAAGGTGCGCAGCGCCTTCAGGCGGATGTCGAGCATCCACTCGGGCTCGCTCTTCTTCGACGAGATGTCACGCACGACGGCCTCGGACAGACCGCGCTGCGCGCTGGCTCCGGCCGCGTCGGAGTCGGACCAGCCATAGCCGTAGTTGCCCAGTGACGCGATCGTCTCGTCCTGGGTCAGCACCTCACGCTCGAGGGTCATCGTGACTCCTTACTGGTCGTTGTATCCGGCGCGGGGCTGGGCGCCAGAGTTGTCGATACGTGCAGGGGAATATGCGTTGTGCAGGCACAGTCACCGTTGGCGATGGTGGCCAGCCGCTGTACGTGTGTTCCCAACACCTCAGCGAAGGCCTGCTGTTCCGCCTCGCAGAGTTCGGGGAACTCGGCAGCCACATGCGATACCGGACAGTGATGCTGACATATCTGCACACCGCTCGAGGACGCACCCGCTCCACCGACCCGCTGGGTGCTGGCTGCGTATCCGGCTTTGGTCAGCGCAACGGCCACCTGATCCACCGCGGCCTCGGTGTCGTTGAACGGCACGCCGGCCGCGACATCGCTCAAGATCGAGTCAATGCGACGCCGCGCGAAGATCCGCACCGCGTCGTCGCCGCCGATCTCGCGCAGCTGGCGCATGGCGGCAGATGCCAGGTCGTCGTAGGCGTGGTTAAGCTTGGCGCGACCGTCCGCGGTGAGCTGGAACCGCTTGGCCGGGCGCCCTCGGCCGTTGTGCTGCCATGCGGCAGCCGGATTCGAGACGGCATCACCGGCCTCGATCAAAGCGTCGAGGTGGCGGCGCACCCCCTGCGGTGAAAGGCCGAGCTGTTCCCCGATCTCACCCGCGGTGACCGGGCCAGACTCCATGAGCAGCCGCACCACGGCGACACGTGTCTGGCCGTCATGTGACACGGCCGGGGCAGCGTCCAGCACCTGCGACGTCGCCGCAGCAGACGCCACCACAGAGGGCTGGCCGAATTTCACAACACCAGTGTGACGCAATTCGGAATGCCACGTCTAGCAAGGGTTACCTATGTTGAGCGCCATCCTGTCGGCAGGACAGGCCCTGCCCGGCTGGTTCCACGGAGCGGGCAGGACGGGCCGATACGCTGCTGGCGTGTCGGTACGTGGTCAGTGGCTGAGTTCGTCGCTGTCGTATCTGCATGATGACGAGCGTTCGTCGGCCCCGCTCAATGAGCGTGAGCTCACAGCCATGAACCGAACTCGCCTGTTCGGAGCCACCGGAACAGCGCTCATGGCCATCGGCGCGCTCGGCGCCGGCGCGCGACCCGTCATCCAAGATCCGATCTTCGGGGTCCGGCTTCTCAACCTGCCGTCGCGCATTCAGACAGTCTCCCTGACGATGACAACCACCGGCGCCGTGATGATGACGTTGGCCTGGCTCATGTTGGGGCGCTTCGCCATCGGCAGCCTGCGCAACAAAAACGCCAACGGTGAACGGGGACCGGTACGCAGGATGTCCCGCGGCCAGCTGGACCGAACCCTGCTGTTGTGGATTTTGCCGCTGCTCCTAGCGCCTCCGATGTATTCCAAAGACGTGTACTCGTATCTGGCGCAGAGCCAGATTGCGCGGCTCGGCAAGGATCCCTACACGGAAGGCCCGGCCTCGGCGCTCGGCCTGGACCATGTGTTCACCCTCTCGGTGCCCAGCATGTGGCGGGAAACAGCAGCGCCATACGGTCCGCTGTTCCTATGGATCGGCAAGGGCATCTCACGGCTGACCGGTGATGACATCGTCGCCGGAGCGCTGTGTCACCGGCTTGTCGAACTACTCGGGGTGCTGCTCATCATCTGGGCGACACCGCGTCTAGCCCAGCGCTGCGGCGTCGCGGAGGTCAGCGCGCTGTGGCTGGGCGCCGCCAATCCGCTGCTGCTGATGCACCTTGTCGCGGGAATCCACAACGAGGCGCTGATGCTGGGCCTGATGTTGGCTGGTGCCGAGCTGGCGATGCGCGGTGTCGATTCGGCACGACCGCTCGCTGGAGTGATCCCCAGGGTGAATCCTTCGGGGCCACGCACGCGTGTCGAATGGGCTACCTGGGCGCCGCTGGGCAACCTGCTGGCCGGGACAGTGCTGATCACCGCATCATCACAGGTCAAACTCCCCTCGCTGCTGGCTCTGGGCTTTGTCGGTATGGCCCTGGCTCGCCGATGGGGCGGCATCCACGGGTTAGTACGGGCGGGGACGCTGCTCGGAGTCGTGGCGGGTGCCGGAATGGTGCTCATCGCCTGGGCGAGCGGTCTCGGTTTTGGCTGGATGTTCACATTGGATACCGCCTCTCAGGTGCGTAGTTGGATGTCACCCCCCACCCTCGTGGCATTAGGAACCGGGCAGATTGGGATTCTGCTCGGACTCGGCGACCACACCACCGCCATCTTGTCGCTGACCCGCGGTATCGGTATCGGCATCATCGGCGTCGCGGTGTCCTGGCTGCTGCTGGTCGTGCTGCGCGGACGCCTGCACCCCGTGGGCGGGCTGGGTGTCGCCCTGGGCATCACGGTGCTGCTGTTTCCGGTGGTGCAGCCCTGGTACCTGCTGTGGGCAATCATCCCACTGGCCGCGTGGGCTACCCGCCCCGCTTTCCGTGGGACGGCAATCGGCATCACCCTGCTCGTAGGCATTTTCGGGCCGACCGCCAACGGCGACAGGTTCGCGCTGTTCCAGATAATCGACGCAACGGTGGCGAGCGCCATCATCGCGCTCCTGCTCATCGCTATCACGCACGACTATCTGCCGTGGCGTCGGCTGCCTAACGGTGACGAAGCCGCGCCGCTTACGCTGACTGACCGTGACGCAACCACCGACAAGGACAGCACCCCCGGTGCGGATGCGGTCGGTGACGAAGCGATACGGGACAACGACCGCACTCCGCAACCTCGACCTTGAGGTAGAGCAGGCCCAGGTCTTCGCACTGCTCGGCCCCAACGGTGCCGGGAAAACCACGACCGTCGAATTGTGCGAGGGCTTCTTGCATCCCGACGAGGGCACCGTCGAGGTGCTGGGCATGGATCCGGTCGCGAAGAACTCTGCGGTGCGCGCACGTATCGGCGTGATGCTGCAGGGCGGCGGCGCCTACCCCACCGCACGGGCCAGCGAGATGCTCGGTCTCGTAGCCTCATACTCCGCTAATCCGCTTGACCCGCAATGGCTTCTGGACACTCTTGGGCTGACAGACGCCGCGCGCACCCCCTATCGGCGCCTGTCCGGAGGGCAGCAGCAGCGCCTCGCACTGGCATGCGCGCTGGTGGGCCGGCCCGAGCTGGTGTTCCTCGACGAGCCGACCGCCGGTATGGACGCTCACGCTCGGCTGGTGGTGTGGGAACTCATCGATTGCCTGCGGCGCGATGGCGTCTCGGTGGTGCTGACCACGCACCATATGAAAGAGGCCGAGGAGCTTGCCGACCAGCTGATGATCATCGACCACGGCGCGGTGGTGGCCGCCGGTACACCATCGGAGTTGATGCAGTCCGGTGCCGAAAACCAGCTACGCTTCTCGGCCCCGCCGCGACTGGACCTGACGCTCCTCACCTCGGCGCTGCCCGAGGGATACAAGGTCGCCGAGGTGACCCCAGGAGAGTACCGGGTCGAGGGGGTCGTCGACCCGCAGGTGCTGGCCACCGTCACCGCGTGGTGTGCCCGGATGGATGTGCTGACCACCGACCTACGGGTGGAGAAACGGAGCCTGGAGGACGTGTTCCTGGAGCTGACCGGGCGGGAGTTGCGATGAGCGAGATGACCCCACGGTTTGCCCCGGGCACCTTCGCCCCAGACCCACGCCCCAGCGCCGTACACACCATGCTGTTCGCACAGTTCTGGCTGGAACTCAAGCTACTGCTCCGCAACGGCGAACAGCTGCTGCTCACCATGTTCATCCCAATCACGCTGCTCATCGGACTGACGCTGCTGCCGCTGGGCCAGTTCCCCGGCTCGCGTACCGACATCTTCGTGCCCGCCATCATGGCGCTCGCCGTCATCTCCACCGCCTTCACCGGACAGGCCATCGCCGTCGGGTTTGACCGCCGCTATGGTGCGCTGAAACGCTTGGGCGCCACCGCATTACCCGTGTGGGGCATCATCGCCGGCAAGGCACTCGCTGTCGTCACGGTGGTGGTCCTGCAGGCCGCGGTCATCGGGGCGATCGGTGGCGCGCTGGGCTGGCGCCCACATCCGGTGGGGCTGTTGCTCGGCGCCGTGATCATCGCCATCGGCACCGCGACGTTCGCGGCGATGGGCCTCCTACTCGGCGGCACACTGCGCGCGGAAATCGTACTGGCCCTTGCGAATCTGCTGTGGTTCATCTTCGCCGGGCTGGGGGCGCTGACGCTGGAAGACGGTCGCACCACCGATGCGATCCCCCACGCGGTGGTGCTGCTGGCTCGGCTGTCCCCCTCCGGCGCCCTCTCCGAGGCACTGGCGGCCGCGATGACCCTGTCGGTGGACTGGTTCGCGCTCGCCGTGCTGGCCGTGTGGGGCACGTTCTCCGGATACAGTGCGCTGCGCTGGTTCCGATTCACCTGAGCCGACGAGATCGGGACAGGCGACCGGCCCAGCAAAGACCCCGTACGCTCCCGCTATGGCGGATATCGCGGTGGCCCTGGACCGCTTCGTGGCTGCGTTCAACACCAGTGATCTGGACCTGGTCATGGAACATTTCGCCGATGACGCCGAGTACCTCCCGGGCGACGGGTCGCGGCATGTCGGATTGGCCGCCATTCGGCGCGAATTCGAACCGCAGTTCACGGGCGCCTACGGCGCCATGACATTCGACGAGCACGACCGGCTGATCGATCAGTCCGCACGCAAGGCGACCATTCGGTGGACATGCCGTCACGACATCCGCGCACGCCAGTCCCGCAGTCGACTGCTTGCTGTGGCGACCCGCCTCGCCGCCATTGCCGTCCCTCGTTTTGGATGGGAAGGCTTGGACGTCTTCCACTTCGACGCCGACGGCAAGATCACCGGCAAGTACTCGTACTCCAATTACGTAGTACCCAGGATCAGCCGGCGACTCGCCGGCTGATCCTCCCACGCATGCCGATGACTCGCTCTCAGCGAGGGGCCGCCCGCAGTGCCCGGTACGCGGCCCGACCGACGATATCCGCCAGGTCCGTTGCGGACCATCGCGGTTCGGGACCGAGCATCAACCGTATCGCTCCCTCGCCGATCGCCAGGAGTGTTTCAACCAGCGGGGGCATGACGAAATCGACATCGCGGACCTGCCACCGCTGCAGCAGGGGTCGCATGACTTCGCAGATCTGCGCCCGAATCTGCGCCCGGCCCTGCGAAATAGCCTCTGCAAGAACGGGATCTGACTGCGCTGCCGCGATGATCTGCCATGAGGCAGGGCGTGCGGCAACGTCGCCCAACAGAGCTGCGAAACCGTCGACGAACATCTGCTCGACGGAGCCCGTCCGCTGTGGCGGAAGGATGGCACGCAAGCTGGTGAGAGCCAACCGCGTCTCGCGTTCCAACAGTTGCATCAGTACCTCGCTTCGCCCGTTGTAGCACGCATACACAACGGGGCGAGTGACGCCCATGCGCGTGGCGATGGCAGCCATCGTCACATTCGCCACGCCCTGTTCAGCCGTGATCTGCAGGGCCGTATCCAGCACCTGCGCCCGCCGCCGCTCCGGTCCAAGATGTTCGGCCCGGGCACGTGGATTGGTCGAGGCTGGCGGCGCAGTGACGGTGTCCTCCTACGACTGGCCCGGCTACTGCAGATACACGTTGGCGATGATGAGCACCGGCCAGGCGACTATTTCTCCCAGCATAGAGAAGAGCTTGTCCAATCCGGTGAGTTGTTCAAGGTGGTCACGGTGGGTCATTGCCCAAATCAACCCGATCACCAAGTACGGCACACCGACGACTATCACCAGATAGACGAGCTGGCGGATGCTGAGGCGACGGTCGAGCAGGTCCTTGATCATGGTGTGTTCCTTCTGAATCATCCAACGGTGCCGAGAATCGGCTCGGACTCTCTAATTCCCTCGTCGCTGGGAGCTTGTCCCTCTCCGAATACGCGAGCTCGCTGCCGTTCCCGGAGTTCGTGGTGCGCCCGACTCGGAATCTCATAGCCGTAGAGTTCCTGCGCCTCCCTGGGCGTCATGGTGATCGGACTTTTCGGCGGTACCGAGAGCAAAACGCGTGCGCCGATGGGCACGGTGGCAGGTGAGATCAGCCGCAGCAGGATCAACTGCAGCCGCTTGCTCATGCTGATCGCCGTGAAGGCGGCACTTATCGGTGGCACGATCGCCGCGTCGAGCAGCGGGGCAACGCTGAGCCCGGCCATCTCCCGCATCCACCGAGGCATGGTCGCCAAGGTGCCCCGGCGCAAAAACCAGGTGATCACCTTGGTGAACGGCCGCAACAGAAGTGGCATCGGCGGCAGCATCACCTCGGCGCTGAGCAAGTGCCGCATCGCCTGCCGGGCGATATCAGAGCCGATGAGCTGTGGCCGCATCTTTTCGAAGTACTCGCTTATCCCCTCGCGCGTTCGGGGGATATCGCCCGGGTCGCACGTCTGCAATTCCGCCGCGCGGGCACATTCATCCCAGAACTGCGCTTCGTCCTCGTAAGAAAGCCGCCCTGGGCCGTACTTCTCGTAGGCGAGCAGAATCGAATGCCAGGCCGTGAGGTGGATCCACAACTGGGAATCGGGATTGTTCGCGTCGTAGTTCTCACCGGTGACCGGGTCGAGGCCGATGGCCTTGGAATGAATCTTGACCAGGACATCTGCCGCTTTCGCCGTCGACCTGCTGTCATCAAAGGCAACCATCGCGAAGTACCGCAAGGTTCGGTCGTAACGAGTCCGGGGCCGCGCATAGATCTCATGCGTCTTGTCCACGGCCGCGATCAATCCGGGATCAAGTTCCTCGATCACCACGGCGCGCTGAAATCCAATGGACAGCGACGTCGGGTAGCTCCACACACGCCACGACACCGATTCAGGACCAAAGAAGCCGTAGTCCTCAGCAGGTTCAACCTTCGGTAGCGACAGCCACTCCCGGATCACACTCACAGCCCCGCTCCCTCTGCGCTAGTAATCCTACGAGATGTAGGATTTTTCTACACAGCGTAGGATTCATTACCGGATCGCTTACGTCAAGAGGGAAAGCGTCAACCAATCGGCCCATTCGCCTAAACTCTCTATCCAGACGAAACCCGCAGCGATTACTACAAGGCGTAGTTGGCGGTGACATAGACTCATCGCGTGCTATATCGGGCGTTCTTACGGGTAGTTGATCTACTGCCGATGCCGAGCCTGCGGACGCAGCGCCTCATTGCCGCGGCAGTATTGCTGACCCAGAGCGGAATCGCCGTGACCGGCGCCGTAGTTCGCGTCACCGCCTCCGGCCTGGGCTGCCCCACCTGGCCACAGTGCTTCCCGGGCAGTTTCACCCCCGTCGCCGTCGCCGAAGTGCCGCGCATCCATCAGGCCGTCGAATTCGGCAACCGGATGATCAGCTTCCTGGTGGTTATCACCGCCGCCCTGGCAGTACTCGCCGTGGCACGTGCACGGCGCCGGCGCGAGGTCCTCATCTACGCCTGGCTGATGCCGACCTCGACGATCCTGCAGGCAGTCGTCGGTGGCATCACCGTACTGACCGGCTTGTTGTGGTGGACCGTCGCGATCCATCTGCTGGTATCCATGGGCATGGTGTGGCTGGCGACGCTGCTCTACGTGAAAATCGGTGAGCCCGACGTCGTTTCGGATTTCCCCATGGTGCCGCCGCCTCCCGCTCCACTGCGCCGGCTGACCGCGCTCATCGGCGTGACATTGGGCGCGGTCCTGGTCGCAGGAACGCTGGTGACCGGAGCAGGGCCACATGCCGGCGATAAAAGCGTCACCCGCGTGGTGCCCCGGTTGCAGGTCGAGATCACCACACTGGTGCATCTGCACGGCACACTGCTCATCGCCTACCTGGCATTGCTGCTGGGGCTGGGATTCGCGCTGGCAGCCGTCGGTGTGACCAGACCCATCTGGGCGCGCTTCACGGTGCTGGTGGCCCTCACACTGGCCCAGGGCCTCGTTGGCGTCGTGCAGTTCTACACGGGTGTGCCCGCGATGCTCGTCGCCGTTCACGTCGCGGGTGCGGCCGCATGCACAGCGGCGACCGCCGCGCTGTGGGCGTCGCTGACCTCCCCGGCGCTAGCCGCGTCGGTGCTGCCCAAGCGGGCCCAGGCCCAGGCGCTCTAGCGCATCCTCGACACCGATCACAAACTTTCGTTGCGCCAGGTCGCGCTCCTCGGTCTCCAGCTGACGCCAGCCCAGAGACGGCTCGACAAGTTCCAGCTCCAGTAGCCGCGGGTCATCGTCGTGCACCCCGCCGATGACATCGACCCTCGCGTACAGCAGCTCAGTCATCGCGACACCGGATTTCGTGGCCGCCGCCGCGAGCGCCGAGGCACCGAACTTCCACAACGCCGACGACGGCTTCACCGGCGTCAGACGCTCGGAGTGGAACAGACCCGACTCGTCGACCTCAGCGGCGACACCCGGTGGAGGCAGCAACGCCCCCTTGGTAAACGCGTGGGACGGTTCGCCGTTGAGAAAGACCAACGCCGTCTCGCCGTGCATGTCGACGCGCGGGTCGTAGGGCTGGATGAGCACCGTGCGACCCTCATCTTGTAGCGCCTCGGCATGATTGCGCGCGGCCTCCGGGCACGTGAAGCGCCCCGCACCGCGCGATCCGCCGGCCACCGCGGGCTTGATCACCAGTTCGCCGTCGGGCAGCACGACGGGCTCATCGGGCGCGAAGAAAGTGCTGGGAACCGTCGAAATACCAGCTGCGGCTAGATCATTCAGATAGCGCTTATCGGTGTTCCAGCACACTGCCGACAACGGATTGAGCACATTGGGCACAGATCCGGCCCATTGCAAGAATTCATCCAGGCGTTCGGGATAGTCCCAGGTAGCACGCAGGATCACCAGATCTGCCTGTGCGGTCTCGGGATCATCCCAGGACAGCCACCGGGCGTGCAGATCGTGAACACGCAACGCGGCAACAAGTTCAGCGTCGTCACCGTCACCGGAGACGAGTTGTGGGCAACCGGCCAGAACGATGCGCGGATGGAAGATATCCGGCCGTCCCAGCCTTACGTCCGGGCGACCCACCCGGCCATCTTCTTGGCGTGACCCGGTGCCGGGTTGGCGGTGCTGACCAATTCACGGTCCCATTCCTCAACGGGCTCGATGCCTTCGACGGCCGCCACGGCGGCATGCGCCGTAGCAATGTCTGCGACCACCTGATCGCCCAGGATCCCGTCGGCACCGACCAGCGTGATCCGTACGCCGGCCTGCCCGATGGGCTGCAACACTGCCTTGGTGGGCATGTGATGCGCCTTCACGAACGCGGTCAGCGCGCGGTGCACGGTCGACGGAACGGACACCTTCGCGTCTGGCTGGGCTTCGTCGGTCATATGTAGAGCGTACGTGGCCTGGATACTGGTACCCATGCGCGCCATCGAAGTGCCCGTAACCGGCGGACCTGAAGTCCTCACCCTCGTCGAAAAGACCTACCCCACACCGCGCCCCGGCGAGGTGCTCATCGACGTCGACGCGGTGGGGGTCAACTTCCGCGACATCTATCTGCGCAATGGCAGCTACTCCGCTCCGCTCCCCCACATCCCTGGGTCTGAGGTCAGCGGAGTGGTGAGCGCGGTCGGCGAAGGCGTCGAGAACCTGGTACCCGGAGATCGCGTCGCCAGCCCGGTCGCCGCCTGGGGTTACGCCGAATTCACCACTGCACCAGCGGATTTCACCGTGAAGGTGCCCGAAATCCTGTCCGCGGAAGTCGCCGCGAGCGCACTACTGCAAGGCATCACCGCGCACTACCTGCTCACCTCGGTCTACCCCGTAGCGGCCGGTGACACCGTGCTGGTGCACGCAGGCGCCGGCGGTATGGGCCTATTGCTGACCCAGTGGGCGACCCATCGCGGCGTCAGGGTCATCACCACCGTGTCGAGCGAGGCCAAGGAGAAGCTGTCCCGCGAAGCAGGCGCCACCGAGGTGCTGCCCTATCCCGATCCCGCGGATCCGGCGGAGTTCGCCTCACGAATCCTGGAATTGACCTCGGGAGAGGGCGTCGCTGTCGCCTACGACGGCGTCGGCAAGTCGACCTTCGAGGCAAGCCTGGCGGCAGTCCGGGTACGCGGTCTGATCGCCCTGTACGGGGCGGCCAGTGGGCAGGTGCCACCTTTCGACCCGCAACGCCTCACCGCCAAGTCGGCGGTGCTCACCCGCCCGACCATGAGCCATTTCATCCGGACCCCCGAGGAATTCACGTGGCGAGCGGGCGATGTTCTGGAGCTGGTGTCACGCGGGACATTGAAAATCGCCGTCGGTGCGAGCTATCCGCTGGATCACGCCGCTCAGGCGCATATCGACCTGGAGGCGCGTAAGACCACCGGGTCGGTCGTGCTAGTGCCCTAGCAGCCCGTTGCTCAGCAAGACCGGCCAGCCGACCACCGAGTCGACGGCCAGCGCACAGAAGACCACGGCCAGATAGTTGTTCGACTGCAAGAACAGGCGCAACGGTTTGATCGGTTGCCCCTTGCGCACGCCCGAGTACAGCTGGTGCGCCATCGCCAGGAACCACACCCCGGCCAAGAACGCGACCACGGCATAGATGACACCTGCGGCCAGCGCGAGTGCCAGCGTGGCCAGCACCGTCAGCCAGGTGTAAATGAGGATCAGCTTGGTGACCTTCTCCTCGGTGGCGATCACCGGCAGCATGGGGACGCCCGCGGCGCGGTAGTCCTCCTTGTAGCGCATCGCGAGTGCCCAGGTGTGCGGCGGAGTCCAGAAGAAGATGATCGCGAACATAACCAATGCCGGCCACTGAATCGTGTCGGTGACCGCCGACCAGCCGATCATCACCGGCATGCATCCGGCCGCCCCGCCCCACACCACGTTCTGCGCGGTGCGGCGCTTGAGCACCAGCGTGTAGATGAACACGTAGAAGGCGATGGTGGCCACGGCGAGTACACCGGACAGCAGGTTCGCGGTCCACCACAGCCAGGCGAACGCCCCGATACCGAGCACGATCCCGAAGATCAGCGCGTTGCGGGTGGTAACTGATGCGGTGGCCAAGGGCCGTCGCGCGGTGCGCTTCATGACCTTGTCGATATCGGCATCGGCCACACAGTTCAGGGTGTTGGCACTGGCCGCGGCCATAATTCCGCCGAGAAGCGTATTCAGGATGAGCAGCGGATTCACATGCCCACGTTCGGCGAGCAACATCGCGGGAATCGTGGTAACCAGCAGCAGCTCGATGACCCGCGGCTTGGTCAGGGCCACGTAGGCGAGGATCGTCGAAAGGAACGGGCCGCGAGCACGCGCGCCTTGCGTCTCTCGCATCCGCACCGCGCTGATCCTCCTGGGTAATTAATCCGGTGAGCCAGCCGACCCGCGGCACTGAGCGCTCTACTACAGACGATGGTAGACCGCCAGGGTCGCGCGTCGACAACCAAGGTCGGCCCACGGAAGTGAACATAGGTTGTCCGTCACCGGACTATCACATTGCCTGGGAGGCGTGACCCGGCCGTGAGGCAGCGGCGCGAAATCGGCGGCACTACGATGGGCCGGTGACCGCGATCCCGCATGAACTGGCGGAAATCCCGACCGATATCCCAACCCTCACCCGGGCCAACCACCCGGATGACTGGACAGACCTGGACTCGCGTGCGGTAGACACCGCGCGGGTGCTGGCCGCCGATGCCGTGCAGAAAGTCGGCAATGGGCACCCCGGCACCGCGATGAGCCTGGCACCCGTGGCGTACACGCTCTTTCAGCGACAGCTGCGCCACGATCCCAGTGACACCACCTGGATCGGCCGCGACCGATTCGTGCTGTCGTGTGGCCACAGCAGCCTGACCCTGTACTTGCAGCTGTACTTGGGCGGATTCGGCCTGGAGCTCTCCGATATCGAGGCCCTGCGCACCTGGGGTTCACTGACCCCCGGCCACCCCGAGTACCACCACACCAAGGGCGTGGAGATCACGACCGGGCCTCTCGGACAGGGGCTGGCCTCGGCGGTCGGCATGGCAATGGCCTCGCGGTACGAGCGCGGTCTCTTCGACCCCGACGCCGCCCCCGGTACCAGCCCGTTCGACCACTTCATCTACGTCATCGCCTCCGACGGCGACATCGAAGAGGGCGTCACCTCCGAGGCATCCTCGCTGGCCGGTACCCAGCAGCTCGGCAACCTCATCGTCATCTGGGACGACAACAAGATCTCCATCGAGCACGACACCAAGATCGCGCTCAGCGAGGACACCGCGGCCCGGTACGAGGCGTACGGCTGGCATGTGCAGACCGTTGTCGGCGGTGAGAACGTCGCCGACATTGAAGAAGCCCTGGCCAACGCGCGCGCGGTCACCGACCGTCCGTCGTTCATCGCCCTGCGCACCATCATCGGCTACCCCGCACCCACCAAGATGAACACCGGCGGTGTGCACGGCTCGGCCCTGGGTGCCGATGAGGTGGCCGCCACCAAGAAGATTCTGGGCTTCGACCCGGAGAAATCCTTCGACGTCGCCCCCGAGGTCATCGAACACACTCGCAGCCTGGTGCAGCGCGGCCGGCAGGTACATGCCAAGTGGGACAAGGATTTTGAGGCCTGGACCGCCCGCGAGCCCGAGCGCAAGGAACTGCTGGACCGGTTGCAGGCCGGCGAACTCCCCGATGGCTGGGATACCGACCTACCGCACTGGGAGCCCGGCTCCAAGGGCGTCGCCACCCGGGCGGCTTCCGGCGATACACTCTCCGCCCTCGGCGCCAAGCTCCCCGAGCTGTGGGGCGGCTCCGCAGACCTCGCGGGCAGCAACAACACCACCATCAAGGGCGCCGACTCCTTCGGTCCGAGGGCCATCGCAACCTCCGATTGGAATGCCCAACCATACGGTCGCACACTGCATTTCGGTATCCGCGAGCACGCCATGGGCTCGATCCTGTCCGGCATCGTGCTGCACGGCCCCACCCGCGCCTACGGCGGAACATTCCTGCAGTTCGCCGACTACATGCGACCAGCGGTACGCCTGGCCGCGTTGATGAACATCGACCCGATCTACGTGTGGACACACGACTCGATCGGTCTCGGCGAAGACGGCCCCACCCACCAGCCGGTGGAGCACCTGGCCGCGCTGCGCGCGATCCCCAACCTGTCGGTGGTGCGCCCCGGCGATGCCAACGAAACCGCCTACGCCTGGGCGACCGTCCTGGAACGTACATCCAGCACCGGACCAGTCGGCCTGGCACTGACGCGCCAGGGTGTGCCGATCTTGGAGGGCACCAGCCGCGAGGGTGTCGCCAAGGGCGCCTATGTGCTGGAGGCAGCCAGCGGCACGCCCGACGTGATCCTCATCGGCACCGGCTCGGAGCTGCAACTTGCCGTCGAGGCCAAGAAGATTCTGGCCGCCAAGGGAATTGCGGCCTCGGTGGTGTCGTTCCCCTGTGTGGAATGGTTCGAGTCCCAGCCTCAGGAATATCGCGACAGCGTGCTGCCGCCCTCCGTGCGTGCGCGGGTGGTCGTGGAGGCCGGAATCGCCCAGGGCTGGTACAAGTTCACCGGCGACGCCGGTCAGATCGTTTCGCTGGAGCACTTCGGAGCTTCCGCCGACGATAAGACCTTGTTCCGCGAGTTCGGCTTCACCGCGGATGCAGTGGCTGCGGCCGCCGAAAGGTCCATCGCAGCAGCTCAATAACCCGAATCTGAAGGGATAGATCGATGACTGATCAGAACGCTAATCTCGCCGAACTGAGCGAAGCCGGAGTCGCCGTCTGGCTCGACGATCTCTCCCGGGACCGACTCACCTCAGGCAACCTCGCCGAGCTGGTCGCCACCAGGAGCATCGTCGGGGTCACCACCAACCCGGCGATCTTCCAGGCTGCCCTGTCCAAGGGGCACGCGTACGACACCCAGATCGCCGAACTGGCCGAGCGCGGGGCCGATGTGGACTCGGCAATCCGCACCGCCACCACCGATGACGTGCGCGCCGCGTGCGATGTGCTGGCTCCGCAGTACGAAGCATCCCAGGGCGTGGATGGTCGCGTCTCCATCGAGGTGGACCCCCGCCTGGCCCACGACACCGACAAGACCATCCTGCAGGCCATCGAGCTGTGGAAGATCGTCGATCGCCCGAATCTGCTGATCAAGATTCCGGCCACCAAGGCCGGTCTACCCGCAATCTCAGCAGTGATCGCCGAAGGCATCTCCGTGAACGTCACCCTGATCTTCTCGGTGGAGCGCCACAAGGAAGTGATGGACGCCTACCTGACCGGCCTGGAGGCCGCCAAGGAAGCCGGCCGCGATCTTTCCAAGATTCACTCGGTGGCGTCGTTCTTCGTCTCCCGGGTGGACACCGAGATCGACAAGCGCCTCGAGGACATCGGCAATGGTCAGGCGCTGTCCCTGCGGGGCCGGGCCGGGGTGGCCAACGCCCGTCTCGCCTACCAGGCCTACGAGAAGGTGTTCGATCACGGTCACCGGTTCGCCGAGCTCAAGAAGGCCGGCGCACGGGTGCAGCGTCCGCTGTGGGCCTCAACCGGAGTCAAGAATCCCGACTACGACGACACGATGTACGTCGTGGACCTGGTGGCTCCGCACACCGTGAACACCATGCCCGAGAAGACCCTGGAGGCGGTTGCCGACCATGGCGTGGTCACCGGCAACACCATTCATGGGACTTACGACGGAGCCCACGCGGTCTTCCACGAACTGACCCGCGCCGGGATCGATCTGGACGATGTGTTCGAGGTGCTCGAAACCGAAGGCGTCGACAAGTTCGAGGTCGCCTGGAATGAGCTCATCGACGCCACCCAAGCCCAACTCGACGCGGTATCCACCAAGGAGTGAGCGTGGATGACGGTCTTCACACGAAAGGCTCATCCATGACAAACCCGTTGCGAGACAAGCGCGACAAACGTCTTCCGCGTATCGCGGGCCCCTGCTCGCTGGTGATCTTCGGGGTCACCGGCGATCTGGCCCGCAAGAAGCTTATGCCTGCCATCTATGACCTCGCCAACCGCGGCCTGCTGCCTCCGTCCTTCGCGTTGGTCGGATTCGCCCGCCGCGACTGGGCCAACGAGGATTTTGGGCAGATCGTGCTCGACGCCGTCAAGGAACATTCGCGCACGCCGTTCCGCCAACACGTATGGGACCGGCTGGCCGAGGGAATCCGCTTCGTGCAGGGCAGTTTCGACGACGACGCCGCCTTCGAACAGCTCAAGAAGACACTGCGCACTCTCGATGAGGAACGCGGCACCGGCGGCAATCACGCCTTCTACCTGTCGATTCCACCGAAGGCCTTCCCCACGGTATGCGAGCAGCTGTCCAAATCCAGCCTCGCGCAGCCGATCGACGGCGCATGGCGGCGAGTGGTCATCGAGAAGCCCTTCGGCCATGATCTGCAGAGCGCCCGCGAACTGAACGCGGTGGTCAACGAGGTTTTCCCTGAGGAGTCGGTTTTCCGCATCGACCACTACCTCGGTAAGGAGACGGTGCAGAACATCCTGGCACTGCGCTTTGCCAACCAGCTGTTCGACCCGATCTGGAATGCACACTTCGTCGACCATGTGCAGATCACGATGGCCGAGGACATCGGATTGGGCGGCCGCGCAGGGTATTACGACGGCATCGGGGCGGCACGTGATGTCATCCAGAATCACCTGCTGCAGCTGCTGGCGTTCACCGCGATGGAAGAGCCCATCAACTTCTCCCCCGCGGAGCTGCAGGCCGAAAAGATCAAGGTGCTCTCCGCCACCCGGCTTGCCGAGCCGCTCGCCGAAACCACGGCCCGCGGCCAGTACGGACCCGGCTGGCAGGGCAGCCAGCAGGTGCCCGGTCTGTTGGAGGAGGAAGGCTTCTCCAAGACATCGACCACCGAGACATTCGCCGCGATCACCCTGGAGGTCGACAGTCGGCGATGGGCCGGAGTGCCGTTCTACCTGCGTACCGGAAAACGCCTGGGCCGCAGGGTCACGGAAATCGCCCTGGTGTTCAAACGAGCGCCCCACCTGCCCTTCGACTCCACGATGACCGAGGAATTGGGCGCCAACGCGCTGGTGATTCGGGTGCAGCCCGACGAAGGTGTCACACTGCGGTTCGGATCGAAGGTTCCCGGTACCGCCATGGAAGTACGCGACGTCAACATGGACTTCTCGTACGAGCAGGCCTTCACCGAGGAATCGCCGGAGGCCTACGAGCGGTTGATCCTTGATGTGCTGTTGGGAGAACCCTCGCTGTTCCCTGTGAACGCCGAAGTCGAATTATCGTGGCGGATACTGGATCCCGCCCTGGACTTCTGGGCGTCGGGAGGAAAACCCGAGACCTACGAATCCGGCACGTGGGGCCCGCAGTCGGCGTTCGACATGCTGGCCCGTACGGGACGTGACTGGAGGCGACCATGATCATCGATCTGCCCGACACCACCACCAATGACGTCAACAAGAAGCTGGTCGAGCTGCGCGAAACCGGCGGTGCCGTCACCATGGCGCGCGTGCTGACTCTGGTCGTCATCACCGATGCCGGTGATGACGTCGAAGAGGTCATCGAGGCCGCCAACGGCGCCAGCCACGAGCATCCATGCCGCATCATCGTGCTGGAACGCAATCCGCTGGCCCCCAAGACCGGCCTGAATGCCCAGATCCGTGTCGGCGGCGATGCCGGTGCCGGCGAAGTCGTCGTGTTGCGGCTGCGCGGCCCGCTCGCCGCCCACGAGCACAGCGTCGTGATCCCGTTCCTGCTGCCCGACACTCCGGTGGTCGCCTGGTGGCCCAACCAGGCTCCGCCCGTTCCCGCCAAGGACCCGCTGGGGCGCTTGGCGATTCGCCGTATCACCGACGCCACGACGGCGCCGGACCCCCTGAATGCCATCAAGAACCGCCTCGCCGGATACACCCCGGGCGATACCGATCTGTCGTGGAGCCGGATCACGTACTGGCGAGCCCTGCTGGCCTCGGCGCTGGATCAGCCACCGTACGAGGGCATCAACTCAGCAGTGGTGTCCGGACTCGCCACCGAGCCAGCTCTGGATATCACCGCGGGTTGGCTCGCCTCACGTATCGACGGTCCCGTCACCCGGCTGGTCGGTGAGCTCAAGGTGGAACTGCACCGAGACAGCGAGGTCGTTACCCTGAGTCGGCCACAGGCCGGCGCCATCGCGACATTGGCCCGCACCGGACGTCCGTCGGCATCACTTCCTTTACCCCGCAGAGAAACACGAGATTGCCTGGCCGAGGATTTGCGCCGCCTCGACCCCGATGAGATCTACCGCACGGCGCTTGAGGGAATCGCGAAGGTGCAGTACCTATGAGTGAAACAATCATCGAAAAGTACGCGGACACCGATGCTTTGGTGACCGCGGCAGGTGACCGGCTGGCCCTCGCGATTGCCGGTGCCCTCACCCAACGCGGCAAGGCGATGATCGTGCTCACCGGCGGCGGCACCGGTGTCGCTCTGCTCAAACATCTGCGTGATGTCGCCAGCGATCTCGACTGGGCTAACGTCCACGTCTTCTGGGGCGACGACCGGTATGTCCCCAAAACCGACCCGGAACGCAATGCCTGGCAGGCCTGGGAGGCGCTGCTTGAGCATGTCGACTTCCCGATGCGCAATATGCACGCCATGCCCAACAGCGAAAGTGAATACGGCACCGATCTGGATGCGGCGGCGCTCGCTTACGAACAGCTGCTGGCGGCCAATGCCGGGCCGGGCCAGGACTGCCCCGCATTCGATGTCCACCTGCTGGGCATGGGCGGCGAAGGCCATATCAACTCGCTGTTCCCGCACACCGATGCCGTCAAGGAGACACAGCGGCTGGTCGTGGCGGTGCCCGATTCTCCCAAGCCGCCTCCACAGCGGATCACGTTGACATTGCCCGCGATTCAGCGTTCACGCGAGGTATGGCTGATCGTCTCGGGCGAGGCCAAGGCCGAGGCGGTCGCTGCGGCCATTGGCGGAGCCGACCCGATCGACGTACCCGCGGCAGGCGCCATCGGGACCGAGCGCACGGTGTGGCTGCTCGACGAAGCCGCCGCGAGCCGGCTGGACTA
Organism: Mycobacterium sp. D16Q14; assembly: GCA_002013415.1. GTDB lineage: Bacteria > Actinomycetota > Actinomycetes > Mycobacteriales > Mycobacteriaceae > Mycobacterium. The sequence continues at coordinate 208,858 of MAEX01000007.1, forward strand.
GTCGGGCCCGAGCGTCTTCCGGCCGGGAGACGATTGCACCACCATCTCTGTGCGCGGCGGTCTAACTCTCGTTGCCCTGTCCCGCGGCAAACAGCGCATCCGGATCCACAGACAATCCATGCTCCGCGGGTGCCGGTTTCGAAGCCGGCTGCGACTGCTGTACGGCCGGGGCCGAAGCCGGTACGACGGCGGGTCCCGGCGCAGGCTTCCGCAGGCGCTCCACATTCATCGAGAACTCGGCTACCCCGTCCCGGATCGCGGTCGCATGCTCATCAAGACGGTCCAGAAGCTGAGACAGCGTGCGCCCCATCTTGTTTCCAAGCTCAGAGGCATCTGCTACCGCAGAAGCGATGGTGGTCGCCACGCTGCCGCCCTGGGTGATGGGTGAGGCGGCTCGTGCTGCCGTGAACTCGGTGATGATGTCATCGACGTACCCTTCCACCCATTGCCCGAGCATGCTTCGGGTATGTGTGACCAGATCCGTCACCACGTTGATGCGCTGATTGACGTTCCCCGCGACCACGCGCAGCTCTTGTAGCGCATCATCGAGGAGACCGGCCGCCTCGCCGAACCCCGTTGCTGCCGCACCACTGTGGCCGTCACCCAGCGCGCTGAGCACAGCCGACAGCTCCTGCTGCACATTGGTGACATCGGCAATGCAGTACCGCCAGAAGGTGGCCTCCGCGGAGGCTGCGACCGGGTCACCCCGAAGCGCATCGAGTGGTTCTTCGAGGAACTGCACATGCTCGACCATGAAGCCCAATCCGGCGTCATGGAGGCGAGTGAGCGGTTTCAGCTCGGCATCAAGGGTGTCCACCGAACCCTTCACCAATCTTCGTCATCGCGGCGACGGTCTGATCCTCCGCTTCGGCGACCTGCCGAGCCTGGTCGTGCAGACGCTGTCCCGTCTCCACCATGACATCGCCCAGGGTCCGGACCGCGTCAGAAAGCTGGTTGATACTCCCCCGCACCGACATCACGAAATCCGACGACACCGCCCCCAGGTCCTGCTCGCCGAGCCCCTCTCCGTGGTGCTCGAGCAGGAATCGCACCGAGCCCCCGGCGCTCTCCAGGTTCGCCGCTTCGTGCAGCACCACATCGCGGTCAAAGTGGAAGGTCCCGCTCGTCTCGCTGCTCATGATGGCGATCCCAGATGCTCACCCTCCCCCAGGTGCCCCCCGTCCAGGTAGCCCTTGACGTAGTCCATCGCCGGCCCGTCGCCGGTCAGGTCGTGCAATGTGCTGTGGATCTGGCTGGCCGCGTTGACCTGCGCCGCGGCGATAGTTCTGGTGATGATGGCCGACAGATCTCTGGCATCCATCGACAGCGTCGATTCATCCAGGTCCAGAGCCTCGATGCGGCCGCCCGACCCAACGGTCACCGCCACCCCTACGTCATCCTTCGCATGGCCCCGCACCAGACCGACGGTCTGTTGCACGTACTGGGCACGCTGCCCAAGAACCTCCAGGCGATCCTGGTACTCACGAATCCATTGGCGGGGGTCACCACGGCACTCCGACATGACGAGGGGCTCCTTTCCTGGGGTGCGGCCGGTGAAACGGGAACGTCCCCTCCGCGTCCCCGGTCCACCGACCGCTGATGGCACTTGTCGACTTCTGTGCCATACATAGAGATTGATGGGCCGAAGGCATGAATCGGTTCCATGAATTTTGAAGAAATTTCTCAGCAAATAGATGAAATATCAACTACCTGCGAGGATATCTGCCGCAGAGACAAAACAGCGGACTACCTGTGCAGTAGTCCGCTGTCTGTGAATCGTTATTACGTTATCCGCCGAGCTTGATCTCCAGCCCAACGCCGATGATCGAGATCACCCAAATGGCCGTGACGAAGTAGGTGAGCCGATCCAGGTTCTTCTCCACCACGGTGGAACCGGAGAGGCTCGACTGAACGCCACCACCGAACAGCGTGGACAGACCACCGCCCTTCGCACGGTGCAACAGCACCAGCAAGACCACGAGCAAGCTCGTGATCACCAGGATGATCTGCAACGCCAATTCCATGGGGGTAAGCGTACCGGCTCGGTTCCGCTCACCTGCGCAGGGACTCCGGTCAGCTCACTTCCGAACTATCAGCCAGCCAGGTATTACATTCCCACAGTCGATTCTTGAGCGAGCCGTGCCGCCACCACGCCTCCGCGTGCTGGTTGGAACCGTGGTCACGCTGCGGCTGCTGTCCATCACCGCGATCCTGGTCATTCCAGGCCAAGTCGAGTTCCTGCTGGGTTATGGTGCCGCCACGTCGAGAGCCCAGGAACATTCCCGAGAAACACTGAGCCTGCAGTTCAGCTCGTCGAGACAACTCAAGTCCCAGCGGCGAATCGACTCCGACAGCGCGGCGCTGGCGCCAGTACTCACCCCACACCCCGCTGAGCTCTTGAGCATGATGCCCATACTCGTGGGCGTAAACAGCCAGGTAGATACCGTCATGATTCCCATACCTGGCCGGAGACACACCCACGATCGACATGTAGATCGTGTTGTTCGTGGGACAGTAGAAGGCGGCCCTTTCCCTTCCGAAATATTGGCCCCCGCAGGGCGAATCCACATAGTTTCCGGCCACTACCAAGCCCGGTGACGACCACGGCAGAGCATTCCAGTCGAGCAGCCGTTTCCACTCCGGATCCATGCACCCGCGAAGGTCGCGGTAGAACGCATCGGCGTGCGGGATGTCGAACGGCCATGTGCTCGTGGAGCACGGCGCGTTCGTGAATCCCGCGCCCTGATTCCGAAACAAAGGATTGTTGCCGAGCGCGTACACCGGCTCGGGGCCACGCGGCGGAGGAGGTGTTGGTGCCGAGGTGGGCCTGGCCGACGATGTAGTCCACACGGCCGTACTACGAACCGTGGTCGAGGGATATGGCCACGTGGCGGTGGACCGTACTGAACGATCCCTGCTCGGACGCAGCGTCCATACCGCCAACGTGCCCAGCACCAAAGCCGCAACCAGGACGCAAACCGCGCCACCGATGATCAGGCCAGTGTGAGACCCGCCGCGCGCACGCGGCGGCGGTCCGTACCCGGCCGGCGGTCGATACACCGGACGCACCGACGGCACTCGATACCCAGGCGGCGGTTGAGGCGCCGGGTATCCCGGAAATGGCGCAACGGGCGGTGGGCGCCATCCGCGCGGAGGTGGCGCCATGGGAGCGCGAGCAGGCGGCGGTAGCGGTGCACCCCAGCCGAGCACCGGCCCGGATTGGTAGTACGGCTGCTGCCTCATATGGTCCGCCCCCCAAATACATTCTGTGAATGCGCGCCAGCATATCGACCCTGACCTAGGGTTACCGCCGTGGGAGAGATGATTCGCGGGGCGGTTTTGCGGCTGTTGGTATGTCTGTCGGTATGCACCGGATGGCTTCTCGCGGCGGTCCCAGCGGGTGCGGACAGCCCCACCGGCACCTTGACAGTCGCAATGAACCTAGCCGACGACGGCACGCTGAGCATCACTGAAACCATCACCCCAGCGAAAGACCAAGTGCTGCAACGTCATCTCGCTCTCGATACGGTGGTCGAGGGCAACCGGATTCAGCATTTTGAGATCAGCAACGTCGCCACTACAGGCGGCGCGACTGCGGCAGTCGACGAAAACACATTGATTACCAACGCGAGTGGGCCAGCCACCATCAGCTACACGGTTCGTGGGACCGTCTCCGACACAGCCGATCACCAGCAGGTGCTCTGGCCATTTGCCTCCGGCTGGGATTCCCGCCTACGCGACATCACCGCCTCGTTCTCCTCCCCCAGCACCAAACCCAGCTCCCCCACGTGCACCCTGGGCCCGACGGGAGCTCAAATACGCTGCACCGCAGCCCAGGTCGATCACACCGGGGTGGTCCGCCTCCAACAAGACGAATTGCCACCGGGCGCGACAGCCACCTTTACCGTGGTGGTTCCGGCCGGTACCGTGCCGCCAACCGCAACCTTCACAGTGCTCCCGGGCCCGCAGGGCGCCTTCGCGCTGACATGGCCAGGAATCACAGCGCTGGTGGGCCTGGGCATCATCTCGGCCACACTGGCGGGGTGGGTGCTGATCGCGCGCCGCCGAGATACGCGCGCCGCCGAAATCACCGTCACCCCAGCTGATCCTTTGGTGCGCGACGAGGCAGGATCACGATTCGCCGCGCCGGACGGGGTACTGCCGGGCCAGGTGGGCACCGTTATCGACCTGCACGTCGACGCCGTTGACCTGACGGCGACGGTCATCGACCTGGCGGTGCGCGGATACCTATGGATCGCCGAAACAACAGACCCAGGCGGCAGACTCGATTGGCAGATATCGCGCCGCGCACCGGCGGACGGACTCCTGACCTGCTATGAGACGCGGACGCTGAATATCCTTCTCCCCCAAGGAGCCGAGACGGTGTTCTTGTCCGGCCTCCACATACCGGGTTCCCGGCTGGATCTTGGCGGCATCTCCGACACGATGTACACCGACGCCCAGCGCAATCGGTGGTTCCGCCGCTCACCCGAACACCTAGGCTCCCTGGCCCGTTATGGCATCGGCGTGCTGCTCGGCGGTCTCGTGATCACGGCCGTATTGGCGCTCAGCGTCGGCAGCGCCATGGTCGGCGTCGCGGTAAGCGGTGCGGGAGCCGCCTGTGCGCTGGCCGGAATGCTACTTCCGGTGCGGACGGCTCGTGGCCGGCTGCTGGTAGCGCATGTGGCCGCGCTGCGCCGCTACTTGGGTGAGCTCAACATGGAGGACTTGGAGCCCGCCGACCGGGAGATCATCCTGACCCGGGCGGCACCCTACGCCGTGGTCCTGGGGCAGCTCGGCGCATGGCTCAAGGCCATGGAAACACTCGATACCGCCGCAGACGGCTCACCCGGAATCGATTGGTACGACACAGCTTCCGAAGAAGTCAACAAAACCACGGCGGCCATCACCGCTAATCTGCCGCTCTTCCTTACGACCCTTGATAGCGTGCTCGCGCGCGCAGCGCATTTGCGGAATCTGCCGGACAGCTGAGTTAGAGCAGGGGCCCACCCGCGGCGATCGCCGACATCTGGGCGAACTGCTCACCGTCCAGGGAGGCGCCACCCACCAGGGCACCGTCGACATCGTCTTGCGCGATCAGTTCACCCACGTTCTTAGCGTTGGCCGAGCCGCCGTACAGGACGCGCACCGATGCGGCCACCGTGGCGTTCGCGATCTGGGCCAGCTCGGCACGGATCGCGGCGCACACTTCCTGAGCGTCGGCGGCACTGGCCACCCGGCCGGTACCGATGGCCCATACCGGCTCGTAAGCAATCACAACCTGGGCGACTTGGTCCGCACTGAGCCCGGCCAGTGACCCCCGCAAGGAGTCCACGTTGTACTGGACGTGGTCCCCCGCTTCGCGGATGTCGAGAGCCTCACCGATGCAGACGATCGGCGTCAGGCCGTGCTTGAGCGCCGCAGCGGCCTTGGCGGCCACCAGCGCGTCATCCTCGGCGTGGTACTGACGACGCTCGGAGTGCCCAACCACGACGTAGGTGACCCCCAGCTTGGCCAGAAATACACCGCTGATCTCACCGGTGTAGGCACCCGAGTCGTATACCGACAAGTCCTGGGCGCCATAGGTAAGGCGCAGCTTGTCCCCGTCGACCAGGGTCTGCACACTGCGGATATCGGTGAACGGCGGAATGACCGTCACGTCCACCTTGTCGAAGTACTTGTCCGGCAACGAGAACGCAATCTTTTGCACCAGAGCGATGGCCTCGAAATGATTGAGGTTCATCTTCCAGTTGCCTGCGATCAGCGGCTTACGCGACATGTGGGGCTCCCCTAGTCCTCTAATACGTCGATGCCCGGAAGCGCCTTGCCTTCAAGGTATTCCAGGGATGCACCACCACCGGTGGAGATGTGGGAGAAGCCGTCGTCCGGCAGGTCCAGCGCACGCACCGCGGCCGCCGAATCACCACCGCCGACCACGCTGAACGCGCCCTTCTCGGTGGCCGCGATGATCGCCTCGGCAACACCCCGGGTGCCGGCGGCGAAAGCCGGGAACTCGAAGACACCCATGGGACCGTTCCAGAAGATGGTCTTGGCATTCGACAGCACGGCCGTGAATCGCTTGACCGACTCCGGCCCGATGTCCAGGCCCATCTTGCCTTCTGGAATAGCGTCCGCGGCAACGATTTCCGAGGGCGAATCGGCGGCAAACTGGTCCGCCGCCACGATATCCATCGGCAGGTGAATCACATCGGCATAGGTATCCAGCAGCCGCTTGCAGGTGTCCACCATCTCCGGCTGCACCAGCGACTTGCCGACCGGCAGCCCCTGCGCGGCCAGGAAGGTGAAGCACATCCCGCCGCCGATCACCAGGCTGTCGGCCTTGGTGGCCAGCGATTCGATGACCGCCAGCTTGTCCGAGACCTTCGACCCGCCGAGCACCACCGCGTACGGACGCTCGGTACTAGCGGTGAGCACCCGCAGAACTTCCACCTCAGCAGCCACCAGACCACCGGCGTAATGCGGCAGCAAGGTCGCCACGTCGTAGACGGACGCCTGCTTGCGATGCACCACACCGAACCCGTCGGAAACAAACGCGCCGCCGGTACCCGTTGGGCCGCCCACCAATTCGGCCAGCTCCTGGGCAAGCGCCAGCCGCTGTGCGTCATCCTTGCTGGTCTCGCGCGGATCGAACCGGATGTTCTCCAACAGCAGCACGTCGCCGTCGGTGAGGCCTTCGGCGCGTGCCAGCGCATCGGTGCCGACGACATCGCCGGCAACCTGCACGTGCTGACCCAGCAGTTCGCTGAGCGCAGCACCTACCGGAGCCAGAGACAACCGGGGATCCGGCTTACCGTCCGGGCGGCCCAGGTGTGCGGTGACGATGACCTTGGCCCCGGCACCCGCGAGCGCACGGATGGTCGGGACCGACGCCACGATCCGGCCGGGGTCAGTGATGTTGAGATTGTCATCGAGCGGGACGTTCAGGTCCGACCGGACCAGCACGCCCTTGCCCGAAACTCCCTCTGCCAGCAGATCGTTGAGGGACTTGATCGCCATCGTTACAGCGACTTGCCGACCAGGCCGACCAGGTCGACCAGGCGGTTCGAGTAACCCCACTCGTTGTCGTACCAGGAGACCACCTTGGCCTGGTTGTCGATCACCTTGGTCAGCCCCGCGTCGAAGATCGAGCTGTGCGGGTCGGTGACGATGTCCGAGGACACGATCGGCGCGTCGTAGTACTTCAGGATGCCCTTGAGCTTGCCCTCCGCGGCGGCCTTCATGGCGGCGTTGATATCGGCAGCGCTGGCGGCCTTCGCGAGCTCCACGGTGAGGTCGGTCGCCGAACCCGTGGGGATCGGCACGCGCAGGGCGTAACCATCGAGCTTGCCCTTGAGCTCGGGCAACACCAGACCGATGGCCTTGGCGGCGCCCGTCGAGGTCGGCACGATGTTCAGCGCGGCAGCGCGGGCGCGACGCAGATCGCTGTGCGGGCCGTCCTGCAGGTTCTGGTCCTGGGTGTAGGCGTGGATCGTGGTCATCAGGCCCTTGACGATGCCGAACTCATCGTTGAGAACCTTGGCCAGCGGTCCGAGGCAGTTCGTGGTGCACGAGGCGTTGGAGATGATGTTCTGGCTGCCGTCGTACTTGTCGTCGTTGACGCCCAGCACGATGGTGATGTCCTCATCGCTGGCGGGCGCGGAGATGATGACCTTCTTGGCGCCGGCGTCCAGGTGGCCCTGCGCCTTCTCACGCTTGGTGAAGATGCCGGTCGATTCGACGACGACATCGACACCCAGGTCACCCCACGGCAGCGCCGCCGGACCTTCGCGGACCTCGAGGGCCTTGATCTTGTGGTCGCCGACAACGATCGTGTCGTCGCCTTCCAGGCTGACGTCATACGGAAGCCGGCCCAGGATGGAATCGAATTTCAGCAGGTGGGCCAGGGTGGCGTTATCGGTCAGGTCGTTGACCGCGACAATCTCGATGTCGGTGTTGATCCCTTGAGCCTTCTGCGCGTCCAGTGCCCGAAAGAAGTTCCGGCCGATCCGGCCAAACCCGTTTACGCCTACCCGGACAGTCACGTAGCGCTCCCTCTTTGTCTGTTTGATATGTGGTGTACCCGTTATCGGGACTCACATTAGCCCAGGGGGTGCGCCACTTCGTCCCGGCCCAGTCGCGCCAACACGTGGGCGGCGACCGCCAGAACCAGCGGCGCTATCCCGGCGATGATGAACACTGCGGTATTGCCGATCACATGAGCCACCGGCACGACCAATGCGAAGGACGCCGGCAACCCCACCAGAGAGACGAAGAAGTCCATGCTGGCGGCACGGCCCAGCATCTCCTCGGGCACCCGGCGCTGCATGAGGGTGCCCCAGATGACATTGGCCGCCTGCATGGTTCCGCCGACGATGATCATCGCCACGATGATGGTCCAGAGGTGCCCGGTGAATCCGATGAGCACCAGCGGCAGCGACCCGGCACCCCACATCAGGATCATCACGGTCAGATACCGGCGCGCCAGGGGCAGTGAGGACACCACGAATGACCCCACCGCACCCGCGATACCGAACAGCGCCAACACCGTGGCATGCGAACCCGGGTCACCACCGTGATCACGAATGACGAAGGGCAACAGGATTTCAATGGGGCCGACCACCACCAGCACATAACCGATCGCGAAGAGAAGCGTCGCGAAGAACCAACCGGTGTGCACCATGTACGTGAAACCGTCGAGGAGATCGGTGGCCGCGCGCCGCAGCGGATGCTCGTCGACGTCCGCCTGCACCGGCTCATGCCGATGCCGAATGAGCACCAGGCAGCCGACGGCGATCGTGATGAGCACACCCTCGGTCAAGAACACCCCACCGGGCGCCCACGCATTGACGATCGTCGCGCCGATCGCGGGCCCCAAGGCCAGTTGCACCGTGGGTCGCAGCACCCCCTCGATTCCGTTGGCGGCCAACAGTTCGTCATGCGGCAGCAGGCTCGGCAGCAGTGCGGTGTACGACGGGATGTATAGGCCTTCGGAGATCCCGAACAGCAGCGACGTCACGCCGAGATGCCAGATCTGGAGGCTGCCGGTCAGGGCCAGCAGCGCCGTGACGAACATGATCAAGGCCTGCACGATCAGCGAGCAGCGCATCACCCACAGCTTGGGCAGCCGGTCCGCGGCCACGCCTGCGGGTAACACACTGATCAGCAGTCCAATGCTGAACATGGTGCCCGCCACGGCCACCTGTCCCGGACCCATGCCCATCCTGATGACCTGCCACACCAGCGCCACGGTCCACATGCCATTACCCAGCAGGGTCACTGCCAGGCCGAGCGTCAGCAGACGGTAATCGCGATGGCGCAGCGGGCGCAGCGCGCGCGGCAGTCCAGTGATCTGATGGTGTGGCTCCTCGCCCGAAGAGTCCTCAGGGTTTTTCCCAAGGACCCCTTCGGTTTTCACCTGCTTAGCGAAGTCCACCGACCCAGAGTACGAAAGTACTCCGACAATTCGCCATCGGTTTTCGCCCGCCGCTGGTTGACTGGCTAGGCGTCTTCGAGCAGCTCCGGGGTCACCGCGGACTCGGTATCGGGGATGCCGTCGGTCTTGGCCTTGCGGTCGGCCATCGACAGTAGTCGCCGAATACGGCCTGCTACAGCATCTTTGGTCATCACCGGATCGGCGAGACGGCCCAGCTCCTCAAGCGATGCCTGACGGTGCTCGACGCGCAACTTTCCGGCCGCCGCGAGATGATCCGGCACCGTGTCACCCAGGATTTCCAGCGCACGCTCCACCCGGGCAGCGGCCGCGACTGCCGCGCGCGCGGACCTGCGCAGATTCGCGTCATCGAAATTGGCGAGCCGGTTCGCCGTTGCCCGCACCTCACGACGCATCCGGCGCTCTTCCCAGGTCAGCCGGGTGTCCTGGGCGCCCATCCGGGTGAGCAGGGCACCGATGGCCTCACCGTCACGCACCACCACACGATCGCTGCCCCGCACCTCGCGTGCTTTGGCACTCACACCAAGCCGCCGAGCCGCGCCCACCAGCGCCAGCGCCGCCTCGGGACCCGGGCAGCTGACCTCCAGCGCCGAAGACCTGCCGGGTTCCGTCAGCGAGCCGTGTGCCAGGAAGGCCCCACGCCACGCGGCCTCCGCATCGGCCACGCTGCCACCGACCACCTGTGCGGGCAACCCGCGCACCGGGCGGCCCCGCAGATCGAGCAGGCCTGTTTGTCTCGCCAACGCTTCTCCATCTTTGGCGACACGGACCACATAGCGAGTTGTCTTGCGGATACCGCCCGCCGACAGCACGTGCACCACGGCGCTGTAGCCGTACAGATCGAAGATGTCCTTGCGCAGGCGCCGCGCAATGCTGCCCTGGTCGACCTCTGCCTCGACGACAACCCGCCCGCTGACGATATGCAGTCCGCCGGCGAACCGCAGCAGCGACGCGACCTCGGCGCGGCGGCTACTGACCTGAGTCACCACCAGGCGGCTCAGTTCGTCCTTGACCTCGGCGGTCATCGCCACGGGGCGTCCCCTCTCTGGATTCCATGCTGTGTGCTCCCGCCCCCCGCTGCCAGGCGCACCGTGGATTCGGCATCTGTTCCCGCGGCTGCGGCGGCACTACCCGTCCGTACTCGATCCAAGACCGCCGACAGTTTCGCAGGGTCATGTAAATGTGTACCAGGACGCGAGACATCAGCGAATTGAACCTGCGCATTGAACAAGGCGGCCGCCCTGGTCAAGTGGTCGCGTTCGGTGTCATCTGCAGACGCAGATTCGACGACGATGTCATGCACACCGAACTCGGGAGCGTGTTGCGAGAGTACGTGCAAATGACGCTCCGCGGAAAAGCCCGCCGTCTCCCCCGGTTCCGGCGCAAGGTTCAAGATCAGGGCCTTGCGAGCCCGGGTCTGCTGCAAGGCCGCGAAAAGATCGGGTACCAGCACATGTGGGATGACACTCGTGAACCACGACCCGGGCCCTAAAACTACCAGGTCGGCGGCCATAATGGCCTCCACGGCCTGCCGGGTGGCGGGTGGATTACCCGGGTGCATACGCACCCGCCGCACCTTGCCCGGCGTGGTCGCCAATGCCACCTGCCCCCGGATCACCCGACTCATCCGCGGGTCGGACTCCAAGCCGGACACGTCAGCCTCGATCTGCAACGGAATCGGACACATCGGCAACACCCGCCCGGTGATGCCGAGCATGCGCCCCATCTCGTCGAGCGCGGTGACCGGATCGGCCAGCATGTCGGTAAGCCCGGCCAGCATCAAGTTGCCGATCGGATGCCCCGCCAGTCCACCGCTGCCGCCGAGCCGGTGCTGAATGGCCGTGGCCCACATGCGCCCGCGCGGGCTGTCGGAGGCGAGCGCTGCCAAGGCCATGCGCAGATCACCGGGCGGCACGATGCCCAGCTCCGAGCGGATTCGCCCGGACGACCCGCCGTCGTCGGAGACCGTCACCACGGCGGTGATGTCGTGGGTAAGCCGTCGCGCCGCCGACAGCGTCGCGTACAGGCCGTGCCCCCCACCGAGGGCGACAATGCGAGATTCGCGTCGCGCGACATGGGGCTGATCGGTGCCGGGATTCATTCGCGCCCCAGGTCACGGTGCAACACGCGCACTGACAGACCTTCATCGGGTGCCATAGATGCGGCTAGCGCCTCGGCTATCGCGACACTGCGATGCTTGCCGCCTGTGCAGCCCACCGCGATTGTCATGTAGCGCTTTCCCTCTCGCCGGTAACCGTCGATGACGAGGTTCAGCAGCCGACGGTAGGTGTCCAAGAACTCGTCCGCACCGGGTTGGCTTAACACGTACTGACTGACCGCCGGGTGCTGACCGGTGTGCGGTCGCAGTTCATCCACCCAGTGCGGGTTCGGTAGAAACCTAACGTCAACGACCATATCGGCATCCATCGGCAGTCCATATTTGAATCCGAAAGATTCCACGGTGACGCTCAGATGCGCCACCGTCTCAGTGCTGAAGGCACGTTCGATCGCAGCACGCAGCGCAGGCACAGGCAGTGACGACGTGTCGATGACCAGATCCGCCGAGGCCCGGATGGGTGAGAGTAAGATGCGTTCGGCGGTGATGCCCTCGGCGAGCGTCTGACCGCCCTGCAGCGGGTGGCTACGCCGGTTCTGTTCGTAGCGGCGTACCAGGCTTTCGTCGGATGCCTCCAGGAATAGCACGCGTGGGCTGATGCCCCGGGTGGCCAGGTCGGCACGCACCGACTCCAGATCGCCGGTGAAGCCCCGAGACCGCACATCCATCACCACGGCGAGCTGCGTGATGCGTGAACCGGCGGCAAGGCCCAAGTCGACCATGCGCGTGATCAGTTCGGGCGGCAGGTTGTCCGCGACGTACCACCCCAGGTCCTCGAGCACCTTGGCGGTCGTACCGCGTCCCGCGCCCGATAGGCCCGTGACCAGGACGACGTCGATATCGGCGTTCGCGGTCTCATGAGGGGCGTGAAGTGTCATCGACTCCATTTTCGACCATGACGGGCAACGGCGCGTCGGTTGCCCCGGAAGTCGCACCTGAAGAGTCAGAACCCATGAGCGCGTCACGTACCGCGAGCGCCGTGGCCGCACCGATACCCGGAACCGCGGTGATCTCCTCGACGCTGGCCTTCTTGAGCTGCGCCACCGAACCGAAATGCGAGACGAGGGCGGCCCGGCGCGCCTCCCCCAGCCCCGGTATGCCGTCGAGCACCGAGGCGGTCATCCGCCGGGACCGCTTGCTGCGATGAAACGTGATGGCGAATCGGTGCGCCTCATCGCGCACGCGCTGCAGTAGGTACAGCGCCTGACTTGTTCGCGGCAGGATTACCGGATCCGCCTCACCCGGCACCCACACCTCTTCGAGCCGCTTGGCCAAACCGATCACCGCGACATCGGTGACACCCAGCTCGCTCAACTCAGCGGCAGCCGCGTTGACCTGGGGCGCACCACCATCGACTACGAAAAGGTTGGGCGGATAAGCGAATTTCCGTGACCTGCCTTCCGGAGCCGCGACGCCGCCGACACCCAAGCCCGGAACCGCGTCCTGATGAATCTGGGCGTCTTGCACATGCCGCGCGAATCGTCGACGGGTGATCTCCGCGATGGAGGCGACGTCATCGGAGCGACCGTCGCCGGCGGCCTCTCTGATGCTGTAGTGGCGATAGTCCGACCGACGGGACAGACCGTCCTCGAAAACCACCAGCGAGGCCACTACATCGGTGCCCTGGACATGGCTGATATCGATGCACTCGATACGCAAGGGCGCCTGCTCCAGACCGAGCGCATCCTGAAGCTCCTGCAATGCCGCCGATCTCGTGGTGAGATCCCCTGCACGCTTGAGCTTGTGCTGCGTTAGGGCCTCTTTCGCGTTGCGCTCCACTGTCTCGGCGAGAGCCTTTTTGTCGCCGCGCTGCGGTACCCGCAACGAGACCCGAGAACCGCGCAGACCGGTTAACCAGGAGGTCATCCCCTCGGCATCGCGGGGCAGAACGGGCACCAGGACCTCCCGCGGCACCGGCGCCACGTCGGCATCCGCATCGGCGACATGGGCGAGGTCGGCCTGATCGCCGTAGAACTGAGTGAGGAACTGCTCGACCAGCCCCTCAAGGTCGGAATCGCCTGGGTCGCCGGTTTTTTCGACAATCCACCCGCGTTGTCCGCGAACCCGTCCGCCGCGCACATGAAAGACCTGCACGGCAGCCTCCAGCTCGTCATCGGCAAACGCCACCACATCGGCGTCGGTGCCGTCGCCGAACACCACAGTCTGTCGCTCCAGCGCACGCTGCAGCGCCGAGATGTTGTCCCGCAGCCGTGCCGCCCGTTCAAAATTCAGTTCCTGGGATGCATGGTTCATTTCACGTTCCATGTCGCGAGCCAGACGATCCGTCTTACCCGATAAGAAGTCGCAGAAATCAAGAACGATCTCGCGGTGCTCCTCGGCACTTACCCGCCCAACACAGGGCGCCGAACACTTTTCGATGTATCCGAGCAGGCAGGGCCGATCAATCTGTTTGTGCCGCTTGAACACTCCATTGGAGCAGGTGCGCGCGGGGAACACCCGGGTCAGCAGATCGAGGGTTTCCCTGATGGCCCACGCATGCGAGTACGGGCCGAAGTAGCGCACGCCCTTCCGGCGGGGCCCGCGGTAGACGAATAGCCGCGGGTACTCCTCATTGAGGGTGACGGCCAGCACCGGATACGACTTGTCGTCGCGGTAGCGGACGTTGAAGCGCGGATCGAATTCCTTGATCCAGTTGTATTCGAGTTGCAGGGCTTCGACCTCGGTGCCCACCACGGTCCATTCCACGCTGCCCGCGGTGGTGACCATCTGTCGGGTGCGCGGATGCAGACTCGCGATATCGGCGAAGTACGAGGTGAGCCGGCTACGAAGGCTCTTGGCCTTGCCCACGTAGATGACCCGTCCGTGCGGATCACGGAATCGGTAGACCCCCGGCTCGACGGGTATCGAGCCGGGAGCCGGTCGATAAGTCGAGGGATCGGGCACATATCCAGGCTAGTCGGGGGCTCCGACGCTCGAACTCATCGATAGACGCCCGTCGCTGTTCGACAATCCGCTACCCTCAGGGGGTACCTCAACGTGGGGACGAAGGAGGGACAACCGTGCGTAGATTGCCCGCGGGATCGATACCCGTGTTCGTCGCCGCGGCGACCGGCCTGTCCCTCATCACCGCGATACAGGCCCTAGCCCGTCCGTCGAACGACGCCGATGCCGTGATCAACAGCTTGCAGGCCAGCGGCTATCGCGTGACCGTGACCAGGATCGGCTCGGCGCATCCCGACAACTGCGTCGTCCAGTCCGTCAATCAACAGTCGCCAGTCTCCAATGTGGCCAGTGCGCGCGATATGCGTAACAGGCCGACTTCGGTTCCCGTGTCTACCAAGGTCGCTCACGTCACTCTGGCGTGCTGACAGATAGGACGATGGATGAGAAACAGCGTTGGCTCCCTGGCGGTTGCCATGGTGACCATGACCGGAATCGCCCTGTCGCCCACGATCGCCGCAGCTGATCCCGATACCCCAGTACCCGCGCCGAACTCTGAAACCGCTTCTCGGACAGCGGTACTTCCCATCTTCGCGCAGGAGGGCATCAAGGTCAGGACCGGAAAACCCGGCGAGCTACTGACGATCACCTTGCCTGATGACGCTCCCCTGCTGCCCGCGGAATGGGGCCCCGACGGCGAGGCCACCTACCACTCCGCCGACACCGATTTCACCGTGACACCTCTTGTCGACGGTGGCGAGTACTTCACGATCGTGAAGAAGAACCCGTCCGACTCGTTCGACTACAACTTGCGCCTTGGACTGCCCGCGGGCACGCATTGGGTGCGGCACGGCACCACACTGCTCATCGAATCCGATGGCGCCGGCGCCGATCAGCCCGCGCTGTTGGTCGGAATGTTCGCATCGCCGAGGGTGACCACCGTCAAGGGCACTGATATCCCGTTGACCGTCCAGCTCGATCCCAACGGCGACGCCGTGCTTTCGGCCCGGAGTCCGGAGCTCGTCAACACGCCGGTCGAAATCGGCTTCTCCTACCACCCGGTGGACATCTCCCCCTAACCGCTAACGTGATGGAACTGTGAGGACTCTGTCGAGACTGCTGGCCTTCCCCTCCATTGCTCTCCTCGCTGCCGCAGGTTGCTCGACCGATCACGCGACGCGCCCGGGTGCCGGATCCGAACCGTGCAGCATCGTCACCAATGGCATTCCGGTTGCCAAAACCGTGGTCGCGGGCACCACAGCCCCACGCGATATCTCGACCAATCCCGAGGTCGCCACCGGTTACCGCACAGGCATGTCGGCGGTCCGCACCGCGAGCTATGCCGTCGCGACGGCTAACCCGCTGGCCACCCAGGCAGCCTGTCGCGTGCTACGCGATGGCGGATCGGCGGCGGACGCGTTGGTGACCGCACAAACCGTGCTCGGACTCGTCGAACCGCAATCCTCCGGAATCGGCGGCGGCGGCTTCCTGGTCTACTACGACGCCCAGACCGGAGCGGTGCAGGCATACGACGGCCGAGAGGTCGCGCCCGCGGCGGCCACCGAGAATTACCTGCGCTGGATCGACGATGCCGACAGGGGCCAGCCCAGGCCCGATGCGCGCTCATCAGGCCGTTCGATCGGGGTACCCGGCATCCTGCGCATGCTCCATGACGCCCAATCCGCGCACGGCACCGTTCCGTGGCGCGACTTATTCACTCCGGCAGTCCAATTAGCCGACGAAGGCTTCGAGATCAGTCCCCGGCTCGCCGCCGCGATCAGCGACTCGGCGACCAGCCTTGCCCTGGACCAGGAGGCGGGTACGTACTTTCTCAACCCCGACGGATCAGCGAAACCCTCAGGAACGAAGCTCACCAACCCGGCCTATGCCAAAACCCTTGGCGCCGTCGCCACCGACGGGCCGGACGCCTTCTACCGAGGCGCAATCGCCGAGGACATCGTCGCCGCAGCGGCAGACACCTCGTCGGGACGCACCCCGAGCCTCATGACGACGGCCGATCTCTCCGGGTATTCGGCGAAGAACCGCGAATCCCTCTGCACCACATATCGCGATCACGAAATCTGCGGCATGCCGGCACCGTCCTCGGGTGGCATCGCCGTCGCCGCCACCCTGGGCATGCTCCAGAACTTTCCGATGGCCTCCTACCGACCTACGGACGTCGACCTCGACGGGGGCAGGCCCACAGTCGACGGCGTGCACTACATCGCCGAAGCAGAACGGCTGGCCTACGCAGATCGCGACAAGTACGTCGCTGACACCGATTTCGTCGCGCTCCCAGGCAATTCACCGAGCACCCTGCTCAACCCGACCTACCTGACCGGGCGTGCCAAACTGATCTCCGGCGAGAAGACGATGGGCATCGCCAAACCCGGCGACTTCAACGTTCCCGCGTCAGCGGCCGTGTCCACTCCAGAACACGGCACCAGCCAGGTGACCGTCGTTGACGCGCACGGTAACGCCGCATCGCTCACCACCACAGTCGAATCCGCGTTCGGCTCCTATCACATGGTCGACGGCTTTATCCTCAACAACCAGCTCACTGACTTCTCTGCCGAGCCCGCGGGTAAGGACGGGCTTCCCATTGCCAACCGGTTACAGCCGGGCAAGCGGCCGCGTAGCTCCATGGCACCCACCCTGGTCTTCGAACGCACGGAGTCCGGTAAGCGCGGTGCACTGCTGCTCGCGGTCGGGTCGCCGGGTGGCGCGGTCATCATCCAATTTGTGGTGAAAACCCTTGTGGGCATTTTGGACTGGGGCCTGGATCCCCAGCAGGCGGTATCCATGGTGGACTTCGGCGCCAACAACTCGCGCAAGACCAATGTCGGTGGCGAGCACCCCAACATCGATGCCCGCGACAACGGTGCCAACGATCCGTTAGTCCAAGGGCTGCGTAGCCGCGGCCACACCGTCGATGTTGCCGACCAGTCCAGTGGCCTGTCGGCGCTGGTGCGGCGAGGGCCGGGGTGGATCGGCGGTGCGGATCCGCGCCGCGAGGGCCTCGTCATGGGCGATACGGGCTAAAGGCCGCAGTCAGCACAGCTCGCTCTGGCCGGCATCGCCGATCGCGCCGGCCCGGGAAGTGTCTTTGAGCGACACCCCGGAACGGCCCAACCGACGCGCACCGCCGACCAAGCTCGTGGCGATATGCGCGGCCTCCCGGTAACTGAGCCCGTCGGGCGGGTGGATGTTGGAGATGCAATTGCGATCGGCGTCTGTGCAACCCGGCCGCGGTAGGTGCGTGAGGTAGATACCGAGACTGTCGACGACACTGAGCCCGGGCCGCTCACCGATGATGACAATCAGCGTGCGGTACCGTCCCTGCGCCGCGATGTGATCACCCAATGCCACCCGGGCCTGCGTGGCGATCACGGGGGCGGCCAACGTGTATGAGTCGCCCAGCTGCAGGGCGAGTTCGCGAACTAGCGGGACACCATGGCGCATGAGGGCTATGGGTGACAGGCCATCGGCGAGGACAAACCCGATATCCGCAGCCTCGCGTGGCACCGCGGACAGATCGGCGGGCAGCCTTCCGAGGTCGGGTCTACGCAAATATTCTGCGCGAGAGCTCACTTGGCTGGTGACCACTATGGGCATGCCCAGCCCGATTCCGCCGACGTCGGCGGCGAGGCGCTCGGTGTCCAGCGGTACGTGGACTGCGTCGCGGGCCGCCGCGTGCGCGGCGGCCAAGTCAAGCACATCCCGGGTGTGCAGCGCATTGCCCGCCCGGTCCAGGCCGATCCGAGCTTGGGTGTTTACCCGCAGTTCTTTCCAAAACTTTTGGCGGGCAACATCACCGGTTGTCATCGGGCACCCGAGTTGGTCAGGGCGCGCAGCGGCGAGCTCGCCACGTCAAAGGGTGTGAGGTGGCCACCCTCGTCGATCATTCCGATGGCCTGCAACCACTGCTCGAACTCGGGTGCCGGCCGCAGACCCAGCGTCCGGCGCGCCTGCAGCACATCGTGAAACGACAGACTCTGATAGCCGAGCATGACATCGTCAGCACCGGGAACGGTGATGACAAACCCGACTCCCGCGGCCGCAAGCAGGATCAGCAGTGTGTCCATATCGTTCTGGTCGGCCTCGGCGTGGTTGGTGTAGCAGACGTCAACACCCATCGGAAGACCAAGTAGCTTGCCACAGAAGTGATCCTCCAATCCAGCGCGGACGATCTGCTTACCGTCGTAAAGATATTCCGGCCCGATGAATCCGACGACCGTATTGACCAGGAACGGTTCCAGGTCGCGGGCCACCGCGTAGGCGCGCGCTTCCAGTGTCTGCTGATCAACAGGTTTGCCGCCGGTGCCCAGATGCGCGCGGGAGCTCAACGCCGACCCCTGCCCGGTCTCGAGGTACATGACGTTGTCCCCGACGGTCCCCCGCCGCAGGGCCCGGGTCGCATCGCGACCTTCGCGCAACAGCGAGATGTTCACTCCGAAAGCGGAGTTGGCGCCCTCGGTGCCCGCGATCGATTGGAACGTCAAATCCACCGGCGCTCCACGTTCGATCAATCCGATCGTCGTGGTGATGTGGGAGAGAACGCAGGACTGGGTGGGGATCTCGTAGCGCAATCTGATGGAGTCGAGGAGGTGCAGCAGATCCGAGGTGGCGTGCGGCGAATCGGTCGCCGGGTTGATGCCGATGACGGCGTCACCACATCCCAGAAGTAGCCCGTCAAGGACGGCAGCGGCGACACCGCGAGGATCGTCGGTGGGGTGATTCGGCTGTAACCGGGTGGCCAGCGTGCCCTTGCCGCCGACGGTCGTGCGGAAGGCGGCGCTCACCTGCATGGCGGCACCGGCCGCCACCAGGTCTTGGTTGCGCATGATCTTGCTCACCGCAGCCGCCATCTCGGGGGTTATCCCGGCGCTGACAGCGGCGATCCTCTGGGCACCATCATCGCGGGAAGCGCTCTCCAACAACCAGTCCCGAAAGCCACCGACGGTCAGATGTGCGATCGCAGAGTAGGACCGGCGATCGTGGCTGTCGATGATCAGCCTGGTGACCTCGTCAGTTTCGTACGGCACCACCGTCTCGTTGAGGAACATGTCGAGCGGCAGGTCGGCGAGAACCCATGCGGCAGCGGCCCGTTCGGCATCAGAGTCCGCCGCGCAGCCCGCCAGCTGATCACCCGACCGCAACGGCGTCGCCTTGGCCATCACATCCACCAGTCCGTCGAAGGTGTAGCTCACCCCCGCGATCTGTTGCCGGTGCTTCACGTGAGCTCGCTTTCGGCCTCCGCAAGCATCGCGAACTCCTCGTCGGGCGAATTCGCCACCAGGCGGTGGCGGCTGTAGAGCGCGAAATACACCATGAACGCCGCGAACACGGTCAGACACAGGCCCGCCGCCACCGGGTTGACCAGGAATGTCGCGATGACCGCCAGCACCGCGACGACCAGGGCGAAGCCGGTGGTGGCGATGCCGCCCGGGGTGCGGTACGGGCGCGGCATGTTCGGCTCACGCACCCGTAGCACGATGTGGCTGACCATCATCAGCACGTAGCTCAGGGCAGCACCGAAGACAGCCATATTGAGGAGCAGGTCACCGTGTCCCGTCAACGACAGTGCGAATCCGATGATGCCCGGGACAACGAGTGCCAGCGTCGGGGCCTTGCGGGAGTTGGTCACCGACAGAACCGTCGGCAGATAGCCCGCGCGGGACAGCGCGAACAGCTGACGTGAATACGCGTAGATGATCGAGAAGAAGCTCGCGATGAGCCCGGCCAAACCGATGTAGTTGACCAACTTGGCGGCGGTTCCGTGGCCGAGCGCCTCGACGAGCGGATTACCTGAATCCGATATCTGTTCCGCACCGCCGACGCCGGTGGTCAGCACCAGCGCTATCGCACAGGTCACCAGCAGCACACCGATCGCCGCGATGATCCCGCGCGGCACATTGCGTTCCGGGTTGGCCGTCTCCTCGGCCGCAAGCGGAACGCCCTCGACAGCGAGGAAAAACCAGATCGCAAACGGAATGGCGGCCCAAATTCCCAGGTAGCCATGCGGCAGGATGCTCGAGGCCCCCGCGGCACCTTCGTCCACCGCGATGTTGGTCAGATTGTGGATGTCGAAATGGCCTGCCGCGGCGACCGCGAAGATCAGCAGGCCCACCAATGCAATCGCGGTGATGACGAACATCACCTTCAGTGCCTCACCGACGCCCGACAGATGAATGCCGATGAACACGGCGTAAGCCGCCAGGTAGACCCACCACCCGTTGGTGATGCCGAACAGACCCAGCGACTGGACGTATGCACCGATGAAGGTGGCGATGGCCGCCGGGGCGATCGAGTACTCGATGAGAATTGCTGTACCCGTGGCAAATCCACCCCACCGGCCGAGCGCGCGGCGCGCGAAGGTGTAGCCGCCCCCCGCCGTCGGCAGTGCCGAAGACAGCTCCGCCATCCCCAGCACGAGTGCCAGGTACATGCCGGCGATCACTACGGTGGCGATCGCCAGTCCGCCGAACCCGCCTTGGCCCAAACCGAAGTTCCAGCCCGAATAGTCGCCGGACACCACATAACTCACCCCGAGGCCGGCCAGCAGCACCCAGCCCGCGCTCCCCGATCTGAGTTGGCGCTTACGCAGATAGTCCGCGCTCTCGAGGTGCTCCTCGATGAGGCCATGCTTGGTGGTCGCCATATATCGTTCCTTGCTCTCCGCAGATCAACACAGTGGGATGACGTCGCTTTCGGGTGATATCGCCGATGGCGACGGTCAGAAGAATCCCTGCGGCGTGGAGCTGTAGGACACCAGCAGGTTCTTGGTCTGCTGGTAGTGGTCGAGCATCATCTTGTGGTTCTCGCGGCCGATACCGGACCGCTTGTATCCGCCGAAGGCGGCGTGCGCGGGGTACTGGTGGTAACAGTTGGTCCACACGCGGCCCGCCTTGATGTCACGCCCGGCGCGGTAGGCGATGTTGCCGTCGCGGCTCCACACTCCCGCACCCAGCCCGTAGGGGGTGTCGTTGGCAATAGCGATGGCATCGTCATAGTCGGCAAACGAGGTCACTGCCAGCACCGGCCCGAAGATCTCCTCCTGGAAGATCCGCATCGAGTTGCTCCCGGCGAAGACCGTCGGCGCAACGTAGTACCCACCCGACAGGTCGCCACCGAGTTCGGCGCGCTCGCCGCCGGTAACCAGCCGTGCCCCTTCGGATTTGCCGATGTCGATATAGGACAGGATCTTCTCGAGCTGCTCATGGGAGGCCTGCGCCCCCATCATGGTCTCGGTATCCAGCGGGTCGCCCTGGCGGATGGCCTTGGTGCGGATGGCCGCCAGTTCCAGGAATTCATCGAAGATATCGGCCTGGATCAGGCTGCGCGAAGGACAGGTGCACACCTCACCCTGGTTGAACGCGAACATCGTGAACCCTTCCAGGGCCTTGTCCTGGAAATCGTCACCGGCAGCCATCACGTCGGAGAAGAAGAGGTTGGGGCTCTTGCCACCGAGCTCCAGCGTCACCGGAATCAGGTTTTGACTGGCGTACTGCATGATCAACCGGCCCGTGCTGGTCTCGCCGGTGAACGCGATCTTCGCGATCCGGCTGCTGGAGGCCAACGGCTTGCCCGCCTCTACTCCGAACCCGTTGACGATGTTCACCACACCCGGCGGCAGGAGGTCGCCGATGAGCGAGAACAAGTACAGGATCGACGCCGGGGTTTGTTCGGCGGGCTTGAGTACCACCGTGTTCCCGGCGGCGATGGCCGGGGCCAGTTTCCAGCTCGCCATCAACAGCGGGAAGTTCCACGGGATGATCTGCCCGACCACACCGAGCGGCTCGTGGAAGTGATAGGCCACGGTGTCCTCGTCGATCTGCGAGAGCGCGCCCTCTTGTGCCCGAAGGACACCGGCGAAGTAGCGGAAATGATCGACGGCCAGCGGGATATCAGCGTTCAGCGTCTCGCGGATGGGCTTGCCGTTGTCCCACGACTCCGCGACAGCAATGGACTCCAGGTTCGATTCCATCTGGTCGGCGATCCGGTTGAGGATGAGCGCCCGATCGGCCGGTGAAGTCTTGGCCCAGCCGCCCGCAGCGGCGTGTGCGGCATCGAGTGCCTTCTCGACATCGGCTTCACCGGAGCGTGGGATCTCGCAGAACACCTCCCCCGTCACCGGGGTGCGGTTCTCGAAATATCGCCCCTCTGTTGGGGGAACCCATTGCCCGCCAATGAAATTCTCGTAGCGGGACGCGAAAGTCATCAGCGATCCCTGCGCACCCGGGCGGGCGTAAACAGTCACGGTGGTCTCCTACCTTCAAGACAGCAAATGTGTCGGTAATCACTGAAGATAGGTTTTGGCCCGTTGCAGCACGGTTGCAACTTTCCCTGCGGCGGCAGCGCTCAGGCGAGATCGGAATCCAGCGCGATGAGATGGCCACGGGCCTCAGACTGGATGAACGCGCCCGCACCGTCATAGTCGTGCAGCGCCTGCCATCCCTCACGGTCATCGCGTGCCTCGGGAAGATCAAGCCAGCGGCGCAGCAGGTGCAGATCGCCGTCGGCAAGTACGGCGCCACGAAGACTCGCACTCAACTCCAGGCGCAGTCTCCCGATGGCCGGTGCCGCGGACCGCGGCAACAGCTGGCCCGCATAGCAGTCGACGGCCCTGGCGATGTGCCCGGCGCGAAGCGCGGCGAAGACATCACCCATATCGCTTTCGACATGGGTGAGCAGCCGGTAGGGACGGGACACGATCAACTCATCTCCCACGATGCGGCGCAGTCGTGACATTTCCGCGCGGATCGTGACGACGTCGAGATCGTTTTCGTCAAGCAGCATCGCGAGATGGTCGGCGCTCAATCCCTCGGGGTGACGCAGCAAGAGCGCCATGATCTCGGCATGGCGACCGGACAGCCGGTGTGTGCGCATCCCATCCTGCCCATCACCCGTGTGCAGAAGCGGGCGGTCGGCGCCGAGCAAGGTCAGTCGCGGTTCGCTACCGTTCGCCAGCCGCCCCGATCGAGGGTAGTTCAGGGCGATGAAATGTTCGACGGCAACCGCCGTCGCGCGCACCAATGCCAGGGTCTGCGCCGAAGTAACCGCCGAACCGCCGGTGAGATCGATACTTCCCAGGGGGGCTCCGGTCACCGGGTCATGGATCGGAACCGCGGTACACGACCACGGCCGGACCAGCCTGCAGAAGTGCTCGCTGCCCCGGATCTGCACCTCACGATCCAGCGCAAGCGCGGTACCCGGGGCATTCGTGCCTACGGCCCGCTCGCTCCAGTCGGCACCGGGCACGAAGTTCATGGTGGCCGCCTTGCGCCCGGCGCCGGGGTCACCTTCCACCCAGAGCAGCGCGCCGTCGGCAGCGGTGACCCCCACAAGCACACCCGAGTCGGTGGCGTGGTCCACCAGCAGCCGGCGGATGACCGGTAGCGCCCCGGCGAGCGGATGGCTGCTGCGCAGTTCGGTCAGGCGCGTCGCGGCGGCCGCTTCGCCAGGCCCGCGGTCGGGATCGACCCCGGTGGCCAGGCTCCGCTGCCAGCTGTCGGTCACGAGCCGTGGCAGAGGTATCGACTCGAGATACGAACCGTCTACCTGGCCCGCCACGAAGAGATCGTGCGCGTCACGTACGGAAGCCAACGATGCGCGGACAGCCCCGCGGCGCGTTGCACTTCTCGCAGTCGCCACGGTCTCCAAGCTCTCTGCCCTGGCCATAATCGCAGGCACGGTCGATATTCACACGATACTTCGACATCGCCGCCGGGAAGGGAAACTGGGTGAGATAGCCGGCCAACCGGGTCACAGAGGCGACGGCCCGGCATGCCGGTTACGCCGTTGACTGCCCCGTGTACTTCACGACCAGCCCGCGCAGCGCGTCCATCGCGTCGACAGCACGCTGCTTGTCGACCGCCTGAATGGCCATCATCGGCTCGTACTCGTAGTCATCCAGGTCCAGCCGCGCCCATTGCGCACCGGCCGGAAATGAGACGCCGACCACCTCTGGCCACGGAATGATCTTGGGGCCCAACACATTGCGCACCTCGATGCCCGCCGCACCGGCGCGTACCCGAGGTCGGGCGAACATGAGCACCACGCCCGCGATGACGCAGCCCACCAAAGCGATTCCAACCTGGTCGGAGGTCTTGAAGATCACCCCGCTATTGGGCGAGATCTTCAGCAGGAGGCCCACCGCGACATGGGCGGCCGCGATGACAAAGGCAGCCGCGTATACGAAATACGGCGACAGGTGGGGTTTCAGGACGAGCTCCCATTCACGGTCGCCCGGCGATTTGGTCACGCCCCAGTCCAGGGCTGACGGAGCCGGCGTAGCGTCAGCGCGGTATCCAGTGCGGCGGCGGCCGCCTGGGCACCTTTGTCCTCAGACGACCCCGGCAGGCCGGCACGGTCGAGGGCCTGCTGCTCGTCGTTTACGGTCAACACCCCGTTGGCAACCGGCGTGCTGGTATCCAGGGAAACACGGGTCAGCCCGGTGGTCACCGCATCGCAGACATAAGTGAAATGCGGTGTCTGGCCTTGGATCACAACCCCGAGCGCGACAACGGCGTCATGGGTACGGGCCAGGGCCTGCGCCACCACCGGTATCTCGATGGCGCCTAGTACCCGCACCACTGTCGGACGGTCGATACCCGCATCTGCCGTGACACGCTTGGCGCCCTCCAGGAGCGCGGTGCAGATTTGGTCATGCCATGTGCTGGCAACGATCGCCACGCTAAGCCCCGATGCGTCACCAACTTTCAGTGACGGGATGCCATCGCCGCCGCTCACGCGCCGTCTGCCTCGGGGTGATCGTCCAGATCAGCCAGATCGTGCCCCATCCGGTCCCGCTTGGTACGCAGGTATCGAATGTTCTCCGAGTTGGCACGCACCGGCAGCGGCACCCGCTCGATGATGTGCAGCCCATACCCGTCCAACCCCACACGCTTGGCGGGGTTGTTGGTCAGCAGCCGCATGGACTTCACACCCAAGTCGACCAAAATCTGCGCACCCAAACCATAGTCGCGCGCGTCGGCGGGCAGGCCGAGACTGAGGTTCGCATCTACAGTGTCCTCACCAGCATCCTGCAGCTGGTAGGCCTGCAGCTTGTGCATCAGTCCGATACCTCGCCCCTCGTGGCCGCGCATGTACAGCACGATGCCACGCCCCTCCTTGGCCACCATCTCCATCGCGGCGTCTAGCTGCGGACCGCAATCGCAACGGCGCGAACCGAATACATCGCCGGTCAGGCATTCGGAGTGCACCCGCACCAGCACATCGTTTCCGTCGCCGTCGGGTCCGGAGATGTCTCCCAGCACCAGCGCCACGTGCTCGACGTCGTCGTAGATACTCGTGTAACCCACCGCCCGAAACTCGCCGTGCTGGGTGGGGATCCGCGCCTCGGCGATCCGCTCCACATGCTTCTCGTGCTTGCGGCGCCATTCGATCAGGTCCGCGATCGAGACCAGGGCGAGGTTGTGCTCGTCGGCGAAGACCCGCAATTCCTCGGTCTGCGCCATCGCACCCTCGTCCTTCTGGCTGACGATCTCGCAGATCACCGCGGCAGGCCGCAGCCCGGCCAGCTTGGCCAGGTCGACCGACGCCTCTGTGTGGCCGGGGCGCCGCAGCACCCCACCTTCCTTGGCGCGCAACGGAACAACGTGTCCTGGCTTGGTGAAGTCATCGGGGGCGCTCGCCGCGTCGGCCAAGAGCCGCATCGTCGCCGCGCGGTCGGAAGCCGAAATCCCAGTCCCAATACCGTTCTTCGCATCGACGGTGACCGTGTACGCGGTGCCGTGCTTGTCCTGATTCACCGCGTATTGGGGAAGCAGCCCAAGCCGGTCACAATCCTCCCCGGCCAGCGGCACACAGAGGTACCCCGACGTGTACCGCACCATAAACGCCACCAATTCCGGGGTGGCCTTCTCTGCGGCGAATATCAGATCGCCTTCGTTCTCCCGATCCTCATCGTCGACGACGACGATGGCCTTACCGGCGGCGATATCGGCGACAGCGCGTTCGATGCTGTCCAACCTGGTCATGGGGACCACTCTCGTTAGGGGCGTGTGGGCAACTCAATTATGAACCACCGGGAATTCAATGATTCGCGCGCTGCTCACTCAGCGGAATCAGGAGCTAAGAACGGTGCTCGAGCAGGCGTTCGACGTACTTGGCGATGACATCCACCTCGAGATTCACCGTCGTCCCCACCGCCGCCGATCCGAGCGTCGTCAACCCCAGCGTGGTGGGAATGAGCGATACCTCGAACCAGTCCGGCCCCAGCCCGGACACGGTCAGCGACACCCCGTCCACGGTGATCGAGCCCTTGTGGACCACATAGCGGGCCACGGCCTCCGGCAAGGAGACGCGCACCACTTCCCAGTTCTCTGACGGTGTACGGGTGAGCACCTCTCCGGTGCCGTCCACGTGTCCCTGCACGATGTGCCCGCCGAGCCGGCTGTTGACGGCGGCGGCCCGCTCCAGATTGACCTTGGTGCCGGTCACAATCTTGTCCAGGCTCGACCGCGACAGCGTCTCACCCATGACATCGGTGGTGAAGACGCCACCGTCGCGCACATCGACCACCGTGAGGCAGACCCCGTTCACGGCGATCGAGTCGCCATGTTTCGCATCCTCGACGACAAGCGGGCCGAGCACGGTGAGACGGGCAGAGTCGCCAAGATCCTCTCTACCCAGGATCTCGCCAAGCTCCTCAACGATTCCAGTGAACATGCAACAAGAGTAGGGCGCGTACCGCTGCGTTAGGCGTGCGTCCCCGCCTGAGCGCAGGCCATCTGGACGTTGTGCGCATCGGTGTTCAGGTCGTTCGCCTTGCCGTTCACACCATCGACCGAGGCGCGAACACCCATGAGAATCATCAGCTTGTTCGCGTTTGTCGCCCATGAGCGCATCGGATCGGCGATCGCCGGATCCAGCTCCGGGGTGTTCGCCGCCTCATTGGCGAAGGATGCCGCCTCACGGAGAGCGGTCCGGCCCGTGCCATTGCTCGAGTTCACGTAGACATCGCTGTAGTTGCCTTCCATGCCGGCCAGGTTCTCCGCGAAGTCGGAATAGTTGGTCGCCGCGTAGTCGAGTGCCGTCGCGAACTTCGCGCACGCCTCAATGGCTGCCGGGGCGGCGCTATCGGAGGCCGGGGCGGGTGCGGACACCACGGCGGGGCCGGGCGCCTGAGCGGCCTGCTGAGCCGGCTGTTCCGTTTGATCTTGGCCATCTGGCTCGGCATATGCCACGGGAAGTGTTGCCAACCCCATGCCGATCGCCAGCAGCGACGGCACCGCCGCCTTCCGACAGAGATGTAATGGCCTCATCGATTCCTCTCCAGATTCTCCGGTGCTGTTCGGCCGTGACCGTACCGGTAATTCCATGCGGAGTCGCGTTATCACAGCACCAATACCTGATAGTGAGTTGCGGAATTGTCACGAGTCTGAACGACCGTTGAACAACTGGCATACGAAGGGAAATTCGACTGACCGTTGAAAAGTGTGCTGGATACCCCTACTGGGTAGCCCCAAACGGTCGGGCTCAGGCGGCAGCGACACCAGTGGTTTTCGTCACAATCGCCGAGGCAGAAGGCTTTTCGCGTTTCAAATCATCGCGGTTGGAACGGTGTGTACCGACGTACGAAATGGATAGACATTGGGCGATAACTGTTGTCCGTCCATTCACCCTTTGGAAACACAGCACCCCCAACATTCGTCGGGACAGCTTCCTCACAGAAGTCACACGGACATCACCAACAATTGAGAGGCGCTACCGCACCATGCTGAAAAGTCTTGTCACTCTGACTGCAGTCTGCGCGCTTGCTGCTTCGGCGCCCCTTGCCTTAGCAGAACCCGGTGATGATCCGGCCCCAGTCCAGCCGGTGGCCGACGCACCGCCGCCCCCTCCTGGCGACACCGGCGCGATGCCGTCGGCAGAGCCGGGTACCTTGCCCACTCCGGACGGCTGGATCCTCGCTGTCGCCGCTAAGGACGAGAGCCTGCTACCGGTGGCCCCACTGACCACCGCGCTGTCCTCGCGCGAGTACATCGTCGGTGGCACGTTCATCGGTGGGGTGAAGGGTTCGGGTAAGACCAAGCTGGCCGGTGGAACGCTGGAGGCCGGGTACCAGATCGGCTGCGGTATCACCGGTGGCCCCGTGGAGCTCATGGGTGGTGTCAGCCTCTCCCCGTCGATCAGCATGGCGGGTGTCCCCAGTGCCAGCGCCGGCATCGTCGGCCAGATCAAGGTCGGCCTGAAGCCCGGTACGGTGACCATCGTTCCGGTCAACAAAAAGACCTTCGAGGGCACCACCACGCGCACCACCATCACCGGTTTCCGTATCAAGATCGACGGCTGCGTCGGTCAGTCCTTCATCCGGTCGTACGCAACCTTCACCAGCTCCACGGAAAACACCGATGACGTGGTCACCTACATGGGTATCACCAAGGCCGTCTGACGTCGATGCCCCACACGCTTACAGCCACCCCAATGCAAAAGACCACGAGAGGCCTCACTCCCATGTTCAAGAGTCTCGTCACCCTGACCGCGGCATGCGCACTCGCCGCGTCGGCGCCGCTCGCCCTGGCGGACCCAGACGACCCACCGCCCGTGCAGCCGGTGGCCGACGCCCCGCCACCCGCGGATGGCCCACCTGCCGACAATGGCGTGGTGGGCTCCGAGGACCCGGGCATCGTCAAGACCCCCGACGGCTGGGTACTCACCGTGGGTGCCAAGGATGAGACGCAGTTGCCCATCCCGCCGCTGACCACTGCCACCTCGTCCCGTGAATACCTCGCCGGTGGCACGTTCACCGGCTCAGCCAAGGGCGGCGGCAACACCAAGCTGTCCGGCGGCACTCTGGAAGCCGGCTACCAGATTGGTTGCGGCATCAGCCTGAACACCGTCAAGCTGAATGGCTCAATCGGCCTCAGCGCCGGCCTGGGTACGGCCGGTATCACCAGCGTCGGTATGCCCATTCAGGGCCAGATCGAGGTGCACCCCCAGCCCGGTGAGGTCATCAACGTCTCGGTCGACAAGAAGAAGTACAAGGGCAGCGAAGTGCGCATCACTCTCAAGGACGTGCACATCAAGATCGACGGTTGCATCGGGCAGTCGTTCCTGCGCTCGTACGCCGTGCTGACCAGCTCATCGAAGGACAACGACGATATCGTCGCCTACTACGGCGTCACGAAGACCGTCTAGCTAGACCGTCCGAACCACCTTCAGTACAGAGGAGAGACGCAGCCATGAGGAACCCCGATCGTCCGTCCATCGCGAAGATCGGGGTGGCTGCGGTTCTTGCCGCCAGTGCGCTGCTCGCGTCGGCGGCCACCGCCGGCGGCGATCCCGGGGAACCAGACCCGGCTCCGGCGCCCGCGGCCGCACCTCCCCCTCCGGGTCTTCCCGGTCCGCCGGAACCACCGCCCGCATCCCAGATCGGCAACCCACTCGCGCTATCCGGAACCGAACAAGGCCCCGGCGGCATACCCAACAATCTCGCTATTGTGGGTAATCCCAACCTGATTGGCCAGAACCCGGCACCGGCGGCCCCGGGCGTCGAGGCTCCTGTCGTCACTCCGAACACCAGGGCGCTGAACAACCAGTACCTGCTGCCGCAGAATCTGAAGCCTGCGGAGCCCGGCAAGGGCGAGATCTATGGGGTGAACCCCGGCGAAGAGAACGCTGACATCTCGGGGGGCGACTACCTGGGGCGGCTCGTGCGCGGCGTTCAGGACGGCCAATGGCGAGGCGGCATCGTAGGGCGAGGAACCAAGGAATCGCTCAACCAGCCGTTGCCCGGTACCGCCCCACCTCCCGGCACACGGATCCCCGGCCTGGGTGATGACTCGCAGGGACCGGCCCCGGATCAGTGGCACTGGACCCCGCCCGAGGCACCCGAGGGCGCCGCTCCCGCACCCGGTGCGCCCCCGGCACCGGCGGTGCCGCCCGTACCGGCGCCTCCCGCCTAACCCTAACTATCGACGAAGCACCTTGCGCGCCAAATAGTTTCCCAAGAACTGTGCTGCCTGTACTAGCGCGATGATGACGACGGTCAACACGATTGTCACCTGCCAGTTGAAGCGCTGATACCCCTGCACGATCGCAAAGTCGCCAAGTCCGCCGCCGACCAACCCTGCCATCGGCAAGAACCGCGACACGATCGGCGACGGTACGCACCACGTCCATCTCGTGGGTGATCACCACGATGGTCACCCCGAACTCGTCGTTGACCGCGCGCAGCAGCTGCAATACGTCGCCGGTGGTTTCGGGATCCAGAGCACTGGTCGCCTCGTCGGCCAACAGGATCGACGGTGACGTCGCGAGCGCCCGCGCGATGCCGACACGTTGCTTCTGCCCACCGGAGAGCTGATCCGGATAACTCTTGGCCTTATCACCCAGTCCCGCGAACTCCAGCAGTTCGGCGACCCGCGCGTTGCGCTTCTCGGCGGTCCATCCGGCCACCCGCAGCGGATACGCGATGTTTCCCGCGACGGTTCGGGGACCGGAAGAGATTGAACTGCTGAAAGATCATGCCGATATCGGTGCGCAGACGCCGCAGTTCACGCTCCCCCAACGCGCTCACCTCGGCTCCGTCCACGACGACGCGACCAGAGCTGGGTCGCTCGAGCCCGTTAATGAGACGTACCAGCGTGCTCTTGCCGGCCCCCGAGTAACCGATCATGGCGAACACGTCACCCGCGTCGATATCGAGCGACACATCGTCGACGGCGGTCACGGTCTTCTTGCCCACCCGAAAGGTCTTGCTGATGTGCTCGAATCGGATGAGCGGTGTCGCGCCGGTCATTTCCGTCGTCATTTTTCGCTGCGGATCTGCTGCTCGATCCTCGCCAGGATCGACGCGCAGTCCGCGCCACTCTTTGCCACCGTCAATTGAGTTCCCTTGCTCTCCTTGGCATATGCCTCGGTGACGGCCGGGGAATAGAACACCTCGACAAGTTTCTGGTATGTCGGGGTGTCGTTCTCTTCGGCGCGCGCGACGATGACGTTGATGTACGGCTCGGCGCCCGGACTCGCCGGATCGTCAGCGTAGAGCGCGCTCTTGGGATCAATGTTCGACTGCGCCAGATAGGTGTTGTTGATGACGGCTCCGTCGATCGACTTGAGCGACAGCGCCGTCTGCGCCGCGTCCACTAGCGTCACGGTGACCCCTGGAAGCGCCCTTGTCGATATCGGCGGCACTCGGCGTCGCCCGGCCGCCCTTGAGAGTGATGAGCCCAGAGGCCTTCAGCACGAACAGGGCGCGTGCCTGATTAGGCGGATCGTTAGGGATGGCGATCTGCCCATCTTGTGGAATTTCAGCGAGGGTCTTGTGCTTCTTGCGAATAGAGACCGAGCGGCACGATGTAGGTGGCGCCGACCGGAGTAAGTGTTGCGTTATCGGCGACGTTGTATTCAGCCAGAAAACGTAGATGCTGAAACAGATTCACGTCGATCTACTTTTGGGTGAGTGCTACATTCGGCTGGCTGTAGTCGGTGAAATTGGTGGTGACGAGCTTAATTCCCGCCCTCCCCGTTTCATCTACGAAAACGTCCCACGATTCCTTACCGGCCTCTGATGTGCCGATACAAACGATGTTTCGGCCTTGGCCATCGCATTCAGAACACCCGACGCTCCCCATGGCTATCGCGAATGCGGCGAGAGCAATGGCAATGCGTTTCATGTCTACCTTCCAAAATTCAGTGTGATCACAATGATTGACATTGTGGCATTTCTGAAGGCACAGCAAATTTCTTAGTGGCCCTAGAACGGCGCCACAGTACCAGAACGGAAAGCGCAATGCGCCCTACGCGAATACGAAGATGAGCCGGCCGCGCCTAGGACGCCGCAGGGGCCGGGGCTGCCGCCGCGACGGGCACGCTAGGCAGCTCGGGACCACCGTTACCCGGTCCGGCAGCAGGAATCTGCGCAACCAGCTGTGACTGCATCTGAGCCGATATCGCCGACCAGGACATGGCCGCCGGCTTCCCTCCCCAGCGCAGCGAATAGATTCCCACCAGCAAGGCCTGGCCGGGCTGGGTGATGGTGTACACCGGGCCACCCGAATCGCCGTGTTGCCCACCGATATCCGACATGGTGAACCAACCGTTGTTGATCGCGTCGACCTTGCCGCACGTCTCGCCGGACACCGATCCCATGAGGCATACCGGCAGCCCCGGCTCGGGCCCGGCGTTCTGCGTCATCCGCAGCGCAAGCCCATTGGGCAGGGTGCTGCTCAATTCCACCCCGGGCGCGAAGGAGATGCCTTCGTAGTCCGAAACGACATCTCCCGGGCCGATAGCGCCCCCGGTGGGCAGGTTCCGGCTCATCAGCAGCACCTCACCGATACGGTTCCCGCCCAGATCGGTCACCGATCCGGTGGCATTGCAATGGCCCGCCGTCAGGCCGATTCGAGATGCCGGATCGACGTAGCCAAGAGTGCAACGGCTGTCGCCCTGGACAATCGACATGCCCGGGAAAGCGACAATCTTGGGAGGAGTTTCCGAGGCTGGATCGGCGGCCGAAAGCGCAGGTGAAGCAACAAGTATGCCGGCGACCGCGGCGACCGCGGACACACCACATGCCAGAGCTCTGCTCACGTTTTTCACAACAACCAGCCCTCGGTTGACAATCCCGCCCTGCAAACGAGCATGGCGTCGGATTGCTGGAGTGTCAATTTCATTCGCCAGCAACGCCGCCGTGTCGCGAGCCTCCCCGGTGTCGCGCTCAGCCTCTACGATCGAACGCATGCGCAACCGCATCCGCCTCGCCCTTATCCCTGTCGCAGTCGCCGCCATTACCTTGGCCGGCTGCTCGAAGACCGAAAAGGCCGACGTCAACTTGCCCGAGGCCGCCACACTCCTGAATGAGTCAGCAGCCACCACCAAGACCCAGACCAGTACACACCTCGTACTCAAGGTCACCGGCGACAAGCCGACCATCAAGCTCTCCGAGCTCACCGGCGATCTGACCACCACGCCCGCCCTGGCCGCCAAGGGCACCGCCAAGACCGGCGGACTGGAGCTGCCCTTCGTGGTGGTCGACGGCGAGCTGTTCGCCCAGCTCGGCAGCGCTTACTCCAGCATGGGCCCCGTCAAGGATGTCTACGACGTCGGGATCATTCTGGATCCGAACAAGGGGTTGGCCAACCTCCTGTCCAACTTCACCGGCGCGAAGTCCGAGAAGACCGAGACTGTCGACGGTGTCGATTCTGTTCTGGTGACTGGGACCGTGAACAAGGACGCCATCAACACCTTCGCCGGCTCCAAACTCACCTCGGACATCCCGGGCAAGGCCTGGATCGCGAAGGACGGCACTCACACGCTGAGCAAGATCAGCGTCGATACGTCCCCGGGCAACACCATTGAGATGTCGTTGTCCGATTGGGGCAAGCCGGTCACGGTCGACAAGCCCGCCTCGTGATCGACACAGCCAAGGAGACAACCCTCCCGCTGCGGCATCGCGGCATCGCGATCGGCGCCGGAAGTCTGGCGGTGCTGTTGGGCGCCCTCGACACCTATGTCGTGGTCAGCGTCATCACCGACATCATGCGCGACGTCGGCATCGCATTGAACAACATCCAGCAGGTCACCCCGATCGTCACCGGGTACCTGTTGGGCTACATCGCCGCGATGCCGCTGCTCGGGCAGGCCTCCGACCGATTCGGTCGCCGGAGGATCCTGCAGCTGGCACTGGTGGGCTTTGCGATCGGTTCTGTTGTCACCGCGATGTCGACCGATCTCACGATGTTGGTCACGGGCCGGGTCATCCAGGGTGTCGCGAGCGGCGCGCTGCTACCGGTCACCCTGGCTCTGGGTGCCGATCTGTGGGCGGCACGCAACCGTGCGACGGTTCTCGGCGGCATCGGTGCCGCGCAGGAACTGGGCAGCGTGCTGGGCCCGCTGTACGGCGTCTTGTGCGTATGGCTGTTCGGCTCCTGGACCGCCATCTTCTGGGTCAACGTGCCGCTGGCGATCATCGCCATCGTGTTGGTTCAGTTCAGTGTTCCCGCGCACCAGCACGATGAGAACCGCCCGAAGGTCGACATCGTCGGAGGCGCACTACTTGCCATCGCACTGGGCCTGTTGGTCGTGGGCTTGTACAGCCCTAACCCCAAGGTCTCCGCATTACCGGAGTGGGGTCTGCCGGTACTCACCGGGTCCGCGGTCGCATTCCTGGCGTTCTTTCTCTGGGAATCGCGCGCCAAGACCCGGTTGATCAGCCCCGAAGGGGTTCGATTCGGCCCGTTCTTCGCGGCGCTGGCCGCATCGCTGGCCGCCGGAGCCGCACTCATGGTGACGCTCGTGAACATCGAGCTGCTCGGGCAGGGCGTGCTGCAGATGGACAAGGCCAACGCCGTGTTCCTGCTGTCGAGGTTCCTTGTCGCGCTGCCGATCGGCGCGGTGATCGGTGGCTGGCTGGCTACACGATTCGGCGACCGGATCATTGCGGTGGCCGGTCTGCTGATCGCCGCGTTCGGGTATTACCTGATATCGGGCTGGCCGGTGGACGTGTTGGCTGCCCGACACGATTTCGGGTTCTTCACGCTGCCCCGGCTGGATACGGACCTGGTGGTGGCCGGTGTGGGTCTGGGCCTGGTGATCGGCCCGCTCTCCTCGGCAGCGCTACGCGTGGTGCCCGCGGTGCAGCACGGCATCGCGTCTGCGCTGGTGGTGGTGGCCCGGATGACGGGCATGCTGATCGGGATGGCGGCCCTCGGAGGCTGGGGCATTCACCGCTTCTACCAGAATTTCGACGCGCTGGCCGCCCAGGAGCCCAAGCCAGAAGGAAAGCCGAATCTCCTTGTGCTGCAACAACAGCTGCTGGACCGATCCATTCACGCCTACAGTCAGATGTACAGCGAGATGTTCGCGATTACGGCAGTCGTCTGCGTGATTGGTGCGGCCATCGCGATATTCGTTGGTTCACAACGCAACTCGGGGGACGAGGCTCAGTAGCACATCGGGCCCCATGCGCTCGATGTGGTCGTACTCCCAGCGCAGCGCGCGCGACAGGGTGGTGACGCCCACGTCCTCCACGGCGGGGACGTTGCCACCCAAGAGCATCGGGGCGAGGTAGGCCAGGATCCTGTCCACCAGACCTGCGCGCAAAAAGGCCCCGGCCAGCGTCGGTCCACCCTCCAGGAAGACATCGGTGCGGTCCCCCAGGGCCGCAATCACCTCAGCCGGGTCGTGCGTCCGGATCACCATGGTGTGCGAGTCGTCGTTCAATACCTTGGCGTCCGAGGAGACCTCGCGCATACCGACAACGACGCGTAGCGGCTGGTGCGGGCACAACACGTTCTCGGGAGTGCGTGCGGTGAGCTGCGGGTCGTCGGCGAACACGGTGCCGGTACCCACCAGAACCGCATCGGCGAACGCTCTGCGCCGATGCACATCGGCCCGCGACTGCTCGCTGGTGATCCATTGACTGGTGCCGTCATTGGCGGCACTGCGCCCATCGACACTGGCGCCGTACTTCCAGGTGACATGGGGGCGCCCGGTGCGTTGTTTGTGCAGCCATTCTCGCAGGGGTCCCGCAGCGACCCTGTCGGCAGCGACGCCACCGAGGACCTCAACACCCAGCGCGCGCAAGCGCTCGGCTCCCCCGGCTGCCTGCGGATTCGGGTCGGCGACGGCGTAGACGACACGTGAAACGCCTGCCACTGCAAGCGCATCCACACATGGCCCGGTTCTCCCCTGGTGATTGCACGGCTCCAGAGTGACGACGGCAGTACCACCCGCCGCGGCATCACCGGCCTGGGCCAGCGCCACCACCTCGGCATGCTCCTGCCCGGGCGGGCGGGTACCGCCTACCCCGGCGACCACCCCCGCGGCATCCAGGATCACCGCGCCCACAGGCGGATTCGGGTAGGTACTGCCCTTAACCTCCTCCGCGGCCCGGATCGCTAGATCCATGGCGGCATCGAGTCCGATCGGGTTTGTCATATCAGCGGGCCAAATGTGTTGCTGCCCTGGCGGCTTGTTCACGCAGCGCCCGCACCGCCGCTTGGGGGTCCTGCGCGCCATACACAGCCGAACCCGCAACGAAACAGTCGACACCCGCCTCGGCGGCTTGCTCGATGGTGTCGGCGTTGATGCCGCCGTCAATCTCCACGAGCACGGTCAGCTCGCCGGAGTCGACGAGCTTGCGCACCACGCGCACCTTGTCGAGTACGCCCGCGATGAATGATTGTCCACCAAATCCTGGTTCCACCGACATCACCAACAGCGTGTCAAAGTCCTTGAGCACCTCGAGATATGGGTCCAGGGGTGTGCCCGGTTTGATGCTGAGACCGGCCTTGGCACCCGCGGCACGAATATCACGGGCGACGGCGACGGGATTATCCGTGGCCTCGGCGTGGAAGGTCACATTGTATGCCCCCGCCTCGGCGTATCC
Source organism: Mycobacterium sp. D16Q14 (assembly GCA_002013415.1). Classification (GTDB taxonomy): domain Bacteria; phylum Actinomycetota; class Actinomycetes; order Mycobacteriales; family Mycobacteriaceae; genus Mycobacterium. The sequence goes on from MAEX01000007.1 coordinate 245,686, forward strand.
GGGTGCCCAACGATCCGGGTTATCGATCATCAGGTGGCAGTCAATAGGGATATCGGTTGCGGCCAGCAGACTGTCGACGACGGGAAGACCCAGCGTCAGATTGGGTACGAAGTGCCCATCCATGACGTCCACATGCAGCCAGTCGGCCCCTTCCACTGCCGCCATCTCATCGGCAAGACGTGCGAAGTCGGCGGACAGGATCGATGGGGCGATCATGGGAGCACGGTGAGACATGCCGTTCAGCTTATGTGCCGCTTTATGCGTGTTTGCGCAGGAGGGCAGTGAACATGGCATCAGTGCCGTGCCGGTGCGGCCATAATTGCACCGCATCGGCATTGTCGAGCCCATCCACACCGGGGAACACCGGACGGGCGTCCTCGGCGGTTACCGGGTGACGCCGCACCGCATCGGACACCACACCCACTGTTTCGGCCAGGTGCGGCGAGCAGGTGCTGTACACGATGACGCCGCCCGGTCGAGTCAATTCGATGGCACTGGAAAGCAATTCGCGTTGCAGCTTGACCAGCGCCGGGATGTCGCCCGGTTGACGCCGCCAGCGAGCCTCGGGGCGGCGGCGCAGCGCACCGAGCCCCGTGCAGGGTGCGTCGACCAGCACGCGGTCGAAGGACGCGGGCGCCAGTCCGCTTTGACGCCCATCCGCGGTGAGCACCGTCACCGGCAAGGATTTCGCGGCGGTGGCCACCAACCCGGCCCGATGCGCGGCGATCTCGACCGCCGTGACATGGGCACCGCGCTCGGCCGCCAGCGCCCCCAACAAAGCCGTCTTGCCACCCGGCCCGGCACACAGGTCAAGCCATCGTTCGTCGGTACCGTCGAGCGGAGCCAGCGCTGTCGCGCGCGCGACCAGCTGGCTGCCTTCGTCTTGTACTTGCGCCAGGCCGTCGCGAAGGGCCTCCAATCGGCCCGGGTTTCCGCCGGGTAGGTACACCGCGTAGGGCGAGTAGCGGCCGACGGTGCCGCCCACCTCTTCGGCCAGCGTCTCCGCATCCACGTGCCCCGGACGTGCGGCGAGGTGAACGACAGGGCGCTCATCGTCACTGGCGAGCACGTCGCCGAGCTCGGCGGCCGCTGGGCCCAGCGCATCGGAAAACGCCTGAGCAATCCACCGCGGGTGGGCGGTCGCGAAGGCGAGCCGGCCGATCCTGTCGGATTCCGGCGGAGCCAACTCCTGTACCCATTCGTGCTCGCTACGACGGGAGATGGTCCGCAGTACCGCGTTCACGAAACCGGCTCTGCCCTGGTCGAATTCGACGGCTACCGCATCGACGGTGGTGGACAGCGCGGCATGAGGTTCTACGCGGGTGCGTAGCAGCTGATAGGCACCCAGCCGCAGCGGATCACGCAGCCCCTCGTCCACCTCGTCGATCGCGCGACCCGCTGCCGAGGCGATCACCGCGTCGAGAAGGCCACGGGCCCTCGATGTTCCATAGGTGAGCTCGGTGGCGAAGGCGGCGTCGCGCCCGGCTATGCCGCGCTCGCGCAGCAACGCGGGCAGCGCCAGATTGGCATACGCGTCGTGACGCGATACCGCGCGCAGCACATCGAGCGCCGCCTGACGTGCCGGATCGAGCTTGCGGCGCGCACGCTCGGGCGGACGTGCGTCCTGGTTGGGCCGCCTACGCGGCGGTCGAGTGCTCACAGTGCGCGAACCTCCGCATCCAGTCTGGCGCCGCGCGCCCAGTCGACAGCATTCATCAGCTTCTTCCCTTGGGGCTGGACCTCGTTGAGCGCGATCGCCGTCGTGCCGGTGCCGACCAGTACGTCTCGCTTGCGAACCGCGACCGCTCCGGGCGGCAGTTGTTCGGTCTGCTCGTTAACATCGACCCGCACCGGCCCCACTTTGACCCGTGTCTCGCCGATGGTTGTCCAGGCGCCGGGTTCGGGAGTCATGGCTCGCACATGGCGATCGATCACGTGCGCCGGAAGCTCCCACCGGATTCGAGCGTGCTCCACGGTGATCTTCGGTGCGGTGCTCACTCCGCCGACTACCTGCGGAACGGCTACCAGTGCCCCGTCTTCGATCCCGTCCATTGTCGATTCAAGAAGGCCCGCACCGGATTCAGCGAGTCTGCCCAGCAACGCACCAGCGGTGTCCCCGGCGCTGATCCGCTCGGTGACCACGCCATAAACAGGCCCGCTGTCCAAGGCGGGCTCGATAAGAAACGTGGTGGCACCGGTTATCTCGTCACCAGCGGCGATGGATGCCTGCACGGGAGCGGCGCCGCGCCACGCGGGCAGCAGTGAGAAATGCAGATTCACCCAGCCATGCGTGGGCACGGCGAGCAACTCGGGTTTCAGCAGGGCCCCGTAGGCGACCACCGCGCAGCAGTCCGGAGCAAGTTCAGTGAGCTCACTGACGAATTCGGGGTCGTTCGGGCGCGATGGGGCGAGCACGGTGATCCCATGCTCGCGGGCCAGCTCGGCCACCGGCGACGCCGCCGAGGCTCGTCCCCTGCCTGAGCGGGCGTCGGGCCGAGTCAGTACCGCGACCACCTCATGACGGGAGGCCAACAGCCTTCGCAGAGACGGCAACGCCGGGGCCGGAGTACCGGCGAACACTATGCGCACCGCGTCAGTCTAGGAAGGATGCGCCGTCTACATCGAATCCCCGGTGGACCGGCCGAGCCCGGGACGGCCCATGGCGTTCGCCGAGGATCGCGATCCCAAGTCTGGATACATCCGATACCATAATCTTGATGGCTACCAGAGGACGAGGCCGGCCGAGTGGCGCTCCCTACGATCGCACGTTGCGAACAGAGGACCTGCTCAACGCCGCGGAGCGCGCGATTCGCAACAGCGGGGGCTCCGTCTCCATTGCCGAGGTGGCCAGGGAGGCAGGATTCGCCCGATCCGCCTGCTATGCGATCTTTCCTACCAAGGCGGATCTGCTGCGCGCGTTGAGCCGCCGTCACGCCGATCGGCTGATCGCCGGTTCGTGGCGAGACAGCATGGTCGGCGATATACGCGATCAAACCCGGGCTTTTTCGGACATTGTTATCGACTGGATCATCGCGGAACCGGAGCTGTACGTCGCGCTCGATCGCGACCTCACCGCCCAGGAACGACTCGACCACGGGGTCTTCGACCTCATCGCGCAGGTGACCGAAGAGCATTTGCAGGCCGAGTTCCCCGGCGCACACATGCGACAGCTGGCGCCTATCTGGTCACGGCTCGCGGTCGGCGGCGTGCTGATGACCATCAACTGGTGGACAAACACGAGCGATATGACCCGCGAGGAGCTCCTCGGCTACATCGTCGATACTTTCGCCCACGGTATCGGTGGTGGCCCCGCGCTCACCGCCGCTAATGCCTGACGTTCGCCGGATCAACCCACGTGGAGCGGATCGATCTGGACTCTGACGGGCTCGGCGTCGCGTCGCGCACTCAGCGTCGCCACTCCCCGGCGCAAAGCCGCCGCCATCTCAAGTCCCGCGGTGCGCTCGACCCGAATGAGCATGCGCACCACCTCTACGCCATCGGATATCCCGGCCGGGCGGCGCGCCCCCACCGGTAGATCGACGGGTCCCAGCAGCTCGGCACCCTCGGGAAGATCAGCAGTGTCGATGAGGGCCACCACTGCCGCGGCGGGCCCGTCGATGGCCGCGATATGCACCTGCGGCGGCAATCCGACCTCCGCACGGGCCGCCAGTTCCGCGGCGGCATGCCCTACCGGATCCCACCGGATCAGGGCCTGCACCGTCGGCAGGGTCGAGTCCGCGACGACAACGACGGTTCCACCCTCGTCAGCTCCGCGCACCAGCGCGGCGGCAGCCATCCACTTGCGCAAGGTGTCTTCCGCGGCCCGCAGGTCCTGACGTCCGAGCAATGCCCACGCATCCAGGAGCAGTGCCGCACCATATCCGTTGGGTGTCAAGGGTTCCGCCCCAGGCGTGCACACCACCAGGCTCGGTGGCCCGGTGACCGTGGTGTGCACCTCGCCGCCGCCGGATGTCACCACCGGAACTCCCGGCAGTGCTCTACCGAGCTCCTCGGCGGTCCTGCGCGCGCCCACCACCACGGCGCGCACCGCACCCGAGCCGCAACGGGCGCAACGCAGATCGGCATCGACGCGTCCGCACCAGCGACAGCTGGGGCTCGAGGTATCACTTGGTCCTTCCAGCGCCAGCGGGCCGGTGCAGTGACGACACCGCGCGACAGTGCGGCAGCGGGTGCAGGCCAACGCCGGAACATACCCACGGCGCGGTACCTGCACGAGCACCGAATGCCCGCGCTTCAACGCATCCCGCGCGGCAGTCAGCGCCACCATGGGAAGTCGAGCCGAACGTGCCGCCGGATCGCGTTCCTGCGCATATCCGCTGTCGTCGAGGGCACTGATCCGGGCAGAGGCGTTGCGTACCACCGCGCGGGCCGCGACCAGATCATGCGCCCAGCCGCTTGCCACGAGTGCCTGAGACTCGGCGGTGCGCGCATACCCCCCGATCACCGCGGCACACCGCAGCTGATGCGCACGCAGCATCGCCACCTCGCGGGCGTGCGGATAAGGAGAACGGGGCTCGGCGAGGTTGTCATCGCCGTCGTCCCACACCATCACCAGCCCCACATCGGACACGGGTGCGAACACCGCGGCCCGGGTACCGATCACCACCGTCGCGTCTCCACGCAGAACCGCCAGCCAGCGCCGATACCGTTCGGCGGGGCCGAGTTCCGCCGAAAGTGCGATAACACATTGTGCACCAACATGTTTCACACATTCCGCGGCCAACGCATCGATATCGCGCTGATCCGGCACGACCGCGAGCACCCCCCTGCCGATGCTTACCGTGGCCACCGCGGCCTCGGCGAGCCGGGTGCACCAGGCTTCACCGGGCAGTGCCTGCCACACCGCGCGCGCGGCGCGGCCCTGCGAGAGTGCCTCGAGAAATCGTTCGCCACGTTGATAGCGGCCCCAACCCGTGCCATCGACCTGCGCAGCCACGAAATCATCGGCCGACGCCGCACGGATTTCCTTCTCAACGCGCGCGTGACGAGGCGGCAGTGCCAGGCGCAGCACGTCGGCGCGGGTTCCCGCATATCGGGCCGCCACCGCGTCGACGAGCCTGCGTACGTCCGGCGTCAGCACCCGCGTGGGCGATACGACGCGATCCAGCCACCCGAGCTTGCCGGGGTGATCGGTTTCCGAACGGCGTTCCAGCAGGATCGCGTCCACCAGCCGACCGTGGAATCGCACCCGCACCCGCACTCCGGGCTGGGCGTCGTCGGATTGCTCCGCCGACACCAAGTAGTCAAACTCGCGATCCAGATGAGGCACGGTGAGCAGCGGCAGTACCCGAGCCACCGGCTCGTGCTCGGCCACCACCCGCGTCGCAGTCACCTGGTGGTTCTAGCAGACGCCCCCGACTCGCAGGTCAGCACCCGATACAGTGACGGCATGACCGATTCTGTCGCTCTTCACGCAAGCGGCTCATCGCACACCGAACCGAGCATCGACCCGATCATCCTCAAGATCCTGGAAGCTGTTCCTATTCAGCTCGTTTCGCCAGACGGGCCGCAGGCTTCCCGGGATGCCTACCGGGCAATCGCCACCGCGCGCCCCCCGTGGATCGAGGTCGCCAAGGTGGAGGACCGCACCATCCCCGGTCCCGCCGGAGAGGTACCGGTGCGGATCTACTCCCCGTCCGCGGACGGGGTACACCCGGTGTTCGTGCTGATCCACGGGGGTGGCTGGGTAATCGGCGACCTGGATACCCACGATGCGGTCGGCCGGGCGGCGGCCGTACAGGCCGACGCCGTGGTGGTGTCGGTGGACTATCGGCTGGCGCCTGAGCACCCGTATCCAGCCGCGGTCGAGGACTGCTGGGCCGCATTGCAATGGGTGCACGAACATGCCGCCGACATCGGTGGCGACCCGGATCGCCTTGCCGTCGGCGGCGATTCCGCCGGCGGAAACCTCTCCGCGGTGCTTGCCCAGCTGGCCCGCGATAACGGCATTCCACTGGCCTTTCAGGTGCTGTGGTACCCGGCCACCACCTTTGACGTGACGCTGCCCTCGATGATCGAGAACGCCGAGGCACCCGTCCTGGACGTCAAGGCGGTCGCCGGGCTGAGCAAGTGGTATCTCGGGGACACCAATCCCGCCACCGCCGGCCCGACGCTGGTCCCGGCCCGAGCAGAGAGCTTCGAGGGGCTGGCCCCGGCGTTCATCGGCACCGCCCAGTTTGATCCGCTGCGCGACGACGGCGCCAGGTACGCCGAGTTGCTCAGTGGCGCCGGCGTGCCGGTCGAGCTACACAACGCCCCCACCCTGATCCACGGCTACCTGGGTTACGCCGATATCGTGCCTGCCGCCACCGAAGAGCGGGATCGGTCACTGGCCGCTCTCAGGGCGGCGCTGCACGGCTAGCCCCAGGCGGGACGAGCTCAGCACGTACATCAGCGCGCCTCCCAACAGCGCCCCGGCCGGCCACGACAGCGCGGTCAGGCTTTGTGACGAGGGGGCCAGAGCCAGAGCGACCGCCGCGGCACCCGAAACGACCAGTGCGATCAGTGCCGCGGGGTTGAACCCGCGGATGTAGTAGTAGGCACCCTCGGTGGACTCGGAGTACAGATCGGCCGTGTTGGTGCGCTGGCGACGCAGCAGGTAGTAGTCCACCACGAGGATCCCGAGCACCGGCCCCATCAGCGCGCCCACCCCGCCGAGGAAGTACACGATGGCGGCCTCGTTCCCCCAGATGTTCCAGGGAAGCACCACGACCGACAGGACCGCGGTGATGATGCCCCCGGTGCGAAATGAGATGTACTTCGGTGCGACGTTGGAGATGTCGTACGACGGAGAGACGAAGTTGAGCACCACATTGATGCCCACGGTGGCGATGGCGAAGAGAACCGCCGCGACGATCACGATGGCATCCGAATCGATATCGGCGACCAGCTCTACCGGATCGGTCATCGCACTGCCGTACTTCTTCAGCGCAGCAAGCGAAATGACGATCGAGATCACCACAAACGCGGTCTCGTTGAGCGGGATGCCCAGGGCATTCCCGCGCAGGATCGCCCCGCGGCTGGGTGCGAACCGGGCGAAGTCCGCGTAGTTGACCAAGGGGCCGGCCATGAAGGCGACCATCAGGAATGCCACTCCGGTGAAGGCAAGCACCGTGGCCCCGGGTGTGAGCGGCGCACCGACGCGGGCACCGAAGTCGATGCTCCAGTCCACACTGGCCAGCATCCATATCGCCAGGGCGATCATCCCGATCCACACGACCGGGCCGGCCACATCGGAGGCCTTGCGGACTATCTCCATGCCGTAGTTGAGAATCAGCAGCTGCACGGTCCACAGCGTCAGGAAGGCGGCCCACCCCAGGGCGTGCAGCCCCAAGAACGTCGGTTCGGTCCACGCCCGCAGCCCGGGATCCAACCGCAAGAGCAGCACGATGACCGCTGTGGACGCCAGGTAGGTTTGGATCCCGTACCAGAAGATCGCGACCATTCCGCGCAGCAGAGCTGGGACATTGGCGCCGAAGATCCCGAATGTGGCACGCGCGAAAACCGGGAACGGCACCCCCAGCCGTTGGCCGGCGATCCCGATCAGGTTGCTCCCGAACCACAGCACCAGCACCCCGGCGAAGAGCGCCAGCATGGTCTGCCAGCCCGTCAGCCCCAGGGCCAACATGCCCACGGCAAAGCCGTAGCTGCCCAGGCTGTGCGCCGAGGTCATCCACAGGCAGAAGATGTCCCAGGTGCGCCAGGTCGCCTGTGCCGCGGCGGTGGGCGCCAGGTCCTCGTTACTCAGCCGGCTCGCGGCCGCGACCGGCGCAAGCTCCCCCTCCGCCGTCGCCATCAGCTCTTCGCCGTGATGTGTTGTGACAGAGCGGGAATGACCGTTTCCCCGTATACCCGCAGTGTTTCCTCCTTGTTGTCGTGCTGTAGGTATCCAGCGAACTGGTCCACCCCGAGCGCCTTGAGCTCCAACAACTTTGCGATGTGATCCGCCGCGGTGCCCAGCACACAGAAGCGCTCGACGATGTCGTCGCTCACGAATTCCGCATGGGTGTTCCCTGCCCGGCCGTGCTGGTTGTAGTCATATCCCGCACGTCCGGCGATGTAGTCGGTAAGCGATTGCGGTACCTGACCGTGGGAGCCATACCTGGTCACGATGTCGGCCACGTGATTGCCCACCATGCCACCGAACCATCGGCATTGGTCGCGCATATGCGTCCAGTCCGATCCCACATACATGGGCGCGGCCACGCAGATCCGCACATCCGCCGGATCACGCCCGGCCGCCACGGCCGCTTCCCGCACCGCTGCGATCATCCACCGCGCGATGTCGATATCGGCGAGCTGCAAGATGAAACCGTCTGCTACTTCACCGGTCAGGGCGAGCGCCTTGGGCCCGTATGCCGCGACCCATACCTCGAGCGCGGAGTCGCGGCTCCACGGGAATTGCATAGTGGCACCGTCGTATTCGACGGGCCGCGAGTTCGCGAGCTCCCTGATGACGTGGATCGAGTCACGCAGCGTGGCCAGGGTTGTGGGTGCGCCGCCGGTCACCCGGACCGCCGAATCGCCGCGGCCGATGCCGCAGACAGTGCGGTTGCCGTACATGTCGTTCAGGGTCGCATACAGCGACGCGGTAACGGTCCAGTCCCGGGTGGCCGGATTGGTGACCATGGGCCCCACGACAATCCGCTTCGTCTCATGCAGGATCTGACTGTAGAGCACATAGGGCTCCTGCCACAGGAGGTGCGAATCGAAGGTCCACACATGGCTGAAGCCATGTGCCTCGGCAAGTTTGGCCAGCTGCACGGTTCGCGCAGCCGGTGGATCACATTGCAGGACAACTCCGAAATCCATCGCAGGCCCTCTCTATCGATCAGCCTCAGATGAGGTATTGACACAGGTCGCGGCGCAGAAACGCACCGTCTCCCTGGCTGCCCAGATACTCGTCGCCGTCGACGATCACCTTCCCGCGGGAAAGCACGGTGTCGACGTGTCCGTCGATCTCGTACCCCTCCCACGCCGAGTGGTCCATGTTCATATGGTGGGTCTTGCCCAACCCGATCGAGGTGTGCCCGTGGGGGTCATAGACGACGATGTCCGCGTCGGCACCGGGCGCGATCACCCCCTTGCGCCCGTAGAGCCCGAACATCCGAGCCGGGGTCGTCGAGGTGATCTCCACCCACCGCTCCACGGTGATCCGGCTGTCCACAACCCCCTGGTACAGCAGATCCATTCGGTGCTCGATCGAGCCGATCCCGTTGGGAATCTTCGAGAAATCCCCGACTCCCATGTCCTTCTGCCCCTTCATGCAGAACGGGCAATGATCGGTCGACACCATCTGTATGTCGTTGGTCCGCAGCGCGCGCCACATCTCATCCTGGTGATGTTCTTGTTTGGACCGCAGCGGTGTCGAGCAGACCCACTTGGAGCCCTCGAAGCCCGGCGCACCCAGGTTGTCCTCGAGGGACAGGTACAGGTACTGCGGGCAGGTCTCCCCGTATACGTTCTGGCCCGCGTCACGCGCGGCGGCCAACTGGGCGACGGCCTGTTTCGCCGAGACGTGCACGACGTATAGCGGCGCGCCCGTCAGGTTCGACAGCATGATGGCGCGGTGCGTCGCCTCCTCCTCGAGCTGCCAAGCCCGCGCGATCCCGTGGTAGTACGGATCCGTCTTGCCCGCCGCGAGCAGCTGAGCCACCAAAACATCTATGGCAGGACCATTCTCGGCGTGCATCATGGTCATCAGCCCGGTGTCGGCACCCACCTGCATGGCGCGCAATATCTGCGCGTCGTTGCTGTAGAAGACCCCCGGGTACGCCATGAACATCTTGTAACTCGTGATGCCCTCGTCGGCCAGGCCGCGCAGGGCCGTCAGCGAGGCATCGTTGACGTCACCCACAATCTGGTGAAAGGAATAGTCCACCGCGCATCGGCCCGCCGCCATCTCATGCCATGTCTGCAGCGAATCTTGCAGCTGCTCACCGTATTTCTGCACAGCGAAGTCGATGATGGTAGTGGTGCCGCCCCATGCCGCGGCCCGCGTCCCCGTCTCGAAGTCATCGGAGGCGGTCGTGCCACCGAAGGGCATCGACATATGGGTGTGGGCGTCAATCCCACCCGGGATGACGTACTTGCCGGCCGCCTCGATCACGGTGTCGACGGCGCCGGCCAGATCCACCCCCAGCAGCGTGCTGCCGGGTTGCAGTACGGCGGCGATCTTCTCGCCGTCGATCAGGACATCCGCGTCACCGCGGCCGGTCGCCGTCACCACGGTGCCGCCCCGGATCAGGGTCGTTGTCATCGACAGCCTCCTACGGAGCGACGATCGGGCCGTACGTGTCGGGCCGGCGATCCCGGTAGAACTGCCAGTCGGCCCGCACCTCACGGACCACGGACAGATCCAGATCCCGTATCACGATCTCTTCGGCGCTCTCGGAGGCGATCTCGCCGACGTAGTTTCCGCGCGGATCGACGAAGTAGGAACTGCCGTAGAACGTGACGGCCTGATCCCCGAATTCGCCGTCCTCGGTGCCTATTCGGTTGTTGGCGCCGACGAAGTACTGGTTGGCCGCCGCCGCCGCGGGCTGCTCCAGCTCCCAAAGCCTGTTGGACAGGCCGGGTTTGGTGGCCGACGGATTGAAGACCAGCTCTGCTCCGGCGAGCCCGTAGTTACGCCAGCCTTCCGGGAAATGCCGGTCGTAACAGATGTAGACACCTATCTTCCCGACGGCGGTGTCGAATACGGGGTACCCGAGGTTCCCGGGCCGAAAGTAGAACTTCTCCCAGAATCGGTCGAGATGCGGAATGTGGTGCTTGCGGTATTTACCCAGGTAGGTGCCGTCGGCGTCCACCACCGCGGCGGTGTTGTAGAGAACACCCGGCCGCTCCTCCTCGTACACCGGGAGCACCATGACCATGCGGTGCTCCCTGGCGAGCGCCGCGAACCTCTCGGTAACCGGTCCGGGCACCGATTCGGCGTATTCGTAGTACTTCTTGTCCTGCACGATGCCGAAGTAGGGACCGTAGAAGAGCTCCTGAAAACAGATCACCTGAGCGCCCTGGGACGCCGCCTCGGCGACAAAGCGCTCGTGCTTGGCCAGCATCGATTCCTTGTCGCCAGTCCAAGTCGCTTGCGTCAGTGCGGCTCTGATCACCGATGAGCCGCTCGCGCGAAGAGCATCAGACACCGTCATTGGCAGACTCTATGCGCACCTCGCCCGGCGCGCGCGCCAATCCGCACAACACCGGCGCAGACGCCCGGCGGTTGGCACCTCGCCCCGGGCCCGATGCGCACGTGGTAGAACACGTTACAGTTTTGCGGTTCACATCGGGGCGATGCCGCCCGCTCACCGAGGGATACGTCATGCACTGGTACACCGGCAACACCGTTTACGACACCGTGCTGACGACGGCCCTCGGCTTCGCGGCATTCGTGATCATCGGCGGCCTCTTCGCCCAGAGTTCGTATGGCCGCTTCTCGACAACAAAACTCGGGCTCAATCTGAATCCGAAACTCGGTTGGTGGCTGATGGAGATTCCGGCGACCGCGGTGTTTCTGATCTGCTATCTGACCGGACCGGCCCGCTTCGAGCCGACGTCACTGGTTCTTGCCGGGATATGGATGCTGCACTACGCCAACCGCGGCTGGTACTTCCCTCTTAACATCCGCCAGGTGCCCGGCAAGCGCAGCACGTTCAATGTCTCAGTTGTCGTCATGGGCATGCTCGTGACGTCGATGCATGGGTACCTCAACGGAACGCTCTTCAGCCACGACTTCTTCGGGCAGTACGGCAGCGCCTGGCTGCGGGACCCCCGATTCCTGGCGGGCCTGGCGATCTACCTGTGCGGATTCGCGCTGCTGCTCAGCTCCGAGTCGATCGTCCGAAACCTGCGTGACAAGCAGAACCCCGGCGGTGTCGAGTACCGCATCCCGGTCGGCGGCGGGTTCCGATTTGTCACCAGCCCCGCGTATCTGGGCGAGCTGATCGCCTGGTCCGGGTTCGCCCTACTCACCTGGGCGCTGCCCGGGGTCGCCATCCTGCTGATTACCGCCGGCAATCTGATTCCCCGCGCGCTGGCCACCCACCGCTGGTACCACGAGAAGTTCACCGACTACCCGACCGACCGGAAAGCCCTGATTCCGTATCTGGTCTGAGTGCCGGTGCGACAAAGAACGCCGAGTGTGAGCAGTTCTGCTCACACTCGGCGTTCTTTGTGGGAAAGCTAGATCGCGGCTTTGAGCGCGTCGACCCGGTCGGTTCGCTCCCATGGCAGGTCGACGTCCGTGCGGCCGAAGTGGCCGTACGCGGCGGTCTGCGCGTAGATCGGCCGCAGCAGGTTCAGATCGCGAATGATCGCGCCCGGCCGCAGGTCGAACACCTCGTTGATGGCCTTCTCGATCTTGACCTGGTCGATCGTGTTCGTGCCGAAGGTGTCGATGAACAGGCCCACCGGCGCGGCCTTACCGATCGCGTAGGCGACCTGCACTTCGACCCGGTCCGCCAGCCCGGCGGCCACCACATTCTTGGCCACCCAGCGCATCGCGTACGCGGCCGAGCGGTCCACCTTTGACGGATCCTTGCCGGAGAACGCGCCGCCGCCGTGGCGGGCCCAGCCGCCGTAGGTGTCGACGATGATCTTGCGGCCGGTCAGGCCGGCGTCACCCATCGGGCCACCGAGCACGAACTTGCCGGTCGGGTTCACCAACAGCCGGTAGTCGGAAATGTCCAGCGATTCCTGGTCGAGCTCGTCCAGGACCGTGTTGACGACCTTCTCGCGGATATCCGGAGTCAGCAGGTTGTCCAGGTCGATATCGGCGGCGTGCTGCGTGGAGAGCACGACCGTGTCGAGCCGCACAGCCTTGTAGCCGTCGTATTCGATGGTGACCTGGGTCTTGCCGTCAGGACGCAGGTAAGGCAGCAGGCCTTCCTTGCGAACCTCGGTCAGCCGGCGCGCGAGGCGGTGCGCCAGCGCGATGGGCAGCGGCATCAGCTCGGGGGTGTCGTTGATGGCGTAGCCGAACATCAGACCCTGGTCACCGGCACCCTGAGCGTCCAGCGGGTCGGCGGCACCCTCGACGCGGGCCTCGTGAGCGGTGTCGACGCCCTGCGCGATATCGGGAGACTGGGCGCCGATGGCGATGTTCACACCGCAGGAGTGCCCGTCAAAGCCCTTGGATGACGAGTCATAGCCGATCTCCAGAACGCGGTCGCGCACGATCTTGGGGATATCGGCGTACGCGGAGGTGGTGACTTCACCGGCGACGTGCACCTGACCAGTGGTCACCAGCGTCTCCACCGCGACCCGGGACTTGGGGTCCTGTGCGAGCAGCGCGTCGAGGATCGAGTCGCTGATGGCGTCACAGATCTTGTCCGGATGCCCCTCGGTCACCGATTCGCTGGTGAAAAGCCGTCCCGCTGAGCTCACAGCGCAGCCCCTTTCAGATCGTTACGTGTCCTAATCATTATGGCCGACGAATTGAGATCGGGGCCACACCCGGTTGTCAGGTTCACTGACAAAGCCCGGCGACGGCATCCACAATACGGCTTGCCATCAGAACTTTGGTGCCGTGCTCGAGGACAACTTCAGAGACCTCGCCGTCGCTTTGGACGGAGAGCAGCCAACCATCGTTGCTATCCACTTCGAAAGCTCGTCCTTCACCAACGGCGTTGACTACCAACAGATCACAGCCCTTGCGCTTCAACTTGGCACGCGCGTGGTGGAGCACATCGCCATTGGCGTCACCGGTTTCGGCGGCGAATCCGACGATGGCCCGCATCTTGGGCAGCTGCCCGTCTGTGCGCGCACGGACCACGCCGGCCAGCACGTCAGCGTTGCGCAGCAATTCGATGGGCGCATCGACGGGATTCTCACCGTCGGCAGTGTGGCTCTTTTTGATCTTGCTGGTCGCAACGTGGGCGGGCCGGAAATCGGCCACGGCCGCGGCCATAATCAACGCCTCTGCCGCGGGAGCGTGTTTGGTCACCGCGTCCTGCAGTTGCGCGGCGGAGCTGATGTGCACCACGTCGACCCCGGCCGGATCTGGCAGCCCGACGGTATGCGCCGCGATGAGCGTGACCTCGGCTCCGCGTTGTGCGGCGACCCTGGCTATCGCGTATCCCTGCTTACCGGAGCTGCGGTTCCCGATGAAGCGCACGGGATCCAGCGGCTCGCGGGTGCCACCGGCGGTGACCAGAACGCGTACCCCGGCCAGATCGTGCGGCAGCGCGTCGGCCCGGGCCAGCAGCAGTTGCGCCAGGGTGGTGATTTCTTCCGCCTCGGGTAGGCGGCCGGGACCGGTGTCGGCACCGGTGAGACGCCCCGACGCGGGCTCGAGGACTACGGCTCCACGCTCACGCAGTGTCGACACGTTGTGCTGGGTCGCGGCATGCAGCCACATCTCCGTGTGCATGGCCGGGGCGAAGAGTACCGGACAACGCGCGGTCAGCAGGGTCGCGGTCAGCAGATCGTCGGCGCGACCCGTGGCCGCGCGGGCCAGCAGATCCGCGGTGGCGGGCGCAACCACGACGAGGTCGGCGTCCTGCCCGAGCCGCACATGCGGGACCTCGGGAACGTCATCGAAGACCCCGGTTCGGGCCGGCTCACCCGAGAGGGCCTCGAACGTTGCCGCACCCACGAACTGCAGGGCCGACTCGGTGGGAATGACCCGGACGCTGTGTCCGGCCTCCGCGAGCTGGCGTACCACGGTGCAGGCCTTGTAGGCGGCAATTCCCCCGCCCACTCCGACGATGATCCGCTTACGGTCGGCCATGACCGGCGTCCTGGCTTCTACTCGCCTTCGGTGTGCTCAAGCAGGTCGCCGTGGATCTCGCGCAGCGCGATCGACAGCGGCTTCTCCTGCAGACCCGGCTCGACCAGCGGCCCCACGTACTCGAGGATGCCGTCGCCCAGCTGGTTGTAGTAGTCGTTGATCTGGCGGGCCCGCTTGGCTGCGTAGATCACGAGCGCGTACTTGCTCGATGCCCGCGCCAGCAGCTCGTCGATCGGCGGGTTGGTGATACCCAGCGGCGTGTCGAGAGCGGCGTCGTAGCTTTCGGTGCCCGGTTCGACGATGACGTCGGTCTGGGAGGTGCTCACTAAGAAATCTCCTGGATAGGTAGATGGCGCTGAGTATGGCTGGCGCGGTGTTCGCAGTGTCTGTTGATGCGCTGCCGGTTAACGTCCGACCAATAACGATACCAACTGTGCGCAGGCATTTTCCAACTGGTCATTGACGACGACGACATCAAAGTCACTTTGAGCCGCCATTTCGACCTCGGCAGTTTGCAATCGCCGGGCGATCACGGCCTCCGATTCGGTGCCTCGGCCCGTAAGGCGCTGCACCAGCGCGTCCCAGCTCGGCGGGGACAGGAAGACCGTCAGGGCCTGCGGGAGTGCGGCCTTGATGGCACGGGCCCCGGCCAGGTCGACCTCGATGAGGGTCGGACGACCGGCCTCCATTGCCTCGCGAACGGGCGCGGCAGGGGTTCCCGAACGCTGCAATCCGCCGTGGATATCGGCCCATTCCAGCAGTGCACCGGTGTCAATCAGCCGCTGGAACTCCTCGGCGGTGACGAAGTGATAGTCGACGCCGTCCACTTCACCGGGCCTCGGGGCCCTGGTCGTGGCGGAGACGCTGAAGAAGAGGCCTTGTACGTCATCGCGTAGGCGACGCACGACGGTGGACTTGCCGACGGCTGAGGGGCCGGATAGGACTACTACCCGGCCCCTCATCGAAGCTGTCATCTAGAGAAGATCAGGAGAAGTCGAACCGCTCCAACAGCGCCTTGCGCTGACGGTCACCAAGACCACGCAAACGGCGGGTCGGGGCGATCTCCAGCTCGGTCATGATCTCCTGCGCCTTGACCTTGCCGACCTTGGGCAGGGCTTCCAGCAGTGCGGAAACCTTCATCTTGCCCAGGACCTCATCGGTCTCGGCGTCCTTGAGCACCTGCTTGAGATTGGTGCCACCTTTCTTGAGCTTTTCCTTGAGCTCGGCCCGGGCGCGGCGGGCGGCAGCCGCCTTCGCCAACGCGGCGGCACGCTGCTCGTCAGTCAACTGTGGAAGGGCCACGATTCCTCCGTCTCATACGAAACTCGTCGGTTTTTCTGATCGGCTGGAAAACAACCAGCCAGCGACAGCGACCGTACCCACGCCAACCGACATATGTGAACCCCACCCCCCTGTTATCGGTGAAAATCGCCTGCTAGAGGGGCCGCGGGCGATCCTGCCGAGCAACCATCGCGCTCGCCCGTTCCCACCCGGCATTTCTGCAGGTCGACGATGAAAGATATTGTTGCCCAGCGTATTTCGCTCAGAGTTGACAATACCAGTAATTCTTGCCCCTGAACCGGAGACAAGCAAACCGTGATTGCCGTGAGGGCAAACTGAAAATCTTGTGTGAATCTCGTGTTGCGCGTGTCGCGACCCGTCAACGTTCAGTTGAAGAGACGCAGGTGAGAAAGCCGACGACGAGGCACCCCGTGAAACTGCTGAGCAAGGCACAGCAGTTGCTGGGTAGGGTGCGCCATATGGGTGATGTCACGCACCCATCACGTGAGCGTGATCGGGTATTGGATGCCGTGAGGCTCGTGTCGCTGGCCACGGTTGTGGCCTACCACGTCCTCGCGGGTAGCCCCACCCTCATCAAGGGCAAACCGGCTATGTCAGCGAATTACAACGTGCACTGGCTGTTTTGGCTGATCCCGCTCATGCCCCTGTTCTTCTTCGCGGGCGCCGCAGCAAATCTTCACTCCTGGGAGTCCGGTAGGTCGTGGGGGCGGTTTCTGATGAGCCGGACGACGCGGCTCTTCCGTCCGGTCTTCTACTTCCTCGCATTCGTCGCGCTGGTGACCACCTTGCTGCGCATCACCATGGGCAACTCCCGACAACTCCTGTATCTCGAGATGCGTCATATCGAACTGCTCTGGTACGTCGGCGCTTATCTGCTGACACTGGCGTTCATGCCCTGGCTGGCCCGCATTCGCACGGGACGCCGACTCGGCGGGTTCATCGCGGCAATGTGCCTGTTCACGGCCCTGATCGACACCATCAGCGTCCTCACCGACACCTGGGTGATGACCGGCTGGATCAACATGATCTTCATGTGGCTTGTCCCCGCCGCGTTGGGCATCGCCTATCAGCGCGGGCTCATCCCCCGCCGGGTGGCGCTGGCAGCTGCGGCCGTCGCCCTGGGCGCCACCGTGGCACTGGCCATCCTGGGGCCCTACCCGACGGGACTGATCGCCAACATGCCGCCGACCTTGCTCCTCGCGACGAGCGCAATAGTCGAGTGCCTGGTGGTGATCGCGCTGGCACCGGCCATCAATCGCCGGCTACAGGGGGCGCGCACCTGGAAATTCCTGGAGCTGTGCACCAGCGGCAGCATGACGATCTACCTGTGGCACTGGGTGGTCACGTTCCTGTTGTCCTACGGGGTCTACCTGACCCTTCATATCGGGTTGGTGAGTCCGCGCGATGGCTGGTACTGGCCGGGAAACGTGCTGCGCCTGGCGATCGTGTGCGCCATCATGGCCGCCTTCTTCGTCCCGCTGCGGGCCACCGAACGCCGCGCGCTGCCGTGGTGGGACCGCCCCATCCCGCCGATGAGTAAAGGGCGCGATATCGCGGTCGGCGTCCTCGTGCTGATCGGCGCCATCCTGACGTTTGTCTATACCCGGATCTATGTCATCAATCCCGGCTGGGGCGGATTCACACCCATAGGACGATGGGTCGTTGTGGCCTCACTGATACCACTGGCCGCTGCGCGCGCACTCTGCCGAAAGACGTTGCCCAGCACAGTGAATAGATCAGAAGGTCAGCTTCCGCTTGTTCACTCGTCAAGCAGGTAGGCGACGCTGTCCCGCAGCCTTGACACGGTCGCACGCAGCGCCGCGACGTCAGGGCCTTCGCGCAGCACCTCGCGCGAGACCGCAGGCAGCAGCAGCGATCCCGGCGCCCCACCCAAGCCGCGCAGATCCTCGGGCCTGCCCCCCTGGGCGCCGAGCCCCGGGACAAGCACGGGGCCGCCAATCGACGACAAGTCCGGTGGATCGGTAACGGTTACCCCGACCACCACACCCATGGATCCCGGACCGGTCTCCTCGGCGTTCAGCGCGGCCACCTGGTCCACCATCGCTTGCGCGACGGTCGCGTCTCCGGTGCGCGCCCGCTGTACGGGAGGTGCTTCCGGATTGGAGGTCGCGGCGAGGACGAAGACACCACGATCGCGTTCGCGCGCCAGGTCCAGCAGCGGAGATAACGACCCGAAGCCCAGATACGGCGAGGCCGTGACGGCATCGGAGCTCAACGGCGAATCACCGAGCCAGGCCTGCGCATATGCGGCCATGGTCGATCCGATGTCGCCGCGCTTCGCGTCGGCCAGCAACAACACCCCGGCCTCACGCAGCCCCGCGATGACTCGTTCGAGTACCGAATACCCTGCGGCGCCATAGGTTTCGAAGAACGCCACCTGCGGTTTGACGATCGCCACCTCGGCGAAGGCCTCCACGCAGATATCGCTGAATCTAGCCAGGCCCGACGCATTGGCATCCAGCCCCCAGGCGCGCAGCAGCTCCGGATGCGGGTCGATGCCTACGCACAGCGGGCCGCGGGATGCGGTTGCGGCCCGTAGCCGTGCGCCGAACGTCACCGAACCCACCGCTCTTCGCGCAAGCGGCTCATCGCCGCCCAACGCTCTTCGCGCAAGCGGCTCATCGCCGCCCAACGCTCTTCGCGCAAGCGGCTCATCGCAAGCCCGCATGGAGTTCTTGCAGCGAGCGCACGCCGATATCGCCGCGGATACCCGCCTCGATCCCCTGCACCGCGGCCGAGGCGCCCTGCACCGTCGTGATGCACGGGATGTTCATCGACACCGCGGCCGATCGGATCTCATAACCGTCGACACGGGGGCCCGAGTTCCCGTAGGGAGTGTTGATGACCATCGCGACCTTGCCGGACTTGATGACGTCTACCGCCGACTGCGCCGGACGCCCCTCCCCCGCACTCTCATAGTGCTTACGCACCTCTTCGCAGGGTATTCCGTTGCGGCGCAACATCTCTGCCGTACCTTCGGTGGCCAGCACCTTGAATCCCAAATCCGCCAGCCGCTTCACCGGGAACACCAGGGACCGCTTGTCGCGGTTGGCCACCGAGACGAAGATCGTGCCCTCCTTGGGCAGCGAACCGTATGCGGCGGTCTGGCTCTTGGCGAAGGCGCTGCCGAAATCGGCGTCGATGCCCATGACCTCGCCGGTGGACTTCATCTCGGGTCCCAGCAGGGAATCCACCTGGCTGCCGTCGGCCTTGCGGAATCGGTGGAACGGCAGCACGGCTTCCTTGACCGCGACGGGAGCGCCGGGCGGCATCGTCGCGCCATCGCCGTCGGCGGGCAACAATCCCTCCTCGCGCAGACCGGCGATGGTGGCGCCCAGCATGATCCGCGCGCATGCCTTGGCCAGCGGCACCGCCGTGGCCTTGGAGACGAACGGCACCGTACGGCTGGCACGCGGGTTTGCCTCCAGGACGTACAGCACGTCGTCCTTGAGCGCGTACTGCACGTTGAGCAAGCCGACTACACCAATTCCGTGCGCAATGGCCTCGGTCGCGGTGCGCACCTTTTCGACATCGCTGCGGCCCAGGGTGACCGGCGGCAGCGCGCACGCCGAGTCACCGGAGTGAATGCCGGCTTCCTCGATGTGTTCCATGACGCCGCCGAGGTAGACCTCGGTGCCATCGCATAGCGCATCAACGTCGATCTCGATGGCGTCCTCGAGGAAGCGGTCCACCAGCACCGGGTGTTCGGGCGAAAGCTGGGTGGCGCGAGTGATGTAACCGTGAAGGGTGTCCTCGTCGTAGACGATCTCCATGCCCCGACCGCCCAGCACGTAGGACGGTCGCACCAGTACCGGGTAGCCGATGTCGGCCGCGATCTGCCTGGCCTGCTCGAAAGTCGTCGCGGTGCCGAACCGTGGCGCCGGCAGACCAGCCGACACCAGCAAGTCCCCGAACACGCCCCGGTCCTCGGCGCGGTCGATGGCCGCCGGGCTGGTGCCCACCACCGGCACACCGGCATCGGCCAAACGCTTGGCCAGCCCCAACGGGGTCTGCCCGCCGAGCTGCACGATCACGCCGACGACACCCGGTCCACCGCGGCCAGATTCGCTTTCGGCATGGTAGACCTCGAGTACGTCCTCGAAGGTCAGCGGTTCGAAGTACAGGCGGTCAGCGGTGTCATAGTCGGTGGACACCGTCTCCGGGTTGCAGTTGACCATGATGGTCTCGAACCCGGCCTGCGACAACGTGGTTGCCGCGTGCACGCAGCTGTAGTCGAATTCGATGCCCTGCCCGATGCGGTTGGGGCCCGAGCCCAGAATGAGCACCTTGGGCCGCTCGGTCTGCGGGGCCACTTCCGACTCCGCCGCCGGATCCAACTCGTAGCTGGAGTAGTGATACGGGGTCCTGGCCTCGAATTCGGCGGCGCAGGTGTCGACGGTCTTGTACACCGGCCGGATGCCCATCCGGTGCCGCAACGACCGCACTCCGTCCTCCCCCGCCAGTTCCGGTCGCAGCGCGGCGATCTGACGGTCCGAGAGCCCGTAGTGCTTGGCACGGCGCAGCAGTTCCTCGTCAAGAATCGGCACATCGCGCAGCTCGGCACCGAGGTGGTGAATCTGCGCTATCTCTTCGACGAACCACGGATCGACGCCGGTGATCTCAGCCACCTGCTCGACGGGGACACCAGCGGCCAACGCGTGTTCGATGCCATAGAGGCGCCCGTCACGCGGCACCCGCAGCTCCTGCAGGAACGTGTCCAGATCCTCGATGGGAGCGGCATTGTCGGTCCAGAAGCCCGCCGCGGAGGTCTCCAACGAGCGCATGACCTTCCCGAGTGCCTCGGCGAAGTTCCGCCCCAGGGACATCGCCTCGCCCACCGATTTCATGGTGGTGGTCAATGTCGCGTCGGCGCCGGGAAACTTCTCGAAGGCGAACCGCGGTGCCTTCACCACGACGTAGTCCAGAGTCGGCTCGAAACAGGCCGGGGTCTCCTTGGTGATGTCGTTGACGATCTCGTCGAGCGTGTACCCGATGGCCAGCTTGGCCGCGATCTTGGCGATCGGGAACCCGGTCGCCTTGGAGGCCAACGCACTTGAGCGCGACACACGCGGGTTCATTTCGATGACGATCAGGCGACCGTCGCGCGGGTTGATGGCGAACTGGATGTTGCAGCCACCGGTGTCGACACCGACCTCGCGCAGGATCGCGATACCGAGGTCGCGCATCTTCTGATACTCGCGGTCGGTCAGCGTCATCGCGGGAGCGACCGTCACCGAGTCTCCGGTGTGCACACCCATCGGATCGACGTTCTCGATCGAGCACACGACCACCACATTGTCGCGGCTGTCGCGCATCAGCTCGAGCTCGAATTCCTTCCACCCGTAAATGGATTCTTCGATCAGCACATTCGCCGAGGGAGACGCCGAGAGGCCCTCCCCTGCCATCCGCTCAACGTCCTCAGGGGTGTATGCCATGCCCGAACCCAAGCCGCCCATGGTGAACGACGGGCGTACCACTACCGGCAATCCGAGGTCCGAGACGGTATCGCGGACCTCGTCCATGGTGAAACAGACGCGGGACTTCGCCGACTCGCCACCAACCTTGGCGACGATGTCCTTGAACCGCTGCCGGTCCTCACCGCGCTGAATGGCCTCGAAGTTGGCGCCGATGAGCTCCACGTCGTACCGGTCAAGTGCGCCGTTCTCGTAGAGCGCGACCGCGGTGTTCAACGCTGTCTGACCGCCCAGCGTCGGCAGCAGGGCGTCGATCTTGTTGCCCTTCTCTGCCTGCGCGGCAATGACTTTCTCGACGAACTCGGCAGTGATCGGCTCGACATAGGTGTTGTCGGCATACTCCGGGTCGGTCATGATCGTCGCCGGGTTCGAGTTGACAAGACTGACCTGCAGCCCCTCCGAACGCAGCACGCGACAGGCCTGGGTGCCCGAGTAGTCGAACTCGCAGGCCTGGCCAATCACGATGGGCCCGGAGCCAATGACCAGGATGTGGTTGAGGTCTGTGCGACGTGGCATCAGCGGTTACCCCGATTCTCAAGTGACGTAACGAACTGATCGAACAGGTACTCGGCGTCATGAGGTCCGGCCGCCGCCTCCGGGTGGTACTGCACCGAGAAAGCCGATCCGTCCAACAGCCGGATCCCTTCCACCGTGCCATCGTTGGCGCATGTGTGGCTGACCTCGGCGCGCCCGAACGGCGTGTCGAACTGCTCGCCTGCTTCACCTTCGAGGGCGAAGCCGTGGTTCTGCGCGGTGATCGCGACCCGACCGGTCGAGTGGTCGATAACCGGGATGTTGATGCCGCGGTGCCCGAAGGTCATCTTGTAGGTGGACCGACCCAGTGCCCGGCCCAGCAGCTGATTGCCGAAGCAGATGCCGAACAGCGGGATCTTCTGTTGCAGCACCGCCTGTGTCACCGCCACCACATGATCCGCGGTGGCCGGGTCGCCCGGCCCGTTGGACAGGAACACACCGTCGGGCGCCAACGCGAGCAGCTCGTCCGGGCTGATGGACGAGGGCACCACCTGCACCCGGATACCGCGTTGCGTGAAGTTCCGTGGGGTGTTGGTCTTGATCCCCAGGTCCAGAGCCGCCACGGTGAACCGATGCGCGCCATCGGGTTCCACGATGTAGGTGTCATCGGTGCTCACCTCGCCGGCCAGGTCCGCACCCAGCATGGAGGGCTGGCCGTTGACGCGCGAGAGCAGGAAGTCGGTGGGCGCGTCGGCGACGGTACCGCTGAAGATCCCCGCCTTCATCGAACCGCGGGTACGCAGGTGACGGACCACGGCGCGGGTGTCGATTCCGGCGATGCCGACGACGTGCTGCTTCTTGAGGGCCTCGTCGAGGGAACCCGTGGCCCGCCAATTCGATACCCGGTTCGAGGGATCTCGCACCGCGTATCCGGCAACCCAGATCTTGCCGCCGCGGCTCTCGTCATCCTCGTCGTTCCATCCGGTGTTGCCGATCTGCGGCGCTGTCGCCACCACAATCTGCCGGTGATAGCTCGGGTCGGTCAGGGTTTCTTGATAACCGGACATGGCCGTGCAGAACACCGCCTCGCCGAGGGTTTCACCCACCGCGCCGAACGGCTTACCGGTGAACACCCGCCCGTCTTCGAGAACGAGCACCGCCTTGTCACTCATGACGCCTGCTTCCATTCCTCGTATTCGCTTCGCGGTCGTGCCAAAAATCCGGTGTCGATCTCGACGCCCGAGGGCAGCCGCCACCGAATCGCGAGAATTCCGTCGTGGGTAAGTACCTTGCCCGCCAGCGCCTTTGCCGTGCGAATCTCGGTGATGACATCCGCGGGTATCCAGATGTCTGTGGTTCCGCTGCGCTGCAGCAGGACTCCGCCGGTGTATCGAGTCAGGGTGGCGCTCGCCCGGTAGCCCAAGTCGCCCACCGCAATTCGATCTTGCCAGTCCGGTGCGATAGTACTGCCGACGTAGAGACCGTCGACAGGTTCGATGACGATGTCACCGCGCTCGGCGGGCACGGCGGGCAGCTCTCCGACAGTGTCGGCCTGGCGCTGCGCGCGTGCGCGCCAGCCGTGCCACATCAGTCGGAAGAGCAGCACCGACAAGGTGAGCGAGGCGCCCGCCATAATGAGCACACCAACGAAGTCTCCGTGGTTCACAGCGCCACCTTGCCGTCCCGGGCAGTCACCCGGCCGCGCAGCAGCGTGGCAGTCACGATGGCAGGCAACGTCATCGATTCGAATGGGGTGTTGGCCGACTTGCTGGCCAATCCGTCGCCCGTGACGGTCCAGGTGGCATCGGGGTCAACGATCGCCAGGTTGGCGGGCTCGCCAACTGCGATCGGACGCCCCTGATCGGTCAGACCGACGATCTGCGCCGGCCGCTCGCTCATCACCCTGGCGATATCGCGCCAGGTCAATAATCCCGGTTTCACCATGGTCTCAACAACCACGGACAGCGCGGTCTGCAGCCCGAGCATACCGGGGCGGGCCGCGGCGAACTCACAGCATTTCTCGTGATCGGCATGTGGCGCGTGATCGGTTGCCACACAGTCGATCACGCCATCGGCGAGCGCCCGGCGCAATGCTTCGGCGTCGGCGGACTCCCGCAACGGCGGGTTCACGCGGTACACACCGTCGTAGGAGGCGAGTCGGCTGTCATCGAGCAGCAGGTGATGCGGAGTCACCTCGGCGGTGATGGAGATTCCTTGTCCCTTCGCCCATTTGAGCAACTCCACGGTGCCCGCGGTGGATGCGTGACAGATGTGCACCGGAGCACCGGTATCGCGGGACAAAATCGCATCCCGCGCGACGATGGATTCCTCGGCGGCGCGGGGCCATCCGGTCAGGCCCAGTTTGGCCGCGTGAGCGCCTTCGTGCGCCACGGAGCCGACGGTCAGCCGCGGTTCCTCGGCATGCTGGGCGATGAGCACACCCAGCCCCTTGGCGTACTCCAGCGCACGTCGCATCACCAGCGGATCGTGCACACACTTGCCGTCGTCGGAGAACATCCGCACCCGGCCCGCGCCGCGCGCCATCATCGCCATCTCGGTGAGTTGCTTGCCCTCTAATCCGACGGTGACGGCACCAACCGGATGCACGTCGACAAGTCCCACCTGCTGGCCACGCTGCCACACGTGATCTGTCACCACGGGGCTATCCGCCACGGGGTTGGTGTTGGCCATCGCGAAGACGGCGGTGTAGCCACCCAAAGCTGCTGCTGCCGAGCCGGAGTCGATGGTCTCAGTGTCTTCGCGGCCTGGCTCGCGCAGGTGCGTGTGCAAGTCGACGAATCCGGGCAGCAGCACCTGACCGGGCGCTTCGATGGCCGTGTCGACCTCCGTCTCGATGCCCGGCCCAAGACCGGCCTCGATGCGGGTGATCTGGCCGTCCTCGACGAGGACGTCAACCTGCTCGCCCTCCCCGTACAGCAGTACGCCCTTGATCAAGACACTCATGCGGGCACCGCCTCATCGGAACCGACCAGTAGGTGGAACAGCACGGCCATGCGGATATGCACTCCATTCGATACCTGTTGCAGAACAGCGGATTGCGAAGAATCGGCCACCGACGACGCGATTTCCATACCGCGCAGCATCGGACCGGGATGCAGCACCACCGCGTGTTCGGGAAGAAGCCGCTGCCGGGCCTCGGACAAGCCGTACAGCACCGAGTACTCGCGCGCCGACGGGAAGAAGCCGCCGGTCATGCGTTCGGCCTGTACCCGTAGCATCAGCACCGCGTCGGCGCCGGGCAGCTCGGCATCCAGATCGTGGGTGACCGTCACCGGCCAGGCCTCAATACCCACGGGCAGCAGAGTGGGTGGTGCCACGAGCACCACTTCTGCGCCGAATGTACTGAGCAGCAAAGCATTCGACCGGGCAACTCGGCTGTGCAGAATGTCCCCGACGATGACGATGCGGCGGCCCTCGAGGCCGCCCAGCCGCTGGCGGATCGTAAGCGCGTCGAGCAGCGCCTGGGTGGGATGCTCGTGGGTACCGTCGCCGGCGTTGATAACGGCCGGGCCGCCCTCTCCTTCGGCAGTCCATTGAGCCAGCTGGGCGGCGACACCCGACGCTGGGTGGCGGACGATCAACGCATCGGCACCGATCGCACGCAGGGTCAAAGCGGTATCGCGCAATGACTCGCCCTTGGCCACGGAGGAACCCGATGCGCTGACGTTGATGACGTCGGCGCTCATCCACTTACCCGCGACCTCAAAGGAAACTCTTGTTCGCGTGGAGTTCTCGTAGAACATCGTGATGATGGTGCGCCCGCGCAGGGTCGGCAGCTTCTTGACCTCGCGCCCAGCCAGGGCCTGGAGGAACCGGTCGGCGTCATCGAGGATGGCGGTGGCCTCGTCGCGGGTCAGGTCGGCCGCCGACAGCAGGTGTTTCACGAGGCCGCTCCCTGCCCGCTGTTGATCACCACGGAGTCGCGACCGTCATGTTCGGTCAGCAGCACTTTGACGTCTTCGGAGCGTGCGGTCGGCACGTTCTTGCCCACGTAGTCGGCACGCAGCGGCAGCTCACGGTGCCCGCGATCAACCAGCACCGCCAGCTGCACCGCGCGAGGCCGGCCCAGGTCGCGCAGCGCGTCGAGGGCCGAGCGCACCGTACGGCCGGAGAACAACACGTCGTCAACCAGGACCACCAGGGCGCCATCCACTCCGCCCTCGGGAATGGAGGTGCGTTCGAGTGGGCGGTGGGGTTTGTTGCGCAGATCGTCGCGGTAGAGCGTGATATCCAGGAATCCGGCCGGCACCTCGACACCGGAGAACTCGGTGATGTGGGCGGCCAATCGCTTCGCGAGGGTGGCACCGCGGGTGGGGATCCCGACCAATACGACGCGAGGTGCGTCACCGGAATCGGAAAGTGCGGTCTTTTCGATGATCTGATGCGCGATACGCGAGATGGTCCTGCCGACATCTGCGGCGGACAACAGTTCGCGTCCCTCTGGTAATACGCCCACGCTTACGCGAGACCTCCTTCTCCGCCTCACTGGACGGATCGTTAAAGGATGTCACTTATCGCCAGGGATCTTAGCATCCGGGCACCCGACGGCCACGACTGACAGGATGGAGTCATGCCTGAGTCCGACGACACGTTTGATGCAGCTCTTGCTCCGATTCGCGCCGCGGTCAATGACCGCATACTCGCCGGAGCGGTAACGCTGGTGTGGCAGGGCGGGCAGCTCAAGCACCTGGGCGCCGTTGGCTATCGCGACGTCGCCGCCGGTCTGCAGATGGCCGACAACACCATTTTTCGCATCGCTTCCATGACAAAGCCGGTGATCAGTGCGGCCGCCATGTCTCTTGTCGACGACGGCACGATCCGCCTGAACGACCCGATCACCACCTGGCTGCCGGAGTTCGCCCAGATGCGGGTGCTCGCAGATCCAGACGGCCCGCTGGATGACACATTCCGGGCACCGCGCACCATCACTGTCGAGGACCTGTTGACCCACCGCAGCGGGCTGACCTACGACTTCATCGCTACCGGACCAATAGCTAAGGCCTACCAGCCGCTGCACACCGCGGCGTTCAGTGAGCCCGACGAGTGGCTCGGGGCCATCGCCGCGCTGCCGCTGGTCTACCCGCCCGGTGAACGCTTCCACTACAGCCATTCCACCGATGTGCTCGGTCTACTCATCGCACGCGCGACCGGGCTGCCGCTGAACGAGCTGCTACGTCAACGAATCCTGGATCCGTTGGGCATGTCCGATACCGATTTCTTCGTTCCCGAGCGCAAGGCCAGCCGATTGGCACGCCTGTACGGCCTCGGCGATGACGACCAGATCGTGGCGGCCGACCGCGGCTATCTCACCTCGATGCCGACGTCAGCACCGGCGCTGTGTCGCGGCGGCGGCGCTCTGGCCAGCACCGCGCACGACTACCTCACCTTCGCGCGGGCGCTCCTCGCCGGTGGCGAGGCCGACGGAGTGCGCATCCTCTCCCCCGAGTCGACCGCCGCGCTGCGCACCAACCGGCTCACCCCGGCCCAGCGAAAGCTGCCGTCCTTCGGCCTGCCGTACTGGACCGGACGCGGTTTCGGCCTGGGATTGTCGGTCGTGCTCGATCCGAACGAGGCCGCACTGTTCGGTCCGGGCGGTGCCGGAACCTTCGGCTGGCCGGGAGCATTCGGCACCTGGTGGCACGCGGACCCGAAGGCCGACGCGATCCTGATGTTCCTGCCGCAGTGGCGCATGCCGGAACTGGACCCCAAGGCCGCCCTGGGGCGCACATCCACGCTGCGACTACAGCTGTTACATGTTCAGTTCGCGCAGGCGGTGTACGCCGCGCTCTAGCGGCGAGCTCTGTAGGCATTCTTGAGCCCCTGACAACACCATGGAACGCAACGCTGTTCTGCAGTCCACGCCAACCGATACCGAGGTGCGAAGATGACGATCCTGGCTCCCGAGACCAGCAGCGAGCCCAG
>MAEX01000008.1 GCA_002013415.1 Mycobacterium sp. D16Q14
CATCTTTCGGGTCCCATGGATCAGGGACGATGGCGCTGTCGAGATCAACCGTGGCTACCGGGTGGAGTTCAACTCCGCGCTCGGCCCCTACAAGGGTGGCCTGCGCTTCCATCCGAGCGTGAACCTGTCGATCGTGAAATTCCTTGGCTTCGAGCAGATGTTCAAGAACGCGCTCACCGGGCTGCCCATCGGCGGCGGCAAGGGCGGATCCGATTTCGATCCCAAGGGCCGCTCTGACGCCGAAATCATGCGCTTCTGTCAGTCCTTCATGACCGAGCTCTATCGGCACCTCGGCGAATACACGGATGTGCCCGCCGGCGATATCGGCGTGGGTCAGCGGGAAATCGGGTACCTCTTCGGGCAGTACAAGCGCATCACCAATCGCTACGAATCCGGTGTGCTGACGGGCAAGGGGTTGCCCTGGGGCGGATCTCAGGTGCGCACCGAAGCCACCGGCTATGGAGTCGTACTTTTCGCCGAGGAGATGCTCGCAACCCGTGCACAATCGTTGGCCGGGAAGACAGTGGTGGTGTCCGGCGCGGGGAATGTCGCGATCTACGCCGTGGAGAAGGCGCAGCAGTTGGGCGCGAAGGTCATCGCCTGCTCGGACAGCGACGGCTACATCGTCGACGAGCGGGGCCTGAATCTCGAACTCCTCAAGGAGATCAAGGAGGTCCGGCGGGGCCGGCTCTCCGAGTATGTCGCCGAGCACGGCGGGGGAGCGCGCCAGATCACTGACGGCACCCTCTGGGAGGTGCCCTGCCAGGTCGCGCTGCCGTGCGCCACTCAGAACGAACTCGACGGCAAGGATGCCCGCAGGCTCATCGACAACGGTGTGCAGCTCGTCGCCGAGGGCGCCAACATGCCCTGCACGCCGGAGGCGGTGAAGAACCTCCAGGACGCGGGGGTGCTGTACGCGCCCGGCAAGGCGTCGAACGCCGGTGGAGTAGCGACCAGTGCGCTCGAAATGCAGCAGAACGCCAGCCGCGACTCATGGTCGTTCGAGCAGACCGAAAACCGCCTGCAATCGATCATGCGATCCATCCACGCCACCTGCATCGAAACCGCGGATCACTACGGGGACCCGGGGAACTATGTGACCGGCGCCAATCTGGCCGGATACACGCGTGTCGCCGACGCGATGGTCGCCCTCGGCGTCATCTGAGGAGCGTGTTCGATCGTTCGGCTCCGGTCGTGTGCGTGCTGTGTTGTCAGTGACGTATGCGCAGGTGCGGCGGGTTGGTGCTCGCGGTCGTCGCGGCATTATCTGGCGCCGGGGTAGCGCACGCCGACCGGCCCGAGCCGGTGCCGCTGTACGGCACCTACGACACCTACCTGGATCATTCACGGCAGACATTCGAGGGCAGGCCGGATGCCTCGGACCCGTCAGCGCAGGCGGCGAGCTTCACCACCATTTGCGGCGCGCAGGGGTGTGTGGCGCATTGGTTGCGGCCAGATCCGACGTCCTGGTGCCGAACGGTGATGGCAGCTTTTCGGGTGAGCGCACGTTCACGGTCGGCGCACCGGGATGTCCGGACGATGGACCGGGTACCTACTGGCTGCCGTTCACGCTGACACCCACCGATTGACCGGTCGGCGGCACCGATTTGGTCCGTACGTCCAGGCCACCTACACTTGACCGGTTGCCTGGGCTGTGTTTCGCCCATGGCCGGTCGGTACGTGCTTTCGGGTTCTATGGATAGCACTACCGATGCACGACCCCTGACCGAACCCGGTCAGATACGGAAGATCACTTCGCAGTAGGCCCACCACGGGATGTACCAGGCCCTTTACGGGAACCGGTACGAGCGTGCTGTATGGGAACCGCGGCGAGAAAGGTTGATGGACTCTGTCATGACTATGACTGATCCGATCGCAGACTTTCTGACACGTCTGCGCAATGCCAACTCGGCATACCACGATGAGGTGACCCTGCCGCATTCGAAGATCAAGGCCAATATCGCCGAGATCCTCAAGCGCGAGGGCTACATCACCGATTACCGCACCGAGGACGCCCGCGTGGGCAAGAGCCTGGTTGTCTCGCTCAAGTACGGCCCTAGCCGTGAGCGCAGCATCGCCGGCCTGCGACGCGTGTCGAAGCCCGGTCTGCGTGTGTACGCAAAATCCACCAATCTGCCCAAGGTTCTCGGTGGCCTTGGCGTGGCGATCATCTCCACGTCCACTGGCCTGCTCACCGACCGTCAGGCGTCCCGACAGGGCGTGGGCGGCGAAGTCCTCGCGTACGTCTGGTAGGGGAGGACTACAAACATGTCGCGTATTGGAAAGCAGCCAGTGCTGGTTCCCGCCGGAGTGGACGTCAACATCGACGGCCAGAACGTTTCGGTCAAGGGTTCCAAGGGCACACTCGAACTGACAGTGAGCGAGCCGATTTCGGTGTCGCGCAACGACGATGGCGCCATCGTGGTCACCCGTCCCGATGACGAGCGGCGCAACCGCTCGCTCCACGGACTGTCTCGCACCCTGATCGCCAACCTGGTGACCGGTGTGACGCAGGGTTACACCACCAAGATGGAGATCTTCGGCGTGGGTTACCGCGTCGTCGCCAAGGGATCGAACCTGGAGTTCGCGCTCGGTTACAGCCACCCCGTGCTGATCGAGGCGCCCGAGGGCATCACGTTCGCGGTCGAGACCCCCACCAAGTTCTCGGTCAGCGGAATCGACAAGCAGAAGGTTGGCCAGATCTCGGCCAACATCCGCCGCCTGCGTCGCCCCGACCCCTACAAGGGCAAGGGCATTCGCTACGAGGGTGAGCAGATCCGCCGCAAGGTCGGAAAGACAGGTAAGTGACCATGGCTCAAACGAAGACAGAAGCGAAGCAGCACGAGCCCGTCGGCAAGAGTGTTTCGGAGGCGCGTCGCACCTCGCGTCTGCGCCGCCACGCACGTCTGCGCAAGAAGGTGTCCGGTACGGACGCGCGGCCTCGTCTGGTCGTCAACCGTTCGGCCCGCCACATCCACGTGCAGCTGGTCAACGATCTCACCGGCACCACGCTGGCGGCGGCCTCGTCCATCGAGCCCGACGTGCAGGCAGTGGACGGCGACAAGAAGGCACGCAGCGCTCGGGTCGGTCAGCTGATCGCCGAGCGTGCGAAGGCTGCCGGCGTGGACACCGTGGTGTTCGACCGCGGTGGCTACACCTACGGTGGCCGGATTGCCGCACTCGCCGACGCCGCCCGCGAGAACGGGCTGGTGTTCTGATGTTCGTGACTTTCAACGGAAGGAATGCATGATGGCGCAGCGCAATTCTGGCGCTCCCGATAATGCGGGCGGCGCCAACGAGGGTCGCGATGGCGGCCGTGGACGCCGCGACAACCGCGACGACCGTCGTGGTGGGCGTGACAACGCCGAGAAGAGCAACTACCTGGAGCGCGTTGTCACCATCAACCGCGTCTCCAAGGTCGTCAAGGGTGGTCGCCGGTTCAGCTTCACCGCGCTGGTGATCGTCGGCGACGGCAACGGCCTGGTGGGCGTTGGCTACGGCAAGGCCAAGGAAGTTCCGGCCGCTATCGCCAAGGGTGTGGACGAGGCTCGCAAGAACTTCTTCCGCGTTCCGCTTATCGGCGGCACCATCGTCCACCCCGTTCAGGGCGAGGATTCCGCCGGTGTCGTCATGCTGCGTCCGGCCTCGGCCGGTACCGGTGTGATCGCCGGTGGTGCTGCTCGCGCGGTGCTGGAGTGCGCTGGTGTGCACGACATCCTGGCCAAGTCGCTGGGTAGCGACAACGCCATCAACGTGGTCCACGCAACCGTCGCGGCGCTCAAGCAGCTGCAGCGCCCCGAAGAGGTTGCGGCACGTCGCGGTCTGCCCATCGAGGATGTGGCACCGGCCGGCATGCTCCGGGCTCGTGCAGAGTTCGCAGCTGCGGCAGCACAGGGAGGCAGCCATGGCTGATCTGAAGATCACCCAGGTGCGCAGCACCATCGGATCCCGGTGGAAGCAGCGCGAATCGTTGAAGACACTGGGCCTGCGCAAGATTCGCCAGACCGTTGTCCGTGAGGACAACGCGCAGACCCGCGGCCTGCTCCAGGTGGTTCGCCACCTGGTCACCGTCGAGGACGTGAAGTAAATGACCATCAAATTGCATCATCTACGCCCGGCCCCGGGCTCTAAGACCGAGCGCACCCGCGTCGGTCGTGGTGAGGGGTCCAAGGGTAAGACCGCGGGTCGCGGTACCAAGGGCACCAAGGCACGCAAGAACGTGCCGGTGACCTTCGAGGGTGGGCAGATGCCCATCCACATGCGGCTTCCGAAGCTCAAGGGCTTCAAGAACCGCTTCCGCACCGAGTACCAGGTGGTGAACGTGGCCGACATCGAGCGGCTGTTCCCCGAGGGTGGCGACGTCACCATTGAGGCCCTGGTTGCCAAGGGTGCGGTGCGCAAGAACGAGCTGGTGAAGGTGCTCGGCAACGGCGACCTCAAGGTCAAGGTGTCGGTGACTGCCAACAAGTTCAGCGATGCGGCTCGCGAGAAGATCACCGCCGCAGGCGGATCGGTCAACGAGGCCTAGTAAGCACTTTCTGCAGAGGGCGTCCACCTTCGGGTGGGCGCCCTTTCTGTTTCGCCGAGCGTGAAGCCAAGGCGACGATGCGGCCGATTTTCCGTCTTGGCTTCACACTCGGCGTCAGGTCAGTTGCGGGATGACCTCGGCGGCAAGACGCTCCATCTGCTCGCGATCGGCCGCTACGTCCTCGCCGACGGGATTGAGCAGGATCATCTCTGCACCCGCGTCGGCCACCTCACGCAGACCGGCGACGACCTCGTCGGCAGTGCCCCACACCGGCACGGCGTCAATGCCGTTCATCTCGCCATAGATTCGGCGCAGCCCTGCCTGGACGCGCGTGTGGGCGAGGTCCCGATCGTCGTCGATCATTAGGTAGACGCGCTTGCCGATCGGGAAGCCGGCCGCGTCCTTCCCCTGGCTCTGCAACGCAGTGTGCAGCTGCGTGACCTCCTCGGCGAAGGCAGCCGTGGTGGAGGAACCTGCGCCGAGGAACGCATCGCCATGGCGCACCGCGCGGGCGAGTGCGGCGGGCGCATGCCCGCCGAACCAGATGGGCGGATGCGGACGTTGTACGGGCTTGGGCTGGATTGCCAGATCGTCGACATTCCGGAAGCGCCCATGAAAGGTGATGCGCTCCTGGTCTGACCACGCCAGCTTCATCAGATCGAGTCCCTCGGTGAAGCTCGCGATGAAGGTCGCCTTGTCCACACCGAACGCCGCGAAGTTGCGGAAACCGCCGCCCGGGGCGACTCCGATGTCCAGACGCCCGTGACTGAGACGGTCCACCGCGGTGATGGCGGAGGCCAGCTGTAGCGGATCATGTTGTGAGGCGACGAGCACCGCGACGCCAAGGCGCAGGCGCGTGGTACATGCCGCCGCATACGCCAGTAGCTCCAGCGGAGCGATGATCGGTGAAGAGCCGACGGTCTGTTCCAGGGTCCAGCCGCCCTCGAAACCAAGCTCCTCGGCGCGTCTCAGATAGGCCCGGACGCCGTCGGCATCGAAGCTGCCGGTGTCGAACTGGGGAATGGAGATCGAGAACCGCATCCCACCACGGTACGTCCGGCTAGCGCTTCCGGTAGATATCGGCGACCCAGGCCTGCTTGCAGAATCGGTCCTGTGCGGAGGGTGGGTCCACGCCCGCGTCCGTCAAGGCCTGGTTCGTCTTCTCGGCTTGCCCTGGGGGAACATCGTCGTAGTTGAAGGAACACAACGTGTTTCCGTTGGTGTACCAGGTGCGGGCGGGATCGGGTGGATCTGGCCAGTCCGCCGCCTGCACGAAGAGGGAGCCGAGTCCCACCACCTTGTCGTTGACGAACCGGTAGAGGGATGCCCTTCCCGATCCGGCGCCGGTACTGGCGTAGAACGCGGCGAAGTGTTCATCGGTCGTCCGGAAATCCGGATAGCCGACTACCTGTCCCGCGTGAGAGAACTTCCCGGAGTCCTTGTTGACCCGCCACACATCCAGGACATCGCCATCGGAGCCGACGGTGTTCACCACTACCAGCTCATCGCGGCCGTCACGATCCAAGTCGGCAAGAAGCGGCGGAGTTCGTTCCGGTTTGTTGACGGGAACGGTAAAGGTCTGCCGCTCGGTCCCATTGGGCTCGTACACCTTGATGGTGACGGGGGGTGAGCCCAGCACCTCGAACGTCAGCTTCGCCGAATCCTTGGACCGCAACACGCAGTCCAGGGCCGGGTCTGGATCCGGTTCGATCGCTTGCGGC
Source organism: Mycobacterium sp. D16Q14 (assembly GCA_002013415.1). Lineage (GTDB taxonomy): Bacteria > Actinomycetota > Actinomycetes > Mycobacteriales > Mycobacteriaceae > Mycobacterium. The sequence continues at coordinate 6,250 of MAEX01000008.1, forward strand.
GTGATCGACGAGCACAGTGGCAGCGCATCGAGGCGGCTGGGTGCCGAGCTCGTCGGCGTTGCGGCGCGGTGAATACCGCCGTGATTGCATGCCGCCAGGGTCATCCCCATGACGAAAAGTGCAGTGGCACCCCACTTTTTCATATGCGCCTCACCGTGCGCCCTGCCGGTACAACGTCGCTACCCAGGGCTGCAGACAGAAATGCTCCTCGGCGGTGGCCGGGTCGACACCGGCGGCACGCAACGCGTCCGTTCGTGCCCCAAGTGCTCCCGGCGGATCATCGGAGGTGTTCATCGCGCATTTGACGTTGGCGTTGAGGCGCCACTTCGGATCGAGAGGCTTGTTGTCGACACGTCTTTCGGTATCCAGCAGTGCCAGCACCGCCAACTTGTTGTCGACGAAGCGGAACAGCGCCGCCACCCCGGCGTCGGCGCCGTTGCGCGAGAAGATTCCGATGAATCGATCGGAGGTCATCCAGAATCTCGGGACCCCGAAGATCGTTCCGGTCATGTCGAATTGATCGGAGTTCGGCCGCGAGCGCCACACGTCCATGAGATCCCCGGCAGGGTCTCCGGTCGCCGTGACTACCAACAGCTCTTCACGCTTGTCCTGATCCAAATCCTGCAGGAACGGGAGGCGCTGCTGGAAGATCGGGTGAGGTACGCGAATGGACTGCGACTGTGTGCCATTGCCATTGAACACGCGGATAGTCCCGGCGGGGGTGCCCAGCATTTCGAAGATGACACCGCTGCCGTCCGAGGTACGGATCGTGCAGTCGAGCGCCGGATCCGCTTGCGGATTTCCGGGCTGGGTCGGGGCGGTGTCGCAGGTGGGAAGTGCGGCCAATCGCCCGGCGTTCTGGTCGGGGGGTGGCGGGGCGTGCTTGGCATTGGCGATGGTGGTGGCCATCAGCTGATCCAGCAGGCCGGCGTCCACCTGGCCGGTTCCTTCCACCTCGAACACGACCGAGCGCACTCTGGCGAGCAGAATGCGCTGTCCACGTACTCCCGACGGCTGTTTACTGGCCGATGCGTCATCCAGGTCGGTGCTCGCACTGGTGTACACGTAGGTTTGCACGCCGTCGACAGTCGGACCGGGTGCGAAGGTGTCGGTGACGTGCCGGTTACGCACCTCCGGCTGGGCGAATGTCGGAAACGCCTTGTCGTACTGACCGCACTTCTTGATCCAGGTGCTGGTCAACGCGAATACGTCGGCGTTCTCGCGTTCACGATTCACCGTGACGATGATGTGGTTACCGTCCGGGTCCGCCTCGTGGAATGTCGAGGCCACGTAGTACAGGTTCCAGTCCGACCCATCAGGAGTCCTCGAAAAGGACTTGCCGAAGGGCGTGTAGAGGCATTCGGGCGGACGCGTTTCACCGTCGGTTTGTCCGTGCACGCCCAGCCCGGAACCGTCGTCGGAGGCGATATCCGGCGGACGGGTTGTTCCCTGCGCGGGGAAGTCGGCATCCACCGGCAGCAGGCTGGCGAGCTCGGCGTTGTTCCGCCCACCCAGATCGGTGTGATTGGGATGGAACTTGCCGCGGTACTCGGGAAACAAGCCGGGGTAGCTACGGGTGGGAGCTGCCGCGGTCGATGACGTCGATGGTGACGGTGTGAATTCGCGTGACCCGGAGGTGTCGATACACCCGGATACTGTCGTCACCGCGAGTAGCGCGGTGACCTGGGCCAAGACCTTTTTGGCCATCGTCTTCTGTGCACGTGTCATCGTTGCCCCTCCGCCAGCGAATGGCTTCGACCCTACGCGCCGAGCAGAACGGCAGCACGGATTTGTGGCCGGGAGCATTGCCGCATTCGTCGGTACGCTCAAGGCATGTTCGCTTTCACCACACCCTCGGACGTTCACGATCTGCTGACCAAGGTCGACACCGCGCGTCACCGGGGTGTGCCGCGGGACTGCATCCTGGAGCTCGACCTGCTCGAGGTCCCGCCGGAAGCCGTCAGCTTCGATCCGCTGGGCCTCGTGTTCTCCGGGGCGAGTAGGCCCCTGTCACTGCGGCACACCATCGCAGCCATCCACCGGGCGATTGACGATCCGCGGGTCGCCGGTCTCATCGCCCGTGTGCAGATCCCTCCAGCCGCCGCCGGAGCTGTCCAGGAGCTGAGGGCCGCCATCGAGGCCTTCAGCGCCGTCAAGCCGAGCGTGGCGTGGGCCGAGACCTACCCGGGCACCCTGGCCTACTACCTGGCATCGGCCTTCGGTGAGGTGTGGATGCAGCCCTCCGGCACGGTGGGACTCATCGGATTCGCGGCCAACGGGACCTTCCTGCGCGGCGCCCTCGATAAGGCCGGAGTGGAGGCGCAGTTCCTCTCCCGTGGTCAATACAAGTCGGCGGCAAATCTTTTCACGGAGGACGGCTACACCGAGGCGCAGCGGGAGGCCGACGGGCGACTGCTAGCGAGCCTGTCCGAACAGGTTCGCGACGGCGTCGCCGCATCGCGCAAGCTGGAACCGGCCGATGTGGACGCCCTGGCAGACCGCGCGCCATTGCGGCGCACCGATGCGGTGGCCGCCGGATTGGTGGATCGCATCGGGTATCGCGACGAGGCGTATGCGCGCATCGCTGAAGTGACCGGTGTAAAGGCCGATAAAGAACCCCCGCTGCTGTATCTGGCGCGCTACGCCCGGGCCACCCGGCCGCAGGTGCCGAGCCTGCCCGGCCGTCCGTCGCGGCGGACCATCGGCGTGGTCACCCTGGCGGGACCGATTGTGAGCGGCCGCAGCGGGCCCCGGCTCTTCCCACCAGGGCCGGCCAGCGGAGGTGACGTGATCGCCGAGGCGCTGCGCGATGCCGTCGCCGACGATTCAGTGGCCGCCATCGTGTTGCGTGTGGACAGCCCCGGTGGTTCGGTTAACGGCTCGGAGACCATTTGGCGAGAAGTGATCCGGGCGCGTGAGGCAGGCAAGCCAGTGGTGGCGTCCATGGGTGCCGTCGCGGGGTCGGGTGGCTATTACGTCGCCATGGGTGCCGACGCGATTATCGCCAATCCGGGGACTATCACCGGTTCCATCGGGGTGATCACCGGAAAGTTCATCACTCGCGGACTCAAGGAGAAGCTCGGCGTCGCGTCGGCCACGCTGCGCACCAACGCAAACGCCGACGCGTGGTCGAGTAATGAACCCTTCACCGACGAGCAACGTGATCTCGTCGAGGCCGAGATCGACATGCACTACGACGATTTCGTGCAGCGGGTCGCCGACGGGCGGAACCTCACCATCGATGCCGTGAAAGCGGTTGCGCAGGGCAGGATCTGGTCGGGCAAGGATGCGCTGGAGCACGGCCTCGTCGATGAGCTCGGTGGATTCCGTGACGCGGTGGCCAAGGCCAAGGGGCTCGCGGACATCGAGGCCGACGACGAGGTGCGGATCGCGAGCTTCCCAAGCTCGCCGCTCACCTCGCTGCTGCGGCAGCGCGCGTCGTCGCAGCCCGCCGCCGCGGCCGTGACCGATGCGGTGCTGGGGCGGGTGGCGCAGCTGGCTTTGGAGACGGTGCAGCGCGCCCAACGATCGATCGGCAGCGCGCAGACCATGATGATGGGCGACTACCGCTTCTAGTCGCGCGGCACCAGCATGTTTCGCCGGGACCGGGGCTGACACCGACTAACGTATCGGGGGCAGTTGCCGGCGAAAGGGCGTGGCGTGAACACCGAACTGACCGTGTTTCAGAAACGTGTGCTCGCAGTTCTCACCGGGGTGGGCATCGCCGTCGGCATCTACTTTCTGCGCGGCTACTTCATCCTGATCGTCGTCGCGGCGGTGGCCGCATATCTGTTCACACCGCTGTATCGGCGTCTGGGTCGGCGATTCGGATCGGGCGTGGCCGCCACGCTGACGTTGCTGTGCGCGCTGGGAGCGGTGGTGGTTCCGGTCGGTGCGCTGGTTTACGTTGCGACGGTTCAGATCACCCGCATGGTCGACAGTGTCTCGAACTGGGTGGGGGACACCGATATGACCGCACTCGGGCAGAAGGCGTTCGCGGTGATTAACGACGTCTTGGTCCGGATCCCATTCGTGCACGTCCAGCTGACCCCGGACAGCTTGCGGCAGTCGATCGCGTCATTGGCGGAGAACGTTGGGCAAGGGCTGCTGCAGGTGCTGCAGAGCGCCGTCGGCAGCGTTGCGGCGGCGGTTGCGGCGTGCATCATCTTCCTGTACGTGTTTGTCTCGCTCCTGGTCAAACAGGACAGGGTGCTCACCCTGCTGCGGCAGCTCAATCCGCTGGGGGAGGAGATCACCGATCTGTATCTCGACAAGATCGGTGCAATGGTGCGCGGAACGGTCAAGGGCCAGTTCGTCATTGCGATGGCGCAGGGTGTCGCGGGCGCCGCGTCGATCTACGTCGCCGGCTTCCAGCAGGGGTTCTTTTTCTTCGCGATACTGCTGACCGCGTTGTCGATCATCCCGCTGGGGGGCGGCATCGTGACGATTCCATTCGGCATCGGCATGATCCTCTTCGGTCACCCCGTCGGTGGACTGTTCGTCATCGCCTGGCACCTCCTGGTGGTGTCCAACATCGACAATGTGCTGCGCCCCTTCCTCGTACCGCGCGGCGCACGTCTGGACCCCGCATTGATGCTCCTGGCGGTCTTCTCGGGTATCGCGGCGTTCGGATTCTGGGGAATCGTGCTGGGCCCGGTGTTGATGATTGTCATCGTGACTACGATCGACGTGTATCTCGCTGTTTATAAAGGAGTTCCGTTTGCGAACTCCGATACCGACGAGCCCGAAATGCGGAGGCGGGCCTGGTGGAAGTGGGGCCGCTCGCGCGTGGAGAGGCTAGCCCAGTGACGCGTCGACGTACACGATGTTGGGGAATATCGTGCGCAGCAATGGGTTCGGCGGGTCTAGGTTGAGCCGCGCGTAGAGCGCGTCGTTCTCCTCGGTGACCACCGACCAGCCGTGTTCGGCCAGCCAATCCGCGGCCATTTGGCGCTCTTCGGTGTAGACGAGCGACTCCATATCCAAATCCAGTGTGTCGCCCGCGAATTGGCGGGTGAGTTCGCGGGCCTTGGAGAAGTCGGCGGTCTCCAGGCCGGGAACCTGCTCACATACGAGGCGGCTACCCGGTGCGCTGAGCTCGGTGACTGAGGCGAACAACCGATCCTGTGCCTCCGGGGGCAGGTAGATCAGCAGCCCCTCGGCAGACCACACCGTCGGTTGTGCAGGGTCGAAACCGGCCGCTTTTAAGGCGGTTGGCCAGTCATCGCGCAAGTCGATCGCCACGGTGCGCCGGTTGGCGCTCGGTGAGGCTCCCAACTCGGCCAGGGTGTCGGTCTTGAACGCGATCACGTCCGGCTGGTCGAGCTCGTACACGGTGGTACCGGCCGGCCAATCCAGGCGATAGGCCCGGGTGTCGAGTCCCGACGCGAGGATGACGACCTGGCGTACTCCTGCGGCGGTGGCGGACTCGAAGGCGGTGTCGTAGTACCAGGTGCGGCTTGCCATCCCGTTGGCCATACCGTCCGCGGTGATGCCCAGTTGCACCAGACCTGCCATCTGTTCGGGGTCGAAATCGCCCGAGGCCAGCTTGGTGAAGTACTCGATGCCGACCGCACGCACCAGCGGCTCCGCGTAGGGATCGCTGATCAAGGCATTGGGCACTTGGCTGGCCAGCGCACGCTGCGCGGCCACCATCGTCGCCGTCGCTCCGACACTTGAGGCCAAGTCCCAGCTGTCGTCATCGGTCCGCGTCATCGAGGCTCCTTTGGAGGTTGTCGGGCTGCCCCGACCATAGTGCGCCGCTGTCTGCGATTGCGCACCCCCGGGGCCGTGGCCTGCGCAAATTCAGTTGCGTGCGACCCGGATCGAGGTGTTTGCTGTTCCGGCACTGAGGGCGGCCGAGATATCAGGAGGTGAACGTGGCCGAAACAGAAGTGCGGCCACGTGCGGCCGCCACCGGAGACAGCGTGATGAAGCTGCACCGGCGTTCCGTGACGCTCGACGGACGGTCCTACACGGTCATCACGCTGCGCGCCGACGCCGATGTGCGGTTCTCCACCAACCGGTTTCATGAGACCTGGCATGTGATCTCCGATGAGGCGGGCGCCAAGACGCTGGCCCGGCTGCTGTGGGGTCTGGCATACCAGCGGCATCCCGGCACTCTGGTGCTCGTCGACCGTGCGCACCTCGAACCGAATCCGTTCGACGCCGAACCGGCGGACCCGATTGTGCTGCTGCCGTCGCGTCTGACCGTGCTCACCCGGCAGGCGGCAACGGCATTGCGGGGGCAGCCGCTGACCAAGCCCGAGGGGACCGTGCGCTGGCGCACCCACGGCCTGGACAGCTGGGCAGCCGAATTTCGTGAGTGGCGGGACATGCCCGGCGGCCAACGGCAGTATCCGTACACACCCGAACCCACCGGGTGGGAGACCGCCGAACGGATCGGCGGGGTGCTGGTTTTGGCGGGCGGCCCGCAGACGTTGCGGCAATGGGCCACCCATGCCGAACTGATGCGCATCGTCGCCCCGTGGGACACGGATTACGAATATCTCGCCGATCGCGAAGGCGAGATTCAGATCTTCCTGAACTACCGCCGCGAGGTCGCCATCGCGAAACGGGCGCGAGCCGATGTCTTGTCCGCGCCGCATCCCACCGATATCGAGCAACTGCGAGAACATATTTGGCTGCGGGCCGCGCAGATCCGGTCTCAACACACGGGTAATGCCGATGAACGCTCGGTGACCGGCCCCGAGTCACGGACGCGCGGTGGTAATTTCGGCCGGTGAAGGCGATGACCTGGATTGCTGCTGTCGTTTTGTTCGTCGCGGCCTGGAACGTGAGCACTCCCGTCGCGCAGGCCGCACCCGGATGCCGCCAGATGGATCCCGCGTTGCCCTGGTACGGCGATGTCAGGCAGCGGCTGCAAGCCGCGATCGACGCCAACAGCACGTGCACCGGTACTTGGAAGCGCTCCACCACGGCGGTCGCGCTCTTCGACTGGGACAACACCGAGGTCAAGAACGACATCTCGGATGCGACTCTCGCGTGGATGCTGCGGCACAACAAGATCCGTCAGCCCGGTGACTGGCACGCCACCAGCCGACACATCACCGAAGTGGCGGCCACCGCGCTGCGTGAGGCGTGTGGCACCACAACCCCCGCTGGACAGCCGCTGGCCACCTCAACCAACGCCGCATGCGCCGACGAGATCCTGGCGGTCCGCGAGGGCAAGACCCATGACGAGCAGGAAGCCTTCACCGGATACAACCAGCGCTGGAGCAATGGCGCCTACGTGTGGACAGTCGCGCTGACCGCCGGGTACACCGCCGACGAGGTCGCTCAATTCGCGCAGGCGGCCAAGCGCGAGAACCTGGACGCCCCGATCGGAGCCACCCAGACCGTCGGCACCACCACCGTGCCGGGGTATGTGCGGGTATATCCGCAGATCAAGGACCTCATTGCCACGCTGCAGGCACACGGTGTCAGCACCTGGGTGATCTCGGCGTCGTCGGAGGTAGTCGCCAAGGTGTGGTCACCGGAAATCGGAATCCCGACAAACCAGGTGATCGGGGTGCGCAGCGTCTACGACGCCAACGGAAGGCAGACCCCGCACGTCAAGGGCTGTGGCGGACAGCCCGACGGTGCCGACACCGTCATCACCTATGTCGACGGCAAACGCTGCTGGGCCAACCAGGTGGTCTTCGGCGTGCAGGGACCCGCCGCATTCGAGCCCTACGACGTCAACAAGCGGCAGATTCTCGCTGCCGGGGACTCGACCACCGACGTCACCTTTGTCGACGACGCCACCGCCGCGCACCTCGTCATCAATCGGAACAAGACCGAGCTCATGTGCCGGGCCTATGACGACGCCGACGGCAAATGGTTGGTCAACCCGATGTTTATCGATCCCTATCCGCAGCATGTGGACCCGTACCTGTGTGCGACCGACGGCCGGATCAACCCGGACGGCAGCACAGGGCCGCTGCTTCGTTCCGATGGCACGGTCGTCCCCGACCAGAAGGACACCGTCTTCTCCACCGGTATGTAGCGAACTGTTAGTCTCGTATCCGGCCCGGGCGTGCCCTGACGGCCGCCGAAACGGTTACCCAACGCTGGGATCACCAGCTGATTCATCTAGCAGATCACATGGCGAGCTGCAGGATGCGCAGGAGGATGTGTGCTTTCCGCTTTTGTCTCTGCTCTCAGGACAGCTGACCTGAGGCGGAAGATCCTCTTCACGATCGGGATCGTGTTCATCTATCGGCTTGGTGCGACGCTGCCGTCTCCCGGGGTGAACTACGCCAACGTGAAGTACTGCGTTGAGCAGGTCAGCAGTGGAGATTCGGCGCAGCTCTACTCGCTGATCAACCTGTTCTCGGGTGGCGCGCTGCTCCAGCTGTCGGTCTTCGCGGTCGGTGTCATGCCGTACATCACCGCCAGCATCATCGTTCAGCTGCTCACCGTGGTCATTCCCCGGTTCGAGCAGCTGCGCAAGGAAGGCCAGTCGGGCCAGGCCAAGATGACGCAGTACACCCGCTACCTGTCGGTCGCGCTGGCGCTGCTGCAGTCCACCTCGATCGTGGCGCTCGGTGCCAGCGGAAACCTGCTGCAGGGCTGCGACCGCAAGGACGAGATTGTCTCGGACCAGTCGATTTTCTCGCTGACCGTGATGGTTCTGGTCATGACCGCCGGATCCACCTTGGTGATGTGGCTCGGTGAGATGGTCACCGAACGCGGAGTCGGCAACGGCATGTCGCTGCTGATCTTCGCCGGTATCGCGGCCCGGATCCCCGCCGAGGGCAAGACCATCCTCGACAGCCGTGGCGGTGTCACGTTCGCCGCGGTATGTGTGGCGGCGCTTCTCATCGTGATCGGTGTCGTGTTCGTCGAACAGGGCCAGCGCCGCATCCCCGTCCAGTACGCCAAACGCATGGTGGGACGGCGGATGTACGGCGGCACCTCCACCTACTTGCCGCTGAAGGTCAACCAGGCCGGTGTTATCCCGGTCATTTTCGCCTCCTCGCTCTTGTACATCCCCGGTCTCATCACGCAGCTCGTGCGCAGTGGCGGGAAGGACAAGACCGGCTGGTGGGATCGATTCGTCAGCACGTACCTGACCGACCCCAGCAACTACTGGTACGTCGCGATCTACTTCACGCTCATCGTGTTCTTCACGTTCTTCTATGTGTCGATCACCTTCAACCCCGATGAGCGCGCCGACGAGATGAACAAGTTCGGTGGCTTTATTCCCGGTATCCGTCCCGGACGCGCCACCGCCGACTACCTGCGTTACGTGCTCAACCGCATCACGTGGCCAGGCTCGATCTACCTGGGTATCATCGCGATCTTGCCGAACCTGTTCTTGCAGATCGGGAACTCCGGCGGTATGCAGAACCTGCCATTCGGCGGAACTGCGGTCCTGATCATGATCGGCGTCGGTCTCGATACTGTGAAGCAGATCGAAAGCCAGTTGATGCAGCGTAACTACGAAGGGTTCCTGAAGTGAGAGTGGTGTTACTCGGCCCGCCAGGGGCAGGCAAAGGTACGCAGGCACAACTGATTTCGGAGAAGTTCGGCATTCCGCAGATCTCTACCGGCGACCTGTTCCGGTCGAACATCAGTGAGGGCACCGAGCTGGGAATCCAGGCCAAGCAGTACCTGGACGCAGGCGATCTGGTGCCCAGCGAGGTGACCAACAAGATGGTCGAGGCGCGTCTCGATGAGGCGGATGCCGCGGACGGTTTCATCCTCGACGGATTCCCGCGCACCGTGGATCAGGCGGATGCGCTGGCCGCGATGGAAGAGGCCCGCGGAGTCAAGATCGACGCCGTGCTGGAGTTCCGGGTGCCGGTAGAAGAGCTCGTGCAGCGACTGCTGGGCCGTGGCCGCGCCGACGACACCGAGGACATCATTCGCAATCGGCTCAATGTGTACCGCGACGAGACCGCACCGCTGCTGGAGTACTACCAGAGCGTGCTGCAGACTATCGATGCCGTCGGCACGGTGGACGAAGTGTTCGCGCGGACATCGCAGGCTCTGGGCCGGTAGTAGGCGAGGCAACCAGTGGGGCTGTTCGGCCGCAAGAAGACGGTGGAGCAGCGCACCACCGGTGAACTCGACGCCATGGCTGCTGCGGGCTCCATCGTGGGCGCCGCATTGGTCGCCGTGCGTGATGCCGCGAAGGCTGGCGTCTCGACGCTGGAGCTGGATCAGGTCGCCGAGGCTGTGATCCGGGATGCCGGCGCGGTGCCGTCGTTCCTGGGTTACCACGGCTTCCCGGCGTCAATCTGCTCCTCGGTCAATGATCAAGTGGTTCATGGAATACCTTCGGCGACAGCGATCTTGGCTGAGGGCGACCTGGTGTCCATCGACTGTGGCGCGATTCTGGACGGGTGGCACGGGGATTCCGCGTGGACCTTCGCGGTGGGGACAGTCATTCCCGTTGACGAGGCGCTGTCGGAAGCCACCCGGTTGTCGATGGAGGCCGGTATCGCGGCGATGATCCCTGGGAACCGGCTCACCGATGTGTCCCACGCGATCGAGCTGGGCACCAGGGCGGCCGAGAAGCAGTTCGACCGCGCATTCGGAATCGTGGACGGCTACGGCGGCCACGGCATCGGTCGCTCGATGCACCTGGATCCGTTCCTGCCCAACGAGGGAGCCCCCGGCAAGGGGCCGCTTCTCGCGGTGGGGTCGGTGCTTGCCATTGAACCGATGCTCACGCTGGGCACCACTCAGACCCGGGTGCTGGCCGACGATTGGACCGTCGTCACCACCGACGGATCGCGGGCCGCGCACTGGGAGCACACGGTGGCCGTCACCGAGGACGGCCCCCGCATCCTGACACTGCGCCCGTAGCTACTTGCCCTTGATGGACGCCGTGCGCTCGGTGGTGAAGACGGCCACGCAGGCGATCGCGTGATCACCTTTTGCCCATGAACGTTTAGTGGGGTAGAGGTAGGTGATCTCGACCTCGTCGTCCTCGAATGCGCTGGGCGAGTAGCTTTCCAGCGCTGTGCTGCAGCCCTCATTGCCCTTTTCGTCCAGCTCGGACTGGGCGGGTACCGAGGATCCGTACAGCGGTAGCAGCGCGTAGACCTCTGCCTTGTGCGGCTGAGCGCATGGGATGGCTTTGGTGGTTGTGTAGTAGTCCTTGTCGCCGATATCGGCGACGCAGTCACCCACGCGCAACTTGGTGACGTCCATATCGCCGGACTGGGTGACGTGGCCGGATTCGTCGCGTTTGGGCTGGTTGCTGACACCCACCGCGATGACAACAATCGACACCACGACCCACAGGGCGCCGAGCACGATGCCAGCGATGGCCATTCCGCGGCCGTTCTGACCGGTTCGTTTGATCTGGTTCAGGCCCAGGATGCCGAAGATGATGCCCAGGATTCCGCCCAGGCACGGGACGATGCCAAAGATCAGCGCCGTAATGGCAAATCCATTGGTGCTCCGTGCACTTTCGACGGGCGGGTAGGAGCCCGGCGCGGGATATCCGTATGGCGCGGATGGGTACCCCGGAGGCGGCGGCGGATATCCCGCCGGGTCAGCCTGGGGGTACGGCGGATACGGCTCGGTGCCGGCGGGCCCGGCCGGGGGAATAGGTGGATATCCGCCCGCCGGTGGCGGCCCGACCGGCGGGTACGCGGGGCCCGTCGGCGTCGGGTACGGCGGATATTCCGGCGACCCGGGGTCCGAGGGCGGCGGCCCGGAAGGCGGTTGCGTCATGTAGGGACTTTAGCAAACACGCGGTGGCATGGGTAGATTCGTCGATCAGTGCGAGAGGCTATCCAGGAAGACCTGAACCTCGCTAGCGACCGGGAGCAGGCCGGACTCCCTGGCATCGAGCAATGATGGTGCGGCACTGTCCTTCTCGGAAACAACCAGTGACAACTCGGTGCCGTCAGGCCGGCTAGTCGGCCATTGGATCCCGACGGTGGGATCCAGCGGATTGACGCCGTGCTCGCGGCCCGGGGCGTATCCGGCGGAGCATAGGTAGACCACCGTCGAGTCATCCTCGAGTGCCAGGAATCCGTGGCCGACGCCCTCGGGTACGTATACGGCACGGCGGTCTTGGGGGTCGAGAAGTACTGCGTCCCAGGCGCCGAACATCGGTGATCCCACGCGGATGTCGACCACGACGTCATAGACGGAACCCGTCAGGCAGGTGACGTACTTGGCTTGCCCGGGCGGCACGTCGGCGAAGTGTATTCCGCGCAGTGACCCGGCCGCCGACACCGAGCAATTGGCCTGTTGCAGGTCGAACGGGTGGCCTACGGCCTCGGCAAGCGCTGTGCCCTTGAACAATTCGAGGAACACGCCCCGGCTGTCGTGATGTTGCACCGGGGTGATCTCGAAGGCGCCGGGTACCGATAGTTCACGGATCTTCACGTCACTGCCCCCTCGCGGCGTATTGCGATTCCACGGCATCCTTGATGGGACGCCACCAATCCGCATTGTCCCGATACCACTCAATGGTGGCGGCCAGCCCGTCGGTGAAATCGCCATGTGTTGGCTTCCAACCCAATTCATCACGCAGCGGTGTCGGGTCGATGGCATAGCGCAGGTCATGGCCGGCGCGATCGGTGACGTGGTCGAAGTCGTCCGGCGACTTGCCCATGAGTTCGAGAATGGTGGTCAGCACCGACAGGTTGTCTCGTTCTCCGTCCGCGCCAATGAGATACGTACGTCCGATGGTGCCCGCCTCGATGATGCGCCATACCGCGCTGTTGTGGTCGTCGACGTGAATCCAGTCCCGAACATTGGCTCCGGCACCGTAGAGGCGTGGTCTGCGATCCGTGAGGATGTTGGTGATCTGTCGCGGAATGAACTTCTCCACATGCTGATACGGCCCGTAGTTATTGGAGCAGTTGGAGATCGTCGCGCGAATGCCGAACGATCTCATCCAGGCGCGCACCAGCAGATCCGCCGACGCCTTGGTTGCCGAGTACGGGCTCGACGGGTTGTACGGGGTGGTCTCGGTGAACCGGTTCGGGTCATCGAGTTCGAGGTCGCCGAATACCTCGTCGGTGGAGATGTGGTGCAGCCGCACGTCGTGGCGCCGCACCGCCTCCAGCAGGGTGTAGGTGCCAATGATGTTGCTGCGCAAGAATGGTGACGGGTCGGCGAGCGAGTTGTCGTTGTGCGTTTCCGCGGCGAAATGCACCACGACGTCATTGCCGGCGACCAGCCGATCCACCGTCTCGGCGTCACAGATATCGCCCTGTACCAGCTCGACCGAGGCGGCGACCGGGGCCAGCGATTCGCGAGTACCTGCGTAGGTCAGTGCGTCGAGGACCGTCACCGAGACGTCGGGGCGCTCCCGGACGGTCGCATGTACGAAGTTGGCTCCGATGAAACCGGCGCCGCCGGTCACCAAGATTCGCATGCACTCACCCTAGTAGGGGACTAGCGAAGCGTGTCCGCCAACGAGGTCAACGTGTCGACCAACCCCTTGTCGCCCAGAACTTGGATGAGTACCTGGTCTGCGCCGGCGTCAAGGTGCCCGTGCAAACGCGCGGCGATTTCCTCGGCGGTTCCGTGCGCCACCACGGCGTCGATGAATGTGTCACTTCCCGGCGACGTGACGTCCTCGTCGCTGAAACCGAGTCTCTTCCAGTTATTTACGTAGTTACTCAACTGGAGATAGAAATCTACGGTGCGCCGGCCGATTGCCCGTGCGCTCTCCGGGTCGGTGCTGAGCACCACCTTGTGCTCGGGAACGAGCAGGGCGTCCGGACCGATGATCGCTCGAGCCTCTCTGGTGTGCTCTGGTGTCGTCAGATAGGGGTGCGCGCCCGCGGTGCGATCCGCGGACAGCTTCAGCACCTTGGGTCCCAATGCGGCCAGCGCCCGGCGGTCCCTCGGCACGCCCGCGGCATCCAGCCCGTCCAGGTATTCGACAAGGGCGTCGTACGGCTTGCGGTACTCGGCCGATGCTTCGGGATGCCCGGCACCTACCCCGAGCAGGAACCGCCCGGGGTAACTCGCTTCGATGCGATGGAAAGCGGCGGCTATCTCGTCGACGGGCGAGGTCCAGATGTTCACGATGCCGCTCGCGACCGTGAGATTCTCGGTCGCTTCGAGCAGGGGCTCTACGTACGCAAGATCTGAGGTGAACACACCCCCGATCCATACCGAGCCGTAGCCGAGATCCTCGATGGCCTTGGCCTGCTCCGGTGTGACCGGACCGCCGTTCCAAATTCCATACCGGTTGAGGTTCGATTCGCCCATATCGCGTCCCAACTTCGCAGGAGGTGTCGCTATTCCTCCACCCATCCTTCCGGATGCGCCGCGGGCGCGGGGGCAGGGGATGTGGATTCCTTGACCTGTTGGGTGCGGTTCAGCAGGTCGGCCACATCGATGCCCGAAATCTTCAGGCTCTCAATCACTTTCGCCACTGCCTGCGGGCTTACTCCTAAAAGGGTGCCCAACGCGTCCCGGGTATCGCCGGAGCCGCCGATGATGGACAGCCTTTCAATCTCGCCGATCGGTTTTGATGCGGCTTCGGTTGCCTGCACCACCGACGCAAGGATGTCTGGCAGCGTGAGCAGTCGGGCTGCCTCAGGCGTGTAGGCATTGAGTGCCGCCGCGACTTCCTTCTTACCGTCGGCCTCGGCCAGCAGCTTGGCCTTGATGCCGTCCGCCTCGGCGATCAGCTTGGCCTTGGTGCCGTCGGCGGCAGCCTGCTGCTCGATCCGGAAGGCGTCCGCGGCTGCCTTGCGGGCGTCGGCTTCTGCCGAACCCTTCTGCCGCTCGGCCTCGGCATCGGCCTGCGCCTTCAGGATCGCGGCCTGCCGACTGCCCTCCGCGATGGCGATGTCGGCCTGGCGACGTGCTTCGGCTGGGGCTATGACATCGGCCTGCAACGCGGCCTGGGCCTGCTCGGTACGACGTTGCTCCACCTCGGTGCGGGCCTGCATACGCGCGGCCTCCGCCTGCTCGCGGGCGATGCCCACGTCCTTTTCGGCCCGGGCCTGGGCCAAGGGACCCGCCTGGTCTGCTTGGGCGTTCTCGGCTTCGGTCTGCGCGCGCAGGCGGGCCAGTTCCACGTCGCGCTTCTGGTTGGCGGAGGCGATCGCGGTATCGGCCTCGGCCTGCGCGATGGAGCCGGCCTGCCGGGCTTGAGCCGACTGAATCTGTGCGTCCCGCTCGGCCTGGGCAGTGCCGACCGTCGCGTCGCGGCGCACTTCGGCGATGCGACGCTGGCCGAGAGACTCCAGGTACCCATTGCGGTCGGAGATACCCGCGATCTTGAGGACATCGACCTCCATGCCGATGCGGGCGAGATCGCCGCCGGCCTCCTCGACGACGCTGCGCGCCAGAGAGTCGCGATTGGAGTTCAGGTCCTCGACGGTCATCGTCGCGGTGATGCCGCGCAGGCTGCCTGCCAGGATCTCGTTGATCTGCCGCTGCAACTCGCTGAGATCCGCGGTGAGGAAGCGCTGGACGGCGGTCTGCACCGCCTCGTCGTTCGATCCGATGCGCACCAGCCCTACGGCCTCAACATTGACCGGAACACCGTTGTTGGACAACGCATTCTGCAGATTGATGTTCACGTTGAACGGTTCAAGCGACATGATGTCCACCCGTTCGATGCCGGGCATCTTGAAACGGGCACCACCGCGCACCACCTTCGGCTGGCCGCGCCCCGTGAACACCGCGACCTCGTTCGGCGGCACTTTGATGTAGTTGCGTACGTAGATCAGCGGCAGCGCCACGAAGATCACCAGCGCCGCGATGGCGATGGTGACGATGATGAGAAGCGAACTCATGCGGGTTTCCTTTGTGTTGTGAACTTGTGGTGTGAACTAACGGTGTGACGGGGAGGGTTCATCAGAGACTTGCCTCGGGAACGCTGACCACGTGCAGGTACTCGGAGTCCACGTCGGCGATGTAGACGGCGGCGTTCTTGGCCAGCCCCTCGGGCTCATCGGTGATCGCCCGTGAACGCACCCGGTTGCCGTCCGCGTCGGTGAACGCGATCTCGCCCCAGCCGCCGCCCGGGGGCACCTCCAGGGTCACCGTGCCGAGTCGTCCGATATAGGACGCGCGCCCCGAGTGTGAGTTCGCCTGCTGGCGTCGCAGATACGTCAGGAGAAGTTGCAGGACCGACACTAGCGCAACAGCGCACACGGCGGCGATGATTGCTGTCGGCAGCGCTGAGATGCCCAGGGCCGAGCCGACGAATCCGCCGGCGCCTGCGCCCGTCAGTGCGGCAGAAACCGAGGTCAGGCTCAGAAATGGCATCCCGTCGCCGTGGCCGGTATCGGTCAGCAGCAGTGCCGAGAGCACCGCTATCCCGCCGACCGCAAAGGCCGCGAGGTACCCGATTGTCAGACCGTCCACTCGCGCCCCTCCCCGTTGCCGACGCCGATGTTCGCCACTACCGACATAGGTACCACGAATCGGTCCTGCTGGCTACGGTCTGCCGGGCTGAACAGGCGCACGATTGGCCCTGCGCGGTACCGTCATGGGGTGCCACACCTAGCGGCAGTTTCGGCGGACGCGCATCGGGACATCACCGACGATGCTGTCGTGATCGTCGGCGGCGGTCCTGTTGGGTTGCTCGCTGCCACATTGTTGGCGCGCCAGGGAATTCACGTGGTTGTGCTGGAGGCCGCCGGTTCGAAAGAACGCCAGCGGCACCGGAACTGCGCGACATTCGTCGGGCACTCGACGTTGCGGCGGTATGACCGGGTGGCGCCCGAACTGGGCGCGCGGCTGCGCCAATCGGCGCTCGCGGTCCATGGCGTCCAAACCTTCTATCAGGGCCGCCCGGTATTCGTCATGTCCTCGTACGCTCCGTCGCGAATTCCTGGTCCGTGGAATCCGGCGGCATGGGGAATGAGCCTGTCGCAGCGCGCTATTGAAGAAGAGACACTTGCCGAGGCATTGAATCTGGGTGTGGAGTACCACTGCGGGATCGCCGTCACCGACATCAACACCGACCACACCGGCGCACGGCTCACCCTCGCCAGCGGTGACCGGCTGCGCGCCAGCTACGTCATCGCCGCCGACGGCTCCAAGTCGGCCATTCGCCAGGCGCTGGGCATCGGGATGTCGGAGCGGCCGCCGTCGCCGCCGTCCGTGGTGATCGACGTCGAACCGCATCCGGACGGGGTCACGGTCGATCTGCCCGTGCAGATCCAGTACCACCACCCCGATCTCGGCGGGCGCCACGCCATTCGCTTGCCGTACCCGGACGGCCTGCGCCTCGATGTTCAGTTCCTGTCCAGCGATGCCGAGACACCGACGACCGAGCAGGTGCGCTCGTGGGTGACAGTGCTCACCGGTGATGCCTGGTATGCAGACCACATCAGGTCGGTCGAGGTGCATCAGACCGTTCAGGCAGTAGCTGCCAGCTATACCGACGTGAATCGCCGGGTGCTGCTCGCGGGTGAGGCCGCCCATCAGTTCGCCCCGCTGGGCGGCCGCAGCCTCAACTCGGGTGTGTCCGACGCGGTCGCGGCCGCGGAGGCCATCGCCGAGGCGCTGGGCGAGTCCAGCGATCTTGCCGCGGCCTGGTTGGCGATCAACCGCAGTGCTCGCGAGCGGCGCCGGTCGGGGGTGCGTAACCGGATGCTGTCCGTGCGGGCGCAGCGAGTCCTCGACGGTTCGGACGTATCCATGCGGGCCAGACGCACGATGGCCGCCAAATCCGCGCCTCATATCTGGATCGCGGGTGCCTGGCTGACGGCGGGTCTGGTGCGACCCACGGCGATTCCGCATATCAGCAGGTCGGGAGTCACGTGGTCCTGAGGCGCCCGGGGGAGTGGCGGCCCCCTACGCCGGTTTGGTTTGGTGGCGTTACGCGGGTATCCTTGACCAACGGTGCGGCTTTCGTGCCGACTATCTGCGTGCCCAGTCCTGGACTTTCCTGTTACCGGCTCACGTTCGAGGGTCGGTAAAGTTTGCCGTGTCATGCCGGCGACAGCCGGAGCAGGCAATCAGAATCGCGGAGGATATGGCTAAGAAAGACGGAGCCATCGAGGTCGAGGGTCGGGTGGTCGAACCCCTGCCCAATGCGATGTTTCGCATTGAGCTGGAGAACGGACACAAGGTGCTCGCCCACATCAGCGGCAAGATGCGGCAGCACTACATCCGCATCCTGCCCGAGGACAGAGTGGTAGTGGAGTTGTCTCCCTACGACCTGTCCCGCGGTCGGATCGTTTACCGGTACAAGTAACTACAACCGCAAGACAGGATCGAAGAACGTGAAGGTGAACCCGAGCGTCAAGCCGATCTGCGACAAGTGCCGCGTCATCCGCCGGCACGGGCGGGTCATGGTGATCTGCCAGGACCCGCGCCACAAGCAGCGGCAGGGCTAGTCAGGACTTCCGTAAGGACCTGGCTGACTACATAACTGAATGATGACCTCCCAGAACCACTGACCGGGTACGCCGGACAGACACCCCCGGAACGGAGGCCGGGGCCCCAACCTAGAGGGGGCGGACTGGGAACAGACCTTCGTTGAATGAAAGAGGAACTGCCGCATGGCACGTCTCGTAGGCGTCGACCTACCGCGCGATAAGCGAATGGAAATCGCGCTCACCTATATCTATGGCATTGGCCGGACCCGCTCCAAGGAGATCCTGGCCGCCACGGGCATCAGCCCCGAGCAGCGCAGCAAGGACCTGACCGATGATCAGGTGACTCAGCTGCGTGAATACATCGAAGCCTCTCTCAAGGTGGAGGGTGACCTGCGCCGCGAGGTGCAGGCTGACATCCGCCGCAAGATTGAGATCGGCTGCTACCAGGGCCTGCGCCACCGTCGCGGCCTGCCGGTGCGCGGTCAGCGGACCAAGACCAATGCGCGTACCCGCAAGGGACCGAAGCGCACCATCGCCGGCAAGAAGAAGGCCAGGTAACCCAAATGGCACCAACCAAAAAGGGCGCTGCGGGCCCCAAGAAGGCGCAGAAGACCCGTCGCCGGGAAAAGAAGAACATCCCGCTCGGCGCCGCTCATATCAAGAGCACGTTCAACAACACGATCGTTTCGATCACCGACCCGCAGGGCAACGTCATCGCCTGGGCGTCGTCCGGTCACGTCGGCTTCAAGGGCTCGCGCAAGTCGACTCCGTTCGCCGCGCAGCTGGCTGCCGAGAACGCGGCTCGCAAGGCTCAGGAACACGGCGTCAAGAAGGTCGACGTGTTTGTCAAGGGTCCCGGCTCCGGCCGTGAGACCGCCATCCGCTCGCTGCAGGCCGCAGGCCTCGAAGTGGGCGCGATTTCCGATGTCACTCCACAGCCGCACAACGGTTGCCGTCCGCCCAAGCGGCGCCGGGTCTAAGGGAGGTTTGAACTAATGGCTCGTTATACCGGACCCGTCACTCGCAAGTCCCGTCGTTTGGGCGTCGACCTCGTCGGTGGCTCCAGCGCGTACGAGAAGCGTCCTTACCCCCCCGGCCAGCATGGCCGCGCGCGGGTCAAGGAGAGCGAATACCGCACGCAGCTGCAGGAGAAGCAGAAGGCTCGCTTCACCTACGGCGTCATGGAGAAGCAGTTCCGTCGCTACTACGCCGAGGCCAACCGGCACTCCGGCAAGACCGGTGAGCAGCTGCTGCAGATCCTGGAGACCCGTCTCGACAACGTTGTGTACCGGGCCGGCCTGGCCCGTACCCGCCGGATGGCCCGCCAGCTGGTGTCGCATGGACACTTCACGGTCAACAACGTGAAGGTCGATGTGCCCAGCTACCGGGTGTCGCAGTACGACATCATCGACGTCAAGGAAAAGTCGCTGAACACCTTGCCGTTCGAGGTCGCACGCGAGACCGCAGGCGACCGGCCCATCCCGGGCTGGCTGCAGGTTGTTGGCGAGCGCCAGCGCATTCTGGTGCACCAGCTCCCCGAGCGTTCGCAGATCGATGTGCCGCTCACCGAGCAGCTGATCGTCGAGTTCTACTCGAAGTAAGAAGTCGGGCCGCCTATCCGGGCTGCCCTTACTGACCGGCATCAAATAGCGGGTGCCGAGAAGGAGATAGAAGAAGAATGCTGATTTCTCAGCGACCCACCCTGTCCGAGGAGACGCTGGCCGAGAACCGGTCGCGCTTCGTCATCGAGCCCCTGGAGCCGGGATTCGGCTACACCCTGGGCAACTCGCTGCGGCGCACCCTGCTCTCGTCCATCCCGGGCGCGGCCGTCACCAGCATCCGGATTGACGGTGTGCTGCACGAGTTCACCACCGTTCCCGGGGTGAAGGAAGACGTCACCGACATCATCCTGAACCTCAAGAGCCTCGTGGTGTCCTCGGAAGAGGATGAGCCAGTCACCATGTACCTGCGCAAGCAGGGACCGGGCGCCGTCACCGCCGGTGACATCGTGCCGCCCGCCGGCGTGACCGTGCACAACCCCGATATGCACATCGCGACCCTGAACGACAAGGGCAAGCTGGAGATCGAGCTCGTCGTCGAGCGCGGTCGCGGTTACGTCCCGGCCGTGCAGAACAAGGCCTCGGGTGCTGAGATCGGCCGTATCCCCGTCGATTCCATCTACTCGCCGGTGCTCAAGGTGACGTACAACGTCGACGCCACCCGCGTCGAGCAGCGCACCGACTTCGACAAGCTGGTGCTGGACGTGGAGACCAAGAACTCGATCACCCCGCGTGACGCGCTGGCCTCGGCCGGCAAGACACTGGTTGAGCTGTTCGGTCTGGCACGTGAGCTCAATGTCGAAGCCGAAGGCATCGAGATCGGGCCGTCGCCGGCCGAGGCAGACCACATCGCCTCGTTCGCGCTGCCCATCGAGGACCTGGACCTGACCGTCCGGTCGTACAACTGCCTCAAGCGCGAGGGTGTACACACCGTCGGCGAGCTGGTTGCCCGCACCGAGTCGGATCTGCTGGACATCCGCAACTTCGGCCAGAAGTCCATCGACGAGGTGAAGATCAAGCTGCATCAGCTCGGCCTGTCGCTCAAGGACAGCCCGACCAGCTTCGATCCGTCCGAGGTTGCCGGATACGACGTTGCCACCGGCACGTGGTCGGACACCGGTTCGTACGACTTCGACGGCGATCAGGACTTCGCCGAAACCGAACAGCTCTAACACAATCCGTCCCGGCCCTACCTGATACGGGGGCCGGCCCCGAATAGGAGATAGTGCAATGCCCAAGCCCAAAAAGGGTCAGCGGCTCGGTGGGTCGTCTTCACACCAGAAGGCGATCCTGGCCAACCTTGCCACCGCGCTGTTCGAGCACGGCCGGATCAAGACCACCGAGACCAAGGCCCGTGTGCTGCGGCCGTACGCCGAGAAGCTGATCACCCACGCCAAGAAGGGTGATCTGCACAACCGGCGCGAGGTGCTCAAGAAGATCCGCGACAAGGACGTCGTCCACGCTCTCTTCGACGAGATCGGTCCGTTCTACTCAGATCGCAACGGTGGCTACACACGCATCATCAAGGTCGAGAACCGCAAGGGCGATAACGCGCCCATGGCGATCATCGAGCTGGTGAAGGAGAAGACGGTCACCTCCGAGGCCGACCGGGCTCGCCGGGTCGCTTCGACCAAGCAGGCTGAAGCTCCGGCCGCCGCTGAGGCTGAGGAGACTCCTGTCGAGGACGCCGTCGAGGTCGAGACCGACACTGCCGATGATGCGGCCGCCGAGGATGAAGGTGCGGCGGACGCCGCAACTGACACGGCCGAGGACGCAGACAAGAAGGAGTGACCTTTGGTCACCTCTGACAACCAGCCCGCTACCGGAGACGGTGGCGGGCTGGTTCGTTTACGGCTCGATATCGCCTACGACGGAACCGATTTCGCGGGCTGGGCGACTCAAGTCAACCAGCGCACGGTCGCGGGGGTGCTGGGCGAGGCGTTCACGACCATCGTGGGCGAGCCGGTGTCGCTGTACGCCGCCGGGCGCACGGATTCGGGCGTGCATGCGACAGGCCAGGTGGCGCACCTGGACATCCCACACGCCCGGCTACCGGAAATTCTCGGCAGATCCCGCTCCGCGGATGCGCCGGAATTCGGCAGGCTGATTCGGCGGCTGTCGCGCTTCCTGCCCAAAGACGTACGTGTGATCGATATCTGCCGCGCCCCGGCGCATTTCGATGCCCGGTTCTCTGCCTTGCGGCGGCACTACGAGTACCGGATATCGACGGCGCCGTTCGGAGTGCTGCCTCTCGCGCGGCATGAGGTCGTCGGATGGCACCGTCCACTGGACGTCGGCGCTATGGCGGAGGCCTCACGGAGACTATTGGGGCTGAACGATTTCGCAGCCTTCTGCCGCCATCGTGACGGCGCCACGACGATCCGCGAATTGCAGCGGTTCGACTGGACGGCCGACGGGCATCAACTGGCCGCGCACGTGAGTGCCGACGCGTTCTGCTGGTCGATGGTGCGTTCGCTGGTGGGTGCGGTGCTGGTGGTGGGGGAGGGCAGGCGGCCGGTGCAGTGGTGCGCCGACTTGTTGAAGAAGGAAAGGCGTTCAAGCGATTTCGCTGCGGCGCCGGCACGCGGACTGACGCTGGTCGGTGTCGACTATCCGCCGGACGACGAGATGGCGGCACGTGTGTTGATCACCCGCGACATTCGAGTGCGGCAGGACTAACTTACTCGGCGGACTCGGCTTCGCCGTGCCGGTTGAGTTTCGAGGCGACGAAGGCCGCGGCCTCAGCGGGTAGCCCGGTGCGTTCGTATGAGGTGTGGGCATCCCAGCTGTTGTTGGGTCCGGCCATGCAGATCGGATCTCCTTGATTGCAAAGATCGACTGCACGGGAACCGAATACGCCTGCAATACCGCTCAGTGGGCCACCGGTTCGGTGGGTGGCGTTGCCGAATGTTGCGATGGCGACGACGCGGTCGCCCACCGTGGGAGGCAGGGGGCGGTTGAACCCGATTCCCACGTTCGGGACACCGATGATGGTGTCGATCACCTCGGCGCCCATGGAGTACCCGCCGATGACGAACTTTGTCCGCGGACAACTGGCGGCCACCGATTGCAGGTGATTGCTGAGATCGTTGGCTCCACCGCCGGCCGAGAAAATACCCGCGTCGTAGTTGACGGGGTAGACGTTCATACTGGCGCCAGTGGACTGGATGCGTGGGGTCAAGGAGTCCACGAACTCATCGCCGACCCGGCCCAATCCGACGGGCTCCTTGCGTCCCCGCGCAAAGGAGACGTCGACATCCGAACACGGATCTGCCGATGCTTGAGGTAACGCATAGACAAGTCCGACAACATTCGCCGTTGACAGCGCGAGCACCGTCAGGGCGACAAGATAACTCAGGACAACGCCGACCCTCGTGCCCCGCTGATGCGTGGTCACACCACGATGCTACGGGTCAGCAAGTTCCTGCGCGCCGTTTCGTGGACTGTGCCCGTGCTACAGCTTGCCCGCCACGAACGACGCGGCCTGCGAGGGCAGATTGGTCTGCTCGTAGGTCTGATGCGCGGTCCATGAGCGGCCGCCCTCCTGGCAGACGGGGTCGCCGGGATTGCACTGGTCGATCCACCGTCCGGCGAGGGGCCCGGTCATGCCGCCACCGCGGCGGTCGATGTTCCCGAACGTCGCGATGCCCTTGATCCGGCCCGCGACGTCCGGCGGCGGGTTGTTGGCGACGTCATCCACGACGGTTGCGCCCATCGAGTACCCGCCGATCACCAGCTTGGTGTTGGGGCAGGATGCGGCGACGTCGCTGAGGTGTCCGCGCAGGTCGTCGGCGCCTTCCCCGGTGGAGAGCAGTCCGGCGCTGTAGTTGACGGGGTAGACGTTCATGCTGCCGACCTTGGATCCGAGAGCGTCGACGAACGCCTGCCCCACACGGCCCAGACCGACCGGCTCATCACGGCCGCGGGCGAACGAGATATCCACGGCGGCGCACGGATCGGCGTTCGCGGGCGCAGGCTGCGAAATGGTCACCAGGCTGATGAACATGAGCAGGGCAGCGAGGAGATATCCGGGCCGCCGGACGTGCGAGATGGCAGGTGAAACAGCACTGTGCGTCGTCACACGCGAATGCTACGGGTAAGTCAACCTAGTTGTCATGTCGGTGCGGTATGGGTCGCGTCACCTGGGCGGAAGCGACGCCAGGAACTCGACCATTGCGGAGTTGATCGCGTCGGGCCGCTCCATCTGCACGAAGTGCCCGGCCCCCTCGACGATCAGAACCGACCTCAGTCCGGGAACGAGATCGGCCATCGCCGTCATCGGGTCGCGACCGAGCATTTCCAGCACCGGATCGGCCGATCCCGCCATAAAGGCCACCGGTATGTCAATGGGTGTGTCCTGCAGGTGCTCGTTCTGCGCCCACACCAGATCCTCGGCCCGATACCAGTTGAGGCCGCCGGTGAATCCTGTGCGCGTGAATTCGGCCGCGTAGTAGTCGAGGTCTTGCTCGGACAGCCAATTCCAGGGCAGGGGAGGAGGAGTCGGCAGTACGTCCAGGTAGCCATTGCGCTTGCCATCCACCTGCGCCGGGTGATCCCAGCAATCCAGATAGCGGTTCGCGCCGCTGAGCGCGTGGAACAGCGTGGCCAGGAAGGCCTTTGGCCGCGTGTTCAGCTCGGACTCCGCTACACCCGGCTCCTGGAAGTACTCCAGATGCGTGAAGTGCTGAGAGGCAAGGTAGTTGAAGCCAACGCTCGGTTTGACCGGGAGCCGTCGGGTACGCGGTACCGACAGCTGGACCAGTGCACGGACTCGATCCCCTGCCCAGACGGGCATGTCCCACACCAGATGTGCCCCGAAATCGTGCCCGCAGAACACCGCGTCCCGAAGATCGAGGGCGTCGAGCAGGCCCACGAGGTCGTTGACGGTGGTGCTGCGGTCATAGGCCGTAGGGTGCCGCGGCGCCGTTGTACGTCCGTATCCGCGCATGTCCGGTGCGATGGCCCGATATCCGGCCGCCGAAAGGGCGGCCAGCTGGTGGCGCCAGGTGTACCAGAGCCCGGGAAAGCCATGGCACAGAACAACCGCCGGGCCTTCGCCCTGTTCGGCGACATGCATGTCGATTCCATTGACATGCAGCTGACGGTGGGTGATCTGGGAGACAGTCACCCAGGCGACGTTAGTTCACCCGGGCGGCCGCGAAGTCCGCAGCCTGGTTGATCAGTGCGGCAGGGTAGGAGGTGTGGGACTTCCAGGTGTCCTGGTTTCCGTCCATGCAGACCGGGTCGCCGTCGTTGCACAGATCCAGCACTCTGTCGCCGTACGCGCCAGCCAGATTCTGGATGGGGGCGAAGCGGTTGACGATGTTGCCGAATGTCACGATCGCGCGGATGTGGTCGCCGACCTCCGGTGGCACGGGGTTGTCGAAGGAGAAGAGGTTGCCGATCTGCACCGGGCCGGGCACGCCGAGAGCGGTGTCGACCACGCCCGCACCCAGCGAGTAGCCGCCGACGACGAGCTTGGTGTCGGGGCAGTTGTTGGCCGTCTGCTGCAGATGGGCGCTCAGGTCGTTGGCCCCACCGCCCACGTCGGTATTGGCGTCGTAGCGCACCGCATAGACATTGAGGTTCTTGACACGATTACGCAGCGCGCTGACGAACGCCTCGCCGATGTTGCCCAGTCCGGGCGGCTGACTGCGGCCGCGGGCGAAGGACACCTCGACGTTGGGACAGGCCGCCGAAGCGGTGGCGGGGAGAAGGACCGCGAGACCCGTGGTCAACATGATTGCCGCAACCGATACAACCGCCGCGCGGGCGGCGGCGGTAAGCAACTTACTGGCTGGGCGTGGATTCGGTTGTAGCGTCACACACCGAGGTTACGGATAATTCGCTGTCACTGCCATGTGATTTCAATCCCGCAGGTAAAGAAGCTGTGTGCCCGGCTGTGCTGGATTCGGGGTCCGCAGGGGTATCCGCACCTCGGTGTGCCAGAACCAGTCCCGCGAGAATGACCGCGGCTCCCGCGTACTGGATGGGCGCGATCGTTTCCCCGAGGAGCACCCATCCCGCGATCACCGCGCACAGCACCTCGGTCAGCGCGATCAACGACGCGTAGCTCGGTTTGAGTCGGGCAATGGCGGCGATACCGGTGAGGTACGCGATCGCGGTGGTGACCACCCCGAGAATGAGGATGGGCACGTACACCGGCGCATGCCAGCCCGCGACCTGCACCGACTGGGTGGAGAAGGTCATCGGCATGATGCCGGTCAGCCCGAAGCCTCCCACCGCGACGGTTCCGACGAGTAGCCCGCTGGTAGTCAGGGTGATGGGTTGCAGCCCTTGTGCCTTGCCGCCCGCCCGGTGTGACGAGATGAAGTAGTACGCGGCGCAGACCGCCGCTCCTAGTCCCCACAGCACCCCCACCGGCTCTACGCGGGAGCCGCTGAAGATGTTGAGTACCAGCAGCATTCCTGCTAGCGCGAGTGTCGCGCCGGCGAGCACGCGAGCATGCGGGCGTTGCCGTGTGGACAGCCAGATCCAGGCGATCACCAGGATGGGGCTCAGGAACTCCAGGAGCATCGCCACACCGACCGACATGTGCCTGACCGCACCGAAGTAGCAGAATTGGGCACCGGCGACGGGGATGATTCCGTAGAGCACAATGACTTTGGCGTGGCGCCGGGCCTCGGAGAACCAGCCGGGGGCCGCGATGCAGGCCGCCACGACCATGACTGCGGCGCCGGTGGCCAGGCGCGCGGTGACGACGGCGGTCAGGGACCAGCCGGCCGCCATGAGCGACTTAGCGAAGGGGCCGGAAAAGCCGAAGGTTGCGGCCGATGCGAGGGCGAGCGCCACACCGGCCCGGAAATTGGCCTTGTCGTTCACCGCACCTCCCGCATGTCATGAGTAAAATCGAATACGGTCATGACGGTATAAGTTAAGGATGTCAGGTGTCAAATGCTTTTCACTCATGACACGGAGCAGGGGCTGAGGTCGGCTGCTGAGCTGATCAACACCGCGCGCAATGACCGGGAGCTACTCCCGGATCCGGGCGCGCTGCCGCCGCTTCTGGATCGGTACGGCTGGACGGGCAGACGCGACGGTGACGAGGCCGAACTGCGGGCCGTGAAGGCGCTACGGACTCGACTGGGCGATATCTGGGGGCATATCAACGACGAGGAGTATGTGGTCCGGCAGGTCAACGCCTTGCTCGCCGATACCCACGCCTCGCCCTGGCTCACCCGGCATGTCGAGGAGCCCGATTGGCATCTGCATATGGCTGCCAGTGATGCGCCGCTGGCGGACCGTCTCGGTGCCGAGACCGCCATGGTGTTCGCGGACCTGGTGCGCACCGGCGAGCAGCGACGCCTGAAGACCTGCGCCGCACCGGATTGCGATGCCGTCCTGGTTGACTTGTCGCGCAACAGGTCCCGGATGTTCTGTGACACCGGGAACTGCGGCAACCGGCAGCATGTGGCTGCCTATCGGGGGCGTAGGCGCGACGAGCCCTAGCGGCGCGAAAGCTCTACTGCGCGAAGGCCTGGATCGGTCGGCCCAGGTAGGCGAGCTCATCGCTGACCGTCACGAGGCGGACCTGGATGGTTTCACCACCTGCGGTCAGGAGAATGTGGTCGCCGTAGCCGTTGGGCTGGTCGATGATGACATCCGGCCGGGCCGGAAGCGCGTCGTACTCGCTGCTGATGATGTGCACGGCCGTGCAGTTGCTGGGTAACGCGGTCGGCTGCATGCCGTCCACCACGGCTAGCGTGCATCGGGGGTCGATAAAGCCCGGGCCACTGGCGAATTGGATGCGATTGGCGTCGCCAATCGAGGTCACCATGACGTCCCACATGTGGGGACGGTCGGTATAGACGACCACGAGTGCACCGATCGCCACCGATCTCAGCACTACCTGCTGGCATACGTAGAGCTCGGCGCGTACCACCACGGTGTGAACGCCCAGCCCGGACAGCCGCGCCGCGATCGCGCGGCCCGACATATCCGATCCGATCAACTGTCCGCAGCCCGATGTCGGCAGATGAATGCCGTCGAGCTCCTCGTTGCTCATCTCGATGCTTCGGGTCAGATACTCCAGCCCGATGGCGCCCACGGGGAGTCCGGCGAAGAACGCGTCGCGCTGACTGCCGTTGAGCGAGGTCATTCCGGTGGAGTGGCGTACGGGGAGTTGTTCGTCGGTTGCCCACCGAACCAGTGCGCCAACCGATGTGCGGCCCTTTGCGGCGGGGCGCAGCCGAACGGTCACGGTGGTTTCCAGCGTCGGGCGGGCCCACAGCCCTGTCAGGGTGGCATCGGTGATGTACCACGGGTCGATTCCCATGGCGACGTTGTAGGAGTCGATCAGCATCAGCCCACTCCACTCCTCGTGCATGGGCGCGCCCGCGTACTGGCGAAGCATTTCGGCGCTGATCCGGTGAATCTGTCCGGCCTGCAGGATGGTGCTGGCGCAGTGGGCCGCCGCCAGTGCTCGCCGGACTCGTGCCGTGGCGATGACGGCGCACCTTTCCGCGCCTCGGCGGCCGCCCCCGCGACGGAATACCGCGTCGACGTTCACGCCGGGGTCGAACCTGAGTACCACCCAGACGGTGCGGATGGCGACGGCAGGCAGCGGGCCCACCAGTCGGTCGTATCCACCGCGCAATACCGTCCCTTGTGCGGTGCGCTGGCCATTGCTGATTACATCGATGCTTTCGAGCTCAATATCGTTCTGATGCATGCACTCCCGCAGCACACGCAGCGGCACCAGGGAGTCGGTGGCGCAGTGATCCGGAGTGATGACCGAGGGGTGGCGCTGGGTCGCACTGACTTCCAACACCGTGATGAGTTTGCCGTTCTCCCACCGGGTTCCGGTCCAGCTGTCCTGGCTGCTGGGAGTGTCGGCAATGCTGCCCGAGCTTCGGTAAGTGCGGCCCGTCAGATACTTGAATCCGGTAACCGCCCAATGCCTGACGGTCTGACCTCCCCATCGGCCGAGGACCAGTGCCAACGACACGATCGCGATCAGTAGTGCTGCCCACCACGGCCAGCCGAACAGCAAGGAGATCAGGACTGCGGCGAGGATCAGCAGCTGCGAGATCACCATGATCTGGATCGGCATCGTGGCCCGACGCACCTGCTCCGGAGCCGCCCCGCTCGAGGTCACCTTTCCCCCTTCTGTCCCGCCGTTGTGCCGCACCCACCCGACTGGGGCGCCGCGGCTGCCACCCGCAACCTATCGTGGTTGCCCAGTATTGCAATAGGCTGCATGGCCGTGTGGCCCGTACGTAGGATCTAACAAGATCTGGGGGCCGACCTAGTGGCATCACTAGGTCGTAGATCCGAGTTTCGCAGATTTCCTGGAGGGGGGACGATGGCGCGACAACCGACAACCCGGTTGCAGGTCAGCGGGTACCGGTTCCTCGTGCGGCGTATGGAGCACGCGCTGGTTCGCCGTGACGTCCGAATGATCCACGACCCGATGCGGGCGCAGTCCAGTTCGCTCATGGTCGGGATTGTGCTGGCCACCGTCGTCGTTGCCGGCTGTGCGATCTTGGCGTTCTTTCGGCCCAACATGCCGCTGGGTGATCAGCCCATTGTCATGGCCAAGGACACCGGCGCGGTCTACGTCCGGATTCAGGACACACTTCATCCCGCACTCAATTTGGCGTCCGCGCGACTGATCTCCGGAAACAACGAGAATCCCAAGCCGGTCAAGGACTCGGAGCTGGCGAAGGCGCGCCGCGGCCCGTTGGTCGGGATTCCCGGTGCGCCGGCATCCATTCCGCCGCCGCTGACGGGTGACGACACCATCTGGACGGTATGCGATGTCGCGACACCCCCGCCCAGCTCCACCGTTACCAGCACGGTGATCGCGGGCAAGGTAACCCTGGAGAACGGCAACCAGGAGATGCCGAAAGACAGGTATGCCCTGGTGACGGTGAACAGCCAGATGTACCTGCTCTACGACGGTAAACGTGCGGCGGTCGACCTGACGAACCCCGCGGTGACCCGCGCGCTGCGTCTCGAAGGTGTGACGCCGCGGCCGATCTCGATGTCGGTACTCAATGCCATTCCCGAGGTGCCGGCCATCGCGCCGCCGCCCATCCCGGATGCCGGAGGGCCGTCGCCTATTACCACCGCGGGCGTTCGGGTGGGGTCGGTCATCAAGATGAGCCGGGCGGACTCCGCCGAGTACTACGTCGTGCTCTCCGGCGGGGTGCAACGCGTCAACGAGGTCACCGCGGATCTGATCAGATTTTCCGATTCCCAGGGTGCGCAGGACATTGTCGCCGTCGCTCCCGACGTGATTTCGGGGCATCCCAGCCTCAACCAGCTTGCGGTACAGACATTTCCGGACCGTGCGGGGAAGATCGTGGACGTCCCGGAGAAGTCGGTGCTGTGCAGCAGCTGGAAGCCCGGTCAGGAGAAGACGCAAGAGCACGCCACCACCAAGCTGTTGATGGGGAACTCGCTGCCGCTGAAGGCCGATCAGGTGCCGGTGGTGTTGGCACAGGCCGACAAGGAAGGCCCCAACGTGGACACGGCCTACATTCCGCCCGCGCGTAGCGCCTTCATCCGCTCCACCGGCCTCGGCGGGGACACC
Source organism: Mycobacterium sp. D16Q14 (assembly GCA_002013415.1). Classification (GTDB taxonomy): domain Bacteria; phylum Actinomycetota; class Actinomycetes; order Mycobacteriales; family Mycobacteriaceae; genus Mycobacterium. The sequence continues at coordinate 36,645 of MAEX01000008.1, forward strand.
GGGCGTGCGGAGTCTCTCTACCTCATCCTCGACACCGGTGTGCGCTTCGGCATTGGGAACCTTGAGGCCGCGAAGTCGTTGGGGCTCACGGTTGAGCCCGTTCCCGCGCCGTGGCCGGTCGTCGGGCTGCTGCCGCCGGGGCCCCGGCTGAGTAAGGAAGACGCACTCGTCGTGCACGACGGAATGCCGCCCGACAAGACAGGTTTGGCGATCAATCCGTCAACATCGAGCACCGCGCCCGCGTAAATCGCGCGCCCCCCGGCGTTAGTCGGTGGAGTTGTCCCGGCCTTGCCGCAGCTTGCGCACCGGCGCCAGCATCGCCAGCGCCGCAGCGAGAAATGCCGCGCAGACCGCTATTCCGATCAGGGCGACGCGTCGCGGCCGCGGGTCGGCGGGTGGCGGTGCGGGTGGCAGCTGCAGCTTCTTGGCGGCGTTGGCCCGGGCGAGATCACTCGTGGTGCCGAGGTCGTCACTGACCGCGGCGAGTGCATCCACCACGCCGTAGCCCAGATAGGGGTCCCAGCCGCCCGGCGGGCGGTGCGCAGTGTTCTTGATGCGGTCCATCACCTCACGAGCGCTCAGCTGAGGGAAACGTGAACGCACCAGCGCGACAACGCCGCTCACCACCGGAGCAGAGAAGCTGGTGCCCTGAATGGGTACCGGTCCTTGCTCGCCCATGTAGGCGTTGGTCAGCGCATCACGGTTGGGATCCAAGGAGACGATGTCTTCGCCGGGAGCGGAGACATCGACCCAGGGGCCGCCGAGACTGAACTTAGAGGGTTGCCCGTCCGGGCCGATCGAGCCCACTGTGAGGACGAGGTCGTTGTACCACGCCGGACTCACCGTCTCCAGGACAGCATCCCAGTCCGGGGTGTTGGGTCGAGCCGGGTCCGGTGGCGGGTTCTGGTTCTTGCACTGACCGTCGCCGACATTTCCCGCGGCGACCACCACCACCACGTTCTTGACGTCCACGGCGTACTGCAGTGCGGCGCCCAACGGTCGATCGTCCAGGAATTGTTTGGCGGAGGCGCACGCCACCTCGGAGATGTTGATGACCGTCGCGCCGAGGTCCGCGGCGGTGCGCACCGCCATCGCCAGGGTGTCGACGTTTCCGACGCCGCTGATCTTGGAGGGATCGTCTCTGTCGCTCCCGCCGCCCTTGTCCTTCACCGCGAACTTCGCGCTGGATTGCCGAATGGTGATGAGGCTGACGTCGGGCGCAATGCCACTGAAAGCGCTTGCCCCCGTGGGATCCGGTGCGGCCGCGATGATTCCGGCGACGATAGTGCCGTGCGCGTCACAGTCCTGAGTGCCGTTGCCGCCCTCGAAGACGTAGTCTCCGCCGGGGATGAGCGGTGGTAGGCGCGGACTGCGTGCCACTCCGGTGTCGATCACCGCGACCGTCTGGCCGCCACCGCGTGACAGCTGCCAGACCAACGGCAGATCCAGTCCGCGCTGCTGCGTGGGCACCTTGTTGAGGTCGCGTTTGGGGTCGATGCCGGGGAATCGGCACAGTTCCTTCTGCTCCGTGGGTTCGATGGGAGCGGGAGGACGCGGGCCGGGAAGCGTGCTCGGGTCGACCGGAAGTGGAGCGAACGCGTGTGCCGTCGCGAGCATGTGCATCGAACCGGTCGCCAGCTGCGAGGACATCGCCAACATCGCAACGGCTCCAGCGGTGGCGACACGGCGGGCCACGCTGAGGTTCATGGCAGGTTCAATCCCCGCACGGCGCTGTACACGCCACATACCCAGACGGCCACGGGAACGATCAGCGACAGGGCGATGTACTCGATGATCTCCACCGTGCGCCGCGCGACAGGGGAGTACTTGCGCGCCGACACCAGGAAGCCGAGAACGATGGCCGAACCGGCCGCGATCGCCATCAGCGCGGTGGTGAACACGGCGGCTGTCGGGTACGCGATGGCGACGAACGCGAATCCCGCGACGGGAATGGCCAAGCCGCCCAGGTTGATGGCCACTGTCTGCGCGAGGTCGGCATGCGAGCGCGCCCGCAGCATCATCGCCAGCGCGATCAATCCGGCAAGCACCACGCCACTGAACCGGTGCGCGCCGGTGGGGTGATGGTCGCCCGCGCCGGGAAACGTCAGCGCGGCGAGCATGGCGCCCGCGGCGGTGATGGCGGATGTTCCGCACACCAATCCGGTCAGAACGGCATGCGCGCGCAGCGCCTTCTCGCGAAGATCGGGGAGGGGCGGTAGCGCCGTGGCGTCCTCGACGTCGTCACCCTCGGTATCAAGTCCATCCAGACCCTCGATGGCTTCGATCGGGGCCGTCGAATGTTCAGGGCGAGATGGTGCGCCCTGTGTGGGCACCGGGGGAAGAGGTAGGCGAGCAAGAGCCATTGCCACACGCGGCGAAAGCGCCACCGAGCAGATTCCGACTGCTCCGAGTACCGCCCCAAGGCTGTAGATCGGAGGATCGAAGAGCACGTAACCCAGCGCTGCCGCGAACCCGAGCAGTGATGCCGAAGCAACCGCGACGAGCGACGTTGTGCCGGTACCGGTCGCGCGCATGGCGAGGATGGATACGACCATCGCGACCATGAGTGCCAGCATCGCGTGCGGGGCGCCGTATTTTCCCGGCACGAACAGGGCTCCCGCCACCGCGGAGAAGCCGACGGCGCAATGGCTCAGCATTACGGAGGCGAGCGAATCGTCGTACACCCTGTTCGCGAAGACGGCGGCGGTCATCGCCACTAATGCGATCGCGACGGCGATGATCGGAAGGAGCAGGCCGGGATTTGTCGCGCCGGCACGTAACAGCGCAGTCGCGCCGAGCACCGCGGCCACCCCGCACGCCGAAGCGCCGAGTATTCGAGCTGCGGTACGGCTCCATGGATGCGCCGACACGGTCCGGAAGGTAGAGACAGCAAGGAAGACGTCGTCGAACAGTGGGTCCGGCGCGGTGACATCGGACGCGGTGAGGATGAGTTGATCGCCATCGCGAACTTCCAACTCCCCAAGGGTGCTGGACATCTGTAGCGGCGGCTGTCCAGGCCGAGACAAACGCCAGTGCGTTTCCACGGCGTCCTCCGGGCTGGTCAGCTCGGGGACACCGACATGCTGGTTGATGATGTCGACGATCGAGCCGACCAAGAGGGCCAGCGGGACACTCGTCGGCAGCGCCAGGTCGACCTGAGTGCGGTCAGCCTGAATGGAAACGCGGCACAGTTCGAGAACCGCCGAACGTTGCTCGGCGCCCGACTGCGCATGTGTCATGCTGTGCCCCCTACCTGCCCCCACGGTCATTGATCTTTGCGCATGCACACTAGCCGAACGCGGCTGAGCGCCGCCAGCGGTTCGGTGCATCCGGGCGAACGCTAACCGCGTAACCAGCGGCTCCGGCGATCTTGTGAGCGAATTCGTTGCGGCACCGGATATAACGGCCCTATCCTGTAGCCCGCCGTGGGCTGGGCGGTAGCGTGGATGCGAAATAGCCACGAGATGTGGCGCGGGGGAAACCGGAGGGCCAGGGTGAGCACGGGGTGAACACCACAATATTCATTCGTCGGCCTCGGCTTGCGGTGCCTCGTGTTCCGGGTGGCGAGGTCAATGTGCAGCCACCGCCGGAGATTCCGCGGCCGGTGCCATCGCCGATCATCGCCAAGATCATGCCGCTGGTCATGGTGGTGGCAATGGTGGGCATGATTGCCTTCTTCGTCACCTCGGGGAGTCTGGGTGGCGGCTCGGGCGGCGGGATGATGCGCAGCCCGATGTTCATGCTGTTCCCGATCATGATGATGGTCTCGATGGTCAGCATGGTCTCCAACAGCGGCGGCAAGGGAGCCAAGACCAGCGAAATCAACGAGGACCGCAAGGATTACCTGCGGTACCTCGAAGTGGTGCGCAAGAACGTCACCGATACCGGTGGTGCTCAGCGCAAGGCCCTGCTGTGGAACAACCCTGATCCGTCTGCGCTGTGGACGCTTGCCGGTGGCCGCCGGATGTGGGAGCGGCGTCCCGGCGACAGTGACTACTGCCATGTGCGTGTCGGGGTGGGGGATCAGCGTCTGGCCGCGCAGTTGGTGGCACCCGAGATCGGTCCGGTCGAAGAATTGGAGCCGGTGGCCTCCGTGGCGCTGCGCCGGTTTGTGCGGACACACTCGCTGGTGCCTGAGCTGCCGATCGCGTTGAACCTGAGAGGTTTCGCGGCCGTCACCATCGATGGCTCACCCGAGGTCGCGCGAGGCATGTTGCGCGCCATGATTTGTCAGCTGGCGATGTTCCATGGGCCGGACCAATTCCTGGTCGCGGCAGTGGTGAACCGGCATGCGGCCCCGCACTGGGACTGGCTCAAATGGCTTCCGCACGCACAGCATCCGACCGCGTTCGACGGCGTCGGCGCCAGCCGGCTGGTCTACCACTCGCTGGGTGAGGTCGAGGAGTCGTTGGCATCGCTCATCACTGAGCGTGAACGGTTCTCGCGGACCGCGCAGCCCTCTCCCGACCGGCCGCAGATCCTCATCATTGTCGACAGCGGCACGTTGATCGGTTCCGAACGCCTCATCATCGATCACGGCATCGACTCGGTGACCCTCGTCGAGATCGGCACCCGGGTGGACCCGCTCGCGGCCCGCCGCGGCATGCAATTGGAGCTGACCGATCGCGGCCTCGGGGCCAAGGGCAATGTGGGGTCCGAGGTCTTCGCCCACCCCGATCACCTCACCATCACCGAGGCAATGGCGTGCGCCCGCCGCATGGCGCCCTACCGGGTGCTCACCGGAGGTAGCGACGAGGTCCAGATCCAAACCGAGGTCAGTACGCGCTGGTCCGACATCGTGGGAATCGGTGATCCTGGGCTGCTTAACCCGGAAGTGGTGTGGCGCAACCGGGTTGGTCGTGACCGGCTCCGGGTGCCCATCGGGATCGCCGTCGACGGCACTCCCATGGAACTGGATATCAAGGAAGCAGCCGAGAACGGCATGGGCCCGCACGGACTGTGCATCGGCGCCACCGGCTCGGGTAAATCGGAGTTCCTGCGCACACTGACGTTGGGCATGATCGCCACGCATTCGCCGGATGCCCTGAATCTCGTGCTCGTGGACTTCAAGGGTGGTGCGACGTTCCTGGGGCTGGACCGGGCACAGCATGTCGCGGCGATCATCACCAACCTCGCCGAAGAGGCAAATCTGGTGTCCCGTATGAAGGACGCGCTGGCCGGAGAGATGAACCGGCGCCAGGAGCTGCTGCGCGCCGCGGGCAACTTCGCCAACGTCACCGAGTACGAGCGCGCCCGTGCCGCCGGTGCGTCTCTCGCCCCACTGCCGGCACTCTTCATCATCGTCGACGAGTTCTCCGAACTGCTGAGCCAGCACCCGGATTTCGCGGAGCTGTTCGTCGCGATCGGCCGTCTGGGCCGGTCGCTGCACGTCCATCTGTTGCTCGCCTCGCAGCGTCTGGACGAAGGCCGCCTGCGCGGGCTGGAATCTCACCTGTCCTATCGGCTGTGTCTGAAGACGTTTTCGGCTAACGAGTCCCGCGCTGCGATTGGTGTCCCGGACGCCTACCACCTGCCCAACACCCCGGGTTCTTGCTACCTCAAGGATGACTCGGGGGAGCTGACACGGTTCCAGACCTCCTATGTGTCCGGTGCGTATGTGCCGTACGGGCCGGCGCGTCGTGCGGTCTCCTCCGGCGGCACGGGCGCCGCGCCGCGGCTGTTCACCGCGGCGCCCGTGGCGCTGCAAATGCGCCCTGCGGAAATCGTGGAAGACGACACCCCCGCCGCGTCCGAAGGGGCGATCGGCCGGTCGGTCATCGACACGATCCTTGATCGCGTTGAAGGACACGGCAATCCAGCACACGAGGTGTGGCTGCCGCCGTTGGACGATTCGCCGACTCTCGGAGATCTGATTCCCCGTCACGGTCGCGCTGGCTTCGACGCGGTGGGCAGTTTGACCATCCCGATCGGAATCGTGGATCGGCCGTACGAGCAACGGCGCGACCCGTACATCGTCGATCTGTCCGCCGCGGCGGGCAACGTCGCCATCGTCGGCGCACCCCAGTCCGGAAAGTCGATGGCGGTGCGCACGCTGGTGACATCGCTCGCGGTGACGCACAGTCCGGCGCAGGTGCAGTTCTATTGCCTGGACTTCGGAGGTGGCACGCTCACCTCGCTGGCGCAACTACCGCATGTCGGTTCGGTGGCCAGCCGGCTGGAGTCGGATCTGATCCGGCGTACGTTCGCCGAAATGCTGACGATTGTCAGGTCGCGCGAGAATGCCTTCCGCGCCTACGGAATTGACTCGATGGCCGAGTACCGGCGACGCAAGGGTGCCGGTGACCCGCAGCTCGCGAGCGATCCATTCGGTGACGTGTTCTTCATCATCGATGGCTGGTCCACGGTCCGTCAGGAGTTCGAGGCGCTGGAGCCGCAGGTCACCGCGCTGGCGGCGCAGGGACTCGGTTTCGGTGTGCACACCGTAGTCACGGCATCACGCTGGGCCGAGATCCGGCCCGCCCTGAAGGACCAGATCGGCACGCGCGTCGAGCTTCGCCTCGGTGATCCGCTGGACTCGGACTTCGACCGCAAGCTGGCACAGCTTGTTCCGGATGGCCGGCCAGGCCGGGGTATCACCCGCGACCGCCGGCACATGCTCATCGGACTGCCGCGTGTCGATAGCGTCTCGTCGAATCAGGACCTCGGTGAGGCGCTCGCCGCCGCGGCCGCCAGCATGCGGCAGCGCAGCTCGGCGGAGGCTCCGCAGGTTCGCATGTTGCCGCACAAGATCGATTACGCCGCTCTGGTTCCACAGGCGCCCACGAACGATCTGCCAAACCTGCGCATCCTCGTTGGCATCAACGAGACGGAGTTGGCTCCGACGTACCTGGAATTCGGCGAGCAGCCGCACATGATGATCTTCGGCGACAGCGAGTGCGGCAAAACCGGGCTGTTGCGCACCATCTGCCGCGAGATTGTTCGGACCACTACGCCGCAGCAGGCGCAGCTGTTCATCGTGGACTTCCGTCGCACCTTGCTCGGTGTCGTCGAGACCGAACACCTGGCCAAGTACGCGATGTCGAGCGCCACCTTGGTCGATGAGGTGCCGGCGTTGATCGAACTCCTCAAATCCCGGATGCCGGGACCCGATGTCACACAGCAAGAGTTGCGTGACAGGTCCTGGTGGTCCGGCCCGGAGATCTACATCTTGGTCGACGATTACGACCTGGTGGCCCTGGCGAGTGGAAACCCACTGTTGCCGCTCGCGGAGTATCTGCCGCACTCCAAGGACATCGGGCTGCATGTTGTCATCGCGCGCCGCACCAGCGGCGCCTCACGAGCCATGTTCGAGCCGATGATGGCGCGCATGAAGGACCTCTCCTGCATCGGTTTGCAGATGAGCGGGAACAAGGACGAGGGTGTTCTGATCGGCACGGTTCGGCCGAGCGAGCAGCCGCCGGGTCGCGGCACTTTGGTCATGCGCTCGGGCGGCCAACAACTGATCCAGGTTGCCTGGAGCGATCCGCAGTGATCCTGGATCGCGACCCGCAGACAGGGACGCGGGTAGCGATTGAAGTGACCGAGACCGCCGTCCGGGCACGAACCGAGGACGGCATCCGGGAAGCCGGACATGCCGATGTCAGGTCGGCGGTCGCCGCACTCGACGACGAGACGGCGCTGCTACCCGGTCGCGTGGTTCCGTCTCGCGCACTCTGGGCCGCCCTGTTCGAGTCGTTGCTTACCGATCGGAATGCGCCGGTCCGCGTCGATTCCGTGCTGCTGATTTATCCGACGACGTGGAGTTCCGGACGGCGCACGTTGTTGTCGAATGCGGCGCGGATGATGGCGGCGACGCTGACCGTGCGTTCGCGCGCTTTCGCCCTCGCCGAGCGCGGCGTGCGTGCCGATTTGTCGGGCCGCTCGCTCGTGGTGGTCGAGGTGTCGCCGGGCGAGGTCGCCGTCACCGTGGTGGGACACGGCTCTGCCGGCGAGCCGGCGTCGACGGTTCGTCATCTCGAAGAGCGGTCCTGGGAGACCAAAACGGCCGCAGATGTCGCGCGCGCTGTGGCGCGTGCTGTCGAGGAGGTGGTCCGCAGTGAACGGCCCGGAGTCGCCGCGATCCTTGTCGACTCGGCCGATAGTGAGATGGGCGAGGCGATCGTCGACGCGGTCGATCGGAGGGGCCTGACTCCCGGGGTATCGCAGGTTGCCGATGATGCGGTGTTCCGCGACGTCAGCCAATCGCCCCGTGTCTCGGCCTTCGTCGACGGGCCTGCCGACCAGCCCGCTAGCGCGAGACGGCCCGAATGGACACCCGCATCATCCGCCAGATCGGTTCCGCGACTTCCCGCGTGGTGGCCGGTTGCCGCGATTGGTCTGGCGGCCGCGGTCGTCGTGACGGGTGTGGTGTTGACGGTGGCCTCCACCCGGGCGCGGCAACCGTCACCGACGACTCCCGTGGTGGCGACATCGCTGCTGGTGGAGGGGAGTGTGCAGTTCATGGTGCCCGCCGAGTGGGCGGTGCGACGTATCCCCGCGGGCGGTGCTGGTTCAGCACGGGTGGAGGTGATCTCGCCCACGGACCCCGAGGCGATCGTGCATATGACTCAGGTGCGGGTGAAGTCGACCCAAACCCTGGCATCAACCGCCGAGACGCTGCGAGTGGCCATGGAGAAGGAGCCGCTGGGGGTATTCACGGACTTCAAGGCCGACGATCGCACAAACGGGCGGGCGGCGGTCACCTACACCGAGGTTCGCGAGGGCCATGACGTCGCGTGGGCCGTATTTCTGGACGACAACCTGCGAATAGGCGTTGGCTGTCAGTTTAAGAAAGATAGCTATGGGTCTGTCCGGCAGGCCTGCGAACTGGCTATTCGAACGGCACATGCAGTACGATCTGGTAGCTGACAAGATTGCTGAAAAAAAGTTTGAAAAAGATGGAACCGATCTGACGATAGGGCCATCGTATGTAGTTGTAAGGACAAAACCGGCCAGAAACCGGAAGTCACACCCGTGACTGGCCGGGCCTGGGGACAAGGGAGGACACGAAGTGGCTGTTTTTCAGAATGACCTGGCGTTGCTCGATTCCACGGCTAAGAAGATCGACGGCAAGTACCAGGAGTTCACTGCGATGCAGTCCCAGCTGCGGGATCGCGTAGCGGTGGGTACCAGCACTTGGCAGGGTCAGGCGCGGCATGCCTTTGATGAGGCGATGGCCCGTTTCGATCAGGAGATGGGCGACATCCAGAAGGTGCTCTTGCAGATCCACGACACCATGGACTCGAACAAGCGCCGCATCCAGGAGATGGACGAGAGCCAGACCTTCTAGGCGTCTCGTAATAGTCATCAAAGACATCACATAGCAAAGGGGATTGACCATGCAGATTACTTACAACCACGGCGAGATCGACGCGCTGGTTGCCGATGTCAAGGGCATCATCAACAAGTTCCAAGCCGGCCTCGAGGAGCTGCAGCACGACATTCAGCCCCTCGTCCAGCAGGCCGAGGGCCAGGAAGCGACTGCGTACCAGGAGTACCAGAAGGCTTGGCACCAGTCCGCCGAGGACCTCAACCAGATCCTGACCCAGCTTAACTCCAAGGTTGACCAGGGTAACCAGGACGCGCAGCACACCGACCAGAGCGCTGCGGGTGCCTGGCACGGCTAAATCGCCGACGGTTATTTTCAAGACCCTGTGGGGCCTTGGTGGAGGAGAGCCACCAAGGCCCCACAGTTTTTGTATGAGTGTACGAAGGTTGGACGACAGGACGGGATCGACCGCGTTTTGACCTGCGGTGACGTGGCCCGGTAAGCTTCACCGCTGGCGTGCGGTATGTCATCGCACACGAGGCTCGGGTCACCACTGGTCGCCGAGATCAACCTCCACCGTTCGCCACGACCAGCGCTCCGAACGGCAGAAACCGTCCGGGGATCCACCCGAGTAGACAAGGAAAGACTGTGCCTACCTACACGCCGAAGGCGGGTGACATCACCACTAGCTGGTATGTCATCGATGCCACGGATGTAGTACTCGGCCGTCTTGCCGTTCAAGCAGCTACCCTGCTGCGCGGTAAGCACAAGCCGACCTACGCCCCCCATGCCGATGGTGGCGATTTCGTCGTCATCATCAATGCCGAGAAGATTGCCCTGAGTGGCAAGAAGCTCACCGACAAGTTCGCCTACCGTCACTCGGGTTACCCGGGCGGCCTGCGCAAGCGCAGCATCGGCGAGCAGCTCGCGAAGTTCCCCACCCGCACGGTGGAGAAGGCAATCATCGGCATGCTGCCCAAGAACAAGCTTGGCCGTCAGATCGAGCGCAAGCTCAAGGTGTACGCCGGCCCCGAGCACCCGCACGGCGCGCAGCAGCCGATCCCGTTCGAGATTAAGCAGGTGGCTCAGTGACCGATATCGCCGAAGAGCAGACCCCCGAAGACAACGCGGAAGCCACAGTGGAGGCGGTCGTCGAGGAAACTGCCGACGAAACAGTCGTCAAGGCCGCTCCTCGTAGCCCCATTGTGATCGACAAGCCCATTCAGACCGTTGGCCGCCGTAAGGAGGCTGTCGTCCGCGTCCGCCTCGTTCCCGGCACCGGCAAGTTCTTCCTGGATGGCCGCACCCTGGAGGAGTACTTCCCGAACAAGGTGCACCAGCAGCTCATCAAGGCGCCGCTGGTTTCCGTCAACCGTGTGGACAGCGTGGACATCTACGCTCACCTGACCGGCGGCGGCCCTTCGGGCCAGGCTGGCGCACTGCGTCTTGCCATCGCGCGTGCACTCATCATCGTGGAGCCCGAGGACCGTCCGGTGCTGAAGAAGGCCGGTTTCCTTACTCGTGACCCGCGTGCGATCGAGCGCAAGAAGTACGGTCTCAAGAAGGCCCGTAAGGCGCCTCAGTACTCGAAGCGCTGATCGATTCTGTTCGTCCGCGTATTGCGCCGGCACACAACCTGTGTGTCGGCGCAATCGCGTTATTGGGCCAGTTTGGTGTGAGAAATTTAAGGAATGGGCACGGTGTCTGACGTTCTTCGCGCAAGCGGCTCATCACTATTCGGCACTGACGGCGTTCGCGGTGTCGCGAATGCCGAGCTGACGGCCGAACTGGCGGTCGCGTTGGGATCGGCCGCGGCGCGCTCGTTGACCAACGGGCGCGCCACCGCGGTCGTGGGCCGCGATCCGCGCGCGAGCGGCGAGATGTTGGAGGCGGCGGTCGTCGCGGGTATCGCAGCAGAAGGTGTCGATGTGCTCCGGGTCGGTGTGCTTCCCACTCCGGCGGTGGCGTATCTGACGGGCGCGTATGGCGCGGCCTTCGGCGTCATGATCTCGGCCTCGCATAACCCCATGCCCGACAACGGCATCAAGATTTTCGGCGCCGGCGGTCACAAGCTCGACGACTCTGCCGAGAACGCCATCGAGGCCCAGCTGGACACTCCTGCGGCACGTCCCACCGGTGCGGGAATCGGCCGCGTGCGCGATGCTGTCGACGCACTGGACCGGTACTTGCATCATGTCGCCAATGCCGCGACCCGCCCGCTGAGCGGAGTCACCGTGGTGGTCGACTGCGCACACGGGGCGGCTTCCGACGCGGCCCCGCTGGCCTACCGGGCTGCGGGTGCTCACGTGATAGACATCAACGCCGACCCGGATGGGCTCAATATCAACGACGGTTGTGGGTCAACGCATCTCGGCCCATTGCGGGCCGCGGTGAAGACACACAATGCCCATCTCGGGCTTGCGCATGACGGCGACGCCGACCGGTGTCTCGCGGTGGATGCCGACGGAAACGTCATCGATGGTGACGCCATCATGGTGGTGCTCGCCGCGGCGATGGCCGAAGACGGTGAGCTCACCGATAACACCCTGGTCACCACGGTGATGAGCAATCAGGGGCTACATATCGCCATGCGCGCCGCAGGCATCGATGTCAAGGTGACCGCCGTCGGCGACCGTTATGTGCTGGAGGAGCTACGTGCGGGCCGATTCGCGCTGGGCGGTGAACAATCCGGTCATATCGTGCTGCCTTCCCTGGCCACTACCGGAGACGGCATAGTGACAGGCTTGCGACTCATGTCCAGGATGGCGCAAACCGGTAAGTCCTTGGCCACCCTCGCGTCCGCGATGCGTAGCCTGCCTCAAACGCTCATCAACGTGCCGGTCTCGGACAAGCACACGGTGGCGCAGGCACCCGAGGTACTCGCCGCCGTTGCCGCAGTGGAGTCCGAGCTCGCGGGTAACGGCCGAATCCTGTTGCGTCCCTCCGGAACCGAGCAGCTGGTCCGCGTCATGGTCGAGGCGGATGAGCAGTCGACGGCCCAACGTCTGGCGGAGCGGGTGGCTGAAGTGGTCGGCGCGGTCTAAGCGCGTGACAGGCTGCGTGTGTACAGCGTGGAGCCCGCGGCATCGCACAGCGTGACGATCAGATCGCCGCTTTCGCCGTCGATGTCTATCTGTCCGAAATGCTGGTAGCCGTCCAGCGGCGACTGCTGATCGGGCCGTGCCGCGTGGACGAAATCTGCTCGCGGGCCGAAGGTTCCGTCGAGCGGCTTCTCCTGGCCGGCGCCGGCGTTCAGTGGGCCCGACACGAATTCCCAGAACGGATCGAAGTCCGTGAAGGCGGCGCGCGCGGGTGAGTACTCGTGCGCCGCGGTGTAGTGCACATCGGCCGTCAGCCACACCACGTTGCGAACCTGTCGCGCCTTGAGCTGCGAGAGAATATGCGCCAGTTCGGTTTCCCGCCCGAGCGGGGGGCCGTTATCGCCGTTGGCGACGGCCTCGAAATCTGTCTTGCCGTCGGGTACCACCAGTGCGAGCGGCAGGTCGTTGGCGACGATCTTCCATACGGCCTTCGAGGACGCCATGGCGTTGATCAGCCATTCGGTTTGGCGGGTACCGAAGATTGCGCCGTGCTGCTGCCGGTTCGGGGAGTTGGGGTCCTTGTAGCTGCGCATGTCGAGAATGAATACGTCCAACAGCGGACCGTATGAGAACCGTTGGTATACAAGACCATCTACGGCCTCGCGGGGTTCGGTCGGTTGCCACTCGTGGAATGCCCGGTGTCCGTACTGCGCGAGTACGTCGACTCTCTTTTCGGTGTACTTGTCGTTGTCGAGAATCTCCCCGGGATACCAGTTGTTGATCACCTCGTGGTCATCCCACTGCACAAGTTGCGGCACGTGTGCGTTGAAGTATCGGTAGTTGGCATCGGTGAGGTTGTAGGCGTGTTGACCGCGATACTGTTCGAGGGTCTGTGCGACAGCGCTTTTCGCCTCCGACACCTGATTTCGCCAGACCCGTCCGTCGGGCAACGTCAGTGTCTCCGGAATCGGCACGTCGGCGTACACCGTGTCCCCGCTGTGGATGAAGAACTGCGGATTTCGGTCCGCCATGGTGCGGAAGATCCTCATTCCGCCGACATCCGGATTGATGCCGAACCCCTGTCCGGCGACATCGCCCGACCAGATCAGCCGCACATTTCCTGCGGTCGTCGGTGCAGTCCGAAAGACGCCGGTGACAGGCTCGCTCAGTGAGCCCTCCGAGTCGAGTGTCACCCGGTAATGCACCTCGGTGTCGGCGGGCAGGCCCGTGAGGCGTAGCCGGCCGGTCCCGTCCGATTCCGGCGTGAGCACCGGCCCGGTGAAACGTCGTGTATCCGAAAAGCTTTCGGTGGCAGCCGTTTCGACGATCATGGTGGCAGGGCGATCCGAGCGGGCCCAGATCACCGCGCCGTCGGTGCGGGGGAATCCGCTGGCCACCCCGTGGGTAAGCCTGGGCCGCGCTGTCACCAACGTCGGCCCGCACGCGCCGGCCGGAGCCACCGCGAGTCCCAGTAGGGCGGCCCGCAAGACGGTGCGGCGCGGGATGGCTGTCATCCCACCACTTTCCGGGTGCCGCACGAACACACGCCGAACGCTACGCGAACGGCGGGCGAATCAGAGCAGCTCGCGCAGTGCCTCGACATGCTTGATCCGGCCTGCTGAATCGGCGGCGAGCGGTGCCACATTGAGGGTCGTGACACCCGCCTCCTTGAAGGCCGCTACCCGTTCGGCGACAAAGCTCTTCGGCCCGATGAGGGAGATGTTTCTGACCAGATCGTCGGGTACCGCGTCGGTTGCCTCGGCCTTCTTGCCTGCCAGGTAGAGCTCCTGGATGCGGTCGGCTTCCTTGCCAAACCCGTAGGCGGTCGCGAGGTTGTGATAGAAGTTCTTGCCCTTGGCGCCCATGCCGCCGATGTACAGCGCCAGGCTCGGCTTGACGAACCCGTACAGCGCCTCGACGTCATCGCCGATGGCAAGAGCTGGGCCTGCGTAGACCTCAAGGTCGCCGAGCGACGGATCGCGCTTGGCCTTGCCCTCGGCCAGGGAGGCGCCCCATACGTCATGGGCCTTCTCCGGAAGGAAGAAGATGGGCTGCCAGCCCTCGGCGATCTCCGCGGTCAGTGCCACGTTCTTGGGTCCAAGAGCGGCAATGAGCACCGGAATACGCTCGCGCACAGGGTGATTGATCAGCTTCAGGGCCTTGCCCAGGCCGGTGCCCTGCTCGGGAGGCAGCGGCACGGTGAAGTACTTGCCCTCGAACTCCAGGCGTTCACGACGCCATACCTTGCGGCAGATCTCGACCGTCTCACGAGTGCGGCCCAGGGGAGCGTCGTACTTCACGCCGTGGAATCCCTCGATGACCTGAGGGCCCGAGGCGCCGATGCCGAGGACGAACCGGCCGTTGGAGACGTAGTCCAGTCCGGCCGCCGTCATCGCCAGCAGGGTGGGGGTGCGGGTGTACAGCTGGAAGATGCCCGACGCGAGCTTTACGGTGGATGTCTTGGCGGCGAGATATCCGAGCTGGCTCGCGGCGTCGTACGAGTAGGCCTCGGCGACGAACGCGATGTCCAGTCCGACTTTCTCCAGCTCAGCGAGCTCGTCAACGACTTCGGTGAATCCGCCGGCGTAGCTCAGTGTGGTTCCAATGTGCATGCAGCGACCCTATCCGACCAAGCGGTTGAACGGGAAGATGCATGATCCACAGATCGGTGAAAAAAGATGGAACCGGAATTGGTATGCACCCGTCGTAGTCAATATGGGAGAAACCTCGATCAATGTCGCTGGTGTCCGGGGGGTCGCTGGGGAGTTCGACAGCGTGGCAGATGAGCTGAACAAAGCGATTACGCAGTTGCGTGGTTTGTCCTTCGGCGGGGCATCGGCCGGTCAGTGGCACACCGCTAAGGGTGATGACGTCAGGAACGGTCTTCACGAGGTGGTCGCCCATCTCGAGAATTGGCAGCGCACCAACACCGCGATCGCCGAGCAGCTCCGTGCGACCGCGCAACGGTATGCCGATCGCGATGCCAAGAACAAGGCCAGGATGGCTGCGACCAATGGCCGGTAAATACGACATCGAGTCGCTGCGCAGCGAGGGAATCCAGGCGATCGCGAACTCGCAGAACTACACGACCACCGCGATCCGGGGAAACGGGAAGTCGCCGATCACGATCACCAACCCGGACCTCACCGCCAACGAGCGTCAGCTGTTCGATTGGTACGACATGGATGCCGGCATGGATCTGAACAAGCTCGGCGCGGATCTCGAGCTGTTCAAGAGCGCGGTAACCACCATGAAGGCCGCGGCCGAGCGTCAGCACGGGCAGCTGCAGCAGCTCATGGGGATGTGGGAAGGCAAAGGTTCGGAGGCTGCTAACCAATTCCTCAGGACGCACAACTCCACTGCCGACGCGGTGACCAAGGAGTTCGGGCAGGTATCCACCGGTCTGGATGGGCTGCGCGAAGCGCTGTGGACCATCGTCGATCTGAAGAAGCAGGCATCGACCATGGTCGATGGGCTGGTCACCGACCGCGCGTCCTTCGACAGTGCCGTCGCGACCTACAAGACCGGCACCGGCGACAAGTCTGTCGCCGACGAGACCAACGCGACGAAGATCGGGCCGCATGTTCAGCAGAACATCGAGGGCAAATGGCTGCCCGCGATGAAGCTTGCCTGGGGTAAGGGCGGCGAGGCGTACGACACCTTCACCAACGCGCTGAAGCAGGAGCTGCCTCCGGAGTTCAAGAACCCGCCCGGCCAGCTCGGGCCCGAGTACGACGCGGATACCGAGCCTCAGCAGAACCCCGCGGACAGGGGCAAGGACAAGGGCAAGGGCGGTGAGCAGGAGCCCGGCGCCAGCGGCGGCGGTCAGAACAGTGGCGCCAGCGGTTCCGCCAGCGGCGCCGCGGGTGGCGGCATGCAAGGCTCGGCCACGCCGGCATCCGCGATGGGTGCCCAGGGCGGCCAGATGTCCGGTGGCGGGCAGCAGGGTGCCGGGCAGGGACAAGGACAGCAGGGCATGGACCCGAGCCAGATCGTCAGTGGCCTGACTGGCGCCATGACGGGTGCGCTGGGATCGATCGGCCAGGCGGCGAGCGGAATTGTCAGCGCGATCACCGAGGGCCTCTCCAACATCCCGTTCGACCAGATGGGGCAGGGCGGCGAGCCAGGCCCAGGCGACGAGAAGCCCGACGACAAGATCGACGGCAAGGCCGACGAGGCCGCCGACAAGAAGGAGCCGGACGCCAGGATGGCGGCGGCCAAGGACGCTGCGATCCAGGAGGCCCGCACCGATGCGGGGGCAACGTTCGCCACGGATGGCAAGCCGCTCCAGGGCCCGGGCGTTCAGTTGGCGGGGGCGAGCGGACCGGACGCCACACTGGCCCCTGCGGGCCAGACCGCCCCGGGCGCACCGCTTGGCACGACGCCGCCGGGGGGTGCGGTTCCTCCGTCCACCGGCGGCTTCCCTGGGGCGCAACCCGCGGGCTCGATGGCGCCGATGAGCCCACCACCGATTCACGCGCAACAACCGGCCGCCTCGCCTCAGCAGCCCGAGCCTCAACCTGCCGCGGCGCAGCCTTCACCCGTGCCATCGGTGGGTCCCACCAGCCCGTCGGCGCGGCCTCAGGCCGCAGGGACCGATGCCGGCGAGACGCCGTGTGAGATTGCCGCCGACGAGCTGCCCAAGGCCGGACGATGATCGATATCACCGACGCACTCGCGGGAATCGTCTCGGATTTCGAGAGCACGCTTGACCAGCTGCGCGACGAGGCCGACGCGGCTCGCGACGAGATCCTGCCCGGCGAACAGATGCCCGCGATAACCGTGAAATCCGTTCACGAGTTTCAGATGCCCACACAGGTCCACGTGAACGAGTCCGATTTCGACGAGGACGACCTGTACCGCTGGCAGCGGTGGAGGCGCTGACTAGCGCAGCAGCGACTGCACGCGATCGATCTCGCTGATCTCCAGTTCGGCTACGTCGGGAAGCGAGGTGTTCGGCAGCTCCGCCGTGGCATCCGCGAAGTCCCGGTAGCGCTTGTCGCCCGCCAGTTGGAACAGCAGATAGCCGGTCAGCAGGGCGCGAGTGTTGCGCTGGGTTGCCCGGTTCGACCCGCCGAGCCCGACAAACCTACGCAGCCAGCTGTGTTCCGGTAGCCCACCGGATTTCGCCTTGGCGACATTTCGCAGATCGGCACCCGGCCACGCCCGCGACAGAGCCAGGGCATTAGAGCGCAGCGATTGGGTGTCCTCGGCGCTCGTCACCACGAGTCCGGGGATGGTCAGCGCGGCCGCGCTGTTCTCCACGGGTGGCTGGGTCTGGCTGGGAAACAGTGCGACGACGGCCTTAGCCCCCGAGGGTCGATTCTTCTTGTCCGCCGGCACCGTAGACCGGGTCGCCGCGAAGACCGCCGCCGAGGCGCCCAGCCCGTGCCCCGCGAGCGCGAGCTTCGTCGGGTGCACGCTGATCTTGCCGTCGCCAAGCCGCACCCGGGTCACAATCTCGAGCGTTGTGGCCAAGTCGGCAGCCAGGTTCAGGTGTGACGGGATCAACCCCTTCTCGGTATCGGGGGCGGCCGCGACGATTCCCCAGGACGCGAGGTGTTCCAGGGTCGCTCGATATTTGTCCGTACCGGTCAGCCAGTCGTGTCCAAACGCCACCGCAGGCAGATTAAAGCCGGAATCCGGTGTGTAGACGACGCCGGTTACCCCCGCGAAGGCCAGGTCGCCACGCAGAACCTTGTGCGGACCGCGGCGGGTCAGGGCTTTGAATAGCGTGCGGGTACTCGCCATGGCATGACCGTAGCGGATCGTTGCCGTTACGGACTGCAGCGGGAACTGAACTACCCTGGTGGGCTATGTGCGGAATCGTCGGGTACGTCGGCCACCGGGACGCCCTTGGTGTCGTCCTTGAGGCGCTGCGGCGGCTCGAGTACCGGGGCTACGACTCCGCAGGAGTTGCACTGGCCGACGGCAGCGGCGGTCTCCTGGTGCAGCGGAAGGCCGGCAGGCTGGCCAACCTGGAGTCCGCGATCGCGGAATCCGGCGAATCCTTCGCCGCGACGACGGGGATGGGGCACACCCGCTGGGCCACCCACGGTGCTCCCACCGATCGCAACGCCCACCCGCATCAGGACGCGAGCAGCAAGGTGGCGGTGGTCCACAACGGGATCATCGAGAACTTCCCGGCGCTGCGCGCTGAGCTGGAGGCCGCTGGCGTCGAGTTCGCCAGTGACACCGACACCGAGGTGGCCGTGCATCTGGTGGCGCGCCAGTACGAATCCGGAGATACGGCCGGCGACTTCGTGGCGTCGGTGCAGGCCGTCGTGCGACGGCTGGAGGGGCATTTCACCCTCGTCTTCTCCCACGCCGACGACCCGGGCACGATCGTGGCCGCACGCCGGTCCACCCCGCTGGTCGTCGGCATCGGCGACGGCGAGATGTTCCTGGGGTCGGATGTGGCCGCATTCATCGAATACACCCGGGAAGCCGTCGAACTGGGGCAGGACCAGGTTGTGGTCATCACGGCCGATGGTTACCGCATCACCGACTTCGCGGGTAACGACGACACCGGCAACGCCCGGGTGTTCACGATCGATTGGGACCTGTCGGCCGCGGAAAAGGGCGGTTACGAGTACTTCATGCTCAAGGAGATCGCCGAACAGCCGGCGGCGGTGTCCGACACCTTGTTGGGGCACTTCGACCTCGGCCGGATTGTGCTCGACGAGCAGCGGCTCTCCGATCAGGAACTGCGCGATATCGACAAGGTGTTCGTGGTGGCCTGCGGTACGGCATTCCACTCAGGTCTGTTGGCCAAGTACGCCATCGAGCACTGGACACGGCTGCCCGTGGAGATCGAGCTCGCGAGCGAATTCCGCTACCGCGACCCGGTTTTGGATCGCAGCACACTGGTCGTCGCAATCTCGCAGTCAGGTGAGACAGCGGACACCCTGGAAGCGGTGCGGCACGCCAAGGAGCAGAAGGCCAAGGTGCTGGCCGTCTGCAATACCAACGGTTCACAGATTCCCCGTGAGTGCGATGCGGTGTTGTACACGCGGGCCGGGCCGGAGATCGGTGTCGCCGCGACAAAGACGTTCCTTGCGCAGGTGACCGCCAATTACATTGTGGGCCTTGCTTTGGCGCAGGCACGCGGGACCAAGTATCCGGACGAGGTGGCGCGCGAATACCACGAGCTGGAGGCCATGCCGGAATTGATCCAGCGCGTTATCGATGCGATGGATCCGGTCGCCGAGCTTGCGCGCCAGTACGCGCGGTCCTCCAGCATCCTGTTCCTGGGGCGCCATGTCGGATACCCGGTGGCACTTGAAGGTGCGCTCAAGCTTAAGGAACTGGCGTACATGCATGCCGAGGGCTTCGCGGCTGGGGAGCTCAAGCATGGGCCGATCGCGCTGATCGAAGAGGGGCTGCCGGTCATCGTGGTGATGCCGTCGCCCAAGGGCATGGGGTTGTTGCATTCCAAGCTGCTCAGCAACATTCGTGAGATACAGGCCCGCGGCGCGCGGACGATCGTCATCGCCGAGGAGGGCGATGAGACGATTCGGCCGTACGCGGACCATCTCATCGAGATTCCGGCGGTGTCAACGTTGTACCAACCGCTGCTGTCCACGATTCCGATGCAGGTATTCGCCGCGGCGGTCGCGCAGGCTCGTGGGTATGACGTGGATAAGCCACGCAACCTGGCCAAGTCGGTAACCGTCGAATAGCGGCAGCCGTAGGCCGTCTGCATGAATTCCGTTGCGGTACCTGTGCATCGCGTCGGAAAACATTGGGCCGCTGAGAAGGTGGGGCATTTTGCGGACGATGCGGCGTTCGGCAGGTTCGTGCGGGCATATCTGCGCGGAATGGATGACCTGCCTGCCGTGACGTCCAGTGCGGACATTGACACTCGGCTAGGGACTGTGCGGGCGTACAGATTTGGGTCAGCGCCGGGAACTCCGCTGGTGTTGCTTCCGGGCCGGAACGCTTCCACCCCCATGTGGCGCGCCAACCTGGCATCGCTGATCACGCGGCGTACCGTTTACCCCTGGATCTGCTTGGGGAGGCCGGTATGAGCGTGCAGCACAAGGCGATCACCGGTGCCGAGGATCAGGCTGCTTGGCTGGAGGACGCGCTCGCCGGACTCGAGCTCGACCGCGTACACATGCTCGGCCTGTCGATCGGCGGTTGGAATGCCGTCAATCACGCAGTCCGATACCCAAACCGGCTTGCCTCGCTGACTCTGCTGGATCCGGCGATGACGTTCGCACCGGTCACCTGGAAGATGCTCGTGGTATCCCTCGGCGCGGCCGTCCCCGGTATGCCGCAGTGGCTCCGAAATCGCCTGTTGAGCTGGATTTCGGGCGGCGTACCGGTCGATGATTCGATGACCGAGGCCGCGCTGATTTCCTCCGGCATGCGAGATTTCGCGATGTATCTCCCCGTGCCGCGCCTGTTTACCGACGAGCAGCTCCGAGGGTTGAGATTGCCGGTGTTGGCGGTGATCGCGGGGCGCAGCATCGTCCACCGCCCCAAGCGGGCCGCGGACCGGGCACAACTGCTGCTGCCGCACGCGCGCATCCTGCGGCGGAGCGACGCCTCGCATGCACTCAACGGCGAGTTCCCGGAGCGGATTTCCGATGTCACCCACCCGTTCCTCGATGACGTTGACGGGGGAGCGAGGGGAGCTCGCAGTTCATGAGGCACTACTACAGCGCCGAGCAGATTCGGGAGGCCGAGGCGCCGCTACTGGCGGCGCTGCCCGAGGGAGTCTTGATGCGGCGCGCGGCGTACGGACTGGCCACGGTCGTCGCGGACGAGCTGTCACGCCGGGCGGGAGTGGTGGCCGGGCGACGTGTGTGTGCGATCGTGGGCTCCGGCGACAATGGCGGAGACGCCCTGTGGGCGTTGACCTTCCTGCGTCGACGTGGGGTCGCCGCCAGTGCGGTGCTGCTGAATCCGGACCGGGCCCATCGCGCGGGTCTGACGGCCTTCCGTAGGGCCGGCGGTCGGGTGGTGTCCGCGGTACCCAGCGAGACCGATCTGATTGTCGACGGTGTGGTGGGCATCTCGGGAACTGGTCCGCTGCGGCCGGGAGCCGCCGAGATCGCTGAGCAGGCCAACGCCGAGGGAATTCCGGTGATCGCGGTGGACGTTCCCAGTGGCGTCGACGTACACACCGGGACGGTGGACGGCCCCGCCTTTCGGGCCGCGGTGACGGTGACATTCGGTGGGTACAAACCCGTTCACGCTCTCGGTGATTGCGGCGACGTCCGGCTCATCGACATCGGGCTGGACCTGCCCGCGTCGACACTGCGGGAACTGGATGCCCATGATGTGGCGGCCGCGTGGCCGATCCCCGGACCGACCGACGACAAGTACACGCAAGGTGTTACGGGGGTGCTGGCTGGATCGCATACGTACCCCGGGGCGGCCATCTTGTGCACGGGTGCCGCCGTCGCCGCGACGGCTGGGATGGTCCGATTTGCCGGATCTGCTGCCGCCGAGGTGGTTTCGCATTGGCCGGAGGTGATTGCCACCCAGACGGAAGAGGCGGCCGGTCGGGTACAGGCCTGGGTGATCGGTCCCGGATACGGAACCGGCGAGCGCCAGACGCGAACATTGCGGCGGGTGCTGTCGGGCGGCCTGCCCGTACTCGTCGACGCCGACGCCCTGACGATCCTCGCCGAGCACCCTGAGCTGGCCGATCTGGTGGCATCGCGCGACGCGGCGACGATCCTGACCCCGCACGCCGGTGAATACCGCAGGCTCGCAGGTGTGCTGCCCGGCCCCGACCGAATCGGCGCGGCGCGGTCGCTTGCGGTGAAGCTGGGCGCCACGGTGCTTCTCAAGGGGAACGTGACCGTCATCGCGCAGCCGGACGGGACCACATACGTGAATCGGGCACACGGATCGTGGGCCGCGACGGCGGGTTCGGGTGACGTGCTCTCGGGTGTGATCGGTGCCCTACTGTCCGCTGGAGTACCGGCGGACAAGGCCGCCGCGGTGGGTGCCTACGTGCACGCTCGCGCGGCTGCGGCCGCCGCGGCGGATCCGGGTCCGGGCACGGCCCCTATCTCGGCTTCCCGTCTTCTTGGACATCTGCGGTGGGCGATCGCCGAAATAGGGTGAGAATCGGCTTATGTCGAATCCCCGCGATCAGTTCAGTCTCTCGGCCCACGCCGGCAAGATCAATGCCTCGTCCTTTAGTCCCGCCTATACCGGCCGCTTGTCGACGGCTCCGATCCCGGCGCTGCGCCTCCCCGATGAGCCGATGGACCCGCAGGCCGCCTATCGGTTCATTCACGACGAGCTGATGCTCGATGGCAGTTCCCGGCTGAACCTGGCCACCTTTGTGACGACGTGGATGGATCCCGAGGCCGAGAAGCTGATGGCCGAGACGTTCGACAAGAACATGATCGACAAGGACGAGTATCCGGCGACCGCCGCGATCGAGTCGCGGTGTGTGGCCATGGTGGCCGATCTGTTCCACGCCGAGGACCTGTCGGCCGAGGACCCGTCGTCGGCGGTCGGGGTGTCGACGATCGGGTCGAGTGAGGCGGTGATGCTCGCCGGGCTGGCGCTCAAGTGGCGCTGGCGCGCCAAGGTGGGCGGCGCCGACGGCAATGGCTGGAAGGGACGCACGCCGAACCTGGTGATGGGTTCCAACGTGCAGGTGGTGTGGGAGAAGTTCTGCCGGTACTTCGACGTCGAGCCGCGATACCTGCCGATGGCGAAGGACCGGTATGTCATCACCCCCGAGCAGGTGCTCGCTGCGGTGGACGACGACACCATCGGGGTGGTGGGCATCCTCGGCACCACCTTTACCGGCGAGCTTGAGCCGATCTCCGAAATCTGCGCTGCGCTCGACGCGTTGGCGGCCACGCCCGGCAAGCCCGATGTGCCGGTGCATGTCGACGCCGCCAGCGGCGGTTTCGTGGTGCCGTTCCTGCACCCCGAAGTGCACTGGGACTTCCGGCTGCCCCGGGTGGTGTCGATCAACGTCAGCGGGCACAAGTACGGCCTGACCTATCCCGGAATCGGTTTCGTGGTGTGGCGCAGCAAGGAACACCTGCCCGAAGACCTGGTGTTTCGGGTCAATTACCTCGGCGGTGACATGCCAACGTTCACCCTGAACTTCTCCCGGCCGGGCAATCAGGTGGTGGGGCAGTACTACAACTTCCTGCGGCTGGGCCGAGCCGGATACGCACAGGTGATGCGTTCCTTGTCCGAGACCGCCCGCTGGTTCGGTGATGAGCTGCGCAAGAGCGGGCACTTCGAGGTGATCACCGATGGCTCGGCGATCCCGGTGGTGTCGTTCCGGCTGAAGGGCAAACGCCCGTACACCGAGTTCGATATCTCGCATTCGCTGCGGGCCTTCGGCTGGCAGGTGCCCGCCTACACCATGCCCGAGGATGTCACCGATATCGCGGTGCTACGGGTGGTGGTGCGCGAGGGCTTCTCGGGTGACCTTGCCCGGGCACTGCGCGATGACCTCGTCACCGTCCTGAAGGGGCTTGACGAGCTGAAACCGAACGGGCACTTCGACGCGTTCCAGCCGTTCGCCCACTGATGCGACGGCAGAAGCGGAGCGAGTCGGGGATTTAGCGGGGTGATGGGACAATAGCGGCGGTGACAAAAATTCCGCAGACAGCAGCCGGTCTCCCGCCGAACAGGGGGGAGACCACGGCCCAGGCCGTCATCGACCTCGGCGCCATCGCGCACAACGTTGGGTTGCTGCGCGAGTACGCCGGTCCGGCGCGGCTCATGGTGGTCGTCAAGGCCGATGGGTATGGGCACGGAGCGGTGCAGGTGGCCCGTGCCGCGCTCGCCGCCGGAGCCGACGAGCTGGGTGTCGCCACTATCAGCGAGGCGCTGCGGGTGCGCGCGGACGGGATCGACGCGCCACTGCTTGCCTGGCTGCATGCGCCGGGTGCCAACTACGCCGCCGCGCTGGCGGCTGATGTCGAGGTCGCGGTGTCCTCTCTCGAGCAGCTCGATGAGCTGCTCGAGGCCGCCCGATCGACCGGGCGTCAGGCGATCACGACCGTCAAGGTGGATACCGGGCTCAATCGCAATGGGGTACCAGCCGAGTACACTCGCGACCTCTTCGAGGCCGTGGCGAAGGCGCAGGCCGAGCAGTCAGTCCGATTGCGCGGCATTATGTCTCATTTCGCATATGCCGATCAGCCCGGTAATCCCACCATCGACATGCAGATCGGCCGGTTCAACGGGGCACTCGAATTGGCGCGTGGTCTGGGATTGCGTTACGAGGTGGCGCACCTGTCGAATTCGGCGGCCACGTTGACCCGGCCCGATGCCCGATATGACATGGTGCGCGCGGGTATCGCGCTGTACGGCATCAGCCCGATGCCGGGTCACCTCGAGCCCGGCTTGATCCCGGCGATGTCCCTGACCTGTGCGGTGTCCTCGGTGAAGCCGGTGCGGGCTGGTGAGGGAGTGTCCTACGGGCACGTATGGACGGCTCCGCATGACACCAACGCGGCGCTCGTCGGCATCGGGTACGCCGACGGTGTGATCCGCGGACTGGGCAACCGCTTCGAGGTGGCCATCGGTGGGCGCCGCTACCCCAACATCGGACGCGTCTGCATGGACCAGTTCGTGGTCGATCTGGGCGACAACGAGGCCGGAGTGAAGTCGGGCGATGTCGCAACACTTTTCGGGCCGGGCGTGGACGGAGAGCCGACCGCGCAGGACTGGGCGCAGCTGCTCGACACCATCGCCTACGAGGTGGTCACCTGCCCGCGGGGCAGGGTCGTCCGGACCTACCGGGATTCCGGGTCCGTTGAGCAGTAAGTCGAACGCCTGGCTGGCCGGCGTGGCAGGGCTCGGTGCCGTAGTCACGGTGGCCGGTGTGGGCACCGCGCGCTCGATCGGTCGGCGCAGGTTCGACGATCCCTACCGCGATGAGGACTTCGACCTGTTGGAGACCGATCGCGGCAGCATTGTGATGACCGATGACGGTGTGCCGCTCGCGGTTCGCGAGGTAGGCCCGTCGAATGCGCCACTCACCGTCGTGTTCGTACACGGATTCTGTCTGCAGATGGCGTCCTTTCATTTCCAGCGCCGCGAACTCTCCGGCCGCTGGGGCGACCAGGTTCGGATGGTCTTCTATGACCAACGCGGACATGGGCGTTCGGGCCTTCCTGCTCCGAAATCATGCACCATCAGACAGCTCGGCGATGACCTCGAAACGGTGCTGCGGGTGCTGGTGCCCCGGGGCAATGCGGTTCTGGTGGGGCATTCGATGGGCGGCATGACCATCCTCGCGCACGCCGGTCGCCATCCCGGGCAGTATGGCCGCAGGATTGTCGGAGTGGGGTTGATCGCCAGTGCAGCCGAAGGTCTTTCGCACACAGCGATTGGCGAGGGGTTGCGCAATCCGGCGCTGCGCGTCCTGCGGACGGCCGTTCATTACGCGCCGCGTCCTGCCCACCACGGCCGCGGCGCGGTCAAGTCACTCGTTGGTCCGGTGCTGCAGGCCGCCTCGTACGGCGGCCAGCGGGTGAGCCCCACTCTGGTGAAGTTCAGCGAGCGGATGATCCATCAGACACCCGTCACGACCATCGTGGATTTTCTGCGGGCACTCGAGGAGCACGATGAGACCGCAGCGCTGCCGACCATCGCGCCGCTACCCAGTCTGGTGGTGTGCGGCGATACGGACATGCTGACCCCGCAGGTCCAATCGGAGTCCATGGCAGCGCAATTGGGGACAAGCGGGCTCAGCGAGCTGATCCTGGTACGCGAATCGGGACATCTGGTGCAGCTGGAGCATCCGAGAATCGTCAACGACGGCATCGATCGGCTAGTCAGGCGATCAACCCCAACACTCTTCGCCGCGATCAAACAGCGTCTGCGTGATCGGACCGGGCTGTGATCGACGAGTCGGGAAGCGTCGCCTTACCGACGCTAAAGGACACCTTGGATTTCGGTGCGCGGATCGGACGCGACCTCGCCGCCGGTGATGTCGTGGTTCTCAGCGGGCCTCTCGGGGCCGGAAAGACGGCATTGACCAAGGGGATTGCGCAGGGCATGGATGTCGACGGCCCGGTGACCTCGCCGTCGTATGTGCTTGCGCGGGTTCATGAGGCGCGCCGCCCGGGGGCCCCGGCGCTGGTGCACGTGGACGTCTACCGATTGCTGGAACATCAGAGTGCCGACCTGATCGGCGAACTCGACTCATTGGACCTCGATACCGACCTGGACGATTCGGTGGTCGTCGTCGAATGGGGGGAGGGGCTTGCGGAGCGACTGTCGGAACACCATCTGGACATCCGGCTGGAGCGCGCGGCTGACTCCGATGAGCGCACCGCAACCTGGCATTGGAGCCGTGAGTCATGAGCGTGATACTCGCCGTGGACACGGCCACCCCTGCCATCACGGCGGGCCTCGTCAGGCGCGCGCCAGATGGATCGGTGGACACCCTTTCTGAGCGAATCACCATGGGTGCCAAGGGTCATGCCGAGGCGCTGACGCCCAACATCGGTGCGGCCTGCGTGGACGCCGGCGTACCGGTCGGGGAGCTCGACGCGATCGTGGTGGGTTGCGGCCCGGGTCCGTTCACGGGGCTGCGCGTGGGCATGGCCACCGCATCGGCCATGGGCCTGGCGCTGGATATTCCGGTGTACCCGGTGTGCACGCTCGACGCCATCGGCTACGGCACCAGCGGCGGCGTCCTCGTCGTCACCGACGCGCGCCGGCGTGAGGTGTACTGGGCCGGTTATCGGGATGGCATACGCATCAGCGGCCCGGCCGTCGATGCGCCCGCGGCCGTGTCGTCAGAGGGATTCACCCGGGTGGCCGGATCACCGGACCACACAGCGCTTTTCGACCTCTCGGTGCTCGACCGCCAGTACCCGTCACCGTCCCGGCTGGTGCAGGCGGTGGACTGGAGCCGGCCCCCGGGTGCACTTACCCCCCTGTATCTGCGCCGCCCCGATGCCAAAGAACCGCGTCGATGACGGTCGTGCTCAAGCCGCTGCGGCGGCGCGATGCTCGTCGGTGCGCCGAACTTGAGGCGGTTCTGTTCGCCGGCGATGACCCGTGGCCGGAGTCGGCATTCCGCGCCGAGCTCGCGTCCACCCACATCCACTACCTGGCGGCCAGGGACGGGTACACGGTGGTGGGATACGGCGGCATCTCCCGGTTGGGACATCACGAACCGGAGTACGAGATTCACACCATCGGCGTGGATCCCGCCTATCAGAAGCAGGGGATCGGACGGCGTCTGCTGGATGCGTTGCTCGCGCATGCTGACCGGGACGCGGGGCCGGTGTTCCTGGAGGTGCGCACCGACAACGAGGCCGCGATCGCGCTGTATCACGGCACTGGATTTGAGACCGTCGGCGTGCGCAAGCGGTACTACCCCGGCAGTGGGGCCGATGCCTTCACCATGAAACGCCCTGCACACGGTGCTGTGAAATAGGCTGATGCTGCCATGACAGTCATCCTCGCCATTGAAAGCTCCTGCGATGAAACCGGAGTGGGTATCGCCGAGCTGACTCCGGACGGGTCGGTGGTGCTGTTGGCCGACGAGGTCGCTTCCAGCGTCGACGAGCACGCACGTTTCGG
Source organism: Mycobacterium sp. D16Q14 (assembly GCA_002013415.1). GTDB lineage: Bacteria > Actinomycetota > Actinomycetes > Mycobacteriales > Mycobacteriaceae > Mycobacterium. The sequence goes on from MAEX01000008.1 coordinate 64,500, forward strand.
TGGGGTGGTGCCCGAGATCGCATCCCGCGCTCATCTGGAGGCGCTCGGTGCCACCGCCCGGCGTGCGCTGGACATCGCGGGGGTGCAGAAGCCTGACGTGATCGCCGCGACCATCGGGCCGGGATTGGCGGGGGCGCTCCTCGTCGGGGTCTCGGCGGCCAAGGGGCTGGCACTGGCCTGGGGGCTGCCCTTCTACGGCGTCAACCATCTGGGCGGACACATTGCCGCCGATGTCTACGAGAACGGGCCGCTGCCCGAATGTGTGGCGCTGTTGGTCTCGGGCGGACACACCAGCCTGTTGCACGTGCGGTCGCTCGCCGAGCCCATCGAGGAGCTCGGTGCCACGGTCGACGATGCCGCCGGTGAGGCCTACGACAAGGTGGCCCGGCTACTGGGTCTGGGGTACCCGGGCGGCAAGGCGCTTGACGAGCTTGCCCGGCAAGGCGATTCGTCGGCGGCTCCGTTTCCGCGCGGGATGACGGGGCCGCGAGACGACAGGCATAGCTTCAGTTTCTCGGGGCTCAAGACGGCCGTCGCACGCTACGTCGAAAAACACCGTGTAGCACCCGATTTCTCTTCGGCGGATGTGGCCGCGGGATTCCAGGAAGCGGTGGCCGATGTGCTGACCATGAAGGCGGTGCGGGCGGCGACGGATCTGGGGGTGTCGACGCTGCTGATCGCCGGTGGTGTGGCCGCCAACTCGCGGGTGCGTGAACTGGCCGAGCAGCGGTGCGCCGAGGCAGGCCTGACGCTACGTGTGCCGCCGTTGCGGTTGTGCACCGACAACGGCGCCATGATTGCTTCCTTCGCGGCGCACCTGGTGGCGGCGGGGGCGCAGCCGTCCTCGCTACAGGCCGCCGTGGATCCGGGGCTGCCGGTTGTCCGGGGACAGGTGCGGTGACAAGCGTCTCGGACCGGCTTGCCATCACCGATCTGCTGTACCGGTACGCCGAGTTGATGGACGCGGGGGATTTCGACGGGGTCGGTGAGCTCCTTGGCCGCGGCTCCTTCGGCGGGGAACGGGGGAGCGTCTCCGGCGCCTCGGCCATCACCAAGCTTTTCTTCACCACCACCCGCCGCTACCGCGAAACCGGTGGCACGCCCCGCACCAGGCATCTGGTGCTCAACCCGATCGTCGAGATGACCGGCGCCGGCACGGCCTCGGCGAGGTCGACGTTTTGCGTGGTGCAGGCCACCGAGCAGCTGCCGCTGCAGCCGATCGTCGTGGGCCGATATCGGGACACGTTCGCCCGGGACGAGCGGGCTTGGCACTTCAGCTCGCGCCGGGTGGATGTCGAGATGATCGGCGATGTGTCGGCACATCTGCTCGTGGATCCCGGGACGCTGAGCGGGTAACGAGAACCCAGCCTTGAGCGCTAGCACTCTCATGTATAGAGTGCTAGATGGCGATCGGTTGGACGTCGTGTCGGCACCCGCGACGACGGCGCGACACTCATCCGGCCGCCGAAGCATCTGTTGACAATCCAGGCTCATGGGCATCAGGCCCACCGAGCCACCCTGAGAGGGAAAGGGATCACTGTGGCCGTGAACATCAAGCCACTCGAGGACAAGATCCTCGTTCAGGCCAATGAGGCCGAGACCACGACCGCTTCCGGTCTGGTCATCCCGGACACCGCCAAGGAGAAGCCGCAAGAAGGCACCGTCGTCGCAGTTGGCCCCGGCCGCTGGGATGAGGATGGCGACAAGCGGATCCCCCTGGACGTGTCCGAAGGCGACGTCGTCATCTACAGCAAGTACGGCGGCACCGAGATCAAGTACAACGGCGAGGAGTACTTGATCCTGTCGGCTCGCGACGTGCTGGCTGTCGTTAGCAAGTAACACCGTGTGACCGCCCCGGAATTGGCCTGCATCGCAGGCGATTTCCGGGGCGGCACGCGTTTTTACCTATTCCTGTCCGGTACTGAATCAGCCGAATAGAGAGAACACATGAGCAAGCTGATCGAATTCAATGAGACCGCGCGCCGCGCCCTGGAAGCCGGGGTCAACAAGCTGGCCGACGCGGTCAAGGTCACGCTCGGTCCCCGTGGACGGCACGTGGTGCTGGCCAAGGCATTCGGCGGTCCCGTCGTGACCAACGACGGCGTCACCATCGCCCGCGATATCGACCTGGAGGACCCGTTCGAGAATTTGGGCGCCCAGCTCGTCAAGTCGGTGGCGACCAAGACGAATGACGTCGCCGGTGACGGCACTACCACCGCCACGGTGCTGGCCCAGGCGCTGGTCAAGGCCGGCCTGCGCAATGTGGCCGCCGGTGCCAACCCGATCGCGCTCGGCACCGGCATCGCCCGCGCCGCGGACGCGGTGTCCGAGCGTCTGCTGACGGTGGCCGCACCGGTATCCGGCGAGCATGCCATCGCCCAGGTGGCCACGGTTTCCTCGCGTGATGCCGAGATCGGCGAGCTGGTTGGCCAGGCCATGACCAAGGTCGGCCGGGACGGCGTGGTCAGTGTCGAGGAATCGTCGACCATCAACACCGAGCTGGTCATCACCGACGGTGTGCAGTTCGACAAGGGCTACCTGTCGCAGTATTTCGTGACCGACTTCGATGATCAGAAGGCGATCCTGGAAGACGCGCTGGTGCTGTTGCATCGCGACAAGATCAGCTCGCTGCCCGACCTGCTGCCGCTGCTGGAGCTGGTGGCCAAGGAGGGCAAGCCATTGCTGATCGTGGCCGAGGACATCGAGGGCGAGCCGCTGTCGACCCTGGTCGTCAACGCGATCCGCAAGACGCTCAAGGCCGTTGCGGTCAAGGCGCCGTTCTTCGGCGACCGCCGCAAGGCGTTCCTGGAGGACCTGGCCATCGTCACCAACGCCCAGGTGGTCAACCCCGATGTGGGTCTGTCGCTGCGCGAGGCCGGCATCGAGGTGCTCGGCACCGCCCGCCGCATCGTGGTGAGCAAGGACGAGACGGTCATCGTCGAAGGCGGCGGCACCGAGGACGCCATCAAGGCGCGCGTTGCCCAGCTGAAGGCGGAGATCGAAACCACCGACTCGGACTGGGACCGCGAGAAGCTGCAGGAGCGCCTCGCCAAGCTGGCCGGCGGCGTCGCGGTGATCAAGGTGGGCGCTGCCACCGACACCGCGCTCAAGGAGCGCAAGCACCGCGTGGAGGACGCCGTCTCGGCGGCCAAGGCGGCCGTGGAGGAGGGCATCGTCGCCGGCGGCGGTAGTGCGCTGGTGCAGGCTCGTTCGGCGCTGGACGGCCTGCGTGTCGAGCTCAAGGGTGATGAGGCCAAGGGTGTCGACGTGTTCGAGGCCGCGTTGTCCGCGCCGCTGTTCTGGATCGCCACCAATGCGGGGCTGGACGGAGCCGTCGTGGTCAGCAAGGTTGCCGAGCTGGACGCCGGGCACGGCTTCAACGCCGCGACGTTGGAGTACGGCGACCTGATCGCCGACGGCGTCATCGACCCGGTGAAGGTGACCCGTTCGGCCGTTATCAACGCCGCGTCGGCGGCCCGGATGATCCTGACCACGGAGACCGCCATCGTGGAGAAGCCGGCGGAGCAGGCCGACCACGGCCACGGACACCACGGTCACGCTCACTAGATAGCGCTACGAAAACACCCCCGGTCCGTAAGGATCGGGGGTGTTTTCGTCTGTGCCGTGCGGAGGTTTACTGGACGGATGGCCACTTACATGTCGCGACTGACGGCGCTTGTCTTGGCCGGGCTACTGCTCTCGGCGCTGCGAGGCGAACTTCAGCTTGGGATCATCGTCCCCTGAGCTCGCCAAGGCGAAGCTGGAGCAGGGGCTCAAGGACGGAATCAGGGACAGGACCGGGGTCACGCTCAGCAGCGCCACATGCGACGGGCCGTTGAAGGGGGAGAAGGGCGCCACGCAACGGTGTGCGGTTGTCGATGGCGAGGGGAAGGCGATCGGCGTCACCGTCACGGCAACCGATGTCCAGGGATCGCAGGTTTCCTTCAACTGGAAGATCGACGACCAGCCGGCGGGCTCCGCCACCTAGATCGGTCTCCGCAAACGTTGGGCCCCCGCAACCCGATGGATGGTTGCGGGGGCCCAACGCTTGCTGCACGTGTTAGGCGCTGCGGCGTATCCCGCGGCGCAGAATCAGTTCGCGCTCGGACTCGGAGAGTCCGCCCCATATTCCATACGGTTCGGCGACGGCCAGCGCGTGTGCGCGGCACTGCACCAGCACCGGGCATGCCCGGCACATCTCCTTGGCCTTCATCTCGCGTTGTGCGCGGGCACGGCCGCGTTCACCGTCGGGATGGAAGAAAACGGACGAATCGACCCCTCGGCAAAGGCCTTTCATCTGCCAATCCCAAATATCTGCGTTGGGCCCAGGCAATTGCTGTGGCTGCGGCATGTGGTTAACCCTCTCGCTGCGCGCGCAGTCGACCTGCGCGTGAGTGAAGTGCACCAGACGTGTCGCCGATGACAAGCGGTGTACACAAAGTAGGTGCGCGGTCGAAATACAGTCAATAGGCGATGATCATGGCAACATCACACCATTGGGTCCAGAATTAACATCACGTTCATCGTCTTTGCTCTTCGTTGGTACGTAACGCTCGCTCACCTGCGTGGTCAGCAGGTTTTGGCCGTGGGTTTTCCGTTTCCTTAATGCTGCGTTGGGTAAGTGTTTACGACGCCCGTTGACATGGATTTAACGTCCGCTGCATCAACTGTTAACTCCATTTTCGAGGGAATTGGTACCGTGACCGCTCCCATGGTGACTTTTCGAACGTCCACAGCCGCCGAGCTCACCGATGCCGCCTTCGGGCCGCATCCAGCAATCTGGCCACTTCCGCCTGCCTCGGCACCCGAGGATGCCTGGCTGCGCGCTGTGGCGCTGGGGGGAGCGGGACGCTATGCCGCCGCGCACGCCGGCTTGAACGCCTTGGAGGTGCCGAGGGGTCGCGCGGATCGGCTTGCCTCGCTGGCGCTGAGCACACGCGCGTCGCTCCTGCGTCAGCTCGGGTGGCATGCGCTGGCCCGCGGGTTCGACGGCCGAGCGTTGGCGATGGCCCATGTGGACGCGGAGGCGCGCTCTGACGCGCTCGTCGGGTTGGCGGCGGATGCGCTGGGGTTGGGGCGATTCCCGCTTGCTCACGCGTTACTGAAACAGGCGCAGCGGCTATCCGAGCGCGGCGACGTGCGTTGGCCATGGCGCCTGCCCCTGCGGCTGGCCTGGGTGCATGCCGAGCTGGCCATGGTGTCCGGTGACGGCGCGCGATCGCTGCGGTATGCCCGCACCGCCGAACGGCTCGCGCTGGACGTGCCGTCGGTAAGGCACCAGGTCAAGACGGCGATGGTGCTCGCGGCGGCGCTCGGTAGCGCGGGTGATGTCGCAGAATCGGCGGCCGTTGCGGCGCGGGGGCTGCAGGCCGCGACGGCCCACGGGCTGGTACCGCTGCGCTGGGCGCTGGCGGCGATGCTGGCGAGTCTGCCCGCCGCTGAGGAGGTGGGGCAAAGCCGTGAAGACCTCGTTGCTATTCGCCGCGACTGTGCCGCGTGGATAGCCCACGCGGGCGGCCGGTGGCGCCTCGAGGTGGTGGACTAAATGCGTTACCCCTCCGCGTCCGACGCTATTGTCCTAGGTGACAGCACCACCACGGTGCACCACACGTAACGCTGGGGAATGCGCAGTCGATGACAAGTACGGAGAGCGGGCTCGACGACGTCGTTGCTGCTGCCGTCAAGGGCGATCGCGACGCGCTTTCCGAGGTACTTAGTGCCATCCGACCCGTCGTGGTGCGATATTGCCGCGCGCGTGTCGGAACGGCGGAAAGAAGTGGTCTCTCCGCAGACGACGTAGCGCAGGAGGTGTGTCTCGCGGTGATCGCAGCGCTGCCTCGTTATCAGGATCAGGGACGCCCGTTCCTGGCGTTTGTGTACGGCATCGCCGCGCACAAGGTAGCCGATGCGCATCGTGCGATGGCTCGGGACAAGTCCGATCCGGCCGAGAGCCTTCCCGAGCAGTTCGACCGCCACGCCGGGCCCGAGCAGGAGGCGTTGAACTCCGAGTCGGCACGACGGATGCAGGCCCTGCTGGAGGTGCTGCCCGAGAAGCAGCGCGAGATCCTGATCCTGCGGGTGGTCGTCGGCCTGTCGGCGGAGGAGACCGCCGACGCGGTGGGCAGCAGCGCGGGCGCGGTGCGCGTGGCGCAGCACCGGGCATTGCAAAGACTTAAAGCCGAGATGACCCGGGCGGGTGATCACCGTGGCTGATGGACGCGGATGGTTCCCCGGCGGGCAGGGCAGGCAGGGCGACGAGGGGCCCGAGGACCTGGCGGCACTGCGGCGCACCAACCGGATGATCGACGCCATCGCGGCAGATCTGCCGGTGGCCACCTCTGATTCCGACGAGTATGCCGTGGCGATGATGTTGGCGGCGTGGCGCGAGGATGTCGGGCGCGAGCCGATGCCGGCGAAACCCACACTCGGGCAGGCGCGTAACGCCCTACGTGATCGTGGCGGCCGTTCGCGGCTGCTGGCCACCACGGTGGGTTCGGCTGCCGCCGTGACGTTGCTGTTCGGCGGATTTGGTGCGGCGGTATACCAATCGCATCCCGGTGACGCGTTGTACGGGCTGCGTACCTCGTTGTTCGGTGCCGGCCCGACCGTGCGGACCGATCCCGTGGTGCTGTCGGCGCAGACGGAGCTCGCTGAGGTGGAAAAGCTCATTTCCCAAGGTGATTGGGAGGGTGCGCAGCAGCAGCTCGGAGTAGCCGCCGCGCGCGTCAACGAGGTCGGCGACGCCCAGCAGAAGGCCGAACTGGCCAGCCGGGTGCAGCAGGCGGAGGTCAGGATCGACGCCAAGGACCCCGTGGCGACGGTGCCGCCGGAGATGGTGACCGAGACGCCGCGAATCATGCTGTCACCTCCGGTGATTACGACCATCACGAACACGACGACCTCGGTGACTTCGACGTCATCGGAATCCACGGCTACGACGACGACCGTGACCCCTCCGTCGACGCCCTCATCGTCGACGGAGACTTCGACTTCAACCACCGCCTCGTCACCGACAGAGACAACCAGTTCAACGGCGACGAGCACCTCCGGCTCCGCATCGTCGAGCTCCACGTCGACATCCACGGCGACCACCGTGTCGGCCACGTCGACGCCGCCGAGTTCGACACCGACGGCCACCTCGCCGGCGTCCAGTGCGCCGGTGACGACGACCGTGCCCACGCCGTCCACATCCGTGGCGGGGTCGACGGTCATCACCACGGTGCCCTCGACGGCCTCCGTTGTGACCGTCCCCACCACCCCCGACGGGGTGACCATCGTCACCACCCAGCGCGGAGCGGTGGACACACCCGTCATCACCGCGCCGACGACGATCCAGGCGCCGTCCCCGATTACCCGTACCCCCGACAACCCAGTGCCGGTCTATCAGGCGCCCGTCAACAACCCGGGCTCCGGGAACATCCATGGTTTCCCCGGCAGTGGCGGGAGCGCGGGCTCTGACTCCGACAATCCGTCACGGCATATGCCGGTGATGACGTCGGTGCCGGTGGCACCGGCCAACCCTGGGGGTGGATCGTCGAGCCACGGCAGCGGCTCGGGTTCGAGCTCCGGCGAATAGGCTCCAGAGCGGCTAAATCAGCGGAATCCGTCGCGGTCCGTCGCCGCCTCGTTGAGCGAGGCGTCCGCGTACCCGCGGCAGTAATCCCAGGTCACGTAGGCTTCCGGCTCGGGATCGAAGGCGGGCTCGTGCGGTCGCACGGTTCCGTCGACGAGCAGCTGCAGCAGGTTCGCGCGGAGCATGTCCCAGTCGTGATAGTGGTCCTGCTGGCATTCGTCACAGCAAACGACCAACCCGCGAATTCCTTTATGGGCGAGCAACGCCTCATAGACCGCGAGGTCGGCGAGATCCTCCTCGACCGCGATCCGCTCTTGCGGATCGAGCGGCTGACCCGGCTCGATTGCGTCGAGTGCGGCCGACGGATCGTGGGGATCGTCGGCGAACGGATCTGGCGGCAATCCCGGCGGAAAGTGGTCGCGCACACCCCTAGAGTACGCAGTTCGCGGGTTCGCGCGCCAGCTCACGTGGGGCATGTCCGAGCACACGTCCGGGAGATTGCAGCCGAGGCGAGCCGATAGGATGGATCTACTCCTTTCCATCCCACTCCTGGGATGTATACGACGGCTATCTGGCATGGAGGCCTGAATGACCATTGCGGCAGGGTCCGTCCACACCGGCGGCGACGATCCGCACAAGGTCGCCATGCTCGGGTTGACCTTTGATGATGTGCTGTTGCTGCCCGCCGCCTCGGATGTGCTGCCCAACGGCGCCGACACGTCTTCGCAGCTGACGAAGCGGATCAGACTGAACGTTCCGCTCGTCAGCTCGGCGATGGACACCGTGACCGAGGCCCGGATGGCCATCGCGATGGCCCGCGCGGGAGGCATGGGGGTGTTGCATCGCAACCTCTCTCTGGAGGACCAGGCCGGCCAGGTTGAGACCGTCAAGCGGTCCGAGGCCGGGATGGTGACCAACCCGGTGACCTGCTCGCCCGACAACACCCTGGCCGAGGTCGACGCACTGTGTGCTCGATTCCGCATCTCGGGTCTGCCGGTCGTCGACAAGGCAGGTTCGCTCGTCGGCATCATCACCAACCGCGATATGCGGTTCGAGGCGGACCTGTCCAAATCGGTCGCCGAGGTGATGACCAAGCCGCCGCTGATCACCGCGCGCCAGGGCGTGACCGCAGACGCCGCGCTGGGTCTGCTGCGGCGCAACAAGATCGAGAAGCTGCCCATCGTCGACGGGGAGGGCCGCCTGACCGGCCTCATCACGGTGAAGGATTTCGCGAAGACCGAACAGCACCCCAATGCCACCAAGGACAGCGACGGACGGCTTCTGGTCGGCGCGGCTGTCGGTGTGGGTGATGACGCCTGGACGCGGGCCATGGCACTCGCGGATGCCGGTGTGGACGTGCTGATCGTGGACACCGCGCACGCGCATAACCGCAAGGTGCTGGACATGGTCGGCAAGCTCAAGGCCGAGGTGGGCGAGCGCGTCGACGTGGTCGGTGGGAACGTCGCCACCCGGTCGGGCGCCGCGGCGCTCATCGAGGCAGGCGCAGACGCGGTGAAGGTCGGCGTGGGCCCCGGTTCGATCTGCACCACCCGCGTGGTGGCCGGTGTCGGTGCACCGCAGATCACCGCAATCCTTGAGGCGGCGTCGGTCTGCCACCCTGCCGGTGTTCCCGTGATCGCCGACGGCGGCATGCAGTACTCGGGCGATATTGCCAAAGCGCTTGCGGCGGGCGCATCCACCACCATGCTCGGGTCGCTGCTGGCTGGCACCGCGGAGTCGCCCGGTGAGCTGATCTTCGTCAACGGCAAGCAGTTCAAGAGCTACCGCGGCATGGGGTCCATGGGTGCCATGCAGGGCCGCGGTGCGGCCGGGAACACCGGACGAAGCTACTCCAAGGACCGCTACTTCCAGGACGACGTGCTGTCGGAGGACAAGCTGGTGCCCGAGGGCATCGAGGGCCGGGTTCCGTTCCGTGGTCCGTTGTCGACGGTCATGCACCAACTGACGGGCGGCCTGCGCGCTGCCATGGGGTACACCGGGGCGTCGAGCATCGAAGAGTTGCAGCACGCCCAGTTCGTACAGATCACCGCGGCGGGGCTCAAGGAGAGCCATCCGCACGACATCACCATGACGGCCGAAGCGCCGAACTACTACGTGCGTTAACAGTCGGCACCGCAAAGGAACTCAACATGCGTGACCTCGTCGAAATCGGCATGGGCAGAAGCGCCCGCCGTACCTACGAACTCGATGATGTGAACATTGTCCCGTCGCGTCGCACCCGTTCCTCACAGGACGTGTCGACGGCATGGCAGCTCGATGCCTACCGTTTCGAGATTCCGGTGGTGGCGCACCCGACCGATGCGCTGGTTTCGCCGCGCTTCGCGATCGAACTCGGCCGGGCAGGTGGGCTCGGCGTGATCAACGGTGAGGGACTGTGGGGTCGGCACGCCGATGTCGAGGCTCGCATCGCCGAGGTGGTCGAGGTTGCCCAGAAGGAGCCGGAGCCGTCCGCCGCGATTCGTTTGCTGCAGCAATTGCATTCGGCACCAATAGATCCCGAGCTGCTGGCGGCGGCCATCGCCGAGGTGCGCGGTGCCGGGGTGACGACTGCGGTGCGCGTGAGTCCGCAGAACGCGCAGCTGCTCACCCCGCATTTGATCTCTGCCGGTATCGACCTGTTGGTCATCCACGGCACCATCGTCTCGGCCGAGCGGGTGGCTCGCGATGGTGAGCCGCTCAACCTTAAAACCTTTATCTCCGAACTAGATATCCCCGTCGTCGCCGGTGGTGTGATCGACCACCGCACGGCCCTGCACCTGATGCGGACCGGGGCCGCGGGTGTCATCGTCGGGTACGGGCAGACCGCGGGCGCGACGACCAGTGGTGAGGTGTTGGGTATCAGCGTCGCGATGGCCACCGCCATCGCCGATGCCGCCGCTGCCCGCCGTGAGTATCTCGACGAGACCGGCGGCCGGTACGTGCACGTGCTGGCCGACGGCGACATCCACACCTCGGGAGATCTCGCGAAGTCCATCGCCTGTGGTGCCGATGCCGTCGTACTGGGTACACCGCTGGCCGCCGCGCAGGAGTCCGCGGGCGACGGGTGGTTCTGGCCGAATGCCGCCGCACATCCGTCGCTGCCCCGTGGTGCACTGCTGCAGGTGGCGGTCGGGGAGCGGCCGCCGCTGAGCGAGGTGCTCGCCGGCCCGTCCGACGACCCGTTCGGCACGTTGAATCTCGTTGGTGGGCTCCGTCGTTCGATGGCGAAGTCCGGCTACTGCGATCTTAAGGAATTTCAGAAGGTCGGGCTGACCGTCAACTCTTAGACATGTGTCTACTTAGGGTGACCTAATTTACATAACCCCCCTCGTTGTATTCCATACTGGTCGGTAACGTGACCATGCGGAGGTAGGCCAACGATGTCATCACCGGTAGCAGTCCCTGTAAAACCTGAAGCAGATACCGACTTTGACGTACTCATTGTCGGCTCCGGATTCGGCGGAAGCGTCACCGCCATGCGGTTGACCGAAAAGGGTTACCGCGTAGGGGTCCTGGAGGCCGGTCGCCGGTTCTCGGACGAGGAGTTCGCCGAGACATCCTGGAATCTGCGCAAGTTCCTGTGGGCGCCGATGTTCAAGTGCTTCGGGATTCAGCGGATCCATCTGCTGAGTAACTGCATGATCCTGGCGGGCGCCGGGGTGGGCGGTGGCTCGCTGAACTACGCCAACACGCTGTATGTACCGCCGGAGCCTTTCTTCAGCGATCCGCAGTGGAAGGGCATCACCGACTGGCGTTCGGAGCTCTCGCCGCATTACGAGCAGGCGCAGCGGATGCTTGGCGTGGTGAAGAACCCCACCTTCACCGATGCGGACCGGCTCATCAAGGAGGTCGCCGACGACATGGGTGCCGGCGACACCTTCGTCGCCACACCGGTGGGTGTCTACTTCGGGCCCGACGGCGCCAAGGCTCCCGGAATCAAGGTGGCCGATCCCTACTTCGGTGGTGCCGGACCCGACCGGGTGGGCTGCACCGAGTGTGGTTCCTGCATGACCGGCTGCCGGGTCGGCGCCAAGAACACCCTCGTCAAAAACTATCTAGGGCTGGCTGAATCCTCTGGTGCCCAGGTCATTCCGCTCACCACCGTCACCGCGGTCGAACAGGGTACCGACGGGACTTGGCGGGTCTCCACCAAGAGCACGGGCCGCTGGGTGCGTAGGCAGCGCAAGACCTACACGGCCAAGTACGTGGTGCTGGCCGCCGGAACCTGGGGCACACAAAACCTGTTGTTCAAGATGAAGGACAAGGGTCTGCTGCCCAAGCTGTCGCAGCGCCTGGGTGTGCTGACCCGTACTAACTCCGAATCCATCGTCGGTGCGGGCCGTTTGGAGTACAAGGACGATTTGGACCTCACCCATGGTGTAGCCATCACGTCCTCGTTCCACCCGACCAGCGACACGCATATCGAGCCGGTGCGGTACGGCAAGGGCTCCAACGCGATGGGCCTGCTGCAGACCCTGATGACCGACGGCGATGGCGAGAAGTCGCGGTGGCGTCAGCTCATCGAGGCCGCCCGCGCCGATCCACGGGGCACGTTGCGCATGCTCAACGTCACGCAGTGGAGCGAGCGGACGGTCATCGCGCTGGTCATGCAGCACCTGGACAACTCGATCACCACGTTCACCAAGAAGACGTTGTTCTGGCGGCGCCTGGACAGCAAGCAGGGCCACGGCGAGCCCAACCCCACCTGGATTCCCGCGGGCAACGAGGCCACGCGGCGACTCGCCGCCAAGATCGATGGTGTGGCGGGTGGCACCTGGGGCGAGCTGTTCAACATCCCGCTCACCGCGCACTTCCTGGGCGGGGCCGTGATCGGGACCAGTCCGGAGGACGGCGTCATCGACCCGTATCACCGGGTGTACGGGTACCCGACCATGTACGTCGTGGACGGTGCCGCGATCTCGGCGAACCTGGGCGTCAACCCGTCGCTGAGCATCACCGCGCAGGCCGAGCGGGCGGCGTCGTTGTGGCCCAACAAGGGCGAGCTGGACCTGCGCCCGGAGCAGGGTCTGCCGTATCAGCGGATCGCGGCGGTGCCCCCGGCGCACCCCGTCGTCCCGGCGGGTGCCCCCGGCGCATTGCGGAGTCTGCCGATCGAGCCGGTGCGGTCGGTCAGCTAGTCCCCCTGCAAGCGGGAGATGCCCCCAGCGCCACTAAGCTAAGCCGGTGGCGCAAACGGAGCAGCATGGCGACCGACCGGTCCTGGTCATCGACTTCGGGGCACAGTACGCGCAGCTGATCGCACGGCGTGTGCGTGAGGCGCGGGTGTTCTCCGAGGTGATCCCGCATTCGGCGAGCATCGATGAGATCAAGGCCCGCAACCCCCGCGCGATCGTCCTATCGGGTGGCCCGTCGAGTGTCTATGAAGAGGGCGCACCGCAGCTCGACCCCGGTGTATTCGATTTGGATGTTCCCGTTTTCGGCATCTGCTATGGCTTTCAGGCGATGGCGCAGGTGCTTGGCGGAACCGTCTCGCACACCGGCACCAGCGAATACGGCCGCACCGAGCTGAACGTGGTGGGCGGAGACCTGCATGACGGTCTGCCCGGCGTCCAGCCCGTGTGGATGAGCCACGGCGATGCGGTAACCGAAGCGCCCCAAGGCTTTACCGTGGTCGCCACCAGCGAGGGTGCTCCCGTGGCGGCGTTCGAGGATCGGGCGCGGCGGCTGGCCGGGGTGCAGTATCACCCCGAGGTGCTGCACTCGCCGCACGGGCAACAGGTGCTCAGCCGCTTTTTGCACGAGTTCGCCGGCATTGAATCCGCGTGGACGGCGGCCAATATCGCCGAGACTCTGGTCGAGCAGGTGCGCACACAGATCGGTGGCGGCCGCGCATTGTGCGGGCTCTCTGGTGGGGTGGATTCCGCGGTGGCGGCAGCCCTGGTGCAGCGCGCCATCGGCGACAGGCTGACCTGTGTGTTCGTTGATCACGGTCTGCTGCGCAGCGGAGAGCGGGCGCAGGTGGAACACGATTTCGTGGCAGCCACCGGCGCCAAGCTGGTGACTGTTGACGTCGCGGAGAAGTTCCTCGGTGAGCTCGCCGGTGTTAGCGATCCGGAAACCAAACGCAAGATCATTGGCCGTGAGTTCATCCGGGCATTTGAGGGGGCCGTCTCCGATGCGATCGGCAACTCCGAGGACGGGATCGAGTTCTTGGTGCAGGGCACGCTGTACCCGGACGTCGTCGAGTCCGGGGGCGGCAGCGGCACTGCCAATATCAAGAGTCACCACAATGTGGGCGGACTTCCCGAGGACCTGAGCTTCGCCCTGGTAGAACCGCTGCGGCTGTTGTTCAAGGATGAGGTTCGCGCCGTCGGCCGCGAACTGGGCCTACCCGAGGAAATCGTTGGCCGCCAGCCCTTCCCGGGGCCGGGTCTGGCCATCAGGATCGTCGGCGAGGTCACTGCAGACCGGCTGGATACCCTGCGCCGTGCCGATGCCATTGCGCGTGAGGAACTTACCGCCGCCGGCCAGGACCGCAACATCTGGCAGTGCCCGGTAGTGCTGTTGGCCGATGTGCGTTCGGTCGGGGTGCAGGGTGACGGCCGTACCTATGGGCATCCGATTGTGTTGCGGCCGGTGTCCAGTGAGGACGCGATGACTGCGGACTGGACGCGTCTGCCGTATGAGGTGCTGGAGCGGATCTCGACCCGAATCACCAACGAGGTTCCCGAGGTGAACCGGGTGGTGCTGGACATCACCAGCAAGCCGCCCGGCACCATCGAATGGGAGTGAGCTTCGTCCGGCAGGCGGGAGCGTTGGGGGTACGCCCCCACGAGTGGGAGGTGCCCCCACCCGCGTGCGGGTGGCCGACTAGGGGTTGCTCAGGTCCGGTTACGGCGGGTCGGAACTGCCACTAGCGCAACGCCGATGGCGATCGCCACGGCAATCGCGACCCAGCCGAGCAGATTGCTGTGCACCAATGCTCCGAAGTCTTGGCCGGTGAGGGCCCAGCCCCCGACAACCAAGGCGACCAGCCCGGACAGCGCCAACAGGATGGACGGTCTGCCCTTTTCTTCCTCGGTGGTGGCCTCTGGTGAGGATTCCGCTCGATTCTCGGGGCCGGTTACTTTTGGTTCGTCGATGTTCTCAGACACGTTGCACCTCAATGCTTCCTACGTTTGCCGTTGCGTTGATCGTCAATACTGGACCGGTGCCGTTGGGTGAGGGCAGGCAATCGAAGCTGCCGATGTTCACCTCGCATGAGGTGCGCACATTCATCGAGGGCGGAACCAGCACCTGGATATCGCCCATCCCGACGTCGAGGTTCACCGTCTTATCGTGGGTGAGCGTGACCTGCGTGAGGTCAAGAGCGATGGTGCCGATGCCTATCTCGTAATAGTCCTCGATATCGGAAGCCTCTGTAACGCGGTAACTTTGGTCGCCAACATTGAGTGATACCTCCAGCGGGCCGATGGAGGCTGCGACGATGACGAATACGGCCAGCGGTACCGCCAGGAAGAGCAGTGAGTAACCGCTGCGGAGCCATGCCCCCACCAGCATGCCGACCCCGAGGACGACCAGTGCCGCCGCTGTCACCACCACGGGCGTCACCCAGATGCCGCCGAGTAGCCCGATGGCCACGAGCACCGCGCTGATGATGAGCGCCGCGCCGATGGTCACCGGGACCACGCGGGACTTGGGTTTGGCAGGCGGCGCGGGCAGCGGCGCCTGATCGGGTAGGTGCCAGGCGAAAGGGGCTGCCCGCAATGGATCCCAGGTGGGCGGGGGAGGCGGCAGGAGCGGCTCGGTGGTCGCGATGTTGCTGCTCGATTCGCCACTTTCGGTGGTGAGAGGCTCGCCGGCGCTGGACTGCACCGTCGAACTCGCCGGAGGCGCCGGAGTTTCGGTCTGGCGCTGATAGAGCAGATACCAGCTCCCGAGCAGGACAACGGCACTGACCAATCCCCACGGGTCGCGATCGGGATCGATGAACGGCCCCCCGACAAGCAGCAAGACGATGTTCCAGAAGACCATCTTCACCTTGGACTCGTGGTACGGAGTGGTGTAGCGGGCGGTGGGCATCAGCAACCAGCACGCCACGTACATGATGGCGCCCGCGCCGCCGAAAATTGTTGTGACCACGAAAATTACGCGTACCAACAGCGGATCGACGTTGTAGCGGTAGCCGATTCCCGCGGCGACGCCGGCGAGCTTGCCGTGCCCCGGCAGTCGCAACGGCCGCGTCCGCCACATGTCTCCGAGGGTGGAGGACGGCGTCCGTTTGGTCGTGGTATCCGTGTCCATGACAGCTATGTTGCCGAGCCGCGGGCATGTACGCCATCAGGATTCACCCTGATCTTTGCAAGGCGGGGTTCAGGGATAAGCCCGATGCCGTGGAGAGCTTTGCCATGGCAGTATCGCAGAGGTGAGTCCCACGTTCCGGAATGCGTTCGCCGGCGGGAATCGGCTGACTGCCGCCCCGCCGTTGCGTCGGCGTACCGGTGGACGAGTGGTCGCCGGTGTCGCTGGGGGGCTCGCCGACCATCTCGACGTTCCAGTGTTTCGGGTGCGGTTGGCCTTCGCGGTGCTCGGTGCGGCCAGCGGAATGGGTATCGCGGCCTACGGGCTGTTGTGGATGCTGATGCCTCCGGGCGACGACGTCGCCGCCGTCAGCGCGACGGACCGCAGGCGGGCGACAGGGCTCTTGTTGTTGAGTCTTGCCGCGCTGATCATCTTGATGTCGACGGTCAGTGGTTCGACGGCGGCATTGGTCTTCCCGATCGTGCTGGCGCTTGTCGGGCTCGCCGTGGTGTGGCGCGAATTCGATGCGCAGGGGCCAAGTTCGGCGGTGCTGGGCGATTCAGGAAAATCGTCGCTGTTGACCTTGGTTCGGGTGATCGCCGGTGCGGCACTGGTCTTCGGCGGGATCGCGGTGGTGGTCCTGCGCAATGTGGATCTATCCTCGTTGCGCGACTCGCTGGTGGCGATCGCCGCCACTCTGGTGGGTGCGGTGCTGCTGACCGTGCCGTTGTGGTTGCGGTTGTGGCGTGCTCTCGGTGCCGAACGTGCCGCACGTATCCGTACCGAGGAGCGCGAAGAAATCGCCTCGCATCTGCATGATTCGGTGCTCCAGACGCTGGCGCTGATCCAGAAGCGGACAGATAATCCCGGCGAGGTGCTGCGGCTGGCTCGCAGCCAGGAGCGGGAACTGCGCAGCTGGTTGTTCTCCGCAGGGGTGTCCTCGGACTCATCGCTGGCAGAGGAGCTGCGCACCGTGGTAGGAGAGGTCGAGGATGCGCACACCGTGGTGGTCAGTTCGGTGATCGTCGGCGATGCCGATCTGTCCGCGGAACCCGAGACCAGACGAGCGCTGATCGGGGCCATCCGTGAGGCACTGGTCAACGCCGCCAAGCATTCCGGGCAATCGGATATTAACCTGTATGCCGAGGTGGAGCCCGGGCAGATCAGCGTATTCGTCAGGGATCGGGGCAAGGGGTTTGATCTCGAGACGGTGCCACAGGACCGGCAGGGCATCGTGCGCTCGATCAAAGCCAGGGTGATGCGCCGGGGTGGACAGGTTCAGTTCAAATCGGAGATCGGCAAGGGTACCGAGGTACGAATTGCCATGCCGTACAACGATGCCAATCATGACGACGCGCAGAAGGGTGCGTAATGCTGCGGGTGTTCCTGGTCGACGATCACGGGGTGTTCCGGTCCGGGGTGCGGGCCGAGCTGGCTGGCGAATCGGATGTTGAGATCGTGGGCGAGGCGGGGTCGGTTGTTGAGGCGGTCACCGGAATACGTGCCAGCGCACCGGATGTGGTGTTGCTCGATGTGCACATGCCCTCCGGTGGAGGGGTTGCCGTCATCAATGGGGTCGGTGGTTCCGGACCGGTGTTTCTGGCGCTCAGTGTGTCGGATGCTGCCGAGGACGTCATCGCGGTAATCCGTGCGGGAGCCAGGGGCTATGTCACCAAGACGATCTCGGGGAGTGAACTCGCCGACGCCGTGCGCCGGGTGGCAGGCGGGGATGCGGTGTTCAGTCCGCGGCTGGCCGGATTCGTGCTCGATTCGTTCACCGGACGGTCGAATACTCCGGAGCCGGCACTGGATCCGGAGTTGGACTCGTTGACTCCGCGCGAGCTTGAGGTGCTGCGGCTCCTCGCTCGCGGATACACCTACCGGGAGATCGCCGAGGATCTGGTGATCTCCGTCAAGACGGTGGAGACGCATGCCTCCAATGTGCTGCGTAAGACACAGCAGTCCAATCGCAACGCGTTGACTCGTTGGGCGCACACCCGCCAGCTCGACTGACGCTTAGGTCCATCGACACGCCGCCTTATGGCGGACATGTGCGACATGAATCCACCGCAACACGGCGTGTCGGCAGATGAGGTCAGCATGGGGCCCAGCCCCTACCTCCCGTCTTGACGGTTGTCGGTGGCTAGGTGTTTACTCCAGACATCGAACATATGTTCTAGTCGAGTGTGTCTGGAGGTGCGGTTGTGACGGCAGTGACGGCCGCCGATGAGGTGCTGGTCAACCGCGCTGACCAGCTACAAAAGCTGCGGCAGCAGATGGCGTCGATATCGGGAAAGGTCGGTGGAGACAGGTCGTCGGCTGGCCGGTTTCAGGAGGCGCTCCCGGACGCTCAATCTTTGCTGGCAGGGTCCGATGCGCTGGCCAGCTCGATAGGTCACGTGTTGCGGCGCGGCACGGTCGCGGTGGCCAGCGGGGCCCGGTCGTTGCCCCTGGATGTGGTGGCCTCGGTAACCGGGGCAGGCGGGTACGCCGCGATCGTGGGCATGCCGGAGGTGAGCGTGCTGGCGGCGGTGGAGCGGGGAGCGGACCTGAGCCGCCTGGCGTTGATTCCCCGCCCGGGCCTGAGTGCGGTGGAGGTGGCCTCGGTGCTCATGGACGGGATGGATCTGGTGGTGCTGGGTCTGGGTGGCCGACGAGTGACCTCGACGTCGGCGCGCGCGATAGTGGCCCGGGCCCATGGCAACGGATGCACGTTGCTGGCCGTCGATGGGGATTGGGAAGGTGCCGCGGTGCGGTTGCAGGCCCGGATAACCGGCTATGACGGAGTGTCCGCCTGTGGTCTGGGGCGGATTCGTGGGGTGCGGACAGCGGTACGGGCGACGGGGCGCAGGGTGCCCAGAGCTGCCGGGGAGGTGTGTGGCAGTCGTGGCTCGATCAGGTCTGCATAAACGGCAGCGTAAAGCTCCTCGGGTGCTGGCGATTTGGTGCCCGGACTGGCCGGCGGTGGCGGCCGCGGCGATGGCCGATCTTCCTGCCACCCGGCCCGTGGCGGTGACCCTGGCCAACAGGGTGACGGCATGCACTGCCGCCGCACGGGCGCTAGGGGTGCGACGGGGGATGCGGCGGCGCGAGTCCCAAGCCCGTTGTCCGCAACTGCATATCGTGGCGGCCGATGTCGATCGCGATGCGCGGTTCTTCGAGCCGATGATCGCCGCGGTGGATGATCTGGTGCCGGGGGCTGAGATCCTGCGCCCTGGGCTGATGGCGCTGCCGGTGACCGGTGCCGCCCGGTACTTCGGCAGTGAGCAGACCGCGGCGGAACGGCTGGCCGATGCGGTCTCGGTGGCCGGGGCCGAATGCCAGGTGGGCATTGCCGATCAGATGTCCACGGCGGTGTACGCCGCGCGGCATGCGGCATTGGTGTCACCCGGTGGGGATGCCGAGTTCCTGGCTCCACTCTCGATCAAGGAGATGGCCGCCGAACCCAGCCTGTGTCACCCGCAGCGTGAAGACTTGGTGGACCTGTTGTGGCGTATGGGAATTCGTACTATAGGTGCTTTCGCGGAACTAGCGCGGTCGGATGTCGCCTCGCGGTTCGACGATGACGCGGTGCAGGCGCACCGACATGCGCGCGCCGAACCGCAGCGCTCTCCCTCGGGCCATGCGGTCCCGGCCGAGCTGGGAGTGGAGCTGCCGTGCGATCCGCCGATCGAGCGGGTGGATGCGGCGGCTTTCGCAGGGCGAACGCTGGCGGCGAGTCTGCACGAGGCGCTGGCCTCGGCTGGAGTGGCCTGCTCCCGGTTGGCTATTCACGCGGTGACGGTGGACGGCCAGGAGTTGTCGCGGGTGTGGCGGTGTGCCGAACCGCTCACCGAGGAGGCGACCGCCGACCGGGTGCGCTGGCAGCTTGACGGCTGGCTTGCCCGGCGCCGGTCTCTGGACGGGCCGGTGGCGATGTTGCGGTTGGAGCCGGTCGAGGTGGTGGCTGCCGAGGCATTGCAGCTGACGTTGTGGGGAGCGGTGGGCGCCGAGGAACGCCAGCGGGCTCGCCGCGCATTGACACGAGTTCAGGATTTATTGGGAGAGGAATCGGTACAGGTGGGAGTGATCAGTGGTGGGCGTGGTCCGGCCGAGCGAATTACGTTGGTGCCCTTGGGAGATGAGCTGAGGCCACGGGCAGATCCCGATGCCCCGTGGCCCGGGAGGCTGCCCGACCCGGCTCCGGTGGTGCTGCTTGGCGAGGACGGCGAACCGGTGGAGCTGTTAGATATCGATGGAGCGCCGGTGACGGTGACCGGACGGGGAATGTTCTCCGGGGAACCGGCCAGGGTTCGGCGGGGCAATGGCCGGTGGGAGTTGAGTTGGTGGGCGGGACCATGGCCGATCGATGAGCGATGGTGGGAGGAGCAGGAGCCGACTCCCACTCCGGTATCCGTGGCCGCAAGGGCCCAAGTGCTGCTGGAAGACAAGGGCGGCGGTCAGGCGCTGCTCCTGCATTTCCGCAGGCAGCGATGGTACGTGGAGGGTGTTTATGAATGACGGTCCGGCCGGAATCAGCGAGTGCCGTCAACCTTTTGCGCGAAGACGCTTACTCGCTCGATGAATCGCGCGAAGAATGCCTCGGGGTCGGTCTCCACCGCGATCTGTGCATTGGGCTTCTGGCCCCACTGGCCCTTCCAGTCCGCGATGGTCATCGCACGGGTCAGATCGCCGGTCAGCTCCACATCCACGGTCGCGGAACGCGTTTGGACTAATGCTGGGTCCAGCGCCGCCGCGGCGGCGAACGGATCGTGCATATGCGCCAAGAAGCCCTCGTCCTGCTTCATGTGGAATTCGAAATAGAAACGCACCGCGTCTTCGATGAATCGCAGCAGCGAGTTGGTCGCCGCCGAACGGCTCGACGGAAGGTCGAGCACCGACAGCGGCGTGGTGGTGGCACCTGTGGCCTCGGCCAGTTTGACCAGATGCTCCGGTGTCATGGCGATCGTCTCGGTGAGATTCAAACCGCACACGATCGGAAGTTCCTGCACGCCAGCGGCTCCCCAAGCGGCGTACACCTCCGCCGTCGCGCCCGGATCCACCACGACATTCCATTCCGCCACCGGCGTGGTGTTGCCAGGGTAGTCGAAGGAGCCGCCCATGATGACGAGCCGTTTGATGAGTTTGGGCAACTCGGGCTCGGTGCGCAGGGCCAGCGCCAAATTGGTGAGCGGGCCGGTCGCCAGGCCCACCAACTCGCCGGGGTGCGCGTGCGCGGCCCTCACCCAGGCCTCGGCCGCGTCGTAATCGGTGAGTGTGCGCGTGGTCTCCGGCAGTACGGCATATCCGAGCCCGGTGGGTCCGTGTGTGTCTTCCGCGGTCCGTAGCGCCGCGCTCAACGGCTCGGCGACGCCCTTGGACACGGGGATCTGCGGGGCGTTGCACAGCTCCAGCAGGCCCAGATTATTCGCGCACACATGATCCACCGAGACATTGCCCGCCGTAGAGGCGATACCGACGATCTCCACCTCCTCGCTAGCGAGGAGGAAGATCAATCCCAGTGCGTCGTCGACTCCGGTATCAACGTCGGCAAAAATGGAAACCATGGACGTCAATCTACCGTCAGTTAGCTCGCCAATCCGGGCACCGACGCGATGTGGGGCCCGCTTCTAACTCACCAGTGCACCCCGGGGATGAGGCGCACCACCTTCATCACCGGACCGGGAACACGTAATTTCGGCACGGCCGCAACACGCTTGGCGGCCTTGGGGCGACGTCGCGAGGTCGACAGGTCCTGGCGATCGTCGACAGGCTCCAAGCCCCGGGCGGCCCGGGAGTCTGGGTATGCCAGATACATCTGGTGCATGATCCGGCGGGTCAGCTTCGGTGTCATATACCGGCCGATATCGGCGTAGGTACCCATCGGGTGGTCGATCCGGGTCGGCTTCTCGATCAGTCCGCGAACCACCATGGCGGCGGCATGTTCCGGTGTGAGCCCGCGCACCACGTTCAGCTTGTTTGAAGGCTGAATCATCGGTGTCTTCACCAGCGGCATATGGATGTTGGTGAAGGTGATGTGATCCGACACCGTCTCGGTCGCGACCACATCGGAGAAGGCATCCAGTGCCGCCTTGGTGGGGATGTACGACGCGTACTTGGGGTTGCGGGTCTGCACCCCGGCCGTCGACACATTGACGACATGGCCGAATTTCCTTTCCCGCCAATGGGGGAGGAGTGCCAAGACCAGACGCACGGCGCCAAAGTAGTTGATCGCCATGACTCGTTCGTAGTCATGGAATCGGTCGACAGTGTTCACCACCGAGCGGCGAATCGAGCGACCGGCGTTGTTGACCAGGTAGTCCACATGCCCGAACTGGCCGAGGATGCTCTTCACGGTGTCGTCGACGGCCGAGTAGTCGGTCAGATCGCAGGGGAACGAATGTGCCTTACCGCCGTCCTCGCGAATCTCCGCGACGAGGTTGTCGAGCGCCTCGGCGTCGCGCGCTACGGCGAAGACGGTGCCACCGCGCTGGGCGACCGCGATGGCTGCCGCACGTCCGATACCGCTGGACGCACCGGTGATGATGACGTGCCGGCCGACCAGCGGTCCGGCGGGGTCGTCGCGGCGGTACCGCTCCGGGTCCAGGTTCTTGCGCCAGTACTGATACAGCTTGCCCGCGTAGCTGCTAAACGGGGGCACGGTAATGCCGCTGGGACGCAAGGCTTTTTGTGTCGTCTCGGAGACGAAGGTAGGCATGATCTCGGTGATGTCGATGACCTCGGGCGGGATGCCGAGCTGGGTGACCACCATGTTGCGCCAGACCTTGAGTGTGCCGCGTGCCCGCAGAAACGGGGTGGCCATGGCATGGGGAAGCGAGCCACGCACGGGTGGCAGACCGGCAGCGGGGGCAATGCCTGAGTAGATATCGCGCAGGTAGGTCACCTCGGGATTGGTCAGGTGGAAGGCCTGCCCATCACGGCCCTCCTGGTGCATCAGCTCGACGGTCGCGTCGACGACGTAATCGACCGGAACGATGTTGGAGCGCCCGGCCTTTGGCAGCATCATCGGTGTGAACCGGGGCAGGCGGGCAAGCTTGGCGAACACCCCGAAGAAGTAGTACGGGCCGTCGATCTTGTCCATCTCGCCGGTCTTGGAATCGCCGACCACGACGGCAGGCCGGTAAATCCGGAAGTGCAGGCCGGGTTCCGAGCGCACCAGCAACTCTGCCTCGAACTTGGTCTGGTGATATGGCGTCGGCAGATCCTGGTTGACGTCGAAGTCTTCCTCGGTGAACTCGCCCTCGTAACTGCCCGCGACCGCGATGGAAGAGATGTGGTGCAGGGTGGCACCGGTGCGTTTGGCCAGCGCGATGACCGATCGGGTGCCCTCCACGTTCGCGGCGCGCTGTGCCTTGTCGTCCACGGTGATGTCATAGATCGCGGCACAGTGCACGATGTGATCGGCGGTGACCGGATCCCCGTCGGCGGGCAGGCCCAGATCGGGCTGAGTGAGGTCACCCACCAGCGGCTGCACGCGATCGTCCCATTGTTCGGCGAGCTTCTCGAACCGCGAGAGGGATTCACGCCGCACCAGGACGGCGACCTCGGCGCCCGGCTGGGTCTCGAGAATTCGGGACACGATCCGTCGTCCGATGAAGCCGGTGCCGCCGGTAACGATGTATTTCACGTGCTACCTCTGAGACTGTTAGGCCGCTTATCGGCCCGGTTGGAGTCATCGTTGCCGTTTTGGGGTGTTTCGTCAACGCTGTGTGACAAGTTCGTCATTGGGGAGTTAGCCATGGGGGATACTCCAGGAATGTCGCGCATCCAGGTGTTCAGTGCTGCCCGGACCACGGGCAGTGCTGCCTGGTGGACGTGCGTGGTAGCCGTGCTGGTGAACCGGGGGCTCGACCCTCGGGGCTGGGATTTCGGTTGGACCGCGTACACACCGCTGACCGATGGTGCGCCGCGCCGCTATGCCGACTACGTCACGTCGTTCGACCCCACCGTGCAGCTGGTGGGCGTGGTCGTGTTCGCCGCGTTTTCGATCGTGGTGGTCTCGGCCGTCGTCGAGATGGTGATCATTCGGCAGTGGCGGGCCGTGGTGACAGTTGTTATCCCATTCATCTCGATGGGGGTGATTGGCTACGCGTTCGGTGGCATCGACAGTACGGTCATCTGGTCGCCGACTGCGATTCTGGTATTCGTCCTTGCGGCCGTGGCGATACGGCAGGTGTGGATGCGTCGGTTCGCTCCGACGATGGGGGATGAACGGTGATCGATACGGTGTCCACGACGCCTGTGATGCCGATTGTGCCGGTCGGGCGCGGCGCCAGCAGATCGGCGCCTGTGCTCTGGGCCATCCAATACGCAGTGGCCTGCATCCCTCTGGTTGCCGTGGTCGCGGCGGTATGGGCCGTGACGGCGCCGCCCGCGCACGCGAGCACCCCGTTGCAGCATGCGGTGGGCGTGTTGGGGCTGCTGTGCATCGCCGGTGCGGTGGCGTGGGTGATCCTTCGGCCCCTGCAGCGCTATCGCGCATATCGGTGGGGTGTCCTCGACGACGACCTGGTCTATATCGCATCGAAGACGTTGTGGCTCAAATCTTTCTGGGTCATTCCGTTTGCTTTGGTGCGGACTGTGGAACTGCGGCAAGACCCACTGTCGCGATCCTTGGGGCTGGCGATGGTGGTGGTGCGGGCGGACCAGGGGGAGCTGCGGATCGTGGGCCTGGATGTCGAGACCGCGCGCGAGGTCGTCGAGAGGCTGTTCGAGCTGGTGGATGAGGCTTCGGTATATTAATAACGCGACGTTGCTCCCGGCCTACCGCGAGGTCGCGAGTGTTAACATCGCTGCGCTGCCGTGAACTAAATATGTTCTCCGACAATAATTCTGGTTGTTAACTGGGCTCGGAGATGAGGCGGGCTGATGGAGCGGAAACACGATTATCGAGGGCCTGCCCAATGGGGACCTGCTGTTCAATAGTGTGGGCGGCCGGCTCCGCGCGAAGATCTCGCGTTAGCCCACACTTTCGCTGAGCGAGCGGATCTCCTCGACGGCGCTGGTGAGCGCCGCCGGATCGGGCGACAACCCGGCGAGAATCGTGTGCGCGGCCGAAAGCCCGGCCGCGTCGAGCAGCTGCCCTTCGTTGGTCACCCACGCGCCGCGTGCGGCCCGCGCGGCGTGGGCGTACTCCATCGCGGCGACGGCCAGTAGTCCCGCGACGGAGTCACCCCGGATATGTATACGAACATATGTTCGATAAACTGGTGGAATGGGCTGGTCACAAGGTCCCCCGACCTGGGCGGAAATGGAGCGGGTGCTTGATGGGCGCCCCAACCGTCACGCGCCTCCGGGGGATGGCGGGGATGGTCCGGCGTGGAGCCGAAAGCGCCCACCCTATGAGCCGTCCACCCGTGAGCGCGGACGGTCGGCGGTGCGCTACGCAGAGCTGCACGCACATTCGGCGTTCAGCTTTCTCGACGGCGCCAGCCTGCCGGAGGAGATGGCGCAGGAGGCGTCGCGCCTTGATCTCAAGGCGCTGGCCATCACCGACCACGACGGCTTCTACGGGGTTGTGCGTTTCGCGGAAGCTGCCAAGGAGCTCGGCTTGCCCACCGTGTTCGGCGCGGAACTATCCCTTGGCGGGCAGGGCAATACGGAAGACTCGATACACCTGCTGGTGCTGGCTCGTGGCCAGGAGGGGTACCGGAGGTTGTCGCGGCAGATGGCGACCGCGCACCTGTCTGGTGGTACGCCCAAAGATCGAAAGGGTAAGCCGCGCTATGACCTTGATGCGCTTACCGAGGCAGCGGAAGGGCACTGGCACATCCTGACCGGCTGTCGTAAGGGTCATGTGCGACGGGCGCTTGCCGGCGGCGGCCCCGGTGCGGCTGAGACGGCGCTGGCCGATTTGGTCGATCGGTTCGGGTCCGGTCGCGTCAGCATAGAGCTCAGCAGGCATGGGCATCCGGATGAGGATGACCGCAATGCGATGCTCGCCGCGCTCGCTCCAAGATTTGGTATGGGTGTAATAGCGACCACGGCAGCACATTTCGCGAGACCGGACAATGGAAGGCTGGCGATGGCGATGGCGGCGGTGCGGGCGCGTAAGAGCCTTGATGATGCGGCGGGATGGCTGGACCCGGTGGGCGGCGCACATTTGCGTTCCGGAGACGAGATGGCGCGGTTGTTTTCCCATTGTCCGGAGGTGGTGACGGCGGCCGCCGAGCTGGGGGAGTCATGCGCCTTCGATCTACGGCTCATTGCCCCACAATTGCCGCCGTTCGACGTCCCGTCCGGCCACACCGAGGACAGCTGGTTGCGGCACCTGGCCCTCGATGGTGCCGCACGGCGATATGGTCCTAGGGCGGGCGCGGAGAAGGCCTATGCCCAAATCGAGCGTGAGCTGGATGTCATTGCCCAGCTGAATTTCCCGGGCTATTTCCTGGTGGTGCATGACATCACCCAGTTCTGCCGCCGCAGTGACATCCTGTGCCAGGGCCGTGGTTCCGCTGCCAACTCGGCGGTCTGCTACGCGCTCGGGGTCACCAATGTCGACCCGGTAGCCAATGGCCTGCTCTTCGAACGGTTCCTGTCACCGGCCCGCGATGGGCCGCCGGATATCGACGTCGATATCGAATCGGACGAGCGGGAACAAGCCATCCAGTACGTCTACAACAAGTACGGCCGTGAATACGCCGCTCAGGTGGCCAATGTCATCACCTATCGCGGTCGCATGGCAGTGCGGGACATGGCCAAAGCTCTTGGATTTGCGCAGGGGCAACAGGATGCGTGGAGTAAGCAGCTCGGGCACTGGGGCGGCTTGGCGGATGCGGCAGAAGTCGACGGCATCCCGGCGCAGGTGATCAATCTGGCGGGGCAGATCAAGAATTTTCCCCGGCATATGGGCATCCATTCGGGTGGCATGGTCATCTGTGATCGTCCGCTGGCGGATGTGGTGCCCGTCGAATGGGCCCGCATGGAGAACCGCAGCGTGCTGCAGTGGGACAAAGATGATTGCGCGGCAGTGGGTTTGGTGAAGTTTGACCTGCTGGGCCTGGGAATGCTCTCGGCGCTGCACTATTGCATCGATCTGGCGGCGGAACATAAGGGAATCACGGTTGATCTCGCTCATATAGACCTCAAAGAGCAGGCGGTCTACGAGATGCTGGCCCGTGCCGATTCGGTGGGGGTGTTTCAGGTGGAGTCGCGCGCGCAGATGGCCACGCTGCCCCGACTGAAGCCCAAGTGTTTCTACGATTTGGTGGTCGAGGTGGCGCTTATCCGGCCCGGGCCCATTCAGGGTGGCTCGGTGCACCCATACATTCGGCGGTACAACGGTATTGACAAAGACTGGGAGCATGACCATCCCTCAATGGCGGCGGCGTTGGACAAGACTCTTGGGGTGCCGCTGTTCCAGGAACAGCTGATGCAGCTGGCGGTCGATGTGGCCGGTTTCAGCCCCGCCGAATCCGATCAGCTGCGCCGGGCGATGGGCTCCAAACGCTCGCCCGAGCGGATGGAACGGCTGCGTGCCAGGCTCTACGAAGGCATGGCGCGCTTACATGGAATCACCGGAGAGCTGGCCGACCGGATCTACGAAAAGCTTTACGCCTTTGCCAATTTCGGTTTCCCGGAAAGTCACGCGCAGAGCTTCGCCTCGTTGGTGTTCTATTCGTCGTGGTTCAAGCTGCACCATCCGGCCGCGTTCTGCGCGGCGCTGCTGCGCGCGCAGCCCATGGGTTTCTACTCGCCGCAGTCCTTGGTGGCCGATGCCCGTCGCCACGGTGTCACCGTGCACGGCCCCGATGTCAACGCCAGCCTGTCGTATGCGACGTTGGAGAATGCGGGCCTGGAGGTCCGGATGGGCCTGAGCGCCGTCCGTCACATCGGAGATGACCTGGCTCAGGCGATTGTCCAGGAGCGAAAAGCGCACGGCGCGTTTGCTTCTCTGCTTGATCTGACCGGTCGCATCCAGCTGACCACGGCGCAGGTCGAGGCCCTGGCCACGGGAGGCGTGCTGGGCTGCTTCGGTATGTCCCGGCGTGAGGCGCTGTGGGTCGCGGGTGCGGCCGCCGCGCAGCGGCCCGACCGGTTGCCCGGAGTCGGGGTGTCTTCCCGGATTCCGGAGCTACCGCCGATGGGGGAGGTGACTCGTGCCGCCGCCGATGTGTGGGCCACCGGAGTCACCCCCGATGCGTATCCCACACAGTTCCTGCGGGAACAGCTTGACGAGTTGGGTGTCGTTCCGGCTAAGGGACTTTTCGATGTTCCGAACGGGGCGCGGGTGCTGGTGGCGGGAGCTGTCACGCATCGTCAACGGCCGGCCACCGCGGCCGGGGTGACGTTCATCAATCTTGAGGACGAGACGGGCATGGTGAACGTGGTGTGCTCGGTGGGCCTGTGGGCTAGGTACCGCAGGCTGGCGGTGACCGCCCAGGCGTTGATCATTCGTGGCCAGGTTCAGAATGCCAGCGGAGCCATCACCGTGGTGGCCGATCAGCTTCGGCCACTGGATCTGCGGGTCAAATCCACCTCGCGCGACTTCCGTTAGACGGACCCGTGAAAACCGTGCTGACGCCAGGCCTCGTAGGCGACGATGGCTGCGGCATTGGACAGGTTCAGGGATCTGCGGCCGAGTAACAGCGGAATACGCACTTTCTCGGTGATGTGTGGATCGGCCAGGACCTCGGGATCAAGTCCGGTGGGCTCGGGCCCGAACAGCAGCACATCACCCGGCTGGTAGGCGATATCGGTGTACGTGATGCTGGCGTGGGCGGTGAAGGCGTACACCCGTTGCGGTTGCAGTGCTTCCCAAGCAGCGGAAAGGCTCTCGTGGACCGTCACCGACGCCATGTCGTGATAGTCCAGGCCGGCCCGACGTACTTTGGCTTCCGAGAGGTCGAACAGTGGCTGCACCAGATGCAGCTCGCATCCGGTGCCCGCCACCATCCGGATCGCATTCCCGGTATTGGGAGCGATCCGGGGCTCGTGGAAGAGGATGCGGAACACCCAACCATTATGGTTTAGAAGCGATGAAGTCTCATCGGCGGTTTGGGGCTGCTGAAGGTTCGGTTGACTCCTTGACCTGCCCTACGGATCGGTTACCCGTTGTGGTCTGAAGAGTCAATCAGACCTTCAGCAGCCCCAAACCTCTACGCCGAGATCGTGAAACGGCTTTCCTTACGGGGGACACCGCCGGATCACGTCACCATTGTGCTGCGCGAGAGCGTGACAGAGAATTGGGGAATCCGTGGCGGTCAGGTTGCCTGCGATATCGACCTGGGTTTCGATGTGAACGTCTGACGGACCCGCCGGGCATGATGTCCGTCATGGCCGAGCACTGGATTGACCGTGAGATCACCGCGGAGACCTTCTACGACGAAGACTTTCGCGAACTGCGCACCGAGCGTGTGGTCTTCACCGAATGCGATTTCAGCGGAGCCAATCTCACCGAGTCGCTGCATATCGGCACGGCCTTCCGCAACTGCACCTTCCGCCGCACCTCCCTGTGGCATTCGGAGTTCCGCCAGTGCAGCCTGCTGGGCTCCACTCTCACCGACTGCCGGGTGCGTCCGTCGAAGTTCATCGAGACCGATTTCACCCTGTCCTCGCTCGGCGGTCTCGATCTGCGCGAGATGGATTTGTCGGACTGCCGTTTCCGGGAGGCCAACCTGGTGGGCACCGACATGCGCAAGGCCAATCTGCACGGTGCCGACTTCACCGGCGCCCGCACACAGAGTCTCAAGCTCGACGGCGCCGACCTGCGCGGTGCCCGCATCGACCCGACGCTGTGGACCACCGCAAGCCTGGTCGCCGCGAAAGTCGATCTGCCGCAGGCTGTCGCGTATGCCGCAGGGCACGGACTCGATGTGCACGGCGGCTAGCGACAGAGGATCTAGCCCTTGAGGCGGATGCGCCAGCGCACGAACCCCGCCATCACCAGCGCCAGTAGCGCCAGGATGCCCATGTCGAACAGCCATGTTCCGGCATCGTGATTCCACAACTCGTCCTGCGGCCCCACCGGTACCAGCTTGCGCAGGTCGGTGGTCGAGGCCGTTGCCGCGAATCCCCAGCGAGACGGGAACAGGAACGAGAACTGTTCCAGTCCCGCACGTCCCGTCACCGGGATGAGACCGCCGCTGAATACGATCTGCGTCATGGTGGCGATCACCAGCATCGGCATCACCTGCTCAGCGGAGGTGGCCAACGAAGACAGCACCAGGCCCAGCACGGTGGCCGCGCACGCGGTCGCGGCCACGGCGACCCACAGCTCGAAGTTGGCGTTGCCGAGCAGTACCGCACCCTGCGTCGGCCCACCGCGGACAATCACGATGACTGCGGTCATCACCGCGGACTGGACGATGGCGGCACCGCAGTAGGTGATGATCTTGGCCAGCAGATAGGCCGTGGCCGACAGGCCTACTGCCTGTTCACGCCGGTAGATCACTCGTTCACCGATCAAGTCACGGATGGTTAGCGCCAGGCCCAGGAAGCTTGCGCCGAGGTTAGTCAGCGCCAGTAGCAGTCCCGGTTCGTTCGGGTTGTCGGGCAGCGCCACGTTGAAACCGGCGCTGCCGGGTACCGACAGCACCAGTCCGGCAAGAACGAACGGCAGCAGTGCAAGGAAGATGAAGTATCCGCGGTCGGCCAGGATCAGCCGCCCCTGACGCCGCGCCACCGTCGAGACCTGCCGCAGCAGACTGGTCTTGGGTGGCTTCCCGAGGTCGCCGGGTTTCACCGGGGCGGTGACGGGTTTGTTCGCGGCAGGGTGCCGCGTCAGATAGGCCTGGTGCACACCGTCCGGGTCGGCCGCGGCATTGGCGAAAATATCGGCCCAGTCGGTGGTACCCATCTCCTGGTTGATGGTGCGAGGAGGTCCGCAGTAGGCGGTCTTGCCGCCGGGCGCCAGCAGCAGCACCTGGTCGCAGTAGCTCAGATAGGTCAGCGAGTGCGTGACGACCACAACCACGCGGCCGGCATCGGCGAGCTGGCGCATCAGGCTCATCACCTGACGGTCTAGCGCCGGATCCAGACCGGAGGTGGGCTCGTCCAGGATCAGTAGCGACGGACCGGTGAGCAGCTCCATGGCCACCGAGGCGCGCTTGCGCTGTCCACCAGAGAGCTTGTCGACGCGGGTCTCGGCGTGCTTGGTCATCTCGAGTTCCTCGAGAACCCGGGACACCACCTGTTCGCGGTCTTCCTTGCTGGTGTCCGGCGGCAGTCGCAGCTCGGCGGCGTAATGCAGCGCCTGGCTGACGGTCAGCTGCGGGTGCACCACATCGTCCTGCGGCACCATGCCAATGCGGTTTCGCATCACGGCGTACTCGGCGTGCACCCCGTGACCTTCGAAGGACACCATGCCCGCCGACGGTTGGGTGTTGCCGACGATCAGCCGGGCCAGGGTGGACTTGCCGGCGCCCGAGGGGCCGATGACCGCGGTGAGCGAGCCGGGCCCTGCCGAGAAGCTGATGTTGTCGAGCAGCTTCTTGCCACCCTCGACGGTGAAGTCGATGCCCTGCACCTCAAGACCGCCGACGCGGGTGGCGATCGTGGGTTTGACGAGTGTGCCGTCTTGGACGACGAGGTCGACGTTACCGATGGTGACGGTGTCGCCCTCGCGCACCGTTGCCTGCTCCACCTGGACACCGTTGACGAAGGTGCCGTTGATGGTGTGCAGGTCCTGGATTTCCAGGCCACCAGCGGTGGGAAGCAACAAGGCGTGGTGCCGTGAGGCCAGCACGTCGTTGACGACGATGGTGTTGTCGGGGGCACGGCCGACGGTGACGGCACCGGGTGACGGTTTCGGCGCGCCGCCGCCGATGCCCAGCGCCCGCATCGCGCGGGTACCGAACGGCTCTACCGGCTCGGCGGAGTGCGCGGCGGGTATCGGGGTGGGCGCTGACGGGTACTGCTGGCGCGGGCGGGTGGGCCCGGAGGCCCCATAGGTTTGGGGCCCCGAGGGCGGTGCGCTGTACGGGTGCTGCTGGCTAGGCGGCTGCCCGTAGGTCTGCGGACCGGACTGGTATCCGCCGGTCGGGTAGTGCTGCTGAGTGCCGGTGTAGGCAGCCGGCTGCAGGCCCGACACATGACCGCGCATAGTGGGGGGAGCGATCCCCAGCTGTGTCTCGCCGCCGAGACCGCCGAGGGCGAACGTCATCCGAGGTCCGCCCGGGTCACCGAGGTTGATCACCGTGTCATCGCGCACCTCGACCCAACCGACCTGGCGACCGTTGACGAAGATGCCGTTGAGGCTGCGTTGGTCCTCGGCGATCCATTTGCCGTCGACAAACCTGATTATCAGGTGAATACGCGACACCAAGGGGTGCGTGATGCGTACATCGGCGTGGATATCGCGGCCGATATGAATGTCGTGCCCGGGTGCGAACTTTCGTTCGTCACCATCGAATACCACGGTGAGAGTGGGTGCTTCCCGACCAGTCATCGTCACCGACTGTATCGGGTCGCGCGGTGGGACCGTCCTTCCCGCGCCGGGCGCGGCTACAGGGACTGGACCAGATACAAGGTCCGGGCAAGCGCGGCGACGCACAGCGCCGGCCAATACCAAATGTGGCACTGGCGCCAGTGTCCGATGCCCATCGCTACCGGCGACACCATGCACATCAGCACCGTCAGCAACGACCAGACGAATACCTTGCCGGCGTCATCGGCCTGCTCGGGGAAGGCGCCGCCGAACCCGACGGGGAAGATGGCCGCGAATGCGACGACGCACGCCGTGATACTCGCTAACACCCACAACAGCCAGCTGACGACGGCTTCGGCGATACCCGGCCTGCGTGGCTCGGGCGCAGTCGTCATGGGAGCCGATGCTAGGTCAATACTCAGGTAAGGACGCAGTGGGTTCGGCTGAAAATCGTGGCCATGCACTGATTGCAGTGCGTGCACCGCGAATGAGTGGTCCGGTCGGCCGCCACCCGATTCACCAGATCCGGATCGGCCAGCAGCGCGCGGCCCATGGCCACGAACTCAAAGCCTTCCGCCATCGCCAGGTCCATGGTGTCGCCGCCGGCGATACCGCCCAACAGAATCAGTGGCATGTCCAGTTCGGCACGGAACCGGCGGGCGTCGTCGAGCAGGAACGCGTCGCGGTAGGGGTAGGACCGGAAGAACTTCTTTCCCGTGACGCGCACGCCCCATCCGAGGGGTTTGGGGAAGCCCTTGGCGAGTTCGCGGATCGGCACCTCGCCGCGGAACAGATACATGGGGTTGACCAGGGAGCTGCCCGCGGTGAGTTCGAGGGCATCGAGTCCGCCGTCTTCTTGCAGCCACCGCGCGGTCTGCAGGGATTCCTCAAGGGGAATGCCCCCGCGGATGCCGTCGGTCATGGTGAGTTTCGCGGTCACGGCCAGCCGGTTACCGGCCACCTTGCGTACCGCCTGAACCACCGCGCGCGCCACCTTGGCTCGGTTGGCCAGCGATCCGCCGTACTCGTCTCCCCGCCGGTTGAACAGCGGGCTCAGGAAGGAACTCACGAAGTATCCGTGGCCCAAATGGATTTCGACGGCGTCGAAACCGGCCTCGATGGCGAGACGGGCCGCATTCGCATGCGCGGCGATCACGCCCTCGATGTCGGAGGCGCTGGCCCGTCGGGCGAACTTCATGCCCAACGGGTTGAAGAACCGGATCGGGGAGAGGGCACGTGACCCGTTCGATCGTGCGTTGGCCACCGGGCCGGCATGGCCGATCTGCGCCGAGACCGCGGCGCCGGTGTCGTGGATGGCGTCGGTAAGGCGCCGCAACCCCGGCAGCGCCTCCTCGCGCATCCATACCTGGCCGTACTCCGTGCGGCCTTCTGGGGCGACGGCGCAGTACGCGACCGTGGTCATGCCGACTCCGCCCAGTGCGGGCCTGCGGTGGTACTCGATGAGATCGCCGGTGACCAGTGCGTCGGGGGAGGCGGCCTCAAATGTCGCGGCCTTGATCGTCCGATTGCGCAGCGTGATGGGGCCAAGCCGTGCGGGTGCCAGCACATCGGGGATATTGCGAACGTCGGCGGCCACGTTCCGGAGATTACGCCGCGGAAGGGGCTGGCGAATTCTGGATATGCACTCCTACTTTTCGGCTCGGCCACGCGTTGTACGTTCGTCTCATGACCTCCCTGAATCTGTCAGCCGATGAAGTTCTGACCACCACCCGTTCGGTGCGCAAGCGCCTCGATTTCGACAGGCCCGTCGAACGTTCGGTCATCGAGGAATGTCTGAACATCGCGATGCAGGCGCCGACCGGTTCCAACCATCAGGGCTGGCACTTTGTCATCGTCGAGGACGCCGACAAGAAGAAGGCCATCGCCGACATCTACCGCGCGGGCTGGAACAAGTACGCCACCGGCCAGGGCCCCGAGTACGCCGAGGGCGACACCCGGGGGGAGCGACGCGACAAGGTGGTGGACTCGGCCGGCTACCTCGCCGAGAACTTCGAGCGGGCACCGCTGTTCCTGATTCCCTGCATCGAGGGGCGTCTCGACAACCTGCCTGTGGTCGGGGCGGCGTCCACCTGGGGATCGCTGCTGCCCGCGGTGTGGAGCTTCATGCTCGCCGCGCGTAACCGTGGTTTGGGATCGGCCTGGACGACGTTGCACCTGATGGACGACGGTGAGAAGCGCACTGCCGACATCCTGGGCATCCCGTTCGACAAGGTCACCCAGGGCGGGCTGTTCCCCATCGCATACACCGTCGGTACCGACTTCCGGCTGGCCAAGCGTCAGCCGCTCTCGGACGTCCTGCACTGGGACACCTGGTGACAGCTGGAATACTGAGCGTGTGACGGCGACTCGACTTGACGGTAAGGCCACCCGCGACGAGATCTTTGTGGAGCTGGCCACGCGCGCCGCGGCGCTCACTGCGGCGGGCAGGACACCGGGCCTGGGCACCATCCTCGTCGGGGATGACCCGGGCTCGCAGGCCTATGTCCGCGGCAAGCACAACGACTGCGCCAAGGTGGGCATCAACTCGATCCGCCGCGATCTGCCGGCCGATATCGATCAGGCCACGCTGTGCGCGACCATCGACGAGCTGAACGCCAACCCGGACTGCACCGGATACATCGTGCAGTTGCCGCTGCCCAAGCACCTCAACGAGAACGAGGCGCTGGAGCGCATCGACCCCGACAAGGACGCCGATGGTCTGCATCCGACGAACCTGGGCCGGCTGGTGCTGGGCAAGGAAGCACCGCTGCCCTGCACACCGCGCGGAATCGTGTATCTGCTGCGCCGCTACGACGTCAAGCTCGACGGTGCGCATGTCGTGGTGATCGGCCGTGGCGTCACGGTGGGCCGTCCGCTCGGGCTGCTGCTGACCCGGCGTTCGGAAAATGCGACGGTCACGCTGTGTCACACCGGAACTCGCGATCTGGCCGCACTGACCCGGCAGGCCGACATCGTCGTCGCCGCCGCCGGGGTGCC
The DNA here is from genome assembly GCA_002013415.1 of Mycobacterium sp. D16Q14. GTDB lineage: Bacteria > Actinomycetota > Actinomycetes > Mycobacteriales > Mycobacteriaceae > Mycobacterium. The sequence goes on from MAEX01000008.1 coordinate 99,698, forward strand.
GCATATGGTGACCGCCGACATGATCAAGCCGGGCGCCGCGGTGATGGATGTCGGCGTGAGTCGTGTCGACGACACGTTGACCGGCGATGTGGCGCCGGACGTCTGGGACGTCGCCGGATACGTCTCGCCCAATCCTGGTGGAGTCGGGCCGTTGACCCGAGCCTTCTTGCTCACCAACGTGATCGAGCGGGCGGAACGTTCGTGACGGCCCTGCAGCCCGAGTCACGCGGTCTTCTCCCGGCGATACTTGACGCCATCCGCCGCTTCACCCGTCAGCAGTGGCCGATCCTGGCGGTGTCTGCGGTGTTCCTGGTGGCGCTGGGATTGGTGGTCGCCGACCGTTGGCGGCGCGGCGCGCTGGTCGTGGGAATCGCTGTGGGTGTGGCCGCAGCGCTGCGGCTGGTGCTTACCGACGAGACTGCGGGGTTATTGGCGGTACGCGGTAAGACCTTTGACGTCGGTGCCCTCGGCGCCGTAGCGGCGGTGATGGTTTATCTGGCGCTGACGATCGACCCGCTGGGCACCGGATAGGCGCCTACTTGAGCAGCTGCACCGAGCGTGCAATGGAGTCGGCCTGCTCGCTGAGGAACTGTTCGGACGGCTCTCCGCTGGGACTGCCGGTGTTGCTCGTGGCGATCTGCCAACGCTGATCGCCCTGTCCGACAAACGCCACGTAGATCTTCGGCGTAGTGGCAACCGGCGGCTTGCCCTCTGTGGCAGGGGGCTTCTCCAGTTCCAGGCTGGCCGAGGCTCCGGGCAGGTTGGGGCCGTCCCATGAATCTCTTTTATCCGCAGTGACTTTCGACTTTCGGGTCTTGACGAAGGCGCTCACCGCGTCGGCGTTCGACGATGCCAACCAGTCCTTCACTTCGGGGGCGTCATCCGAAGGCGCCAACTTACGGATGCGCACATACTGCGCGAACTCCGACGACTCCCACTTGGGCCGGACCTGGTAGGTGACCAGTCCCTTGTTGTCGTGCACCCCGTCGGAGAAGGCCACCCAGTCGTGCGGGACGGTGACGTAGATGCCCAGCTCCGGGATGAACTGCCGCGTGTGCCGTTCGGTGGGGGTGCTGCTGGTGGCGGATGCGGACTCATTCTTGGCGTCCGAAGACGATCCGTTGGATCCACAGCCGGCAAGTGTCGGGATCAGCAGTGTGGTGGTGACAAAGAGGGCTGCCAGCAGGCGGCGATCCGTACGCACGGGTACACCGTAGCGGCACCGGGCGGGTTCGTCTCTGTGAACCGGGGCACCCGATCCGGGGGTGCCCCTATTGGTTCAGGTTCGCCCGGATGCTCACGGTGACATAGGGCAGCGCCAGGCCCGTCGATTGTGCCAACGCCGGGTGGGTGGCCAGTAGCTCTCGTACCTGTTGCAGTGTCTTCTTTCGGGCGGCCTCGGGGGCGGTTATGCAGTAGCTGCGCGAGGCCACCATGTCCAGAAGTGCTTGCGGCGTAAGGTAACTCGTCCACTCGACCTGGTGTCGCTCTTGCCCGGTGAACGGTGCGGGCAGGCTGACGGCGTGGTTGAACGGATCGTTCTCGCTGCCGATGATTTTGCCGAGATTGGCGACCCAGCCCAGCCGTTCATCGCGGGTGTTCCACACCAGCCCCAGTCGGCCGCCGGGGCGCAGCACACGAGCGACTTCGGGAATGGCACGTTCGGGATCCACCCAGTGCCAGGCCTGCGCCACCAATACCGCATCCACACTGTTGTCCGGCAGCGGAATCTCCTCGGCGGAACCCAGTAGCGCTGGGGTATCGGGGAGCGAGTTGCTCAGCACCTCAAGCATTTCGGCGAGGGGATCCACCGCGACCACGTTGAGTCCGCGCTCCACCAGGCGGGTGGTCAGCTTCCCGGTGCCGGCACCCAGATCCAGGACGTCGTGTGCTCCGGCCGGCAGTAGCCAGTCGATGGCCTCGGGTGGGTAGGAGGGGCGGCCCCGCTCGTAGGCCGCAGCCTGGGAACCGAACGACAGCGATGGCTCTGCGTGTGCGTCCGGCATTCGCGCTCCTCGGGTTCCGTTACGAAGCCTGTGTTGACTTGGACAGGGCGAGTGTTTCCCGCACCAGCTCGCTCACCGCGTCGAACTCGATGAGGAACGCGTCGTGGCCGTGCACCGATTCCACCACCCGCAAGCCGGTACAACCGGGCAGCAGGTCCGCTAATTCCGCCTGCAGCCGTAGCGGGTACAGCCGGTCGGACGTGATGCCGCCGACGACGACGGGGACAGGGCAGCCGCGCAGCGCCTTCTCCACGCCGCCACGGCTCCGCCCGACGTCGTGCCGGTTGAGTGCCTCGGTCAAGATGACGTAGCTGCCGGCGTCGAAGCGCCGAACGAACTTGTCGCCCTGATGTTCGAGGTAGCTCTGCACCGCGTATCGGCCACCGGCCCACGGATCCTCGGGCCCGTCCGGGCCGACCTGGGGATCGTTGCCAAACCTGGTGTCCAGCTCGACCTCGCCGCGATAGGTCAGATGTGCGATGCGCCGGGCGAGGTTCAGTCCCTTTTCGGGGGCGCGTCCGCTGCCGTGGTAGTCGCCACCCATCCAGTCCGGATCGGACTGGATGGCGGCGATCTGCGTGTTCTGGGTGCCGATCTGATCGCCGGTGGCACGGGCGCCGACTGCCAGCACCAGCGCCGCACGCACCGAATCCGGTTGCATGACAGCCCATTCCAGTGCGCGCGCGCCACCCATCGATCCGCCGACGACGGCGGCGATCTCGGTGATCCCGAATTGTGCGAGTGCGGCGATGTCGGCATTCACCTGATCGCGCACCGACACCTCGGGGAACCGCGAGCCCCAGGGCTTTCCGTCCTCGGCAAGGGAAGTCGGGCCGGTTGTGCCACGGCAGCCGCCCAGCACGTTGGTGGCGACCGCACACCACTGGTCGGTGTCGATCGCTGCACCCGGGCCGATGATTCCTTCCCACCAGCCGCCGGTGATGTGGTCGGGACCGGCGGTTCCGACCACATGTGAGTCGGCGGTGAGCGCATGGCAGACGAAGACGACGTTATCGCGGCGCGGCGAGAGCTCTCCCCAGCTCTGTACCGCCACGGTCACGTCGTCGATGACAGCGCCACTTTCCAGCGTGATCGAACCTATTGGTACATAGGCGATCTCATCGCCCTGGGGCAGGGCGATGCATGACGCGGGAAGCTGCTGGTCGGCGGATGAGCCGCTTGCGCGAAGATCGTCGGTCAAGGTCACGATGATGCCACCGCCGCGGCCTGTTCGAGTCGCCGCACCGCGGCGAATCCGCTGTCCAGATCGGCCAGGATGTCGTCGATGCCCTCGATGCCGACCGCCAAGCGGACCAGTCCCGGCGTAACACCGGAGGCCACCTGTTCGGCGGGTGCGAGCTGCGCGTGCGTCGTCGTCGCGGGGTGGATCACGAGCGATCGCACGTCACCGATGTTGGCGACCTGGCTGTGCAAGGTCAGCGAATCGATGAAGGTGGTGGCCGCCTCAGCGCCGCCGTCCAGCTCGAAGGCGAGTACGGCGCCGGCACCCTTGGGGGCCAGCTCTTTCGCGCGTTCGTGCCAGGGGGAGGTGGGCAGCCCGGCGTAGTTGACGTGGGTGACCCCCGGCTGGGCGACGAGGTAATTAGCGACGCGTTCCGCATTTTCTACATGGCGCTGCACGCGCAGGCTCAACGTCTCCAGGCCCTGGGCGATGAGGAACGCGTTGAACGGCGAGATGGCGGGGCCGAGGTCGCGCAGTAGCTGCACGCGGGCCTTGAGTGCGTAAGCCGGTGCGCCCAGGTCGGCGAAGACCACGCCGTGGTAGCTCGGGTCTGGCGTGGTGAATCCGGGGTGGCGGCCCTGTGTCCAATCGAAGGTGCCGCCGTCGATGATCACCCCGCCGATCGCATTACCGTGTCCACCAAGGTATTTGGTGGCCGAGTGCACCACGATGTCGGCGCCGTGCGTCAGCGGCTGAATCAAATACGGCGTGGCGACGGTGTTATCGACGATGAGGGGGACGCCTGCCGCGTGCGCGATCTCCGAAATGCCGGGAATATCGAGAATGTCGTTCTGCGGGTTGGAGATCGACTCGGCGAAGAGTGCCTTGGTCTGCGGGGTGATGGCCCGGCGCCAGGACTCCAGATCGTCGGGATCCTCGACGAAGGTGGTCGTGACGCCCAGACGCGGCAACGTGTAGTGCAGCAGGTTGTAGGTGCCGCCGTACAGGCGCGGGCTGGACACGATGTTGTCGCCGGCCTGCGCGATGTTGAGGATGGCCAAGGTTGCGGCTGCCTGTCCGGACGCCAGCAGCAGCGCCGCCACACCGCCCTCGAGGGCGGCGATGCGCTGCTCCACGACGTCTTGGGTCGGGTTGCCGATGCGCGTGTAAATGTTGCCCTCTTCGGACAGGCCGAACAGCGCCGCCGCGTGTGCGGTGTCGTTGAAGACGTACGACGTGGTCTGGTAGATCGGCAGAGCCCGGGCGTTGGTTGCCGCATCGGGGGACTGGCCCGCGTGGATCTGCTTGGTCTCAAACGCCCACTGGGCGGTGGGATCGATATCGGTCATGGAAACCTCCTGGTGGTCGGTGCGGGGCTGGCGGTTTAGAGCATGCGACAGCGACAACAACGACAACAGGTATGCAGGGATTCACCCCCGGGGGACAAATACTTCATCGGGCCAACCTGTCTTCTCGGGGCCCGCCATCGGACCCGCGCTTGCCGTGTGGCCGACTGTCCTTTCATAACCCAGTCGGCTACTCAACCTGGTCATCACCCGGGGCACCCCACCGCGGTTGGAGGGTTGCCGACCAGCGAGCCGGGGCTTGACGCTGGTGCTCATGACCAGTGAGAAGCCTATCGCAATTCACCGAATGGTTGCCACCAGGTATGCCAGGCGCCACTCGACGGTGCTGGGGAAGCCGCGATGGGAGCGCAATCACAGGCCGTCCGCCCGCCTAGGCTCGGAGACGACGTGATACTGAATAGGACGAGCCTGGCGACCCACCGGTCGCCAGATCTACCTCAGATTCTGACCGACCAACGACGCCGGGAGTGACCATGAGTGCGCAGCAGCCAACCATCATCTACACGCTGACAGACGAGGCGCCGCTACTCGCGACGTACTCCTTCTTGCCGATCATCCGGGCCTTCGCCGGGCCGGCAGGTATCGACGTCCAAACCACCGATATTTCCGTTGCCGCGCGCATCCTCTCCGAGTTCTCCGACTACCTTCCCGAAGACCAGCGGGTTCCGGACAACCTGGCCGAGCTGGGCCGCCTGACGCAGTTGCCGGAGACGAACATCATCAAGCTGCCGAACGTCAGCGCGTCGGTGCCGCAGCTGCTGGCCGCCATCAAGGAACTGCAGGGCAAGGGCTACAAGCTGCCCGACTACCCAGAAGACCCGCAGAACGACGAAGAGAAGGACATCTTGGCGCGGTACACCAAGTGTCTCGGCAGTGCCGTGAACCCCGTTCTGCGCGAAGGCAACTCGGACCGTCGTGCGCCGCGTGCGGTGAAGGAGTACGCGCGCAAGCACCCGCACAGCATGGGCGAGTGGTCGCAGGCGTCGCGCACCCACGTCGCGACCATGAAGGAAGGCGACTTCTACCACGGTGAGAAGTCGTTGACGCTGGATCGCGCCCGCAAGGTGAAGATGGTGCTCACGACGGCGACGGGCGAGGCCACAGTGCTCAAGGCCGAGGTGAAGCTGGGCGAGGGCGACATCATCGACAGCATGTTCATGAGCAAGAAGGCGCTCTGCGCCTTCTATGAAGAGCAGATCGAGGATGCGTACAAGACCGGCGTGATGCTCTCTCTGCACGTCAAGGCCACCATGATGCGGGTCAGTCACCCCATCGTTTTCGGACACGCGGTGAAGATCTTCTACAAGGATGCCTTCGCCAAGCACCAGGCGCTGTTCGACGAGCTGGGCGTGAACGTCAACAACGGCATGTCCGACCTTTACAGCAAGATCGAGGCGCTGCCCGCCTCGCAGCATGAGGAGATCATCCGCGACCTGCATGCCTGCCACGAGCACCGCCCCGAACTGGCCATGGTGGATTCGGCCAAGGGCATCTCGAACTTCCACTCGCCCAGCGACGTGATCGTGGACGCTTCCATGCCCGCCATGATCCGGGCCGGCGGAAAGATGTACGGCGCGGACGGCAAGCTCAAGGACACCAAGGCCGTCAACCCCGAGTCGACCTTCTCGCGGATTTACCAGGAGATGATCAACTTCTGCAAGACCCACGGCCAGTTCGACCCGACCACCATGGGCACCGTGCCCAATGTCGGTCTCATGGCACAGAAGGCCGAGGAGTACGGCAGTCACGACAAGACGTTCGAGATCACCGAGGCCGGTGTCGCCGACATCGTCGACATCGACACCGGCGAGGTGCTGCTGAGCCAGAACGTGGAGGCTGGCGATATCTGGCGCATGCCGGTCGTCACCGATGCCGCGATCCGGGACTGGGTGAAGCTGGCCGTCACCCGCGCGCGGGAATCCGGAATGACCGTGGTGTTCTGGCTGGACACCGAGCGTCCGCACGAGAACGAGCTGCGCAAGAAGGTCAAGACCTACCTCAAGGATCACGACACCGAGGGCCTCGAGATCCAGATCATGCCGCAGGTGTGGGCCATTCGGTACACCATGGAACGGGTGATCCGCGGGCTGGATACGATCTCGGCGACCGGCAACATCCTGCGCGATTACCTGACCGACCTGTTCCCGATTCTGGAGCTGGGCACCAGCGCCAAGATGCTCTCCATCGTGCCGCTGATGGCCGGTGGCGGGTTGTACGAGACCGGGGCCGGTGGTTCGGCGCCCAAGCACGTCAGCCAGCTGGTCGAGGAGAACCACCTGCGGTGGGATTCACTCGGCGAGTTCCTGGCGTTGGCCGTGAGCCTGGAGGACCTGGGTATCAAGACCGGGAACCCGCGGGCCAAGATCCTGGCCACCACGCTGGATGCCGCGACCGGGAAGCTGCTGGAGAACGACAAGAGCCCGTCACGCAAGGCTGGTGAGCTCGACAACCGCGGCAGCCAGTTCTACCTGGCTCTGTACTGGGCGGCCGAGCTTGCCGCGCAGACCGAGGACGTTGAGCTGGCCGAGCTGTTCGCGCCGCTGGCCAAGCAATTGGTCGAGAACGAGGATGCGATCGTGGCGGAACTTGCCGCGGTGCAGGGCAGCCCTGCCGATATCGGTGGCTACTACCAGCCGGACGCCGCGAAGACCACTGCGGTGATGCGGCCGAGCCAGACCTTCAACGCCGCCTTGGCATCCGTCGAGGTGTAGCTCGATGCGTCGAGTGTGAAACCTGGGCGGTGAATCAGCCGAAACTCCGCCACAGGTTCACACTCGGCGACATGCCTAGCCGACGTCGGAGGCTGTGGCGCGCTTGGCGGCGACCAGCGGGTCGATCAGATCGGTGATCACCTCGGTGACCTGACCCGGGGCCTCGAGCATGGGCACGTGACCCATGCCCGCCAGGGTGATCCGTCGTGCGTCGGCGGGCAGGCCCTGGCTGATGAGCTTCCCGAACCGGCCCGGAGGCACGATCTCGTCCTTCTCACACAGCACCAGCTGGGCCGGTACCGAGATGGTGTTCAGGTTCTGCAGGCCCGGCGCCGGCAGAATCGACGTCAACGACGCGAAGTACGCGGGGCAGTGCGTGATGTCCTCGAAGATGCTGTGGAAGTCAGGAAGGCTCAGCGCCTCGGCCTCTCCGCACAGCGCGCGGGCGGTGGCGAACTTGACGAACGGCAGGCCCGCCGCGCGGCGGCCCAACAGCCGAGAGAACGCCAGCCAGGGGAGCATGGCCGCGAACTTCACCACGATCTCCGCCTTCAGTGGTGAGTACTTGGTCCAGCCGCCCGCCGGCGCGATGGCCGTGACACTGCGGGCACGGCCACGCAATGCCAGGCCCAGAGCGATCCAGCCACCCAGCGAGTTTCCTACCAGATGCGCTGTCTCCCAGCCCTTCTGGTCCATGATCTGTTCGACCTGATCCAGGTACACATCGACCGAGCGCTGCGACAGCGGAGGCAGCGGGGGCATTGGTCCACCGCCGTTGTGTCCGGGGTAGGTGGGCGCGAACACCTCATACCCAGCATCGGCGAGCTGCTCGGCCACGGTCTCCCAGACCGACTGCGACAGCATGAACGGATGCAGCAGCAGAACCGGCTCGCCCTCACCCATCTCGATGGGTGCCCGCCTGCTCGACGGCTTCGACAAAATGGCTTCCAGCATGCGGTCCTCCTAGTGCGCCAACGTCGGCGTTGACATTAGTGTCTGTTGCGTCAACTTACCGTGCCCCGTGGTGCTCATCACTGTCACACCACTCGACTATCGTCGGCGACCGATGATCACCGTCACCACCATCAACGTCAATGGCATTCGTGCCGCCGTCAAGGAGCGATCCGCCGAGAACCGGGGGCTGCTGCCCTGGCTGGAGCAGACGACCGCCGACATCGTGTGCCTGCAGGAGGTACGTGCGGAGGACGAGCAGCTTCACGAGGCGCTGGCCCCGGCACTCGCCGCGGGGTGGCACGTGGTGAACGCCTCGTCGAGCGTGAAGGGGCGCAACGGCGTCGGCATCCTCAGCCGAGTCCCGGCCGCCTCCACCAAGGCGACGCTGGACGCCGACGGCGGCGAATTCGACGAGGCCGGCCGGTACCTGGAGGCCCAGATCGGCGATCTCACGGTGGCGAGCATCTACCTGCCCACTGGAGAAGCCGGTACGGAGCGCCAGGAGGAGAAGGAGCGCTTCATGGCGGCGGTGGGTACCAGAATGGCCACGCTGGCGGGCAGTGGGCGCGACGTGGTGATCTGCGGCGACTGGAACATCGGGCACACCGAGCGAGACATCAAGGCGTGGAAGGCGAACCAAAAGAAGGCGGGCTTCCTGCCCCAGGAGCGGGCCTGGGTCGGCTCGCTGCTGGAGGCCGGATGGGTCGACAGCTTCCGGCAGCTGCATCCCGATGTCGACGGACCGTACAGCTGGTGGTCGTGGCGGGGTAAGGCCTTCGACAATGACGCGGGCTGGCGCATCGACTATCACCTTGCCACTTCCGATCTGGGGCGACGTGCGCACACGGCACGGGTCGAGCGCGCGGACGCCTACGCACTGCGCTGGTCCGACCACGCGCCGGTGACGGTCGAATACCGATGAGCGTCGCGCGCGAAGAGCGGCTGCCAGAATCGCGTTGACCGGTCATGCCAGGATGGATGCACTATGACTGCTGATGCCGCCCTCCGGGGACGCCTGTTCTCCGGTATCCAACCCACCGCCGATTCCCTGCACCTCGGAAATGTGTTGGGCGCGGTGCAGCAGTGGGTGCGGTTGCAGCATGAGTACGAAGCGCTCTTCTGCGTCGTGGACCTGCACGCCATCACGGTGGCGCAGGATCCCGACGAACTGCGCCGACGTACCCGCGCGGTGGTCGCCCAGTATGTAGCGCTTGGCGTCGATCCCGCGGAAAGCGCCATCTTCGTGCAAAGCCATGTTCCGGCGCACACCGAATTGGCTTGGGTGCTGGGATGTTTGACGGGCTACGGCGAGGCGTCGCGGATGACGCAGTTCAAGGACAAGTCCGCCAAGCAGGGCAACGATGCCACCACCGTCGGCCTGTTCACCTATCCCGTGCTGATGGCGGCCGACATCCTGCTGTACCAGACGAATGTGGTGCCGGTGGGGGACGATCAGCGTCAGCACCTCGAACTGACTCGCGATGTGGCGCAGCGGTTCAACGGTCGCTACGGCGAGACCTTCGTGCTGCCGGAGACATTCGTGCCGAAGAACGCGGCGCGGATCTACGACCTGCAGGACCCGACGGTGAAGATGAGCAAGTCGGCCTCGACCTCTGCCGGGTTGATCAACCTGCTCGACGATCCGGCGGTTTCGGCCAAGAAGATCAAGTCGGCGCAGACTGACAGCGACCGAGAGATTCGTTTCGACAGAGAAGCCAAGCCGGGTGTCTCGAACCTGCTGAGCATCCAGTCCGCACTCACCGGTGCCGATATCGACACGCTCGTCGACGGCTACGCCGGGCGCGGTTACGGCGATCTGAAAAAGGACACCGCCGAGGCGCTCGTCGAGTTCGTCACGCCGGTACGTGATCGGACGAATGAGCTGCTCACCGATACCGTGGCGCTTGACGACATCCTGGCGGCAGGCGCGGCGCGCGCCCGGGAGCTGGCGGAGAAGACGCTCACCGAGGTCTACGACCGGATAGGGTTTGTCCGGCCCGCGAGGTAGCGAAGAACAGAGGCGGTGAGTGGTGGCCGAAGACGACAAGCCCGGGATTCTCGACCGCTATCGTGCACGGTTTCCCTGGTTCGATCACATCATGCGCATGCAGGAGCGCTACCAGAAGGTAAACGGCAACTTCTACGCCGCGGGAATCACATATTTCACGGTTTTTGCGCTGTTCCCTCTCATGATGGTCGGCTTCGCGGTCATGGGCTTTGTGTTGTCCAGGCGCCCGGACACGATTGCGGAGCTACGTGGCCGGATCAGCGGGGCGATCTCCGGCGCGGTGGGCAATCAGCTAATCGATCTGATGGATACAGCCATTGCCTCGCGTACCAGCCTGGGTATCGCAGGTCTTGCGACCGCGGCGTGGGCCGGGCTGGGGTGGATGGCCAATGTGCGTGCGGCGCTCAGCGCCATGTGGGAGCAGCCCAACGACTCCGACGGATTCGTGAGGGGCAAGCTGTCGGACTTGGTGGCCTTGGGCTCAACCTTCGTGGCGCTGGCCCTCACCATTGCGGTCACGGTCGTCGGTAACGAGAAAACCATCCTGCGAATACTCGGCTGGGTGGGGCTGCATGACGTCTCCATACCGGCGGTCCTGCTCAAAGTCGTCACGATCGCGATAGCGACGGTGTTGTCGTGGGCGTTGTTCACCTGGATGATCGCGCGGCTGCCGAGGGAGCGGCTGCCGTTTTCGAGTGCTGTGCGGGCCGGGCTCATCGCGGCGATCGGTTTCGAGCTGTTCAAACAGGTCGCCTCGATCTACCTGAGCGTGATCATGCATGGCCCGGCGGGCTCCACGTTTGGTCCGGTGCTCGGCATCATGGTGTTCGCCTACATCACGGCCCGCCTGCTGTTGTATGCCACCGCGTGGGCGGCCACATCCGATGCGAACCGGTCATTCGTGTATGTGCCGCCGCCCAACCCGGTGGTGATCACCACGCGGGTCGAGACCGTCGAGCGGCCCTCGAAGCTGGGGGTTATCGCCGCCTTTGGGGCAGGAGCTCTTGGCGCGCTGGGTATTTCGTGGCTAGGCCGCGGCGGTGACTAAGGCCGTCAACTAAGGCTGGTAAATAGGGCCTAGGCCTGGCGGCGGTTGAGTGATCTCGCCGCGAGGATGAGTCCGAAGACGATCATCGCGCCGATGATGGTCACGCCCACCCGGACGGGGACGCTGTTCACCGCGTCGGCGCTGAGGCCGGCCGCTTGGGGAGTGGCCGCGTTATCGGCATGCGGCTTGGTCAGCAGCGATGGGTCGGGGTCGACGAGCTTGCCGATCGAGGCGTCGCGTGGGGTCGAGAACCCGTAGTCGAGCAGATGGGCCGCCTGCTCCCACGGTGCAATCGGAAGACGCGTGCCGCGCAGCATGGTGACGACCAAGCGCCGGCCGTCGCGTTCGGCTGCGCCGACGAAGGTCTGTTGCGCATCATCGGTGTATCCGGTCTTCCCGCCGAGCGCACCGGGGTAGTTGTAGAGCAACCGGTTGTCGTTCGTCATCTCGTAGGACGGATGGTCGTCGTGCTCGCCGGGTTTCGCAGGGTGGCCCGGGAACGTCGCCTTCGGTGCCGACACCAGATCGGCGAAGGTGGGGTCCGCGAACGCGTACTTGTAGAACAGCCCCAGGTCGTAGGCCGAGGTGCTCATGCCGGGACCATCGAGACCCGAGGGAGTCGCCACCCGGGTGTCTCGCGCGCCGAGTTTCTGCGCCATGTCGTTGAGCTTGGCGACGGTCTCATTCATGCCGCCGAGCTGGACGGCCAGTGCGTGTGCGGCGTCGTTGCCCGAGTTCATGAGCAGACCGGTGAGCAGTTGCCGGACGGTGTAGGTGCCGCCGACGTCGACGCCGACCCTGGTGCCCTCGCTGTTCGCGTCGTCCTGGGTTCCCACTACCGCCTGGTTGAGGTTCAGGTTGTTGATGGCATCCATCGCGATCAGCACCTTGATGACACTGGCGGGTCGGTGCCGGGCGTGGGGGTCCTTGGCGGCCACCACATTTCCTGTGTTCAGGTCGGCGATAAGCCAGGACTCCGCGGAAATATCGTTGGGGATGGGCCCGGCACCGTCCGGGGTAATCACATCGCAGCTCCCGAGCATCTCGCCGCCGATGGGCTTGGCGGGCACCGGGAGCGGTGCGGGTGGATCTCCGCCTGCCTTGGGTACCTCGGAGGTGTCGACCGCCGGAGGCGTGACGACCTTATAGGGGCACCCGCTGGTATCCGGCGGCGTGAATCCGGGTTCGGCGGCGGCAAGCGGTGTGCTTAAAGGGAAGGTGGCGACGATCAGCCCGGCGGCGGTGGCCGCGGCGAGGCGCGTCGCGGCGGTCCGCAGCGACAGGCGGCGATCGGGCGCAGAAATCCAGGTGGTCATCGCCTTGCCACAGTAAGTGAACACCACCCTGAACTGGGGGATGTTACGCCTGTGTCGGATGTGACTTATCGGCCTACTACGTAGACGGTGCGATATCGGCCAGGCTGAGGTGACCGACGGCCGACGACCCAATGCAACCCAACCAGAGACGGCCGCCGGATTCGACGACACCGGTGGTGGTCTGCAGGCCCGGGTTACGGCCGCGGATGTTCGCTACCGCTGCTCCGGTGTCCGGATGGAACGCGACAACCCAGGCATCGGCGGTGACAGCGGGCTGAATCGATTCGGGTAGTTGCCAGATGAGCTTCCGCAGTATCGGTGCGCGCGGCACCAGTGCCTCCAGCGCGGCATTTCGCGGCCCCGCCATCGCCACCCAGATCCGGCCGTCGGAGCCGGTGCTCATGTTGTCGGGCATGCACGGCAGTTCCTCGGCGAGCCGTGATGTCTCGCCCTGCCCGATACCCGACAGTTTGATCGTGCTCAGGCGGCGCCCAATGGTCTCGGCGTACACCAACCGGGATTCGTCGGCGGTCAGGGTGACCCCATTGGTGAAGTACAGGCCGTCGGCGATCGTGGTGACGGTTCCGTCGGTGTCGCGGCGAAACACCCGGCCGGTGCCTCGCCCTTCGATGGCCGCCGCCCGGTACTCCTCGAACGGGAAACGCGCCGTCGACTCGCTGAAATAGATTGTCCCATCGGATGCTTCGGTGACATTCGAGCAGAAGATCAGTGGCGGTCCATCAACCTTGGTGACAAGTGGCTCGATATCCGCAGAGGCCGGATCGAGCGCCAGCAGCTTGTCGCGGCTGCAGATCAGCACGCGTCCATCGCGCGCGATATGCAGGCCCAAGGGTGGGTGCTCAGTGGTTGCGACATGCGTGATCTCGGCACCGTCGGGCGAGATGCGGAGAATCTTTCCATCCACCACACCGGCCCAGATGTTGCCCGCTGCATCGGCCACGACATCCTCGGGACCGTGACCGGGGACCGGCACCACCGTCAGTGAGGGCAGGGGCTGCGGGTTCAGGGATAGCGCCCGTACTCCGGGCGGCTGCCAGCGGACGGGATCGATCGACGGCTTGGCCATGGGCTCACCCTATTGCAGGCATACCCTGAAGTGATGGCAGTTCCGGTTCGTGATCGCACCGACGAATTCGAGGCGCTGCGCCCGAGACTGCAGGCGGTGTCCTATCGGCTCACCGGCAGCGTTGCCGACGCCGAGGACATCGTCCAGGACGCCTGGCTGCGCCTGCACTCCGCGACCGCCGAGATCGAGGACTTGCCGGCGTGGCTGACCACCGTGGTCTCCCGGCTGGGATTGGACCTGCTGCGATCCGCCACCTATCGCAGGGAAACCTATGTGGGGGAGTGGCTTCCGGAGCCGGTGGTCACCGGTCTGGACGGCAATGATCCGCTGGCCGCGCTGGTGGCCAGTGAGGATGCGCGTTTTGCGGCCATGGTGGTGCTAGACCGCCTGGCGCCGGATCAGCGTGTCGCGTTTGTCTTGCACGACGGATTCGCGGTGCCGTTCAAGCAGATTGCCGAGATTCTCGGCATCAGCGACGCGGCGGCGCGGCAACTCGCCTCGCGTGCGCGCCGGGCGGTGACGGCGGCCCCGGAACCGGTGCCCGATGCCGAGCACAACGAGGTGGTCGGCAAGCTGCTCGAGGCCCTCATGTCGGGCAGTCTGGAAGTCGTTGTCCGACTGCTACATCCGGACGTGACGATGACGGGGGATTCCAACGGCAAGGCGCCCACCGCCGTCCGGGTCATCCATGGCCCCGACAAGGTGGCCCGTTTCCTGCTGGGCTTGCTGGACCGTTACGGCCCACAGATGATGCAGGCCATCAATCCGGCGTTGGTGAATGGGCAGTTCGGCATGTATCTGACCGAGACAGACACCGACCCGGACTTCAGGCCAGTGCTGCCCCGTGTCAGCGGCTACACGGTGCAGGACGGCAAGGTGCTGGCAGTCTGGGACGTCAGCAATCCCGACAAATTCACCGGCACACCGCTGCGTAGCGGCTAGGCGTCCAGGGAGTCCTGGGAAGTCGCCCACGGAACCCGGCAGGCATCGCCGGAATTGAAGCCCTGCTCGGTGATTCCGAGCGCCGCGTAGGTGCGGGCACGCATGTTCTCGACGCCGATCTGATAGGTCAGCTCGATCACTCCGGCGTCGCCGAACCGCCGCCGCAGGTCCTCGACCTGTTCGTCGGTGATGTCGTGTGGATTGCCGGTCATCGCGTCGGCGTATGCGATGGCGGCACGCTCGTCGTCGGTGAATAGAGGGGACGTCGCATATCCCTCTACGGCCTTGAGGCGCTCGACGTCCAAGCCGTCGAGCCGCTGCAGCATGGAGCCGAAGTCGACGCACCAGGAGCAGCCCACCGTACGGGCGGTCCAGAACACCGCGAGTTCACGGACGCTCACCGGTAACACACGCGAGGCGCTGCTCAGCATCTGCTCGTGCATCGCGGCCGCGACCATCAGCTTGCGGTGGTGCGCGATGACCGTAAACGGCTCGGGCACTTGGCCGTATCGCCGTTTGGCGACCCGGTACATGATGCGGGTGAGCAGTGAGGCGTGGTGCGGGGCAACGGGCTCGATGCGTGTTGTTGTGCGTGGTGTTTCAGTCATACCCGTAGGACGAGACAGCCCGCAGATGTGTGACAGGGGCCGTGTAGATAGATCGAACCGGCTAGCGCGCGAACATCAGTGCGCGCTTGACTTCCTGGATCGCCTTGGTGACCTCGATACCGCGCGGGCAGGCGTCCGTGCAGTTGAACGTGGTGCGGCAGCGCCACACTCCGTCGACGTCATTGAGGATGTCCAGGCGTTCTGCGGCAGCCTCGTCGCGGCTGTCGAAGATGAACCGGTGCGCGTTGACGATCGCCGCGGGGCCGAAGTAGCTTCCGTCGCTCCAGAACACCGGGCAGCTGGTGGTGCAGCAGGCGCACAGGATGCACTTGGTGGTGTCATCGAAGCGCGCGCGGTCGGTCTGGCTCTGGATGTATTCGCGTGTCGGCTGGTTGCCGCTGGTGATCATGTACGGCTTCACGGCGCGGAACGCATCGAAGAAGGGCTCCATGTTGACCACGAGGTCCTTTTCCACGGGGAGACCGCGGATCGGCTCGATGGTGATGGTGAGCATCTTCTTGGGTTTCTTGGGCAGCAGATCGCGCATCAGGACCTTGCAGGCTAGCCGGTTCACGCCGTTGATCCGCATGGCATCCGAGCCGCACACGCCGTGTGCGCAGGAGCGGCGGAAGGTCAGCGTGCCGTCCAGGTAGCCCTTTACGTACAGCAGCAGATTCAGCAGCCGGTCCGTCGGCAGGCACGGCACGCGGAAGCTCTGCCACCCGGCGGCGTCCGGATCCTCGGGGTTGAAGCGCTGAATCTTGAGTTCCACCATGACCGCGCCCTCGGGGATCGGCGGCAGCGGCGGGTCGCCTGCTTCGGCTTTCTCGATAACCGCAGTCATCTCAGTACTTCCGTTCCATCGGCTCGTACCGGGTCTGGACGACGGGCTTGTAGTCCAGCCGGATGTCGGACAGCAGCTCGGCACCCTGCTTGTACGCCATGGTGTGTCGCATGTAGTTGGTGTCGTCGCGGTTCGGGTAGTCCTCGCGGGCGTGGCCGCCGCGGGATTCCTTGCGGTTGAGCGCGCCGACCACGGTCACCTCGGCGAGTTCGAGCAGGAAGCCCAGCTCGATGGCCTCGAGCAGATCGCTGTTGTAGCGCTTGCCCTTGTCGTGCACCGTGATTCGGCTATACCGCTCCTTGAGGCGGTGAATGTCCTGCAACGCCTGCTTGAGCGTTTCTTCGGTGCGGAACACCGCGGCGTTGTTGTCCATCGACTGCTGCAGCTCGGTACGGATGTCGGCAACCCGCTCGTCGCCGTGCTCGGACAGCACGTCCGCTACCCAGTCGGTGACCATCGTGGCCGGGTTCTCCGGCAGTTCGACGAAGTCGTGGGCTTCGGCGTACTCGGCCGCGGCGATACCCGCCCGGCGACCGAACACGTTGATGTCCAACAGCGAGTTGGTGCCCAACCGGTTGGCGCCATGCACCGATACGCAGGCGCACTCGCCGGCCGCATACAGACCGGGGACAACGTTGTCGTTGTCGCGCAGCACCTGTCCCTTGATGTTGGTCGGGATGCCGCCCATGACGTAGTGACAGGTCGGGTAGACCGGAACCAGTTCGGTGACCGGGTCGACGCCCAGGTACGTGCGGGCGAATTCGGTGATGTCCGGCAGCTTCGCTTCCAGGACGTCGGCGCCGAGGTGACGCACGTCGATGTAGACGTAGTCCTTGTTCGGTCCGGCGCCACGGCCCTCGAGCACCTCGAGAACCATTGACCGCGCGACGATGTCGCGGGGTGCCAGGTCGACGATGGTGGGGGCGTAGCGCTCCATGAAGCGTTCACCGTCGGCGTTGAGCAGACGACCGCCCTCACCGCGCACTGCCTCGGAGATCAGGATGCCCAGACCGGCAAGGCCTGTCGGGTGGAACTGGTGGAACTCCATGTCCTCCAGCGGCAGTCCCTTGCGGAACACGATGCCCAGGCCGTCGCCGGTCAGGGTGTGCGCGTTGGAAGTGGTCTTGTACATGCGGCCCGAACCACCGGTGGCGAAAACGATTGCCTTGGCGTGGAACACATGGATGTCGCCGGTTGCGAGCTCGTAGGCGACGATGCCGGTGGCTACCGGGCCGTTGGGCGTCTCGGTGAGCACGACATCCAGCGCGTAGAACTCGTTGAAGAACTCGACATCATGCTTGACGCAGTTTTGGTACAGCGTCTGCAGGATCATGTGGCCGGTGCGGTCCGCGGCGTAGCAGGCCCGGCGCACCGGCGCCTTACCGTGGTCGCGAGTGTGACCACCGAAGCGGCGCTGGTCGATTCGGCCCTGGGGCGTCCGGTTGAACGGCATGCCCATCTTCTCGAGGTCGAGGACGGCGTCGATGGCCTCCTTGCACATGATCTCCACGGCGTCCTGGTCGGCGAGATAGTCGCCGCCCTTGACGGTGTCGAAGGTGTGCCACTCCCAGTTGTCTTCCTCGACATTGGCGAGCGCGGCGCACATGCCGCCCTGGGCGGCGCCGGTGTGACTACGTGTCGGGTACAGCTTGGTCAATACCGCCGTACGAACGCGAGGTCCGGCCTCCACGGCGGCGCGCATACCCGCGCCGCCCGCGCCGACGATGACGACGTCGTACCGATGTTCCTGAATGATGGGGGAACCCATAGTGAAAAAGCCCCTAACCGATGTTCGGGTTGAAGGTCAGCAGGACGTACGTGCCGAGCACAACCGTGAAGATGATCGACAGCGCCAGCAGGCAATTGAGCCAGAACCGGGTCGAATCCTTGCGGGTGTAATCGGCGATGATCGTGCGCATGCCATTACCGCCGTGCAGCTGCGCGAGCCACAGCATCGTCAGGTCCCAGGTCTGCCAGAACGGGCTTGCCCAGCGCTGCGCCACGAAGTTGAAGTCCAGGCGGTACACGCCGTTGTCCCACATCAGCATGATGAACAGGTGGCCGAGTGCCAGGAAGATCAGGACGACGCCCGACAGACGCATGAAGATCCACGCGTACTTCTCGAAGTTGGGCATGCCCGACCCGCGCCGGGGCGCGCGTGGATTGTCCAGCGCGGCGGGGCGGTCGTAGTTGCGCTCCATCACGGGAGCGAGGCGACCGCTGGCGCGAGTGCTCACATTGGGGCCGGTCTGAGGTGTTGTCACAGGAATCGCTCCGCCATGTGCATGAGAATCCGGGTTACCGCGGGAACCATCACCACAAACCAGGTGGCGCCGATGATCCACAGCATGACCCGCTGATAACGCGGGCCCTTTGACCAGAAATCGACGAGGATGACTCGGACACCATTGAGCGCGTGGTACAGGACCGCCGCTACCAGCCCGAGTTCCATCAGCCCGACGATCGGGGTCTTGTAGGTCTCGATCACCGAGTTGTACACCTCGGGGCTCACCCGTACGAGGGCAGTATCCAAGACGTGAACAAAGAGGAAGAAGAAAATCGTGGCACCGGTAATGCGATGCAGGACCCAGGACCACATTCCTGGATCACCACGGTATAGCGATCGCTTGAGGCGATTACCTTCGCGGCCAGATGTGGCCGTATCGGGCGTCGCAGTCGTCACGTGGGCCTCCAACACCAATGGTGGACTGGGGCCAAATGGCGCGGTCAATGGGGGCGTCCATGACGCGCAACCGATGGCCCAACGGTGGTCGGCGAACCGTCTCCCGAACTCTAAACCCATTCCGAGGTGGCGCCGAAATCGCGTGAGCACAGAAAAGTGCCGAAAAGCACCGTACTCCAAAGTAAGTTAGGTAAACCTTGCACGAGCAAATGATGAGCCGACGCGACTTTCATAGGGCCGACAGGGAGGTTTTCCGATCATGTTGATCAATTGGAAAGAGTTGCGGGACAAGGCATATGCAGTAACGAAACATTCGTATGCGCCGTATTCGAAATACCCGGTGGGTGCCGCCGCGCTCGTCGACGATGGTCGGGTGGTCGTCGGCTGCAATGTGGAGAATGTCTCATATGGCCTGGGTCTCTGTGCGGAGTGTTCTGTCGTGTGCGCCCTGTTCTCCACCGGGGGAGGACGGCTACGGGCACTGTCTTGTGTCGATTCGCGCGGTGAGCCGCTGATGCCCTGCGGCCGGTGCCGACAGCTACTTCTCGAACACGGCGGCCCCGACCTGTTGATTGATCACGCAGATGCGCCGCGACGACTCGCGGAGCTACTCCCGGAGGCCTTCGGCCCCGATGACCTGGACCGGGGCCGGATCTGATGAGCACTTCGGGGCCAAGCGAGTACGCGTTCGATATGCCGTCGATCATCGCTGCCAAGCGCGACGGCGGGGAACTGAGTTCCGGGGCCATCGACTGGCTGATCGGTGAGTACACCCGCGGCGGCATCGGCGAGGAGCAGGTCGCGGCGCTGCTCATGGCGATTTATCTGCGCGGTATGGACACCGCCGAGACGACGGCGTGGACCGCGGCGATATTGGCCTCAGGGGAGCGGCTGGATCTGTCGGGTTTGTCCCGGCCGACCGTCGACAAGCACTCCACCGGAGGAGTGGGCGACAAGATCAGCCTGCCGCTGGTCGCGGTCGTGGCCGCCTGTGGGGCAGCGGTGCCCCAGCTGTCCGGGCGCGGTCTCGGACACACCGGCGGCACCCTGGACAAGCTCGAGTCCATCGCGGGGATCCGTGTTGACCTCACCAACGAGGAGATACGTCACCAGCTTTCCGATGTCGGGGCGGTGATCTGCGCCGCAGGGGCATCATTGGCGCCCGCCGACCGAAAGCTGTACGCGCTGCGCGATATCACCGGCACCGTGGAATCGATACCGCTGATCGCCGGGTCGATCATGAGCAAGAAGCTGGCCGAGGGAACCGCGGCGCTAGTCCTGGATGTCAAGGTGGGTACGGGTGCGTTCATGAAGTCCGAGCGGCAGGCTCGTGAATTGGCTTCGGCGATGGTTGATCTGGGCACCGCACACGGGGTCGCGACCAGCGCTCTGCTGACCGCGATGGATACACCGCTCGGGCTCACCGCCGGAAACGCTGTCGAGGTGCAGGAATCACTCGACGTGCTGGCCGGGGGAGGGCCCGATGACGTTGTCGCACTCACCCTGGCTCTGGCCCGCGAGATGCTTGCCGCGGCCGGTATCGACGGCAAGGACCCGGCCGCGACGTTGACTGACGGCACAGCGATGGACGTGTTCCGGGCGATGATCCGCGCACAAGGCGGTGATCTCTCGGTGCCGCTGCCGGTCGGGCAGTGTCAGGAGACTGTGCTCGCTCCGTCCAGCGGGGTCATGCACCATGTCGACGCGATGCCGGTCGGGCTCGCCGCATGGCGACTCGGAGCCGGACGCAGCCGTCCGGGGGAGACTGTGCAGTACGGCGCCGGGGTGCGTATTCACCGCCGCCCGGGCGACACGGTTGTCGCAGGCGAACCGCTGTTCACGCTGTACACCGACACCCCCGAACGTTTGCCGGCCGCACTCCTCGCCCTGGACGGTGGATGGGGTATCGGTGCGGCGCCCGCCACTACCGCACTCATCATCGATAGACTTTCGGTGTGACGGCCGAACTTGATTTGGTGTCAATCACCCAGGCTCCCAAAGCGCTTCTGCATGATCATCTGGACGGCGGGCTGCGGCCCGGTACCGTCCTGGATCTGGCCCGGGAATCCGGGTACGAGAACCTGCCGGCCGAGGACGAGAGTGCCCTGGCCTCGTGGTTCCGCACCGCCGCCGACAGTGGCTCCCTGGAGCAGTACCTGGAGACCTTCGCGCACACCGTGGGTGTGATGCAGACGGCGGCGTCGCTGCACCGCGTCGCTGCTGAGTGCGTCGAGGACCTCGCGGCCGATGGCGTGGTGTATGCGGAGGTGCGTTTCGCGCCGGAGCTTCACATCGATGCGGGGCTGACTCTCGATGACGTGATGGACGCCGTGTTGGCCGGATTCGCCGACGGGGAGCGGCAGGCGAGCGCGGCTGGGAAGCGCATCAAGGTACGCACGCTGGTCACCGCGATGCGGCATGCCGCACGGTCTCGGGAAATCGCCGAGCTGGCCGTGAAATTCCGTGACCGGGGTGCCGTCGGCTTCGATATCGCCGGGGCCGAGGCGGGTTATCCGCCGAGTCGCCACCTGGACGCCTTCGAATACATGCGGAATGCGAACTCCCGGTTCACCATCCATGCCGGTGAGGGATTCGGATTGCCCTCGATCCACGAGGCGATCGCCTTCTGTGGTGCCGATCGGCTGGGTCATGGGGTGCGGATCGTCGACGATATCGATATCGACCCCGACGGCACGGCCCACCTCGGCCGACTGTCCTCGCTGCTGCGCGACAAGCGGGTGCCTTTAGAGCTGTGTCCGAGCTCGAATGTGCAGACGGGGGCGGTCGACAGCATCGCCGACCACCCCTTCGACCTGCTGGCGCGGCTGAGGTTCCGGGTGACCGTGAACACCGACAACCGGCTGATGAGCGATACCTCGATGAGCCGCGAGATGCTGCGACTCGTCGAGACGTTCGGATACGGCTGGAGTGACCTTCAGCGATTCACCATCAACGCGATGAAATCAGCCTTCATCCCGTTCGACGAACGGTTGGCGATCATCGATGACGTGATCAAACCGGGATACGCCGTCCTGATCGGCTAGGCACGCATCATTCGCGGCGCAGCCGCGCTTCCATCGCGCGCTCCAGCGTCCGCCAGCTCTCGGCCGCGTCCGCGAATGGGCCCTTGGGCTCGTCGTGCTTGTCCGGTTCGAGCAGATGCCCGACCAGCTTGCCCAGTGGGGTATCGCTGTCCAGCTCCGCGTCGACGCTGTCGTCCTCGGAGTACTCGGCGACATCGGTGAGCAGCTCCACCGCCAGCTCAAGCTGATCCCGGTCTACCTCGTCGATGCCGTCTTCGAGGTCATCGGCGAGCCCGGTGAACACGTAGATGTTGTCGTCGGTGATGTCGATCCGCAGTGAGCCATCGGTGGCAGCGGTGCGGATGTCGTCGTAGGTGCTCAGGTCGGCCAGATCGTGATCGTGCTCGTCGGCGAGGTACCGGGCCAATGCCCGCTCGGAACCGAACACGCTGATTCTTCCGTTGCGTCCCAAGAAGATCGGTTCGTCGTTGAGGTAGCAGCGCAGCGTGTAGAAGGTTCCCGAGTTGGTGATCATCTGGATCGGGTCGATACCGACTGCCAGCCAGAAATCCTCGTCACCGCCGAGAATCGGGTCGTCGTCCGCGTCTTCCTCGTCGACATCTTCGTCTTCGTCGGCCGATTCGTCCTCGGCGTCATCCACGGCGTCTTCGTCGTCTTCGGAGCTGTCGGTCTCCGAGTCGGATTCCTCGTCGAGCAGATCCAGTTCGTCGTCATCCTCGAGGTCGTCCTCGTTGTCGACGGCATTCTCCGCGGCCGCAAGCAGCTCGGCATCCGCGGCGGCGGAGAGCTCCTCATCCACGTCCGGCGTCGCGGCAATCTCGTCGATGGCGTCGACCACCGAGTCCCAGGACTTGCCGACGATGGCACCGATCTGGTTCCACCGCTTCAATCCGTCCTTGCCCGTAAAGCTTTCGGCTCCACCCGACAGTGTGGCCAGCACCGGGTTGCCGTTGATGAGCTTGTTGATGGGTGCCAGTTCGCAGACCGCGCCGATGGAGGCCACGATCGCGAGGGTGGCGCGCAGCGTGTCGACGGCGTCCTCGCTCGGCTTGTCGGCAACCAGCTCCGGTACGCCGATCAGGTCGAAGCGATTGTCGTCGTCGGGCTCAAGCTCGTCGGCCGACAGCGCCCCGAGGGTCGACCACGCCGGGTGATCGACCAGATCGTTGTCGTTGTCGGTTCGCACGAAGGCCACCAGATCGGCCACCGACTCGAACACGTACAGATCGTCGTCCTTGCCGAGAAACGCCTCCCACTCGTCCCCGGCGTCGCGCCACCGCGGGGCCCACAGGGTGACCACGTCACCCTCTGTGAGCCCGAGTTCGATGGGAACGATGTCAGCAGCCATGCGGCAAGCCTAGCCAGAACGGCTGGGTTGAGCGAAAGACCCACCGCGAGAACCGGCGGACGCGCGGCGGCGACGGCCGCCCGCGTCCGGGCGATTTACGATTCAGCATTGGCCGATGGCGCGGCCGTTAGGGTGACCAGGGCCGCAAAAGCGTTGTCACGTAATGCGAACTTCGTGGCAGAGGCGTTCAGTCGCAGCCATCCGCCGGAGACTGCTCGCATGCGGAGCACTCCGGCCGTCGATCCCGACCGAAGCTCCTCCCGCATGTTTCGCGCCACGGCCGTGTCCTCGGGATGGATGCTCTCGGGTCGATCGGGGTCATAGCGCCATGCCAGGTCGGGGAACGGCTCGTCGATCCACTTGAGGACGGCGAAGGTGTCGACATTGATCAGCAGCCGATGCGCCCCGGGGGTCGCGACCGCGTCCAGGATCTGCTGTGCCAGCCCCACCCGAGGTTCGGCAGGGCTGTTCTCCACCCGTGTGCAGACGATCCTGTTGATGCGCTCCACGGCGCCTGCCGCATTGATTTCCTTGGATGCCCGTCCGGCATAGTGGACTTGGAGGACGTTTCCTTGGTAGTCGGCGGCTAGACATGTTCCGCAAAAGGTCGCCTCGGGTTCGGGGTTCACGGCATTCGCCATCAATTCGGCGTTGTGAGGACTCGGTAACACAGGTGCCAGGCCTTCGGCGATGGCCTGTTTCTCGGATCTGTTGCGCGGGTCGAAACCCATCACGTCGAAGTACTCCGCGGTGAGCGTCGTGACCGAAGTGTCCAGATCGCCCAGGCAAGCCCCGGCGATGGGCCGACGCGGCGGCTCGAGGTCTGCCGGCCCGAACCACACCTGGACGCCGTGGATATCTCCCTGCCCCATGGATATCGGATGCACGCGCACGACGCGGTCCCCAGCCGGGGTAACAACCACAGCCGGTTCGCCCGTGCGCCGGGATTCGGTGATCGTCGCCTCGATTAACGGGCGGTGCCGGTTGCGGCCCAGCACCAACTCGAGCGGCGTCATATTTCGGGCCTGCAATCCGATGGCTATGACCGTGGGTTCCTCACTCAGGGTCTCTAGCAGCATCCAATCGCGCGACATGCCGGGATGTTAGCAATTTCGGGCGAACTGGCGGACGCCGGAGCTGTCTCCAGATGGGCGACTAGAGAGGCTTCGCGGGCCTGCGCCGGTGCGTGATGAGCGCGACGGTGGCGTCTTCGCTCAACCTGACCACATTGGTCGAGCAGTGCAGCGATTCCCAGCTGTCATCGTGGCAGCGGAACCGGATTACCGCCTCGGTCGCACCGAATACGGCATTGTCGATCATGAAGTTCAGATTCGCTTCGTCGTCCGGGTGAATCTTGGGGCGGCCCAGCGGGTCGAACTCCCAATGCCATTCCGGCGCAGGCGGATCAATCCACTTGATCAGTTTCCGTGAAGCGATCATCACCAGCGCGCGATACGCGCCGGGTTCGGCGGCGGCCTCGAGGACGCGTTGTTCGAGCAGCGGAACCGGTGGCACTGATCGGCCGACTCGCAGGTTGATCGCGCGCCCCAGCCGCTCCGGGACACCTTCGTTGTTGGGTTCCACGACCAGTCGGCTTGCGAAGTGGCACAGGGTGGGATTGCCGTCGCTGTCCACCCCGGGCCAGGTGGCGCAGTAGGTCATGTCTTCCGTCGCGGTCACCATGAGCCCCAGGACGTCCGTCTCGCCGGGATTCGGTGTCAGGTAGCGGTAGAGCTCGGGCATGCTGATCTCGGCATGCGGCTCGGTGGCAGCCATTCCCATGGCCAGGGCCGCACCGTCGCTCATGTGCAGGGCGCCGGTGTCGGCGTTGAGGACTACTGCCCCGCCTTCGGCTGGGGGAGCGGCGGGTGGGGGTGTCGATCCCGTCCACAGCCACACTCCGTGGACCCGACCGTCGAGCATGGCGATCGGTCGGATATCGATGACCGAATCGGAGTCGGGTGGGCCGATGCTGGCGGACCTATTGGCCTTTGTCGCCGCGGTGATGATGCGGCGAATCAGGCCAAGATTTCGATTACGCCGAAGAAAAGCGCTGAGAGGAACCATGTTCCGCGGCTGATTGCCGGAGGCGATGACAGTTGGCTCGTCGCCGAGTGTTTCCAAGAGAAGCCACTCGCGCGCCACATGCGGATGTTATCAGCGGAGCAACCCGCAGCACTCGGTCAGTGCCCCTTCCGGAGCATTGTGGCGAGAATTCCGAAAAGGTTGCGCGGGGCAGGTCAGACGCGATATTTTCTGCTGGCTCCCGCGATCGGCGGGCTAAGTACGGACCCTGTTCCTTCGGGCCGTGCCCGCAGCGTAGATGTGCCATGTTCGCGGCCGCTTAGCCGCAAACAAGCTCATCGTCTTGGTCGCCGCGAGCACCTACCGATGCAGATGCGAGGGGTCGGTAGGTGTGACGGCGACCCTGGATATCCACGTGCCACGTCACGGTGCTGAACCGGGTGCCTGGTCATCGAGCAGGTGCCGGGGTATCGGTCGACTAGTCTGCCCACGTGAGCATGGCGGCGTTGAGAATGGCGCAAACCTATCTACCGTTTCTGCGGCCGCTCAAGTTCGGCGCGTACAACATGGGCACTCGATGGTTCGGGTGGCGCATCGATCCCGAATTCCACCTCCTGGGCCGCCTGGGACCCATCTCCGAGGCGGTCGACATCGGAGGCAACTGGGGTCAGAGTATTTGTGCGCTGCAGCGCACCGCCGCACCAGAGACGATAGTGAGTTTCGAGCCCAATGCCGTTCTTGCTCAGCGGCTTAGCCGCCGATATGAGAGCAGCACCGTGCACGTACATGCCTGCGGACTCTCTGATGCGGACGGCACCTTCGATCTGTTTGTTCCGCGATACCGCAACTTCGTCTACGACGGTCTGGCCTCTCTCGACGAGGGTGAGGCGCGCGGTTGGCTCAACCCCGACACCATGGCGGGATTCGACGAATCAAAACTGACGATCGAACGCCATCCCGTACAGGTTCGCCGACTGGATGATTTCGGCCTAGATCCTCAGGTGATCAAGATCGACGTGCAGGGGATGGAGGCCGCGGTGATTCGTGGTGGGCTCGCCACTATCACCGCTTCGCAGCCGGTGATGATCATCGAGACGCCCTCGGACGAAGTGGTGTCCCTGCTGCAGCCAGCAGGGCTGCGACCGTACGCCTATCGAGGTGACCGACTCAGCCAAGACTGGCGAGACGCCAAAAACACGGTCTTTCTGACCGATTCACACCGAGACCGCGCGGGGCTGTAGGCCCGAAGCCGGTTACGGCTGCGGGTCCTTCAGATCGACCATCAGCTGAGCGAACACCCGCTCGCGGTGATCGAACGCCTGGCCCGCGGCCGCGGCAGCGGTGGCCACCACGATCTGCCCGACGAGGTTGGGAGACAGTTTGGTGACCGAGTCGTCGAGTCTCAGATTGGTCAGCGCGCCGTTGCCGTTGGCTTCCGCCTCCACATGGCCCTGCGCCGAACGCGCCCATCCGCGAAGGTCTTTGAGCTCTTCGACTGCACTGTTCAGGATGTGGCCGCCGGCGCGAGCCTTCGCCATGGTCTCCTGGTACTGCTGTTCGAGCGCCTTGAAGAAGTTGAGGTCTGGCTCCGTCATCAGGATCTCCGTTCCATCTGCTCTTCGGATTGGCGCAATTCCAGGTCGGCGACCTGCGCAGGTGTCGCCAGACCCAGCTTGTCCAGGATGTAATCCGGGATACCGGTCTCGGCGAGTTCTTCGCGGCGGGCCGCTCCGCAGCGCGCGGCACCCAGTTCGCACAGGTTCAAGACCTCCCGTGCGACTGCCGACGCGCCGCGGGCGAGCATGTCGGGTTCGATCTGAACCTCAAGCGGCAGACCGAATTCGGACACCTTGACCCGCAGCGTGCGAGCACGATTTGTCATATCGATGCTCGCACGCGGCTCGGGCCGCGGCACTCCTGAACTAGGAAGTGGGTCGGTAGAATCCATGGAATCCCTGCCCGGCGTTGGTGGTTCGGATCGGGGAGATCTGCACCGGGTCACCGGCTTCGACCATCATGCCGTTGCCGATCACCATGGCGACGTGGCCGTCCCACACCGCCAGGTCACCCGGCATGACAGATCCTTGATCGACCCGGACACCGACGCCCTGCTCCTGTGCGAGGCGGGGGATGTCCACGCCGGACTGTCCGTAGGCCCACTGAGTCAGACCACTGCAGTCCAGACCGACACCGGGCTTGGTGCCGCCCCACTCGTAGGGCACACCCACCTGGCTGAGCGCCTTGCGCACGGCTTCCGCCGCGGCGGCGTTCGGGGCCTGGCTGGTGCTGCCGTCGGGCAGGAACAGCTGTGCACCCTTGCCCATGCTGCGCGGGTCAAGCAGCATCTTGGCCGCACTGGCGTTGGAGCTACCCAATCCGCTGCTGGTTCCACCAGCGGTGGAGGAGGCGTGGCCGCCACCGGCACCGAACGGGTTGGCCAGTGCACCGGCGGCGATACCGCTCATGTTGGCGCCGCCCAGCGCGCTACTGGCGCCACTGGCTCCACCACCGCCGAGCAAGCCGGTAAGAGCCTGCGGGATCTGGCCGAGTCCCTGACCCATCGAGCTCATGGTCTGGGTGACGCCGCTCGCGACGCCGGACATCGCCTGAGTTCCGGCCTGGATGCCGCCCTGCATGGCCGACATGGCGGGCTGGACGCTCCCGGATGCGGGTGTGGCGGGGTTGCCCATGTCGGCGCCCGCCATCCCTGTCAGTTCACCGGCCTGTCCGGTTAGCTCGCCCTCGAGCGTCGCGGTGTACGCCGAGACCTTGGTGGCGCACTCGGATGCTGCCTGAGCGAGCTCAGCAGCGGCGGGAGGGAAGATGCCGATCAGCGGTGTCAGCACCTCAGAGGTGTGCTGGAACTGTTGCAGGGCCTCCGTGATCAGAGCGCTGGCGCGGCCGGTGGACTCGGATGCCTGTCCGACATTGGCGCCCATGGCGCCGCTGCGGGTGGCCATGCTGCTCAACGCCTGGCCGGCCATGCCGGCGAATTGCCCCAGAGCCTGAGCCGCCGCACCGGCGAAGGAGCCGATGAGCTGGCTTCCCGCCTGCATGCCTTGCTGCATGACCTGCTGCATGACCTGCATGCCGCCCTCCAGCATCTTGCTGGGGTCCTGGCCCTCCTTGAACTGGCCGTTACCGACAGTGCCTGCCATGTCCAAGGCTGGCCCGATCAGCCCCGCGGAGAAGGGGTTGTTTTCGAAGCTCGGGTAGTTCGTGTTGGTCGCCTCGGCCAAACGGCTGGGCGAGGTTGGGCCTGTCTCAACCATGATTACGCCTCGATTCCCTCGACAGTGGCGTTGATGTTCTGGCCGACGTTGTCGTCATCGTCGTCGTAGCCCTTGCTCGCCAGGTTGGTGCTGACACCGGACTCGGTGACGCCCATGGCGAGCTGGCCGACGTCCAGCCCCTGCTTGGCGGAGGTTGCGGCGAATGCGCCCAGGTACTGCGCGCCAATCGGACCGAAGATCGGCGCGAGTGCGGCGACCGGGAAAATGCTGACTGCGGTACCCACCGCCGCGAGCGTTCCGCCCATCCCCAGCTGAACTCCGCCCACGCCACGCAGCAGGTCTGTGTCGGCTGCTAATCCGTCTGACATGTCCCCTCCATCTCCTCGGTGGTTCGGCTACCGCCTGTTTTCGGGCAGTTTTCGCCTTGTACTTGGATACGACGGGGGTAGTCGCGATTCGGTTCCATCTTTCTCAAAACTTTTGAAAGATTTTTTTGGCAACGTGGCCACCCCGCTGTATTACCTGCTCAGCATAGCTGTTCGGGCTGCCTCAGGAACGATATCGATGCGAAAGCGTGCGCTGCTTCACGCGTGATGCCCGTCACATTCCCGCAGTGTCCGGGATCGACGGCATCGAAGCTTGCTGTTCTAGGGTCTGGGGCATGCATGTGCACGTAGTTGAGCACCCACTTGCCGCGGCCCGGCTGACCACCCTTCGCGATGCCGGCACCGATAACGCGGCTTTCCGTGCCGCGCTGCGGGATCTGACCCTGATGCTCGTCTATGAGGCGACCCGCTCGGCACCGGTGGAGTCCTCCGCGGTGCGCACACCGGTGGCGGTGACGACGGGGTTCCGTTTGGCGAATCCGCCGTTGCTGGTCCCGGTTCTGCGGGCGGGGTTGGGCATGGTGGATCAGGCCCATGCCCTCATCCCCGAGGCGCGGGTCGGGTTCGTCGGCATGGCGCGCGACGAGGAGACGTGGCAACCCACCCCGTATCTGGAATCTCTGCCGGCCGACTTGTCGCAACAACCGGTATTCGTCCTGGACCCGATGCTGGCGACCGGCGGGTCGATGGTCCATACGCTCGACCTGTTGCATTCCCGCGGCGCCACCGACCTGACGATGTTGTGTGTGGTCGCGGCACCGCAGGGGGTTGAGGCGGTCCGGGAGGGGGTCGCACGCTACGGCCCGTCGACGTCCGCGCGATTGTTCACGGCCACCGTCGACGAGGGTCTCACTGATGCGGCATACATCGTGCCGGGCCTGGGCGATGCCGGCGATCGTCAGTTCGGTCCCAGATAAATTGCGCCTAGTTAGATGTTGCGGGCGTAGGCCTCCAGCTCGGAGACCACCACGCCCGCCCAGATCCGTGCGACGGTCGCATCGGTGATGACGGGCTCGCGGACCTCGATGTAGCACTTGACCTTTGGTTCGGTTCCCGAGGGGCGGATCACCAGCCGGATGGACGAACCCCCGATCTCGCCGGAAAGTATCACCGCGTCGGTGCGCTGTTGACCCCGTCGTTCCAGGAGGTCCTCGACGGTGATCGGGAACCCGGACAGCGCGGCGGGAAGGTTCCCCCGCAGGCGCGCCATCACGGCGGTGATGTCGGCGAGGGAGTCCATGCGCAGCGAGACCTGCGAGGTGACATGGATGCCGTGCCTGATCGCCAGGTTCTCGAGCTTTTCCTCCACACTCGATCCGAGCTCGCGCAGGTGTGTCACGAGGTCGCATGCGAGCACCGCGGCGGAGATACCGTCCTTGTCCCGCACGGTGGCTGGATCCACGCAATGCCCGATGGCTTCCTCATACGCGTAGACAAGGTCGAAATCTGCTGCCCGGACAAGCCATTTGAATCCGGTGAGAGTTTCCACATGCCGAGCGCCGAGAGATGCCGCGATGCGTGCGAGCATGCGGGAGGAGACCACCGTGCTGGCCACTACCGGCGGAGTGGATGAATGTGGTTGCGTGGAGAGGATGTAATCACCGAGTAGCCAACCGGTTTCATCCCCGGAGAGCATGCGCCAACCGGTCGTGGTGGGGATGCCGATGGCGCACCTGTCGGCGTCCGGATCCAGCGCGATGGCCAGGTCGGCGTCGACCTCGGCGGCCCGGGTCAGCACCGCATCGGAGGCCCCCGGTTCCTCGGGATTCGGAAACGCGACTGTAGGAAAGTCCGGATCCGGCTGGAACTGGTTGTCCACCACGTGGATGTCGGTGATACCTGCGGCATTCAGCGTGTCCAGGGCGGTGGCCCCGCCGACTCCGTGCAGTGCGGTGAGTGCGACGCGGACACCGCCGGAGCCCCGGCGCACCGTGGCGGCACGTTGGATGTAGGCATCCACCAAGGTGTCGTCGGTGGGAGTGACGGGGATGCGTGGAATCTGATCGGCGAAAGGTGCTGCGGCTGTTGTCGATTCGATATCACGATCGGTAGGGGAGATGATCTGTGCGCCGCCCGACCAATACACTTTGTAGCCGTTGTCGGTGGGCGGGTTGTGGGATGCGGTGATCTGGATGCCCGCTGCCGCATCCAGGTGGCGTACCGCGAACGCGAGCACCGGTGTGGGCAGCGGGCGGGGCAGGAGCACTACCTTGAACCCCTCGGCCGCGAGCACTTCCGCCGCACCCTGCGCGAACTTCTCCGATCCGTGCCGCGCATCACGACCCACCACCACGGTCGAGCCGCCGAGGCACCGATCCTTGAGAACCTTGGCCAGCGCGTAGGTGGTACGCAGCACGACGGCCAGGTTCATGCCGTTGGGGCCGCCGCGGACGGTGCCGCGCAGGCCAGCCGTGCCGAACACCAGTGGCTCGGAGAATCGCTGCGCCAGCTCCTCATCGGAGCAGGTGCGCAGCTCGGCGGCGGTCTCGGGGTCGGGGTCATGGTCGATCCACTCTTGGATCGCGTGTGCTGCCGGCGGGGACTCCGTCATAACCGACCAATCACCGAGCTGAGAAGTTGGCCCATGCGAGTGGCCGACGCGCGCCCGGCGGCCAGCACCTCCTCATGGTTGAGGGACTCTCCGGTCATTCCGGCCGCGAGGTTGGTTACCAGAGACACGCCCAGCACCTCGGCCCCGGCAGCACGGGCCGCGATGGTCTCGTGCACGGTCGACATGCCCACCAGGTCCGCGCCCAGCGTGCGCAGCATGCGGATCTCCGCGGGGGTCTCGTAATGCGGGCCGGGCAGACCCGTGTACACCCCCTCGGCGAGGCTGTCGTCGATCTCCCGCGCCAGCGCCCGTAATCGCGGCGCATACGCGTCGACAAGGTCGACGAACTGCGCACCCACCAACGGCGAGCGGGCCGTCAGGTT
Source organism: Mycobacterium sp. D16Q14 (assembly GCA_002013415.1). Classification (GTDB taxonomy): domain Bacteria; phylum Actinomycetota; class Actinomycetes; order Mycobacteriales; family Mycobacteriaceae; genus Mycobacterium. The sequence goes on from MAEX01000008.1 coordinate 131,425, forward strand.
GAGATGGTCGCTGATCAGCACCGGCTGACCCACTGTGTAGTCCTCGCGTAGTCCTCCGGCGGCGTTGGTGAGCACGATGGTCCGGGCGCCCGCGGCGCAGGCGGTGCGCACGGGGTGGACGACGTGACGCAGGTCGTGACCCTCGTAGGCGTGAATCCTGCCCAGCAGTACCAGCATCCGCTGGCCGCTGTCGCCGATGGGGATCGACAGCACCGAACCGCCGTGTCCGGCCGCACTGGGTGGGCTGAATCCGGGTAGGTCGGCCATCGGGATGCTCGTGGCGGGGGTGCCCAGTTCGGCTGCTGCCGGAGCCCAACCCGATCCGAGAACCACCGCGACGGGGTGGGATGCGACGCCGGTGCGCGCCGCGATCTCCGCGGCCGCGAGGGACGCCGCGGCATCCGGAGCCTCATCGGTGCTGTCGCCGCTTCGCGCAGGCCGCTTATCGGTCACAGCTATGGAGCCTAACCATGATGGGATACTGATCTAATGCCCTTGACCACTGGAGCGTCGTCCGCCGCGCATGCCCAGACCGTCAGCACGGTCGTGGACGCCGTGGCGACGGATCTGGTGGCGTTATCGCACGACATTCACGCCGAACCCGAGCTGGCGTTCCATGAGGTTCGCAGCGCCCTGAAAACGCAGCGGCTGCTCGCCGAGCGCGGATTCGAGATTGTCACCGGTCAGGGCGGTATGGACACGGCGTTCCGCGCCACTTATGGAGATGGCCCGCTGGTCATCGGTGTTTGCGCCGAGTACGACGCGCTGCCCGGGATCGGCCACGCATGCGGCCACAACATCATCGCGGCATCCGCCGTCGGCACCGGCTTGGGGCTCGCCGAGGTCGCCGATGCCCTCGGACTCACCGTGGTGGTTATCGGCACGCCGGCCGAGGAGTACGGGGGCGGTAAGGCACTTCTGCTCAAGGCGGGTGCCTTCGACGACATCGCGGCGGCGGTGATGCTGCACCCCGGGCCGATCGATATCGCGGGCGCGCGCTCCCTCGCGCTGACCGACGTGATGGTCGCCTACCACGGCAAGGAATCGCACGCCGCGGTCGCGCCGCACCTCGGAATCAACGCCGCCGACGCGGTCACCGTCGCGCAGGTCTCAATCGGTCTGTTGCGTCAGCATCTGTCACCCGGACAGCTGATCCACGGCATCGTCACCGAGGGCGGGGAGGCGGCCAACATCATCCCGGCCCGCGCCGCGATGCAGTACACAATGCGTGCCGTGGAATCAGCGTCTCTGCGTGAGCTGGAGGAGAAGGTTTACGCATGCTTCGCCGCGGGCGCGATGGCGACGGGATGTAGCCACGAACTCATCGAATCTTCGCCGCCATACCTGGAGCTGACGCCGGATCCATGGCTGGTTGAGGTGTTTCGCGAGGAAATGGAGTCCGTCGGCCGTACGCCGGTGCCCGCGGAATTCGAGGCCAATGTGCCCTTGGGTAGTACCGATATGGGCAACGTGACGCAGATGCTGCCCGGTATTCACCCGGTCATCGGCATCGATTCGGGCGGAGCGGTCATCCACCAACCCGATTTCGAGAAGGCCGCCAGGGAACCAGGTGCTGATCGGGCCGTGGTTGAAGGCGCGAAGATGCTGGCACGCACCGTGGTACGACTGGCCGAGAACGACGCCGAGCGCTCCCGAGTGCTGGATCGGCTGGCGCGCAGGACGGTGACGGTATGAGCGAACATGATGGTCTTCACGCAGGTGGCGCATCCCTGTCTGCCATAGCCGAGCATTGGCTCGCCGAGAACTACGAGGCGCTGGTCCGGTGGCGCCGCCATATCCACGCACATCCCGAGTTGGCGCGCCAGGAGCATGCCACCACTGAATATGTAGCCGCGCGGTTGGCTGAGGCCGGGCTCAATCCCAAGGTGCTGCCCGGAGGTACCGGAATCACCTGCGACTTCGGGCCCGAGGACGGTCCGCGGGTGGCGCTGCGCGCGGACATGGATGCGTTGCCGATGCAGGAACGCACCGGGGCGTCCTACTCCTCGACGGTGCCGAACGTCGCGCACGCCTGTGGGCACGACGCACACACCGCGATCCTGCTGGGTGCGGCCATGGCCCTCAACTCGGCTCCCTCGCTGCCCTCGGGTGTGCGCCTCATCTTCCAGCCCGCCGAGGAGGTCATGCCGGGAGGCGCCATCGACGTGGTGGCCGCCGGGGCGATGGCCGGTGTAGCGAGAATTTTTGCGCTGCACTGCGATCCGCGTCTCGAGGTGGGCAAGGTGGCAGTCCGTGCGGGGGCGATCACCTCGGCCGCGGACACCGTCGAAGTCACGTTGCACTCCCCGGGCGGGCATACCTCGCGGCCACATCTGACGGCCGACTTGGTGTACGGGCTCGGAACTGTCATCACCGGATTGCCGGGGATGCTGAGTCGTCGCATTGATCCGCGGGCCGGCACCGTCATGGTGTGGGGGGCCGTCAACGCGGGCCAGGCGGCCAACGCCATTCCACAGATCGGCTCATTGGCCGGCACGGTGCGCACCGGCAGCCGTGACGTGTGGATCACGCTGGAGAGCACCGTCCGCGATGTGATCGAGGGGCTGTTGGCTCCGCTGCGCATCGATTACACCCTCAACTACCGCCGCGGTGTCCCGCCCGTCATCAACGAGCCCGAGTCCACGCACATCTTCGTGCGGGCAATCGAGGCCATCGGGTTGGACGCGCTCGCGGAGACCACCCAGTCCGGTGGTGGTGAGGACTTCTCCTGGTATTTGGAGGAGGTGCCCGGCGCGATGGCAAGACTGGGCGTGTGGTCGGGATCGGGCCCGCAGCTCGATATCCACCAACCGAACTTCGATATCGATGAACGGGCGCTTGGCGTCGGTGTGCGGACGCTGGTCAATCTCGTCGAACAAAGCGCCGCGCAGGGCTCCGTCTAGCTCGTTCCGGGGCCGATATTGCGCGATGCCCGGGTGCGCAATCCGTGTACGTAATCCTCTGGGGCGCCGGCGATTTCTGCGGCATCGGCCATCACGCCCAGGTACCGTGCGGACGGTAGCCCACCCTCGTAGGCGTTGACGACATAGAGCCAGGCCAGCACCGGGTCGATGGTCGTGTCGGAGGATTCCCGGTCGATCCGGCAACGGATCTTGGTGTGGATGCCAAGCTCCGAACCTTCCCAGCGATCGAGGTTCTTCTCGTCGGCCCCGGTCATGTCGTAGAGCACGACGAAAACCCTCGAGTGGGGGTCTTGCACGACCGTGGCCAGCGCGCCTTCCCAGCCGATGTCCTCACCGCCGAAGGTCAGCCGCCAGCCGTGTAGCCAGCCGGTGCCGGCCATGGGCGAGTGCGGCGCCCGCTGCAACATCTGTTCGGGATGCATGTTGGAGCCATAAGCGGCGTAGAGCGGCACGGGGGCAAGCCTAGTGGTCCTGTGGTGGAGATGACGGCAAGGTTGCCCCACGATGGCAAGCCGGGTCGGGTCTGTACTTGTAGGTTTGATGCCGTGGCAACGCGCATCGTGATCATTGGTGGAGGACCAGCGGGATACGAGGCGGCGCTTGTGGCCGCCGCCCATGAGCGAAGCGCCACCGAGGTCACGGTGATCGACTCGGACGGTATCGGCGGCGCGTGCGTGCTCTTCGATTGCGTGCCGTCCAAGACGTTCATCGCGTCCACCGGTGTGCGCACCGACCTGCGGCGCGCGCCCAACCTGGGCTTTGACATCGACGTGGAGCACGCCAAGATCTCGCTTCCGCAGATCCACCACCGCGTCAAGCGTCTTGCCTCCGAGCAGTCAGCCGATATCGCCGAGCGGCTGCGCAACGCCGGGGTACGTCTGATCTCCGGGCGTGCCGAGCTGGTCGATCATGTGGTCGGGATGGCGTTTCACCGGGTCAAGGCCACCGCCGCGGATGGGACAAGCACCATCCTGGAAGCCGATGTGGTGCTCATTGCCACCGGCGCCAGCCCACGGGTGCTGTCTCATGCCCGCCCCGACGGGGAACGGATCCTCACCTGGCGCCAGCTCTATGACCTGGAGGAGCTGCCCGAGCACCTCATCGTGGTCGGATCGGGTGTGACGGGTGCCGAGTTCGTCCACGCGTACACGGAGCTGGGCGTTCAGGTGACCGTGGTGGCCAGCCGGGACCGCGTGCTGCCGCACGAGGACGAGGATGCGGCCCTGGTCCTGGAGGACACGCTGGCCGAACGCGGTGTGACGCTCGTCAAGAACGCTCGGGCCGATTCGGTGACAAGAACCGATACCGGCGTCCGCGTCGCGATGGCCGACGGCCGGGTGGTCGACGGCAGCCATGTGCTGATGACCGTGGGGTCGATTCCGAACACCGCGGGCCTGGGCCTGGAACGGGTCGGCATCACGCTCGGCCCCGGCGGCTACCTCACCGTCGACCGGGTGTCGCGCACCTCGGTGGCCGGCATTTACGCCGCGGGCGACTGCACGGGCCTGCTGCCGCTGGCCTCGGTGGCGGCCATGCAGGGCCGCATTGCCATGTATCACGCACTCGGTGACGCGGTGCATCCCATCAAGTTGAAAACCGTTGCCGCCGCGGTGTTCACTCGCCCGGAGATCGCCGCCGTGGGGGTGTCCCAGGCGGCCATCGACAACGGTGAGGTGCCGGCGCGGACGGTCACGCTGCCCCTGCATACGAACCCCCGGGCCAAAATGTCGGGCCTCAAGCGTGGTTTCGTCAAGATCTTCTGCCGCCCGGCCACCGGTGTGGTGATCGGTGGCGTCGTGGTGGCCGCGAATGCCTCCGAGCTGATTTTGCCCATCGCCCTCGCGGTGCAGAACTTGCTCTCAGTCAACGATCTCGCGCAGACGCTGTCGGTGTACCCGTCTCTGTCCGGCTCGGTGACGGAGGCGGCACGCCAGCTGATTGCCCACGATGACCTGGACTGACCTCGGGCGACATGCGCTACAGCGGCGTGCATCACAGACGAGAGCACTAGCGGCCGGTAACGTGGCTTTCTGGAAGGACTCCGGGGCCCGATAGTGGGAGTGGAAGGGAGCAGTCGTGAGTGACGCAACCAGCCCATCGGTATCGGGTGGACCGACCTACACGTTCCTGGGACCGCAGGCCCGTTCGCTGAACTGGGAGCGCCTGGGATCCGAGCAGTTCGATGTCATCGTGATCGGCGGTGGTGTGGTCGGTGCCGGATCGGCTCTCGACGCGGCCACGCGCGGGCTGAAGGTCGCGCTGGTCGAGGCGCGTGACTTCGCCGCCGGGACGTCGAGCCGCTCCTCGAAGATGTTCCACGGCGGCCTGCGTTATCTGGAGCAGCTCGAATTCGGTTTGGTCCAGGAGGCATTGCGCGAACGTGAGCTGTCGCTCTCGACGCTGGCGCCACATCTGGTCAAGCCGCTGCCGTTCTTGTTCCCGCTGACCAATCGGTGGTGGGAACGTCCCTACATTGCCGCCGGCATCTTTTTGTACGACCAGATGGGTGGCGCGAAATCTGTTCCCGCCCAAAAACACCTCACCCGCGCCGGTGCACTGCGGCTGGCGCCGGGGCTGAAGCGCAACTCGCTCATCGGCGGTATCCGCTACTACGACACCGTGGTTGACGACGCCCGGCACACCATGAACGTGGCCCGTACGGCGGCGCACTACGGGGCCGTCGTCAGAACATCCACTCAGGTGGTCTCGCTGTTGCGTGAGGGTGATCGCGTCACCGGCGTGGTGGTGCGCGACACCGAGAACGGCGCCGAGACCGAGGTTCGCGGGCATGTCGTCGTCAATGCCACCGGGGTGTGGACCGATGAGATCCAGGCGCTGTCGCGTACCCGCGGCCGGTTCCGGGTGACCGCGTCCAAGGGCGTTCACATCGTGGTGCCACGGGACAGGGTCGTCAGCGAAGTGGCGATCATCCTGCGGACCGAAAAGTCGGTGCTGTTCGTCATCCCGTGGGGCAACCACTGGATCATCGGGACGACCGATACCGAATGGAATCTCGACCTGGCACATCCGGCGGCCACCAAGGTGGATATCGACTACATCCTGAACAAGGTGAACACGGTGCTGGCAACACCGTTGACACACAACGATATCGATGGGGTGTACGCGGGCCTGCGGCCACTGCTGGCCGGTGAGGATGACGACACGTCCAAGCTTTCCCGTGAGCACGCCGTCGCGGTGGCGGCGCCGGGGCTGGTGGCCATCGCGGGCGGCAAGTACACGACCTATCGCGTCATGGCCTCCGATGCCATTGATATGGCCAGCGAATTCGTGCCGGCAAGGGTCGCGCCGTCGATCACCGAGAAGGTGCCGCTGCTCGGTGCCGACGGGTACTTCGCGCTGATCAATCAGACCGAGCATGTGGGGGAGACCTACGGCCTGCATCCCTACCGGGTGCGGCATCTGCTGGACCGGTACGGTTCGCTGATCGGCGAGGTGCTGGCGTGTGCGGGCTCGGATCACACCTTGCTGGAGCCGATTGCCAAGGCGCCGATGTACTTGAAGGTGGAGGCGCTGTACGCGGTGGTGGCCGAAGGTGCCTTGCATCTGGAGGACATTCTCGCCCGGCGCATGCGTATTGCCATCGAGTACCCGCATCGTGGCGTCGATTGCGCCCAAGAGGTCGCCGAGCTGGTGGCTCCGGTCCTCGGCTGGTCTGCGGAAGACATTGTGCGCGAGGTGGATACCTACCGTGCGCGGGTGGATGCCGAGGTGCGCTCGCAGCGTCAGCCCGATGACGCGTCGGCAGATGCGCTACGGGTCGCGGCACCCGAGGCACGCTCGTTCATCGTCGAACCGGTGACCGACGTACTGTCTCCATCCAAGTAAGACTCGGCAGTCAGTCCCGCTGATGAGCCCGAGAAGGAGGGCTCCAGAGCCACCGCTACCGGTCCGGGACGGCTTGGGGCCGGTCCGAATTCGCCTGCGAGAAGACGGGCGGGTGGTTGATGAGCTGGTGTCCCGATTCGGTCCGGCCGCCGCCGGGAAGGTGAGCGGTGGCGAGGTTGTCGACGCCGAGGGTGTGGCCGTCACCGCGGAGACACATCTGCGCGCGGGATCGTCGGTGTACACCTATCGCGAAGTGGCCGCGGAGGTCCCTGTTCCCTTCGCCATCGACATATTGCACTGGGATGATGACGTTCTAGTGGTTGACAAGCCGCATTTCCTCGCCACGATGCCGCGCGGTGGCCATGTCACCGAGACAGCGCTGGTGCGGTTGCGTAAGACACTGGACCTGCCGGAACTGGCACCCGCACACCGCCTCGACCGGCTCACCGCCGGAGTGCTGCTGTTCACGGTGCGCCGCGAGGCCCGCGGCGCATATCAGTCGCTGTTCGCGCAACGCCAGGTGGTCAAGATCTACGAGGCGTTGGCGCCCGTCGACCCGGATGTCTTCCTGCCGGTGACGCTGCGGAGCAGGATCATCAAGCGGCGCAGCATCCTTCAGGCGAGTGAGGAGCCGGGTCCGGTGAACGCCGAGACGCATATCGAGCTGCTCGATCACGATGGTTCGACAGGCAGGTACCGCCTGACTCCGAGCACCGGGCAGACCCATCAGCTGCGGGTGCACATGAACAGCCTGGGAATCCCGATTGTCAACGACTCGCTCTATCCCGAGGTTGTGGCGGTGGCATCGACTGACTTCACCCGGCCGCTGCAACTCGTGGCGCGCTCGCTGGCATTCCGGGACCCGTTCACCGGGACGGAGGTCCGGTACGAATCGGCGAGGGCGCTACGGCAGTGACGCCCGGAGATGTTCGGCGCAGTCCCGCAGGTAGCGTCCCGGTAGATCCGCTGCCTTGTCGAGGTATTCGCGCAGCAGGGTCTCGTCGCCGACATACTCACTGAGACATTGCAGACAGCCGATCTTGTGGTGTTCCTCTTCGACCGAGGTCCAGGACACGTCGATGAGATCGCGAATACCGGAGGCCGCGAATTGGTATCGGGCGTCGTCGTATTCGGTGCCCTGGACGGTGGCGGCCCGCCGGGCCAGGAGCAGGAAGTCTTCTTGCTCAAGGTCGCCGAGATTGGACAAAGTAGTTGTGTTCGACAACCACGCGACCATCCGGCTCATATCCCAGCTCCGGGCGATGAGATAAAGCAGTGCGGTCAGCTCGTCCTGGTCGAGCCGACGGATGCCGCCGGTGGTGACTTGCTCCGAGAAGTGGTCTTCGACGTGCTTCCACTCCGGGCACCCGATTTCGTTGCCGGGATATTCCTCCAGTCAGTCCCTGAACCGTGCCGAGTGGGTGCGTAGCACCCGATTGCCGGCGAGGGGATTCATGGTCGCGTGGCTTCGAGCTCGGCAATGCGGGCGCGGAGCTTATCGATTTCGGCCGTCAGCTCGGCCTCTCGGGCCTGTGCTTTTTCTTGATAGGCCTTGCCGAGATCGGAAAGGTACTGCTGGTCATAGCGGGGAATGATGCTGCGCGAGCAGTTCCAGTCGAATGCCTCTACCGCGATATCGATCTCGCGGCGTTCGCCGTCGTGCACGGCGCCGCGCCCGAACAACTTGAGGCGCTGCTTGCGTGGGTAGTCGACGAAGAACATCGCCAATCGATCGTCGGCCGCGAGGTTCCCCAGCGTCACGAACTGATTGTTGCCCGGAAGATCGATGAACCGCAGTGTGTTGCCGCCGAGGTGACGGACGAATCCCGCAGGGCCGCTGCGATATTGCAGGTATGGCCATCCTGTCGGGGTGACAGTGCCCAGACAGAACTGAGTCGCCTCGGCGATCATCCGTAGCTCCCGTGACCCGAGGCCGTCGGGGCCGTCATCGGGGCGTTCCAGATGTGTGCCGTAGGCGACATAGCTGCCGTTGGCCCGCTGCCGCTCGAGCGCGTCCGCGCCGAAGGCGAGGTGGTGGTAGTGGTTGTTGGTCACGGGTACACCGCGATCTCGATGAGGTTTCCGTCCGGGTCGCGGCAGTAGTGCGATGTCATTTCACCCAGTGCCCCGGTCTTGGTCACCGGGCCCTGCTCGATGTCCACACCGCATGCGCCGAGGTGCTCGCGAACCTCGGCCGGCGAGGAATCGGTGATGAAGCACAGGTCATCCGATCCGGCGGCCGCGGCCCGGCCGGTGAACCACTCGTCCTGGGTCGCCCTGATCGGTCGCAGGTTGATCTTCTGGTTGCCGAATGTCAGGGCCGTACGGCGTGCGGGGCCGAATGTTTCCCGAGTCATGCCGAGGACGCGCTGATACCAGGCCGCGGTCGTCGCCACGTCGGTGCAGTTGATCACGATGTGGTCGAACCGGGTCACCTTCACGTGCACCGTCTCCTCTTCGCGCAGGCGCTCATCGGTACTGTTTCCTCTTCGCGCAGGCGCTCATCGACGTACCCGCAATCCTTTCGGCGTCCGCGCGAAACCGGCCTCCAGCAAGGCTGTGATTACGGCCGACTCCCCGATGTCGAAGACCGATCTGCCATCGGCTCTTTCGATCACCAGACCATCGAGCCCGCCCTCGCGGACCAATTCCATCGTGCCCAATGCGGCGGTGTGCAGCATCGTGGGGTCGGTCACGAAGCTGAGTAGCGACTTGCCGCCCCTTTCGATGTAGAGAACCAGATGGCCGTCAACGAGCGCCACGAGCGCCCCGGCCTTACGGCCCGGTCGATGACCGGAGTCGGACGCTGCCCGCGGCCACACCAGCGCCGCGCCATACGGATTGGCCGGATCGGTCGCCGCCAGCACCGTGGCCCGGCACGGTGCGGGCTCGTCGTCGACGGTGTCGAGATACTCGCGCAACCTGTCCACGGTCGTGGGAGAGGCGAACTGCGCACCCCCGAGCGATTCGACGAAATAGCCTCGGCGGCAGCGTCCGTTGTCCTCGAACGTCGACAACACCTTGTACAGCCACGCGAATCCGCCCGCGACACCCTCGGCGGCGACGCTGCCCTTGGTCACCACGCCATACCGTCCGAGCAGCAATTCGGCCTGCATGTGCGAGCGCTCGGTACCGTCGGCCAGCCTCTCCGGGAGTAATGACCACCGGCCAGCGACCGCGGGATCGACCGGTGCCGCGGTGGGGATTGGCGTGTAGGCGCGCAGTCGGGGAGCTCGCCGGTTTCGGTGCGCGGTACGTGATGTAGTGCTGGTGCCCAGGAGCGCTCGTACGGGTGCGAAGGTGTCTCCCGTCGCCTGCCCCGCCCAGACCAGATCCCACAAAGCCGCTTTGGTCGCACCCTCGCCGAATTGGCGGAAGAAGAATCCGCCGCCGGCGGCAAGGCCGTCAAGGATCGCCCGGTGCGCCTCGTCGAGAACAACGGGATCGGTGGCGGCGAGTGTGGCCGGCGCGACCCCACTCGGGTGCAATGCGATCCAGCCATCCTGTGCGGTGATCGAGCCGTGCCCGGACCAGACCGCCTCCCCGGAGGCCAGTAGTTCATCGAGCATCTGGGGGGAGTAGTCGCGAACCCGGCGCGCCAGAATCAGCGGCTCCCACGCGGATGCGGGTATCGGTACCCCGGCGAGTTGGTCGATGACGGTGGCCACCCCTTCGACCCCGCGCAGGCTGGAATCGAGGTACTGCCAATCGGGCAGGAACCGTGCGAACGACGCTGTGCTGACGGGTTCCACCTGTGCGCGCAGTGCCGCGAGGGACCGTCGACGCAGAATCCGGAGGACCTCCGCATCGCACCACTGCTCAGAATCTGTGGCACCTACGTCATATTGGCTGGTGAATTCGCCGCGCACCAACTGGCCGCGGGTGGCCATCGCCGTCAGTGCGTCGGCGGCAACGCGGACTCCGATGCCGAAGCGTTCGGCCGCCTGCCCGGTGGTGAATGGGCCGTGTGTGCGTGCGTATCGGCCCAGCAGCTCTCCGAGCGGGTCTGCCGTCGCGTCGGTGAAGGCCGCGGGCACACCCGGAGGTACGGGCACCCCGAGTGCGTCACGCAATCGAGCCACATCTTCGACGGCTGCCCACCAGGCACACTGCCCGTAGTGGGTCTCGACCACGCGGCGGGCCGCGACGAGCTCGTGCAGCCAGTCTGTCCCGGTACCGGTGCAACGCGCGCTGACCTCGTCGGTGGTGAGGGGACCGAGGAGACGGAACAGGTCGGCAAGGCCCTCGGGGTCACGGGCCTTGCGCTCGTCGGCAAGATGCTGCAGTTGTCTTTCGGTGGTCTCGATGACGGCCGGGTCGAGCAGCTCTCGCAGTTCCACGCGGCCCATGAGCTCGGCGAGCAGACCGGTGTCCAGGGAGAGCGCCGCGGCCCGTCGCTCGGCCAGTGGGCGATCCTCGTCGTACATGAATCCGCCGACATAGCTGAACAGTTGAGCGGCCGCGAAGGGGGAGGGCGTGTCGGTCTGCACCTCGACGATCCGGATCCGGCGCTGCTCGATACCGGACATCAACCGCACCAAGGTATCGATGTCGTAAACGTCCTGGAGGCATTCGCGCAGCGCCTCCAGCACTATCGGGAAATCGGAATGCTTGCGTGCGACGTCCAGCAGCTGCGCGGCGCGCTGGCGCTGCTGCCATAGCGGCGATCGGCGGCCGGGAGTTCGGCGGGGCAGCAGCAGGGCGCGCGCCGCGCACTCACGGAACCGCGCCGCGAACAGTGCGGACCCGCCCACCTCTCGCGTCACGATGGCCTCGATTTCCGCAGCATCGAAGACGAAAAGACTTGCTCCGGGCGGGTTGTCGTCGGTGTCGGGGAGCCGCACCACGATGCCGTCGTCGGTGGCGGTGGGTGACTCGCTGAGGCCGTAGCGCTGCTGGAGCCGATCGGAGACGGCGAGTGCCAGCGGGCCGTTGACCCGTAGTCCGTACGGTGAATGCAGCACGATGCGCCAGTCGCCGAGCTCGTCACGGAATCTCTCGACGATCAGCGTCGTGTCGGTGGGGACGGAGCCCGTCGACTGCAGCTGGTCGGTGAGTAGCGTGCGGAGATTACCCATGGCAAAGTCATCTAATCCCATAGCAGCGCAACGTATTTCGAATTCTGCATCGCGTGCGGCGGCCAGTTCGCCGGTGAGGTGTCCCAGTGCCATGCCCAGCTCGGCGGGCCGCCCCGCTGCGTCGCCGCGCCAGAACGGCAACCTGCCCGGTTGCCCGAAGGCCGGGACCACCACGACCCGCTCATGGGTGATCTCGGTAATGCGCCAGCTGGTGGCACCCAATGAGATCACGTCGCCCGGCCGTGATTCGTACACCATTTCCTCATCGAGTTCCCCTACCCGTGAGGGCTTCTCGCCTTCGGCGCCGCCATACATGTACACCGTGAACAGGCCGCGATCGGGAATGGCGCCACCGGACGTCACCGCCAGCCGCTGCGCTCCGGGTCGTCCGGTGAGCGTTCCTTCGTCTCTGTCGTAGACGACACGCGGACGCAGCTCGGCGAAGTCGGTGGAGGGGTATTTGCCGCTGAGCAGGTCAAGTACTGCGTCAAACGCGCTGCGCGGCAAGGAGCTGAAGGGGGCGCTGCGCCTGACGACATCGAACCAGGTCTCAACGTCCAGCGGATCCAAGGCGCACGCTGCCACCGTGTGTTGGGCCAGAATGTCCAGCGGATTGGCGGGCACGTGCAGGGTCTCGATATCGCCGTCGAGCATGCGCCGCACCGTGACCGCGCAGCCCAACAGATCGGTGCGGTGCTTCGGGAAGAGCACGCCTCTGGAGACCTCACCCACTTGGTGGCCGGCCCTACCGATGCGTTGCAGTCCACTGGCCACCGACGGCGGCGCCTCCACCTGAACCACCAGATCCACGGCACCCATGTCGATTCCGAGCTCCAGGCTGCTGGTGGCCACCACGCATCTGAGTCGGCCGGTCTTGAGGTCGTCCTCGATGTTCGCGCGCTGTTCCTTGCTCACCGAGCCGTGATGCGCTCGGGCCAGCAGCGGTGCGGCGCCATAGGTCTGCCCGCTGCCCATGATGTGCGCCGGGGGGCCTCCGGGTACACCGGGATTGGGTGCCGGAGTGAGGTCCACGCCGAGGCGTTCGGCGTGAATCTCGTTGAACCTGGCGGTGAGCCGCTCGGCGAGGCGACGTGAATTGGCAAAGACAATGCTCGAGTGGTGTGCCTCGATGAGGTCGACGATGCGCTGCTCCACATGCGGCCACATCGTGTTTCCGCCCGTCCGGGGCGAATCGGCGCCGGATTCCGGATTCGGATAGGTGTCGGGGGCGCTCATATCCGGAACAGGCACCACCACCGACAGGTCGAAGGTCTTAGGACTGGCGGGAGCGACGACGGCGGCCGGAGCGCGACCGGACAGGAAGCGGGCGACCTCGGCTGCGGGTTTCACCGTCGCAGACAGGCCAATTCGCTGTGCCGGCGTGGAAAGCCTGCTGTCCAGCCGTTCAAGGGAGAGCGCGAGATGTGCGCCGCGTTTGGTTCCGGCCACCGCGTGCACCTCGTCCACGATGACGGTGGTGACCGTTCCCAATGTTTCGCGCGCGGCCGAGGTCAGCATCAGGAACAGCGATTCGGGCGTGGTGATGAGAATGTCCGGGGGAGAGGAGATTAACGCGCGGCGGCGCTGCGCTGGCGTGTCGCCTGAGCGCACCCCGATGGTGATCGAGGGCTCGGGCAGGCCCATCCGCTGTGCGGTCCGAGCGATTCCGGCAAGAGGGGCACGCAGATTTCGCTCGACATCGACGGCGAGTGCTTTGAGTGGCGAGATGTACAGGACCCGGGTTCCCGGAGCCGCACTGCCGGCGACATGCAGGCCCGGAGCCGCATTGCCGGCGACATCCGGCCCGCGCCGGTCGGGGTCCGCACTGGCCAGGGTGTCGATGGCCCACAGAAACGCCGCGAGAGTCTTGCCGGATCCGGTGGGGGCGACGACGAGGGTGTTGTCGCCCTTAGCGATGGACTGCCAAGCACCGGACTGAGCCTGCGTGGGAGCCGGGAATGATTCGGCGAACCATTCCCGAGTGGGTGCCGAGAACCGGGCGAGTGGACCGGACTCGCTGCTCATCAGACCATCGTGCCAACAAGGACCGACAATTAATCGGCGCCCATGAGATCGACGACAGCCTTCGGGATATTCGGCACCCGCCGCACCGCGTCGATCATGGCGTGCGCGGAGGTATCGGCGAGCCAGTCGACATCGAGATCCGGGTTGATGGCTCGTTGGCGAGCCAGCTCCTGGTTGAACGTCAGCCATGCTCGGATGACCACCCGCAGGATGGTGACAAGAGCAGGCGTCAATTCGTCGCCGGCGACATGTTCGACGACAGCCATGATGCGGTCGGTCTGCTTGTCGTATTCCTGTTGTTCGATGGCGGCCACGGTGGGATCGGCCGAATCGATCATGCGGAAGACCGTCACCGGCGCATAGGGATGCTCTTCCTGGTAGTGCAGATACACCAGGAGGGTGCGCCGCAGACGCTCGAAACCCGTGAGCGTTGGGTCCATGTCCAGCGAGATCGTGGCGTCGTAGAGCCTGTCGTACTCGGCCTGCATCACCGCGGTGTAGAACGAGCGCTTGTCGGGAAAGTAGCGGTACAGCAGCGCCCGTGAGACACCTGCCTGCTCAGCTACCTCATCCATGCGGACGTCGTCATAGTGACGTTCGCCAAATAGTTGAGTTCCAAACTCGAGGAGCTCGGCGCGCCGATCTTCGGGGGTGAGCCGACGGCGAGGCGATGAGCCGCTCGGGCGAACTGCATCGGAGTCGTCGGTCATCCAGCAGATTTTACTAGGCGGTAGGTCTTCACTTGGCGCGATCGGTGAGCACTCGTCAGGTTCGACCGGTTTCGCCAGATCTGCGATTACGAGAGGTACTGGCCGCCTCATTACACTGCTTCGGTGGCTAAGCACATCGACCCCGAGGACATGGCCATCTTTGGGCGTGTTCTGGATCAGGCCGCCGAGCTTGCGCCCGATCATCCCGAGTCGATTGCTGTGCAGCGCGGGGTCGCGAAACTTTTCAAGATTCTCAAGAGACAGCGCCGTCGCCAGGCGCGCCAAGCGGAGCTGGATGCCGACCGCGCGGTAATCGGTGCGACCGCCACGGGATCGGCGGATCGGATCGACGACGAGACGGCGGGGCTGCCGCTGCGTGGTGGTGATGCTCTGGGGACGCTGCGGCGCCCGCAGCATTGCTACATCTGCAAGGTCAGATACACCGAGATCGATGCGTTCCACCATCAACTGTGCCCGGATTGCGCGCCCGCCAACAGGTCCCGGCGCGATCAGCGTACCGACCTGACCGGGCGGCGGGCCGTGTTAACCGGTGGTCGCGCCAAGATCGGGATGTACATCGCCTTGATGTTGTTGCGCGACGGGGCAAGTCTCACCATTACCACCCGGTTCCCGCGGGATGCGGCCCGCAGATTCGCTCAGCTGCCGGATGCGGCCAGCTGGCTTGACCGGCTGAGCATCGTGGGCATCGACCTGCGCGACCCCGCGCAGGTGGCGCGTTTCGCCGATGAAGTTGCCGCACAGGGCCCGTTGGACATCCTGATCAACAATGCCGCTCAGACGGTCCGTCGCAGCCCGGGCTCCTACACGTCCTTGGTTGACGCAGAACAGGCGCCGCTCAGCGGCGCCGCCGCGCGGGTCCCGATTACCGCGATGGGCGATTCCAGTGAGTTGCATCCGCACACCTTGGCGCTCGGAGAGGGATCCGAGGCCGCCGCGCACTCGCTGGTGTCGTTGGCGTTGACCGCTGGCTCGGCCACGCCGGACCGGGTCGCCGACGGCACGGCTGTCGATGCCGGTGGGCTGCTACCCGATCTCGTCGATACCAACAGCTGGGTGCAGACGGTCGATCAGATTGACCCGCTGGAACTGCTTGAGGTGCAACTGTGTAACAGCGTGGCGCCCTTCATTCTGTTATCGCGGCTGCGTCCCGCGCTGCGTGCCTCCACCGCCAAGCGCAAGTATGTGGTGAACGTATCGGCGATGGAGGGCAATTTCTCGCGCGGCTATAAGGGGCCGGGGCATCCGCACACGAACATGGCCAAGGCCGCGTTGAACATGCTGACCAGGACCAGTGCGGGCGAACTGTTTTCCGAGGGCATCCTGATGACCGCCGTCGATACCGGCTGGATCACCGATGAGCGTCCGCACAGCAGCAAGGTGCGTTTGGCACAAGAGGGATTCCGGGCGCCGTTGGATCTCGTGGACGGTGCCGCCCGGGTGTATGACCCCATTGTTCAGGGTGAGCGCGGCATCGATCTGTACGGCTGCTTCCTGAAGGACTTCCAGCCTCACCCCTGGTAGCGCGTCCGATTAGCCCGTCCGATTAGCCGAAGTGAACGCCCTGGGCCAACGGCAGTTCCGTGGAGTAGTTGACGGTGTTTGTGGCGCGTCGCATGTAGGCCTTCCACGAGTCGGACCCGGACTCGCGGCCGCCACCGGTCTCCTTCTCTCCGCCGAACGCTCCGCCGATCTCGGCCCCTGAGGTGCCGATGTTGACGTTCGCGATTCCGCAGTCGGATCCGTCGGCGGCCAGAAAGCGTTCCGCCTCGCGCATGTCCAGGGTGAAGATCGCGGAGGAAAGGCCCTGAGGTACCGCGTTGTTCAGCGCGATCGCCTCGTCGAGAGTGTCGTAGCCCAGCACGTACAGGATCGGGGCGAAGGTCTCCCGGTGCACGACGTCGCCCTGTTCGGGCATCCGCACGACGGCGGGGGTGACGTAGTAGGCGCCATCACCCAGCTCCCGATGTTCACCGCCGATGACGGTCCCGCCTTGCGCGCGAGCAGTTTCCAGGGCGTCCTGCATATCGCGGAACGATTTCTCGTTGATCAGTGGGCCGATCAACGTGCGCTCGTCGAATGGATCGCCCACCGGAAGCTGGCCGTAGGCGTTGACGATGCGTTCGACCAGTGCATCGGCGACAGAGTGGTGAACAATCAACCGCCGCAAGGTGGTACAGCGCTGACCGGCGGTACCCGCAGCAGAGAACACGATGCCGCGCACCGCCAGATCCAGGTCTGCCGAGGGAGTCACGATCGCCGCGTTGTTACCGCCCAACTCGAGCAGTGATCTGCCGAAGCGCGCGGCTACCCGCGGGCCGACCTGCTGGCCCATCCGCACCGATCCGGTCGCACTCACCAACGCGACGCGGGGATCGTCGACGAGTTGTTCGCCGACCTCGCGGCCGCCCTGGATCAATCGGCTGACTTCCGGGGGCGCCCCGACGTCGGCGGCTGCTCGGTCCAGAAGTGCCTGGCAGGCAACGGCAGTCAATGGCGTCAGCTCAGACGGCTTCCACACCACGGTGTCGCCGCAGACCAGGGCAATCGCGGTGTTCCACGACCACACGGCGACCGGAAAGTTGAACGCCGAGATGACCCCGACGACGCCGAGCGGATGCCAGGATTCCATCAGGCGATGCCCCGCGCGCTCGGACGCCATCGTCTTGCCGTACAGCTGCCGGGACAGTCCGACCGCGAATTGGCAGATGTCGATCATCTCCTGCACCTCGCCGAGGGCCTCGGAGACAATCTTTCCGGCCTCGATGGTCACCAACTCGGCCAGATCTTTCTTGTGGTCTGTCAGCAGCTCGCCGAGACGGGCCACCAACGCCCCGCGGACGGGTGCGGGGGTGGTGCGCCATTGTGAAAATGCTTGGGCAGCTTCGGCGATGGCGTTGTCGACATCCTCCGTGGAGCTCGCCGCGAGCGTGAAAAGCGTGTCACCGGTAATGGGGGTGCGGACCGCAACGCCGCCATGCTTGCCCGACTCCGTGCTCAGTTCTAGATCAGCGCCGATCCAGCGCAGTGCGTTCCGGGCCCGTGCGCGCAACTCCTCGGCGGACGGCAGCACCTCGGGGGATGAGGTAGGCAGGGTGGTGGTCATCGGTCGGCTCCTATCGTGAGGTCAGATTGTGCGGCGATGGTGGCGTAGAGCGCATATGGATCGTGAATGTCCCGGCCGATGGCGCCGGACATCCAATCCTTCGAATAGTCGGCGGTGCCACGATCGGCGCCGTCCCCGTAGGAACCGTCGTCATCAAGATTGGATCGGAAGATCCCGGCGGCCGAGCGCGGCAGGAAGTCCTCGTACACGATGGGGCTGCGCACGATCTCACCTTCGGGGCCGGTGTCCGTACGGAAGTACGCGAGTTCCTGCTCGGCCAACCCGGCTTCGGTATCGGGAAAGTGATCGGCCCATATGGACGCGGCCCGTTCGGGATCTGCGTGCGCGGCATCGATGGCGGCCATGGCGTCGTCGTAGCGGGTGCGGCCGGCGGGGGTCAGGGCTATGCCTCTGGCCTCGACTTCGCCGAACCGGACCCGCAGCGTGTCGCTGGCCACGGAACCGTCACTCATGCGGAAACGACGTGGCTCGGCCAGCGCCCGGAATGAGGTCTGCCGTAGGAGAACATCGGGCCCAGGCCACCGGGGCGGACCTTGAATCGCGTCGATCATGGTGATGCCACGTGCCGTCATCCGCCGGTACAGGTCGTCGATATCGAGCACGCGCGGTGTCAGATGGTTGATATGGGTGCCGCCCACGCCGGCGATATCGGCGGCAACGGGTGAGACCGCGGAAAGTTCGTCATACCAGGCACGGTCGATGGGGGCGCTGGACAGCGCGAAGGACCTGACGGCCTCGTGAATGAAGTCCCCGGCCTGTGCCGGAGTGGCTCCGCCGGCAGCGCTGATCATGCGCGCGTGTGCCAGTAGCGCCGGATCGAACAGCTCTCGCTGCTCGACAAAATTCTCTACGCGGGTACGCAGGCCCGTGTCGAAGAATCGGCGGTCGGCGGTTGCGAGCATCGAGGTGAACACGCGGAAGGGGTTGAGCGCCAGTTCTTTTTCGTCGATCGGCCGGAACGCCGTGGATACCACGGGCACCGGGGACGCGGCGTCACGCAGGTCGTAGAAGTCGACGGGATACATCCCGAATGCTTCGAACAGGTCGGCAACGGCGGCGAGTTCCCGCGGGTTGCCCACGCGGATCGCACCATGGCGTTCGGCGGTCACCCGCTCGATCGATCCGAGCCGTTCGGCGTCCGGATGTGCTGTGGCGTAAGTCTGGTTCACCTCGGTGCTGACATCGACCAATGTGTTGTATGCGGGAACCTCAGTCCCATACATCCGTGAGAGTGCCGCCGCGAAACCTGCCCGGAGTTCCCAGCATGGGATGAGTGCCGTCATCGTATTCGTCTCAGAGTTGAGGTGATTGGCCTGCGCAAGTCCGTTCCTTGTGGTCTCTGGTCGCGGTACTCTGCCCCCGTGACTGCGGATTCCGAGAGAGCACCCGAGCGTCCGCTCGATGACGTCGATCGAATTCTGGTGCGCGAGTTGGCTCGCGATGGCCGGGCGACCCTTGCGCATTTGGCGGCTAAGGCCGGGCTGTCGATCTCGGCGGTGCAGACTCGCGTGCGACGGCTGGAATCTCGCGGTGTTCTCACCGGGTACGCGGCCCGGGTCAATCCCGAGTCGGTGGGCCAAATGCTGTCGGCGTTCGTGGCAATCACCCCTCTCGATCCTTCACAACCCGATGATGCTCCGGCACGGCTTGAGCACATCGACGCCATCGAGTCGTGCCACTCGGTGGCGGGCGAGGAAAGTTACGTCCTCCTGGTGCGGGTGCCCTCGCCGCGTGCGCTCGAAGAGCTGCTGCAGCTGATTCGCACCACAGCCAACGTTCGCACGCGAAGCACCATCATCTTACAAACTTTTTACGATGGTCGCCAGCTTGTGCCGTAAAAATTCTTGTCTTGATGTAGAGAAGTCGTAAATACTGCGTTATTGTGGGTCTATGACCGCACTAATGTTTCCGGGGTCCCAGGCTGGTTCCACGGTCGATGGCGAGGTAGCGCGTCCGGAATCGGTGACACCGGACCGAGTGCATGAGGTGCTGCGGCGCAGCATTCTGGCCGACGGCATGGACCTCGTCCTCGACCTGGAGCGTTCGCGTGGGGCGTACCTGGTGGATGCGCGCGACGGGACCACCTATCTCGACATGTTCACGTTCTTCGCCTCGTCGGCGCTGGGTATGAATCACCCGATGCTTGCCGAGGATGCTGAGTTTCGTGCCGAACTGACCCGGGCCGCCATCAACAAGCCGAGCAATTCGGATATCTACACCGTCGAGATGGCCCGGTTCGTGGACACATTCGCGCGCGCGCTCGGTGATCCGGCGCTTCCGCACCTGTTCTTCGTCGACGGCGGCGCACTGGCCGTCGAGAACGCGCTGAAGGTCGCCTTCGACTGGAAGAGCCGCTGGAACGAGGCGCACGGAATCGATCCGGCCTTGGGTACCAAGGTGTTACATCTGCGGGAGGCCTTCCACGGTCGCAGCGGATACACCATGTCGTTGACGAACACCGACCCCAACAAGGTGGCACGGTTCCCCAAGTTCGACTGGCCGCGAATCGACGCACCGTACCTGCGTCCGGATGCCGATATCGATGAGCTGGAGACGGCGGCGCTGGCGCAGGCGCGCCGCGCATTCGCCGAAAATCCGCACGACATAGCATGTTTCATCGCCGAGCCGATTCAGGGAGAGGGCGGAGATCACCATTTCCGTCCGGAGTTCTTCCACGCCATGCGTGCGCTATGCCATGAAAATGACGCCCTGTTCGTCTTCGACGAGGTGCAAACCGGGTGCGGACTTACCGGAACGGCCTGGGCCTTCCAGCAGCTGGGCGTGATCCCCGACGTCATCGCCTTTGGGAAGAAGACGCAGGTGTGTGGGGTCATGGCGGGTGGTCGCGTTGACGAGGTGGCCGACAATGTTTTCGCCGTCAGCTCGCGTATCAACTCCACCTGGGGTGGAAACCTGGTCGACATGGTGCGCTCCCGCCGCATTCTGGAAGTGATTGAGTCGCAGCGGCTTTTCGGCAACGCGGCGCGGATGGGCGAGTATCTGCTCGACCGCCTGCAGACCCTTGCGCTGCGGCACGGTGAGGTGAGCGATGTGCGGGGCCGCGGGTTGATGTGCGCGTTCAGTCTGCCGAGCTCCGAGGAGCGCGATCGCCTGGTGCAGCGCCTATGGTCGCAGGAGCACGTGATCCTGTTGCCCAGCGGCGAGAACAGCGTGCGGTTCCGTCCACCGCTGATTGTCAGCGCCGAGGAGATCGACGCTGCGGTGGCCGCGGTATCGAGGGTGCTCGCACAGTCTCACTAGGCATCGGGTCTTACCAGGCATAGGGGGAGTGCTCACGCGCTGTCCGCAGCGCGGAGCCCCACCACGCCAGCTCGTCGAGCATTGTCTTGGCGGCGGTTTCGGCATCGCGGCTATCGACGAGTCGGCCGGCATCGTCGAACTGGCTCCACACACCATGGAAACTCACCACATCCCGGGTGGTCACGGCGTGCAGTTCGGCGAATACCAGCCGCAGCTGCTCGATGGCGCGTAGTCCGCCCGACATGCCGCCGTACGACGTGAATCCGACCGGTTTGGCCTGCCATTCGCTGTGATGCCAGTCGATCAGGTTCTTCAGCGGGGCGGGGAAGCTGTGGTTGTACTCGGGAGTGACCACGAGGAAGGCGTCGGCGATACGCAACCGTGCCGTCACCTTGGCCAGCTGGGCGGTGCCTTCAGCGCCCTCTCTCCGGGAAAGGTGAAGGGGCAGTGGATACTCCGCGAGGTCGATGTATCCCGCCTGGAACGACGGATGATGCCGGGCCTTTTCTGCGATCCAATTGGCCACGGTGGGACCGAACCGACCATCACGCGTACTGGCGCAGATCACGGCGAGGCGCAGTGGGGTGGTTGACGTGTTCACGCGCCCATCGTCGTACCTAAAGTGCACTCGAGGTCAAGTGGATTCTTCCGTCACGCGAGCATCGCGTCGGCGAAGCGCCGTACCGCCGCGACGGCTTCCTGCTCTGCGCCCGGTGAGCCGGGATAGTCGGTGCGCGCCCTCGACTCGATGGTGCCGGTGGCGGGGTCGAGCAGAACCTCGGCGACCATCTCGGCAGTGGTGGGTTCGCAGACGGCCCAGCTGTAGAGGCGATCGGAGTCCCAGTCGGCCGTGCGCGCGGACACGTACTCGGAGTCGTCGACACCGAGTGAGGTCAATGCCGGACGGTCGTCCAAGCGTTCGTCGGCACGCAGGGCGCGCAAGTACCATGCGCCCGCGTTGATCTCGATGGGTTCCATGAGTCTAGAAATGCGTCGAGCGTGAAACCATGGCGGCAATTCGGTGCGAATCCCGCCACAGCTTCACGCTCGGCGACAAAAGTCCTACTTGATCTCTGCGATGACCGTGCCCTGGGTGATGGCGGCACCGGCCTCGACGCTCAGCCCGGTGACGGTGCCGGCCTTGTGCGCGGTGACGGGGTTTTCCATCTTCATGGCTTCCAGCACCACGATCAGCTCGCCGGCCTCGACCTCCTGGCCCTCTTCGACGGCGACCTTCACGACGGTGCCCTGCATCGGAGCCGTCACCGAGTCGCCGGTGGCGGCGCCGCCGCCGTGGCCACCACGCTTGCGGGCCTTGGGCTTCTTGCGGATGACACCGTTCGCGGCGCCACCGCCACCACCAAGCGAGATGTCACCGGGCAGCGACACCTCGAGACGACGGCCGCCAACCTCTACGACCAGCTTCTGGCGGGGCAGAACCTCGTCCGCGTCGGCCTCAGCGGCGTCGGCCGTGAACGGCTCGACGGTGTTGTCCCACTCGGTCTCGATCCAGCGGGTGTGCACGGTGAAGCCGTCCTCGTCGCCGATGAAGGCGGGATCGGAGACCACGGCGCGGTGGAACGGGATGACGGTGGCCAGGCCCTCAACGTTGAACTCGGCCAGGGCGCGACGCGAGCGTGCCAGCGCCTCATTGCGGTCGCGACCGGTGACGATCAGCTTGGCCAGCATCGAGTCGAACTGTCCGCCGATCACCGAACCGGCCTGCACACCCGAGTCCAGGCGCACGCCGGGGCCGGTAGGGGTGTTGTAGACCTTGACCGGGCCGGGAGCGGGCAGGAAGTTGCGGCCGGCGTCCTCGCCGTTGATGCGGAATTCGATCGAGTGGCCGCGCGGCGCGGGGTCCTCGGTGAACTCAAGTGCCTCGCCGTTGGCGATCTTGAACTGTTCGAGCACCAGGTCGACGCCGGCGGTCTCCTCGGTGACCGGGTGTTCCACCTGAAGGCGGGTGTTGACCTCGAGGAACGAGATCAGGCCGTCCTGGCCCACCAGGTATTCGACGGTGCCGGCGCCGTAGTAACCGGCCTCCTTGCAGATGCGCTTGGCGGACTCGTGGATCTCCTTGCGCTGCGCGTCGGTGAGGAACGGCGCGGGCGCCTCCTCGACAAGCTTCTGGAAGCGGCGCTGCAGCGAGCAGTCGCGGGTACCGGCGACGATGACGTTGCCGTGCTGGTCGGCGATGACCTGGGCCTCGACGTGGCGCGGCTTGTCCAGGTAGCGCTCCACGAAGCACTCACCACGACCGAAGGCGGCGACGGCCTCACGGGTGGCGGACTCGAACAGCTCGGGTACCTCTTCAAGGGTGCGGGCCACCTTCATGCCGCGGCCACCGCCACCGAATGCCGCCTTGATGGCGATCGGCAGACCGTGCTCCTTGGCGAAGGCGACGACCTCGTCGGCGTCTTTGACGGGGTCGGCGGTGCCGGGGACCAGCGGGGCCTGCGCCCGGGCGGCGATGTGGCGGGCGGTCACCTTGTCGCCGAGGTCGCGGATGGACTGCGGGCTGGGCCCGATCCAGATCAACCCGGCGTCGATGACGGCCTGGGCGAAGTCGGCGTTCTCGGAGAGGAAGCCGTAACCGGGGTGGATGGCGTTGGCGCCGGACTTCTCGGCGGCTTCCAGGATCTTGCCGAAGTCCAGGTAGGACTCGGCGGCGGTGTTACCGCCGATACCGAAGGCCTCATCGGCCAGGTGGACGTGGGGTGCGTCGGCGTCGGGCTCTGCGTAGATCGCGACGCTGCCCAGTCCAGCATCCTTCGCCGCGCGGATAACCCGGACCGCAATCTCACCGCGGTTGGCGACGAGTACCTTGCTGATCTTCGAGCTGGCGTGATTGGGCACCTGGCCTCCTGGTTTTAGTGCTTTCTTAGAGTCTCGGCAGTGAGTTTATGCATCCGGGGCATCAAACACACATCCGGGATGGGGTGTGCCGCCCCAAGTTTTTACCTACTGACGAGTAGGTTCAGGACAGTCGTCGCTTGATGCGTGCCAGCATCGCCGACATTCCCCGCAGTCGCAGCGGGCTGATCAGCGCTGCCAATCCGAGGTCCGCATAGAAGTCGTCGGGGACCGCCAGGATTGCGTCTGCGGACTGGCCGTCCAGACCCTGATGCAGGATCGAGGCGAACCCGCGCGTCGTTGGAGCTTCGGCGGGCGCACTGAAATAGAGCCGCACGCCGTCGCGGTCACTGGCGTCGACGTCCAGGAACAGCGGTGACTGGCATTCCGGCACCGGCTCCATCGCTGCCTGTTCCAAATGCGATGGCAACTCAGGTAATTCGGCCGAGAATTCCAGTAGCAGGCGAAGCTTGTCCTGTCCCTCGACGGCCTTGAAATCGGCGACGATCTCGGCGAGTTCGGCGGGGAGGCTCATGCTGCAGGGGGCGCGCCTGGTTTGTCGCCCTTGACGATCGGGGTACGGACCCGGTTGCCCCATTCGGTCCACGAGCCGTCGTAGTTGCGCACGCCCTCGACGCCCAGCAGGTGGGTGAGGACGAACCAGGTGTGGCTGGAGCGCTCGCCGATGCGGCAGTAGGCGACGATGTCGCCGTCCGCGGCGATGACATCGCCGTAGATGTCATCGAGTTCGGCGCGGCGCCGGAACCTGCTGTCGTCCGCGGCGGCCTTGGCCCAGGGGATCGAGACTGCGGTGGGGATGTGTCCACCCCGCAACGCGCCCTCTTCCGGGTAATCGGGCATGTGGGTGCGTTCGCCGGTGTATTCCGCGGGGGAACGCACATCGATCAGCGGTCCATGTCCGAGGTGGGCCAGCACGTCGTCGGCGTACGCGCGAATCGGTGCGTCGTCGCGGTCCACCACGGGGTAGCCCTCGGTGTACTTGGCTGGAACGTCGAGTGTGGTGTCGCGTCCCTCGGAGATCCACAGATCCCGCCCACCGTCGAGGAGCCGGACGTCGGGGTGGCCGAACAACGTGAACACCCAGAGTGCGTAGGCGGCCCACCAGTTGGACTTGTCGCCGTAGATGACAACCGTGTCCTCGCGACGGATCCCCTTGCGGTTCATGAGCTCTGCGAACTGCACGCCGTCGATGTAGTCGCGGACGGTGCCGTCATTCAGGTCGACGTGCCAGTCGATCTTCACCGCGCCGGGAACGTGCCCAATGTCGTAGAGCAGAACGTCTTCGTCGGACTCCACGATGGACAGTCCGGGGGTGCCGAGGTGCCCGGAAAGCCAGTCGGCGGAGACGAGGCGTTCGGGGTGGGCGTAGGCGGCGAATTCAGGTGCGGGGTCGGCCGGAAGGGTCACGTTGTGAGCCTAGTCGCGTTCGAGGGTGGTCGGCTCATCGAGTTGGATACCGAGTTCAGATCCGCGGTGCGTTGCTGGTCGGGGTGCGAGAATTCGCCAATGCCGGACTGGACATACCACCCGCTGAGCCCGATCGCGTCGTCCGTTCTCGGTGAACGCAGGACACGAGTGTGGGCGATGAAGGTCCTGGCGGCGGTGGTGACGCGCGCCGGCGGGCGGCGCTGGATTTCCTGGGTGTTCGACCATCCGCCTGCTCCGCCGCAATGGCACGGCCGGTTCGGGGCGACGGTTCCGCCGTCGATCGCGCGCGAGGCCGTCGCGGTGTTGCCGGTGCAGGGGGCCAGTGTCGTCGAGATCGGACCGGTGGGCACCGCCGACGTGGACACGGTGCGGCGCGCGGCCGCCGACCGCAGATGCCGGGTTGTCGCGCTCGTCGCTACTACCGAGCTGGCCGATGCGGTGGCGCCCTTCGTCGACGCGGTGTCCTTGCCCGGGGATGCCGGGACGGTGCGACTGACCGAACCCTCGATGGACGCCGCGGTGCGCGCGCTGGCGGATCCGTCGGCGACGGTGCTCGCCACACCGGCGGTCTTGATTGATGCCGGGCCGGGCTGGTTCAGCCGGGTGATCGAGGCCGCTACGCCGACTTCGCCGCCAAAGGCATTGCGCGATATCGGGTTCGATCCGCGCGGATGGCCCGCGTGGATATGGGGTGTGCTGGTTGGGCTCGGTCTGATTGTCGCGGGTATCGGGGCGGCCGCCATCTCTTTGGGCCCCGTGCTGCTGTGGTACGACCGCGACTACCTCGGACTTTCAGTCGACGGCCTGCACGGCGTGAACCATCATCTGGTCGGGTTTCTGCAGCATGACCGGCTCACCATGGCAGGCAACATGATTGGCATCGGTGTTCTGTATCTGGGGTTGGCCTGGGGTGGGATCAGGGAAGGGCACCGCTGGGCACGTAACGCGCTGTTGATTTCGGGGCTGGTCGCGTTCCTGACGTACTTCTACTTCCTGGTGACGGGTTTCCTCGAGCCACTGCACACACTCGTCGTTGTCGGGTTGTTCCCCCTGCTGATCCTCGCCGTGTGGCGTGAGCCCGTGACCCCGCAGTGGCCGCCGATCGTTGAGGGGCCCGAATCGGAGCGGCGGCGCGCGCTGTGGGGACAGCTGCTCATGATCGGTGTTGGCGGTGGGTTGTTCGTTGCCGGGGCGGTGATTTCGACGGTCGGGCTGACATCGGTTTTCGTACCCACCGATCTCGATTTCCTGGGCACCAGCGCTGAGGCGCTGCGGGCCGCCAACCAGCACTTGCCATCCTTCATCGCGCATGACCGTGCGGGTTTCGGCGGTGCGTTGGTGGGTGCCGGATTCGCGGTACTTCTGATCAGCCTGTGGGGCTGGCGCCGCGGTGAGCGCTGGGTGTGGTGGTCGTTGTTGATCGGGTGCGTGTTCGGCACCGTGCCGGTCCTGGGCATCCATTTCGCCATTGGGTATACGCATTTCGAGCACCTGTTGCCGGTGTACGTGTTGGTCGTCGTGGTGGTGGTCGCCCTCACGTTGTCGAGGGCGTACCTCACCGCGCCGCCCGATCAGTCGCCGCGTATCAGCCGGTAACTGGTGACGGCCTCACCGCGTTCGTCGCTCGCGTCGATGGCGCGTCGCCGATCTTGGCTGCCTCGGCGAATTGCACCAGAAGTTCCTTCAGGGAGTCCATGAATTTCACCGCGTAGCCGACGTAAGGCTCGGTTTCGCCGTCGGAACGTTAGACCATCGCCCACGCCTGCTCGAAGGACAGCATGACGGGGTACAGCAAGGTGAGCCCCGCTTGGTAGTACACCTGTGAGAAGCCGTGGTCGGGGCCGACCTAGTGCACCGGGCTGAGCACGTTGAGTAGTTCCTCGTGTGCCGTCACGAGATCTTGGGGACCGCTGACGATGAGATACGACAGCGGGTGCAAGATGTCGTCCCCCTGAGACATGTACCCGGCGGATACGAATGCCGCACCTCGATCAGTGACCCAAGCGGCGCTCTTCCGGGCCTGCCCGGGGGAGTCGGAGGAGAGGTTGACGATCGTCTTGCCCGGTGAGCTCGGTCTAGCCCAGCACGTCGTACATTGCGGCGTAGTGGGTCAGGCTGGCCTTGCCGGAGCTGCGATTCCGGACGGTGACCGCGTATCCGGCATTCAATGCAGTGGCGCAGGATTGCCGTGGTGCGCATGGGCGCGCGCGATATGTTGACTGATTAATGTTGTCGCAGAAAGCCACTACCGCTTCGGCCCGTGGCGGCACGCGAAGCGTGTGCGTCCAGCTGAATCCTGGCCCGTCTGGTTGCATCGCGTCCCTTCAAACAAATTCCGGCAGCTGAGAGATCCGGGACGTCTTGACCGTACGGCTAAGGCCCGGGGCGTGAATAGATGCGGAAGCCGAATTGCTTCAATGGTTGCAGTACTACGGACTCGGTAAAGCCGGTGTCATACACGGCCGCAACTTCGGAGAAGGTCGCGAAAACGACCATCGCGCCGTCGTCGTAGGAGAACGCATACCACTTGTAACTGCTATTGAAAAGATCGGCCTGCATGGGCAATTCAGCCGGGAAACGCGCAACCGTGATATCGGCCGACTCGCCATCCGGCCGAACACGTGCCGTACATATAGAACTCACGATCGCATGAGGGAATCGTTCATTTGGGGTCCGCAAGTGGTACACCGGCTGCTCGCATACCGCGGCAATCCAATCAGGCGGCCAGTACGTCACGCGGTTGATCTCTGCAAATTCATCCCCAGGTGGAAGATTATGCAATCGCACAGCCATCCGTTCACCGCCGCGCACGAGCCCCGTTGTGCTACTCGCCAGCACTACTAGCGTTGTTATTGACGCGACCGCCCCGACAAGGACGGCGGCAATCGCGCCAGCAGGTAACAGAAGTCGGCCTCGCGGTCTCCATGCACGCAGTGGAATCACCGGTGATGATTTGCTGGGCATTGAAGCATCTTAGATCGGCTGCAGCGGTGACACCTGTCGAGTGCTGGCCGTTAGCGGGTCTGCGCTACGTATAGGTGACCTGATCCACCCGCTCAGCGCACTTAACAAAACGATTGGGCTGCTGCACCAGAGTTGTGTTCGCGAGCGCCACCCGGTGACCTAGAACACTTGTCGCGTGAGCACCTTGAGAGTTGAATACCCGAGGCGAAGCAGTCCGATCCACGTTCTGGGTGCAAGTACCAGCGCTCCGCGTTGAGTTTTCGACGGTTGAAGTGCTCGATCGTGGAATCGATCGCTGATCCATGCAAGCGCTACTGGTGTGGATATTGGATGCAGCAGGAGGTGCTCGCTGAGCACATCGCGCAGGTATGTCACGTGTGCTCCGCTATCACGGTATCTGCGAACGAGTACATCAATGTTCTGAACGCCGATGATTGGGTCGGCGATAGCTTGGAATACCAGGAGCGGCATAGCTGGAGTAGCTTGACCGAGCCGCGTATCCTCGAACATCTTCTCAACTGGCGCAAGGCCCAGAATCTGTTCTAGTGGTTCGTCCACGTAGTGATCGACTTTTTGGAAGCAGAATCGAGTCACGGCACGTAGGGTCGACATTTGCCTCAACGAGCTCAGCAGTGTTTCGCCCTGCGCGGTGACGTGTTGCCGAACGATCGCATCGAAGTCGGGGTAGCTGTTTCTGAGCGCGGCGATGACCAACGCGGCGAGCCCGGCAAACACCGACCCATTTAGGCGGTGGAAAGCGGCGCGTAGGTCGGCTACGGGCGATCCGAGCACCGCGCCGACAACGTTGAGTTCCGGGGCATAGCTATGCCACAACTCGGCTGCCCATCCGGTAGCCAGACCACCTCCGGAGTAGCCCCACAGAGCGATAGGAGCTGACTTAGACAAACCGGCCTGTTCGAAGCTGACTGCCGCGCGGAGCCCATCGAGGATGCAATAGCCGGGTTCGCGCGCAGCGCCCCAACTACCGCGACTGCCTTCGTGATCTGTTACGACCACTGCCCAGCCTCGGCGCAGCGTTTCTGCGATGAGAAGATACTCGAACGGTGTTGCGCCGCCAAGTATCTGTGCGCGTCGTTGAAATGTATACGAGGGAAAGGCTTTCGAGGTTATCGCGTCTATTGCGCACTGGTAGGAGACAATAGGGCGAGGTGTCTCGGACGAGCCTGCCGGTAGGAGAATTGTCGTTACTGTCGCTTGTGGGTTCGCGTTGGCGTCGATGGTCCGATACAGCAACTGATAGGCGGTAACGCGCTGAGGAATACGTCCGAGGAAAGCTACATCGATAGCACGTGAACGCAAAATGTCCCCTGGCGCCGCCCGCGAAAAGCCGTCAGGTGGGACGCAAAATGGATCATCAGCTGGTGGGATCGGCCGACTCACCCTTTCCTGGCGATCGGTGCTAACACGATGCGCCGGGAGGTCCTCGGCGGGCGAGGTCATTGCGGAACCATAGCTTGCGAGTACATCGGTCGCAACCAATCTGGAGTTCAGGCCAGATCGACGAACTCGGACCATTCACGTTTGCTCCGTGCAAACACCACATCGTCCAGGACGGAACACGGCCACCGAGCAGTGCAGGCGACCTGGACCTCCTCGTGCCTCTTCCCCGACGGCCCTCTACATGGACGACCAGCGTCCAAAGCTGGCTCTGGATAACTCAGAGTTGTCACGGGCTCTTGAAAGCTGCCCCTCTGGTTTGTCTTGCGTCAAGTTTTTAGCAGCGTTTGACTGGGGCGATCCCGGCCGAAAAAACCTGGTGCCACTTACAGACCAAGGTCGCACTGCCCCCATGCCAGCGCGGTGCTTTGGCGCAGCTCATCTCACCGGCCAACACTGACAACACTGACAACACTGACAACACCTCCCGCACCTTGTCCTCGATCGGGCTCTTCGTTCGCCGCGACCTGGCCATCGCCACCATCTTCCAGCGCACTGCGACTCTCCATCTCACGGCCTCGCCAGAAGGCGTCAAGCGCCGCCCCAACACCTCAATCGAACTCATGTTCGAATACTAACGGTGCCCACCGACAACTAGCCGCCCCTGAAACAACTGTGACAGAAGTGAATTCAGTCGCGCGGTGTCAGCCCGCTGACCTCGGCCACGATCTCCAACGACCGCAGTTGCAGTTTCCGGTCGGGCGCGTTGGGGACCACGATGAGCTCGTCGGCATCGGCCAGTTGCGCAAAATCGTCCAGGTATGCGCCCACATCGTCGGGTGTTCCTACCGCGAAGTACTTCGTCATCGCCTGAATCTGTTGTCCAGCAGGGGACTCGAGAGCGGCGAGGGCCTCGTCGTCGGTGAGGCGCGGATCTCCGCCGCGATGCAGGAAAAGCTTGGCGCGTTCGATCAATGCCGCGCGATGTTGCTCCCGCGCGGTGGCTTCGTCGTCCGCGGCAATCACATTGACCCCCGCGATGACATACGGTTCCTGTAACTGCTCGGAAGGCTGGAACTCTCGCCGGTAGAGCGCGACCGCATCCTGCAGCGCCGGCGGCGCGAAATGCGAAGCGAAACCATAGGGCAGGCCTAATACCGCCGCCAGCTTCGCGCCGAACAGCGATGAGCCGAGGATGTAGAGCGGCACATGCGTGCCGCGTCCCGGCGTTGCGGTCACGCCCGGGACCCGGCTCTGCTCGCCCAGATACGCCTGCAGCTCGATGACGTCCTGCGGGAAGTGCTCGGCGTCCGCGGGAGAGTGCCGTAACGCGCGCAGAGTCACTTGGTCCGTCCCGGGGGCTCGGCCGAGACCGAGGTCAATGCGTCCCGGGTGCAGGGTCTCGAGCGTCCCGAACTGTTCGGCGATCTGCAACGGCGAGTGGTTGGGCAGCATGATGCCGCCCGCGCCCAGTCGGATGGTTGACGTCTGGCTGGCGACATGTCCGATCAGGACACTCGTCGCCGACGAGGCGATGGACCGCATGTTGTGGTGTTCGGCGTACCAGACGCGGTGAAATCCCAGCGCTTCGGCGTGCCGCGCGATCTCGACGCTCGCGGCGAAGCTCTCCGCCACGGTCTCGTTCGGCGCCACCCGCGCCAGATCCAGAATCGACAAAGGTCTCGCCATGAACTGGAGCAACCCTCGGAGTTTCTTCGCTATTCCCCCGTGGGACGCACCATAGAAGGTACAAACGGGTGGTGCCCTTCATTCCGACCGCAGCGGAACTGGCGGGTGCTCTCGCCGAACTGCTCGACGACCTCCAATCCGAGCTGCCCTCATCTTCGGTGCATCGAGCCCGTGTCGGTGCCAACATCGCCAGGATTCTGCAGCGAGAACTGACCTTGCCTGCGGCGCCGCCTCCCGGGGACCCTTCGTGGGCCGATCTGGTCGAGGCGGTACGCGGTGAGCTCGCAGTCGTCAAACCCGGGTACGACGTCTGGGAGGGGCAGTGATGAGACCCCTGGGCGAAGAGCATCGGGCGGGGACGGACCTGAGCGACGGGCTGACCCGCTACCTGCACGACGAGTTCGGCAAGAAGTTTGAAGTGTCGGGTGTGGTTGGCGTATCAGCTGGTGCGCGGCGGCGAAATGTGCTGCTGGACGCCACTTCCGGGGGTGAAACCCTCGAACTGGTGGCGACGATTGTGCCCGCGGTTGTGCAGCAGGTTCCGGTGGGCAGTGAGGCTGGGGTGCGTGAGCTGGCGCGCAGCCACGGCGTTCCGGTGCCGCGGGTTCGCGGTGTCTGTTCCGAATCCTCGTATCTCGGCTCGCCCTTCATGATCTCCGAGCGCATCGCGGGGGAGACGGTACCGCGCAAGGTGCTTCGACTGGTGCAATCCGCGGGGATCGGCGATCTGGTGGCGGACCAGCTCGGTGCGGCCATGGGACGACTGCACGGGATCGATCCGGCGATGGCACCGCCCGATCTACCCGGCGACCCGGAGGCCGAGCCCGCTGTTGTTCTGTTGGAGCAGATGCGCGAGGGAGTGGCGGCATTGCTTTCGGATCGGCCGGTGTTTCAGCGCACGCTGTCCTGGTTGACCGAGCACATGCCCGGTCCTCCGGCGCAGCGATGCCTGGTACACACAGATATTCGCAACGGCAATGTCATCGTCGGCGAGGACGGGTTGCGTGCCGTGCTGGATTGGGAGGGCACCACGCGTTTCGGGGATCCGATGCGGGATGTGGCCTGGACGGCCCTGCGGATGTGGCGGTTCGGCGAGGACGAGCGCGAGTTCGGCGGGTTCGCGGGCCGTGACGTGTTTGTGCGCGCGTACGAGAACGCCGGTGGAACATTTCACGCCGGCCGATTCCAGTGGTGGAAGGTCCTCGGCACCTTGTGGTGGGGTGTGGGTCTTGCCGCGCAAGCGAAGTCGTATCTGGACGGGAGCGTGCGGGATATTGTGATGGCCGCCAGCGGTCGCCGGATACCTGAGATCGAGTGGGACTTGTTGATGTTGACGAAGCCATCGATAAATCCATAGGTACCGGAAGGAACCAGATGAATTTCGAACTGCCGCCCGAACTCGTCGACTATCTTGCCGAGCTCGACGAGTTCATTGACCGCGAGATCGTGCCGCTCGAGCAGGCCGATGACAACATCCGGTTCTTCGATCACCGACGGGAAGACTCCCGAACCGATTGGGAGCGAGGGGGTCTGCCCAACGGGGAGTGGGAAGCACTGCTCGGTGAGGCACGTCTGCGTGCCGATGCTGCGGGTCACCTTCGGTACCCGTTCCCCGCGGAGTTCGGCGGACGTGACGGGTCCAACCTGGGTATGGCGGTCATTCGCGAGCACCTGGCTCGGCGCGGCCTCGGACTGCACTGTGACCTGCAGAACGAGCACGCCATCGTCGGCAACAATGTGGGGCTGCTGCTCATGCTGGAGTACGGTTCGGCGGAGCAGAAGGCCGAATGGGTGGAGGGACTGGCCAGCGGCACCAAGTCTTTCGCGTTCGGTATCACCGAGCCGGAACACGGCTCCGATGCCACCCATATGGAAACAGCAGCGGTGCGCGATGGCGGCAGCTGGGTTATCAATGGCGAGAAGACCTGGAATACCGGTGTGCATATCGCTGATGCCGACCTGATATTCGCCCGCACCTCAGGTGATCCTGGTGACGGACGCGGCATCACCGCATTCCTGGTGCCCGCGGACGCACCCGGTTTCAAGGTCGAGGAATACCTCTGGACCTTCAACATGCCCACCGATCACGCCCGCGTCTCGCTGACAGAGGTACGGGTTCCCGAGTCGGCGATCTTCGGCGGAGAGGGACGCGGGCTGGGGGTCGTACAGCACTTTTTCAACGAGAACCGGATCCGGCAAGCCGCTTCCAGTCTGGGTGCGGCCCAGTTCTGCATTGACCGATCTGTCGAATATGCCAAGGAACGCAAACCCTTTGGTAAACCACTGGCATCGAACCAAGCGATCCAGTTCCCGCTCGTCGAGCTGCAGACACAGTGCGAGATGCTGCGCGCGTTGATCCACAAGACGGCGTGGTCCATGGATACCTATGGTCCGTTCTCGGTCTCCGAACAGGTCTCGATGTGCAACTACGTTGCAAACCGGTTGTGTTGTGAGGCCGCTGATCGCGCCATGCAGGTCCATGGCGGGATGGGGTACTCGCGCCATATGCCGTTTGAACACATCTATCGCCATCATCGGCGGTACCGGATCACCGAGGGCGCCGAGGAGATTCAGATGCGCCGGGTGGCTGGGTATATGTTCGGCTTCATGAATCAGAAGGCGCCCAAGGGGGTCTAGTGGCCGAAACGTTTCCGCCCGTCGTGGTGGTCATGGGTGTGGCAGGGGTCGGCAAATCGACCGTGGCTCGCGCGTTGGCGCAGCGCCTGGGTGCGCCCTGTGCGGAGGGGGACGACTTCCATCCGGAAGCCAACATCGCCAAGATGTCGACCGGCATTCCGCTGGACGACTCCGATCGATGGCCGTGGCTGCAGCGGATCGCCGAATGGATGTCCGAGCGCGGACGGGAGGGGTCCGGTGGGGTGGTCACCTGCTCTGCGCTCAAACGCCGGTACCGCGATGTTCTCCGTGCGGGATACCCGAATGCGTTCTTCGTGCACCTGTCCGGCGACAGGGTTCTTATCGGTGACCGAATGTCTCATCGTGCAGGGCATTTCATGCCGACATCGTTGCTGGATTCGCAGTTCGAGATTCTCGAACCATTGCAATCCGATGAGAAGGGTGTCGTACTGGATGTGGGGATCGGGCCGGAGGAACTGGTAGCGGAGGCATTGGGGCAGCTCGGCCCATGAGCGCTAACCTGCTTCTGCTGGCCGAGCCGGTGAAGATCCCGCACACCACGAGCGACGTTCGGCTGCTTACCGCGGTGGTGCTGAGCATCGGCGTGATCATCCTGCTCATCACCCGGCTCAAGCTGCATCCGTTCCTGGCGCTGCTGCTGGGATCGGGGACGCTGGCCGCCGTTGCGAGTGTTCCGTTCGACAAACTGCTGGGATCCTTTGTCGCAGGGTTCGGCTCGACCATTGCCGGTGTGGGACTACTCATCGGTTTGGGGGCGATGCTGGGTCGCCTGCTGGCCGATTCCGGTGGCGCCAATATCGTCGCCGATGCTGTGCTCGCGCGGTCCAGCCCGCGCATGCTGCCCTGGGCGGTGGCCCTGATCGCGGCAGTGCTGGGGCTGCCGTTGTTCTTCGAAGTGGGTGTGGTGCTGCTGATTCCGATCGTGCTTTTGGTGGCACGCCGGGGAAATGTGCCACTGCTCCGGGTGGGCATTCCCGCGCTGGCGGGCCTTTCCGTCTTGCACGGACTGGTCCCGCCACATCCGGGCCCCTTGGTGGCGGTGGACGCGCTGAAGGCGGATTTGGGTGTCACCCTGGCGTTTGGTCTGCTGGCGGCGGTGCCCACCTTGATTGTTGCGGGGCCTCTCTATGCGCGGGTCGCGGAACGCTGGGTGGGGCCCTTGAAGATCCCCACCGCGACGGCGCCCGAGGCCGAACGTAAGGGGCCCGCTCCGAGTGTTGTCGCGGTGGTGGCAACAATCTTGCTTCCGGTGACGCTGATGTTGGCGAAGGCACTCTCCGATGTGGTGATCGACAATCCGAAATCATTGGTGCAGAGGATTTTCGACACCGCCGGCACGCCACTGATGGCGCTGTTGGCGGCGACCCTGGTGGCGATGGTGACCTTGGGGAGGGCTTCGGGTCTCGACCGCATGGGTGTCTCGGGAGTCATCGAGAAGTCACTCGGCCCCATCGCGGGAATCGTCTTCATTGTCGGTGCCGGAGGGGGATTCAAACAGACCCTCATTGATGTGGGTGTCGGGGACGCCGTGAGCACCTGGTCAGAGAAATGGCAGATCCCCGCGCTGGTGCTGGGATGGCTTATCGCGGTGCTGATTCGGTTGGCCACCGGATCCGCCACGGTGGCGACCATCACCGCTGCCGGCATTGTCTCCCCGCTCGCGGCGGACATGTCTACCGCACACGTGGCGTTGTTGGTGCTCGCGATAGGCGCTGGGTCGCTGTTCTTCTCCCACGTGAATGATGCCGGATTCTGGTTGGTGAAAGAGTATTTCGGGATGACGGTGGGTCAGACCCTGAAATCGTGGTCGGTGATGGAAACGGTGATTTCGGTCGTCGGATTCGCGATGGTGCTGCTGCTGAGCGCTTTCGTCTAACTCTTTGTCGCACTCACGAATTGCGATAAGCCCCGGACTTCCTGTTCGATGTCCCGAAATCCCGCGTCCCGTAGCACCGACGTGATGTCGGACCGGTCGAATCCGTGCAGGCCGCCGAGGGCTGCCAGTTTCACGGATGTCGACCGGAGTAGTGCGGGGCCGCGTGTGCAGCTGGTCATGACCGCGATGCGCCCGCCCGGAGTCAATACGCGAACCATTTCGTCGAGAACCTTGAACGGTTCGGGTACCAAATACAGTGCGGCAAAACAGCACACCGCATCAAAGCTTGCATCATCGAACGGCAGAGTGCGCGCGTCCGCACGCAGGTAGCCGACACCGTCGGCCGTATTAGTCCGGAGCGCGCGCCGCAGCATGGGCTCGGAGAAGTCCAGCCCGACCGCCAGTGCGTCGGAGTCCAGGTGCTGTCCCAGGTACCTGGTGAAGTTCCCGGGCCCGCAGGCGACATCGAGCAGTTTGTGGGCCCCGTCGAGTCGCAGAGACTCTGCCGCGCGGCGTCGTTCGGCGGCCGGGGTGATGCCGGTATAGAGCACCGTCTGCCCCCAGCGCCACGGCCCTTCGTAGACCGCGGCGACCACGGGATTGTTCATGGCGCGCTGTGCGCCACGTTGGGGCTGGTCCGAGGGCGGCGGGAGCAGATCCAGGTATCCGGCCGACGCGTGTGCACCACCGTCGAGCGCGTCGGGCCGGATCAGCTCGCGAATTCGGTCCAGTGTCGTCGTCATCGGGCCTCCTGCAGCCGGTCGTCATCGCGAAGGTGTTGAGCGAAGAAGACGTAGACCCGTTGCCAGGCATCCGCTTCGGCTTCGGGGGAGTACCCGAATCCGGCGATCCGCATCAGCGGCTGCATGGGCAGTTGGTTGGCGAAGCTGTGGCCCGCGTCGTACTTCTTGATGTCGTGCTCGATGCCGTGGGTGTCCAGCGCCTTGCGCAACCGGGGCTCACCCCGGACCACGAACGGGTCTCGCGTGCCCAGGCTCGCGACGATGGGGCACGATCCCTCGAAGTGGTCTCCATAGGGGCCGGGCATCGCACCGTAGAAGGGGGCGGCGGCGTCGAATCCCTGGGTAGCGGTGATCATCGCGAATCCGCCGCCCATGCAAAAGCCTGCCACCCCCACCGAAGTGGTGGTGTAGGGCAACGTTTGGACGTAGTCGCGGGCGGCCAGCACCTCCTCGACGGCTCGCCCGCGACGAGTGGCGAGATTGGTCAAGACCCTGTTGATGCAGCGGATCCGGCCACGTGAGTACAGATCGGGTGCCAGCGCCACGTAGCCGTTCGAGGCGACATTCTTGGTGATGCGGCGCAGGTCGGGAGTCGAGCCGTTGATGTCGTGGAGCACGATGATCGCCGGCCAGGGTCCGTCGCCGTCGGGCGTCTCCAGGATGGCGCTGATCTCGCCATGCGGGGTCGGAATGTGGATGTCGGTCATGCCGGGCGGACCTCCGTGACATAATTGTTTAACGCTGACGTCAAATTAAATAAAAAGGTAGGCTGCGGCGCGATGTCTGTCAATCCCCGGAGGTCCAGAGGGCGCCCGCCCCAGACCGACGAGCAGCGCGCCGCGACGCGCGCTCGTATCCTGGTCGCCGCTGGTGCGGTCTACGCCGAGTACGGCTACCGGGGCACCACGGTCGCGCGCATCGCCGAGCGTGCCGGGCTATCGAAACCCACCTTCTATACGTTCTTCGACGGTGTGGCAGAGGTGATTACGGCGTTGGTGACGGAGAGCCAGCAGCAGATGCTGGCGCAGTTGGCGCCGGTGGTGAATGCCGGTGGGGCCCTGCTGGAACAGCTCAGTGCGGGCCTGGACGTCTACCTCGATACGGCCGAACGCGGCCGCGACTCATGGCTTGTCTTCCATATCGAACAACACGATCCGTCGTCGCCCGCTCGCTTGCTACGGGCCACCTATGAGAGTCGGCTCATCGAAGTCATACAGCAGGCGCTGATCGCGAGTGGCAGGCCCGCACCCACTGCGGAGACCTTGGGTGTGCTGCTTGCCAGCATGCAGGCGGGCTGCTATCGATATCTATCCACGCCCGGCGATGGCAGGCGGGCGGTGCGCGCCGCGATGCTTCGCAGCGCGTTCGCGCTGTTGGGCACGCCGCAGGACTGGCGCCAGGCCGCCGAGCGTCCAGAGCTGTTCGGTGAGGGCTAGATGCTGAGGTACTGGGGTGTCAGGACGATGGAATACAGGATGGTTCGGTAAGCCCGCGTCGGATCGGTAACCCATTGGCTCACCAGGAAATACAGCGTCTGGGTGCCGTCGGCGTTCATGGTGACGTTGACGACCTGCGGCCCGTACGGCTGCAGCAGCTTGTGCGGATCCCGGGAGATGAACGGGTCATCCGGGCGCGGATCGGACGGATCGTTGCGGATCAGTACCGTCATGGGCTCGCTGACCAGCTCCTGCGGGGTCCGGAACAGCTTGAGCCCGATGTGTGCGTCGCCGGAACCATTGGAATCCAGCAGTCCGAAACCGCCTGCGGGCAGGGCGAACAGCTGATTTTCGCGGTCCCCGCCACCGGCGATCTGACCGATCTTCTCCCAGGCAGACGAGTCCAGGAACTCCGGATCGTCGATCGGCGGTGTGAGCCACGCGAATCGCGGCGCCCAGGGCCCGGTTCCGACATTGCCCGCCACCAGCATCCGGCGACCGGGTACCGAGACTCCGCTCGGTTGCGAGATGCCGACCATGACTCCCATCGGCCGGTATGACGATTTACCCGGCTCGCTCACGTCGTACACGGTGGTGTCGGCCGATACGAAGGTGCTGCATCCCGGCGACGGAATGCACGAGGCGAACAAGAGCGAGCGGTGCGCCAACTCCGCCGATCCGGTGGGTAGTAGCCGGGCGCCGTTCTGTGCATTCGAGGGCAGCACAAGGGGTTTAGAGCGCCCGCCGAGTGCGACCGAGGGGCTGGCGGGGTCAACGGCTATCAGCTGGATGCCATCGCCGGTGTTCAGATAGTCGCCGGTCCACAGGCAGGCGCCGCGGTTGGTGTGCACCCCGAGGTCGAATGAATCATCGCTGCAAGCGGTTTGGAAGCTGGTGTTGACCGACGGCATGTGGGGAATCGGGTTGCCGTGGACGTCCTTGAATTCTTGCTGTTGGGTTGGCCCGATCATCACAAGCGAGTCGAAGAGCGGCACCATGCGAGGCGGCAGTGGGGCAACCGTGGGCGTGTCCGGGTGAAAGGGCTTTGGTGGCACGTGCTTAACGTGACCGACCCACAATGACGAGGCGGGTACGCCAAGCTTGTCCAGCAGCCGCCCGAGTAGCGGAACGCTGACACCGATCACATTCGATGGATCGCCGTCGATGCCTTCGACGAACCAGCTGCCCAAGCCGTCGAGTGTGAATGCGCCCGCTACCTGAAGAGGCTCGCCGGCGGCCAGGTAGGCCTCGAGATCTTCTGCCGATGGCGTGCCGAAACGCACTGTGGTCGATCGCGTTTCACTGACACGTGCGACGGGTTTACCGTCGATGACCCGCACCAGGCAGTGTCCGGTCAGCAGCTCGGCGGAGCGTCCGGCCATCAACCCCCAGCGGCGGCGCGCTTCCTCGATGGTGCCCGGCTTGCCCTGCAACGTGCCGTCGAGGAAGAGCATCGAATCACAGCCGAGCACCACCGCATCGGCGGCCACCGTGCCGGCCAACGTCATCGCGACATCAAAAGCTTTGGCGCAGGCCAGAACCTCTACGGCGCGCGTTGGCGTCGTACCCGAAGGCTGAGTCGCCATGACGAGATGTTCGTCGACGTGCGACACGATGACGATCGGGTTGAGACCGGCCTGCTCCAGGATCCGTTCGCGCGCGGGGGACGCGGACGCGAGTACAAATGCGGTCACGGGGCCTGTGACGGCTGTCTAGAACGTGCCCTGTGGACGCGCCAGCTTCGCGCGCTCGAACAACGTGACTCGCTGCCAGCTGTGCGGGCTGTAGCGCAACATGTCAATCGGCTCGGCCCAGAGGTTTCGGGGCTTGAGGCTCTCGGTCTCGGCCTTCGAGGCCAAAGCGCTCAGTGCCGCGACCAGAGCCGCGATCTCCGCGTCGGTCGGGTTGCCACTGAGCACCTGCACGTCGGCAGCCTTCACTCGGCCTTCCTCGCCGGGGTTCGCTTCAGCGGTTACGGTCTCGGTGCCTTCTTCGGTCACGGACGCACCTTCTTCATTCGTCACAGGGGAATGTTTCCGTGCTTCTTCGGTGGGAGCCGCACGATCTTGCGATCGAGCAAGCGCAGCGACGTGGCGATGTAGCCGCGGGTGTGCGACGGCGGGATGACCGCGTCGACGTATCCGCGCTCGGCAGCCATGTACGGGTTCACCAGGGTGTCCTCGTACTCCGCCTGCAGCTGCAGGCGGAGGGCGTCCACGTCGTCACCGTTCTTGGATGCCTCGGCCAGCTGCGAGCGGTACACGAATCCGACCGCGCCGGAGGCGCCCATGACAGCGATCTGGGCGGTGGGCCAGGCGACGTTAACGTCGGCGCCCATGTCCTTCGAGCCCATGACGCAGTATGCACCGCCGTAGGCCTTCCGGGTGATGACGGTGATCTTCGGAACGGTGGCCTCGCCGTACGCGTACAGCAGCTTGGCGCCGCGCCGGATGATGCCGTTGAACTCCTGCTCGGTGCCGGGCAGGAAGCCGGGCACATCCACCAGGGTGATGATCGGGACACCGAAGCAGTCGCAGGTGCGGATGAACCGCGCGGCCTTCTCGGAGGCGTTGATGTCCAGGCAGCCCGCGAACTGGGTGGGCTGGTTGGCGACGATGCCGACGCTGCGGCCGTCCACACGGCCGAATCCGACGATGATGTTCTGTGCATATCCGGCCTGCACCTCGAGGAACTCGTCATCGTCGAGGATGCGGGTGATGACCTCGTGCATGTCGTACGGCTGGTTCGGGGAGTCGGGGATGAGCGTGTCGAGCTCGATGTCCTCGTCGGTGAGGTGGTCTTCAATGGACCCCGTTGGCGCCTCCGTCGAGGGATGGCGCGGTGGCTCCGAGGCGTTGTTCGACGGCAGA
Source organism: Mycobacterium sp. D16Q14 (assembly GCA_002013415.1). Lineage (GTDB taxonomy): Bacteria > Actinomycetota > Actinomycetes > Mycobacteriales > Mycobacteriaceae > Mycobacterium. The sequence continues at coordinate 172,353 of MAEX01000008.1, forward strand.
TAGCTCAGGATGTCGCGCACATAGTCGAAGGCATCCTGCTCGCCGGAGGCGACATAATGCGTGGTGCCGGATTTCGCCTCATGGGTGTGCGCGCCACCCAGTTCCTCCATGGTGACGTCCTCACCGGTGACGGTTTTGATGACGTCCGGGCCGGTGATGAACATCTGGCTGGTCTGGTCCACCATGACGATGAAGTCGGTCAGCGCGGGCGAGTAGACGTGGCCGCCAGCGGCCGGGCCCATGATGAGCGAGATCTGCGGGATGACGCCCGAGGCGATGACGTTGTTGTGGAAGATCTGGCTGTATAGGCCGAGGGAGACCACACCCTCCTGGATGCGGGCGCCGGCGCCTTCGTTGATGCCGATGAGCGGGCGGCCGGTCTTGAGGGCCAGCTGCTGCACCTTGACGATCTTCTCGCCGTACACCTCACCGAGGCTGCCGCCGAACACCGAGACGTCCTGGCTGAAGATGCACACGTCGCGGCCGTCGATGGTGCCGAAACCGGTCACCACGCCGTCGCCGAGCGGGCGCTTGTCGCCCAGGCCGAAGTTTGAGCTGCGGTGCTTGGCCAACGCGTCCAGTTCCACGAACGAGCCCTCATCGAGCAGCGCATAGATGCGCTCACGGGCGGTCAGCTTGCCCTTGGCGTGGATCTTGTCGACGGCGGCTTCACCGACCGGGTGCAGTGTCTCCTCGCTACGCCGACGCAGATCGGCGAGCTTGCCCGCGGTGGTGTGGATATCCGGCTCGGTGGTCGTCATGGGTCCCGATGTTATCGCGCGCCACCCGGCAGAACACGCATGGGCCTTAGAGAGTTCTCAGAAATTTTCTCGAATGGATGTTCACCGATAGCGGTAGATAGAAGGAGATGGACGAACAGGCTGCGCTGGATGCCGACCTGGTGTTCGCGATCGTGTCCCATTTCGACCAGCTCGACGTCGCAGACGCCGAGGCAGCGGTGCGTTCGGCGGGGGAACTGGCCGGATGCCCGGTCGGTGTCCGCTGGTCCGATGTCGAGCCCGTGGTGTGGCTGGAATGCGAGGACCTGATGGGTGCACTATCGGCGATATGACCGCTGCGTCCACCCCCGGCGCGTGCGCGCCGCGGGCCGATATCGCGTCCATGCTCCTTGACCGTCTGGGCGACAGTCATCCAGGGCTGCGTATCCGCGACCGCGACTGGACGTGGAACGACGTGGTCGGTGAGTCTGCCGCTCGGGGCGCACTTGCGCGGAAGCTAAGGGTCGGCGGGCCTTTTCATATTGGGGTCCTGTTGGAGAACGTCCCGGACTTCGTCTTCTGGCTCGGCGCCGCCGCACTGACCGGGGCCACCATCGTGGGCATTAACCCCACCCGTGGGCCGGCGGACATGGCCGCCGAGATCCGTCATACCGACTGCCAGCTGATCGTCACCGACACCCAGCACCTCGACCGGCTGCGGGGACTGGACCTCGGTGTGACGGCGGACCGGTTCCTGGTGATCGACAGTGCCGGATACCTTGCACTGATCGACGAGAACCGCACCGTGGCAGCGGCTTCCGAGGGGGTAGATGCGGATTCGCTACTCCTGCTGCTCTTTACTTCCGGCACGACCGGGGCCTCCAAGGCGGTGAAATGCAGCCAGGGACGGCTTGCGCAGATTGCCTACCTGGCCACCGTGAAATTCGGGCATAGCCGCCGCGATGTCGACTACTGCTGCATGCCGCTGTTCCACGGGAATGCGTTGATGGCGTTGTGGGCTCCCGCGCTGGCCAACGGTGCCACGATCTGTTTGACACCTACATTCTCGGCGTCGCGTTTCCTGCCCGATGTGCGCTATTTCGGTGCGACGTTTTTCACCTACGTCGGCAAGGCACTCGGATATCTGTTGGCCACCCCGGAGCAGTCCGACGACGCCGATAACCAGCTGATGCGGGGATTCGGCACTGAGGCGTCGCCGGAGGATCAGGCGGTGTTCCGTCGACGGTTCGGCGTGGAATTGTTCGAGGGCTATGGGTCCAGTGAGGGAGGGGGAGCGGTCGCGCTGGATCCCGATGCGCCGACTGGCGCGCTGGGGCGTCCGGCTCACGACGGTGTGTCGATCGTCGACCCGGAAACGCTTAACGATTGTGTCGCAGCCATTATCGATGAGCACGGGCGTGTGCTCAACGTCGACGAGGCGGTGGGGGAGATCGTCGACAAACAGGGCAGCCGCGGCTTTGAGGGCTACTACAAGAATGACGATGCCGACGCCGACCGGATCCGCAACGGATGGTACTGGACCGGTGATCTCGGCTATCTCGACGCGGGTGGGTTCATCTATTTCGCGGGCCGGCGTGGCGACTGGATCCGGGTCGATGGAGAGAACACCTCGGCGCTCACCATCGAGCGGGTGCTGCGGCGCCACGCCGCCGTGATCGCGGCAGGGGTGTATGCGGTGCCCGACCCGCGCTCCGGTGATCAGGTGATGGCATCCATCGAGGTGGCCGACCCGAATGCGTTCGATGTGGACGGTTTCGTCGAGTACCTGTCACTGCAGGAGGATCTGGGCAGCAAGGGAATTCCACGCTTCCTCCGGGTGTCGGCCAACCTGCCGGTGACCGGGTCCAACAAGGTTCTCAAACGCGAGCTGCAGGAGCAGTGCTGGCATACCGACGAGCCCGTGTTCCGTTGGGAGGGAAGGGGCGCTCCGGTGTTCCAGCGGATGGGACCACTGGACAAAACCGCACTCGATGCTCAATTCACTGCATATGGGCGACAACGGCTGCTGTAGAGCGCAGTATGAAAGTAAGTCAGCGAAAGGACAGCCTCCATGCAGACTGACGGCGCGATTCGCGAAATCGATAGTGGCACAGTGATGGCCCGCTTTGCCCGGGGATGGCATTGCCTAGGATTGGCCGAGTCGTTCCATGACGGTGAGCCGCACGGTGTCGAGGCATTCGGCACCAAGCTGGTGGTGTTCGCCGATTCTCACGGCGATATCAAAGTGCTGGACGGATACTGCCGTCACATGGGTGGCGATCTGTCGCAGGGCAGCATCAAGGATGACAGCATCGCGTGTCCATTCCATGATTGGCGTTGGGGCGGTGATGGAAAGTGCACGCTGGTGCCCTATGCCAAGCGCACCCCGAAGCTCGCACGTACGCGTAGCTGGCCCACTCTCGAGGTGAACGGCCAACTCCTCGTATGGCACGACCCGGAGGGATCCGCACCGCCTGCCGAGCTCGCCCCGCCGACGATCGAAGGCTATCAGGAGGGAAAATGGTCTCCATGGCAATGGAATTCGATCTTCATCGAGGGATCACACTGCCGTGAGATCGTTGACAACAATGTCGACATGGCGCACTTCTTCTACATTCACCACGCCTATCCGACGTACTTCAAGAACGTCATCGAGGGGCAGACCGCCAGTCAGTTTATGGAGTCCAAGCCGCGGCCAGACTATGTTCCCAACCCCGAAAAGCTTTGGGAAGGAACGGGTGTACGGTCGGAGGCCACATACTTCGGCCCGGCATACATGATTGACTGGATCCACAATGACCTTGGCCCCGGATTCACCGTCGAGGTGGCGCTCATCAACTGCCACTACCCGGTAACGCACAATTCCTTCGTGTTGCAGTGGGGCGTAGCCATCCAGGAGATGCCTGATCTGCCCGCGGAGAACGCAAGCAAGCTCGCTGCCGCGATGGCCAAGTCCTTCGGCGACGGATTCCTGGAGGACGTCGAGATCTGGAAGAACAAGACGCGCATAGACAATCCGCTACTGACCCAGGAGGACGGCGCGGTGTACCAGCACCGCCGCTGGTACGAGCAGTTCTACGTGAATCTGGCCGATATCACCCCGGACATGACGGAACGCTTTGAGATCGAGGTGGACACCACGCACGCCCACGGGGTGTGGGTGCACGAGGTCGAAGAGAATCTCGCTGAGCGGGCCGCCGCCACATCTCGCTGATCGCCCTAGGCTAGACACGTGACCGCGGACAAACTCACCCTCACCGACAGCCCCGGCGGACAGTGGCGCCGTATCGACGTCGTCGACGAAACCGGATCCACCAATGCCGACCTGGTCGCGCGCGCCGCGGCGGGGGAGGACATTGACGGCGTCGTGTTGCTCGCAGAACACCAGACCGCCGGCCGCGGGCGTCACGGACGCAACTGGGGCGCCCCCGCGCACACGCAGCTGTCCATGTCGGTGGGTATCGGCGTGGGTGAGGTGCCGCCGGACCGGTGGGGTCTGGTGCCGCTGCTGGCCGGGGTGGCGATTGTCGACGCGGTCGCGGAGGTCACCGGAATCCAGGCCGGGCTCAAATGGCCCAACGACGTGCTCGTCGAGGGACGCAAGCTGTGCGGGATCCTGGCCGAGGTCGTCACGCCCCAGTCGGCCATCGTGCTCGGTCTCGGTCTCAACGCCACCTTCACCGAGCGCGAGCTGCCGGACCCCAATGCCACCTCGCTGGCGATTCTTGGCTGGGCCAATCCCGATCGCGATGAGCTGGCGCGTGCGGTGCTGCGTGAGCTCGGCGGCCGCGTCGAGCATTGGCGCACCGCGCGGGGTGTCGACGATCAGCTGTTGGAGGACTACCGCGCACGCAGTGTCACCCTGGGGTCCAAGGTGCGCGCCGAGTTGCCGGGCGAGCGTGAACTGATCGGCGTCGCGGTCGGCCTCGGCAATGATGGACAGCTCCGTATCGAGAGTGCCGATGGCACTGTCACCGCGGTCACGGCGGGCGACATAACGCATCTGCGCCCGCATGGCGAGCAGTAAGGTCGCTGCACGTGGGGTATCCGGAGAACGTCCTCGCCGACGACGAGCAGGTGGTGTTGCACCGCCATCCACACTGGAAGCGACTGATCGGCCCGGCGCTGGTGCTGATTCTGTCCACCGGCGCGGCGGCCTTTGTCGCCGCGATGGTCGATAACACCGACTGGCAGGCCACCGCGAAGAACGTGGTGATGATCGCGATCGGTGTCGTCTGGCTGGTGCTGGTCGGCTGGCTGAGCGTGTGGCCATTCCTGAACTGGCTGACCACGCATTTCGTCATCACCGATCGGCGCGTGATGTTCCGTCACGGATTGTTGAGCCGTTCGGGAATCGACATCCCGCTGGCACGGATCAACAGCGTGGAGTTCCGTCATGGCCTGGTGGACAGAATTTTGCGCACCGGCACGCTGATCATCGAATCGGCGTCACAGGATCCGCTGGAATTTCATGAGATACCGCGCGTGGAATACGTCCACTCGCTGCTGTATCACGAGGTCTTCGACACCCTCGGTTCTGAAGAGGGCGACAGTCGCTCCACCGGGCGTGGCCGGGAGCGGCCCCCCGCCACGTGATGCGCTGAGCCGTACAGGCCACGGCCGACCTCGGTGCCGTGATGCACGGTGGTGCTGTTCGGCAGCCCCGTATGGGGGTGCACGGGGTTGCCGCTTTCTGACGCGTCGTCTTGCTCGGTCTCGCCGGTCACAAGGGTGGCGGGCCCCTGGTCGTGGCGCCCGAACTCGTCGGGAAACACCCACCGGCGGAAGGCCCAGAACCGGAACGCCATCTGCAACAGATTGCCGATGAGGTAGGCGCTGATGAAGTCGGCGATGTTCTCCACCGTCAGGCTCACATTCGGCACGCGCAGCTCGAGGATGTAACTCGACACCCACAGCGGGACCATGGCGATGAGCACGCCGATGCCGCTGACCGCGAAGAACAGCAGCGCTTCGTGGTGCCGCTCGCGGCCTCCGCGGTCCCGGAAGCTCCACTCCCTGTTGAGGATGTAGGAGGCGATGACGGCGATGATGCCGGAGATGATCTTCGCGGTGAGGGGCTTGGGCTCCAGGATCGTCAGCTTGAGCGCGTAGAAGATGCCCGAGTCGATGATGAACGTGGTTCCACCGACGATCGCGAACTTGATCAGCTCGTGGTGCTGCTCGGCGACAGGCCGGATAAACCGGGGCAGCCGGGCGATGGTGGCATCGGCGAAAGACACAAATGGCGAGTGTACGGAAAATGGCATGGCAGCGCGAAGCGGTCCGCCGACCTCATTGGCTACGGGCGTGTGTGTGATCGCGGTATTTCAGCTGCTGGCAACGGCTGGGACGGGCCGTTCCGGCCGGGCCGTGTGGCCAGCATGACAACATATGTCTGTGTCCGAAACTCCCGTCGTCACCATGATCGGTGGTGGTCAGCTGGCCCGGATGACCCACCAGGCGTCGATTGCGCTCGGTCAGACACTGCGGGTGCTAGCTCACGCGGCCGATGAGCCGGCGGCTCAAGTCACCCCCGATGTCGTGCTGGGTTCGCATACAGATCTCGACGATCTGCGGAGGGCGGCCAAGGGTGCGACCGTGCTGACCTTCGATCACGAGCATGTCCCCACCGCGTTCCTGGAGACGCTGGAGAGCGAGGGCGTCAACGTGCAGCCGCCGCCGTCGGCACTCATCTACGCGCAGGACAAGACGTTCATGCGACGGAAATTGAAGAGTATCGGCGCTCCGGTCCCGGGCTTCGCGGACATCAGGACCGTCGCCGATGTCGAGAAGTTCGCCGCCGAGACGGGTAGCCGGGTTGTGCTGAAGGCGGTACGGGGTGGATACGACGGCCGCGGCGTGTGGATCACCGACGATCTGGACGAGGCGCGCGCGGTGGCCGCCGAGCAGCTGGCCGCCGGAGTGGAGCTGCTCGCCGAGGAGCGCGTCGATATGCGCCGTGAACTATCGGCGATGGTCGCCCGTTCGCCGTTTGGGCAGGGCGCCGCCTGGCCCGTGGTGGAAACCGTTCAGCGGGATGGGGTTTGCGCCGTGGTGATCGCGCCAGCACCAGGGTTGCCGGAGGAACGAGCGATGGAGGCAGAGCAGCTCGCACTGCGTATCGCTACCGATCTGGGTGTGACCGGGTGTCTGGCGGTGGAGCTGTTTGAAACCAATGACGGCCGGCTGCTGGTCAACGAGTTGGCGATGCGCCCGCACAACTCCGGGCATTGGAGCATGGACGGTGCGCGGACCGGACAGTTCGAACAGCACCTGCGTGCGGTACTCGACTACCCGCTCGGCTCCACCGAACAGCTGGCCCCCGTGACCGTCATGGCCAATGTGCTGGGTGCACACGAGACGCCCGCGATGTCACTCGACGAACGGATGCACCACTTGATGGGACGCATCCCGGAGGCGAAGGTGCACTTGTACGGCAAGGGCGAGCGCGCGGGTCGCAAGCTCGGGCATGTGAATATTCAGGGCCGCGCGGATGGTTCGGCGGCGGATCCGCAGTACGTGGCCGAGGTGCGGGAGCGCGCCGAGCGGGCCGCGCACTGGTTATCGCACGCGGTATGGACCGACGGATGGATGGAAGGGCACTAGGGATGGTGAGCGCACGGGTCGGCCTGATCATGGGCAGCGACAGTGACTGGTCGGTGATGTCGGATGCCGCGAATGCTCTGGCGGAGTTCGAGATTCCGTTCGAAGTGGGTGTTGTGTCGGCGCATCGAACGCCGGGGCGCATGCTGGAGTACGCGCAAACAGCCGCAGATCGGGGCATACAGGTGATCATCGCCGGGGCGGGCGGGGCGGCGCATCTGCCCGGCATGGTTGCCTCGGCCACCCCGTTGCCGGTCATCGGCGTTCCGGTACCGCTCGCGCGCTTGGACGGCCTGGACTCGCTGCTGTCCATCGTGCAGATGCCCGCGGGCGTGCCGGTGGCAACGGTGTCCATCGGCGGAGCGCGCAATGCGGGACTGCTGGCGGCGCGGATTCTCGGGGTATCCGATCACGGGTTGCGCGAGAAGGTTGTCGCCTTCCAGACGAACATGGAAGCAACGGTTCTCGAGAAGGATGCTGCGCTGCAGCGCAGACTATTAGGCGACTAAATTGACCGTGACGTACAGTTAACGGCGACTAACTGTTCGATCCTGGAGGCTGTGATGGCTGGAAACCCGTCGTTTGATCTGTTCAAGCTGGCTGAGGAGCACGACGAGTTGCGTGCGGCGATCCGTGGTCTGGCCGAGAAGGAGATCGCGCCTTACGCCAAGGATGTCGACGAGAAGGCGCGCTTCCCTCAGGAAGCCCTTGATGCGCTGGTCGCCTCGGGCTTCAACGCCGTACACGTTCCCGAGGAGTACGACGGTCAGGGCGCCGACAGCGTGGCCGCCTGCATCGTCATCGAAGAGGTCGCGCGGGTATGCGCCTCCTCCTCGCTGATTCCGGCGGTGAACAAGCTGGGCACCATGGGCCTGATCCTCAGCGGATCCGAGGAGCTCAAGCGCCAGGTGCTGCCGTCCATCGCCAGCGGTGAGGCGATGGCCTCCTATGCGCTATCCGAGCGCGAGGCCGGAAGTGATGCGGCCAGCATGCGCACCCGCGCGAAGGCCGACGGCGACGACTGGGTGATCAACGGCTCCAAGTGCTGGATCACCAACGGCGGCAAGTCGTCCTGGTACACCGTGATGGCGGTGACCGATCCCGAGAAGAAGGCCCACGGTATCTCGGCGTTCATGGTGCACAAGGACGACGAGGGATTCACCGTCGGCCCGCTGGAGCACAAGCTCGGTATCAAGGGCTCGCCGACGGCAGAGCTGTACTTCGAGAACTGCCGGATCCCGGGCGATCGGATCATCGGTCAGCCGGGTACCGGATTCAAGACCGCGCTGGAGACGCTGGACCACACCCGCCCGACCATCGGTGCGCAGGCCCTCGGGATCGCGCAGGGTGCACTGGACCACGCCATCGCATACACCAAGGACCGCAAGCAGTTTGGCCGGTCCATTAGTGACTTCCAGGGTGTGCAGTTCATGCTGGCCGATATGGCGATGAAGGTCGAGGCCGCCCGACTGCTGGTGTACACCGCCGCGGCGCGTGCCGAGCGCGGCGAGAAGAGCCTGGGCTTCATCTCCTCGGCGTCTAAGTGCTTCGCCTCCGATGTGGCCATGGAGGTCACCACCGATGCCGTGCAGCTGTTCGGCGGTGCCGGGTACACCACCGACTTCCCGGTGGAGCGGATGATGCGCGATGCGAAGATCACCCAGATCTATGAGGGCACCAACCAGATTCAGCGCGTCGTGATGACCCGCGCACTGCTTGGTTCCTAATTCGCGTTAGGGGAGGGTGCGGGTGACCTTCTCGGACACAACCCGCCGTTCTTGTCCGGCGGGGTCTGGATTGGCCACCTGCACCAGTGAGGCGCCAACAATGAGCACCGCCAGGAGATTGGCGATCAGCGTGTCGGGGGTGTCCCAGGAGCCAGCGCTCAACACCCGATCCTCGGCCGTGATGCCCTGAGTCGCGGCGCTTTCCCGTGCGGCACCGGCAATCTCATCGACGTTGCGCCCGTTGAGCGCGGGCCCGGCGCCTGCGGGTGAGAACCGGTCTCCGTGGACCCGAACCGCCGTCGAATAGTCGGTCAATCCAAGCGGCAGGTGGGGCACCGGGCGTCCGAAAGCGTCGAGCGACAGCACGCACACCTCGTCGGCGTCCGGTTCGTCACCGGGCGTGCAGAACGCGACATCGGAGCTGTCCTCACCGCTGAGCACCACTTCGGCACCGGCCCACCAGATTCCGAGGAGCACACCCGCGGTCTGCCAATGCGCGGGCAGCCGCACCGTGACCGTGGACCCGGGCCCCGCGCCAAACTCGTCGCGCAGCATGTTGGCAGTCTTGGCGGCCCAGTTGGCCAGCGTCACTGTCGAGAGCTCGATGCGTTCGCCGGTGGCGTCGTCGTAATAGGTGATCCGTGGCGCCGGACTGTTCGCGTCGCCCAGCAGCAGAGAGGTGAGGTTCATCAGTTGACGCAGCGCGGTCCGTTGGCCGCGGTGAAGATGGGCGACGGTGGCGGAGGGGGTGCGTCTCCCTCTGTGGTGGAACCGCTGTCCGCAGACGCCAGCGTGGTATCCCGTCCGGACCCGGGACCGTGGTAGTCGTTGGACAGCACCACGCGAACGGTGCGCTCGGGCAGACCCTGTTTCTCGACCACCTGCAACCCCAACGCCTCGGCCACCGCCTTGGCGCCTACGTCGTCCTGCTTGGCGGCCTGGACCTGGCTACTACCCGCGTGGTCGGCATCATTGTTGCCGATCTTGCCTGCGGTGAATCCCTTGCCCACCAACAGTTCCGACACCGCGGCGGCGAGGCCGTTGATCTCCGTCTCATTGACCACGTCGGCAGTCGTTTGGTCCTTGGAGTAGGTCGCCTGTTCGGTCTTTCCTTCGGCCTGCTGGTCCAGTAGGCCAGATACCCAACTGCGCACCTGATCGGGATCGACCTTCACGACGCTCTGCGTACCGTCCTCGGTCCAACCGTCCTCGCGCAGGATGGGAATGGTCGCGAACGCCACATTGCCCCCGGACAGCTTCTGCAACTGCTGGATGAAGTCCATGACGTCCCAGCCCTCGCTGAGCACCACGGTGCGCGTGATCGCATCGCGAAGCTTGCTCAGGGTCGTTCCGTTGGTCAGCGTTCCGCCGGAGAGCGCCGAATGCGCCAAGGAGGACATCACCACCTGCTGGCGGACCACGCGATCGAGGTCACCGCGGGGCAGGTCGTGGCGCTGCCGCACGAAGCTCAACGCGTTCGGGCCATCGAGGGTCTGCGGACCGGCAGGGAAATCGGCACCCGACAGCGGTTCGTAGACAGCCTCGTTGAGGCACACGTTGACGCCACCCAGCGCGTTGGTCATCAGCACGAATCCGAGCATGCTGACCTCGGCGTAGCGGTCGACGGTGACACCGGTCAGCTTCGCCACCGTCTGGATTAGTGCCGAACGCCCGGCATCTACCGACTCGCGTTCGGCCGCCTCGAGGGTCTCACCGGATTCGACACGCTTCTGCCGGTCGTTCTCTTTGGCTTCGCCGTAGACGCCGTTGATCTTTCCCTTCGTGCCGTCCGGGACGGTGACGTACGAGTCGCGGGGGATGGAGATCGCCGTTGCCGATTTCCCGTTGTTGGGAATGCGGATGAGAATGATGGTGTCGGTGTTGGTGGCCGTCTCGTCGCCGGCGCGCAGCATCGCCAACTCGTCTTGCGAGAGCGGATTGCCGTGCGCGTCGCTGCGGCTGTCGACGCCCACCATCAGAATGTCGATCGCGCCGTCATTGGGTTTCCCGGCGTTGCCGAACAGGCCCGGCAGATCGAACCGGGCGATGTTCGGATCGATGTTGCCGATCTTTCCCCAGGCGGCTCCGGTGACCACCATGACCGCGACCGCGGCCAGCGTCGCGATGCCTCGCCACAGGGGTCGTGGTGTCTCCGTCTGCGGTGAGCCGCTCGCGCGAAGAGCGTGAGGGTCGGTCACAGTGATCCGTTTCTTTCCGGGCCGGGTGTTCGCCGGGCAACATGTCTCAAGCCTCGTCAAGGCTACGTCGGGGCGGCGCTCATCCCTCGGAAGCGAAGTCGGCGTGCCAGACTCTCGGTGTGCTTGTTATCACCGGAGCGGGCGGTCAGCTCGGTACCCACCTCATTGCTCGCGCCGCACGTCATAACCTCCCTATCAGAGCTCTGAACTCGTCTGACTGGGATATTACCCGCGACAGTGTGCCTGACGGGGTGGTTGCTGCGGGGGATACCGTCATCAATTGCGCCGCCTACACCGCCGTGGACGCCGCGGAAACCGATGAGGCCAGGGCACACGCGGTCAACGTGACGGGGGCCGAGAGGGTGGCCCAGGCATGTCGTGAGGTTGGCGCCAGATTGATCCATATCTCTACCGACTATGTGTTCAGCGGTGAGTTCGGTGTTGCTAGCCCACGCCCCTACCGTCCGGGTGACGCCACGGGGCCGGCCGGCGTGTACGCGCGCACCAAGCTCGCGGGCGAACAGGCCGTTCACGCTGTCCTACCGACAGCCCAGGTGGTGCGCACCGCGTGGGTCTACACCGGAATCACCGGCGATTTCGTGGGCGTCATGAAGCGACTGGCGGCCGGGGACGGGCCGGTGCGCGTGGTGACGGATCAGACCGGGTCCCCGACGTATGCCGCAGACCTCGCCGAGGGGCTGTTGGACTTGGCGGCCTCCGGCGTTGAGGCTCCGATCCTGCATGCGGCCGGCGGTGGTGTGGTGAACCGGTTCGACTGGGCGAAGGCTGTGTTCGAGCTGGTCGGGGCGGATACCTCGAGATTGCGGCCCTGCCTGTCCGTCGATTTTCCGAGTGCCGCACCCCGGCCGGTGTACACGGCGCTGGACGGCGATCATTGGGCCGGCGCGGGCCTGGCGCCGCTGCGCCCATGGCGGGACGCGTTGGCTGAGGCGCTGGCCACAAACTAGGGGTAGGTACCCTCAAGCACCGTGCCTGATCCCCTTCGCCCGAGTGGCTCGTCGGTGTTACCCGAGCAGCTCGCCGTGGTGACGGTGACGTACTCGCCTGGCGAGCACCTCGACCGCTTCCTGCGCACGCTGCGCCATGCCACCGATCGCCCTGTGCGCGTGATCATGGCCGACAACGGCTCCACCGACGGAGTGCCCGAAGGCGCTGCCGAGGAGCCCGACGTGGAACTGCTCCGCACCGGGGGCAATGTCGGCTATGGGAAGGCCGCCAATCTGGGGGTGGCGCAGGTCGATCCCGGCGCCGAGTGGATTGTGATCGCGAACCCCGATGTGCAGTGGGGTCCGGGAAGCATCGACGCGCTGCTCGAGGTTGCGCAGCGCTGGCCCGCGGCGGGGGCACTGGGTCCGCTGATTCGTGAGCCAGACGGCTCGGTGTATCCCTCGGCTCGAGTGGTGCCGACCCTCACGGGGGGCGCGCTGCACGCGCTGCTGGGATCGGTATGGCCCACCAACCCCTGGACCGCGGCATACCGCCAGGACCGGATGGAACCGTCCGAGCGCGTCGTCGGCTGGCTATCGGGGTCGTGCCTGTTGCTTCGGCGCAAGGCCTTCGACGCCATCGGCGGATTCGACACGCGCTACTTCATGTACATGGAGGACGTCGATCTCGGGGACCGGCTCGCGCGCGCGGGCTGGCAGAACGTGTACGCGCCTAGTGCCGAGGTGGTGCATGCGAAGGGGCACGCGGCCGGACGTGACCCCGCACGCAGCCTCACCGCTCATCACGACAGCGTCTACATTTATCAATCCGACCGGCACCCACACTGGTGGCAGGCGCCGTTGCGCTGGAGCATTCGGAGCGCGCTGGCGGCTCGATCCGCGATCGTGGTGCGCGCGGCGATCCGCGCCAATCGGCGCCGGGACAAGCAAGGAGATGCGAATGCCTGACAGTGTTGTATCTGGCAGTGTTGAATCGGGGACCGTGAAAGCCGATGCCGTCATCTTGGTGGGAGGGCAGGGCACCCGGCTGCGCCCACTGACCCTCTCGGCGCCCAAGCCGATGCTGCCGATCGCCGGCTTCCCGTTCCTGACACATGTGTTGTCGCGGGTGGCGGCGGCCGGGATCGATCATGTGGTGCTCGGGACGTCCTACAAGGCTGAGGTCTTCGAGTCGGAATTCGGCGACGGATCCAAGCTGGGCCTGTCGATCACATATGTCACAGAGACAGAGCCGCTGGGCACTGGCGGGGCTATCCGGAATGTGCTGGAGCATCTGCGCCACGACACTGCCCTCGTCTTCAACGGCGATGTGTTGTCCGGTCTGGATCTGAAAGATCTTCTCGCGCACCATGAGCAGACTCAGGCCGACTTGACGTTGCACCTGGTGCGTGTCGGTGACCCGCGCGCGTTCGGTTGTGTGCCAACCGATTCCGATGGTCGCGTCACCGCGTTTCTGGAGAAGACCGAAGATCCGCCCACCGATCAGATCAACGCCGGGTGTTACGTGTTCCGGCGTGAACTGATCGAGCGGATTCCCTCCGGTCGGCCGGTCTCGGTTGAGCGAGAGGTCTTTCCGGGACTGCTGAGCAGTGGCGCCAAGGTGTGCGGATTCGTGGACACCAGCTATTGGCGCGATATGGGAACTCCCGAGGATTTCGTGCGCGGCTCGGCCGACCTGGTCCGCGGCATCGCGCCGTCACCGGCGATCCCCGAACATCCGGGTGAGGCGCTGGTGCACGATGGCGCATCGGTGGCGCCGGGCGCGTTGGTGATCGGTGGCACCGTGGTGGGCCGGGGAGCCGAAATCGGCCCGGGGGCAAGGCTTGACGGTGCGGTGATCTTCGACGGTGCGCGCATCGAAGCGGGCGCAGTGGTGGAACGCTCCATCATTGGGTTCGGTGCGCGCATCGGTCCGCGTGCACTGGTGCGCGACGGCGTGATCGGTGACGGTGCCGACATCGGCGCGCGGTGCGAGCTGCTGCGCGGCGCCCGGGTGTGGCCCGGAATCACCATTCCCGACGGCGGCATCAGGTACTCCTCGGACGTCTAAGCGCCCGGCCGCAGGTCGGCGTCGGATGGCGCGTATTCGGCCGAGGATCCGAATATGCCCGAGGGGTTGGCGTGACTTTCGCGAAGCTCCCGTCGCGCTCTCAGCGCAGGCGTGCCCGCGCCCGTTGGGCCAATACGACGACCGAGTGGTCTTCATCCGGAATCTGGTCGATGGGCCACCAGCGCAGGTCGAGTGATTCGTCACTGACGGTGATCTGTGCGCCTTCGGGTGCATGCGCCAAGAACTGAAGGTCGAGATGGCGCGTCGGCACACCCAGCGAGCACGTGATCGGATGTACGTGTATTCCAAGAAGATTCGGTGCCAGAGTGAGATTCGCGATCCCGGACTCCTCGGTGGCCTCGCGCAGGGCGGCGTCCCGGATCGTGGAGTCTTCCTCTTCGCAGTGGCCGCCCAGCTGCAGCCACTTACCGACGCGAGGATGCAGGGTCAGGAGCGCCTGCGATCCGTCGTGATTGACCACCAGCGCCGAGGCGGTGATATGGCCGGCGGCACTGCGGCGGCGGCAGGCGTCCGGGTTGGCGTCGAGGAACGCCAGCACGGAATGCCGGAGGCTGTCCTGCTCCGCATCGGGCGCCTCCCACAAGGAGAGCAGCTCGACGGCAGACTCGCGCAGTCCGGTCACAGCTCCACCAGCATCTGGCCGGCCGGCAGGGGAGTGCGTGGTGTCAATCCCTCGTCGGGGTAACCGTGGGGATACCCAATAGCGATGGCGCCCATCGGTTCCCATGAGGTGTCCAAGACGAGCTGCCTGCGTACTACGTCTCCCGCGAAGATGGTGGACCCGATCCAGCAGCTCCCCACGCCCCGGGCGGCCAATGCCACCAGGAGTGCCTGCACCGCGGCACCGACCGCAACGGTGAACATGGTGCGTTCCGCCGCATTCCTGCGCTCGTCGGGATAGTCATGTGCACCGTCGGGTACCAGGAATGGAATCACGACCTGCGGCGCGTCATAGAGGATCTGTCCGCGTGCCACCCGCTTCTCCACGGACTCGGGGGTGCGGCCGTCCCCACTCAGGTCGACGGCCCACGCATCCTTCATGGCGTCCAGCAGTGCACGTCGTTTCGCCGGATCCCGCACCCACACGAATCGCACCGGGTGGGTGTGATGCGGCGCAGGCGCAGTTAGTGCTTCGCCGATGGCCTCGCGTAGCAGGTCGGGATCGACCGCGATGTCGGCGAATTGCCGGATGGAGCGGCGCACCAGCACCGCATCGCGGCGTCCCTGCTCCAAGGCCTCTGCGGTGCCGAGCCAGAACAGGTCGTCCGGGCCCGAGCGCCGGAGATCGCGGGCTGCGCTGCCGTCATCGGACACCGACAGGCCGCGCACCACCGCGACGGGCACGTCGGTGAGCTTGCCCTTGACAAGGTCGGCGGCAGCGGCGATTTCATCGACGATGGCCACCTCGGTCACCTGAAGCTCGTTACCGTGCTTATCTTTTGCACCGGCGTAGCCGTAGAGGACGGAGATGCCGGAAGAGCCGATGGCCGCATCGGTCTGGCCGTTGCGCCAGGCCCGGCCCATGGTGTCGGTGATCACCACAGCTACGTTCACACCCAGTCGGCGCGACAGTGCGGCCCGCACCGCCGTCGCGCTGGCATCGGGGTCAACGGGAAGCAGCACGAGTTCAGCAGTATCAACATTGGATGCGTCGATTCCAGCCGCGGCCTGCACGATGCCAATGGTGTTCTCGGTGATCAGCGTCTTGCCCTTGCGGGCCAGCACGCGGACCGATTCGGAGTCGATCAATTTGCGCCGTAAGGCGTCTCGAGCCTCGGGGTCGGTGGGCGCGGCGACGATTCGGCCCTCGGCCTTGGAGATGATCTTGCTAGTGATCACGATCACATCGCCGTCGCGGACCCACGGCGCTGACTCGGCGATGGCCCCGGCGACGTCGTCACCAGGGCGGAATTCCGGCAGGCCCGGAACGGGTAATATCTCTACCGGAGCCGCTGAACCATGTTCCGGTGCAGGGGAATCCGCAGTTAAGGTCATAGGGTAACTCCGGCCAGGTCAAGTCCCGCACGCACCATTGCCGCCGTCGCGTCCGGGTTGGTCATGAGCAGCGGAACTGACCGTACCTGAACTCCCGCAATGTGAGCGGCGTCACCCTCGCCGACGAGCCAGCCATCCAGGATGCCGGTCTGTGAACGGGCGCCGAAGTGTTCCCCGACACCTTGCGAGCTCACCTCGACACCGATCACGCGCAAACATTCATCGGCCATTCCGCGGAGCGGCTTGCCGGACACGATCGGGGAGTACCCGATGACCGGAGCGGGGGTTGTGCGGAGCGCTCCGCGAACTCCGCCGACCGCCAGAACCGCCCCGATGCTCACCACCGGATTGGACGGAGCCAGCAAGACGACATCGGCTTCGCCAATGGCCTCGGCAACACCCGGCCCAGCCTTTGCTTCGTCCGCGCCGACGAACGCGAAGCTGTGCGTGGGAACCTGCGCGCGGTGTTGTACCCACCACTGTTGAAAGTGGATGGCACGCTGCTGTCCGTCGGCGGGGTCGGTGATCACCACATGGGTCTCGCAGCGGTCATCGCTGGCGGGTAACAGCCGGACTCCGGGCTGCCATCGATTGCATAACGCTTCGGTGACCGCTGATAGCGGGTAACCGGCTCGCAGCATTTGACTGCGTATCAGGTGAGTGGCCAGGTCCCTGTCGCCGAGCGAGAACCAGTCGGGCTGGGCGCCGTAGGCCGCTAGCTCCTCCATGGCGTTCCAGGTCTCGACGCGGTGTCCCCAGCCCCGCTCCGGGTCGACCCCTCCGCCCAGGGTGTACATGCAGGTGTCCAGGTCAGGGCAGATCCTGACGCCATGCATCCAGGCGTCGTCGCCAATGTTCACGATGGCGCTTATCTGATGCTTGCTGGAGTCTGATCCGAGCAAGCGCTGGACGCCGAGCAGGAAGCGCGCTCCGCCGACGCCGCCGACGAGGACGGTGAGTTTCACGCTGACCCAGACTAGTGCGCCGGCAATGATGCGACACGCCACGAGGGCGCCACGCCGATTTTGTCGGTCGCAGATGGTATGAATTTTCGTCCTTCGCTTGACCCCGGCAGCGAACACGTGTGTAATCACACCAGTGTCATTCCTCGGGCTGGGTTTGGAAGTTACAGGCGCAGACCGAGATTCGATCAGATGTTCGAATGGAAATGGCCGAGAAACGACGATGTGGCACGAAACCGGGCATTACGAGCTGTATTGGGATGCAAGAGGAACAGTGAGGAGGCGGGACGATGCTGTTCGGGCGCAATGAATTTGGCGTACACGACGAGCTGAGTTCCGGCGTTGGCACGGGTGCGACGGGCTTGCCGCCCGCACGTCCGCATCTGACGTTGGTGCAGAACGATTTTGATGCACTGATCGGTGTAGCTGACGATCAGTGGCAAGAGAAGGCGCTGTGCGCACAGACCGATCCCGAGGCGTTCTTCCCTGAGAAGGGTGGGTCGACTCGCGAGGCCAAGCGCATCTGCCAGGGCTGCGAGGTCAAGGACGAGTGCCTTGAGTCCGCGCTGGCCAACGACGAGCGGTTCGGCATCTGGGGTGGGCTGTCCGAGCGTGAGCGCCGTCGCCTGAAGCGGGGCATCATCTAGCTCCATGTTCGACTGGGCGGGTTAATCGCCCTCGTCGGTGATGGATGGGTCGATCACCGACGGCTCCACCCCCAAGTGGGTGGCAACCTGCGCGACCAGTAGATCGTGCAGGAGATCCGACAAATCTCCAGATTTCTTCGCGCGCAATTCGATCGGCTTGCGGAACAGGACAATTCGCGCCCGGGTGGTGTTACCCCGGGTGTCCACACCGGCGGGAATCAGCCTTGCCAGCGGAATCGGTCCGTCCGCGATGACCTCCGGCGGCCACTGCACAGACTCGGGATCCTTGGGCTGGATGCGTGGAATCTCATCGACCGCGACATCCAGACCTTCCAATCGTGACTGCCACGCCCGTTCGATCGGCTCGTAGGCCTCCAGGACCGCCATATCGAAACGCTCGGCGCGTGAGCGCCAGCCGGGAACGGTCGGCGGTAGGAGGGGGCCGCGGAAATCGCGCCCCCTTCGAGAGCCCTGCGAGCTCGACCCGCTAGCCGAGCCGCCGCGCCGTCCGTCACGTGACATACGAGAAATGGTAACGGTGTGGCTGCTGTGGCTGACGAATCACAACGAGCCGGTCACCCCGGGGTCTCTGCCCGATCACCGGAGGGTCTCGGTCGGTTCACAGCGCGTGTCTGCGGGTCGGAACGTGTTTGCGCACGCTAGCCTCAACGTTTGTGAGAGCCCCCCGTCGTTGCTGTCGGCCCGGGTGCCCGAGTCCCGCCGTGGCGACGTTGACGTTCGTCTACGCGGATTCGACGGCCGTGGTCGGGCCGCTGGCCACGTCCAGCGAGCCGCATTCGTGGGATCTGTGCGCGCAGCACGCGAGCCGGATCACCGCGCCCCGTGGGTGGGAGCTCGTCCGGTACAACGGCCCCTTGCCGTCGAATCCCGAGGATGACGACCTGGTTGCCCTGGCCGACGCGGTGCGGGAACCTGCCGGTGTCCGGGTGGCCGCTGCTGGATTCAGCGAGCCGGCACTCGATATGGGGTCGCCCGCCACCTCGGCTGCCCCCAGGCCCGTGCATCCGGCTCCGGTCGGGCGGCGCCGTGGACACCTGCGCGTTCTGCCTGATCCAGCCGAGTGATTCTGATCAGGTAGTTTCGGCTCGGCCCGATGACATTCTGTAGCCTCTCGCCGGACGTTCACGTTGGATACTCGCCGACCACTAGGCTGGCCAGCGACACCTAACGTCCCCCTCTCTCGATAGATCAATAGGAGCACTCTCGTCATGGCCCGGTCCGCCGACGCTGTCCACGCAGTCATCAAGGCGTACGACGTTCGTGGCCTCCTGGGCGAGCAGCTCGACGAGTCCTTTGTCTTCGACGTGGGTTCCTCGTTCGCGCGGCTGGTCAAGGCCGAGCGGGTGGACGTTGGTACACCGCTGCGGATCGTGGTGGGTCGCGACATGCGGGACTCGTCGCCCGGTCTGGCGCAGGCATTCACCGAGGGTGCTACCGCACAGGGTGTCGACGTCGTGCTGATCGGTCTGGCATCCACCGACCAGCTGTATTTCGCTTCGGGGTTGTTGGACTGCCCGGGGGCCATGTTCACCGCCAGTCACAATCCGGCCGCTTACAACGGAATCAAGCTGTGCCGCGCGGGTGCCAAGCCCGTGGGCAAGGACACCGGCCTGTCCATCATTAGTGCTGAGCTGATCAACGGCGTGCCGGTGCATGATGGTCCAGCGGGCAGCGTCTCCGAGCGCGATGTCCTCGCCGAGTACGGCGATTTCCTGCGGTCACTGGTTCAGTTGAGCGGAGTGCGCCCGCTTCGGGTGGCAGTGGATGCGGGAAACGGGATGGCCGGGCACACGACCCCGGCGGTGTTGGGTCCGATTGCGTCGATCGCGCTCGCGCCGTTGTACTTCGAGTTGGACGGTAATTTTCCCAACCACGAAGCCAATCCGCTCGATCCCGAGAACCTGCGTGATCTACAGGCCTTCGTCCTTTCCGAAGGAGCCGACATCGGGCTGGCCTTCGATGGCGACGCGGATCGGTGCTTTGTGGTCGATGAGCGTGGGCGGGCCGTATCTCCCTCTGCGGTAACTGCTTTAGTGGCGCGCCGAGAGCTGGAGCGGGAAATCGGTGGCACCGTCATCCACAACCTGATCACCTCGCGTGCCGTCCCCGAGCTCGTCGTCGAGCACGGGGGAACGCCAGTGCGGTCCCGGGTGGGTCACTCGTTTATCAAGGCGTTGATGGCCGAGACGGGGGCAATCTTCGGCGGTGAGCACTCCGCGCACTACTACTTCCGCGACTTCTGGGGAGCCGATTCCGGCATGCTGGCGGCGCTGCACGTGCTGGCGGCTCTGGGTGAGCAGGACCGGCCGCTGTCGGATCTCATGTCTGATTACGAGCGGTACGCGTCCTCCGGCGAGATCAACTTCCGCGTTTCCAATGCCAAGGCATGTATTGATGAGGTACTGAAGTCATTTGGCACACAAATAGTTTCGATCGACCACCTCGATGGGGTCACTGTCGACATCGGCACCGGGACGTGGTTCAACCTGCGCACCTCGAATACCGAGCCATTGCTGCGTCTCAATGTGGAGGCGCGCACCGATGAAGATGTGGCGGCCGTGGTCGCACGCGTCACCGAGTTGGTTGACCGCACCGAGGCCGCGACCTGATGAACGTCACCATCGATCTGGACGACGCCGAAGCGCTGTTGGCGGCGGATCGCGATGGCTCGCTACAAGCCGCGTCGATGGCCGGCTCTCAGGTGCGTGCGGTCGGCACGGCCATTGCCGAGGGCGCCCTGGAGCCCCTTCAATCCGAAGACCGGTCGCGCGCGGTTGTCTGGGTCGCGGGTCGCGGCGCCGCCGCCACGGCCGGAGCGGTTCTGGCTGGGGCGCTGTCGGACACGGTGAGCCTTCCGTTCGTGACTGCCACTCGGGCCCCGGCATGGGTGGGCCCGCTCGATGTCGTGGTCGTCGCCGGCGACGATGCCGGTGACCCGGCCCTCAGCGCTGCGGTGTCGGTGGGCACGCGCCGCGGCGCCCGGGTAGTCATCGCCGCCCCCGATGAGGGCCCTTTGGCATATTCCGGTGCGGGGCGGGCGATTTCGCTGGCACCCCGTTTGCGGGTCCCGGACACTTTCAGCCTTGCCCACAATCTCGCCGTCGGCGCGGCCGTGCTAGGAGCGCTCGATAAGGCCATCGCGCCTGACGTCATGACCATCGCCGACGAGGTGGATGGTGAGGTATCCCGGAACACTGTGGGTCGGGAGGTCTTCACCAACGCCGCCAAGGTGATTGCCACGCGCTTGACCGGTGGTCCGGTGGTGTTCTGCGGAGATCGGTCGGTCACCGTGGCGCTCGCTCAACACGCGGCGGCGACGCTGCTGAGGCTGACGCAGCGCACCGCGACCGCGTGCGGTCTCCCGCAGGCGTTGGCCGCGATGCGGGACACGTTGTCGGGTAGGAGCTCTGGTGAGAGCTCGCTGTTTCATGATGAGTTCATCGATGGTCCTCGCAGTGGTGGTAGACCGCGGATCCTTGCCCTGGCGACCGATAGTGACTTCCAATCGGTCGCCTCGAGGATCGACGGTATCGAGGAGACCGAGCTGGTGAGCACCACCGACCTGGGCGACGTGGGGGCGCGGCCGTCGGAGCTCGCGCAGTTGATGATGCTCGCGACGAGGCTCGAAATGGCCTCGGTGTACGCCCGGCTTGGCGGGGGGAGATCCGGGCTGTGAAGCTGCTCAGGGGGGCGATCCGGACGTACGCCTGGGGTTCGCGGACGGCGATCGCCGAGTTCACCGGGCGCCCCACGCCTACTCCGCATCCGGAAGCCGAGCTGTGGTTGGGTGCGCACCCGGCCGATCCCGCCTACCTGGAAACCGGCAGTGGCGCACAGTCATTGCTTGATGTGGTGGCGGCGGATCCGGCAGGTCAGTTGGGGCCGGCGTCGGTGGCGGAGTTCGGTGATCAGCTGCCGTTCCTGCTCAAGGTGCTGGCGGCCGACGAGCCGCTGTCCTTGCAGGCTCACCCCAGTGCGCAGCAGGCGGCCGACGGGTACGCCCGCGAAGAGGCCGTGGGGATGCCGCTCAACTCTCCGGTGCGCAATTATCGCGATCGCAATCACAAGCCGGAACTGGTTGTGGCGCTGGACCGTTTCGAGGCGCTGGCCGGCTTCCGCGATCCCGGCGATACCGTCGAACTCTTTCGCGCTTTGGATGTCGATGCGCTGACACCGTATGTGAATCTGCTCGCCGGTCAATCTGATGCGGACGGGCTGCGGGCCCTGTTCACCACCTGGATAACCCTGCCGCAGCCGAGCCTGGATGTGCTGGTGCCGGCGGTGCTCGACGGCGCGGTGCGCTACTTGTCCTCCGGGCATGAGCGTTTCGTCGGCGAGGCGCGCACCCTCTTAGAGTTGGGTGAGCGGTATCCCGCCGATGCGGGAGTGCTCGCCTCGCTGTTGTTGAACCGGCTCACCCTGGAACCGGGGGAGGGGATCTACCTGCCTGCCGGAAACCTGCACGCGTACCTGCGCGGCCTGGCGGTCGAGATCATGGCCAACTCCGATAACGTGCTGCGGGGCGGGCTTACCCCCAAGCACGTCGACGTACCCGAATTGCTTCGGGTGCTGGATTTTTCACCCGCCGCCGAGAAACACCTGCACGTCGAGACGGTGACCGACGGCGCCCAGACCCGGTATCTCACGCCCGCCAAGGAATTCGCGCTGTCGCGTTTCGATTTGGTGGATGGCGAGCGCATACCGGTAGGGATCAAAGGGCCACGGATACTGCTGTGCACTCAGGGCAGCGTGCGGTTGGACGGTTCGGGGCCGGACCTCGCGGTGCATGCGGGCCAGTCGGTATGGGTGCCGGCTGACGGTGGAAGCGTCACGCTGGTCGGGCAGTCCGATGCGCGAGTGTTCATGGCAACAGTCGACGTGGACGCATAGCGATTCACAGGGCAAGGCGCGAAGGGAACAGAAGGAGAGTCGATGTCGGCAGGCGGTAGTAAGAAGGCGATCATCGCGGCGCTGGCAGCCAATGCCGGGATTGCGGCGGCCAAGTTCGTCGGCTTCCTGATCACCGGGAGTTCGTCGATGCTTGCCGAGTCCGTGCATTCGGTGGCGGACACCTCCAACCAGGGTCTGTTGCTCTACGGGCAGCGCGCGGCGAGTAAGGAAGCAGATCGTCTGCACCCGTTCGGATATGGGCGCAGCCGATTCTTCTACTCGTTTGTGGTCGCGCTGGTGCTGTTCACGCTCGGTTCGGTCTTCGCCCTGTACGAGGGCTACCACAAGATCCATGCACCTGAGCATCTTCAGTCGCCCATCGTCGCGGTCGTGATCCTGGTGTTGGCGATAGGACTGGAGGGCTACAGCTTCCGCACTGCGTTCGTGGAGTCCAAACCGCTGAAGGGCAAGGCCAGCTGGTGGCAGTTCATCCGTAACTCACGTAACCCCGAGCTTCCCGTCGTGCTGCTCGAAGACACCGGCGCCCTACTGGGGCTGGCTTTTGCGCTGTTTGGCGTTGGCATGACGATCTTGACCGGCGACCCGGTGTGGGACGGGATCGGCACCATGGCGATCGGTGTGCTGCTGGGCATCATCGCGATTGTCCTGATGGTCGAGATGAAGAGCCTTCTGATCGGCGAGGGTGCGACCGCGGCGCAGGAGCAGGCGATCCTGGACGCGCTGACCGGAACCGATCACGTGGAGCGGGTAATTCATTGCCGTACGCAGTATCTGGGCCCGGAGGAGCTTCTGGTTGCGGCCAAGATCGCGATCGCACCTAACGCGGATCTGCCGCTGGTCGCGGCCACGATTGACGCTGCCGAACGGCGGGTGCGCGAGGCGGTACCGATCGCGCAGGTGATCTACCTCGAGCCTGATCTGGATCGTTCGGCCGTCAATTCTTAGTTAGCCGGTGTGATCAACCGTCGTGAGCATGGGGCTTGTGCGAGACTGCCGTAATGCCAGGTAGTGGATTGTGGCGAACGAAGTCTGTCGAACAGTCGATCGCGGACACGGACGAGCCGGAAACAAAGCTCCGTAGGGACCTAACGTGGTGGGACCTCACCGTTTTCGGAGTCTCGGTGGTCATCGGAGCCGGTATCTTCACCGTCACCGCATCGACTGCGGCCAATGTCACCGGTCCGGCTATCTCACTCTCCTTCATCATGGCCGCGATCGGGTGCGGTCTGGCCGCCATGTGCTACGCCGAGTTCGCATCGACCATTCCGGTTGCCGGCAGCGCCTATACGTTCTCCTATGCGACGTTCGGTGAGTTCGCCGCCTGGATCCTCGGCTGGGACCTCATTCTCGAGTTTTCGGTGGGCGCGGCCACCGTCGCCAAAGGCTGGTCGAGCTATCTGAGTACGGTGTTTGGGTTCTCCAGTGGCGCAGTGCATCTCGGAGCGCTCAAGGTCGACTGGGGGGCATTTCTCATTGTTTCGGTGTTGACGGTGCTGCTCGCCGTCGGCACCAAGCTGTCCTCACGGGTATCCCTCGTCATCACCACCGTCAAGGTTCTGGTGGTGCTGCTGGTGATCATCGTCGGTGCCTTCTTCATCAAGGCGTCCAATTACACACCGTTCGTCCCGCCGGCGGAGGCGGGGAGTTCTAGCAGGACCGGACTGGATCAGTCCCTGTTCTCGTTCATCGCCGGTGGTTCCGGAAGCCAGTACGGCTGGTTCGGGGTGCTGGCGGGCGCGTCGATCGTGTTCTTCGCGTTCATCGGCTTCGATGTCGTCGCCACCACAGCGGAGGAAACACGGAACCCGCAGAAGGATGTGCCGCGCGGGATCATCGCCTCGCTCGTCATCGTCACTGTCCTGTACGTCGCGGTCACGGTCGTGCTCTCCGGGATGGTCAAGTACAGCGATCTGCGGGCGGCTGATTCGCATCCGAACCTGTCCACGGCATTCCACCTCAACGGTGTCGACTGGGCGGCCAAGGTCATCGCGATCGGCGCGCTGGCCGGGTTGACCACGGTGGTCATGGTGCTGATGCTCGGACAGATCCGGGTCATCTTCGCGATGTGCCGCGACGGACTGCTGCCGCGTGAGCTCGCGCGGACCGGATCGCACGGTACGCCGATACGTATCACCCTGATCGTGGGCTTCCTTGTCGCGATAGCGGCGTCCCTCACCCCGATCGAGGGTCTGGAGGAGATCGTCAACGTCGGCACGCTGTTCGCCTTTGTGCTGGTGTCGGCCGGCGTCATCGTGCTGCGGCGATCCCGTCCCGATCTGCCCCGTAGCTTCCGCACTCCGGGTGTGCCGTGGCTCCCCGTCGTCGCGATCCTGGCGTGCGGGTGGTTGATGCTCAACCTTGCCGTACGCACCTGGATGTTCGCGTTGGCCTGGATGGCCATCGGCGTTGTCGTCTACTTCGCCTACAGTCGCCGGCACTCGATGCTCGGGCTCCGTGTGGCTGTCGAGCAGTAACTCACTTCAACTTGCTTGGGTCCCTTCTGGGTGACGCGCGCCACCAGGCACTTTACAAAACATACTCATTTGTCTAGACAAGCGACGAATCATGCCCTATCGTAAAATCTGTTCGGTGACGCACCTCACGAAGATTTGAACCGAGGAGAAGTGACGATGACGTCAAACCTTGATGCAGCCCACGACCTGCCCGCCGCGTGGCGCGACCGCAAGCGCCATATGTGGCTGTACGGCATGATCCCGCCCACTGCGATCTTCATCGCGACGGCTCTTGTCTATGCGATGAACCAGCTCGGATGGCAGCAGTTCTCACCATTCTTCTTCTGGATCGGCCCACTGCTCGTGTACGTGATCCTGCCGCTGCTGGATCTGCGCTTTGGCGCCGACGGCGAGAACGCGCCCGACGAGGTGATGGAGGCGCTGGAGAACGACAAGTACTACCGGTACTGCACCTACATCTTCATCCCGTTCCAGTACGCGAGCTTCTTCCTGGGGGCCTATTACTTCACCGCCACCGACCTGAGTTGGATCGGGTTCGATAACGGCATCAGCTGGATCTCCAAGCTGGGCGTCGCGCTATCGATCGGTGTTCTCGGCGGAGTCGGTATCAACACCGCCCACGAAATGGGACACAAGAAGGACGAACTGGAGCGCTGGCTCTCGAAGATCACCCTGGCGCAGACGTTCTACGGCCACTTTTACATCGAGCACAACCGTGGACACCACGTGCGCGTCGCGACACCCGAGGACCCGGCCAGCTCGCGATTCGGCGAGACGTTCTGGGGCTTCTGGCCGCGCAGCGTCTGGGGGAGCCTGAAGTCCTCCTGGAACCTTGAGGCCACGCGCATGAAGCGGCTGAATCGCTTTGTGCTGCACCCGAGCAACGATGTGGTGAATGCCTGGCTGATGACAGTGCTGTTGTTCGGGGTCACGATTGCCATCTTCGGTACCGCGGTCATCCCGTACCTGATCATTCAGGCGATCTATGGATTCACCTTCCTCGAGACGGTGAACTACCTGGAGCACTACGGGCTGATGCGGCAGAAGGTCGCCGGCGGACGGTACGAGCGTTGCACCCCCAAGCACAGCTGGAACTCGGATCACCTGGTGACCAACATCTTCCTGTACCACCTGCAGCGGCACAGCGATCACCACGCCAACCCCACGCGGCGCTATCAGACCCTGCGCAGCATGGACGGCGCTCCGAACCTGCCCAGCGGATACGCGACGATGCTGACGCTGGCGTACTTCCCGCCGCTGTGGCGCAAGATCATGGATCAGCGGGTGCTGGACCACTACAACGGGGATATCACCAAGGTGAACGTCCAGCCGAGCAAGCGCGCGAAGATTCTGGCCAAGTACGGCGTGACGGAAGAGGCGGCCTAGACATGTCCCAGTACCGTTGCCCCGTATGTCAGTACGTGTACGACGAGAGCACGGGGGCCCCTCGCGAGGGGTTCCCGGCCGGGACGGCGTGGTCGGGGGTTCCCGACAACTGGTGCTGCCCCGACTGCGGAGTGCGCGAGAAAGTGGATTTCGAAGTTTTTGAATCCTCAAAATCAGGAGCGGACTCATGAGCGAGAACGACTACAAGTTGTACGAATGCATGCAGTGCGGATTCCAGTACGACGAGGCCGTGGGTTGGCCGGAGGACGGAATTGAGGCGGGTACGCGCTGGGACGACATTCCCGAGGACTGGAGTTGCCCGGACTGTGGCGCCGCGAAGGCCGACTTCGTGATGGTGGAGATCGCGCGGCCATGACGGATGTGTTGCCTGCGAGGGGCGCATTGACGACAGCGAGCGCCCCTGTCAGGCTCCCCGGTGTGACGCCACGAGTGCCGTATGCCGAGGCCGCGCGGGCGCTGCTTCGCGAATCGGTTCTCGATGCGCTCGGGGATCTGCTGCGGCACCAGGACTGGTCGGCGGTGACGATGTCCGCGGTGGCCCGTCGGGCGGGAGTCAGCCGGCAGACGCTGTACAACGAGTTCGGCTCCCGGCAGGGGCTGGCCCAGGGATACGCCCTGCGATTGGCGCTGCGCCTGGCCGACTCCGTCAACAGCGCGATATATGCCAATGTGGGCGATATCCATGGCGCGCTACATCAGGGATTTGCCGCCTTCTTCGCCGAGAGCGCCGCAGATCCCATGGTCATCGCGTTGCTCACGGGTGACGCCAAGCCTGAGCTCATGCGTCTCGTGACGGTGGACAGCGCCGTGATTGTGCTCCCGGCGTCGGCTCGGCTCACCGAGTCGTTCGCGAACAGCTGGGTGTCAGCCAGCGCGGAGGACGCCGCGATCCTCGCGAGGTCGATTGTGCGGCTGGCGATTAGTTACGTGTCGATGCCGCCGGAATCCGATCATGATGTGGCGCTCGATATGGCGCGCCTGTTGTCTCCGTTCGTCGAGACCAATGCACTCGCCGATAAGGTCCCTGCAAGCGGGAGGGGCGCCCAGTGACCTGCACGTCCATAAATCTCGCTACCTGATCTAACTATCTATCGCTCACACGCGCTAACCTGGTGACGGACCCATGCGTGTCAGTTGAATTGACATGCAAGAAACATTCATGAGACGCGATTGAGGTGGCGATGACCGAGCTGGTGGCCGACGTACGCAACGGCATTGATTACAAGGTGGCCGATCTTTCCGAGGCCGAGTTCGGCCGTAAGGAGATTCGTCTCGCCGAGCACGAGATGCCCGGCCTCATGGCGCTGCGTCGGGAGTACGCGGAAGTGCTGCCGCTCAAGGGCGCTCGCATCTCCGGCTCGCTGCACATGACCATCCAGACCGCGGTGCTCATCGAGACGCTTGTCGCGCTCGGTGCTGAGGTGCGGTGGGCGTCCTGCAACATCTTCTCCACCCAGGACCACGCGGCGGCGGCCATCGTCGTCGGGCCGCATGGCACCCCGGAGGAGCCCCAGGGCACCCCGGTCTTCGCCTGGAAGGGCGAGACGCTGGAGGAGTACTGGTGGGCCGCCGAGCAGATGCTCACCTGGCCCGGCGAGCCGGCCAACATGATCCTCGACGATGGCGGTGACGCCACCATGCTGGTGCTGCGCGGTGCGCAGTTCGAGCAGGCCGGCGTCGTGCCGCCCGCGGACGAGAACGACTCGGCCGAGTACAAGGTCTTCCTGAACCTGCTGCGTGAGCGGTTCGAGACCGACAAGGACAAGTGGACCAAGGTCGCCGCATCGGTCCAGGGCGTCACCGAGGAGACCACCACCGGCGTGCTGCGCCTGTACCAGTTCGCCGCTGCCGGCGAGCTGGCGTTCCCGGCCATCAACGTCAACGACTCGGTGACCAAGAGCAAGTTCGACAACAAGTACGGCACTCGGCACTCGCTGGTCGACGGCATCAACCGTGGCACCGACGTGCTCATCGGCGGCAAGAAGGTCCTCATCTGCGGCTATGGCGACGTCGGCAAGGGCTGTGCCGAGTCTCTCGCGGGTCAGGGCGCGCGCGTGCAGGTCACCGAGATCGATCCGATCAACGCGCTGCAGGCGCTCATGGACGGGTTCGACGTCGTGACCGTCGAGGAGGCCATCGGCAATGCTGACATCGTGGTGACCGCGACCGGTAACTACGACATCATCCTGCTGGACCACATGAAGGCGATGAAGGACCAGGCCATCCTGGGCAATATCGGTCACTTCGACAACGAGATCGATATGGCCGCCCTCGAAAAGTCGGGCGCCACCCGGCTCAACATCAAGCCGCAGGTGGACCTGTGGACCTTCGGAGACTCGGGCAAGTCGATCATCGTGCTGTCCGAGGGCCGTCTGCTCAACCTGGGTAACGCCACGGGCCACCCGTCCTTCGTGATGAGCAACAGCTTCTCCAACCAGGTGATCGCGCAGATCGAGCTGTGGACCAAGAACGACGAGTACGACAACGAGGTCTACCGACTGGCCAAGCACCTGGACGAGAAGGTGGCGCGCATCCACGTCGAGGCTCTCGGCGGCACGCTGACCAAGCTCACCAAGGATCAGGCCGAGTACATCGGTGTGGATGTGGAAGGCCCGTACAAGCCGGAGCACTACCGTTACTGATTGTCGAGAAACTCGTACAAGGCCCTCGGCACTCCGGTGCCGGGGGCCTTTGCGTAGGCTGACCAGCCGTGGGCCAGCTGATTGCGATCGAGGGTGTCGACGGCGCGGGCAAGCGCACGCTTACCGAGAAGCTGATAGCGCGCTCGAATGCCCAGGGATTATCCGTTGCGACGCTGGACTTTCCGCGCTATGGGCGCTCGGTGCACGCCGACCTCGCCGCCGAGTCGCTCAAAGGTGGGCACGGTGATGTGGTGTCCTCCGCGTACGCGATGGGACTGTTGTTCGCGCTGGACCGGCGTGATGCCCGTGACGAGCTCGCGGGGCTGTCGCGCACCAACGACCTGGTGATCCTGGATCGCTGGGTGGCCTCCAACGCCGCGTACGGCGCGGCGCGGCTGCATCAGGACGGCGACGGCGAGATGACCCGCTGGGTGTATGAGCTCGAATACGGGCGATTCGGTCTGCCGCATCCCGATTGGCAAGTGTTCCTGAACGTTTCCCCGGAGCTTGCCCAGCAGCGGGCGCGGCAGCGCGAGCAGCAGGAAAGCGACCG
Organism: Mycobacterium sp. D16Q14; assembly: GCA_002013415.1. GTDB lineage: Bacteria > Actinomycetota > Actinomycetes > Mycobacteriales > Mycobacteriaceae > Mycobacterium. The sequence continues at coordinate 202,251 of MAEX01000008.1, forward strand.
CACTCGCGACACCTATGAGCGTGACGCGGATTTGCAGTCGCGGGTGTCCGCGGCATATGCCGATCTGGCGCAGCGCAATTGGGGCGGCCCGTGGGTCGTCACCGACGGTGGCGATCCGGATGCGCTTGCGGAAAAGCTCCTGCGCCGAGTGTGAAGATACGGCGGGTATTCGGCCGAAATGCCGCCGTGGCTTCACGCTCGACGGATGTGCCTACCACTCACTGGCTTCGGCCTCTTCCTCGCGGTCGATATGCCAGCGCACCGATGAGACCGCGGGCTCCATGGACAGGCGGCTTACCGCGGACTCCAGCAGCGAGTCGTTGCGTTCTTCTGCGCTCAGCTTCGCCACGACGCGCACATGCTTGCCGTCTTCGACGTCATAGGACCGCACCGATTGCAGCGCGAATTCAGGCCTGCTGACGGCCTGTACGGTGAGCGCCCGGATATGGGCCTCGGTTTCATCGGTGGTGGTGACCTCGAAGAGGTACGCCGCGGGTGCGGACTCGCGGCCGATGGCGGGTTGGCGATCCAGCAGATGTCCGAGTGGCCGCAACAGGACGTTGGCCAGCACGATGGCGACGGTGCCGACAATCGCGACGTCGTACATGCCGCCGCCTGCCAGCGCGCCCACGGCGGCGGTGGCCCACATCGTGGCGGCGGTGTTCAGCCCGGTGATGGTGGCGCCCTGTTTCATGATCACTCCGGCGCCGAGGAAGCCGATGCCTGAAACGATCTGTGCTGCAACGCGAGTCGGGTCAGCACCGGGGCCATGGAAGCTGTAGCCGCCCATGATGACGAAGAGTGTCGCGCCCAGGCACACCAGCGCGTTGGTGCGCAGGCCGGCATTCTTGGCGCGCCACTGCCGTTCGATCCCGATGACACAACCCAGGCTAAATCCCAGGGCTACGCGGATGATGACATCCCAATGACTCATGAAGGGTCCTGTTCTCTCGCAGTGGCTTCGAGGTGCACACACATATGTGGTGCAACAAGAGCGCCTTCGAGCGCAACCCGGGTCTGCGTTAGAAGGCGCCGTGGATACTCGGAGGTTGACTATCGGACATAGTCGCGTCACCTCCTAGGCGCTGGCGCAAAGCGCACATGAACCACTGCTGAACAAGCGCCCTCATTAAACACCCGTCCACCAGTGACCGGCAAGATGTCCCCGCGCTTCGTGGATATCCACGCCACATGGGGAGCGGGACGGCAGGATTGGTGCGTGTTCTTCGACCTGAGTGTGCGAGATTTCCTGGACCGTGCCGAGTTGGTCTATCCCGACCGTGTCGGGGTAGTCGACGAGCCGGCGCAACCGGCGTCCTCCTGGGGGGCGTTGAGCTACCGGCAGCTCGCCGAGCGGGCACGTGGGCAAGCCGCGTCGCTCGACGATCTCGGCGTCGGACCCGGGGAGCGCGTGGCGATCGTCTCTCAGAACAGCGCGCGACTGCTCACCTCGTTCTTCGGGGTGTCCGGGTGGGGACGGATCCTGGTGCCCATCAACTTTCGCTTGGCGCCCGCCGAGATCGAGTACATCATCGAGCATTCGCGCGCCTCGGTGCTGATTGTGGATCCGGAGGTGCGCGGCCTGCTGGATACCGTGCGCGCCCCTCACAACTTCGTGCTGGGTGAGGACGACGCCGCGATATTCGGTAAAACCGGCGAGGAGGAGTCGCCGAACCCGGCTAGCCCCTGCCCGTGGTCGTGCGTTGAATCATCCACCGCCACACTGAATTACACGTCAGGAACCACGAGTAGGCCCAAGGGTGTGCAGCTGACCCATCGCAACATCTGGCTCAATGCCGTTGTCTTCGGGTTGCACGCGACCCTGCGCGACGACGATGTACTGCTGCACACATTGCCGATGTTCCACTGCAACGGCTGGGGTTGGCCGTACGCGGCGACCGGAATGGGTGGCCGGCACATCGTGCTGCGCAAGATCGACGGAGACGAGATCCTGCGACGCGTGCAGGATCACGGTGTCACCGTGATGTGTGCGGCCCCAACGGTCGTCGATTCCGTTCTGGATGCCGCCGCGCGTTGGCAAGGACCTATTCCGGGCCGAGAGCGGGTCCGGATCATCGTCGCGGGAGCGCCGCCTCCGACGCGCACGATCGCCCGGGTGCGTGCCGAGCTCGGCTGGGAGTTCATCCAGATTTATGGGCTTACCGAAACCGCGCCGCTCATCACGATGAATCGGTTTCGGTCAGAATGGGCAGACCTCGACGACCATCAGCAGGCGCGCATGCTGGGCCGCGCGGGCGCTCCGGCGATCGGTGTCCGGGTATCGATCGCCGAGGACGGCGAGGTGCTCACGCAGTCGAATACGAATCTCGACGGTTACTGGGACCAGCCGGAGGCCACCACGGAGGCGTTGGCAGGCAATTGGTTTCACACCGGTGACCGCGGATCGATGTCCGAGGGTTACCTCAGCATCTCGGACCGCAAGAAGGACATCATCATCACTGGTGGCGAGAACGTGTCGTCCATCGAAGTGGAAGACGCGCTGATATCTCATCCGGGGGTTCGGGAGGCCGCGGTCGTTGGCGTGCCCGACGAGAAGTGGGGCGAGCTCGTCACGGCGGTGGTGGTGATCGCTGAGGCGGCCCCAGGGGCTGATCCGCCAACGGGACCGGATCTCGTCGCGCACTGCCGGGAGCATCTGGCCGGGTACAAGTGCCCCAAGCGTGTCGAGTTCGTCGACGCTTTACCCAGAACCGCCACCGGCAAGATTCAGAAGTTCAAGGTTCGCGCGCAGCTCACCGGAGACTAGTTCGCAACTCGCCCCCTTGGTACCCCGGTTTTGTCACGATCTAGTGACACGATGGGATCTATGAGGCAAAGGATCCTTGTTGTCGACGATGACGCGTCATTGGCAGAGATGCTCACCATCGTGTTGCGCGGGGAGGGCTTCGAGACGGCTGTGGTGAGCGACGGTACCCAGGCGCTCACCGCCGTTCGCGAGCTGCGCCCTGATCTGGTTCTGTTGGACCTCATGCTGCCCGGGATGAATGGCATTGACGTATGCCGGGTGCTGCGTTCCGATTCCGGTGTTCCGATTGTCATGCTCACCGCCAAGACCGACACCGTTGACGTGGTGCTCGGCCTGGAGTCCGGTGCCGACGACTACATCATGAAGCCGTTCAAGCCCAAGGAGCTCGTCGCCCGCATCCGTGCCCGGTTGCGGCGTAACGACGATGAGCCGGCCGAACTGCTGAACATCGCGGGTATCGAGATCGATGTGCCCGCGCATAAGGTCACCCGCGAGGGCGAGCAGATCTCCCTGACCCCGCTGGAGTTCGACCTTCTGGTGGCGCTGGCACGTAAACCGCGCCAGGTGTTTACTCGTGATGTGCTGCTCGAACAGGTGTGGGGTTACCGTCACCCGGCCGATACCCGGCTGGTGAACGTCCACGTGCAGCGGCTGCGGGCGAAGGTCGAGAAGGACCCGGAGAATCCGACCGTGGTGTTGACCGTTCGAGGAGTGGGATATAAGGCCGGACCCCCGTGATCTTCAGCTCGAAGCGGCGCATTCAGCGGCGATCGGCACCACTGATACGCGGACTGAAGGCGCTGAGTCGAGCGGTCGGGTTCACCTGGCGCCGTTCCCTGCAGGTGCGGGTGGTGGTGTCCAATTTGGCGCTGTCCTCCCTGGTCATCCTGATCCTGGGATTTGTGCTCACGAGCCAGGTGACCGATCGCATCCTGGAATCGAAGATTCGGGTCGCGACGGAGGAGATGGAACGTGCGCGGGTCATCGTCAGCGATGACGTCGGCGGCGAGGAAACCCGTTCACTACAAAGCAGCCTGGAGCTGGCGCGTAACCAATTGTTGAACGGCAGCAAGGGTTCCGAGGGCGGGGGCGCCGGGGCGTTCGACGCGGTCCTCCTGGTTCCCGGTGACGGGCCCCGCGAGGCGACATCGTCGGGGCCGGCCACCCAGATCCCGGGCCCGCTGCGCGAATTCGTGAAGGCCGGCCAGGTCAGTTATCAGTACTCGACCGTGCACACCGAGAACTTCTCGGGGAAGGCCCTTGTCATCGGTTCGCCGACGACGTCCAAGGTAACCGCGCTCGAGCTGTACCTGGTCTTCCCGCTGTCGAGCGAGGAAAGCACCATTTCGCTGGTGCGCGGAACCATCGTCACCGGCGGTGTGGTGCTGCTGGTGCTCCTGGCCGCCGCCGCACTGCTGGTCGCACGTCAGGTGGTGCTGCCGGTGCGGTCGGCCTCCCGCATTGCCGAGCGGTTCGCCGAAGGACATCTGTCCGAACGCATGCCGGTGCGCGGTGTCGACGATATGGCGCGGCTCGCGGTGTCGTTCAACGATATGGCGGAAAGCCTCTCGCGCGAGATCACCCAGCTGGAAGAGTTCGGAAATCTGCAGCGCCGCTTCACCTCCGACGTCAGCCATGAACTGCGTACCCCACTGACCACGGTGCGGATGGCGGCCGATCTCATTTACGACAACCGTGAGGAGCTCGACCCGGCGCTGCAACGTTCCGCCGAGCTGATGACTAATGAGCTGGACCGGTTTGAAACGCTGCTGGCCGATCTCCTGGAAATTTCGCGGCACGATGCCGGTGTGGCCGAGCTTGCCGTGGAGCAGGTGGATCTGCGCGACACCGTCAAGACGGTGGTGGCCTCGGTCAAGCACCTCGCCGACGAGCTGGACACGGTGGTAGAGCTGGACATGCCCGACAGCGAGATCATCGCCGAGGTGGATCCTCGTCGCGTGGAACGGATTCTGCGCAACTTGGTCGCCAACGCGATCGACCACAGCGAGCACAAGCCCGTCACCATCCGAATGGCCGCCGATGTCGACAGTGTTGCCGTCACCGTGCGAGATCGCGGGGTCGGCCTGCGTCCCGGTGAGGAAAAACTGGTGTTCAACAGGTTCTGGCGTGCCGACCCGTCGCGCAAGCGTCATTCCGGCGGCACCGGACTGGGGCTGGCGATCAGCGTCGAGGACGCCCGGTTGCATCAGGGACGGCTGGAGGCGTGGGGCGAACCGGGTAACGGGGCGTTGTTCCGACTGACGGTGCCCTTGGTCCGCGGGCATAAAGTGACTACGAGCCCCCTTCCGCTGAACCCCGTCAGCCGTCCGAGTGCTGGTGTGCGCCGGCCGGTTTTGCGGGGAGTACAACCGGCGGAGCGGGGAACCCAACCGGGGGAGCAGGAGACCACGCCGATGCGGACCTCGGGGGCCAAGACCGAACATGTGCGAGAGTCGTCCTGATGCGGCGCACGGTGGCCGCGATCCTGACCGCGGTGGCACTCGGGATCACCGGCTGTGCCGGGGTGCCGTCCTCCTCTTCTCCGCAGGCCATCGGAACGGTGCAGCGGCCGCTGCCGCCGGGGGTCCCGGCGCCCACGCCGGGAATGGAACCCGAGACGGTATTGCGCGAGTTCTTGAAGGCCACCGCCGAACCGTCGAACAGGCACCGGGCCGCCCGGCAGTTCCTCACCGAATCCGGCTCGCGGACATGGGATGACGCGGGCGACGCGGTGCTCATCGAGTCACCGATATTCGCCGACCAACGCGGCGTCGACCGGTGGACGATCAACGTGCGCGCCAACAAATTGGGCACCTTGTCCGATATCGGGGTGTTCGAGACCGCTCAGGGGGATACCCAAGATCCCCAATTCACCTTGGTGAAGGTCAACGGCGAGTGGCGAATCGACACGCTCCCCAATGGAGTCTTCCTGGACTGGGCGCAGTTCCAGGCCACCTATCGGCGATACACCGTGTACTTCGCGGATCCCGCCGGTCGCACCGTGGTGCCCGATCCGCGCTATGTGGCGGTGAACGACCCCGATTCGCTGGCCACCGAGCTCGTCTACAAACTCTTATCCGGTCCGCGCCCGGAACTGGCCGGGGCGGTGCGTAATCACCTGAACGGCCTGCGGTTGCGTGGACCCGTGACACGCGCCGATGGCAGCAGGGTGGACGTGGGGCGTGGCTACGGCGGCGTGCGCGTCGATCTGGAAGGCGATCTGACACCCGATCAGCGGACCAGGCAGTTCCTTGCCGCGCAGGTGATTTGGACACTGTCGCGCGCCGGTATCGCCGGGCCGTACGTCCTGCAGGTCAATGGTGCTCCGTTGGATGAGCAATTGGCGCAGGGCTGGAGCACGCAGAATGTCGCGTCGACCGACCCCGGTGCTTCCGAGGGCGCGGGAGTGGGTCTCTACGGACTGCTGAATGGATCGCTGGTGACGGTCGACCGTGACACGGCAGTGCCGGTGCGCGGATCGTTTGGCCAAGTGGGAAGCCAAGTTTCGGCAGCACTATCGCGCAGTGGGCGTCAGGTGGCGTCGGTGATCCGGGTGCAGGCCGGAGAAGATCCGCTGATGTCGATGTGGGTGGGCGCCAACGGTGCGAACGGTAGCGAGGCTGTCGGCGGTAAGACGTTGACCCGCCCGACCTGGGCCCTTGACGACGCGGTATGGGTGGTCATCGATGGTGGCCGGGTGGTCAGGGTCATCCAGGAAGCCACCACGGCCATGGTGGCGGTGTTGCCTGTCGAATCATCGGCGGTGGCGCAGAACTACAAGGGACAGATCACCGAGCTGGCGTTGTCACGCGATGGTACGCGTGCCGCCATGATCATCGACGGCCAGGTGATCATGGCGACGGTTGTACAGACCGATAGCGGCGATTACGCACTGGTGCACCCGCGCCGTCTCGGTTTCGGCCTCGGAAACTCCGCGGTATCGCTGGCCTGGCGTACCGGTGACGACATCGTGGTGGCGCGTAACGATGGGTCGCACCTGGTGGCCAACGTGAATCTCGACGGAGTGAACTCCGATCTGGACGACCGCAATCTGCTGACTCCGGTATCGACGATTGTCGCCTCGCCGGCCATCATCTACATCGCCGATGCGCGTGGCGTGCTGCAGCTGACGGGACTGGGCACGCCGGAGGAGCGGTGGATCGAGGTGCGTCCACTGATGACACCGCAGGCGATACCCGTGCTGACGGGCTAGTTTTCGGCGATCATCTCCGTGGCGAGGAGCGCTTCAGGAATTCCGAAAGCGTCGACCAGAGTGCGCAGATGCGGACGCAGCTCCTCGCACAGCTGGTTGACACCGCGTCTGATGGCCTTCGCCCGTTCGGTCGAAACATGCCGGTGCATCAGGAACCAGGACAGGTCGGTTTCGAGCGCACTGTAGACAAACAGATCGCACAGCTTTTCCAGCAGCTCTTGTGCTGACTTGCTGTCGCAGCTGTCGATTGCCTCGATGAACGCCTCCAGCACCACCCGCTCGGTGTGAGCGGAGCCGACCTTGAGGATGTGGTCTTGCGCGGAGTTGAAGACCTCGAACGGATCCTCGTCGTCGGATTGGGCGCGTTGCATCCGGGTGGCCGCGGTGCGCAGCAGATGATCCTCGCGGTTGCGCAGCAGGCGTAGCTGGGTGCCGCGGTTGCTCAGCTCGGATTCCTCAACGTTCTCGTCGGAGGAGTCCAGGATGGTCTGAATGACCTGTCGTGCCGCGGAGCGTTCCAGGATTACGTCGCGGGCCATGCCGGCGATAAACCGCGTCCAGCCCACGGCGTTGAGGCCACGCACGTCCTCGCCGTAGGACGACAGGAGTTCCTTGGCCACCAGCTGGGTGAGCACGGTGTTATCGCCCTCGAAGGTGGTGAATACATCGATGTCGCGCCGCAGAATGGTGAGCTGGTTGGCATCGAGGTACCCGGCGCCGCCGCACGCTTCCCGGCATACGGTGATGGTGTTCTGGGCATGCCAGCTGGTCGTGGCCTTCAAACCCGCTGCGGTGCTTTCCAGCTGACGCTGTCGGTCGCCGTCCACCTCATCTGCGGTCTGTACTTCATGCAGCTCTTCGGTGAGTTCGTTCTGTGCGAACGCGAGCGCGTACGACCGTGCGATCAAGGGCAGAAGCTTGCGTTGATGCACGAGGTAATCGGCGATGATCACTTCGTCGTCGCTGTCCGGAGTGTCGAACTGCTTACGTACCAGGGCATATCGCGACGCGATGGTCAGCGCCTTGCGTGCCGCCGCACCCGAGGTGGCGGCGACGCTCACCCGTCCGCGGATGAGTGTGCCCAGCATGGTGAAGAACCGCTTGTTCTCGTTCTCGATGGGCGAGCTGTACGAGCCATCGGCGGCGACGTCCGCATATTTGTTGAGCAAGTTGGCGCGTGGCACCCGCAGGTTGTCGAACACGATGCGCCCGTTGTCGACCCCGGCGAGACCGCCCTTGTATCCGCAGTCGCTGGTAGTGACGCCGGGCAGGTCGTTGCCGTCCGCGCTCCTGATCGGTACTACAAAACAATGCACTCCGCGACCGGTGGCCTCCTCGCCGGGCCCGCCGGTGACGAGCTGCGCGAAAACCGCTGCCACGGTGGCATGCTCGGCGGCGCCGCCGATGTAGTCCTTGCGCGCCAGTGAGCCCTCGGAGTTGATGACGAAGTCGCCGGTCTGGCTGTCATAGGTCGCGATGGTCTGCAAGGCCTGAACGTTGGAGCCATGGCCGGTCTCGGTCATGGCGAAACAGCCGAGCACATCGAGGTTGATCAGCGGGACCACGTACTGCTCGTGATGGGTTGCGGTGCCCAGGTTTTCGATCGCGCCGCCGAAAAGTCCCCACTGCACACCGGCCTTGACCATGAGCGACAGGTCCGCGTAGCCGAGCATCTCGATGCCGACAATCGCTGCCCCGACATCGCCGGTGCCGCCGTGTTCCTTGCGGAATCCCGCCTGCGGCAAGCCATGGGGCACCAGCTCGCGCATGATCTGCAGCGATCGTGCGCGCGCCTCCTCGAGCGTCAGCGACGGGTCGGGTAGCAGGTCGGCACGGTTCAGGTATTCGCGGGCGGCGTCGCGTATCGGACCGAAACGGCCGTCGAGTGCAACGCGCAGGTTTGAGGTGAGGATGTCGGCATCGGCGGGTGCTGTCCGGGTCTCCATGAATCCGAGCCTAGTCAGATCGAGTCGGCGGCAGCGGTGTTCTGCGGCACGCCGTGCGTGTATACCGACCAGTGGTCTAACATACCGACCAGTGGTCTATTTTCGCCGTTCGAAAGGAGTTCGCGTCATGACAACCGCGCCCACTACGGAGGTTCCGGCCCAGCGCACGCGCGCATTTGCGCGGGTGATCGGTCCATTCGTCGCCACCGTCACCACCGTCATCGCGATTCGCGTGGGCGGGCCCGGCTTCCTCAGTGACAGCTTCTTCAAGGACCCCATGTGGGCGTGGCTCTTCGGCGCGCTGCTGCTCTTCTGTGGGCTGATGATCATCGCCTTCCACCAGTTCTGGAGGGGACTCGCGCCGGTGCTCATCTCGCTGTTCGGCTGGTTTCTGGCACTGCGGGGATTTGTGCTGTTGGCATTTCCTCAGCTGATGCAAAGTGGCGTTGAGGTGTCGGTGCCCGCGGTCGGTGCGGTCCGTGTCTTCTTTGCGATCCTGGCGGTCATCGGCGTGTATCTGACATACGTGGGCTGGATCAGGAAGCCCTGACCCGTGCCGCGTGTGGTGAAACATCCGGAGGTGCGCCGGACCGAATTGCTCGATCTGGCGATGGCCCTGTTTCTGGAGCGTGGCTACGACACGGTGAGTCTCAACGATCTCATCGCCACCTCCGGGATTTCGAAAGGTGCCTTTTATCATTACTTTTCCTCAAAGGAGGCCCTGGTGGCCGCGCTGTCGGAGCGCAGCGTGCATCAGGCCTTCGCGGAGTTGAGCCCGGTCTTCGCCGAGCCGGGGGTGGGTGCGTTGGAGCGGCTGAACGCGGGCCTGCGCGCCAGCTACGAGGTCAAGATGGCTCTCGGTGCACCGGAGAGCATCGCGGCGATGATGTCGATGTTGCGGCCGGAGAATCAGTCGCTGCTGCGCAGGATCTCGGCGATCTGGGAGGACAAGTTTCGGCCGGTGCTCACCGAGGTGATCGCGCGCGGGGTTGCCGAGGGAGTGTTCGAGACATTCGATCCGGAGGGCGTCGGTGACATGATCCAGGGCTTTGCGGCCAACATGGGTGCCACCATGCACCGGATCATCGCCGCGCCCGACGCGCGCGCGCGCGCCGACGCGATCGATGCCGCGGTCCAGCGTCAGCGGCTCTATGGTGTTGCCACCGACCGGATTCTCGGGCTGCCCGACGGCACGATCGCGGTGCTGGATCGCAGTCAGATCGAGAGGCTGGTCGCGGCACTGCCTCGCAGTTATTAGCTCGGGCGCAGCGGCATGCCCGCATGGATGGCGAATGCAATTCCTATGCCGACGGCGAGCCCGACGACAATCGCGATGGGCACCCGCCACGCCGCGTGCGCACGTACCGCGCTTAGCGCGGTGAGGATCGCGATCACCAATGCGGTGACGCCGGTGCCGACGGCGCCGTATGCCGTGAAGAGAACGTCGCCGTAATGGGTCCGGAGCTTGAGCAGCGACCCGAGACCGATGGCGTCGAGAACGTTTTCCGCGACGTACGCCCGCCACACCGGCACGAGACCGGCCAGTGCTGCAGCGGAGGTGGCTAGTGCACACGCGACCAGACGTGAACGCACGCAACCGAAACGGCCGCGACTCCACATGGCCGCGATGGCCAGGACAAAAATGCCTGCGATGGCGGTGGCGACCCCTGGTTGTCCGGCCTTGCCTGACAGTGACGCAAATGAGGGGTCGCCGGTTATCCGGCCGATGCCGGTGACGGTGACCGGCTCCGATGTGCCGATGTCCGCGGAGATGCCCCACCACGGCAAGAAACTGAAACCGATGAGGAGAAGTGCCAGCGGTCCCGTCATTAATCCCAAGGCCCGCGACGGGATGCTCTCGTCATCGGCGGGGTCAGTCGACATGGGGAATTGATACCACCACGGCGCGCATGCGGAACGCGGAAATTGCGTGAAGGGATATGTCGGACCCTGCGCGCACAGTCATCGCATGCTCGATCTGATGCTGCCGCTGGCCTGCGGCGGTTGCGGGGCGCCGTCCACCCGCTGGTGTGAAGCCTGCGCGTGCGCGTTCGCCGCCGAGCCCGTGGTGGTGACGACGCGCGTCGATCCGGGTGTGCCCGTCCTCTCCCTCGGGCGCTATGCGGGCCCCCGGCGACAGGCGATTGTGACGATGAAGGACCGCGGCCGCCGCGACCTCGCCGTTCCGCTGGGGGCGGCGCTGGCCCGGGGAGTGGGTGAGCTGCTGCGCTGGCACCTCGTTGAGCAGCCGGTGACATTGGTTCCGGCGCCCACGCGGTGGATCGCGGCGCGTGGACGCGGTGGAGACCCGGTGACCGCCGTAGCGACGGTCGCCACCCGGATTCCGGGCGTGCACGTTGCGTCGCTGCTGCGCATGAAGATCGGTGCGCGAGATTCGGTCGGACTGTCCATTTCGGCCCGGCAGCACAACGTCGCCGGACGTGTCACGCTGCGCCGGGCCCCGCGGCCGGCCACCGAATTGGTGCTGGTCGACGATGTCGTAACCACCGGAGCCACCGTTGCCGAATCGGTCAGAGTGTTGAAATCCGCAGGATTTCGGGTCGCTGCCGTGCTCACGCTGACGTACTCCTAAAGATCGTATGACGATCTCGAAACGACTCTCACGAATCGGTGGCAAGGCGAGTGAACACGGACTACCGTCGGGGCCAACAAGCTATGAACGTTCCGCGTTTGGTGGGTCGAACCGCTCACCAACACGAAACGCCTGCGTCCCATTCGGCGGAGGAGGTGGTTACCAACCCCAGCGCCGGCGGGCTGCCGTCTCAGAGTTTCAGGCGACTCCGGCGTACTTCAAACATCAAACATGCGCTTCGTCAACATCTTTAGTCCCTAGCGGATGGGTTGAGCGCAAGCGCACTCTCAGTACCGGAGGTATGAGTTGTCAAGCACATCAAAGGCATCCGTTGCACTCGAGGACGGGGAGCGGACAGCCCAAGCCGATATCGTGGTCAAGGGCCGAAACGTAGAAATCCCCGATCACTTTCGAATCTTTGTGAACGACAAACTTTCCCGTTTGGAACGTTACGACAAGACCCTTTACCTCTTTGATGTAGAACTCGAACACGAACGCAACCGTCGCCAGAAAAAGAGCTGTCAGCGCGTGGAGATCACCGCGCGGGGCCGGGGACCGGTTGTCCGGGGCGAGGCATGTGCCGACACGTTCCACAGCGCGCTGGAAGCCGCCGCCGCCAAGCTGGAGAGCAGGTTGCGACGAGGTCGTGACCGCCGCAAGGTTCACTACGGAGACAAGACGCCGGTATCGCTCGCCGAGGCCACCAAGGTTCTCCCCGCCGATGCCTTCACGCCACCTGCCGCGGTGAATGGCGCGCACACTCACAACGGGGCCGAGGTCGATGACGGCCAGGGTCCGGGCCACATCGTGCGGACCAAAGATCACCCGGCCAAACCGATGACGGTCGATGACGCGCTGTATGAGATGGAATTGGTCGGCCACGACTTCTTCCTTTTCCATGACGAGTCCTCGGGTCGCCCGTCTGTGGTGTATCGCAGGCACGCGTATGACTACGGCCTGATACGCCTCGGGGAGTAGGGCGCGCGGTTACCCCGCGCAGAGAATCCCCGCACCTGGTCCGCGACCGGTGCGGGGATTTCTCATATCGGGGGCTCGTTCACATCGCATACTTCGTCGGTGACTACCGCTCGCCGAAACCTCTGTTTTTTGTACGGCGCGATAGCGCTGATCGCCGTGGGTGCCACCTGGTGGCACAACATCGCGTATATCTCGTCCGGCGGGAAACTAGTCGATGTCGTGACCAGCGCGTATGCAAATCACGTCGCAGGCTCTCTGACCAACGACCTGATGCTGCTCACGGTCGCGGCCCTTGTGCTCATGGTTGTCGAGGCCCGACGGTTGGGTATCAAGCACATCTGGGCGTACATCGCGCTCTGCTTCCTCGTCGCCATCAGCGTCGCGTTCCCGTTGTTCCTCATAGCCCGCGAGCGGCGCCTGGCGGTGCTCGCGGATGGCGCGACGGCCGTCCAAGAGTGACTGCTCGGGGAGGCTGATGCGGACGACGCCTACGATGGGACTCGCTGAAGTCTGACAAGTCCTAACGAGTACAGGGGATATTGACGTGCTGTCGAAGTTGCTGCGCCTTGGTGAAGGTCGCATGGTCAAGCGTCTCAAGGGCGTGGCCGATTACGTCAACACCCTGTCCGATGACGTCGAGAAGCTTTCCGATGCCGAGCTACGGGCCAAGACCGGCGACTTCAAGGCGCGCCTGGAGAAGGGCCAGACCCTCGATGACCTGATGCCCGAGGCCTTCGCCGTCGCGCGCGAGGCCTCCTGGCGGGTGCTGAGCCAGCGCCACTTCGATGTACAGGTGATGGGTGGTGCCGCGCTGCACGCCGGGAATGTCGCCGAGATGAAGACCGGTGAGGGCAAGACCCTTACCTGTGTGCTGCCGGCATACCTGAACGCACTGGCCGGGAAGGGTACACACGTCGTCACGGTCAACGACTACCTGGCCAAACGTGACTCGGAGTGGATGGGCCGCGTGCACCGCTTCCTGGGCCTGGATGTCGACGTGATCTTGTCGCAGATGAACCCGCAGGAGCGGCGCGCGGCCTACAACGCCGACATCACCTACGGCACCAACAACGAGTTCGGCTTCGACTACCTGCGCGACAACATGACCCACTCGCTCGACGAGTTGGTGCAGCGCGGACACGCCTACGCCATCGTCGACGAGGTCGACTCGATCCTCATCGACGAGGCCCGTACCCCGCTCATCATCTCCGGCCCGGCCGACGGCGCATCGAACTGGTACCCGGAGTTTGCGCGGATTGTCCCGCTGATGGAGAAGGACACCCATTACGAGGTGGACATCCGCAAGCGCACCATCGGTATCCACGAGGTCGGGGTCGAGTTCGTCGAGGACCAACTGGGTATCGACAACCTGTACGAGGCGGCCAACTCGCCGCTGGTGAGCTACCTCAACAACGCCATCAAGGCCAAGGAACTGTTCAACCGCGACAAGGACTACATCGTCCGCGACGGCGAGGTGCTGATCGTCGACGAGTTCACCGGTCGTGTGCTGCTGGGCCGGCGCTACAACGAGGGCATGCACCAGGCCATCGAGGCCAAGGAGCGTGTGGAGATCAAGGCCGAGAACCAAACGCTGGCCACCATCACCCTGCAGAACTACTTCCGTCTCTACGACAAGCTCGCCGGTATGACCGGTACCGCCCAGACCGAGGCAGCCGAGCTGCACGAGATCTACAAGCTCGGTGTCGTGTCGATCCCCACCAACCGACCGATGGTTCGCAAGGACCAATCCGACCTCATCTACAAGACCGAGGAAGCCAAGTACATCGCGGTCGTCGACGATGTGGTGGAGCGGTACGAGGCGGGCCAGCCCGTCCTGATCGGTACCACGAGTGTGGAGCGCTCCGAATACCTTTCACGGCAGTTCACTAAGCGCCGCATTCCGCACAATGTGCTTAACGCCAAGTATCACGAGCAGGAAGCCCGCATCATCGCCGAGGCCGGGCGCCGGGGGGCCATCACGGTGGCCACCAACATGGCCGGCCGCGGTACCGACATCGTGCTGGGCGGTAACCCGGACTTCTTGGCGGACACGCACCTTCGCGAACAGGGCCTGGACCCGGTGGAGACCCCGGACGAGTACCAAGACGCCTGGGACGCGACGCTGCAGAAGTTCAAGGATGCCGCTGAGACCGAGGCCAAGGAGGTCCAGGAGGCCGGTGGCCTGTACGTGCTGGGCACCGAACGGCACGAGTCGCGTCGTATCGACAACCAGCTGCGCGGTCGTTCCGGACGTCAGGGCGACCCGGGCGAGTCTCGCTTCTACCTGTCGTTGGGCGACGAGTTGATGCGACGCTTCAATGGCGCTGCGCTGGAAACGATTCTGACGCGCATGAACGTCCCCGACGACGTGCCGATCGAGGCCAAGATGGTGACCAGCGCCATCAAGAGCGCACAGACCCAGGTAGAGCAGCAGAACTTCGAGGTCCGCAAGAACGTCCTCAAGTACGACGAGGTGATGAACCAGCAGCGCAAGGTCATCTACGCCGAACGCCGCCGCATCCTCGACGGCGAGGATCTGCAGCCGCAGATTGAAGAGATGATCACCGACACCATCGCCGCCTACGTCGACGGTGCCACTGCCGACGGCTATCACGAGGACTGGGACTTCGAAGCGTTGTGGACCGCGCTCAAGACGCTGTACCCGGTGAGCCTGAAGCCCGAGGAACTCATCGCATCCGACACCTACGGTGAGGCCGACGAGCTGAGCCCCGCCGACCTCAAGTTGGCCCTGCTCGACGACGCCAAGAAGGCTTACAAGGCAAGGGAAGCCGAGATCGACGGGTTGGCCGGCGAGGGCTCGATGCGCCAGCTGGAACGCAACATCCTGCTCAGCGTGATCGATCGTAAGTGGCGCGAGCACCTCTACGAGATGGACTACCTCAAGGAGGGCATCGGCCTACGGGCGATGGCGCAGCGCGATCCGCTGGTCGAGTACCAGCGCGAGGGCTACGACATGTTCACCGCCATGCTTGACGGCCTCAAGGAAGAGTCGGTCGGCTTCCTGTTCAACATCAACGTCGAGGTAACGTCGCCCGCGGAAGACGCAGCCGGAACGGTTGCCCCGCAGGCGGCGCCCGAAGGGTTAGCCGAGTTCGCTTCCGCCGCAGCGCAGGCCGCGCAGGGTGAGTTGCGCGCGAAGGGGCTCGAGGAGTCCGCGCCCGAGCTCACGTACTCGGGGCCGGCGGAAGACGGTTCAGCGCAATCCCGGCATGAGGCCGGTGGCGGTGACTCGGCCCCGGGCAGTGGCACGCGGCGTGAGCGTCGGGAAGCGGCGCGCAACGCGGGCCGCACCTCCAAGCCGCCGCGGTCGCGCCGCAAGCGCTAGCCGCGGTCGGCGTCAGCCGAGCTGCAACGCGGCCACGAGCCAGTTACCCCGTACGGATTGGATGCGTCCGGCGAATGCCCGGATGCGTCCACCGCGCTCGAACGTTCCGAAGATCTCGGCGGTGTCGTCCGCGCAGCGGCGCACCCGGATCTTGTAAAGCCGGGCCGCGGCGGTGGTCGGGGTGCGCGAGGAACGTGCCATGACCGCGCTCAGGGGCCCGTCGGCCAGCAGCGGGCGCAGCTGGACTATCGGCCGGCGCCGATCCATGACTTCCAGGACCCGGCGCATTGCGGCATCCGCGAACGCAACCGCCTCAGGCGGCGGAGATTGTTCGCGCAGATGTGCCTGGCGCTCAATGCCCGCTGGCCGAGTCCGCGATTGGCGCAACCTCGCCGGACGTGGTGACTGACAGGCCTGCGGCAGGCTGGCCAGCACCGGCGCAGGTTCGTAATCGGCCACCCGGGTGACATAGCGATGAGACATTTCCCCTCCAGTGAATGAGCCCCCTCATTCGCTCTGCGGGAGAGGCGCAGAACGTTGCCGATCATGATCGCACAGCCGGTGTCGAGGGCGCCAGGGTACGGTTGGCGGGACGTTCGGGACAGCGGCGCCGCTGGGTACAAGTGGCGAGATTCTTAGGGGAAGGCGGCGCGGATCGTGGTCAGCAGGTTGTCCGCGCTTGACGCATCGTTCTTCTCCAGCGAGGACAGCTCAACCCCGATGCACGTCGGCTCGTTGGCGATCATCCGCAAGCCTCGCGGTGGCTTCACGTACGAGGAGCTTCTCGCGTTGGTGGAGAGCCGGCTCCCGCAGGTTCCACGCTATCGGCAGCGGGTCAAGGAGATCGGGTTCGGACTGGCCCGGCCGGTCTGGCTGGACGATGTCGATTTCGATATCACCTACCATATTCGGCGCTCGGCGTTGCCGTCCCCGGGTAGTGACGGGCAACTGCAAGATCTGGTGGCACGCTTGACATCTCGCCCGCTGGATCGGTCGCGGCCGCTGTGGGAGATGTACCTGGTTGAGGGGTTGTCCAAGAACCGGCTGGCCATCTACACCAAGACGCATCAGGCTCTGGTGGACGGCCAATCCGCGCTCGAACTCGGACAGGTTCTGTTCGACCGGACAGCCCGCACCCCGGACTTCGGCGAGGATATCTGGGTTCCGGAGCACGAACCGAGCTCTAGTGAGCTGGTCGCCGGTGCGGTCTCGGAGTGGTTGGCGCGCCCCGGTGCCCGCCTGGAGGCGGTGCGCAGCGCGGTTGCCGATGCCGCGTCGCTGACGGGCGAGATCGGCGAGTTGGGTGAGCGCATGGCCAAGGTGGTGCGAACCGCGGCCCGTGGTGCCGCCCCACGCGGGCCACTCAACCAACGCGTTTCGCGCAGTAGGCGATTCAGCGTGGTGACCACCAAGCTGGCCGATTATCGGCGGGTGCGTGCCAAATACGATTGCGATGTCAATGATGTGGTGTTGGCGGTAATCGCTGGGGCGCTGCGCAATTGGCTGATGAGCAGGGGAGAGCCGGTCACCACTACCTCGATGATTCGGGCGATGGTGCCGATGTCGGTGTACCGGGACGGTGACCTGGATGTTCTCGCCGAGGGCGCCGCCACCACCGAGGTATCGCCGTTTCTCGTCGACCTTCCGGTGGGTGAGGGCAACACCGTGGTGCGGTTGTCGCAGATCGCGCATGCCACCGAATCGCATTCAGCGGCATTCAGTTTGGTGGACGTGCCGAACATGGCCGCGCTCTCCGGATTTGTCCCGCCGACCTTGCACGCGTTGGCGGCCCGCGTCGCGACCACACTGCCGAACCGGCTGTTCAATCTGCTGGTTACGAATGTGCCTGGGCCGCAGGCCCCGATGTATATCGGCGGTGCGCGCTTGGCAGAGATCTACCCGGTGCCTCCGCTGCTGCGTAATCAGGTGCTGTCTATTGGGCTGACTTCCTACAACGGCGTCGTGTATTACGGAATCAACGCTGATCGTGATGCGATGCCGGATGCAGACATGCTTCCGGTGCTGATCACCGAGGCGCTCGACGAGTTGTTGGAGGCGGCGCAGTAATGCCCATGCAGGTCTACATCCCGGTGACGCTCGCGATGCTGCGCGAATTGGTGGCCGACGGCGAGTTGTGGCCGGTGAACGGCACCGCTTTCGCGGTGACCCCGGCGCTGCGCGAGGCCTATTCCGCAGGCGACGAGGATGAGCTGTCCGAGGTGGCCATGCGTGAGGCGGCGCTGGCCTCGCTGCGGCTGCTGGCCAACCACGACGGCGATGACCAGTTGCCGGCCCGACGGGCGGTGCTGGTCGCGACCGCCGACGATGCCAAGCTGCGTCCGGATCTGGATGATGCGGTGGTGCGGTTAGCGGCCGCTGTGCCGATATCCGCGGTGGTGGCCGCGCACGTCGATCTGGCGCAGGCCGAATCGGACGTGGTGCGTGCGGCCGAGGTGATCGACGCCGCGGACCTGGGCGACGAGGATGCCGAGCTGGTCGTTGGGGATGCACAAGACCATGATCTGGCTTGGTACGCCACCCAAGAACTGCCGTTCCTGCTCGACCTGTTGTAAGCCGCATGACCTGGCCGATTGGCCTGTTCCCGACCGGTAACCTACGGTAGCGTAGGTTACGCCTCGCTGGGCATCTCCTTCGTCAATGGAAGGTCATCGGCTGTGAAACTGGCTTCCTGGCTCGACGCATCGGCCCCGGGTGGGCCCAAGTCACGCCATGCTGCGGTAAACGTCTTGCGTGGCTTGGCTTCTCGCATTACCACGCCACTGCTGCCGGATGACTATCTGAGCCTGGCCAACCCGCTGTGGTCTGCCCGCGAGTTGCGGGGCCGCGTGGTGAACGTGCACAAGGAAACAAGTGACTCCGCGACCCTGGAGATCAAGCCGGGCTGGGGCTTCCACTTCGACTATCACCCCGGCCAGTACGTCGGCATCGGCGTGCTCATCGACGGCCGTTGGCGCTGGCGGTCGTACTCGCTGACATCGGCGCCGGTGCACGCCGGTGGTTCGGGACGCACCATCACCATCACCGTCAAGGCGATGCCCGAGGGCTTCCTCTCCACGCACCTGGTCAACGGCCTGGAGCCGGGGACGATCGTCCGGCTGGCGGCCCCTCAGGGCAATTTTGTGCTGGACGACCCCGCGCCACCCGCGATCTTGTTCTTGACCGCGGGCAGTGGCATCACCCCGGTGATGTCGATGTTGCGCACGTTGGTGCGGCGTTCGGCCGCGGCGGACCTGCCGCTGCCCGATGTGGTGCACCTGCACTCGGCGCCGACCGAGAGTGACGTGATGTTCGCCGGGGAGCTCGCGGCGCTCTCCGATGCGCACCCGTCCTACCGGTACCGGCTGCGGACGACGAAGACTCAGGGGCGTTTGGATCTCTCATCGCTGGCCTCCGAGGTACCCGACTGGGCGCAACGCCAGACGTGGGCATGTGGCCCGGAGGGCATGCTCGACGATGCGCAGCGGGTGTGGGCCGATGCGGATGTTGTCGAGCTGCTCCATTTGGAGAGATTCGCGGTGTCACGGGCCGCGCCACACGGGCAGGGCGGTCTGGTCACCTTCGCGCGTAGCGGTAAGCAGCGCGCGGCCGATGCTGCGACCTCGCTGATGGACGCGGGGGAGGAAGCCGGCGTGCAGATGCCCTTCGGGTGCCGGATGGGGATCTGCCAGACCTGTGTAGTGCCGCTGCTGGAAGGACACGCACGAGACCTGCGAAATGGCGCCGAGCATGAGCCGGGATCGCGGATTCAAACCTGTGTTTCCGCAGCGTCAGGGGATTGCGTACTCGACGTTTGAGGTTAACGGCCTAGTAACCTACGGTGCCGTAGGTTACGCTATCGTAGGCACGAACCGGCGAAGGGAGCTCACCGATGGCGATTTCGGATATCCAGGAATTCGCGCACCTCACCGAGGCTGATGTTGAGGCACTCGGACACGAGCTGGACGCGATCCGTCGGGATGTCGAGGAATCGCTCGGAGCTGCCGACCGCCGCTATATCCGTCGCACCATCGCCGCGCAGCGGGCCCTGGAACTGAGCGGGCGCGTGCTGCTGGCGGCGAGCAAGAAGCGGTCCGCCTGGTGGGCGGGAGCAGTGACGCTCGGCGTGGCCAAGATCGTCGAGAACATGGAGATCGGTCACAACGTCATGCACGGCCAGTGGGACTGGATGAACGATCCCGAAATCCATTCCTCCAGCTGGGAGTGGGACATGGTGGACCCGTCCTCGCACTGGAAGCAGACCCACAACTACATCCACCACAAGTACACCAATGTGCTTGGCATGGATGACGATGTGGGCTACGGCCTGCTGCGCATCACCCGCGACAAGAAGTGGTCGCCGTTCAACCTGGGCAACCTTGCGTACAACACGTTGCTGATGCTGCTCTTCGAATGGGGAGTTGGGGCACAGCATTTGGAGCTGGGCAAGGTGGCGCAGGGGCGCGCCGACAAGGAAGAGTTCGCGGCCAAACGTGAAGAGGTGCTGGCCAAGATAGGCAAGCAGGTGGCCAAGGATTATGTTCTGTACCCCGCAGCCAGCGCCCTCTCACCGTCGGGCAGTTTCCGTAAGACCGCTACAGCCAACGCGCTGGCCAACGTGATCCGGAACATCTGGTCTAACGCCGTCATCTTCTGCGGACATTTCCCGGATGGTGCCGAGAAGTTCACCAAGCAAGATCTGGCGAACGAGACGCAGGGTCAGTGGTATCTGCGACAGATGTTGGGAAGCGCCAACTTTGACGCCGGCCCCGCGATGGCCTTCATGAGCGGCAACCTGTGCCATCAGATTGAGCATCACCTGTTCCCGGATCTGCCGAGTAACCGGTTGGCCGCGGTGTCGGTGCGGGTGCGCGAGCTGTGCGACAAGTACGACCTGCCGTACACCTCCGGCCCGTTCCTGGTGCAGTACGCGAAGACATGGCGGACCATTGCCAAGCTGTCGCTGCCGGACAAGTACCTGAAGTACACCGCCGACAATGCGCCGGAAACGCGCAGCGTGAAGATGTTCGACGAGCTCGAGCCGCGCGAGCGGCGCGGGCTGAAGTCGGCATTCGCCGCGGTACGCGAACGCAGAAGGTCGCGTCGCAGCGCCAAGGTCTGACGAGAAAGCCTAAAAGCCCCCGACGCGCTGAGCGCCGGGGGCTTTTTTAGGTTTGGTAGCGGCTGGGAACTATCCCAGGCCGGACACGGAGAGCCACATGGTGGCCCAGGCGGCAACGCCACAGGCGAAAATGGCTGTCACGTTGGCGATTCTACGGACGTAGCTCGTCATCTGTTAACCCCTGACCCTCATTGGCTGTTTCCTTCGCAGCCACTGAGGGAAACGCTAATCGGCGTGTGCTGTTCGCGCGATCCGAGAAGGCCTTCGCAACCAAGAGTTAGGCCGTTGTTAACACGGAAAGCAGTTGGCGCACGGCCATCACCCGTTTGGCGGACGCTCCGGTGAGCTCGTCAAGGGCGCACTCGGGATCCGCGGGTGGGCCAAGGTGCTGGCAGCCGCGCGGACAGTCCTCGATGGCCTCGGACAGGTCGCTGAACGCCGCCAGTACGTCGGCGGGCTTGATGTGAGCCAGGCCGAATGACCTGATGCCCGGGGTGTCGATGACCCAGCCCGACGGGTGTAGCGGGAGCGCTATCGATTGGGTCGAGGTGTGGCGCCCCTTGCCGACTCCGGTCACCTCACCTGTTGCCCGGTGAGCCTCGGGGACAAGGCGGTTCACCAAGGTGGACTTGCCCACCCCGGAGTGGCCGAGCAGCGCGGTGAGACGGCCGGACAGTGTGTCCATGATGGGTTCTAGCGGCGCATCGCGCCCCGCCTTGATGACCTGCAGGTCGAGATCGGCGAACTGCGCGGCGAACGCATCAGGATCTGCGAGATCGGTTTTGGTGAGTGCCAGGATTGGGGTGAGGCCTCCCGCATAGGCGGCGATGAGCGTGCGCTCCACCAGGCCGGTGCGTGGTGGAGGATCGGCGACCGCCACCACGATCAGCAACTGGTCAGCGTTGGCCACAAAGATCCGCTCGAAGGGGTCGGTGTCATCGGCGGTGCGGCGCAACACTGTTCGCCGATCCTCCAGCCGCACGATGCGGGCCAGTGCGTCGGGGCGCCCGGACAGATCGCCAACCAGACTCACGGTGTCGCCTACCACAATCGGGGTACGGCCAAGTTCTCGTGCCCGCATCGCGGTGACTTGACGGCTGGGGTCCGGTGCTGAACCATCCTGCAACACACAGCCCCAGCGGCCGCGGTCCACTGTGATGACCATCGCGGGCACCGCATCGGCATGCTCGGGACGATTCTTGGTGCGAGGCCGCGAGCGTCGGCCCGGCCTGATGCGGGCGTCGGACTCGTCGTACTCGCGCGGACTCAAGAGGTGCGACCACCCGGTCCCGATGAGCCGCTTGCGCGAAGAGCTTCGGATTGGGCGAGCATGTCGGCCCACATTCCGGGGAAGTCGGGCAGTGTCTTACTAGTGGTGGCGATGTCGTCGACGGACACTCCCGGCACCTTCAGGCCGACAAGGGCTCCGGCCGTGGCCATCCGGTGATCCGCGTACGAGCCCCAGGCCCCGCCGTGCAGGCTGGTGGCGACTATTCGCAGCCCGTCCTCAGTCTCCTCGCACTGCCCACCGAGGGTGTTGATTTCGTGGGCGAGCGCCTTGAGCCGATCGGTTTCGTGCCCTCGGAGATGGGCGATCCCGCGCAGTGTGGAGACGCTCCCGGGCTCGGCCAGCGCGGCCAGTGCTGCCACCGTTGGGGTCAGCTCACCGACCTCTCCAAGGTTCAGATCGACACCGCCATAACCGGTCTGGCCGGTGACCTCCAGATGCGAATCCGTCAGCGAGACGTTGTGCGCGAACCGGCGCACCACGTCCTCGATCTGGCGTGCGGGCTGAGTGGATTTTCGTGGCCAGCCGAGGATGCGCACGGTCCCGCCGGTGGCCAGCGCCGGCGCAATGAAAGCGAGCGCGTTCGACAAGTCTGGCTCGATCGCCCAGTGGTGCGCGGAAATTGGTTGCGGATCGATATGCCAGCGGCCGGGGATGGAATCGTCCACCGCGATGCCTGCCTCACGCAACATCGTGACCGTCATGACCACATGCGGCCCCGAGGGCAGCACGTCCGCGGTGTTCACCGCCGTCAGACCCTCGGTAAATGCGGCGCCGGAAAGGAGAAGGCCGGAAACGAATTGGGACGATCCCGAGGCGTCGACGCCGACCTCGCCGCCGCGCACCTGCCCGGTACCGGCCACCGTGAACGGCAGGTGCTGCCCGTCGATGCCGACCCCGATCGCACGCAGTGCGTCTAACAGGGGAGCGATAGGCCGGGCACGCGCCTGGTCGTCACCGTCGAAGATGGTGGGGGCGTGGCGAAGTGCGGCCACCGGTGGCAGGAACCGAAGGACCGTTCCGGCAAGCCCGCAGTCGATCGTCGAGGTGTCACCGTCGCCGGATCCGGGGGAGATCGTCAGGTCGGTGCCGTTACCCGCGATGTCGCACCCCAGCGCGCGTAACGCTCCGATCATGAGATCGGTATCACGGCTGCGCAATGCGCCGGACACCGTTGAGGTGCCGCCTTCACGTGCGGCCAGCGCGGCGAGGACGAACGCCCGATTGGTCTGGGATTTCGAGCCGGGCATGGTGATGGTCGCGTTGACGGAACTGTCGATCGTTGGTGCCTGCCAGAGTCCGCTTGTCACCGCCCTATTGTCCCGGACGGACGGATGCGGTGGCTGTACCGGGTCCTTCCACCGGGTGGCACGATGGCGATATGTGCGGACGGTACGCGGTGACGATCGACCCGGCGCTGCTCGCGGTTGAGATCGACGCGGTGGACGAGATAGGCACAGTGAGTCAGCAGACCAGACCGCAGCAACTTCCCGTCATCCCGAACTACAACGTTGCGCCGACTGACCCGGTGCTCACGGTGGTGGCACGACATCGTGAACCAGGCGACGTTCCCACCCGTCGTGTCCGCACCATGCGCTGGGGTTTGGTGCCGACGTGGGCCAAGGCGCGCGAGGACGGCCGACCGCAGGCCAAGGGCGCGCCGCTGATCAATGCCCGCGCGGAAAGTCTCACCACGGCCGCAACCTTCCGTGCCGCGGCACAGTCCAAGCGGTGTCTGGTTCCGATGGACGGCTGGTACGAGTGGCGTAAGCAGGAAGGCGCCAAGACGGCCTTTTATATGAATGCAGGCGACGGCAAGCGATTGTTCGCGGCGGGTTTGTGGTCGGTGTGGAAGCCCACCGGCTTACAACGGCAGGATGCGGCACCCCTGCTGAGCTGCACGATCGTCACTACCGATGCCGTTGGCCCGCTGCTGGAGATTCACGACCGGATGCCGTTGATGCTCGGTGCCGAATCGTGGGACCGGTGGCTGGACCCGGACCAGGATCTGGATCAGCGGCTGTTGCAGCCGGCGGGCCAGGTGGTCGGCGTCGAAACGCGGCAGGTCTCATCGCTGGTGAACAGCGTCGCGAACAACGGTCCGGAGCTGCTCGCACCGGATGACGGAGCCCAGGCCGTGGGGGAGCAGATCACCCTGCTGTGACGGACGCCGTGACAGCGTTGGTGAGCCGGACCAGGTCGCTGGGTGCCAGTGCCATCTGCAACCCGCGTTTTCCTGCGCTGCACAGGATGCGATCCCACGTCAGGGCCGACGAATCGATCACGGTGGGCAACGGTTTTCGTTGTCCGAGCGGAGAGATCCCCCCGACCACGTAGCCGGAACTGCGCTCGGCCGCCGCCGGATCGGCCATGGTGGCCTTCCCGCGACCGAGAGCCGCCGCCGCGGCCTTGAGTGAGAGGGTCGCGGGTACCGGGATGACCGCGACCGCCAGATCCGCTCCGCGGTCCAGCGCGATCAGCAGTGTCTTGAAGATCTGCCCGGGAACCAATCCGGAGCCCGTCAGCGCGCGCACCGCCTCATCGCCGAACGCGTGCTCTCCGGCACGGTGTTCATACGGCAACAGTTGATAGTCGACCCCGGCAGCGATCAATGCAGCGACGGCCGGAGTGGCAGCTTTGACGGCCTTGGAACCCACGATCTGGACAGTAGCGCCCCGAGTCCAGTGAATTTTGAGTTGACAGTCGAGATACTTTGGGAAATACCCCGGCATGAGTCGGTGTTGAGCAGTGTGTCCGCATCGAGCGGACTATGGTCCTCAACACGGAAGGGGTATTGCAGGTGACAATGGCGTGCCTCGAACGTCCGATGTCGGTGCCGATCCGTATGGTCGGTGTCGCTACCGAAAGGACCGCCGTGACAGACACCGCAGATCCCTCTAATCAGGCGATTCACGTCGAGACGGAGGCTGAGCGGGCCGCACGCTTCGAGCGTGACGCGTTACCGCTGCTGGATCAGCTCTATGGTGCTGCGCTGCGGATGACCAGAAATCCCGCGGACGCGGAGGACCTGGTGCAGGAGACGATGGTCAAGGCGTACGGCGGGTTCGGGACCTTCAAAGAGGGCACCAACCTCAAGGCCTGGCTGTACCGGATTCTCACCAATACCTACATCAATATCTATCGCAAGAAGCAGCGTCAGCCCGCGGAGTATCCGACCGAGGAGATCACCGACTGGCAGCTGGCCGCGAATGCCGAGCACACCTCGACGGGGCTGCGGTCGGCGGAGATCGAAGCGCTCGACGTGCTGCCTGACGACGAAATCAAAGAAGCGTTGAATAAGCTGCCGGAAGAATTCCGGATGGCCGTGTACTACGCGGACGTCGAAGGCTTCCCCTACAAGGAGATCGCCGAGATCATGGATACCCCGATCGGCACGGTCATGTCGCGGTTGCACCGCGGCCGTCGCCAGCTGCGCGAATTGCTGGCCGAAGTGGCCAAGGAGCGTGGCTTCCTGCGCAACAATGAGTTGGCGGAGGGTCGGGCATGACCGACGGTGAACTGAAGAACAGTGTCGACAAGGGTGGCAACTGCGAGGTGTCCGGTTGCGCCGAGGTGATCGCGGAGGTGTGGACCCTCCTCGACGGTGAATGCAGCGCGGAAAGCAGCGCGCGGCTGCGGCATCATCTCGAAGAATGCCCGGGTTGCCTGCAGCATTACGGCATTGAAGAGCAGATCAAAACACTCGTAGCCCGCAAGTGCGGTGGAGAAAAGGCACCTGACGGGCTACGTGAGCGTCTTAAGTTGAAGATCACTCAGACCACTGTCATCGAGCAGCGGGCTGAGAACTCCTAGCGCTAGCTGTTGGGACGCTTGCCGTGGTTGGCGGCGTTGTGCTTACGGCTGCGCTTCTTGCGACCACGCTTGGCCATGGGGATCTCCTTACCGATCAAATGGGTTCCGGGTGTGAGCCCGGCTGACAGGCCAGCAGCGCATAATGCGCGCCGGTGTGTGTACCCAGTCTCTCATGCCGGTGAGGGTGGTTGAACGCGTGGATCCCGTACGTGTGGTTCGATACTGAGGACCAGTAGCCGGATGTTGACGAGAGCGAGGTGGCGCGCAGGTGGCCGAGGAAGTACACGCCGAGATCGTGGCCAGCGTGCTGGAAGTACTCGTCAAGAAGGGTGACGCGATCGCTGAAGGCGACACCATTGTCCTGCTGGAATCCATGAAGATGGAGATCCCGGTGCTCGCCGAGGTGGCGGGAACGATCGGTGACGTCAGTGTTTCGGTGGGCGACGTGATCCAGGCCGGCGACTTGATCGCCGTCATCGACGACTAGATCGCCACCAGATGTCCACTCTCGGTGACCTGCTTGCCGAGCACACCATGCTGCCAGGTGAAGCGGTTGATCACCTGCACGCCGTGGTCGCTGAATGGCAGCTGCTGGCAGACCTCTCCTTCGCCGATTACCTGATGTGGGTGCACCGCGACGACGACGCTTTTGTCTGCGTCGCTCAGTGCCGACCCAACACCGCGCCGACCATCATTGACAGCGATGCCGTGGGCACCGTCGCCAAGACTTCAGACGTGCCCTTGGTGGAAGCAGCATTCACCTCGGGTTCCATCGAACGTGAAAGTGACTCGGACCTGACCGAGCACGCCTCCGAGCTCAACGTGGAGGCGGTTCCGGTGCGCTGTGGGGACCGGACGGTGGCGGTGTTGACCCACCAGACCGCGTTGGCCTCCCGGCTCAAGAAGGGCGTGCTGGAACGCGCGTATCTGGAGTGTGCGGGCGATCTGCTGCTGATGCTCACCGAGGGAACGTTCCCGAACGTGGCCGATCAGGCGATGTCGCGCTCCAGCCCCCGGGTGGGCGACGGGTTCATCAGACTCGATGTCTCCGGTGAGGTCCGATACGCCAGCCCCAACGCGTTATCGGCGTACCACCGCATGGGTTTGGCCAGTGATCTGCAAGGGCATGACCTCATGGAGGTCACCAAGCCGCTGATCTCGGATCCGTTCGAGGGCCAGGAGCTGGCAGCGCACATCCGCGACGTGCTGGCCGGCGGCCCGAGTATGCGTATGGAGGTCGATGCACGCGGTGCCGCGGTGCTCATCCGCACACTGCCGCTCATCGTGCGCGGCGCGTCGGTGGGGGCGCTGCTGCTGACCCGTGACGTGACGGAGGTCAAGCGCCGCGATCGGGCGCTGCTGTCCAAGGACGCGACGATCCGCGAGATCCACCACCGGGTGAAGAACAACTTGCAGACCGTGGCCGCGCTGCTGAGGCTGCAGGCCCGGCGCACCCAGAACGAGGAAGCCCGCGAAGCGCTTTTCGAATCGGTCCGACGGGTGTCGTCGATCGCGTTGGTCCACGATGCGTTGTCCATGTCGGTGGACGAGGAGGTCAACCTCGATGAGGTGATCGACCGGATCATGCCGATCATGACCGATGTGGCGACCGTCGACACCAAGGTGCGTGTCTCCCGCGAGGGCGCGCTTGGAGTGCTTGACTCCGACCGCGCGACACCGTTGATCATGGTGATCACCGAGCTGGTCCAGAACGCCATTGAGCACGCGTTCGAGGAGGGAGCTCAGGGGCAGGTGATCATCAGGGCTGAGCGGTCGGCGCGCTGGCTCGATGTCGTCGTGCATGACGACGGGCGGGGACTGCCCGACGGATTCAGCGTGGAGACATCGGATCGGCTGGGTTTGCAGATCGTCAGGACGCTGGTCTCGGCGGAGATTGACGGCTCACTGGATATGCGCAGCGACCCGGAGGGCGGAACAAACGCGGTGCTTCGGGTGCCGTTGGGCCGGCGTGCTCGCTTGATGGCCTGAAAGTCCCTGCGCGGCACGCGATCCAGCCCAGAGCAGCAAAGAACCCGGCACCAAATTGTGCCGGGTTCTGATTGCTGCGGCGTTAGACGGCGCTGCGGGCGCGAGCGCGAGCGTTGCGACGCTTGAGGGCGCGGCGCTCATCCTCGCTGAGGCCACCCCACACACCTGCGTCCTGGCCCGACTCCAGCGCCCAGGTAAGGCACTCGGTCGTCACCGGACAGCGGTTACAGACGAGCTTTGCGTCAGCGATCTGGGCAAGGGCCGGTCCGCTGTTCCCTACGGGGAAGAACAGTTCGGGATCCTCGTCGCGACAGACCGCCTTATGGCGCCAATCCATAGTTGTGCACTCCTTTTTCATCGCGCGCGCGACAAGCGCACGAGATCAATGTTTTTCGGCTGTTAACGCGTGCGTACCAAATGTTTCTGCACTGTTGCTTCCGATCGTTTCACAAGCTCAGCAGAAGTCAATAGCGTGAGTTAACACGTGGTCAATCTCACTCGGGGGTGGTGTCTGCGGACTCCACACTCGTTTGTACTACACTAAACCGGTCTGCGCCTTGAATCTGGCGAGATTCCCCCATTTTCCCAGGTGAACTGGTGCTACTGGTGAGTAACGTCACGAGCCGTTGAGGCTCGACTACGTGAAGTAGTACACCCCATACGGCCCGGGTGTGACGTGCACCGCGTTGCACCTGTGAATCGGCTGTGTCTGGAACGGGCTGTCGCTCAACACTATTGCGCGTTGGGTGAGGCTCAGAAAGATGCGTTCGAGGGTTTTGCCGGCGCGACCACGTCGAGAACGTCGGGTTCAGCGGTGAAGGTCAGGTCACTGCGCATCCCGAGGAAATCACCGTCGACCTGCGTGGCGATCGGCGCTGACGCGCGTATCCGCACCCACGGAATGTCGTCGTCACGCAGCAGGTGATTGGCCGCGGGACGATCCGGGCGCGGCGCACCCACCATGTGGCGGACCAGACGAAGATTCGCCGTCACGTTCATGCTCTTCGACGCGAACACGCCCAAGCCGCTCTCGAAACCGGTACCGGGATTTGTCCAGATGGCGCGTTCGTTGGCGTACGTCCACGGATTGGAATTGCTGATAAACGCGAAATGGATACCCGCCTGCGGCTCGCGGCCGGGCAGCTCGACGGTCAGGGTCGGCTGGCGGCGGGCGGCGCGGAAGAAACTCAGCACGGCACGGGTGACATAACGCCCCGCCGTGACCTGCTTGCCCTTGTTGCGGTGAGCCTCCATCGCGGCAACCACCTCGCCATCCAGGCCCATGCCCGCGTTGAAGATGAACCAGCGCTCGCCGCAGTGCCCAAGACCGATGCGGCGCCATCGTCGCTGGTCACGACGATGTACGTCCAGCAGATCGACGACCTGATTGGTGGCCTGAACAGGGTCGGCCGATATACCCAGCGTCCGGGCGAACACATTGGCCGAACCGCCCGGAACCACCGCGATGGCGGGCAACGGACCCGGCGCCGGGTGCCCCGGCTGACCGAGTAGCCCGTTCACCACCTCGCTGACCGTGCCGTCGCCGCCGTGTACGACGATGACCGCCGCCCCGTCGTCGGCCGCGCGGCGGGCCAGCTCACTGGCGTGTCCGCGGTGGTCGGTGTGCAGAACCTCTAGGTGCACGCGGCTTTCGAGTGCGTGCGCCAGCAAGTCACGCCCGGCCGCTGTTGTCGAGGTGGCATTGGGATTCACGATGAGGACCGCACGCACGGGGCATGAGCCTAGCCGGATGTTCAACGCGCAAGCTGCTCATCACAGTTGTGATGGGTCCACATAGGCTTGTCGGGTGACCACAGCCGTTCCGAACACCGTTCGCCGCGCCGGGATGATCGTTGCCGGCGAAGGCGCCATCGGATTGGTGATCGCGATAGTTCTGGTGGTGCGCGCGGCCAGCGGTGCCGACCAGCATCTGGTGAACGGGTACGGCACCGCCGCCTGGTTCGCGACATTCGGCACCGCGGTACTTGCCGCGGGCCTTGCGCTCGTCACAGGGAAACGTTGGGGCAGAGGGATCGCGGTGATGATGCAGCTCCTGCTCCTGCCTGTCGCGTGGTACGCGGCCGTGGGGTCGCACCAGCCCGCGCTGGGCGTACCTATCGCGATCGTCGGCGTGGTCGCGCTGGTGCTGCTGTTCAGCCCCACCGCGCAGATGTGGGCCACCGGCGATGACGCCGGCGCTGACGAGTCCGACTAGCGTCAGCGGTTTGAGGCCAGCTCCGCCAATGCCGGGCCTTGCAGCCGGTAGGTGATCCAATCCGATTGCGGATTGGCGCCCAGCGAGTCGTAGAACTTGATGGACGGTGTATTCCAGTCCAGCACAGCCCAATCCAGTCGGGTATAGCCGTTGGTCACGCATTCTGCGGCCAGTGCCGACAACAGTGCCTTCCCGAGGCCAGAGCCGCGCTGCTCCGGCTTGACGTACAGGTCTTCAAGGTAGATGCCGTGTTGACCGGTCCAGGTGGAGAAGTTCAGGAACCATACGGCGGTGCCACAGACCACGCCGTCTGCCGCCGCGACGTGGGCGAAAAGGGCGGGGGCCGAACTGAATAGCGCCTTGTGGAGCTGTTCCTGGCTGATATGGCACTCATCGCGCGCCTTCTCGTACTCCGCGAGATCCTCGATCAGGCCGACGATGGCCGGGACGTCGGCCTCGGTGGCGCGGCGAATCTGGGTGTTACTCACTCTCGGCTCCTAACCCTGCCAACACAGTCCGGAATTTGACCGTTGTCTCGGATAGTTCGTCCTGGGGATCTGATTCGGCGACGAGTCCGCCGCCGGCATACGCACGGATCGCGGTGCCGTCAGCCGACAGTTCGGCGCAGCGGATCGAGACGGCCCAGCGACCGTCCCCGCTGCTGTCACACCAGCCGACCGCGCCTGCATAGAACCCGCGATCACCCTCGATGCGTGCGATCAGGTTGGCGGCTGCCTCGGTGGGGGTGCCGCACACGGCCGGGGTGGGATGCAGTGCTACAGCCAAATCAAGCGCGGTAGTTGAACTTTGACGCAGCCGCGCGCTGATGGAGGTGCTGAGATGCCAGAGCGCGGCGGTACAACTCAGCGTCGGCTCCGGTGGAACCTGGACATCGACGCACAGCGACGCGAGATCCTCACGCAGCTGATCGATCACCACGGAGTGTTCATGGCGGTTTTTGTGCGAGCCCGCGAGGTCTTCACCCGTGCGCCGATCCAGAGATGGATCGCTGGACCGAGGGGCGGAACCGGCGAACGGGTGACAGATCACCATGTCCCCGCGGCGCTCCACCAACAGCTCCGGACTGCAACCCACCAGGGTGTGGCCGCGGAATCGGTCGCCGGCAGGGGAGAGGTCCACGCAAAAACTGTTGGCGTCGGGGTCGTTTCGGATCAGCCGATGCGTGAGCACCAATGCATCCACCGGCGCGTCGGCCTGCATTTCCAGCACGCGCGCAAGGACGACCTTGGACAGTCCGCCGGCGGTGTCGCGAAGCACCTCGACGGCCTCCGAGACACGCCGCAGATGCTCGGAGGGCTCCGGTATTTGTTGCGTTACAAGGATATTCGGCATGGTGCCGTAGAACTCTTGTGGTGGCCTGCGCTCAACCGTCACCGGAACTGTGAGAGCTGCGGGCTTGGAGGTGTCAAAAGGCAGTGCACCGACCAGCATGTGGTGCCGCCCGGTGCGCAGGGCCTCCGCAGCGGTCGCGATGTCGTCGTATGCGGTCTCACGGCCGTACGCATACAGCGCCTCGGCGGCCCGCGACATCACGAAATGTGGGTGCGCGGGGGAGTCGGTGGCCATCATGTCAGCTTGACGGTACCGGGTGCCGATACCCGGTCAGCCCAAGTGCGGCCACCTGACGCTGGCCGTGCTCATGCCCACCCACAGCGATCGAGGCCGTAGCCATACCGAGACGAGTGCCCTCTTCCAGCGGCAGGTCGATCCACCGAGTCATCAGTGCACGCGAGAAATGGCCGTGACCTATCAGCAGCACATCGCGTTGGGTGAGGTCAGCGGCGATCTTGGCGATCACCCGATCGGCCCGGGCCTGTACCTGAGCCACCGATTCGCCGCCGGGGCAGCCGTGCGTCCACACCAACCAACCCGGGTCGTTCTCGCGGATCTGGGGCGTGGTCAGGCCCTCGTAGTCGCCGTAGTCCCACTCGGAGAGTTCCTCGTCGGTGGCGGTGATGGTCAGACCGGCCAGCTCTGCGGTCTGGATCGCGCGTCGGCGCGGACTACTCAGAACCACCGGATCATTGAGATCGAGATCGTCCAGCACCTCACGTGCGGCGACGGCCTGGGCGCGACCGATTTCCGTGAGATCCAGGTCGGTGCGACCGGTATGCCTGCCGATCTTTGACCATTCGGTTTCGCCGTGGCGTAGCAACAACATTCGGTTTTGGGGGGCAGACACGCACTTGATTGTGCCGTACCGACTTCCGTCGTGATCGCGTTCGGCATGCCAGTATGTGGGCGTGACTCGGGTGCTGGCGGTAGCCAATCAAAAGGGCGGGGTGGCCAAAACCACGACGGTCGCGTCCCTCGGCGCGGCGCTGGCCCAGACGGGGAAGAAGGTTCTGCTGGTTGACCTTGACCCTCAGGGCTGCCTGACGTTCTCGCTGGGGCAGGACCCGGACCGACTTGGGGTCTCGGTGCACGAGGTCCTGCTGGGGCAGGCAGATATCAAGGAAGCGCTGGTCACCACCGCTGAGGATCTGACGCTGCTGCCCGCGAACATCGACCTGGCCGGTGCCGAGGCGATGCTGCTGATGCGGGCCGGCCGTGAGTACGCGCTGAAGCGGGCGCTCGAATCACTGGGGGACGAGTTCGACGTCGTGATCATCGACTGCCCGCCGTCGCTGGGCGTGTTGACTCTGAACGGCCTGACGGCCGCCGACTCGGTGATGGTGCCGCTGCAATGCGAGACGCTGGCGCACCGGGGTGTCGGCCAGTTCTTGCGGACGGTGACCGATGTTCAGCAGATCACCAACCCGGGGCTGACACTGCTTGGTGCACTGCCCACGCTGTACGACTCGCGGACCACGCACAGCCGCGATGTGCTGCTGGATGTGGCCGACCGTTACGAGCTGCCGGTGCTTGCCCCGCCTATTCCGAGGACTGTGCGGTTCGCCGAGGCCAGCGCCTCGGGCGCGTCAGTGCTGTCCGGCCGTAAGAACAAGGGCGCGCTGGCCTACCAAGAGCTGGCGCAGAGTCTGGTGAAGCACTGGAAGAGCGGCAAGGCCATGCCGACCTTCGCGCCGCCCGTGGACTGATTTCTGTTTTCCCGTCGAGTCCGCATTTCACGAGTTTCCGGCTTAAAAACGTCGTGATCCGGGGCTCCCCCTGTGAGATTCACCCCAGCGCGAAGACTCGTGACCCGCGCTGTTCCACCAATGTGTTGCCGACGACAGCACTGATGACGGGGATCTTCTCGTCGGCTGGGTCACGTTGCACCGCAATGGATTTCCGGAATTCTCCGGTGGTCATGTTGAACACATCGATCCCACCTTCGACCGGGATCAGCAGCTCGCCGGCCATGGCCGTGCCCGGCCCCAAGGGTTTCTTGGTGGTGGGCAGCACGAATCGGTAGGCGAGATCGAAGCCGCCCAGCACCAGCACCTGATTGCCCGTCCACCAGGTGACAACGTCGCCGGCTTGCGCGGCCGTGTTGGACTGGACCACCTCACCCGGCAGGGCCGTCGCACCGACCCGCATGCCATGGTCGTCGAACACCACCAGCTCGTTGTGGGTGCCGGGCAGGTATACGGCCGACCGGGTATCCGCGACAGCGAGCACCTTGGCGGCAGAGCCGCGTTCAACCCCCGGTAGCGCCGCGGAGTAGAGCTCCTCGGGTTTGTCGTTGTCCTTCGGTGTCGGCTTTTGCAGCGTCAGTCGCAAGGTGGAGTCCTGAGGGCAGGTCTCCAGCACCGCGAGCACGCTGGACCCGACGGCACCCGATTTCAGCGTGCAGTCCACGCGGGGCTGGCTGTTGGGATTCAGCGGAGCGACGACTCGTCCGTACTCCAGGGTGCGCACCATGTCCGAACGCCACAGCTCGAGCCGGGTGCTGCCAAGTGCCAGCACGTAGGTGCCGTCGGTCGACAGCGACACCTTCGGATCATTTGCACTACTGCGCAACGGACCCCGACGGCCGGTCTGTCCGTCGATCATGGTGACCTGGCCGCATCCGCGTGCATCTCGGTAGACCGCCACCGCGTCATCAATGAAGCCGATGACGCCGCACAGATTGAGATTGCGGCGCGCGTAGGACCACAGCTGTGCGCCGGTTACCGGGTCATGGCCCACCACGTCGTGCCCATCGGCGCTGACAACCGCACCGCTCGCGATGACCGGCCCCTTTGTGGCTCCACTTGCGGTGGACCACAGCTCGCGCACCGAGTCAGGAACCCGGGTGGCACTCATCGGGCGTTTGATGTCCCCGGCGGCGGGATGGCTGACGGTGGCGCGGGCATCGCTGGTCCACCAGATCGTGGCACCGGTCACGGCGACCACGACGGCGATCACCGCCGCAGCAATGATGTCGGCCCGGGTGCGCCGCTCCGGTGCGATCACGCCGTGGCGGTGGTCGCGGCCGGACGACGACGGCGCCGACGACGACGCGCGGGGGCGGGCTGGTCACCTTCCGCGGTGGCCACCGCCGCAGGTGCGTCGACGACAGAATCGTCGGCGGCCTCGCCTGCACGAGTACGCCGACGGGTGCGGGTGCGCTTGGGCTTGTCGCTTTCAGTGCGCTCGGCTCGCGGCTCGCGGCGCTTGGGTCCGCCGGTGAACTTGGGGCCGGTCGACCCGGTGACGTCGGCGGGGATGTTCAGCTCGGTGAACAAATGCGGTGAGGTGGAATAGGTTTCATCAGGATCGGGCACGCCGAGGCCGAGCGCCTTGTCGATCAGCTGCCAGCGCGCGACATCGTCCCAGTCCACCAGGGTGACAGCGATACCGGTGCGTCCGGCACGGCCGGTGCGTCCGATGCGGTGCACGTACGTCTTGTCGTCCTCGGGGCACTGGTAATTGATGACGTGGGTGACATCGTCGATGTCGATACCGCGGGCAGCCACGTCGGTTGCGACCAGCACGGTGATCTCACCGGAACGGAAGGCGGACAATGCCTTTTCGCGAGCGATCTGACCGAGGTCGCCGTGCACGGCGCCCACGATGAAACCGCGCTCGGCCAGCTCGTCGGACACCTTCTGTGCGGTCCGCTTGGTGCGGGTGAAAATCATGGTGGCCCCGCGGCCCTCGGCCTGCAGGATGCGGCTGACCAGCTCGATCTTGTCCAGCGCATGCGCCCGGTAGACGAACTGCTCGGTCGAGTCGTGCACCGACGAAGAATGAGGAGCTTCGGCCCGGATGTGGGTCGGGCGATTCATGAAGGTGCGAGCCAGGGTGATGATCGCATCGGGCATCGTCGCCGAGAACAGCATCGACTGCCGTCCCGATTCAGCGGACGGTGCCAGCGCCAGAATGCGCTCGATGTCGGGCAGGAAGCCCAGGTCCAGCATCTCGTCGGCCTCGTCGAGCACCAGCATGGCTAGTCCGCCCAGCTGCAGGTGACCCTGCTGCGCGAGGTCCAGGAGTCGACCCGGCGTCCCGACTACGACGTCGGCACCGGCGCGGAGCGCCTCGATCTGTGCCTCGTACGGACGT
Source organism: Mycobacterium sp. D16Q14 (assembly GCA_002013415.1). GTDB lineage: Bacteria > Actinomycetota > Actinomycetes > Mycobacteriales > Mycobacteriaceae > Mycobacterium. Next base: position 237,972 of record MAEX01000008.1, read on the forward strand.
CCGCCATAGATGGAGACAACGCTGAAGTCGCGGTCACCGGCCGCCAGGTACTTCGACGCCCTGGTGAGGTCTTCGTAAACCTGGATGCACAGCTCGCGGGTCGGGACCACGACCAGCGCGCGGGGCGTGCCGTTGAGCGGTCGATCTTCGACTCCGGTGGCGATGCGGTGCAGCAGCGGGACACCGAATGCGTAGGTCTTGCCCATACCGGTGCGGGCCTGGCCGATGAGGTCAGAGCCAGCGAGGGCGAGCGGAAGGGTGAGTTCCTGGATGGCGAACGGATGCTCGATTCCGGCTTCGCTGAGGGCCCGGACAATCTCGTCGCGGACGCCGAGCTGGGCAAAAGTGTGTTCGATATGACTCATGGGTGGTGTACGTACCTTTCGTGTTTTCGCTCAGCGCGCACGATCGGTAGGTCGGATTTCGACGGGGCCGGGCTCGCGTCTAGCGGCGAGGGCAGCACGTGCACGCACATTTCCTGTGGGAGAACTCTCTGGGTACTTCACAGTCAGGGCGTTCGTCCCGCACTCATGATAGCGGGTGAGCTGCGATTTTCCGATTCGCCGTGGTTTGCCCCGCGGTTCGGTGTTCTCCTGCGGGTGCCCGACTAGAGTTCCAGACATGACTGCGGACCTCGATCCTCCCGGTGTCAATCAGCTGTTCGCGGTGATCGCGTACGGCGAGATCGCGGCGTTCTACCGGTTGACCGACGAGTCCAAGATGGCGCCCGACCTGGCCAGCAAGATCGCTATCGCCAGCATGGCGGCCTCGCAGATGCGCCACTACGAGGTGCTGCGAGATGCGATGGAGGCTAACGGAGTTGACGTCCTGACGGCCATGGAGCCGTACGTCAAGACGCTAGAGAATTACCACTCGCTTACCCTGCCGCGTACGTGGTTGGAGGCCATGGTGAAGGCGTACATCGGCGACTCGCTGGCGGCCGATTTTTATGGCGAGGTGGTCGCCTCGCTGCCGGGTGAATCGGCGGCGGTTCTCAAGTCGGTGCTGGGGACCACCGGACACTCAGAGTTCGTCATCGCCCAGGTGCGTGAGGCCGTCAAGGACAACCCGCAGCAGCGCAACCGGCTCACCTTGTGGGGTCGACGGCTGCTCGGTGAAGCCGTCACGCAGGCGCAGCATGTGCTTGCCGGGCACGACGAGCTCGCCGAGCTGGTGATGTCCGGCGGTGCCGGTCTGGGGAACCTGAACGAGTTCTTCGAGCGGCTGCAGGGGGCGCATGCCGAGCGGATGGCGGTTCTGGGGCTGGGCGGTTAGCCCGGCTGCTCGAGCTCTACTTGGTGCAGCGGGCGATGATGCTGTTATTGCTCTGCACTGCCAGCATCTGGTTCTGGCTGTTGGTGATCGAGCAGTTGATCTGACTCGCGAAGCTCGTCGCAGTGATTGATCCGCCGACGATTCCGGGGCTCGGTGTCACGATCATCGTCCAGGGCAGCGAGGCGCCGAGCACGGTCCGCGTCGCGCCGTTGCCGTCGGTATAGGTGATGGTCAACAGGTCGCCCGGTGTCTGGTTACCGGTGACGTAGTACGCGAACGCCGCGGGTGTGATCGGCCGCTGGCCTTCCGGTGGGAGCATCGGGTTGGAGGGCGGCGGCTCGGGTGCGGGTGCCTCCGTGGACGGCGCCGTGCTCGGCGTCTCCTGCGGCGGGGTGGTTGTCACGGTTGTCGTCGACGGTTGCGCCGAGGTCGCCGATGGTGACGGCGCAGGGGGAGTGGTGGTCACCGGCGTCAGTGAGGGCACGGGTGTGGTGATGGCAGAGGCCGGCGGCTTGTCATCGCCACCGCTGAGCACGACCGCCGTCGCGATGACGGCAATCGCGAGCACCGCCCCGGCAATGGACGCGACCCATTTCCAGTTCTCGTTCGAACCCGGCGGCCTGTACTCGAAGTCCTCGTCGAGACCTGAGTACCCGCTGTACTGCGGGGTCGTCTCGGATTCATACGGGTCGTCGTAGGGCTCGTAGCCGCTGGAGGACCGAGAATCTCCGCGATAGCCGACCATGATCAGCGCTTCCTCTCAGCCCCATATCAAATGTGAAACCTGATACTGATGTTACTGCTGTGACTAACGGACTGGCACGATCATGCGAGGTGTGTCGGCAGTACCGGCGTCGGCTAACCTCTGCAGTACACGCTTAATGACCTGGAAGGTGCCTTCGTGGAGATCAAGATCGGTGTCACAGATAGCCCGCGCGAGCTGGTCATTTCTAGCGATCAGACCCCGGCTGACGTCGAAAAGATCGTGTCCGCGGCACTATCCCAGGAGTCGGATGTGCTCAACCTCACCGACCAGAAGGGGCGCAAGTACCTGATCGCCGCGGCCCGAATCGCCTACGTGGAGATCGGTGTTGCCGATACGCGCCGGGTGGGCTTCAGCGGCTAGTCGAGCGGCTGAAGCGGAACGTGTGAGAGCCCGCCCCAGGCGAATCCGACGGTGGCGTTGACCGCGTCGTCCTTGGAGATGGGCTTCTCATTGTCCAGCCAGTAGCGCGCGCTGACCTGGCTGATTCCGACCAGGCCGACGGCCACCATGCGCGCGTGGTGAGGGTCCAGTCCGGAATCGTGGCTGACCAGGTCGAATACCGCATCGGTGCAGGCGCTGATGGCGCCCTCGACACGTTCGGAGACCTGCGGGACGCCCACCAAATCGTTTTCGAAGATCAACCGGTAGCCCTGGCTGTCATGCTCGACGAAATCGAAGAACGCCATGACCGCCGCGCGTAGCCGCTGCCGGTTGTCGGTGGTGGTGCGCAACGCCTGCCGCACGCTGGATACCAGGTTGTCGGCATGCTTGTGCAGTACCTCGAGGTACAGCTCCAGCTTGCTCGGAAAGTGTTGGTAGAGAACGGGTTTGCTTACGCCTGCACGTTCGGCGATTTCGTCCATGCCCGCGGCATGGTAGCCGCGATCGACGAATATCTCACTGGCAGAACCGACCAGCTGGCCGCGACGCTCATCGCGAGGCAGTCGTCCGCCACGACGTGTATTTCCCTGAGTCGAATCCTGCGTTGCCACCGCCGAGTTCACCCTGCCTCGACGCCCGGCCAGATTCGCAAGATCACGCATGTCCTTATCCTCTGCGCGCACACGACTTAATAGTCGCCTACGCCATCTCACTCAGGCGGCTAATCAATCCGCTTGAACCCGAAATACAGACAGTACTCCTGGCATCTGGCGGCGTGCCCGAGGCGGGATGGCCTGTCGCTATGCCATCCTTGCCCGGTGACCTACGACCGGCACCAATGGGCGCATAATCGTAGGTCCATGCCAGAAACCATGAGTCGGCTCCCCGTGCAGGAGTCCTCCGAACGCTACGAGCCGCTGCGCGCCCAGCGCGATCCGCTCGCCGAAGGAAGCGGACGCATCCGATCCGATCGGCGTGATCGCGACCGCTGGCGCAAGCAGACCTGGCTCGGCCGTTTCATCTCCACCTACGGATGGCGTGCGTATGCCATTCCGCTGCTGGTCGCGTTGACCGTCTTCGTCGGGTACCAGACCGTGACGCAGCGTGAACCCGCGCACGCGGGTACCGGCCCCAATGAGCCCGTCGCCGATCCTCCGTCTATTGGCGCGCTGGGTGACGCGATCATCGGTGCCCCGCCCAAGGGTCTCACCCAATTCGACGCGACTTTGCCCACCGGTGTGCTGCCCGAGGGGGAGCCGTTCACCGAGGCGGGCGCCAAGTCCTGGCACGTCGTACCGGGCACGACCCCCCAGATCGGGACGGGTGCCGCGAAGGTGTTCGCGTACACCATCGAGGTTGAGGACGGCATCGACACCATGGGTTTTGGCGGTGACGATCTCTTCGCACGCATGGTGACCGAGACGCTGGCCAGTCAGAAGAGCTGGACGCACAATCCTCAGTTCGGATTTGTCCGGATTGACTCCGGCACACCTGATTTCCGGATCTCGCTGACCTCGCCGGCCACGGTGCGCGAGGGCTGTGGTTATGAGATTCAGCTCGAAGCCTCTTGCTATAACCCGCGTTACGGCGAGAACGGCGACCGGCGCGTGTTCATCAATGAAGCACGGTGGGTGCGCGGCGCCGTCCCGTTCCAGGGTGACATCACGTCGTACCGCCAGTACGTCATCAACCACGAAGTCGGACATGCCATCGGTTACCGGGTACACGAACCGTGTGAGCAGGACCAACAGCTGGCTCCGGTGATGATGCAGCAGACATTCAGCACCAACAACAACGATGCGGCGAAGTTCGACGCTGATTCGATCAAGCCCGACGGCAAGACCTGCCGCACCAATCCCTGGCCGTATCCGATTCCCTAGCGGCGGTCCCGGGCTCGGGAAGGGTTGGCATCCCGATACTGTTGATGCAGCTGTAGGGCTCTCAGACAGCCCTGAGGAACCCGAGTCACAGGAGTCACGGTGCCCACATTGCCGCCGTTGGTAAGCCCCGCCGCAGGTCTTACCCGCGAGGAAGTCGCCCGGTACAGCCGCCATCTGATCATCCCCGACCTGGGTGTGGACGGACAGAAACGTCTCAAGAACGCCAAGGTGCTGGTCATCGGCGCCGGCGGTCTCGGATCTCCGACACTGTTGTACTTGGCTGCCGCAGGTGTCGGCACCATCGGCATCGTCGAGTTCGACGTGGTCGACGAGTCCAATCTGCAGCGCCAGATCATTCATGGCCAGTCCGATATCGGCAGGTCCAAAGCGCAGAGCGCGCGTGACTCGGTGCTGGAGATCAACCCGCTGGTCGAGGTGCGGCTGCATCAGCTGCGTTTGGACCCGGACAACGCGGTCAACCTGTTCAAACAGTACGACCTGATCCTGGACGGCACCGACAACTTCGCGACGCGCTACCTGGTCAACGACGCCGCTGTGCTCGCACACAAGCCGTACGTATGGGGTTCCATTTACCGCTTCGAGGGCCAGGTGTCGGTCTTCTGGGAAGACGCGCCCGACGGTCTCGGCCTGAATTACCGCGATCTGTACCCCGAGCCGCCGCCCCCAGGCATGGTGCCGTCCTGCGCGGAGGGTGGCGTATTGGGCATCCTGTGCGCCTCCATCGCCTCGGTGATGGGTACCGAGGCCATCAAGCTGATCACTGGAATCGGTGACACGCTGATGGGCCGGCTCATGGTCTATGACGCGCTGGACATGACGTACCGCACCATCAAGATCCGCAAGGATCCGGCCACGCCGAAGATCACCGAACTCATCGACTACGACGCGTTCTGCGGTGTGATCAGCGATGAGGCCTCCGCTGCGGTCGCCGATTCCACCATTACCCCGCGTGAGCTGCGCGAATTGCTTGAATCCGACAAGAAGGTGGCGCTGATCGACGTGCGCGAACCCGTCGAATGGGACATCGTCCACATCGACGGTGCCGAGCTGGTACCCAAGTCGACCCTGGAGTCCGGAGATGGCCTCGCCAAGCTGCCACAGGACCGCCAGGCGGTGCTGTACTGCAAGACGGGGATTCGGTCGGCAGAGGCGCTTGTGGCCGTGAAGAAGGCTGGTTTCTCCGACGCGGTGCACCTCCAGGGAGGCATCGCCGCCTGGGCCAAGCAGGTTGACCCCGACATGGTCATGTACTGATCGGTGGGAACCAGCAACAGCTCCATATTGCGGGACGCCCCATCTGTGACCGCCGACACGAACTCCGAGCGAACACAATCCAGTTTATTGCAGGCGGTAACGTATCCCGCGTGACTGTGGACCGCCCGCCCGAGCACGTGCTCGCGACTTACGGGCTCAGCGGCGTCAAGCCAGTCCAGCTCGGCCCGACATGGGAGGGTGGCTGGCGCTGCGGTGAAGTGGTGTTGTCGCTGGTAGCAGACCATGCGCGTGCTGCGTGGTCCGCCAAGGTGCGCGACACACTGTTCATCGACGGTGTGCGCCTGGCCCGGCCAGTTCGGTCCACGGACGGACGGTATGTCGTATCGGGTTGGCGCGCGGACACATTCGTAGCCGGTGCGCCCGAGCCGCGGCACGACGAGGTGGTGTCGCTGTCGGTGCGCCTCCATGAGGCCACCTCCAAGCTGGAACGTCCCCGGTTTCTTACCCAGCCCCCTGTAGCGCCATGGGCCGATGTCGACGTGTTCATTGCGGCCGACCGCGCGGCCTGGGAAGATCGGCCGCTGCAGTCCTGGCCCTCCGCGGCACGGGTATCGCCCGGCTCGCCGGACGGCCAGCGATCCATCGACCTGATCAACCAGTTGGCGAGCCTGCGCCGGCCCACCAAGAGCCCACCGCAGCTGGTACATGGCGACCTGTACGGCACTGTGCTTTTCGCGGGCGCGGCCGCGCCCGGCATCACCGACATCACTCCGTACTGGCGCCCGGCCTCATGGGCGGCCGGCGTCGCGGTGGTGGATGCGTTGTCGTGGGGTGACGCGGACGACGGTCTCATCGAACGCTGGGCGACCTTGCCGGAGTGGCCGCAGATGCTGTTGCGGGCCTTGATCTTCCGACTGGCCGTGCATGCGTTGCATCCCCGGTCGTCGGCGCAGTCCTTTCCGGGGCTGGCACGCAGTGCGGCTCTGGTGCGGCTCACGCTGTAACACGCGTCACCTTTGTGCCTTGATGTGACGTAGGCCGAAAGCCATCTCACCGTCACATGACAGACTCGTGTGAGCGAGATGTGATGGCTCGGTCATCGCCAGCAGCGCCGCCGCAACAAGATTTTTCTACCGTGCTCTCATGGCGAACAACACGGCAACAGCCCCAATTGCACGGCGCGGACGCTGGATTGAGAACTGGGATCCCGAGGACGTCGTCGCCTGGGACAACGGTGCTGCGAAAGTCGCACGGCGCAACCTGATCTGGTCGGTGGTTGCGGAACACGTCGGTTTCTCGGTGTGGTCCATCTGGTCGGTGATGGTTCTCTTCATGCCGCAGAACGTGTATCACATCGACGCCGCCGGGAAGTTCTTCCTGGTGGCCATGCCGACCCTGGTCGGTGCGGTGCTGCGGTTGCCCTACACCTTCGCCACCGCCTGGTTCGGGGGGCGTAACTGGACCATATTCAGTGCCTTGGTGCTGGCGGTGCCGACCGCCCTCACGTTGTACTTCATGGCGCATCCGGAGACCTCGTACACCACCTTCATGATCGTGGCGGCGGTCGCGGGCTTCGGTGGCGGAAACTTCGCCTCCTCGATGACCAACATCAATGCCTTTTACCCGCAACGATTCAAAGGCTGGGCACTGGGCCTCAACGCCGGAGGCGGAAACATCGGAGTCCCGGTGATCCAGGTGCTTGGCCTGCTGGTCATCGCCACCGCGGGGAACCGCTCACCGCACTGGGTAGCGGGTATCTACCTCGTGCTGATCGCCTTCGCCGCCGTGGGCGCGGCGCTGTTCATGGACAACCTGGCGAACCAGAAGACCGACGGCCGCTCACTCATCAACGTGATGAAGTACCGCGATTCGTGGATCATCGCCTTCCTGTACATCGGCACCTTCGGTTCCTTCATCGGGTTCAGTTTCGCGTTCGGCCAGGTACTGCAGCTGAACTTCCTTGCCGGGCTCGCGCACAGCGGCCTGACCCCAGCGCAGGCCGCGGCGCAGGCATCGCTGCATGCCGCCCAGATCGCGTTCATCGGGCCGCTGCTCGGCTCGCTCGCCCGACCGTTCGGCGGCTGGCTGTCGGACCGCACGGGCGGCGGCAAGATCTCGCTGTACGCCTTTATCGCGATGATCTTCGGCGCGGGCATCCTGGTGGCCGCGGGAACCATCGACGACCGCACGGCCGGCGCACCCTCCGGTGCCATCATGGCCTCCTACGTCACCGGATTCATCGTCCTGTTCGTTGTCTCCGGAATCGGCAATGGCTCGGTATACAAGATGATTCCGTCGATCTTCGCCGCCAAGGCGCATAGCGCCGGGCTCGACGAAACCTGGTCGCGAACCATGTCGGGTGCATTGATCGGTGTGGCCGGTGCCATCGGCGCGCTCGGCGGCGTCGCCATCAACCTGGTGCTCCGTGCCTCGTACCTCAGTGCGGCCAAGTCCGCCACCATGGCGTTCTGGGTGTTCCTCGCCTTCTACGTCGTCTGCGCCGTGGTCACCTGGTACGCCTACGTGCGGCGCCCGGTTGGGGTCCCGGTTCCTGTGATGTCTAGGTCCAAAGACGAAGTGACGGTGTGAAACTCATGAATAAGAACGTCATCGTCATCGGCCACGGGATGGTCGGCCACCGATTTGTCCAGGTGCTTCGCGAGCGCGACGCTACCGACCAGTGGCAGATCACCGTCCTCGGCGAGGAGGCCGACGCCGCCTACGACCGCGTGGCCTTGTCCTCGTATATCGACAGCTGGGACCGGGACACGCTGGCGCTGACAGGAAATGACTACGCCGACGATCCCATGGTGACCCTGCATCTTGGGGATCGGGTGGTCGGCATTGACCGGGCCGGTCAGACGGTCACCACCGAGGCAGGCGCCGTGCTGGACTATGACGCGCTCGTCATGGCCACCGGGTCTTATCCGTTCGTGCCGCCAGTGCCGGGTGGCGATGCCGACGGCTGCTTCGTCTACCGCACCATGGACGATCTGGACGCCATCAAGGCCGCTGCCGACAAGTCGCCGGGCTCCGCGGGTGTCGTCATCGGCGGCGGACTGCTCGGGCTCGAAGCCGCGAATGCGTTGCGTCTCATGGGTTTGGCCCCGCATGTGGTGGAGCTCAACCCCCGTCTCATGCACCTGCAGGTCGACGAGGGTGGTGGCGCCCTGCTGACCAGGCTGGTGACCGAGCTCGGGTTGACAGTGCACACCAGCGTCTCCACGAAGTCCATCGAGACGGCAGCGGACGGGACACTCTCGGTGCAGCTGTCCGACGGATCCTCGATCGATGCCTCGGTACTGGTCTTCTCCGCGGGCATCCGGCCGCGCGACGAGCTGGCTCGGGACTGCGGCCTGGAATTGGCCGAACGTGGCGGTATCTTCACCGACACCGGCTGCCAGACAAGCGATCTGCACATCTATGCGATAGGCGAGGTAGCCGCTATCGAGGGCCGCTGCTACGGGCTGGTCGCGCCGGGGTACACCACGGCCGAAATCGTCGCAGACCGGCTCCTCGGCGGGGTCTCCGAATTTCCGGGAGCGGATCTTTCCACCAAGCTCAAGCTGCTCGGGGTGGATGTCGCCAGCTTCGGTGACGCCCACGCCACCGCAGAGGGTGCGCTGGAGGTCGTCTTCAACGACGCCACCAAGGGCACCTACGCCAAACTCGTGGTCTCCGATGACGCACGAACTCTATTGGGCGGCATCCTCGTCGGCGATGCCAGCACATACGGCACCCTGCGGCCCATGCTCGGCCGGGAGCTGCCAGCGGATCCTGCCTCGCTGATCACCCCCGCCGGCGCGGAGATCGGGGTGGGCGCGCTGCCCGATGACGCGCAGATCTGCTCGTGCAACGCGGTCACCAAGGGTGCCATCTGTGGGGCCATCTGCGAGGGAGCCACCGACGTGCCCGCCCTCAAGGCGGCTACGTGCGCCGGAACATCCTGCGGTAGCTGCATTCCCATGCTCAAGCAGATCCTGGCCGCGCAGGGCGTCGAGCAGTCCAAGGCGTTGTGCGAGCATTTCACCCAATCGCGCGCCGAGCTGTTCCAGGTGGTGCAGGTGACCGGCATCCGGACCTTCTCCGAGCTGATCGCCAAGCACGGCACCGGAACCGGCTGCGATATCTGCAAGCCCACCGTGGCGTCCATCCTGGCCTCGACGTCCAGCGACCACATCCTGGAAGGGGAGCAGGCCGCGCTGCAGGACACCAACGACCACTTCCTGGCCAACATGCAGAAGAACGGCACCTATTCGGTGGTGCCGCGGCTGCCGGGCGGCGAGGTGACTCCGGAAAAGCTCATCGTGATTGGCCAAGTGGCCCAGGAATTCGGGCTGTACACCAAGATCACCGGTGGTCAGCGCATCGATCTGTTCGGTGCTCGCGTCGAGCAGCTCCCGCTGATCTGGAAACGGCTCATCGATGCCGGCATGGAATCCGGTCAGGCTTACGGCAAGTCGTTGCGCACCGTGAAGAGCTGTGTGGGTTCGACGTGGTGCCGGTATGGGGTTCAGGATTCGGTGGCTATGGCCGTCGAGCTCGAATTGCGTTACCGCGGGCTGCGTTCCCCGCACAAGCTCAAGATGGGGGTATCCGGGTGCGCGCGTGAATGTGCAGAGGCTCGGGGCAAGGACGTCGGTGTCATCGCCACCGAGAATGGCTGGAACCTGTATGTCGGTGGCAACGGCGGCGCTACCCCCGCGCACGCCAAACTGCTTGCCGGCGATCTGGACTCAGAGACGCTGATTAAGTACATCGACCGGTATCTGATGTTCTACATCCGCACCGCGGACCGGCTTCAGCGCACCGCCCCCTGGCAGGATGCGATCGAGGGCGGCTTGGATCACATCCGGGCAGTGGTGTGCGAAGACTCCCTCGGTATTGCTGACGAGCTGGAGGCGGCGATGGCCCGTCATGTGGAGGGTTATGCCGACGAATGGGCGGCCGTGCTGGCTGATGAGGACAAACTGCGCCGGTTTGTGTCGTTTGTGAATGCGCCCGATGAACTCGACTCGACCATCGCGTTCGACGACAGCGGTCCTCGCAAGGTGCCGGTGCTATTGGGGACACCGGGATTCAGGTCGGCCGCCGAGTCCGCAACGTAGCGCGTCGGCCACGGTAATACCCGGGTAACACAACCCAGGTAGACATGACAGAACACAACGAGAAGAAAGGCCGGAGATGACAATTCTGGACGCTCGCCCCCGTTTGAGGCGGTACCAGTACGTGTGGTCGACGGTCTGTGCGGTGGATTCGCTCACCCCAGGCCGGGGCGTGGCGGTACTCCTTCCGGACGACGTGCAGGCCGCGCTGTTTCTGCTGCCCGATGGGGAGCTTTACGCGGTCGGTAACATCGATCCGTACGGCCAGGCTGCGGTCATGTCACGCGGTTTGACCGGTGACCGTGGCGGCGAGCCCACGGTGGCATCGCCGCTGCTCAAGCAGGTCTTCTCGCTTATTGACGGGCGTTGCCTCGATGATGCGTCGCGCCGGTTGCCAGTCTTCGAGGTGCGGGTGAACAATGGAAATGTCGAAATCGGAATGCTCAGGAGCCGACACCGGGACCCGGTTGCCGCCTAACGAGCAGGATCGTCGGCTCGACGGGTTCACCATCGGTGTCACGGCTGCGCGTCGCGCGGAGGAGTTCATCGCGCTCTTGGAGCGCCGTGGGGCCGCCGTCGTGCACGCCGCCGCGATCAGGATCATCCCGTTGGCCGATGATGCCGAGCTGCAGCACGCCACCGAACTTGTCATCGCCAACCCCCCGGATGTCACGGTGGCCACCACCGGCATCGGGTTCCGCGGCTGGATCGAGGCCGCTGATGAATGGGGTGTGGCCGAAAGTCTTAAGTCGGCGTTGGAGTCCGGGCGCCTGGTCGCCCGCGGACCCAAGGCTACCGGGGCGATTCGTCAGGCGGGGCTGCGTGAAGAGTGGTCGCCCGCATCGGAGTCGTCGGCCGAGGTGCTGGATCGTCTACTCGAAGAGGGTGTCGAGGGTCGGCGCATCGCCGTGCAACTTCATGGTGCCGCCACTGAATGGGAACCCATCGCCGATCTCTGCGAGGCATTGACCATCGCTGGCGCACAGGTTATCCGGGTGCCGGTGTACCGCTGGGAGCCGCCGGAGGACCAACGGCCGATGGATCGCATGATCTCCATGGCGATCAATGCCGAGCTGGACGGGATAAGTTTCACCAGCGCGCCCGCGGTGGCCTCAATGCTTGGTCGTGCCAAGGCAACCGGCCGATTGGACGAGCTGCTGATCGCGCTGCGAGGAAGAGTGGCGCCGCTGTGCGTTGGACCGGTGACCGCTGCGCCGCTGGAAGTGCTGGGGGTATCGACGACCCAGCCCGAACGTGCGCGGCTGGGCGCGTTGGCCCGGCATATGGCCGACGAGCTGACCAGGCGGGCACCACGTTTCCAGGCAGGCGGGCACATCGTGAGTGTGCGCAGCTGTGGGATAGCGGTCGATGGTGAGACGCGGCAGATCTCCCCGGCGGGAATGGCGCTGATGAAGCGGCTGATGGTGCGACCCGGTCAGGTGGTATCGCGCGAGGACTTGTTATCCGTGCTGCCCGGCGGTGGCGACGACACCCACGCTGTCGAGACGGCTATGACGCGTCTGCGGTCGGCCCTTGGTGCACCGAAAGTGATTCAGACAGTGGTCAAACGGGGTTACCGGCTGGCGATCGATCCGACCATGATTGGGGAATGCCGTGGATGACGGTCTTCGCGCACGCGGCTCATCCGAGGTCGAACTCGTCCTAGTCGCACATGGAACGCGTTCGGCCGCGGGAGTGGAGAACATCGCGGCGCTCGCCGAGGCGGTGTCGCTGCGTATCGGATCGGTGCGCACCGCGTTCGTCGACGTGCTGGGTCCGACCCCGTCAGAGGTGCTGTCGACGATCGAAGGCCCAGCGGTTCTACTTCCTGCGTTTCTGGCATCGGGATACCATGTGCACCACGATATTCCACAGCATGTCGAGCTGAGTGGACATCCGAATGTGGCCGTCACTCAAGCGTTGGGTCCCGATCCCGTGTTGGCCAGGGTCATGACCGAGCGGCTGCGTGAGGCCGGGTGGCGTCGTGGCGACGCGGTGGTGCTCGCCGCAGCAGGATCCTCCGACCCCCGTGCGCGCCATGAGGTTCACACGGCGGCGAGCATGTTGGAGCGTCACACAGGACCGGTCACCGTCGGCTATGTCGCGACAGGTGAACCGCGGGTGCCCGATATGGTCGCGGCGGCGCGTGCGAATGGCCAACGCGTCTTCATCGCGTCATACCTCTTGGCACAGGGGCTTTTTCAGGAGCGCCTTGCCGAGTGCGGCGCCGACGGCGTCGCGCAGCCGTTGGGCGTGCATCCCGATATTGTAGATCTGTTGGTGCGACGGTTCGCTTCGGCCACGACGGTGCCGGGTGCCCTAGAAGCCGTGGCGGACGTCGCGTAACGCGATTCGTCCGTCCACCGCGAGTACGCCCTCGGCCCTGAGTAATTCGAGCTGGCGAGTCCGGATGTGAGGTGCGGGGCGACCGCTGGCCCCGATCACGCGATGCCAGGGCAGATCGGCGGAGTCGGTGCGCATAATCCACCCCACGATCCGTGCGCTGGAAAGGCCTGCCGCGTCGGCGATATCGCCATACGTGGCCACTCGTCCGGCGGGTATGGACGCGATCAGCGAGCGCACCAGCTCGACTTGTTCCTCGGTAACTGTCGCCATGATTACGCCAGGTGTGACCGTATCGCGGCCGCGGTCTCGGCGGGCCGCGATTGGGACACCATGTGATCGCAATCGACGTCCACCAGTTCGAACCGATCGCCAAGTCTGGCCGCGAGTCCGTCCAGTAGCCCGGTGGTTACGTAGGGTGGCGCGGTCCGCGTGGCCCGCAGCAAGGTAACGCGAATGATGTTGGCGGGTAGGGTGATATCGCGGGCCAGTTCACTCCATGCGGTGACCACGGCAGGCAGGTTCATGCGCCAGCCCCACCGGCCGTTCGGCAGCTGGATCAGGTGCTCATCGAGTTCTGCTTCGATGACGTGATCCGGTACGTCCGACCAAGCTCCTGCGACCTTGTCCGATTTTGCTTCGGCGCGGTCGGTGTAATCCGGGTAGGCCACCATCTGTTCGGCGATCTGGCGCATCCAGTCACCGTCGAGGCCGATCGCGGGATCCAAGAGCACCAGCGACCTCACCAGATCGGGTCTGCGCGCGGCCAGGTGCAATGCGGTGGCGCCGCCAAACGAGTGCGCCACCACCACGATGGGACCGGTCTGGGTCTCGTCGAGGACGGCGGCGACCGCATCGGCGTGGGCTTCCAGCGACCACGGCGCGGGTGCGGGGGAGTGTCCGTGACCCAGCAGATCCGGTGCCAGGGTGGACACATCGGGGAGGTGCGCATCGAAAAGCGGAGCCCAGCGCTTGCCGTGTCCGGTGAGTCCGTGCAACGCCACGAGACGCGCGGGTTCATCGGGGCCGTACCGGTGGGTGTTCAGCGTCGGTGTCACCCGTGGAATCCTGCCACGATCCCCGGCATTGTCCGCGAACGGATACCCAGGTCAGATCAGCTTGTCGGACCCTCGTGCTGTGATCTGCATATGCCGACGCCGACCGCTTCGACCCGATCCTGGGACGGCGCCGCGGCAGATCTGCTGGCCCCGGACCGGCAGGGCCGGTTCGTGGTGGTCGGCGGTAGCGGTACCGGGAAGACGAGCCTGCTGGTCGACATTGTGGCCGCACGAATTGCCGCAGGCGCGAGTCCGGAATCCGTTCTCGTGCTCACCGGTTCCGCCCGGGCGAGCGTCGACCTGCGTAGCCGGATCTCGGCCGCGGTGTTCGAGCGCAACGGGTCCATCGCCATCCGTGAACCCATGGTTCGTACCGTGCACTCCTATGCCTTCGCCGTGCTCGCCGCCCACGCGGCTCGCCAGGGCAATCCGCCGCCGCGCTTGATCACTGCTGCCGAGCAGGACAGCATTGTGCGGGAGTTGTTGTGCGGCAATGCTGAGGACAACAGTGGCTCCTGGCCCGCTTCGCTGCGGCCCGCGTTGACGACGGCCGGTTTCGCGACCGATGTTCGAGATCTCATGGCGCGTTGCACCGAGCGCGGTGTGGACGCCAAGGAGCTTCGCGCGATCGGGCGACGGCACAATCGACCGGAATGGGTCGCGGTCGCCGACCTCGCCCGGCAGTACGAGGAGGTCATGCTGCTGCGGTCGGCGGTGGGCATGGCCGCTCCGCAGGCCACGGTGCCGGCACTCGGCGCCGCCGAGCTGGTCGGATCGGCGCTGGAGACCTTCGCTGTCGAGCCGGCAATTCTTGCCGCGGAACGTGCCCGCATCGGCCTTCTGCTCGTCGACGATTCCCAGCACCTTGATCCGCAGGCGGCGCTCATGGTGCGGCTGCTCGCGGGGGGTGCCTCGTTGTCGGTGTTCACGGGTGATCCCAACCAAACCGTGTTCGGGTTCCGTGGTGCCGACGCCCAGCTGTTGCAGACCGGTACTGACGGCGGGGACACGACGATCGCGCTCGACAGTTCGTACCGGTGCGCCGCGCCGGTCGCCGAACTTGCGAACGCGGTCGCGGGGCGGTTACCCGGAAGCTCGCCTGCGCGCACGATCGCGGGGCCAGAGAACTCGTTGGCCGCCGTACGTCTTGCCGCCGTGCCCACCGAAACCGCAGAGGCGTCACTGGTTGTCGACCTGCTGCGGCGGTCTCACCTGACCGACGGTGTGCCGTGGTCTCAGATGGCGGTCATCGTCAGGTCGGTACCCCGCAGTGGTGCGGCTCTTCGGCGCGCGCTGCAGTCGGCGGGTGTGCCCGTACATGCGGAGTCGTATGACGGTCCTGTTGCCGCCGTTCCCGCCGTGCACGCGCTACTGCTGGCGGTCTGCGCCGCACAAGGCAGACTGAACGACGAGGATGCGGTGACACTGGTGACGGGCCCGATCGGGCGGGTGGATCCGGTGGCGCTCCGGCGGTTACGACGCCAGTTGCTGCGCGCCGAGGAAGCGCGGGGCACGGGCGGAAACAGTGCTGAGCTGTTGCGTGCGGTTCTTGTCGATGCCGATGACACGCAGCTCGCCGCGCTCACCGACATCCAGGCTGCGCCGCTGCGGCGCGTGCGGGCAGTGATTGCCTCGGCACGCGAGTCCGTCGCTTCCGGGGCCAGTGTTCTCGACGTGCTGTGGGCCGCGTGGACCCGGTCGGGTCTGCAGCGACGTTGGGACGGGTTGTCTCAACGCGGAGGTCCGCTGGGCGCTCAAGCGGATCGGGACCTCGACGCGGTGTCCGCACTGTTCGACCTGGCATCCGAACATGTGGCGCGCACTCCGGGTATCGGCGTGATGGGATTGATCGACCACATCCGGTCGCTGGCGCTCGCCGGTCAGCGCTCGACTGGTGAGCCTGATGCTGTCTCCATCGTCAGCGCACACGCTGCCGTAGGCCGCCAGTGGGACGTCGTGGCGATCCCCGGTGTGCAGGAGGGGCTATGGCCCAACACGGCCGTGCGGGGCGGGGTGCTGCGCACCCAGGAACTGATGGATGTGCTGGCAGGCATCGACCATGTCGCGCATGTCGACGGGTCGGCGGTGGCGCTGGCCGAGGAACGCCGGCTGCTGCTACTCGCCGTGGGCAGGGCCGCGCGCCGCGTTCTCGTTACCGCCGTCGACAACGAAAACGCCGATATAGGTGGCGGTCCCGCGATGGCTTCGCGCTTCCTGGCCGAACTCATGGGGGCGCATCCGGAATGGGTGATGCCGGACCGCCGTCCGGGAACACCGGAGTCTCGGGCATTGACCGTTGCGAACCTCGTCGGCGAGCTGCGCGCCGTCGTCACCGCGTCCGCCTGCACGGTGAGTGAGGGCCGCCGGCGCGCCGCCGCCGCCCGACAACTTGCCCGGCTCGCCGACGCCGGTGTCCCCGGTGCGGATCCCGAATCCTGGTACGGGCTTGCCGACATCAGTAGTGAGGACCCGCTGTGGCATGCCGAGGATGGTCCGGTGCGCTTGTCGCCGTCGAACGTCGAGACGCTCATGGCTTGCCCGCTGCGCTGGCTGTTGGAACGGCACGGCGGCACCGACCTCACGGACCCGCGCCGGGCGCTCGGAACATTGGTGCATGCGCTTGTGGGCGAGCACTCCGCAGATGCCGAAACGATGCGCCGGGAACTCGACAAGGCTTGGGAATCACTGCCATTTGAGTCACGGTGGTATGCGCGTAACGAACTTCAGAGGCAGCATGAACTGCTGGAGGCGTTCACCACGTGGCGCGTGGCGACGCGCGGTGAGCTTACTGAAGTAGGCCGAGAGATTGGCGTCGACGGAATGCTCACGCATGCGGGCCATCCGCAGGTGCGGCTGGTCGGCCGCATTGACCGGCTGGAACGGGATGCCGAGGGGCGCGCCGTCGTCATCGATATCAAGACCGGGAAGAGTCCCGCCACCAAAGACGATGCGCAACAACACGCTCAGCTGGCCACATATCAGGTCGCCGCTGCCGAAGGGCTCATCGTCGGCCAGCCCGCGGGTGAGCCGGGCGGTGGCCGTCTGGTGTATGTCGCGAAACCGAATCTCGATGACGGTGCCACTCAGCGTTACCAGGATTCATTGACCCCCGCCGCTCAGGAGACTTGGCGCGAAACCATTCACACCGCCGCGGCCAATACGCAGGGCCCGATGTTCATTGCGCGGGTCAACGACGGGTGCGGACACTGCCCGCTGCGGGCATGCTGCCCCGCACAGGCTGATGGGCAGGCGGTGTGCCAGTCATGAGCGCATACTCCCCATCCGAACTATCCAGGGCACTTGGGCTTTTCGAGCCCACCGATGAGCAAGCCGCCGTGATCGGGGCTCCACCCGGTCCGATGGTGGTGATCGCGGGTGCCGGTGCGGGCAAGACGGAGACGATGGCCGCCCGGGTGGTGTGGCTGGTGGCCAACGGATACGCCACCCCCGGCCAGGTGCTTGGGTTGACGTTTACCCGCAAGGCCGCGGGCCAATTGTTGCGCCGGGTCAGGTCGCGGCTCGCTCGGCTGGCGGGAAGCGGCATCATGGCGCCCGTCACGGCCGATGAAGCCGATCCGGTGATCGCCACGTACCACGCCTATGCCGGTACCTTGCTGCGCGAGCACGGATTGCTGCTGCCCATGGAGCCGAATGCGCGCCTGCTGACCGAAACGCAGTTGTGGCAGCTGGCGTTCCGATTGGTCTGCGATTTCGATGGGGATCTGGATACCGAGAAGACGCCCGGGGCGGTCACCGCCCAGGTGCTCGCACTCGCGGGTCAGCTGTCTGAGCATCTGGTGGATACCAGCGATCTGCTGTCCTCACATGACGAGCTGGAACAGCTGATTCATACCCTGCCGCCGGGTCCCTATCAGCGGGAGGGCCGGCCGAGTGCGTGGTTGTTGCGTCTGGTCGAGACGCAGTGTGAGCGAGCGCAGCTCGTCGCGATCGTGGAACAGCTGATGACGCAGATGCGTGCTCGCGGTGTTCTCGATTTTGGAGCGCAAATGTCGCTGTCGGCTCGTCTGGCCGCCGACCACGCCGTCGTCGGACAAACTCAGCGGGATCGGTACCGCGTGGTGTTGCTCGACGAGTACCAGGACACGGGGCATGCCCAACGCATCTTGCTGTCGTCGTTGTTCGGTCGGGGCGTCGACCCCTCGCTGGCGTTGACCGCTGTGGGTGATCCGATCCAGTCCATCTACGGCTGGCGCGGCGCGTCGGCGACGAATTTGCCCCGTTTCACCACCGATTTCCCGCTGGCGGACGGATCACCGGCGCCGACAAGGGAACTGCGCACCAGCTGGCGTAACCCACCCGAGGCTCTGCATCTGGCCAATGCCGTGTCCGAGGAAGCACGGCGGCGTTCGGTGGCGGTCCGGCCGCTACGTCCCCGGCCGGACGCTACCTCCGGCAACATCGCCTGCGCGCTGTTCGGCGATATCGTCGCCGAACGAGAATGGGTCGCAAAGAAACTGGCCTCGGTGTACGAGGACGCACGTCGTGACGGGAACCGTCCGCCGTCATCGGCGGTGCTGGTAAGGCGCAATAGCGATGCCGCCCCCATGGCTGAGGTCCTTGCCGCGCAAGGTGTTCCGGTCGAAGTGGTCGGATTGACGGGTCTGCTCGGGCTCCCGGAGGTCGCCGATACGGTGGCGATGCTGCGTCTCGTCGCGGACCCGACCGCAGGTCCGGCCGCCTTGCGTGTGTTGACCGGTCCGAGATGGCGCCTTGGAGCCCACGACCTGGCGGTGCTGTGGCGACGAGCGACAGGATTCGGTCGGGTCGGCACCGACGTGGTGGGGGAGCACGCGGATATTCCGTGTCTGGCCGATGCCGTCAGCGATCCCGGTGCGCCCGAGCAGTATTCGCCGGAGGGCTGGAATCGCCTGACAGCGCTGCGCCGCGAACTATCCGCGTTGCGCGCTCGGCTTGGGATGCCGCTCACCGACCTGATCTCCGAGGTGCAGCGCGTGTTGGCGCTCGATGTCGAGCTCTTCGCCGGTCGCCGTACAGGCGGTCTGGAGCAGCTGCGCGCGTTCACCGATGTCGCCGCCGGTTTCGCGGAGGCCGCCGACCAGAGCGACCCGGTTGGGGTGATCGCCGCGTTTCTGCAGTATCTAGACGCGGCGTGGGAGGTCGAAAAGGGTTTCACGCCGGTGGAAGTCGCGACCAGCCCGGGACGGGTACAGATTCTGACTGTGCATTCGGCCAAGGGGCTGGAATGGGATGTGGTCGCTGTCCCGCATCTGAGTGCCGGAGTGTTCCCGTCGGGTGTGGCCGCGCCGACCTGGCTGACGAGCGCCACCGAGCTGCCGCCGTTGGTGCGCGGGGATCGCGCCACCTTGGGGGATCGTTTCGGCGTCCCTCAGCTGGACACCGAGGGCATTACGAACCGTAAACAGCTCTCCGATGCCATCGCACGGCACAAGGACAGCCTGTCCACCCGGCGGATCGACGAGGAGCGCCGACTGCTGTATGTGGCAGTGACCCGATCAGCCGAGCAGCTCTTTGTCTCGGGACATCATTGGGGCCAGACCGGACTCAAGCCCAAGGGACCGTCCGATTTTCTGGTCGAGTTGCGTGATGTCATCGAAAACGCGGCCGCCGAAGGCATTCCATGTGGAACCGTCGAGGAGTGGGCCCCCGCGCCCGTGGCGGGGGAGCGCAATCCGATGCTCGACCAGACCGTCGAAACGCAATGGCCCGCAGACCCACTCGCGGGCCGGCGCGGCGAGATCGAAGCGGGAGCGCAGCTGGTCCGGGAAGCGCGCGCCGGCACAGCACCGCTGGTCCAGGACGAAGACGAGGATCACGATGGATGGGCCGCCGATGTCGACGCGCTGCTGCGTGAGCGAGAGCAAGCCAATCGCCGTCCGGAAATTACTCTGCCTCAACATCTGTCGGTGACGAGCCTCGTCGAGCTGCGCCAGGACCCGCAGGCGCTGGCACGCCGGCTGATGCGCCCGCGCCCGACACGTCCAGATCTTGAAGCGCGCCGTGGCACCGCATTCCACTCCTGGGTGCAACGTCACTACGGGTCGGTACGCCTCATCGATTTCGACGATCTTCCTGGTGACGGATACGGGGAGTTCGAGGACGCCGAGGATCTGGCAGCGCTGCAATCGGCGTTCCTTGCCTCGCAGTGGGCGGACAGAACCCCCGCCGAGATCGAGGTGCCGTTCGAGATTTCCGTCGCCGGGACCATTGTCCGGGGCCGGATCGACGCGGTGTTCGGATCTCGCGACGGCACCTGGATCGTCGTGGACTGGAAGACTGGTCACGAGCCTTCGGGTGTTGAGATGGAAGCCGCCGCCCTGCAGCTGGCCGCGTACCGGCACGCATGGGCGGCGTTACAGGGCATCGATCCCGCACGGGTGAGCGCGGTGTTCCACTATGTGCGCTCGGGGCGCACGGTAGCCCCCGCCGAACTACCCGAGCTGCCACAGGCAAGCGAGTTCGCGGGGCTGACTGGGGATTGAGATTCGGCCAAACTTCGGCGCCAACTCACTAGCCAACGCGAATCACGGGCGCCATGTGAGTAGATTGACACCCGTGCAACCGCTGACTCGGACGCGATCGGCATATGGCCGGTAAGTTTCGCCAGCGGTTTCGTGGCATTGACCAGGCGCTGACCGCACAGCCAGATCACGCTCTCGTCGGTGTTCTGCGTATCCCCGAAAATGCGGCCAGCCCGTGGCGAGCCATCGGAAAACGCATCCTCATCGCGGTAGGCACGCTCTTCGCTGCCGTACTGGTGGTGTACGCGGATCGCAGCGGTTACCGCGACGTCGCATCCACCCCAGAGGAGAGCGATCCGCTCAGCTTCTTGGATTGCTTCTACTACGCCACCGTTTCGCTCTCCACTACCGGCTACGGGGATATCACCCCGTACACCGAGGGCGCGCGGCTGGTGAACATCCTGGTGATCACACCGCTGCGGCTGCTGTTCCTGATCGTTCTGGTCGGTACCACGGTGGAAGCGCTCACCGAACGTTCGCGTCAAGCACTGAAGATCCAGCGATGGAGGGCCCGCGTGCGCAACCACACTGTTGTCGTCGGATACGGCACCAAGGGGAAGACCGCCGTTCAGGCGATGCTCTCGGATGGCGCCGCCCCGGCCGAGATCGTGGTCGTCGACGAAGACCAGATGGCCCTGGATGCCGCTGCCGCCTCTGACCTGGTGACCGTGCGCGGCAGCGCCACCAAATCGGACGTGCTGCGGCTCGCGGGTGTGCAACACGCGAAGTCGATCATCGTGGCTGCCAACCGGGATGACACCTCGGTGCTGGTCACGCTGACGGCACGTGAGCTGGCCCCCAACGCCAAGATCGTCGCCGCGATCCGCGAGGCAGAGAACGTCCACCTGCTGCGCCAGTCGGGCGCCGACTCGGTGGTGGTGTCCTCGGAAACGGCGGGACGGCTGCTGGGCATCGCCACCTCGACGCCGCGTGTCGTCGAGATGATCGAGGATCTGTTGACCCCCGAGGCGGGGTTCGCGATCGCCGAACGCGAGGTGGAGCGTAGCGAGGTCGGTGGTTCACCGCGTCATCTCTCGGACATCGTCCTTGGTGTGGTGCGCGATGGCACTCTGCACCGGGTGGATGCGCCCGAGGTCGATTCCATCGAGGCATCCGATCGCCTGTTGTACGTCCGCAACGCCGGAGCCTGATATGACCTTCCGCCTTCGCAACGTCCCCTTGCTCTCGCGCGTTGGGCTGGATCGTGCCGACGAATTGCGTTCCAATCCTGAGGAATTGGCCAAGGGTTGGGCCGAGGCGGGGCTGATCACGCTGGATGTCCGTGGCCGCGTGAACATTGTCGACGGGCGGGTGGTTCTCGAAGACGCGGCACGTGTCGGCGACGGGCCGCCAGAGCATGCCGTGTTCCTGGGACGTATCCCGGGTGGTCGCCATGTGTGGGCCGTGCGCGCCGAACTGGATGATGACAGCGCACCGCTACTGGACCTGCGTCGCTCCGGCGAGTTGTTCGATGACATCAGTGCGGCTCTGTTGGCCACGGCAATGGCGATGCTTGCCTGGCATGACAGCGCCGGCTACAGCCCCGTCGACGGATCACCCACCACCCCCGCCAAAGGCGGTTGGGTTCGGGTGAACTCGACCACCGGGCAAGAAGAATTTCCGCGTACCGATCCGGCCGTCATCTGCCTGGTGCACGACGGTGCTGATCGTGCGGTGCTCGGCCGTCAGAAGTTCTGGCCCGAGCGGATGTTCTCGCTGCTGGCCGGATTCGTCGAGGCGGGAGAATCTCTGGAGGCGTGCGTCGCCCGAGAGATCGCCGAGGAAGTGGGCCTCACCGTCACCGATGTGCAGTACCTGGGCAGCCAGCCGTGGCCGTTCCCGCGATCGATCATGTTGGGGTTCCACGCCGTAGGCGACCCGTCGCAGCCCTTCTCCTTCAACGACGGTGAAATCGCCGAGGCCGACTGGTTCACGCGCGATGAGGTACGTGCCGCACTCGAACTGGGCGATTGGACCACAGCGTCCGACTCCCGGCTGATGCTGCCCGGGTCGATTTCCATCGCCCGGGAGATCGTGGAGTCCTGGGCCTACGCCAAGGA
>MAEX01000009.1 GCA_002013415.1 Mycobacterium sp. D16Q14
CATCAACGTGGCAGGCACGACTCACTGATCTGCAAATCCTTAGCGATCCGCGCGAGCGGCTCCTCCCCGCTGCCGGACCATCTCCACGGCCCGACGGCGGAACTCCGGCGGCTTCGCAACGGATACTCTGGCCCCCACCAAGACGATCATCGCCCCAGGTTCGCCGTCCGTCACACCATCAACAGGTCACCTTCTTATTCGAGGGTATCGAGCCCAGCCCGCAATATACTGAGCTTTCCGATACTAAAGACCTGATGGATACGTTTCCGGAGTCTCACCAACTATCCATAGGCTGGATGGCTCCAGTGGTTTGAGTGCCGTGGTGGTGTCTATGTGGATCATCGCGTCGAATTGTTCGGCGGGCCGAACGTGGAAGTAGTGACTCTGACGTTCAGTTGACGGTCGATATATCACGCCGACCGCCCGGCCAAGTCGAGGCGTATCGAGTACGTCAGCCGCGTTCGCGTCGTGCATCCAGACGCAGAACGCGGGTACATCCACCTCGTGGAACAGCTCCTCGACGCTTCCGTTCAGTGCGGGCCGCACGGTCTTCAATTCGGCCGATCCACCCCACTCGCTGGCAGCTGTCACGGTGCCGTTGTACGTACTGAACCCGATGAGGCAGCAGTCATCGAACCGCTCGCGAACCAGCTGTCCCAGCGTCACCTGGCCATCCGCGGCTACCTCGGTTGCCCTGGCATCGCCAACATGCGAATTATGCGCCCAGACCACAATTTTTGCCGGCTCAGAGCCGGGATGGCGCTGCAGGTGGCTACGCAAAGCAGCCAGTGTCTGCGCCATGTGCGTGTCTCGCAGATTCCACGAGCTAACCCTCCCACTGAACATCGCCCGGTAATAGACCTCCGCGTTGCGCACGGTGAGTGCATTCTGTGTGGCGTAGAACAATTCATCTTCAGCAAGAGCGCCATCGCATTGCACCAGACGAAATGCATTGTGCTGCATATCTATCAGTTGCTCTACGGCCTCGTTTTCACACGAGAGACCCGCACCGAATGCCGCGGCGTACCCATACGTCTGGCCGTCATCGGCCGACGCATGGTCAAAACAGCTGTACCGCCGGCGTGCACGGGCGGCCGCCAGCGGATCAACGGTATCTAAGTAAGCGATTACCTCGCGCATCGAACGATGCATGCTGTAGAGGTCAAGTCCGTAGAACCCTGCTTGGCCACAGCCTTTTTCATGCCCTTGGTTGTGCAATCGCAACCAGTCGACAAAGTCGCGCACGACCACATTCCGCCACATCCAGGCCGGGAAGCGCTCGAATCCGCGCAGCGACTCTTCGGCAGTGCAATCAGTTCCCGCTCCGTGAACAAATCTGTTGACCCGATACGCGTCGGGCCAATCAGCCTCGGCTGCAACGGCGTTGAACCCCTTCTCCTCGATCAGCCATTTCGTGATTTCAGCACGAGCTTGGTAAAACTCGTGGGTACCATGCGAGCTTTCGCCGATCAGCACAATCCGTGAAGTACCGACGATCTGGGCCAACATGTCGCTATCCGGCACTCCCCCAGGAGCTTCGACGGCGATTCGGCGCACAACCTCAGCCGGCGACGCGATGCCGAGCCGACCTGGCGGCGTTCCGCCCTGGGTGGGCGCAGCAAGGAGATCCCGCACCTCTTGATCGGTGACTTGATCAAATTCCCAATAAGATTCGCCGACAGCGAAGAAGGGCGTGGGCATGGTTGCACACACCAGGTCATCAACGAGCCCGGCCAACTCCCGGCAGGTGGATTCGGGTGCGGCCGGGACCGCCACAACAATTTCCGCTGGCTCATCGTCACGTAATGCCTGCACTGCGGCAAGCATGCTGGCGCCAGTTGCCAGGCCGTCGTCAACGAGAATCACCGTTTTACCGGTCACCTTGGCCGGCGGCCTGCCATCCCGATAGGCGCTCTCCCTGCGCAGGAGTTCCCGGGATTCCCGTTCGGCGACATCGCGGAGCTGCTGCGGGGAAATCCGGACCGCTCGCACGATGTCGTCGTTGATTACCACCCTGCCGCCACTTGCGAGGGCACCGACCGCAAACTCTTCGTGTCCGGGTACGCCGAGCTTGCGGACGACAAATGCGTCGAGTGGGGCTCGCAGGGCGGTGGCGACTTCCCAAGCCACCGGTATTCCACCCCTAGCAAGCCCCAGTACGACTACGTCGTCTCTGTCGGAGTACGCATGCAGCAGCTGCGCCAAGATGCGCCCCGCTTCCCGGCGATTGTGAAACACCTGCCGGGTCGACGGGTTGTGTTTGTCAGTCGCTCGTGTCATTGCCGGGCTCCGTACTCGAAGAGAGGATGAACCTATCCTGCGGTAACTTGAATATGCTTCTTCGAAGACGTGGGCTCCGAGATCGGCACCGATACAGTCAAGATGCCCTTGTCGTACGTCGCGGTGATGTCGTCCTCATGGGCGCCTGCCGGCAGCGAGATGGTTCGAACGAAGGAGCCGTAGGCGAACTCCGAGCGCCCGTTGGATTCCTTCTTCTCATTACGTTCGGCGGTAATGGTCAGCCGACCGTCGCTGACACTAATATCAACGTCCTTGCCAGGGTCAATATCCGGCAGCTCGGCGCGAACCCGGTAGCAGTCATCAGTTATCTCATCTTCGAGGCGCATGAGATGCCCATGGAATGCCGGGCGCAATTCTGCCCAGGACGGCAGTCCCGACAGCCAATCTGCGAGATCTGGCCATACCGACCGTGGCCGATGTGTTGCGGGAAGAGTGCTCATGGTGGTTCCTCTCGTCGTGTTCGTGAACACCTACCATGCTGGCCGCGAACCAAAGTTATTGTTAGAGAACAAAGTCTCCAAAAAACAGTGACCTTCGAGGAGCCGAGCCATGATCGCCAGAATTGGCCCGAAGTGAAGACCGAAAGGTGATCGGGTGCGGGCGTTGAAGTTCGGACCGACCTCATGGCTGCTTGTTCCCTTCCGATCGCCCGCCCCCTTCTCGTGGAGTCCACTCGCCTCGGTATCGGCATCGGCGAACGCGATCAAGCTCACGATGTTGCGGGTTCTACGCTTACGGCGGTCATCTTGTATTCGGGAGTATTCGTAACTGAGTCGCGCCCGGGTCCGGTGACGCGGTTAATCGGCACCGTGGGGTCGTTGAAGGTCGCGAATACGACCCCGGTTTCAACTTGTGAGCTAACCCGGCAGCGCAGGAGCACCTCTCCGTAGCGGCTGCGCACTCGAACTGAAGCACCATCGGAGACACGAAATCTTGTGGCGTCAATGATCGAAATCTCTAGATTCGTAACGCCATCCAGTGGAGCGATCCGGGACCGGGACGTCATGGTGCCGGCATTGAATGACATCAGTTCGCGGCCGGTGATCAGTGTCAAAGGATACGCTTCGTTTGGCACTTCGACGCTTGGGCAAAAACCAATAAGCCGCAATGTGGTTCGTACCTCATGATTGGAGAACGTCTCCTCATGCAGCAACCTGGTACCCGGATGGTTCTCGTCCGGGCATGGCCACTGCAGGCCACCTTCACGCTCAAGTCTTTGATATGTGATACCAGCTCCGTCCGGCCACACCCTGCGAATTTCCTCCCATACAGCTTCCGCATTGGGATACGTGAACTGTTCCGCTGCACCGAAGGCTGAGGCCGCGAGACAGAGGATTTCGGCATCTGACTTTGCCTCGCGCGGTGGTGTGACGGCCGCACGTACGCGTTGTATACGCCGCTCTGAATTCATGAAGGTGCCGTTCTTCTCAAATGATGAGGTAACGGGCAGGAAGACGGTGCCGAACCGACGAGCTGTTTCGGTGAGGAAGAGGTCTTGAACAACCAGAACATCAAGTGACGCAAGTGCCCGATCAACTGCAGAAGCGTGGGGCTGAGTGAGTGCGATATCCCATCCGATTACCCACAGCGCGCCAAGCTGGCCAATGGCCGCAGCATCGAGCATCTCCATCGCATCGAGACCAGGTTTCGTCGGTATTGAGGTACCCCAGATTTTCTCCACGAGGCCCTTGCCTTCGAGAAGGGCGGTCATGCCGGGGAGATGGTGTGGTTCGCACCCCATCTGTGCCGCACCCTGGACATTGTTTTGCCCGCGCAAAGGATTGACCCCGGTGCCTGGACGACCGACGTTTCCGGTCAGCAGTGCGAGGTTGACCAGGCACATGACGGCGTCGGTGCCCTGAATGTGTTCGGTGAGCCCGAGACCGTGGAAGGAGATCGCCGGGCGATCGCCCGCATACAGGCGGGCGGCAACGCGAACCATGCCCGCATCCAGACCAGTGAGCGCCGCCATACGTTCCGGCGCATAGGCCTTTGCGAATTCCTTGAATTCTTCGAAGCTGTCCACCCGCTGCGCAACGAACTTTACGTCTGCAAGGTCTTCGTCGAGTACGGCGGCGGCCAGTGAGTTGAGCACTGCGACATTGGTCCCGGGGTGCGGTTGAAGGTGGATGTCCGCGTATCTGGCCAGCTCGATCTGCCGTGGGTCAATGATAATGAGATTGGCGCCGCCCAGCGCGGCCTGTTTGATACGTGCCCCGACGATGGGATGGGCTTCGGTGGTGTTGGATCCGCACACCATGATAGTGCGGGCGATCTCGATATCGTCGAAGGAACTGGTGGCGGCACCTGTTCCGAACATCGCTTTTAGCCCAGCTGCGCTTGGCGCGTGACAGACGCGCGCGCAGCAATCCACGTTGTTGGTGGCAAGCACGGCGCGTGCGAATTTCTGTGTGAGGTAGTTCTCTTCGTTGGTAGCCCGCGCGGAGCCAAGCATGCCGACTGCTTCGGGCCCGTGCCGATCAATCACCCTCCGGAAGCCCGTATTAACTACGTGAATCGCTTCATCCCAACTCGCCGCAACCCATCTACCGTCGGGACCACGCAGCATCGGTGTGGTGATCCGGTCTTTTGCTTGGACGAATCCGTGGCCGTATCGGCCCTTTGCACAAAGGTGGCCGTGATTGACTGGCGCGTCATGGGGTGCGCCAACCCCGATAATGCGACCGTTGCTCGAACTGATGAGCATTTCGCAACCTACACCGCAATACGGGCAGGTTGTCCGGGTCCAATCCGTGGGTGCTTCCTCGACTGCGCTCGTGAAATCGGATAGCGCAGTAGTCGGGCAAGTATCGACGCATGCGCCGCACGAGACGCATGAACTGGCTGCGAGTGTGGACCCGGAGTCCGGAACTATGCGGGAATTGTCTCCCCGACCGTCGATACGCCAGGTGAACTGCCCTTGGACTTCCGCGCAGATCCGCACGCAGCGCCAGCATTTCACGCATGCGTTCAGGTCCAGGTGAATGATCGGGTGCGAAGAATCGATCTTCGTGGGATCGGAAAGCCCGGTGGCTTGAATACCGTACTCAGCAAGGAGGCTGTGAAACAGCAGCTCTGGTCTCTCGGTAGACGCTTCTGCGGAGTAGTCGCGAGCGAGCATCGTCAGCAACGTTTTTCGCAGATCGTGCAGCTGAGGTGTCCTGGTGGTCAGGGTCATCCCGTCAACCGCGGGCGTTGTACACGCGGTAGCGGGCCGGGGCGTGCCGGTGATCTGCACGACACAGAGCCGGCACGCGCCGGACGGTGCGAGGCGCGGGTCATCGCACAATGCGGGAATTTCAATGCCCGCCGAGATCGCGGCGCTGAGCACACTATCACCGGGCTGCGCAGTGACTGAGATGCCGTCAATTGTCAAGCAGAGCATGGTCTTCCCCGATGCTGGAGCCATAATGGGCTTGAATACTCTCTGCGAAATCAGCCAGGCCGGTACCGTGCCCGCAGAGACTAATTCCTAATGCCGATATCGTGGCTCGCCATTCGTTCCTATCAGCCGGTGTGCGTTGCATACCAGGCGAGAAGAGCGATTCCATGCGTGCCGCGCCGACCCGGCACGGTACACAGGCACCGCACGACTCGTAGGATCCGAAGCGAAAGACGTGGTGTACCAGCTCTGCAATAGATGTGGTCGCATCGAACGCCACAATTCCGCCGTGCCCGATGCCCGCGCCCGCCCGGTGCAACTCAGCGGATGCCAGCGGGATGTCCAGAAGATCTAGAGGTAAGACGCCGGCGAGCGGACCACCGATTACCACACCGCGTAGTCCATGGTGAACAAGTCCGCCACCAAGGCTCTGTACGATCTGCCGGACAGGCACCCCGAGCTCGACCTCATAGAGTCCGGGGCGGCAGAACAGCGAGTTCAGTGAAACCACCTTGGTGCCGCGACTCGTTCCCAAACCCATTGCAGCATAAGTTTTTCCACCATTCCGCAGGATCCAGGGAACTGTAGCGACGGTTTCCACATTGTTGACAACGGTTGGCACACCGAATAGTCCGTGCTGCGCCGGATACGGAGGGCGCACCCGAGGCGTCGGACGACGCCCCTCCAGTGCGTTGAGTAGAGCTGTCTCCTCGCCACAGACATAACTGCCTTTTCCTTCCACGACCGTGACTGTCAGCGGTGGACCATTCCCTAACAGGGAACAGCCCAGGATGCCACTGTGCTCAGCTTCGGAGACCGCCTTCCGAACCGAGGCCAGTGCGGCAGGGTATTCGCGACGAATGTAGATGTATGCGGCTTCGGCACCTACAGCGACTGCGGCGATCGCCATGCCTTCGAGTACCGCGTGCGGATCACCTTCCATCAAGAATCGGTCAATGTATGCCCCAGGATCACCTTCGTCAGCATTGATAACGATCACGCGCTTGTGAGCAGGCTGTGCTCGCGCAGCCTGCCACTTTGTGCTCGTGGGGAAGTCGGCACCACCTCGACCTCTCAGACCTGACAGTTCGATCTCGGCTATCGTCGCCGCCGGCCCCAGGTCAAGCACCTTGGCCAGGGCCGAATATCCATCATCGGCAAGGTAGGAGCTAAGTGCTGGCGCAGATCCATCCGCCAGTCGAGACAACACGACAGGCGTGTCGCACGCAACACGGATATCAGGACGTGTCGCGCTAAGGGCACTGGCTGGCGCTTCGTAACAAGACCCCAGGCAATACACCCTCGGTTCCTGCGATTCGGTGTCTGCCCAATCCATCGGGCTGTAGTTACGTGCGACGAAACATGCCAGGCCCTGACATCGCTGTGTGGTCACGGCCGTGTCGACGAGATGAAAAAGGGAGCCATTACCTTTTGGGCGCCCCCTCAGGATTCGGTTCATCGTGCCAGCATCAATCGCGATCAAGTTGGCAGACAGGGCCAAAGGTCCTGTTCAGCCGTATTTTTCTCGCCACTCGTGGTTAACATCGGCCTGGTGACCAATCGAAGCGCTGACCGGAAGCAGGCGGTACTGGTGCCCATGCCCGTACTCCGCAGCCAGGCACGGCCCGTTGACTGTTTCCGCCCTATGTGTGTCTATAGTCAGGACCCTTCTCCGGCGCGGAGGCCTCCGCGCGAGACTGAAGCTGTTGCGCTGCAATAATATTACCGATACCGACGAACGTTTTTGACATAGCGAACTGATCACGCTCGCATCCCCGCATGAGACAGGACCTGTGTTGATTCTCTGATAGCGGACAAGTTCCCCCAGTTGGTGGGGTACGGAGGATGATCAGGCCCGTGCTCTACGAGATGGTTGAGTGGACGGATCGCAGGAAGTGCGT
Source organism: Mycobacterium sp. D16Q14 (assembly GCA_002013415.1). Taxonomy (GTDB): domain Bacteria; phylum Actinomycetota; class Actinomycetes; order Mycobacteriales; family Mycobacteriaceae; genus Mycobacterium. The sequence goes on from MAEX01000009.1 coordinate 7,585, forward strand.
TGAATGCGAACACGATCCGTCCATACCCGACACTGGCCAGCAGTTGCATGGCTTCGCTGCCGCCCAACTGTTCGGCGCCGGCAGGAAGCTGACTCAGACCCAAGCCGCCGTCGTATGCGATCGTTCCATGCAGGCAGTATTTGCCTCTACGTCAGGTGATCGCTTAGGGCCATAGTGCCCGCACTAAGCAGAAATAGGCAGCGCGCCTGGGCCATCCCGGGTTGATCAAGGTCATCGGAGCTCTAGAATGCTAAGATGTGTGGGCCGCAGGCCCCCAGAATCCTCTTCTCGCATGCTGTTTCGAGGCTGGCTGATCTTAAAGAGGATCACGCGGCGCGGGGCAAATCATGCGGTGGACGCGTGGCCCCCTCAGGTGCTCGACGCCCTGCTTCGGGTAACCAGCCGATCACGATCAGGTACAGCCCGACCAACGCTACAGCCACCGAGCTGACCTGCCACCACGCCCCCGTGTCCGCCAGCTTGTGCCCCCATGCCAGGTAGTTTTCCGGGATTGCCATCAGGGCCAGGCCTTTGACTGCGGTTAACCATCCCAGCAGCGAGACGGTAATCGCGGCAGCTCCGCGCCAGTAGGGGTGAAGCATGATGACGATCAAACCCACGGGCAGGACAAATGCGCCAATAACCCATGGCCACAACGTGTTCGCGTCAAGATCCGACAGCAGGGCACGCATGTACGAGGTGTGTATGACCAGGGTGAGTGCGCTGAGGAAAAGATATGGGCCGAGCACGCGGGCAAATATGCGTGTTCGGTTCTGGATCTGTACTGGTGGACTCATGAGATTACCTCCATCTGATGCGAGGTCGCCGCAGCCGCAATGACCTCGGAGCTTGGTATGACCGGGATCCTGAGTCCCTGGCGCTAGTCGACTCTCCGAACACAGCCCTGCGATAGGGACTGACTTCCCGCGCAGGAGGGCCATTCGTCAATGCCCTCAAACCTTGCGCACCGGATCCGGGACGAAATGGGGATATCCGGTTGTGTTTCCTGGCGCACGCGGAGCCAAGCAGGACAAGCCCGTCGCGTAACTGCGATCTGGCGCGGCTTTCTCTCGAAACGTGCTGTCATCTGCAGGGAAGCGCGGCACACACCAGTGACTTCCCCATGGATGTGACGTAGGCTCGTTTTGCGCACAATGCGCGTGGAAGTCGGGCAAAATGGGCACCGATAACAAGAGCGAGTCAGCATTCGGACAGCTGGGTCGGCGGGGGTTGTTTGGTCAGATGCACGAACAGCTCGATGAGATGCTCGCTGCACGCGATCAAATGGAGTCGCTACTGCGGATCGTCGTCGACATCAGTTCAGATCTGGATCTTGACGTCACTTTGCACCGCATCATTACCGCCGCGATCGGTCTAACCGGTGCGCGCTACGGCGCGCTGGGAGTGTGGGCGCCCGACGGCAGTCTGGACTCCTTCTTGTTCGAGGGTATCGAGCCGGACTTGCAAGCACGGATCGGGCATTTGCCCGTGGGGAAAGGTATTTTGGGTTCACTGCTGAACCGCACTGAGCCGCTACGTGTCGATGATCTGACGCAGCATCCAGATGCCGTCGGATTCCCCGAGCATCACCCATCCATGCGGGCGTTCCTCGGGGTACCGATCACTATTCGCGCGGAGGTGTACGGCAGCCTATATGTCACCGACGATAGGCCCGGGCGTGTGTTCAGTGAATCGGCTGAAACCGTGGCCAGGGCGTTGGGCGCGGCGGCCGCGGTGGCCATCGACAACGCTAAATTGTTTGCGCGGGAGCGAGCAATCACCAGGTGGACCATCGCCAGCCGCGAGATCACCTCCGCCCTGCTGTCGGAGGAGCGCCCACAGGAGCAGGCACTTCACTTGGTCGCTACACGCGCCCGCTGGCTCAGCGATGCCGAACATGTCATCGTGCTTACGCCTGACAATTCTGATCAGCTGGCCGAGCAGATCGACACTCTGACGGTCTCGACGGCGGTAGGCCGCAATAACTGCGAAATACTGGTCGGTCAACAGGTTCCGGTAAAAGGGTCCAGCGCCGGTGATGTCTTCCGCACCGGCGCACCACTGGCCACGGACAAGTTTCAGTACCCCATCCCCGCGTTCACCGACCTCGGAGAGCGCCCAGCGATCGTGGTACCCCTGCGCGCTCACAACAACGTCATCGGGGTGCTTGCGGCGGCCCGCAGCATCGACCAGCCGCGATTTGATGACCAAGACCTGGAGTGGATGAGCGATTTCGCTAGTCATGCCGCGATGGCGTTGACGCTGGCCCACGCCCACGAGCAAGCACACGAACTGACAATCCTAGCGGATCGCGAACGGATCGCCGACGATCTGCACGATCACGTCATTCAGCGCCTGTTCGCCGCGGGCATGGATCTTCAAGGCACCATCAGCCGAGTCCGCTCACCACGAGTGATTGAGCGGCTCACCCGCACCGTGAACTCCCTTCAAACCACCATCGACGAAATCCGCACCGCCATCTTCAACTTGCAGCTCCCCACCCACATAGCCATCGGTTTCCGCGAACGCATCCAGCAATTGATAGCTGAGCTGACCGATGACCGCGAGTTTGACACCACTCTCAGTACATCCGGTCCAATGATTCTCGTCGAACCGCAGCTCGCCGACCATGCTGAAGCAGTCCTCACCGAAGCAATCAGCAACGCAGTGCGCCACTCCGGCGGCAACGAGCTCACCATCGAAGTCATAGTCGGCAACGAGCTCGTCGTCAACATCACCGACAACGGCCGCGGCATCCCAGCCGAAAATCGGCGCCATAGCGGATTGGCGAACATGCATCGCCGCGCACAGCTAGCCGACGGAAAATGCGAGATCCTGACTCCAGCAACCGGCGGCACCCGTATCCACTGGACCGGAGCACTAACGAACTCATAGCCAACTCGCACAAGCTGATTCACCGAGTCATCGCCGAGGGAATCGGCTGCCACAACAAACTAAATGGTCAGTGATCAAATGACCCGACGATCGGAGCCGTAGGTCACTACCGGATCTACAGCGGACACGCGATGCTGAAAGCATGATCGAGATAGAACGCCGACGAATTCTCGATATCGGGCTATACCTCGCAACGGTAACCATCCTCGCAGGTATCGCAGCGGTGAGTAGCTGGCTGTGGCTACTGGTAGCAGCAGTGGCGAGTAGCGGTTGCCGCGGGGACGTATGCACGCCCGAAGGTCACCATTGGGCAACAACGTTCCCGATGATCGCATTGGTATCCGCCGTCATAATCTCGCTCCTACCGGCGGTGGTCGTCACCGCGCGTAAGCTACCCACCCCGTGGGTATGGACCGGCATACCGCTAGCGATCACTACCTACTTCCTGGCACCTCTCCTTGCGAACTGGGGTCACTCAACGGGCATTTGGTGACAAATAAGCAGACCGAACATCTCCCAGTTGCTCAAAGATCGTTATGAAATGTGTTCGGCGACTCAACTATTCGACTGTAACTTGCGACTTCGCGACAGCTCAGCGCTTGTCGGCACCGCCGGCCAAGCCAACCTCGGTTGAACAGTCATCGAGCTCGAACCAACACCACAACCCGACAAGACCTAGTGAAGTCCATGCCGCCGTCGAAGCCAAATTGAAATGGACTCCCGAGGTGAATACCACCGGGACTGGCGTGACTCTCGATGATGGAAGTATCTGGCTATAGGGCAAAACCAATAGTCTCGGTTCTATGGAGAGGGCCAACGACCCTAGGCCCAGCGTTGCCGTCGGTCATATCGTCTCAAGAGCGCGGATTCGTTTCAGTTCCCAATAAACTCTCGTCTCGGAGGCCATCATGAGCACAGCTCGCGGTGTTTTGAATGTCCCGGCCGTATGCGTAAGTAAGCACGCAAGTCTCGTACACGGTGGAGTTCAGGCATGATCGCGGCCATGGTGGGCGCAGCGTTGCTCTGGTGGGGCTGCCTGATCATGGTTCGTGACGCGCAAACGGTCTTGGGTAGACACGGCACGATCCGCAACCTTCCGACCCCATCACCTGAGGACGATCCCACACAGTGGCCAGCAAGTTGTGACTCGTGGACGGCGCTGGACGAGCGGCAGTTGATCCGGCTGCTCACGGACTCTGCTCCACGCGACCCACCAGACAGCAAGCTCTGAAGTGCAGATCGCCAATATTCTGTGAAACACGAATCGCTAAATGGTACGACCGTGAAGCGCCAGATTGCCTCAGCTTGGCTACCGAGGATTGTGACAACTTAATGAAGAATATCCAGTTGACAGATTCATGAGAAATCCCAGGTCGACGACCACAACTGCGGTAAGGACCTACAGGACGGGTCAATCCAATTGCGTATCGAGTGCTCCGGCTTGCCCGGCCCTAGTACCGGACGGCGATCCTCCGATCACCGATAGAAGCTGCAGCTTCTCGTAACTCTCACTACCCGGCACCGCCGTGTAGACAAGCAGCGAGGTTGACTCCACCGGATCCAGCAAGATCTGACAGTTCAGCTTAAGTAATCCGACATCATGATGTTGGAATCGCTTGATTTCCTTCGGTGTAACACCGACCTCGTGCTCTTTCCAGAGGCTGCGAAACTGCTCGCTCTGAGCGTTCAGTAGCTCCGCGAAGCGAGCCGCCCTGGAACCGGGGCCACGCACCGCGAGGACTCGTCGAAGCCCCGAAACATACATTCGCGAATAGAACAGGTGATCCTCGGCCGGGTGCATGGCGCGTACTGACGAGTCAGTGAACCACCGGTACCCGATGCTCCGCGACGGACCGGTGTACCGGGTCAAGTCACCGGCGAGGGCCACGCCGAGCGGAGTCTGCCGCAACGTCTCACCCAGCTCTGTGACGATCTCGGCCGCAGTGTCGGCATTGAGCCTGTCGAAAATTCGCATCAACCCGGGGCTAATGTATTCGCTGTCCGCACCCGGCAAGGGCGGCTGATGTCCGGCGAGCCGGAACAGATGATCACGCTCGTCACGGGACAAGTGGAGCCCTTGCGCCATCGACGTGATCATCTGTTCCGAGGGCTGCGGACCGCGTTCCGTCTCCAAGCGCGCGTAGTAGTCGGTCGACATGTGGCACAGTGCCGCAACCTCCTCCCGTCGCAACCCGCGAGTCCGACGACGCTGCCCACGAGGAAGCCCCACGTCCTCTGGCTGTAGCGCCTCGCGGCGAGTGCGGAGGAAGTCGGCCAGTCCGGCGCGATCGATCATGCGTGCATTTTCTCCCGCGCCGCGCCGCTCAGCCACTGATCATCAGTCCGTGGATAACTCGCCTGACACCGGGGAGGCTCGTTTCAGGTGCCAGAACAGGTCCACATCACGGGTCAACGTCAAGGAGTAGCCGTGTCTCATAAGTCGTCCGATATCACCATGCCCAATCTCTCCGGGCAACGAGCGGTGGTTACGGGAGCCAGTGACGGAATTGGACTCGGAATCGCGACGGAACTCGCTGCGGCAGGCGCCGACGTGGTCATGCCAATCCGAAACCTGAGCAAGGGCGAAGTGGCCGTCGCCACGATTCGCGGGCTGCACCCGGGGGCGAAACTGACGCTGGAGCAACTAGACCTGTCCTCGCTGACGTCGATCGCTGCCTTGGGACAGAAACTGTGTGCCGCCGGAGCTCCGATCCACCTGCTCATCAACAACGCCGGTGTCATGACTCCGCCCGAGAGGCAGCCCACCGCCGACGGGTTCGAGCTGCAGTTCGGCACCAATCATCTGGGCCACTTTGCTCTCACGGGGCACCTCTTACCTCTGCTGCGGACCGGGCAGGCGCACGTGACCTCTCAAACGAGCATCGCGGCGCGTAGCGGCGAGATCAACTGGGATGACCTGAACTGGGAGCGCGGATACGACGGCATGCGCGCGTACCGGCAGTCCAAGATCGCGTGTGGATTGTTCGGTCTCGAGCTCAACCGCCGCAGCGGCGCAGCAGGATGGGGAATCACGAGCAATATCGCCCATCCGGGCGTGGCCCCGACCAGCCTCCTTGCCGCCCGGCCGGAGGTCGGACGCGCCAAGGACACCACCGAGGTGCGCATGATCCGCTGGCTTTCGGCGCGCGGACTCATCGTGGGAACCGTGGAAAGCGCAAGGCTGCCTGCCCTGATGGCCGCCGTCACACCGGACACCAAAAGCGGCGGTTTCTATGGTCCGCAGTGGCCCGGAAACGCCGGTGGCCCTCCCGGCGCGCAGCGGCTGTGGAAACCGTTGCGCAGCCATGAGAACGCATCGCGGCTATGGCAGGTGTCCGAGCAGCTGACTGGTGTCACATTCGCCTGACCGCTTAATCAACCGGCAGCCCCAAGGACCAGCGACTCCACCCGGCATGTCTCACCAATGATGATCAGGTCGATAGAACCCGGGTTATGCGGATTTGGGACGAGGACGCAACGCCTGCACCAGGTAGTCGATTCCGGTGAGGACGGTGAGGACCACTGCCAGCCCCATGAGGACCACCGCAGCGGTGTGCCAATACCCCGTCAACGGCAGCAGATAGCCAGCGATCGCCAGCGACTGGACCATGGTCTTGAGCTTGCCGCCCCGATTTGCCGGGATCACACCATGGCGGAGCACCGAGAAGCGCAGCACCGTGATCCCGACCTCGCGCACCAAGATAATCGCGGTCACCCACCACGGAAGATCTCCGAGGACACTGAGCCCCACCAGCGCAGCGCCGATGAGCGCTTTATCGGCGATCGGGTCGGCGAGCTGGCCGAATGGGGTTACCAGCCCATAGCGGCGGGCGAGCACGCCGTCGTATCGGTCGGTGGCGATGGCCAGCGCGAATACCCCGAAAGCGGCAATGCGCCAGGAGGATTGGTGCCCGCCCTCGGTGAACAGGACGACGATGAACACCGGTATCAGCACGATGCGCAGCACCGTCAGGATGTTGGCAATGTTCAGCAGCGGCACCGGCGCAGCCGAAGCCTTGGAATCAGGCTGGGTTTCCGGTGGCATCGGCACGTCAAACAGCCTATCTGTTCTGGAGCTGGCTACTGTTCACGCATGAGCGCTGAAGGTACATCCGGCATCTCAGGGAATCCGGGGCATACGACCCCCACCGTGACCGTTCGCCGGTCCCGTACCTCCGATGTGCCCGCGATCAAGGCGCTTGTCGACGTCTACGCCGGACGTATCCTGCTGGAGAAGAACCTGGTGACGCTGTACGAGGCGGTCCAGGAGTTCTGGGTGGCCGAACTCGGCGGGGAGATAGTCGGCTGTGGCGCCCTGCACGTGCTGTGGTCGGACCTCGGCGAGGTGCGCACCATCGCGGTGCACCCCAGGCTCAAGGGCGCGGGAGTCGGCCACGCGATTGTCAGCCGCTTGCTCGATGTCGCCAGGGATCTGGAACTCAAAAGGGTGTTCGTGCTGACTTTCGAGGTCGACTTCTTCACCAAACACGGATTCACCGAGATCGAGGGCACCCCGGTAACCGCCGAGGTGTACGAGGAAATGTGCCGGTCCTACGACACCGGCGTGGCCGAGTTCCTCGATCTGAGCTACGTGAAGCCGAACACGCTGGGAAATACCCGGATGCTCGTCCACCTCTGATTCCGCGCATCGGGGCCTTTTCGGCACGATCGTCGGCCATGATCGAGACATGCCACGACTGCGCCAAGTATCCCGCGCCGAAACCGACGACCGACTTGTCCATCGCATGTATGACCAGATCTTCGGCGACCGCGATCCGGTCACCGCTCCGGGAACCACGACCGGCACCCCGGGTGACTGGTGGACGGTTTTTGCGCTTGTACCCGACGCCCTGAAGCACTCGGTCGAGGGTTTCGCGTTCTACCGCAGCCCCGATCGCAAACTGGACCCGGTTCTGCGTGAGCTTGGACAGACCCGGGCCGGCTGGGCACGCCGCAGCCAGTTCGTCTTCTCCCAGCACTGCAAGTCGTGCCGCATTGTCGGCATCTCGGAGGAGATGATCGCCGCGATCCCTTCGTGGAGTACGGCCGACTGCTTCACCCCTGTGCAGCGCGCCGTGCTGGCCTACACGGACTGCTTGGTGCTCGACGGCGGCCGGGTCCCCGACGGGGTGTTCACCGCGCTGAAGGCCCACCTCTCCGATGAGGAGATCCTGGAGCTCACCTACATCACGGCCATGTACGAGATGCACGCGGTGATGAGCACGGCGTTGCGTTTGGAGTGGGACAACCGCGATGAGCCGATCGTAGAAATCGCGGCTCCCGAGGGGTTCACATCCTTCGATGTAGGCGATGCCATCGCATTGCGGCGCGACGAGTAGTGACTCAGCGCCGTATCTGCGCGTGCTCGGCGAGCACTGCTACAACGTCGGGGTGGCCGGGTACCCACTGACCCGACATCGCATGTGTCGTCGTGACGCTGGCGGGCTCCTTGACTCCCCGAATCTCCATGCAACCGTGGGCCGCGGTGATGAAGCAGGCAGCACCAAACGGTGAAAGTTCTTCTTGCACTGCGGTTGTCACCTGGTATCCGATACGCTCCTGCACCTGCAGGCGCCGCGCATAACCGTGGACCACCCGAGCCAGCTTCGAGAGGCCGACAACCTCGCTACCTGTACCCGGCCGGTAGGCAACAGTCGCGACCCCGGTGATGGGCAGCAGATGATGTGCGCACGTGGAGACCAGCCGTATCCCAGCCACGATCACCAGACCGGGATCACTCGGCGCCGGAAAGCGTCGGCGCAGGTGGACGGCGGGGTCCTCGTCGTATCCGGCAAGCGATTCCGCCCACGCCCTGGCCACCCGCCCTGGAGTGTCCTCCGTGTGCTCGTCATTGCCGACTCCAGTCGCCAGCAGTAGATCGGTAACGGCGGATTTCACCTTCTCCACATCGATCATCGAACTGTGCTCCCCTCTCTATTCATGCGCTCCACGACGGCGACTCGGTCAATTCCGCGGCATTGACATGTGTTTCCGTCACCTTGACACGGTGGACGGTGACATTGGACCAACCGGCCTCGGCGATGAATCCCGCGGTGACCCGGGCCAGCAGTTCGGAAACGTTCTCGACTGTGGGCCACTCCAAACCGTGCGAGGGGGCGTCGAGGCCAAATCGAAAGAGCTTCGATCGCTCTGCCCGCAGCGCCCGCACAAGCGGGTCCGCGTGTCCGAGCATCGCGCCGTGATCAAGATTGGCGTCGATCCAGTCCCGCAGCCGCGCCTTGAGTATCCCGAAGTCGACGAGGATCCCTTGCTCGTTCAATGCCCCGGCCACCGTAATCTCCGTCCACCAGGAATGCCCGTGCAGGTTGACGCACTTTCCGCCGAGGATGGGCAGCCGATGCGCGGTCTCGAAATTATGGCGCACCGTAACGGTCCGCGTCGTGGTGCGCCCGCTAGCCTGAAATGGCACCAATTCCCTTGAACCAGAATGCAAATTTCGTATTTGCGCAAGCTTGGCGACCTGCAACTTGCACCATGGCGACACAGGACGGGTACCGGAGAGCACTTCGTCGCACAGCTGCGGCCACGGCAGCCATCGGTAACCCGCCACTTCGTCAGGGTGCAGAGTCGGGACCTCTGCGATCGTGCCCACATAGACCGGGCAGACTTCGTTCTCAACCACACCGTTCTCCATGGCTGCCCGATAACGAAAGTCTGGCAGTGCCAGCTGCGGTGATGACATCTGGACACCGAGCTCGTAATGCACCCGTTCGATGATCGCTTCGGCGATATCCACGCCCGGAGGTGGATGTCCGCAGCAGCTGTTGGACCAGGCCCCCGGCCAGGTCCGCTTACTCCAGGCGCGCTGGGTAAGGAGCACGAACCGATAGGACGGATCGAACAGGTAGCAAGAAAAGGCAAGGTGCAGTGGAGTGTTGTCGCCATGCACGGTCGCCTTGGGTGCGATGCCACACGCCCGACCGGCGTCATCCAGGAGCACCACGTCATCAGTCATGGCTGCGCCGTTCCCATCGAATCGGCAAGGCATCGCGAATGTTGACCATCGGCAGAGCCGCCCGCCACGTGGCCGGGTCAGGCAGCACGGGGCAGGTAAATCGTTGCATCAATGCCACCAATGCTTCTTCCAATTCGATTCGGGCCAAGCCGGAGCCGAGGCAGCGGAATATCCCACCACCGAAAATCAGTTGGCGCTTCTGGTGTTTGGCCAGAATGTCGAAGGTGCCCGCACTGTCATACGCTCTCGGATCTCGCGTTGCACTCGGCGGGCAGAACATCACGAACTGGCCCGGATCGAGGGTGAGGTCACGGTAGTCGATCCGCTCGGTGGCGAAGCGGAAAATCGCACGGATCTGCGGCGCAAAACGCAGCACCTCATCGACCGCCTGGCCGATCAGCTCCGGATTTCGATGAACCAGTTCCCACTGCCGCGGGTGACGGTGAAATGCGATCAGCGCCCGACCCAACTGACGGGCCACCGATTCCTGACTGGCCCAGGCGATATCCAAGACAAGCCCCTCTGCTTCCGCCCTGCTCAGCAGGTTCGTTCCGGAAACCTCTGCGGCAAGGAAAGATACGAAATCCTCACCAGGCTCCCGCAGACGAAACTCAAAGAGACCATGGATGTACTTCTTGAGCTGCTCGATACCCCGATCAATGATCGGCAACACCGCAGGCAGGTCACTCCATACGAACACCAGACCGGCATCCTTCGACACCAATCGGAACATTTCATGATCGCCATCCGGAACACCCAGCAAGCGCGCGATTGCCCCGCTGGCATAGGGGGATCCGAATCGCTCCGCGAAGTCGACGATCTCGTCGGCCGGCGTATCCTGAGCCAGGTTCTGTGCCAATGTCCGCAATGCTGGGCGCAGCGCCTCAACTCGCTTGGGGCTCAAGCCCGAAGCGGCCACGGACCGCAGGCGCAGGTGGTCTTCCTGTGGGGTGTTGCGCACCGTCGTGATCCACCAGTCATACATCGGACCTGACGTGACCCCGTTCATACTCAGGAACCGGCGACCGTCTAGACCCAGTCGGGGATCTTTGAGAAGCTCGGCGCATTCTTCATAGCGCAGAACAACCGGACCCTGCGGACTCTGCGCGAACCAATACTGCTCGCGGGCCCGATCAACCTCATCCGAGGCGAGATCGAAGTCCCGACTCAAGAGATCGAGAAAGGGCACCGACGGTGCTGTAAGCATGGTGTTCTCCTGCGTAACTATCTGCTGATGAGGACGTAGGCGGCGGGTATCACGGTCGACCAGGCCAGAATTGGCGCGTAGTAAGGCAAATACTTCGTGTATGAGCGCACCACGTCGACACCGTCGGCGACCGGCTTACCGATCACGCGCCGCAAGATGCTGGCGTTGACCGCCAACGCGATACCGACACCGAGTCCATACGGCAGCAGCGCCCACGAGAATCCGCCAAGCTCGAGCACCGCCCACGTGACCAGACCGGCGCCAAGACCTACCAGAATGGTTCCCAGCACGAACGCACGGGTAAGACCAAGAGCGCGAACCGAAGTGAGCACACCAAACTGCTCATCCTCGGGAATGTCCTCGGCTGTTTTAGCCACCATCACGCCGTTGAGAGTCAGACCCATTCCGAAAATCGCCACCAGCGTGAACCATTCGATCGGGTACGGCAATGAACGAATGATGATCAGCCCAGGCACGATCGTGAGAGTGATGTTCAGCACGGGAATCTGCCAGATCCCCCGGCCTTTCAGCCGTAGCGGCGGCAACGAGTACTGGGTTCCAAAGAACAATGCCACCAGGCCAATACCAACCAGATCCCAGTGCCGGGTGGTGAACATCAGGTACAACCCGAGCACTACGCAGAGCACAATAGTGGCGTTGATTTCACGCCGTACGCGCGTTTCACCCAAACCGAACACCGCAGTTGCCTGCCGCGACTTGTGCACGAGGTCTTGGTCACGATCAGCCAGGCAGTTCACCATATTGCATATCTGTTCGCCCTGAATGACCAGCACCCCAGCAGCCAAGAATGGCAGGGACACTAGGTCCGTCCACGAATGTGCGCTGAGAAACCCGGCAACCAGAATGGTTGCGACGGTGCTGGAGAGGAACTCTGGACGACGGATGTGTACGGAGTACCGCAGACGTGTACGCCATGATGTCGGCGGCTCATCGTGGGCGAGTTGAACCATTGTGTGATCACTCTCCTGGCGTGGGCATCCGTTGCGGTTATGCGACACGAGTCGCCATATGCTGAATGAGATTCGAGAATGCCTGGCGTGCAGGATTTTCCGGAAGCTGTAACAAGTCGCTCTGCGCCTGGCCGCCCAGTTCAACGAGCTTTTGTGCAGCGAGTTTCACTCCTTGCGCCTCATTGATGAGAAACAGTGCCTCATCGACGAGACGCGGGTCGTCGATCGGCCCGTGGAGTACCTCACGCAGCCGCCGGCCGGCAGGGCTGTCATCACGCATGGCATAGAGCATCGGCAGGGTGATAATCCCTTCCCGCAAGTCAGTACCAATGGCTTTGCCTGACTGCCCGAAATCGCAAGAGACGTCGATGATGTCGTCGGAGATCTGAAACATCGTTCCGAGCAGATCGCCAAATCGGTACAGACAATCGACATGCTCCTTACGGGCACCGGCAAGCTGCGCCCCCAACTGACCTGCAGCCGCAATGAGCACGCTTGTCTTGCGCCGAATGGTGATCCAGTAATGGGCCTCTGGATCGGTCTCCGCAGGAGCCCCCAGCGTCTCCTGCATCTGCCCCGCCACCAGCTCCGTGAAGGTCACACCGATGATGTCCATCGCATGCTCCCCCAATGCGGCCGCGATCCGCAGCACACGGCCAATAAGATAGTCGCCCGCGAGAACGGCAATTTTGTTGTTCCACATCATATTTGCGGAATGCACGCCGCGGCGCACCAGCGCACCATCCATCACATCATCGTGATAGAGCGTTGCCAAATGAGCGATCTCGATCATCGCCGCCGCGAGCACCACCTGAGGATCGTCGGCACCGGGTCCGAACTGTGCCGCCAGTAACGTGAACAGAGAGCGGAAGCGCTTCCCGCCGGCCCGCGAGAGATGCGACACTGCGTCCAGGACACGCTCGTCGTAGTCATCCAGCTCAATGGCGAACCGCCGCTCCACATCCTTGAGTCCTTGCCGCGCGATCTGCGTAAGCACTGGATCGCCCAGATCAATGCCGCTCACCAAGACTCCGCCGCTAGCCGACATGGACGGCCCCCTTCAACGATCTTCTCGGGGATACCGCCAGGCGCATCCCATGTTTGGGACGAAGCGTTATCTTCGACAACATCTCCACTCGGTGCCCGGGGTCGTGTTCGAACCGATAGTTTTGAATCAGCGCAGCCAACACCAGCTGGCCTTCCATCAGGGCAAAATGCTTACCTATGCAGACATGCGGTCCACCGCCAAACGGCACATACGCGCGGTGATGAACACCTGCCGGTTTGTCTCCAACGAATCGAGCAGGGTCGAACTGTCCCGGGTCGCGCCATTGCTCGGGATCACGCCCGATATTGAAGACGCTGATAAGCAGCCGCGCGCCCTTGGGTATCCGATAGCCCCCGAGTACGGTGTCCTCACTGACCAGCCTCGGCAGGATTGGCGCAGAGGGATAGAGCCGCAACGCCTCGCTCACCACCTGCTGCGTGTAGGGCAGGTACGCCAGGTCATCCAACGCGGGAAGGCGGCCACCCAGCACGCTATCCACTTCCGCCTCCAACGCATTGCGCGCATCATCGTTCTGCGAGAGCAGATATAGCGCCCAGGTGAGGGTTTGCGCCATCGTCTCGTGGCCCGCGGCGAAGGTCGTGATCACCTCGTCCCGGATTTCGGTATCGCTGAGCACCTCTCCGGTGTCGGCATCCCGCGCATTGAGGAGCATGTCAAGCAGGTCGCCTCCCGACCCAGGCCCCCGCCGCCGCGACCGAATCAGCCCATACACAAAATCGTCGAAAGAACCCATCAACTCCCGAAATCGCCGATTGGCCGGAGTCGGCACGACCAACGGGGGACTGAATGGATTCTGCTGCCGGTTGAATGCGTAGGTCAGGATCTCCTCGACCGATTCCGGTGTGACGATAATTTCAGCATCGGCCGCCCTCATCCCAAACATGCAGCGCGACACAATATCCAGGGTGGCCCGGATGATGACTGGATGGATGTCCACGACAGCGCAGCTTCGGGAAACCTCCGCCAGATCGGCAAGCATGGCCTGTGTGCACTCCACCATCGTGGAGTACATCCCCGCGATGCTGGGCCGCGAGTAAAGGGGTTGCATCATCCGACGATTGCGTTTCCAATGCTCATGGTCGGCGGTCGTCAGCAACCCCTGCCCCAACACCAAACGCAGCGGGCTGGTGTTGCCGAGCTTGCCGTAAACAGCCGTGTTGGCAAGTACTTCGGCGGCAAGCTGGTGGTCCGAGACGCAGTAGACCTGCAATGGGCCTAGACGGTAGCGGACCACTCCCCCATAGCGTTCCCACCCGATCCTGGTCGCTTCGAGAATGTCCCGGCGGAACGCAGGGATGCTCCCCAACAGGGGGGATCCGGGAACCAGCGGCGCCAGCGGACTATCCGCCAATCCGCCATCGGCTGCATTAGCTGCAGATTTATCCAGACGCGATCTCGAGAGCCTCATACAAGCAGCCTTCCGCTATGGCGAGAACCACATGTCAGCATCCGTGCGATCTAAGTCACACGCCACTTGGGGAGGAACACTCCCACAATGCCAGCCGGCATCCAAGGGAATTTAATTTGCTGAATGGTGTGTCAATCGTCACTCCGCCGAGGCCTTGACAGCAGGATTTATCCATACTACAAGCACTCTGATCGTCTCACTGAGCCGACAGCGCAATAATACACAATCTAACTTATGCCTATTTACCTGCGTAAATGGAACACGTTTCATCGCAGGTGTCCGCCGCCAGGTGATGCGGATTTTTCCAAACAACGGCGATGGCCCATTGGGCTGAAGCTGTCGGCAACTCAGTAAAAGAGTTACTGCGGGCGCGTCGACCACGGTAATTCTGGCTAATGCACGTATCCACTCTTACGGGATGAGAATCCAACGGACCACTCGTCTAGCGGAACCCGCCGGGCACACCCAGGGAAGGACCAACCAAGATCTGCTTCGTTGCTGTAGCAATGAAGCAGACTGCCGGCGTCAGGCCCGAACTCCACCATCGACACCCGGAAACGCACCCGGAGATCTAGAAGTCCTCGGGAACTCCGCCGTCGTCTTCGTCCTCCTCGTCGGCTCCCCCACCGCCGCGGATCGAGGCCATCACACTGCCGAGATCCTCGGGTTTCACCATGACCTCGCGCGCCTTGGATCCCTCACTGGGGCCCACGATTCCGCGCGTCTCCATCAGGTCCATGAGACGGCCCGCCTTCGCGAAGCCGACCCGCAGCTTGCGCTGCAGCATCGAGGTCGAGCCGAATTGACTCGACACCACGAGCTCGACGGCCTGCAAGAAGGCGTCCATATCGTCACCGATGTCGGGATCGACGTCGTCCTTACCGGGGCCGCCGCCGACCTTGGCGGCAGTGACGCCCTCGGTGTAGTCAGGCTCGGCCTGTTCCTTGGCGGCGTTGACGACGGCGGAGATCTCCTCGTCGGTGATGAACGCACCCTGCATGCGGATTGGCCGCCCCGCCCCCATCGGCAGGAACAGTCCGTCGCCCATGCCGATGAGCTTTTCGGCGCCGGGCTGGTCCAGGATGACGCGGCTGTCGGTCAGCGATGATGTCGCAAAGGCAAGGCGCGACGGCACATTCGTCTTGATGAGGCCGGTGACAACGTCCACCGAGGGGCGCTGGGTTGCCAGCACAAGGTGGATACCCGCGGCGCGGGCCTTCTGGGTGATGCGCACGATGGCATCCTCGACATCACGGGGCGCGGTCATCATCAGGTCGGCGAGCTCGTCGACCACCGCGAGAATGAACGGGTACGGGCGATATTCACGCTGGCTGCCCAGCGGTGTGGTGATCTCACCGGAGCGCACCTTCGCGTTGAAGTCGTTGATGTGCCGAACGCGGCTCGCCTGCATGTCCTGGTAGCGCTGCTCCATCTCCTCTACCAGCCATGCCAGGGCGGCCGCGGCCTTCTTCGGCGAAGTGATGATTGGCGTGATCAGGTGCGGAATGCCTTCGTAGGGCGTCAGTTCCACCATCTTCGGGTCGATCAGGATCATCCTGACCTCCTCCGGGGTGGCGCGTGCCAGCAGTGAGACGAGCATCGAGTTGACGAAGCTCGACTTACCCGAACCGGTGGAACCAGCGACCAGCAAGTGCGGCATTTTGGCCAGGTTGGCGGAAATGAAGTCGCCCTCGATGTCCTTGCCCAGGCCGATCAACAGCGGATGGTGATCCCTGCGGGTCTCGGGCGCGGTCAGCACATCGGCCAGCCGCACCATCTCTCGGTCGGTGTTCGGCACCTCAATGCCGACCGCGGACTTACCGGGGATCGGCGCGAGCAGGCGCACACTGTCGGTGGCCACCGCATACGCGATATTGCGTTGCAGCGCCGTGATCTTCTCTACCTTGACGCCGGGGCCGAGTTCTACCTCGTAGCGGGTGACGGTGGGGCCACGGTTGAAGCCAGTGACGGCCGCATCGACCTTGAACTGCTCCAGCACCCCGGTGATCGCCGCAATCATGTCGTCGTTCGCCGCGCTGCTCTCTTTCGGCGGGTCTCCCGCGATGAGCAGATCCAGCGAGGGCAGCACGTAGGGGCCCTCGACCACCCGATCGACAACGGGCATTTGTGCTTTGGGCTTGGCCTTCTTGGTCGGTTTGACCACCGGTACCGGCTTGGGCGCGGGTGCGGGTGGAGGCTCGGGGGCCGCGGCTCCCTCTTCCTCGAGCGGGTAGTTCTCCATCGGCGTTGTCCCGCGCTTGAATTCGCGAGTCGCCTCGTAGTCGTCTTCCGGCTCGAGATCCTCTTCGTCCCACTCCGAGTCCAAGTCCTCGTCCCACTCGTCATACTCCTGGGGCGAGAACATGTTCCGCAGGGTGTCGGGGATGTCGCGGATCGTGGTGCCGGTCAGCAGCAGTACACCGAAAACGATCGCCATCACGAGCAGCGGCGCGGCGATCCACGCGGTGAGTCCTTGCGCGAGCGGTCCGCCGATCACGAAACCGACGAATCCTCCTGCGGCCGAGCGCCCCTCGGGAGAATCGGGGGAACCGGCGAAGAGGTGCCACAGGCCGAGGATCGGCAGCGCGACCATAGCGAAGCCGAGCAGCAGGCGCGGACGCTCCTCCGGGTTCGGCTCGGTGCGCATCAAGAACACGGCGATGACGACCGCGATGACCGGAACCAGCGCCACACCGGAGCCCACCACCGCACGGAAGACATCGTCAATCCAGCCACCGACCGGCTTAGCGGCGTGGAACCATGAGCTCGCACCCACCACGAAAGCCAGGCCCAGCAACGCCAGTGCGATGCCGTCGCGCCGATGGCCATGCTCGATGTCGTGCGCGCGCCCCACCGACCGGAACAACGACCCGACACCATGGGCACAGGCGTGCCACCCGGTGCGTGCCCCGCGACCCAAGGCCACCAATGGCGTCGTCCAGTGCTGGCCACGACGCTGATTGCGACGGCGCGGTGCCGGACGACGGGTCGGCGCGGTGTTGCGCGACCGGGGTCCCGATTTGGTGCTCCGGCCGCGTGAGCGGCTGACAGTCTTACTCGCCATGGGCGACAGCCTAGTCGCAATAGTCACATCCGCACCATCTGCAACACGGGTAAAACCGCTAGTAAGCAAATGTTTTGTCACCTGCGCGAGGCCGCGCTGAGATCGTCTCGTGACCTGAGAAACCCGGTCTAGCGGTCCGGGCGCGGCTTAGTCTCGCCCAGCCACGACTGATTCGCCGCGATGTAGAACTGGTCGCCGTTGTAACTGCTGGCGGAATGACCCCGGAAACAGTAGACGCCCTCATCCTTCGTGACGGCACATTTGACGGCACGGTAGTTGAAGTAGTTACCCGGCGTGAGCACCGGTGGACGCGTCGCGGGAGTGAACTGCGGCTCGCTGGTGGTGTCGAAATGGGCACGCCAATCGCCCGGGAACCACGCCACCTGGTTCGTGCCTACGGGTGCCCCAGGGAACGCACCGTTGCAGCCAAAGCTCCCGTCGATCCAGATGGCACAGGTCAACCCACGAGGAGTCGCGAACCAGGCCCCGTCGGTGTCGTCACGGAGGAACTGCTCAAAATCGGCCTGCTTGAACTTGGTGATGTTGTTGACGTCGGGATACGGATTCGGGTCTCCCGAGTTGTCCGGATCCGCCATCGCGGAGGCCACCGATCCGACGAAAAGTCCCAGCGTCAGCGCGATGATGCCCGCCAACCGAGTCAACAGCCGCATCCCAACCCCTCCCGAAATTCGTGGTTACCGAGTCAGCAAAATAGCGAGGCCGATTGTATTGACCCCGCCGACCCAGCGAGGGAAAACCGGCCAGACACTTGACAATGAGTGTTGCCAACATGCCCCGGCACTCGCTAGCCTGTCCCCATGAGTGGCAACGGCGCCCTATCGACAGTCAGCACCCATCCCAACGACTACTACTGGCGGACGGGAATGGCTCTACGCCCCGCACCTGCCCGGTTGCGATTCGATGCGATGTGGACTCAGTCCCGTAGGGACATCCTGGCGCCGTGGATGGACTTCCGCGAGATCCCTGCCGAGACGCCGCGCACCCGACTGCTCGCCGATCACCTCTGGCAGGGCGACGAACTGATGGACGCGGTCGTGGACCGCATCCGCAAGATGCCCGCGCGCCAGGGCCGGGCGATGCTCACCCGGGCCCTCGATCACGGCATCGAGTCGATAGAGAATCCGCCGGCGGAGTTTGTCGCGCTGTTCGAGCAGCTCGACAATCCACCCGCGTGGTATGACTCCGCGCTCTGGGAACGCGGGCGACAGCTGTGGAACAACTCGTCGTTGGCAGCCAAGTTCGGTATGGGATTCGGAGACACCTTCGGCACATTTGTGGGCGATGAGGTCGCCTACGCCACCGGCGCGACCGGCAGATTCGTCAACGACACCCTCCGCCGCAACCTGGAAACCACCGCGTGGTTTCGCAAGATGACCTATCGCGGTGCTCTGGAACGCTTTTCGCAGCCATTCAAGGACACCGTCCTGGTGCGTCTGATGCACGCACAGGTGCGTGCCGGACTACGGCGCTCCTGGGGCGACGAACAGTTCGCCCACCACGGCAACCCGATTTCCAATTCCATGATGATAGGTGCCGCGATGACCTTCGGGCTCATCCCGCCGCTGATCGATCACCAGCACGGGCGCACCCGCAGCACGGCCGATCTTGAAGCCGCCGTGATGTATTGGGCATACATCGCCTACGTATTCGGTGTGGCCGACGAACTGATCCCTAAGTCCGTGGCGGAGGGGATGGAGACGATGGACTACATGGTCGCCTACGCCGGTGGCCCCTCGGAATGGACCGACGTCATGATGACTACGGCATTCGGCTTCGTCGACCAGGGTGTTACGGGACGCATTGGCCGGCTCGTGTTCACTCCGGTTCTCGGTGTCGCCGCGTACTACGGCGGTGAGGATCTGGTGCGGGCACTCGTGCGCGCCACTCCCCTGCGCGACGCCCGGCTACAGCCGTGGACCTGGCTGACGGGTGTCGCGGTGCACGCCAACGTCCAGTTGCGCCGACTGACCGACAGCCTTCCTGGCGCCAAACGCCGTGCACAACAACGCAATGGCGAGCTGCTGTGGTGGTCGGCGACGGTCATCAATCAGGCGCTGGCCAAGCTCGGCGGCATGCACGACACCTCGTACACCCACCATGACGCGACGGCGGCGACACCGGCAGGGTGCCCGGTGCCGCACGCCCCGCGTGTGACCGCCCAGGGCCATACCCCTTCACCGGTTCCATAGATTCGTCTATGGTGATGGGCATGACCGAGAAGGTCTCGCGTGACGACTACTTCCAGGCCGCGTTCAGGTTGCTCGCCGAGGGCGGAAAGCCAGCGTTGACGACGACCGCCGTGTGCCGTCGGATCGGCGTGACAACGGGATCGCTGTACCACCACTTCGGTAGCGGCGCCGCCTTTTACCAGGCCGTCATCGACTACTGGGAGAATGAGGTGACCCTCGCGCAGCGCCAGCGTGCCGACGCGGTGCCCGATCCTCGCGAGCGCCTGACCGTGCTGGAACAAGCGGCGCGCGATGCCGATCATGAGGCTGAGAAGGCGATCCGCGCCTGGGCCGGTACTGATCGCTATGTCTCCGCGGCCATGCAGCGGGTAGACCAGGTCCGGCACAAGCATCTGACCAAGAGCTACATCGACGCCGGGTTCGCTCCAGCGCGCGCCGACACCCTGGCGCGCATCGGGTTCAGCATCATGGTCGGCGCCCAACAGATCGGCAGACAGGTGGACCGCGACCGCCTCAACGCCGCACTCGATGAGTACGCGACGTGGGTGTACGCGGCCGTTCCGGCGTACGAGAGGGCCTGATCGATCACCGGGCTGGCGGCGACCACTTCCCGGTGACCTTGGTGTAGCGGGATATCAGCGCGAGCGCCTCATCGGGAAACAACGCACGGGGAAAGGCTTCACGCGTTCCCGGCCGGGCCGAGAACAGGATGCCCACGGCATTGTCGTTCACCACAACGTTCTTGATCTCGGCGTAGTCACGCAGGACCATGAGCCGAGTGGTCAGAAAAGATTGTCCGAGTAAAGCATTCGTCGTTGGACGCAGTACCCAGTATGTAAAATCCGACGCTCCGAACTCGGCGCGCTGCACCGTCCCAGCCGGGATCGCCTGCATAGACAGCCGAGTACGAGATCGAATTCTCGACGCGATCAGGGCTGCCGCCGCGACCACGACGATCAGGAACACCACACCGGCGGGAGCGCCAACAAACACGAAGAAGAACGCGACGTACAGCACGGCCCCAACAAGCAGAATCCAGACGCCCCACGATCGTGCGACTGTACGGAGGGCGCCCTTCGTAAGGTTGTCTCGTCCATCCTCGGTGAGCACAACCTCGGTGCGGATCGGTGGCCCGGCCACAGGGTGTTGATCGGTCATATCCCTCCCTTGATACCCGCACAGCCTATCGACCGATGGGCACTCGGCATTGTTTCGGTACGGTGGAATTCGATCGACTCCCAACGACGAGAGGTGTTCCATGCCCACTGTGGTGGCGTTCCTGTATCCCCAGCCGGACAAGCGCGACGAGGTCCGTGCCGCACTGCTCGAGACCATCCCCCAGGTGCACGACGAGCCGGGCTGCAATCTCTACTCCCTACATGAGGCACATGATCGCTTCGTCTTCGTGGAGTCCTGGGCGGGCAACGAGGCGCTGGCGGAGCACGGGAAGGCGCCCGCCGTCACCGCGATGTTCGGCAAGGTGGGCCCGCTGCTCAGTCAAGCTCCGGAAATCGTTGTTGCCGAAGCACTTCCAGCAGGTGATCCCGCCAAGGGTGATCTGACGCACTGATATGGGCAAGCTAGACGGCAAGGTCGCCTTTATCACCGGCGCGGCCCGCGGTCAGGGCCGCGCCCACGCGATCAAGCTGGCTTCGGAGGGAGCCAACATCATCGCGGTCGATATCTGCGCACAGATCCCCTCGGTCGAGTACCCGATGGCCACCACCGAGGACCTGGACCTCACCGTCAAGGAGGTCGATGTCCTGGGGCGCGCCATCTCGGCACACGAAACCGATGTGCGTGACCGGGATGCGCTGCAGGCAGCCTTCGATGCCGGCGTCGAGGCCCTCGGGCCGGTCGACATCGTGGTCGCGAACGCCGGCATCGCCACCCTCACTCCCGAAAGCGGCGAAGCGGGCTGGACCGATGTGCTCGACGTCAACCTCACCGGTGTCTATCACACCATCGAGGTGGCCCGGCCGTCCATGGTGGAGCGCGGCGTCGGCGGTTCGATCGTGCTGACCAGCTCGGTCGCCGGACTGACCGGCATGGTGATGAACACCCCGGGCGGGCTGGCCTATACCGCCGCCAAACACGGGCTGGTCGGGCTCATGCGGTCCTATGCCAACATGCTTGCGCCACATAATATTCGAGTGAATACGATTCACCCGGGTGGTGTCGCGACACCCATGTTGGTGAATCCGGTGACGGAAGAACTGTTCGCCAACGGCGCTCCCGAAGGCATGTCCGATACCGGGCATGCCTTGCCGGTAGTTCTCATGCCTCCCGAGGATATGGCCAACGCGGTGGCATGGCTGGTATCGGAGGACGCCCGCTATGTCACGGGTGTCGCGCTTCCGGTCGACGCTGGGTTCACCAACAGACGCTAGACATGGCACGGACAAACCCTGCAGCACAGACCGCGTACGGCCCCATGGCCATCGCGGCGATCGAGCAGCACGAGCCGCGCGGGTCCCGGATCGTCGATGACGATCTGGCCACCCGAATCCTGCCCGCAGGACTGCGATGGTTTGTCCGTGTCACCGCCTGGACCACGCTGCGAAACCTGTTGATCGGGCTCGCAGAGCGAAGCGGCCGGGGCGCCTGGTCGATATTCGTGTGCCGTAAGCGCTACATCGATGACCAGCTGGCCTCGTCGGCGGGCACATGGGAATCGGTCGTCAATATGGGCGCCGGAATGGACACCCGAGGATGCCGACTGGCCCGAAGCTCATCGGTACCGGTATTCGAGGTCGATCAGCCGGTGAACATCGCGGCCAAGCGGCGCGCGATCCAGAAAGCGGTTGGCGCACTACCGCCGTCAGTCCACCTTGTTCCTGTCGAATTCCAGCATGACGATCTGGGCACCGCGTTGCACCGGGCCGGACACGACGGCACCGCACCCACCTTCTTCATCTGGGAGGGCGTGACGCAGTACATTCCCGAACCAGCGGTCCGATCGACACTGAACTACCTGAGCACGGCCGCACCGGGCAGCCGTCTGGCCTTCACCTACGTGCAGCGGGATTTCATCGATGGCTCGAATCTGTACGGGAACACGATCCTGTACAAAAGGTTTCGGCTACGCAGCCAGGTATGGATGTTCGGCCTCGCACCTGGTGCGGTGGTACCCCTGCTCGCCGAATACGGCTGGCGGGTCATCGAGGATGTCAGCGGTCCCGAGTTTCAGGAGCGCTATCTGACACCCGCTGGACGCAGCCTCTCGACCACCGAACTGGAACGGACCGTGCTCGCCGAAAAGACCTAGCCGACGGTCAACACGGTCGGCACGATCATCGGCTGGCGCCGGTACTTCTCGCCAACCCACTTGCCCACCACGCGCCGCACAGCCTGCGCGATCCGGCCGGTATCGGTAACCGACTGTCCGGCGAGCGAATTCAACTCCGCTATGACGAGCTCGGTCACCGGGTCGAGTGCCTTGGCATCATCGGAGAAGCCGCGTGAGAACAGCTGCGGCCTGCCGACAGCACGCCCGTCACTGCGCACCGCGACGGTGATCGCAATGAACCCACCGCCACCCAGGGCCAGGCGCTCCCCCACAGTGACATCGGATACGTCACCGTCGACCAGACCGTCGACAAACATCTTGCCCACCGGTACACGGCCGGAGATACGAACGCGCTCGTTGTGCAGATCGACGCTCACACCGTTCTCGGCCAGCACGATGCGGTCATCATCCACACCGGTCTTGACTGCGAGCCCCGCATTGGCGCGCAGATGCCGCCAGGTGCCGTGCACCGGCATCACATTGCGTGGCCGCACCGCGTTGTACAGATAGAGCAGCTCTCCCGCGTAGGCGTGACCCGAAACATGGACCCGCGCATGGGTGTTCGTTACCACCCGGGTGCCCACCTTCGCGAGAGAGTCGATGATGCCGTAGACCGCCTCTTCGTTTCCAGGCACCAACGACGAGGACAGGATGACCAAATCATCAGTGGTGAGTGTGATCTGGCGATGGTCGCCACGCGCCATCCGTGACAGCGCGGCCATCGGCTCGCCCTGCGTACCGGTGGTGATCATCACAACCCGTTGCGGTGCAAGCTCGTTCGCGGCTTCCACGTTGATGAGATTGCGGTCGTCGATGTCGAGGAAGCCTAAATCCCGAGCGATGCCCATGTTGCGCACCATCGATCGGCCTACCAGTGCGACGCGCCGGCCGTGCGCCACCGAGGCGTCGATGATCTGTTGCACCCGAGCCACGTTGCTGGCAAAACACGCGATGATCACCCGGCCGCGGGCGGTCTCGATGAGCCGGTTGAGCGTCGGGGCGATCTCGCTCTCCGACGGGCCCACACCCGGAATTTCGGAGTTAGTGGAGTCTACGAGGAACAGGTCGACTCCCCGGTCACCCAGCCCGGACAGTCCGGGCAAGTCGGTCGGGCGGCGGTCCGGGGGCAGCGGATCAAGCTTGATATCGCCGGTGTGCAGGACCGTCCCGGCCTCGGTGTGCACGGCGATGGCGAGGGCATCCGGAATGGAATGGTTGACCGCGAAGTACTCGCATTCAAAGGCGCCGTGGGTCGACCGCTCCCCCTCGGCGACCTTGATGAACCGCGGGGTGATGCGGTGTTCGCGGCACTTGGCCTCCACCAGCGCCAGCGTGAACGCCGAGCCGACGACGGGGATATCGGGACGCATCTTGAGCAGGTACGGGATGGCGCCGATGTGATCCTCGTGCGCATGCGTGAGGACCAGCGCCTCGACATCGTCGAGACGATCTTCGATGAGGCGGATATCCGGGAGGATCAGGTCCACGCCGGGCTCTTCATGGCCTGGGAAGAGCACGCCGCAGTCGATGATGAGCAGACGACCGCGCAGCTCGAAAACCGTCATGTTGCGGCCGATTTCGCTGATGCCGCCCAGGGCCGTGACACGCAGCGCGCCCTCGGCGAGCGGTCCGGGCGCACGCAGGTTATCGGGTGGGGTAAGGGCCACCTACAGCACCCCGGCAGCGCGCATATCCGCGGCCAATCCCTCGATCTGCTCCGGGCTCGGCGGGACATTCGGCAGGCGGGGATCGCCAACCTCGATGCCCTGCAACCGAAGCCCGGCCTTGATGGCCCCCACGGCACCCAGACGTCTGCAGGCCTCCGTCACCGGCGCGACCTGCGCATTGATCTTGCGAGCTGTCTCCACATCGCCGGCGTTGTAGGCGGCCAACAACTCACGCAGCGGCCCGGCCACGAAATGCGATATGACACTGACGAATCCGACCGCTCCCACCGACAGCCAGGGCAGGTTCAGTGGGTCGTCGCCCGAGTAGTAGACGAGGTCGGTACCGGCAATGATCTGGGCACCACCGTGCAGATCGCCCTTGGCATCCTTGACCGCCACGATGTTCGGATGTGCGGCGAGCTCGCGGATGACGTGGAAGTCGATGGGGATGACCGAGCGCGGCGGAATGTCGTACAAGATGACAGGCACATTCACCGCGTCGGCGACTGCGGTGAAATGCGCCAGCAACCCAGCCTGTGAGGGCCGCGAGTAGTACGGGGTGACGACCAGCAACCCGTCGGCCCCGGCGGCCTCGCACTCCCGGGAGAGCTTGATGCTGTGCGCGGTGTCGTAGGTGCCAGACCCGGCGATGATGCGTGCGCGGTCGCCCACGGCGGCCACCACCTCGCGCAGCAGGGTCAGCTTCTCAGCGTCGGAAGTAACGGGAGACTCACCGGTGGTGCCGGAGAGCACGAGCCCATCGCACCCGGCGTCGACCAGATGCGCGGCCAACCGGACCGCGGTGTCGACGTCAAGGGCGCCATCGGCATCGAAAGGAGTCACCATCGCGGTGAGCACGGTGCCGAGCCGCGCCACTGTTTCGCCTGCTGTCACGGCATGAGAATACCCGCCGCGACCAAGTGAATACGCCGCGCCCCGTGTGTCTTATCCCTCGTAAACCAGCGGGGAGATCGCGACCTCGGTGCCGTCCGCCAGGGTTGCGATGTCGAAGTCGCCAAAGATCGACGGCGCCAGGTCGGCGAGCTGGCGCAGGCAGGCGATCGCCAGACGGCGAATCTCCACGTCTGCATGCTCGCTGGCGCGCATCGCGATGAAGTGCCGCCACGCCCGGTAGTTCCCGGTCACGACGATGCGGGTCTCGGTGGCGTTGGGCAGCACCGACCGGGCCGCCTGTCGCGCCTGCTTGCGCCGCAACACGGCATTGGGGACGTCGCCGAGCTTGGATTCCAGCTTCTCCAGGAGCTCGACGTAGGCCGCACGGCTGGCATCGGTGGCCTTGCGCAACAGCTCCACCAGCTCCGGATCATCCTCGACGGCAGGTGGTAGCACCACGTTGGAGTCCGCTTCGGGGACAAATCGCTGCGACAGCTGCGAGTAGGAGAAGTGGCGGTGGCGGATCAGCTCGTGCGTGCACGACCGGGAGATTCCGGTGATGTAGAAGGTCACCGAGGCGTGCTCGAGCAGCGAGAGATGGCCCACCTCGATGACGTGACGCAGATAGCTCTCGTTAGTGGCAGTGCGCGGGTTGGGCTTGGACCAGCTTTGGTAGCAGGCCCGTCCGGCGAACTCGACGAGTGCCGGGCCGCCATCGGCATCGGTGCTCCAGTCAATATCCGGAGGTGCGATGAAGTCGGTCTTCGCTATCAGCTGCACACGCAGCGGCACGATCTCTGCCACGCGCCACACCCTATCGGCGGCCGCGGCCCACCGATCACCGGTACAAGCCCGCCGGTGTTCTCGACATGCAGCCCGCAACTCCCACAGCTATCTTTGACGTGTGCACATCCTCGAATGGCAAACCGGTGATCGCGATGAGCTACGGCGCTTCATCCGCGAGTACCTCGTCGCCGGTTTCTGGTCACGGGACGAGGTAGAAGATTCCGTCGCCGAGTGGGTGGACGATTCCGGCCAGATCGATCCCGATGAGGCCGTGGCACTGGTGCAGGAGATGTGGAATGAGCGTCTCGCCGAACAGGCGACATGGGCCGACACCGGCGACTACGGCCGGCTCCAGTACACGTTCGCCCACCTGGAATCCGAGGGCATCCTCGCGCGCATGTGCTTCGCCTGCTGCACGACCTGTGCCACCTCCGAGATCGACGGCGAGCGCACCGCCAATCCGGATCCGCCCGACTGGTACCGCTACCACCAGTGGGCATACACGTATTTCCACGAGCAAGATGCGCTGCGCCTTGCCGACGACCATCCGGTTCTTTACTTGGGGTACAGCGCATTTCGCGCCCACCCTGGGTTGCCGACAGACCTGCTGGAGGCGTATCAGCGCGGCGATCCGGGCGCCGAGGCCCAGGTTCACGAACGTACCGACGCCATCGTCGGCCACAGAATTGTGCAGCTGGCGCAGCACTTCGGCCTGAACACATCGTGGTCCGGTTCGGGGAAGTCCAGGATCGAACTGCACACCGATCAATGGCGCAAACCGCTGCCGGCCGGCTCCCCGCAGGCCCGATAGGCCCCACCTTTACGATCGGTCCGGTGAGCTCCTCGACGCTCGGACCTGAGCACGGCACGCTGACCCTGCGCACCGGCGTCACCGGACGCGCGGCCCGCATGGGCCACCGCCTCACGATCGTCATGGACTCCTGGACCATCTCCGTCGACGAAACCGACGGACAACCATCGTCCGCCGCCCTCGTTGTCGATGTGAACTCACTGCGAGTCGACAGTGGCGAGGGCGGCTTGACGCCCCTGACCACGCCGGAGAAGGCGGTCGTGCGGAGCAACGCGCTGAAGACATTGGATGCCAGGCGATTTCCCACTATCGAATTCCGTGCCGAGAAGATCACTGCGGCGGCCTTCGGCTATCGCCTGCATGGTTCCCTGACCATTCACGGGACAACCCAGGTTGTGGATATCGACCTTGCCGTTGCCGAAGACGGTGACGGCCAGCAGCTGAGCCTCACCACCGAGGTGTCACAGCGGACCTACCAGGTGAAGCCGTTCTCCATGGCAATGGGATCGCTGAAGGTCACCGACCTGGTCAGCGTGTCGTTCGAAGCGCGACGCCCAGGGGTTTGACCACGTCACCGCGCTTCCCGACGACGACTCTCTCAAGACCGAGCCACGACGCCATGGTGCGAAGCCGTTCGGCCAACGGCCCGGCGATGCGCGACGGGTCCTGTCCCTGCTCCGCGAACGCCCCGACGACATTGAGGGTCCCGGCCGCACGATCAGCCTTGAGGTCGACCCTGCCGACTAGTTGCCCGTCGAGCAGAAACGGCCAGACGTAATAGCCGTACTGCCGCTTGGGTGCCGGGGTGTAGATCTCGATGCGATAGTGAAAGTCAAAGAGGCGCTCGACCCTCGGACGGAAGAAGATCAGCGGATCAAAGGGACACAGCAGTGCCGTGCCACGGTCCACGCGTGGAATTGTCTGCCCGGGGTCCAGATAAGCCGGCGCGTTCCACCCGTCGACGACCACCTTCTCCACTTCGCCCGCGTCGACGAGCGCGGCCAATGCCGGTTTGATCTGCCCCGCCGCGAGCCGGAAGTAGTCGCGGATGTCAGCCTCGGTTCCCAGGCCCAGCGCACGCACCGCACGACGCGTGAGTTCCAGCACTGCCTCCTCATCGGAGACTTCGCGTTGGTAGATGTCCGCGGGAATCACCTTGTGCGCCAGCTGGTAATGCCGCGAGAACCCGACGCGTTTATCGGTAGTCAGCTCACCCGAAGAGAACAGGGCTTCGGCAATCCACTTGGTCTCGCTGCGGTCCCACCACGGGCCCTTGCGGCCCGGTGCTTCCCGCTCCAGGTATGCCTCGATCTGTCCGGCCGTGCACGGTCCGAGCTCGGCGACGGCGGCGAGAACCTCCTCGACCAGGTGCGGATTCTCCTCTACGAACTTCCGCGCCCACCGCCCATGCTGGTACTCGCGCATACGCCATCGCATCAGCGGCCAGTCTTGGATGGACATCAACGCCGCCTCGTGCGCCCAGTACTCGATGAGCAGCCGTGGCGTGCGTGCGCTGTGACTCCAGGCGGCATCGTCGAGGAGCGTGCGATCGTAGGGCCCGAGTCTGCTGAACACCGGCGCATAGTGCGCACGCACCGCAACGGACACCGAATCTAGTTGCAGCACCTGAATTCTGGAGATGAGCTTGCGCAAGTGCGCACGGGTCACCGAGGTCGCGGGCGGACCGGCGAAGCCCTGCGCCGCGATCGCGATGCGGCGCGCCTGCCCGACGTTCAATGCCGAGCGGCTCACCGGGTTCCCACAACGCGGGCCAGCCAGTCGGCGTCGGACGGGTCAATCATCTCCCCCGAGCCGTCGATGACAGCCGGGACGCCGCCCAGGCCGTGATCTGTCAGCTGCTGCTCGTTGCCCGCCGTCCGCTGGTGGTCGGCATCGGTGACCTGAAGAGATGAAATCTCATGCAGCACATCACCCGTCGCTCCGGCACCGGCGGCAATGTCGCTGATCTGCAGATTGGTGAGGTTCCCCATGCCTTCGGCCGGTTGCCGCCGGAACATCTCGCCGATGAAACCCAGGATCACCGGGTCCGCGGCACCCGACTTGTCAATCAGGAACAGAGCGGCAGCGGCCCGCGACGAGTAGTCGCCGCTGGCCGAGATCGGGTCCAGAAAACTCACCGGCCGATAGGTCACCTGCAGTCGCCCCTCGGTGACGTGCTTCGTGATCTCCTCGCCGTACTCGGCTTCGAATCGCTGGCAGAACGGGCATTGGAAATCGACGAACACGGTAATCCCGGCGGCGACGTCACCGGCGCCGCCGACCGTCACGCCGGCGCCCTGACTGATCCCCCGGCCCGCGGCCCCCGCGGGTGCCGACGCGGTGCCGTCAACGACGCGACTGCAGCCGGTGAGCACCAGCACCGCGGTGGCCATCAGGATGGCCACCCGGAGCAGCGCGTGCC
The DNA here is from genome assembly GCA_002013415.1 of Mycobacterium sp. D16Q14. Classification (GTDB taxonomy): domain Bacteria; phylum Actinomycetota; class Actinomycetes; order Mycobacteriales; family Mycobacteriaceae; genus Mycobacterium. Next base: position 37,254 of record MAEX01000009.1, read on the forward strand.
TCACACGTCGGCCTTCCGATAGCTCAGGAACTGGTATCGGAATCCGGATGCACTTGTCTGCCAATCACTTTTGTCACCAGCGCAGTCCTCGACCACCCAACTCTCATCGAGCTCCGGCGCGAGGGCATCGCCCGGCACATCGGCGTCTATCACGGTCACCTCGCATCGCTGCGCCAAGGGCAGGAACAGCCGGTAGATCTCCCCGCCTCCGATGACCCAGGGGGCCTCGTCGGAGGCAGCCAACGCGGCGTCCACGCATCCGACAGCCAACGCGCCATCCGGTTCGAACAGCGCATCCCGGGTCAGCACGATGTTGGGGCGCCCCGGCAGCGGCCTCACACTGCAGGGCAGCGACTCCCACGTCTTGCGCCCCATGATCACCGTGTGCCCCATGGTGATTGCCTTGAAACGCGCCTGATCTTCCGGTAGCCGCCACGGTATGGCGCCATCCGCACCGATGACGCCGTCGCGGGATTGTGCCCAGATCAGCCCGATGGTTCCCGTCATACCGCGACAGGCGCCTTGATGGCCGGATGATGCTGATAGTTCTCGACAGTGATGTCCTCGTACTCGTAGTCGAAAATCGAATCACGCTGCGCCAGAAGCAACCTGGGATACGGATAGGGATCGCGGCTGAGCTGCTCGGTCACCTGCTCGATGTGGTTGTCGTAGATATGGCAGTCGCCACCGGTCCACACGAAGTCGCCCACTCCGAGCCCCGCCTGCGCCGCCATCATGTGGGTGAGCAGCGCATAGCTCGCGATGTTGAAGGGAACCCCCAGGAACAGGTCGGCGCTGCGCTGATACAGCTGGCAGCTCAGCTTGCCATCGGCGACATAGAACTGAAAGAAGGCGTGACAGGGCGGCAGCGCCATCTGCGGGATCTCGCCAACGTTCCAGGCCGAGACGATGTTGCGGCGCGAATCGGGGTCGGAACGCAACAGCTCGAGCGCGGCGCTGATCTGGTCGATATGCTCACCCGACGGGGTGGGCCAGGATCTCCATTGCACCCCGTACACCGGCCCCAGCTCGCCTGCCTCCGATGCCCACTCGTCCCAGATGGTGACCCCGCGCTCTTGGAGCCAGCGGACATTGGATTCGCCGCGCAGGAACCACAGCAGCTCGTAGATCACCGACTTCAAATGAACACGCTTGGTGGTGATCAGCGGGAAGCCGTCGTCCAAGCGATAACGCAGTTGGTGACCGAAGACGCTACGAGTGCCGGTGCCGGTGCGATCCGACTTCGGCGTGCCCTGGTCGAGCACGAGACGCAGCAGATCCTCGTAAGGAGTGGGAACGGGCACGCAGCTAGCTTACTTCGCGGCTCCGACGATCCCAGGGCCCCGACGCACCGCGAGCGCCCAGCACAGAGCACCTTCTACCGTGTCGCGAGTGCGTCAACCCGCGCCACGATGTCCGCGCGCAGCGCGCCCACCTGTGCATCGGTGAGCGATTCGGCGGGAAATTTGCAGACGATGGTGAACTCGTCCCCAATGGAATAGACCTCGTAGCGGGATGCCTGTGGCATGGACGCACCGCCTGTGATCGTGGTTGGCGGTGTGGTCAGCTGGGCGTCAAAGTCCTCCAGGATCAGGTCCGCCGGCAAGGGTGGGATGGGCAGAATTCCAGGATTGGTGATCCGGATGAACGGCCCGAAATCACCCGCCAAGAACCCGCCGCCGATGTGGTGCACGCTCTGCACAAGAAACCCGCTGTCGATGTCCTCGGTGATTTGACGCGCCACTTCGGCGCCGACCTGCACAGGGTCATCGTTTACGCGGACTTTCACTTGACTTCGCGCGATCATGATTCCGTTGGCAATCTCGCCGAGTTCGGCGGGCGGTGTCAGGTGCTTGCGGTAATCCACAAGCGATTCGAAGCCCAGGTTCACCGGCGCGCCATCGTCGACAGGGATCAGCGCACGTTCCGCCAGTGCGATGACACCGGTGATGAGCGTGTTGACGGTCGTGTGCCGTTGCCGCGCCGCCGCGCGCAACGCCGCGGATACCTCAGGGTCGAAGCGCTGCTTCCAGCCCAGCACCGTCCTCGGCGCGGAGGGGCCTTCCTGCTGGCGACCACCCCAGGCCGTGGCGCCGAACCAGTGTTTGTCCGGAAGCGCGGCTCGCCGCAGGCCCCGGCTTTCCATCGCGGACTCCGGAGCCACAGGAATCGGCTGGCGCTGCGCCTGGGGAGCTTCGCCCGTCGTCACGATCCGGGTGTAGAGCTCCCACAATTCAAAGAAGTAGACGTAACTCAGCCGTGCGTCCGCGATCGAATGATCCACTCCTACCGCGACGGCGCTACCGGCTTTCCGCGGATGGACCAGGACCGCGAACGTTCCATCATCGAGCGAGAGCACCGGCAGCGTTGCGACGTCTTCGAGCGGCTCAGCCCGCAAGGACACCACCGAGGCTCGTACGGGCTCAGTGGTAACCCGAAACCGGCGGCCGACGGGATCGACCCGTGCGGCCAGGAAAGGGTGCTTGCGTTGCAGAACCGTCGCTGCCGCACTCAATGCGGCTACATCCACGTCACCGCGCAGCGAGGCCACGTACCAGATGGTCGTGTACTTGCGCAGATGGTTCAATTCCGACTCTGCCGCCGAGAGCATCCGCTGAACATCAACGGTTTCGGCCGTATGTAGTGTCGCGTTCAAGGCAAATTCCGATTTCATATGGACTGAATAAGTGAGCGATACTCTATGTCCATCATATAGATACCCCGCATATCCAGAGATTCAGCTGAATTAACATCACGTAATCTCCGGAGACTGATTTAACAGACTATTCCGAATATGACAGATTCGGAATAGCCACCAAATTGCCAAACTCTGCGACTACGCGGTTTCCGAGGATCCCGGGGATCGACGTCGCAATCTTCCGCCGAGGCTGTGTAGCCCACGCAGCGTCGTGCGCAACGCATAGAACCCCGCCACCAGGGTCAACGCCAGCATCACCAGGAACATGACCAGCCAGTTGGTCCGAGTGTGCTCGATGTTCCACCAGATCACGGTGAACAGAACGGCCCCGACGAACACTAGGACGTCCCGCCAGCCGCCGCCGTAGGAGAAGGCGGCCTCACGCAGCGAACGGCTTCGATCGGTGCTGGCGATCAGATCGTCGATCCGCTGATCGATAGTGCGCTGGAATGCGGCGCGACGTTCGGTCTGTTCCTCGGGGATGCGATCGAGCAGATCGAGGTCTTTGGCGATCAACGCCCGGAAGTCCGGGGGTTTGAGATTGCCCGCCACCGCTCCCAGCAGGGCACCCCCGGCGATAGGCGCGGCCCCCAGGGCAAGTTCGGCAAGTCCAGGCATGCCAGTCTCCTCAATGCATCAAGATCGCGGCGAGCGTGCCGCCAAGGTTATAGGCCTGCTCGCGCGCAGATGCGTCGATCGGCCCAACCACCTCGAGCACATCGGCCGACTTCTCCAGCGCCAGGCCGGTCGCGATCTTGTCCACCGCGGACGCCGCACCCACCGTGTCGTTGTTGCCGTGCACCCACAGGCCGTAAGGGCGTGCGGCGACATGGTCCAGGCTCGGGTAGTAGACGGTATCGAAGAAGTGTTTGAGGGCACCGGACATGTACCCAAAATTCGCGGTGGTGCCAAACAGGTAGCCGTCGGCGTCCAGCATGTCGGGGATGGTCGCGGCAAGAGCGGGCCTGGCGATCACCTCGACTCCGGAGATGTCGGGGTCCCTCGCGCCCGCCAGCACCGCCTCCAACAGTTCTCGGGTCGTCGGCGACGGGGTGTGGTGCACCACCAGCAGCCGCATCATCGGGCCGCGTCCTGCTGCATCTCTACTGCGGTGCGCATGGTCTCGCGCGCACGGCCCCGGTCCCCCGCATAGTCATACGCGCGCGCCAGCCGGTACCACCCCACCCAATCGTCGGGTTCTGCCTCGACCTCTGCCTTCACCGCCGCAAAGAGCGCGTCGGCGTCCTCACGATTGACACGCCCCGACGGCGTCCTACGCAGAGCGCTCACATCCAGATCACGCCCCAACTCGGCGGCCAGGCCCGCGAGTCGCTGATGCGCGAAACCCGCGCGCAGGGTGGCGATCATCGCCCATGCGCCGATGAACGGAAGGATCAGCACGCCGATACCCATGCCGATCGCCGCGGGCTTCCCGCTGTCGATCAACGCGACACCCATCCGGCCCAGAATCAGGAAGTAGACGATCATCGCCGCGCACATGAAGGCGATGAGGATCTTGATCCGGGCTGCGGCGGACACTACAGCTCCAGCAGGGGCTCGATGCCGATCGTGAGTCCGGGCCGGGCCGCGACATGACGCACCGCCAGCAGCACACCCGGCGCGAAGGACGACCGGTCAATGCTGTCGTGGCGGATGGTCAATGTCTCGCCGGTGGTCCCGAACAGCACCTCCTGATGGGCGACGAGTCCGGCGACACGCACCGCGTGCACCCGCACCCCATCGACATCCGCGCCACGGGCTCCCTCGATCCCGGTGCTGGTCGCATCGGGGCTCGGCGGCAATCCCTTACGCGCCTCGGCGATCAAGCGTGCCGTTCGCGTCGCTGTCCCGGAGGGAGCGTCCGCCTTGTTGGGGTGGTGCAGCTCAATGACCTCCACCGACTCGAAGAATCGGGCAGCCTGCTGGGCGAATTTCATCGACAGCACGGCGCCGATCGCGAAGTTGGGGGCGATCAGCACCGCTGTTCCCGGGCTGTCCGCCAACCAGGCGCGCACTTGATCCAACCGCTCGTCGGTGAAGCCGGTCGTACCGACAACCGCATGAATGCCGTGACCTATCAAGAACTTCAAATTGTCCATGACGACGTCGGGATGGGTGAAGTCGATGACGACGCGGGCGGCGGTGAGCGCCTCCAGCGAGTCGTCCTTGTCGACGGCGGCCACCAGGTCAAGATCGTCCGCCGCTTCAACGGCCTGACACATGGCCTGGCCAACCTTGCCCTGCGCTCCGAGTACTCCGGTCGCGATGTTAGTCACGCCGGTCACCCTAATCCTCGACGCCAAGACGGCGGATGCGACGCCCGACTACGAGCGCCAAAACCGCGCACATCAGGAGGGCGGCGTTGCCGCACCGGCGGAAGTTCACCAGGACGCTATGTGGCATTCACTCGAGCTACGAAATGTCTATCACCCGATCGATTTGCCAGGCGAGGATGTCAACTCCTGGTTGAGGCTTTTTTTGATCGCGCAATCGCGTGCAATCCTGATCGGCCGAGCAACCAGCTGTGACGGCAATCACGACGCTGGCAACCATTTGCCAGGGTCGCGCCATGCTCTCAGGTTCCTCTCAGAAACATATCCCTAGCTGCGATACGACCAGTTTGAGGCCTGCACTGGTACTCTGGAACCCATGTCGGGCCGCAAGCGATACGCGCGTGTGGGTGGCGTCGCGATTGCCCTCTTTGCGACCCTGTGTTTCCTCGGACCGGCCACACATGGGCAGATGTTCGGGTGGCGAACAGTCATCGTCGAAACTTCGCCAGCGTCGAACCTGCTGCCCGAAGAGATCCATGAGCATGTCAAGAGCCCGCTGAGCGCAACCGCTACGCGCATCCGCCAGCAACCCACCTCGATACCGCTTCCGGCCGCGCTCGTGATGACAGCACTCTTGGGCGCCACCCTGTTGGCGCTGCTGGCCTCGCGGGGCTTCGTATTCTCGCGAGCCCCCGACAACTTGGGACGACAACGCCTTATCACCATCGGGATAGATCGACGCTGAGCCGTCGCCGTGACGGCAATGACGCCGTCATACGCGTCTCATCCACCGATCTATCCATTTCGTCGCGCATGCGCGTTTAACCGCTACTGCCGCGACCCTTCATCCCGATAGGGCTTACTGTCATGACGATTTCCGTCACTGAGCAGGCTTCGAAGCCGTCGTTACTGCAGAATTTGCGGCACGACCTTCCGGCCTCCCTCGTTGTTTTCCTCGTGGCGCTGCCACTTTCGCTCGGTATTGCGATCGCCTCCGGTGCCCCGCTGATGGCGGGTCTGATCGCCGGCGTGGTCGGTGGTGTCGTTGCCGGCGCCATCGGTGGTTCACCGCTTCAGGTCAGCGGCCCGGCCGCCGGCCTGACCGTGGTGGTGGCCGAGCTCATCAACAAGTTCGGCTGGCAGATGACCTGCCTGATCACCATGGGTGCGGGCCTGTTGCAGATCCTGTTCGGGCTGAGCCGGATCGCCCGCGCGGCGCTGGCCATCGCGCCGGTCGTGGTGCACGCCATGCTCGGGGGTATCGGTGTGACCATCGCACTCCAGCAGATCCACGTCCTCCTCGGTGGCGCATCGCAGAGTTCGGCGTGGGAGAACATCAAGGCGCTGCCCCAGGGCGTCCTGAACCACCATCTGCCCGATGTGATCATCGGCGTGATGGTGATCGCGATCCTGCTGCTGTGGCCCAAGCTGCCGCCCAAGATCCGCATGATCCCCGGCGCCCTGATCGCGATCGTGGCCGCGACCGCCTTCGCGGTCCTGACCAACTCCCCGGCCGAGCGGATCTCCCTATCGGGTGACTTCTTTGACGCTCTGAGCCTGCCGACCCTGACCGGACCTGCCGATGGCGACTGGGCCGCAGTGCTCCTGGGTGTGCTGACCATCGCCCTCATCGCCAGTGTCGAGTCGCTGCTGTCCGCGGTTGCCGTCGACAAGCTGCACACCGGTCCCCGCACCAACTTCGATCGCGAGATGATCGGCCAGGGCAGCGCCAACCTGGCCTCCGGCTTCCTCGGCGGCCTGCCGATCACCGGCGTGATCGTGCGCAGCTCGACCAACGTGGCCGCGGGCGCTAAGACTCGCGCTTCGGCCATCCTGCACGGTGTGTGGATCTTGCTGTTCGCCTCGCTGTTCAGCAGCGTGGTGCAGCTCATCCCCAAGGCCGCGCTGGCCGGTCTGCTGATCGTCATCGGCGTCCAGCTGGTCAAGTTGGCGCACATGAAGCTCGCTTGGCGCACAGGCGATTTGGCTGTTTATGCCATCACCATGATCAGCGTGGTGTTCCTCAACCTGCTCGAAGGTGTCGGCATCGGACTCGTGGTGGCCATCGGCATCCTGGTGGGCCGGGTCATGCGGGCGCACATGGACGCCCGCCCGTTCGGCACCGAGGGATCGCGGCAGTGGCATGTCGAGCTCGACGGCACGCTGAGCTTCCTGTCGCTCCCCCGGCTGACCAAGACGCTCAGCACGGTTCCCCCGGGCGCACATGTCACGCTGGCAATCAACGCCGACTATGTCGATCACGCCATCTCGGAGGCCATCTCCGACTGGAAGCGCGCCCACGAAGCCGCGGGCGGCACCGTGATGATCGTCGAGTCCTCACACGCCAAGCTGCACCACGCCCACACCACCCGGCCCCAGCGGCATTTCGTTTCGCGCGCTGTTGGTTTGGTGCCGTGGCGGTCGTGGCGCCGCAGCGAGAACGACGGCGCGGGCGCGTCGATCATCGACGGCATCAACGAGTACAACAGCCGCGGCTCGGGCGCGCTGCGACCCCACGTCAGCGAGCTGGCGGACTACCAGGATCCCGACGCGCTGTTCCTCACCTGCGGCGATTCGCGCATCTTGCCCAACGTCATCACGGCCAGTGGTCCGGGCGACCTGTTCACGATCCGCAATGTGGGCAATGTGGTGCCGACCGATCCCGCCGATGGTTCGGTGGACGCGTCGCTCGACTTCGCGATCAACCAGCTGAACGTGAGTTCGGTTGTGGTGTGCGGGCATTCCTCATGCGGAGCGATGAAGGCACTGCTGACCGAGTCGACCGATACGCCTACCACTCCGGTGGGACGCTGGCTCGACTACGCCCGCGACAGTCTCATCGCATTCCAGGAACACCACCCGGCACGATCCAGCGCGGAGGCACACGGCTTCAACGAAGTCGATCAGCTCGGTGTCGTGAATGTGGCGATCCAGGTGGAACGCCTTATCCACCACCCGATCCTGGCCGGGGCCGTGGTATCCGGGCGGGTGCGCGTGGTCGGCACGTTCTTCAACATCGCCGAGGCGCACGTGTACGAGGTGGACGAGAACGGGATCGTGGGCCAGGACGGCAGCGCCAATGACGTCGTGGAGGACCCGGCGCCGGCAATCAGCTGATCCGCGACATCTATAGGGGGGCTCCCCCGCGTAGATGCTCGAAGATCAATGACGTCTGCGTGCCCGCGACATCGGGCTGTGCGTTGAGTTTCTCAACCACGAAGGACCTCAGGTCCTCGGTGTCGCGGGCCGCCACGTGCAGGATGTAGTCGTCGGCACCCGCCAGGAAGTACACGTCGATGACCTGGGGCAGCTCACGAATGTCCCGGATAAACGTGCGAATCTTCCCTCGTGCGTTGGCCTGCAGGCTGACCGAGATCATCGCTTGCAACGGCCGGCCGATGGCGGCTGGATCGACGTCGGTGAAGAATCCACGGATCACCCCGGTTTCCTGAAGACGGCGCACCCGCCCATGACAGGTGGACGCCGCGATCCCCACCGCGTCGGCGAGTGCGCTGTTGGGTATTCGCGCGTCATCGTGCAGTTCCATCAGAATGCGGCGGTCCACATCATCAAGATCCGCGCGCCGAACATCATTCGGCGTGGGTGGTATGTCAAACCGAGATTCCGGTGATTTTGCGGCCATTTTTGCAATGTACCGAATCTTTCACATAAATATTGCGCCTTTATCGACGCTTCTTCACACTTGAACATGAGACTTAGTTCTGAACAGGAGAAGATTGATGCGCGTAGGGATCCCGACCGAGATCAAGAACAACGAGTACCGCGTGGCTACCACCCCGGCCGGTGTGGCCGAGCTGACCCGCCGCGGCCACGAGGTGATCATCCAGTCCGGCGCGGGCGACGGATCCTCGATATCCGATGTGGACTTCAAAGACGCTGGCGCACAGGTCATCAACGGCGCCCAACAGATCTGGGCGGAGGCCGATCTCCTACTCAAGGTCAAGGAACCTATCGAGCCCGAGTATGCACTGATGCGTCGCGACCAGACACTGTTCACCTATCTGCACCTGGCGGCGTCACTGCCATGCACGGAGGCGCTACTGACATCGGGAACCACTTCGATCGCCTACGAAACCGTGCAGACCGTCAGTTCGGACGGATCGGCCGCACTCCCGCTGCTGGCCCCGATGAGTGAAGTGGCCGGACGGCTCTCGGCGCAGGTCGGCGCCTACCATCTGATGACTCCGGTGGGCGGCCGGGGCCTGGTGATGGGCGGCGTCCCGGGTGTCGGACCCGCCGACGTGGTCGTCATCGGCGGAGGTGTCGCCGGATACAACGCCGCGCGGATCGCCGCCGGAATGGGTGCGCACGTCACGGTTTTCGATGTCAACCTCAACAAGTTGCGTGAACTGGATGCCGAATTCGGGGGCACCATCCGGACCCGGCACTCGTCCTCATTGGATCTGGAGGGTGCCGTCAAACGAGCCGACCTGGTGATCGGCGCGGTGCTCATCCCGGGCGCCAAGGCACCCAAGCTGGTGTCGAATTCACTGGTGGCCCAGATGAAGCCGGGCTCAGTACTGGTGGACATCGCGATCGACCAGGGCGGCTGCTTCGCCGACTCGCGCCCCACCACCCACGACGAGCCGACCTACTCGGTACACGACAGTGTGTTCTACTGCGTGGCCAACATGCCCGGCGCCGTACCGCGGACGTCCACCTTCGCTTTGACCAACGCCACCATGCCGTACGTGCTGGCGCTGGCCGACAAGGGCTGGCGGCAGGCCTGCCGTGACGATGCCGCGCTGACCAAGGGACTCTCGACACATGAGGGTGCGCTGCTGAACACGCATGTCGCCGAGGATCTCGAGCTGCCCTTCACCGATTCCGCGGAACTGCTGGTCTAGAGAACATGTTCCGAGGTACCCGCCTCTGAGCGACACACCCGGTCGGTACCGGGAACTGTCACTCGAAGGCGGGCACTACCTACACCGCAGTCTCGGCGGTGAGGTCGTTGGTCCACGTCGGCGTCTTGATCTTCTTGCGATACGGCACTTTGTCGTTGAACTTGTTCACCGCGCGACCCACCTTGTGCAACGGATGATCGAAGTCAGTGAAGTAGGTGCTGTTGACGATCGGGTACCTCAGCACCCGGAAGATCGGCAACCGGCTGGCATTGCTGCTCTTGCGGCCGCCTGATTCCGCATAGCGATCAAATGCGCGCTGAATCAGAATCGTGTCGATACCCATGTTCCGCATGGCATCACCCACCCGAGTCAGGAAGCCCGCGAACCGGATGACGTGAGGATTTGCCAACCCCACGGCGCGAACAATGGTCACCGGCTTGAGCAGCGGCGCCACATCCTCCACCAGCATCCTGGAGAACTTGCGGGTGCCCAGCATGTCCATGACCGCGAAACCGATTGCCAGATGCCGTGATTCGTCGGAGTTGATCTTGGCGAACACCTCGTGGAACAGCGGATCCTCAACCTCGCCGGACAGGAACTTCAGCACCGCGCCATCGAGGCCCACCTCGAAGAACGGGATGACGGTGGCCATGTAGACGAACGGAAGACGCCGGTCACCGAGATTGTCGAACCCGCGCAACGCCTGCAGCAGGGCCTTGATGTCCCCGGACTGCGGCGGAACTTCGCCCTCCTCCAGCATGCCCCACCGGCGCATCAGTGCGATCTCGGCGTTGGCGTGCCGCTGTTCCTCGGCGTGGAAATAGCTGTAGATCTCCCGCAGTGTGTCGTTCGGGGCGGTGATCCCCAGCGTGCCCATCATCCGGCCGCCGATGTGCTCAATCCACACCAGATCCGACATGAACTGCTTGAGATCGTCAAACTGCTCAGGGTTGATGGTCTCGGCCCCGGGCTTGCCCCAGTCGAAGTCCGCCAGTGTCCACTGCCTGGCCTTGATCTTGACGAGGACCTTCTCAAAGAATTCGTCGTTCTTCGAGATGTCCTTGGTGTTCTCTCGGGTCAGCTCGTCTGGCAGTACGGCGGTCATTGGGCTACCCCTAACTTCGCGGAATTGACGGAATCGAGTTCCTGCTGGGTGAGGATCTTGTAGTCGGCGGCATCGACATCGGCCAATGCACGCCGGAATTCACTTGTCGTGCCTGGGAAGAGCTCGCTGGCGACAGTTTCAGGCTTGTACCAGCGGAACGCACCATCACGCCAGGTTGTTCGATCGAATCGTCGTATGGCACGCGCCTGCTCACGTTCGAGCGCCTCCCGGCGCACCTCGATGGAGACAAACGCCAGCGAATCAACCAATGCCAAAGACGCTGTCACATAGTCGATTTGCGCCTCAATATGCGAAAGTCCCGCCAATGCGTTGGACCCGGAACCGGGTCCGGTGAGCAAGAACAGATTGGGGAATCCCGGCACGTTCACACTGCGGAAGGCCTTCGGCCGGGAACCCCACTGTTCGTCCAACGTGGAGCCGTCCGCCCCCTTGATGGCGAAGGGTGCTTCGACAAGCACCTCCGGGTCATCGAGCGCGAAGACCAGACAGTCGGCCTTGTGGGTCATGGCATCGGCCGACCGCACGCCGATGGCGCTCACTCCCGTGACGGGCCACGGCACCAGCTTGCAATTGTCTTGCTGCACCGCCGAATAGAAGTCATCGGAGAACAGGATCCGGCGGCTGCCCGCACGGTAGGCCGGTAGCAGGTTGCGGCGCAGCCAGGGGTCCTTCACATTGCGGTTGAGGTGGTTCTCGGCCACCGCCTCGACAAACCGGGTGCCCACTCCGCGCCACACCAGACCGCGGCGCAGCGCGTCATGCGAGCGGCTAGCCAACCGGCCCGCAATGGATCCCGACGCACGGGAGAGCAGGCGTCCGACCACGCTCGACGATTCGCCGCCCCAGCGGGGCAACACCCAGTCGGGGGTGCGCTGAAACACCCGCACGCGCGCCGCCGTCTTGACCAGTTCGGGCACCACATGCACCGCGCTGGCCCCCGCCGCGATCACCGCAACGTTGCGGCCGGTGAAATCGAAGTCCGGGTCCCAGTCCGCGGTACTCAGGACCGGGCCATCGAACTGTTCGAAACCATCGAGTTCCGGTGTCACCGGCGATGTTCCGGCACCAACCGCCAGGATGACTCGTCGGGCGCAGATCGACTTCTTGCCCGCCACGGTGATCCGCCAGGTGGCCCTCGCGGGCTCGAAGGCAAGAGCCGTCACGCGATGCCGCAGTCGCAGCGCCGGCCCGAGATCATGCCGCTCGATGAGATCGTGGTGATACGACAGAACGCCTTCGCGCGTAGCCCACACCGAACGAGAGGACATGTTGGGCGAAAACGCATACGACTGCTGGACGGCCAGCTCGTCACCGATGACGGGAGCGAATGTGCTGCGCCGCCAGTAACCACCAACCTCAGGCGCTTGTTCGAGAATCAGCAGGCTTTCCACCCGGGCCTGGCGCAATCTGGCGGCCATACCCAGCCCCGCCATGCCGGCTCCGATGACCACAACGTCAACAGGGTTATTGACTGCCATGTGTGCGGATACCACCCTCATCTTCCTTGTTGACGAATTACGCAGTTACGTCAACGTTAACAGGCCGAGGGTGTGATACGACAAGAGACGAGTCAGTCGCACCAGCGCAAATGAGTGATCTGCATCACAGTTGGATGAACCGCGACTGCGTTACTGGGGCTTGAGCTGCTCTTCGAGTACACGCTGGTAGCGGCGCATACCGGCGATCCACCGCCCGTAGTCGGCACCCTTCTGCCGGTACATATCGAGCACCTGCGGGTGCGGCAGCACCAGGAACGTTCCCTCACGAATTGCGTCGAGTGTCATCGCCGCGACGGCCCCTGGCTCCAGCACCTCTCCGGCGGCGGTGATCGATGTTCCTGCCACTCGCACATCCGGGTCGTCGGAATCGATGAGACCGTCGAGCAGGGCGGTCTTCACCCCCATCGGACACACGCAACTCACCCCGATCCCCTTGTCGCCATAGCTAATCGACAGCCATTCGGCAAAACCGACGGCCGCGTGTTTGGTCACCGAGTAGGCCGGTGAGCCGAGCTGGGTGAGCAGCCCGGCCGCAGACGCGACCGACACAAAATATCCGCGTCCGCGTTCCAGCCATCCCGGCACCAGCGCGGTGGCGGCCCTGATGTGCGCGCGCAGGTTTACGTCGATGGCGAGATCCCACGCGGCTTCCCCGATATCAAGCCCGAGACCACCGGCGATACCGGCGTTGGCGACGTAGACATCGACGGGGCCGAACTCCTTCTCCGCCAAGGCAATGAGATCTTCGATATCGGCGACCGAACTGGCATCGGCCTGCTGCCCGAGGATGGCCGATGGGTCTGATGCCGCCGCGGCGGTACGCAGGGCGGCGTCTCCGTCGATATCGGAGGCGACAACCTTGGCGCCCGCATCCGCCAGACCCCAAGCGAGAGCCTGTCCGATTCCCGAACCAGCTCCGGTGACAATGGCGACGCTGCCGTTGATATCCATGCCCGAACCCTATTGGACAGTCGCGAAAATCCCGATCGCGGCGGCCGCGACGACAAAAAGGACCGCAAGAACCCGCACCGTCCGGCGGGGATACCGGGTGAATCGCTCCCACGTCACCGCGATAGTCAACGGCACCATCCAGATGAGGTGCGCCGAGGGCGCAACGGCCATCGTCAGCATCATGGCCCAGCAGGACCGGATACACGCCCACCCGCTGACGGCACCGAAGCGTATGAGGCCCTTGGCCGCCGGCCATCCGTCCGGCGGCAGCGGGACCGACTGGTGGCAGTCACCCAGAGCCCGACATTTCCAGGGGGTGAGCTGCCAGATTGCGGCCAGGAGGAGCACACCCGCGAATATCCACCATCGGTTGACGGTGGCGGCCATGGGCAGCGCGAGGGTGATGAGGAGGCCAACCACCGTCCACAGCGCGAGCCATACCGCCGCGTAGAGCGCCAGCGCGCGCCCACGGCCCTGTGAGCTGTTCTGCTGGACGTACTGGACCGCGGGCAAGGTGGCCGGTCCCATCATCGCGATGGTCATGACAATCCAGGAGACGATCGCGACCCACAGCACCGGCTGATGCACCACCGGCGCCATGCTCGCATGATCCATGCCCGGCATATGCCCGATGGCGGGAGCTTGCGTATGGCTGGCTGCATGTTGCGGAAGGAACACGAAGCCCAACCACGACAACAGAATTATCGCGGTCGAGATCCCCGTGTATCTGCCAGTCGCCAGTTCCTTGACGCGCTGGATCGCGTTGGCGACCATCAGCTAGAGGGTATCTTGCCGACGCTCACCTAGCTTGCGGATTCAATCATCGTGCGCAGTGAGCGCGGCAACGTCCGCTTGGAACGGTACGGACCCACCACTGCCGCTCCGGCGGGACTGCTGAGTAACTGACGCGCGATGCCATTGACTTCGTCGGTCGTGACGGCGGCAATTTTGTCCAGGGTCGCAGCAATCGTGCGGTGCTTACCGTTGTTCAGCTCGCTGCGTCCCATTCTGTTCATGCGGGATGCCGAATCCTCAAGCCCCAGAACAAGTCCACCGGCCAAGGCACCCTTAGCCCGATCGATCTCCACTGCGGTAAATCCGTCCTCGACCACCGATGCCAGTACCTGTGAGGTCACCTTGGCCACCTCGTCGAACCGCTCCGGCGAGCAACCCGCGTACACCGACAACGCACCAGTGTCGGAGAAGGTATCCACCGTCGAGTAGACCGCGTAGACCAGCCCGCGCTGCTCGCGAATCTCTTGGAACAAGCGGGAACTGAGCCCACCGCCCAATGCGCTATTGAGCACCGACAACGCCCAGCGATATTTCCAGCCGCGGCCCGGGGTGCGCACACCCAGCGAAAGATGCACCTGTTCACCGTCGCGCGACACCAATTCCAGTCCCGGCGTGGCCGTAACTCGGCCGGTCCCCTTGCGCGGCGCCACCGTAGTGACCGATGAGTCCAGATGCGACTTGAAATACTTGCGCGCCAACCGCACTACGCGATCGTGCTCGACGTTCCCGGCCACTGCCAGCACCATGCGTTCGGGCCGATACCTCCGTACGTGAAACGAATGCAACTGTGCCCGCGTCATCGTCGATATCGACTCCGAGCTGCCGAGCACGCTGCGACCTATCGGATGGTCACCGAACAGGGCCCCAAGGAAGGCTTCCCCCAGCAGGTCCTCAGGGTCGTCGTCGCGCATCGCGATTTCTTCAAGCACGACGTCGCGCTCGACCTCGACATCCTCACTGGCGCATCGCCCGCGCAACACCACGTCGGCGACCAGATCGATCGCCAGCTCCAGATCGGAGTCCAGCACATGCGCGTAGTAACACGTCTGTTCGCGTGCGGTGAAGGCGTTCAGCTCACCGCCGACGGCGTCAATCGAGTGTGCGATGTCGGCCGCCGACCGTGTCGGCGTGGACTTGAA
Source organism: Mycobacterium sp. D16Q14 (assembly GCA_002013415.1). Classification (GTDB taxonomy): domain Bacteria; phylum Actinomycetota; class Actinomycetes; order Mycobacteriales; family Mycobacteriaceae; genus Mycobacterium. The sequence goes on from MAEX01000009.1 coordinate 52,603, forward strand.
CAGCAGGTGCTCGAGGAAGTGCGCCGCACCGGCGACGCTGCGCCCCTCATCGCGGGACCCGACGTCGACCCACACCCCGACGGACGCCGAGCGCACCGAGGGCATCGCCTCGGTGACCACTCGGAGACCACCAGGAAGGACCGTGCGGCGTACCGCGTTGGGAACGCTACTCCGCGACGGCATCTGCCGGCTTGGCCTCGGCCGCACCGTTACTGCTGGCAGAAGCGTCAGCGGCGTCATCGTCACCGACCGGAACCAGCGAAATCTTGCCGCGGTTATCGATATCGGCGATCTCGACCTGAATCTTGTCGCCGACCTTGACCACGTCCTCAACCTTGGCGATCCGCTTGCCCTTACCGAGCTTGCTGATGTGCACCAGTCCGTCGCGGCCCGGAAGCAGCGACACGAACGCACCGAAATCGGTTGTCTTGACCACGGTTCCGAGGAAGCGCTCACCAATCTTGGGTAGCTGCGGGTTGGCGATCGCGTTGATCATGTCGATCGCGGCCTGCGCTGCCTCGCCGTTGGAGGCGCCCACGAACACGGTGCCATCGTCCTCAATGGAGATGCTCGCACCAGTCTGCTCGGTGATCGAGTTGATCATCTTGCCCTTGGGCCCGATCACCTCACCGATCTTGTCGACCGGCACCTTGATCGTCGTGATGCGTGGCGCGAACGGGCTCATCTCGTCGGGGGCGTCGATGGCCTCGGCCATCACCTCGAGAATGGTGGCACGGGCATCCTTGGCCTGCGACAGCGCGGCGGCCAGCACCTGCGACGGGATGCCGTCGAGCTTGGTGTCCAGCTGCAGAGCGGTGACGAAGTCCTTGGTACCGGCGACCTTGAAGTCCATGTCGCCGAAGGCATCTTCGGCACCCAGGATGTCGGTGAGCGCGACGAAACGGCGCTCGGTGGTGCCATCGGCGAGCTCGATGTCATCGGACACCAGGCCCATGGCGATACCGGCGACGGGGGCCTTCAGCGGCACACCGGCGTTCAGCAGCGACAGGGTCGAGGCGCAGACCGAACCCATCGAGGTGGATCCGTTGGAGCTCAGCGCCTCCGAGACCTGGCGGATGGCGTACGGGAACTCCTCGACGCTCGGCAGCACCGGCATGAGCGCACGCTCGGCGAGCGCGCCGTGCCCGATCTCGCGACGCTTCGGCGAGCCGACCCGTCCGGTCTCACCGGTGGAGAACGGCGGGAAGTTGTAGTGGTGCATGTAGCGCTTCGAGGTTTCCGGCCCCAGCGAGTCGACCTGCTGGGCCATCTTGACCATGTCCAGGGTGGTGACGCCCATGATCTGGGTCTCGCCACGCTCGAACAGCGCGCTGCCGTGTGCCCGCGGGATCACGGCGACCTCGGCCGACAAAGCGCGGATGTCGGTGACACCGCGGCCGTCGATGCGGAACTGGTCCTTCAAGATGCGCTGGCGTACGAGCTTCTTGGTGAGCGAGCGGAATGCCGCGCCGATCTCCTTCTCGCGGCCGTCGAAGCCCTCCTGCAGACGGCCGAGAACCTCGACCTTGACCTCGTCGGTCTTCTCGTCGCGCTCGGCCTTGCCCGCGATGGACAGCGCCCGCGACAGCGGCTCGGTGGCCACCGCCGCGACGGCGGCGAAAGCGTCGTCCTGGTAGTCGGGGAACAAGGGGTACTCACCGACGGGCTTGGCGGCCTTCTCGGCCAGCTCCTGCTGCGCGGTGCACAGCGCGGCGATGAACGGCTTGGCGGCCTCAAGGCCCTCGGCGACCACGCTCTCGGTGGGCGCGCCGGCACCACCGTCGATGAGAGCGATCACGTTGTCGGTGGCCTCGGCCTCGACCATCATGATGGCGACATCGTCGGCCGTCTTACGGCCCGCGACCACCATGTCGAAGACTGCCGTCTCCAGCTGCTCGACGGTTGGGAACGCGACCCACTGGCCGTCGATCAGGGCCACACGGACACCACCGACAGGGCCGGTAAACGGCAGTCCGGCGATCTGAGTGGACGCCGATGCGGCGTTGATCGCCAGCACGTCGTACAGGTCGGCGGGGTTCAGGCTCAGCACCGTCACTACGACCTGAATTTCGTTGCGCAGCCCGCTGACGAAGGTCGGGCGTAGCGGCCGGTCGATGAGACGACAGGTCAGGATGGCGTCGGTGGAGGGACGTCCCTCGCGGCGGAAGAACGAGCCGGGAATGCGACCCGCGGCGTACATCCGCTCCTCGACGTCAATGGTCAGCGGGAAGAAGTCGAAATGGTCCTTGGGGCTCTTACTGGCGGTCGTGGCCGACAGCAGCATGGTTTCGTCATCCAGGTACGCGACGACGGAGCCGGCGGCCTGCTGGGCCAGCCGCCCGGTCTCGAAGCGAATGGTGCGGGTGCCGAAGGTGCCGTTCTCGATGGTCGCCGTGGACTCGAAGACGCCTTCTTCAATTTCTGTAGCAGACATGGGTTCTGGAATACCTCTCATACGTTCTCAGTTGGCAGCACGTGGCTGTATTGGGCATATGTGCCATCACGCGGTCAGCGCGCGGACGTACCAGCGCGAAGTGGACCCGGAAGGTGATCGGCCACGGCCGTTCGATCGAAGCGGCCGGGGATCGATGATCCGCTTGCGCGAAGAGCACAAGCTCCGAACCCGGCAGCCACTACCGAAGACCGCCCGTTACCCGGCGGGACCAGCATGACAACGCACACACCCTATCACCTGCGGCGTTTGCGGCCACGCACCTTGATCAGGGCAGTTCCTCCACACACACGGTGAAGTTGCGGTCGACGTAGGGGTAGCCAAGTCCAGTGATGCACTCATCGGCCGTCGAGACATCCCGCAGAACTTGGGTGACGCGTTTCTTGTTCTGAGCGTTGCCGTCATTGCAATCAACACGCACGGGGTCGCCATCCCACTTATCGGGGACGCTCATGCAGCTGCCGACCACCCAGTCGATGTCCAGACACAGGGCCTGGCTCTTGCGGCCGAAACCGCGCTTGGCGTAGTACGACGAGTCCGCATCACGCGGACAGTCCGCATCCGTCGCGGTCTTGGCGAAGACCTTGAAATTGGACTTGGGACTGCCGCACGGCTCCTTGACCAGCTTGGCGTGCTGATCGGCACCGCTGAGGTTGACGCAGTCGCCGACGGCCAGGCCATCGGCGGCGGCCGATATCGACGAACACGCCGATAGCAAGGCCACACCGACAGCGACAAGGGCGATGGATATCGCACCTGAGGTTCCGGAGCGACCCGGTCGAGGAAGAGCCAAGTCAGCGGCGCAGGCCCAGGCGCTCGATCAGCGAGCGGTAGCGCGCGACGTCGACCTTTGCGATGTACTTGAGCAGGCGACGACGACGGCCGACCAGCAGCAGCAGGCCACGACGGCTGTGGTGGTCGTGCTTGTGAGTCTTGAGGTGCTCGGTCAGATCAACGATGCGCTTGGTCAGCATCGCGACCTGGGCCTCGGGAGAACCGGTGTCAGTCTCGTGCAGCCCGTACTGGGTGAGGATTTCTTTCTTCTGCTCGGTAGTCAATGCCACGGCAAGCTTCTCCATCACTGGGGTTCGCGTCGAATGTTTCTGGTGGGCCACCGCGAACTGCAGCTCACACCGGTGTTGAAGTATACCGGCGGGTTAGCCTCGCGCCAAAATCGTGCGGGCCTTCTGGGCATCGCGACCCATTTCGTCCACGAGTTCATCCACCGAAGCGAACTTCTCCATGCTGCGCACCCGTGCCACGAAATCGACGGCCACATGCTGCCCGTACAGGTCTGCCGCGGTGTCCATGATGAACGCCTCGACGGTGCGGGCTTTGCCGGAGAACGTCGGATTGCTGCCCACCGAGACCGCCGCCTGGTAGCGCTCACCGGGGACCACAGTGCCCATGGTGGGACCATGCCCCAGGAGCGTGAACCAGGCCGCGTACACGCCGTCGGCGGGAATGGCGGCGAACATCGGCGGCGCTACGTTGGCGGTGGGGAACCCCAGTTCCCGGCCCCGCCCGTCGCCACGGACCACGACGCCTTCCACTCGGTGGGGACGGCCGAGGGCTTCGGTGGCCGCCACCATGTCGCCGGCGTCGACACAGGACCGGATGTAGGTCGAGGAGAACGTGACCGCGTGTTCGGTCACGAGCGACACGGCGTCGACCTTGAAGCCGAATCGCTCACCCGCCTTCTTGAGCATGTGGACGTTACCGGCGGCCTTCTTGCCGAAGGTGAAGTTCTCCCCGACCACCACCTCGGCCACGTGCAGACGCTCGACCAGCAGCTCGTGCACGTATCGCTCGGGTGAGAGCTTCATGAATTCGGGGGTGAAGGGCACCACCAGGAAGACGTCGACACCCAGTTCCTCTGCCAGCTCAGCGCGCCGGGTCAGGGTCGTGAGCTGGGCCGGATGAGTCCCGGGAAACACGACTTCCATCGGGTGCGGGTCGAACGTCATCAGGACGCTCTTGAGGTTGAGCTCGCGCGCGGCCTTCACCGCGCGCCCGATGAGTTCCGCGTGGCCGCGGTGCACTCCATCGAACACGCCGATGGTCAGGACGCACCGACCCCAGTCGGACGGGATTTCGTCTTGCCCGCGCCAGCGTTGCACGGCCTAAAGCCTACTTCGGAAGATGCGGGAAGGCCGACTTGGCTTTCGGCCGTCGCTGCCTGGTTAGGCTGAGCACCGTGAGCCCCACTCGATCCGACCGGCCCGCCGGATCCACCGATATCGACCTGACGACGGTGGCCCAGGACTACCTCAAGGTGATTTGGACCGCCCAGGAGTGGTCCCGCGAGAAGGTGAGCACCAAGATGCTCGCCGAACGCATGGGCGTGTCGGCAAGCACCGCATCCGAATCGATCCGCAAACTGGCCGACCAAGGTCTGGTGGATCACGAGAAGTACGGCGCCGTGACCTTGACGAGCCAGGGCCGTAAGGCGGCCGTACTCATGGTGCGCCGGCACCGGCTGCTGGAGACATATCTGGTCAACGAGCTCGGCTACGGCTGGGACGAGGTGCACGACGAGGCCGAGGTGCTCGAGCACGCGGTCTCCGATCTGCTGCTGGCCAAGATCGACGCCAAGCTCGGTCACCCCACGCGCGATCCCCATGGAGATCCGATTCCCCGCCCTGACGGGCAGGTGCCCACTCCCCCAGCCCGCCAGCTGTCGGACTGCGCCAACGGCGATACCGGCATGGTGGCCCGGATCTCCGACTCAGATCCGGAGATGCTGCGCTACTTCGACACCGTCGGCGTGGCACTGGATGCCCGCGTGACGGTCGACGAGCGGCGGGACTTCGCCGGAACCATCTCGGTGTCGATTGATAGCGACAGATCAGACGGCGGCGAGAAGAAGCTAGAACTGGGAAATCCTGCAGCGCAATCAATTTGGGTCGTACTCGACTGAAATGGCCGACCACGCGGCGTGTGAGTGCCTACTGTGCGTCGACTATGGCGATCGCCATGACTACAACGACAGCGATCGTGACATCATCGGCAGCGTCACCGAATACGGTTGGAGTGCACTGGGAATCGGCCCCACATCGTCGGAGGAAAGCCCACCATTTGCTTACACCGTAGGGCTGTGGCACACCATGCGCCTGCCCGAGCTGGCGATCTACGGAGTCAACGACATCACGATGATGCAGCGCGCTCTCAACGCGGTTGCCAAACAGGCTCAGGAAGGGCGGGTTCTGCAGGTCGGAGAGACGTTCGAGAATGTCCTCGCGCTACCCGAGGTGGATGACTACCAGGTGAAGCTCTCCCCCATCGATCCGAGTTGGTATCACAACGAATTCGGGTTCGGACTGTGGTTCAACCGGACCAACCACGTGCGGTACCTGCAGGTCCTCTGGCCCGATGGCGAGGGCCGCTTCCCGGGGAATCCCGAGCTCGATCCTCATTTCGCCGACCGGCAGCCGCTGATGTGGATGCCCAGGGAGTTGCACCCGTCGAGCCGGTGGATCCGCCCGATCGACTGACGCTACAGATTCGCCGGGCGTAGGACCACGACCGACGTGGTCCGAGAACCCTTATCGGCCAACAATGCAATGACCCGATTGTCGGAATCCACCGCGGCGTAGGTGCCCTCGATACCGGCAGCCGACAATGGGCGCCCATTGCGCACCGAGTCGACCTCCGCCGCATCCAGATCGCGCCGGGGGAACCCCTCCCGGCACGCGGTGTCCAGGTCCAGGGTCAACGTCGCGTCCTCGGCCAGCTCCTCGAGGGTGCGCGCACGCTCCAACGTGAAATCGCCAACCCTGGTGCGGCGCAATGCCGTCAGATGCCCACCCACGCCCAGCGTGGCACCCGCATCGCGGGCCAGCGCCCGAATGTACGTGCCCGAGGAGCAATCGACTTCCACGTCCACATCGACATGCCCGTCCCCCGGCCGGCGCACCGCCAGCACGTCAAACCGCGAGATGGTCACAGGCCGGGCCGCCAGCTCAACCGCCTGCCCCTCCCGCGCCAGCTTGTAGGCGCGCTGACCGTCGACCTTGATCGCACTCACCGAGGACGGCACCTGCTCGATATCCCCACGCAGCGGGGCCACGGCCGTCTCAATATCTTCATCGGTCACATGGGAGGCCGAAACCATGTGCAACACCTCACCTTCGGCGTCATCGGTGCTGGTGCTCTGCCCCAGACGGATAGTGGCAGCGTACGACTTGGTCGTCAGTGTCAGCAGTCCCATGATCTTGGTGGCACGTTCGATGCCGATCACCAGCACCCCCGTGGCCATCGGATCGAGAGTCCCGGCATGCCCCACCTTGCGGGTGGAAAACAGCCTCCGGCACCGCGATACCACGTCATGGCTCGTCATCCCGGCGGGCTTGTCTACAATCACAAGGCCCGCACGACCCAACGGATCGGTCACGGCACCACGATCGCGGTCAAGATCAGACCCTTGTCGATGATCCAGCGCCCGTCGAACACCGACAGCACACTGCCGTCATTGGCCTTGCCATCTATCAAGATTCGCGAGGTGAAGGTGCCGTCGGGGTCGAGCGTGATGTGAGCGTCCTCAAAGCCAAGCCAGCGAGTTGTCAGCGGGAACCACGCCTTGTATGTCGTCTCCTTGGCACAGAACAGCAATCGGTCCCAGTGTGTACCGCCGGGCAGCGCCGCGAGCTCATCGCGCTCGACCGGCAGGGTAATCGACTTGAGCACACCGTTGGGTAGCACGTCGTGAGGTTCGGCGTCGATCCCGACCGAACGCACCTCCCCCGCGCGTCCCACCACCGCACCACGGAATCCCTCCGTGTGCGTCATGCTGCCCACCACCCCGTTAGGCCACAGCGGCTGCCCCTTGTCCCCCTTGAGGATCGGGACTTCGGGAACGCCGAGCACAGACAGGGCCTGCCGCGCGCAGTGCCGGACGGTGATGAACTCATTGCGCCGTTTGGCCACCGATTTGGCGATCAGCAGTTCCTCTTCGGGCAGCGGTGCCAACCCGGGCGGATCCTCATACAGTTCGGCCGAGGACAGCACATCGGGAACCACCGAGGCGATCAACTGGTCACTCACTGGCACGCTCCTTGGCAAGCCGTTCACGGAATCGCTTGGCCGCCACCCTCATCTGCTCGGTGATCTCGAAATGACCTCCGAACTCGTTGAGATAGCCGGCCGGATAGTGCGGGACGGGAAGGATCTGCCGAAGCCATGAATACGGTTTGCGCTGTGCCCATTCCCGCGGATAGCCCACCGAGACCTCCTCGAAGCGCACCTCGTCGTACCAGGTGGTCCGCGGGATGTGTAGATGGCCATACACCGAGCACACCGCGTTGTAGCGGGTGTGCCAGTCCGCGGTCTCGGTGGTCCCGCACCAGAGCGAGAATTCGGGATAGAACAACGCATCACAGGGTTCCCGCACCAGCGGGAAATGGTTCACCAGGACCGTCGGCGTCATCCAGTCCAGATCGTCCAGCCGCTTCTTGGTGTACCGCAACCGATCCCGGCACCAGGCATCACGTGTCGCGAAAGGTTCACTGGAAAGCAGGAACTCATCGGTTGCCACGACATTGCGATCGCGGGCGATCTTCAGCCCCTCGGCCTTGGTGTTGGCCCCCTCCGGCAAAAATGTGTAGTCGTACAACACGAACATCGGCACGATGGTCGCGGGACCACCTTGTTCTATCCACACCGGATACGGATGCTCGGGTGTGACGATGCCCATCTCGTCGCACATGTTGACCAGATAGTCGTAGCGGGACTGCCCGAAAATCTGCATGGGATCGCGCGCCGTCGTCCATAACTCATGATTCCCGGGCACCCAGATCACCTTGGCGAACCTGCGCCGCAACAGATCCAGCGCCGCCCGGATGTCATCGGTGCGCTCGGCCACGTCACCGGCGACGATCAACCAGTCCTCGGGCGAGGCCGGGTGAAGTTCTTCGAGAACGGACTTGTTGGCCGACTGCCCGACATGCAGGTCGCTGATCGCCCAGAGCGTCGGTTCTTCGCGCACGCGGCTCATCACTGCCCGGGCTCGCGTTCCTGCGTCATCCGGCCAATGTACCTACAGGTTTATCTTGCAACTCTGTCCCACGTCGAGAACCCGGAGCGCACGCCCGCTTCCCACCCAGAACGCGCAGGACAGCGCCAGGTCGGTCAACAGCCCGTCATCGAAGTGCTCGCGCGCCCGCGCCCAGAACTCGTCGTCCTCACGCAGGCCGACGTGATCGGTGGCGAAACGGTGCGCGAACTCGGCGGCAATCCGCTCGGCCTCGCTGTACCGCGGCGAGGTACGCCACTGCTCGGCGTCCGCATAGAAGTCGCCGTCCAGTTCCCCGCTCTGTACGAAGCGGGTGTTCTGACAGACGGAGCATTCATTCGCGAAGGCCACGGTCATACGTGCGAGCTCGCGCACCCCGATCGGAAGCCTGCTGCGGTTGTATACCGCGTCCGAAAATCCGGCAAACCCGGGCGCCATCTCGGGTGCACCCATCAGCCAGCCGGCCACATCGTCGTCCGCGTAGTTCCCAATTCGTGCCATGGCGTCACGATACTCCGGGACTAGAACGTGTTCTAGTGTTTTCGGTGTTCCGTATGAGACAGCGAGGCACGCGGCTAGACTTCGGCGCACCGCGGCTGATCAGATTGAGGTGGATTCGCATGGCCCGAAGGGCTGGACTGGTCATAGTGCTGATGGCGCTGACGCTGAGCGGTCTTGTTGTCTGGCGCACCGCCCCGGCCGATCACTCGACCAGCGCACCGGTTCAGCTACGTTTCTCCACAGCGCCCATGACCGGTCCCGCGGGCACCGGAGCCACCACCACAATCAAGTGGCCGGTCGTCCCCGTCACAGACCCTCGCCCTTTCGATCCCTGCTACGACATTCCCGGTTCAGTCATCGCCGCCGCGGGTCTCGACCAGACCCCACCCGCACCCGAAGAGGGCCTGCGCTGTCGGTACGACTCCCGCAACAACTACCAGTTGGCCGTCGAGGCGATCGTGTGGCGCACCTATGAAGACTCGCTGCCGGCCGACGGCGTGGAGACGACCATCCAGGGTCACCGTGCGGCCGAGTACAACATCATGAAACCGACGGACTGGAACAACCAGTGGTGGGTGTCCTGCATGATCACCTTCAAGACGAGTTACGGCGTGGTCCAGCAGTCGCTGTACTACGCATCCCAGAAGTACTCCCCCGACGGCCCCGGCTGTCTCGTGGAAAACCGCCGGGTCGCAAACATTCTCGCGCCCGCCTACAAGTTCTGAGACCGGGCCGGTTTAGCCGCGCGCCGCGATGCGCGCCTGCACCTCGGGACGCCGCAGCGGAGGCACCGTCCTGGGTGGCTGCCGACGTGCCGGCAACGACGCCAGCAGACGCATTGTCGTGGCCGTCACCTCCGCCACCGCGTACTCAAACGCTTCCCGGTTGGCATCGGAGGTCTTCTGAATCCCGCTGATCTTGCGGACGTACTGCCGCGCCGCAGCCTCGATCTCCTGGTCGGTCGCGGCAGGTTCTAGCCCGCGTAGTTCGGTGATGTTCCTGCACATACCTACGACAGTAGGAAGACAATCCGGAAGACGCCATGCCCCACCCACTGGTTAGTTTGCGTGCGCGTGTATACGTAAGTCATGCCAGTGACGTCATCGCAGTCGTCTAGCGCGGGATCCAACGCTCGTTCATCGCAGCGCGACCGGGTCGCCGCCGCCGCGCACGAGGTTCTCGCCGCACACCCCCCTTCCTCCACCCCGGTCACCGAGCTGCTCGGCGCCGTCTACGACGCGGGCCTGGCCTGGGTCCAGTTCCCGGTTGGCCTGGGCGGTCTCAACGCACCACCCGCGCTGCAGGCCATCTCCGATACCATCCTGCGCGCAGCGGGCATGCCGGATCCGTTGTTCATCAACGTGATCGGGTACGGCATGGCGGCTCCCACAGTGCTCGCACACGGACAGCCCGAACTGACCCAGCGGATTCTGCGTCCGCTGTTCACGGGTGAGGAACTCTGGTGTCAGCTGTTCAGTGAGCCCGGCGCCGGATCCGATCTCGCGGGCCTGGCCACCCGCGCGGTCCGTGACGGCGACGACTGGATCATCAACGGCCAGAAGGTGTGGACCTCGGGCGCTCATCAGGCGCGCTGGGCGCTTCTGGTGGCGCGAAGCAATCCCGACGTGCCCAAGCACCGCGGCCTGACCTACTTCGTGGTCGATATGACCGATCCCGGCGTCGAAGTACGTCCGCTGCGTCAGATGACCGGTGACGCCGAGTTCAACGAGGTGTACCTCACCGATGTCCGCATCCCGGATGCATACCGCCTGGGCAATGAGGGCGACGGCTGGCGAGTCTCGATGACGACGCTGATGAACGAACGCAGTGCGCTGGGCGGGGCGTTCGACCACGGCCGTGGCGGCGGATCGATTGGCAATGCCCTGAGTCTCTGGAAGCAGCGACCCGACCTGCATACCCCCGAGCTGCGGGCCAAGCTGACGAACCTGTTCGTGCGCTCGGAGGGAAACCGCTACGGCACCCAGATGCGGATCGCCGCCCAGGGCGATGCACCGATGGGGCCGGAGGGCTCGATCGGCAAGCTGATGGGCGCCGAGCTCAACCAGCAGATCTACGACTTCTGCGTCGAACTGCTGGGTATTGAGGCAACCCTGTACGCCTCCTACGACATGCGGCGCGTCGTCGAGGATGACCGCCGCGCCGACACCATGTGGGCGTTCCTGCGGTCCAAAGCCAACACCATCGAGGGCGGCACCTCCGACGTGATGCGCAACATCATCGGAGAACGCGTGCTCGGATTACCCGGCGATATCCGGGTTGATACCGACAAAGCGTGGAAGGACGTGCCCCGCGGATGAGTGAATTCGAGTTCACCGAAGAGCACGGCGACCTGCGCGCGCTCGTGCGCAGTTGGTGCCAACGTGTCTGGACACCCGAGCACGTGCGCCAGATCGCCGATGCGGGCGCCGTCGACCTGGATGCCTGGCGCGCCCTGGGCTCCGAGCTTGGCGTGGTGGGACTGAGCTTGCCCGAAGAGCATGGCGGCGGCGGCCTGGGCGTTATCGAATTGTCCATCGTGGCAGAGGAACTGGGGCGCACACTGGCGTGTCTACCGTGGATATCGAGTGCCGCGCTGGGCGCTACCGCGCTGGCGGCCAGCGGCGACAGCGACGCCCTTGCCGAATGGGTTCCCGAGCTAGCCTCCGGCGACAAGACGATCACGCTGGCCGGTGGCCGCACCCGGTTGGCCGATGCCATCACCGTGTCCGCCGAATCCGACGCCGACGGATGGAAGCTCACCGGGGACGCCGAGCACGTTCCGGACGGCGCGACCGCCGACGTGATGCTGGTGCTCGCCGATACTGACGCGGGCCCAACCCTTTTCGCGGTCGACGGAAACGCAACCGGCGTCGACCGGCACGCGCTGGCCACGCTGGATCTGACCCGGCGCCAGGCCAACATCCACTTCGACTCCGCTCCCGCACGCGTTATCGGCGAGCAGGGCCAGGGCGCGGATGTCGTAACCAAGGCAGTCGACGTCGCCGCCACCGTGCTCGCGGCCGAACAAGCCGGTATCGCCGCCCACATGCTGGATGTGACAACCGAGTACGCCAAGTCCCGAATTCAGTTCGGGCGGATCATCGGGTCGTTCCAAGCCGTCAAACACCGCCTCGCCGATATGGCCGCTGCGGCCGGGAACGTGCGTGGCGCCGCCTATCACGCGGCCTGGTCGCATGACGACCCGAGCCTTGATGATCCCGCGCTGGCCACCAGCATCGCCCAGCAGGTGGCATCGGCCGGTGCGGTAGAGGTAACTGCCAAGGCCATTCAGAGCCATGGCGGCATCGGATTCACCTGGGAACACCCGGCCCATCTGTATTACAAACGGGCCGTTAGCAATTCGGCACTCTTCGGAGGCCGTGCCGTCCACACCGAACGTATCGCCAAGGAGGTTATCGACGCATGACCGAACAGATTCTCTTGACGCAGACCGAGGACCGGATCTGCACCATCACGCTGAACCGGCCGCAGGCCCGTAATGCGCTGAGCAAGGCACTCGGTGAGGAGATCGTCAAGGCCGTCACTGCGGCCGACGCCGACACCGACGTTGACGTGATGATCCTGACCGCCGCCGACCCGGTGTTCTGCGCAGGCGTCGACCTCAAGGAACTGGGCAGCGGTGATCGTGCCGACACCCTGGACCCCTGGTGGCCAGAGCTGTCCAAGCCCGTCATCGGCGCCATCAACGGGGCCGCCGTCACCGGCGGCTTGGAGCTGGCGCTGGCCTGTGACATCTTGATCGCTTCGGAGAAGGCACGTTTTGCCGATACCCATGCACGTGTTGGCATCCTGCCCACCTGGGGGCTGACCACCCTGCTGCCGCTCTCGGTGGGACGCGGGCTGGCACGGCGCATGAGCCTCACCGGCGACTACCTCTCGGCCGACGACGCGTTACGCGCGGGTCTGGTCACCGAGGTGGTTGCCCATGAGGAGCTGCTGCCGGCGGCCAAGCGGCTCGCCGCGACAATCGCCGGAAACAACCAGCCCGCGGTGCGCGAGCTTCTGGCCTCCTACCGCCGCATCGAGTCCGAGCTCGTCGGCAACGGTCTGCAGGTGGCCCTCGATGACGCCCATCGGTGGATCGAGCAGAACTCCATCGCCGAGGGTGTGGAGGAACGTCGCGCAGCCATCATGGCGCGCGGTCGCAGCCAGAACGCCTAACGGTCGAAGCGGTACAGGGCGATCCGGCGGTCCGGCCGAATATCGAACTCGCCCATGGCGACCCACTCAAGCCGAGTGAGCACCCGGTGGATCGGCGGGTTGTCGGCCGCCGGTTCGGCCATCATCCGGCGGCATGCGGGATCAGCGGCGAACACCGCGAACGGCAACAGCCGGATCCACTCGGAGATGACGCCGCGACCCAGGTGTTCGGTGGATGCGGTCGCGATGTGAAATCCCGTGTCGTGCGGATGGGAGTCGTAGATCCGCGCGATCTCATCCCGGGCGGCACGGTATATCTCTACGTAGCCCGCCTCAACGCCGTCCACCGAGAGAATGCACGGCAGCGAATAGTGGCCGGCCAGCCGGTACGAGGAGTCCTCCCGCCACTTCGCGGCCGACCACGGCTGCTCCCAGGTTTCCAGCAGATGTGGCCGGGAGAACCATTCGCTGAGCAGCGCCGGGTCCGAACTCTCGGGATCCACCAGGCGCAGCCCATAACGGGTGCCCGCGAATGAAGGCAATGGCGGCGGCCCGGCCTCGATGACCTCGGCTGCGACATCCGTGATCTCACGAACGATGCGGAAACCGGCGGGGGTGTTCATCAGCCCGGCGGCTCCGTTCGATCGATACTGCACGTGGTCAGCCCACATTCTACGAACGTCCGCCGAGGTGGCCGGCAACACCTACATCAGGTGCGGCGTCTCCTTGTGGACTTTGTGGTCGTGATGCACCGTGCCGCCCACCACCGCAAATCCGAGCCCCGCCGTGACCAATAGTGCGATGGCCGCCACCATTCCCCAGCCGTGATGTCCGGAGGCCAACGCCGCCAGCCCCAACGCGGTGATCGTGACCGACACCAGCCCCAGGAAGTAGCCGGTCCACACGGCAAATCGATCAAGGTTCATTTCGAAACACCTCCTCATCCAGCGTTTCCCAGAATACTCCGCAAGTGATGTGGATCACATAGCCGAGCGCTGGCAAACTCCCGATATCATCGGGAGAGCTACGCGATCAGGGGGAGAAAGATGTCGTACCCACAGCAATATCCGGCCGCCGCCCCCAGGTACTTTCAGGTACGGCTGACCAGGCACACCGGGATGCTGATCATGTTCAGCACTCGGTCGTACACGATCACCGGGACACTCGAGCAATGCGAGGCCGCCTACCGTGACGCGCAGACCCATAATCTGGCCGCCGGGTGGTGGAGCTTCCTGTCCATCCTCGTCATGAACTGGGTCGCGATCTTCGGAAATATGGGCCAGATCAGACAGATTCGGCGTCTGGCAGCGCAGCCCCCGACATACCAGGGCTACCCACCGGCGGGATACCCGCCGCCTGCCGGATATCCACCACCGCAGTACCCGCAGTACCCGCAGTACCCCCCGGCGCACTGATCACGAGCCGGTTCCCGGCACTGCCCAGCGGCCCGACGCCGTGCGCCATCCGACCAACAGCAGCCGCAGCGCCAGGAAAAGGGTGAGCCCGGACCAGATTCCGGCGAGCCCCCACCCGAAGGCCAGCGACAACCACACGAGGGGCAAGAACCCGCACAGCGCGCTGATCATGGTGGCGTTACGCATGAACCGCGCGTCGGCGGCACCCAACAGCACCCCGTCCAGCGCGAACACGAGACCCGAAATCGGCAACTGGCACACCAGGAACCACCACGGCACGTGCATCTGATGCAACACCGTGGCATCGGAAGTGAACAGCCCTGGCAATACCGGAGCACCGAGGGCAAGAAGGGCCGCCAGTACTACCGCGAAACCCAGTGAGAACGCCGTCACTCTCCACGCCACCGATTTGGCCTCCGGTACCCGGCCTGCCCCCAACGCGGCACCGACGAGGGTCTGCGCCGCGATAGCAAGTGAATCAAGAACCAGCGCAAGAAAACTCCACATCTGCAGGACCACCTGATGCGCTGCCAGCGCTGCCGCCCCACACCGCGCGGCCACGGCCGCGGCACTGATGAAGCAGGCCTGGAACGCCAGACTGCGTACCAGCAGGTCGCGCGCCAGCACCAGCTGTGCGCGGAGCACCGGAGGATCCATCCGGAGCCGAACGCGCTCGGCGTGCAGGGCGCGCAGGAAGAGGATCGCGGCCAGCCACTGCCCGACCAGATTGGCAACGGCAGACCCCGCCACACCCATCCGGGGCGCCCCGAGCAATCCGTAGATCAGCACCGGGCACAGCACTGCCGAAACCGCAAAGCCGACAATCACATACCGCAACGGCCTGACCGTGTTCTGCACTCCCCTCATCCACCCGTTACCGGCGAGCGAGACCAGAATTGCGGGCGCCGCGAAGACGGCGATGCGCACCCACGTCAGGCCCTGGGCAGCCACATCGGGTGCCGCGGCGATGGCCCGGACCACGGGTCCGGCAGCCATATTCACGATGAGCACCAGGGCAGCCCCGATAAGGAGCGCCAACCAGGTCGCCTGCGCACCCTCATGGACCGCGCCCGGGCGATCACCGGAGCCGAATAGTCGTGCCGCACGGGCGGTAGTGCCGTACGACAAGAAGGTCAACTGCGTTCCGACGAGCGAAAGCACCAATCCGCCGACGGCCAATCCCGCCAACGGCACCGCGCCCAGACGACCCACCATGGCGATATCGAAAAGCAAGTACAACGGTTCGGCCGCCAGCACACCCAACGCGGGCACCGACAAAGCGATGATTCGGCGGGCCAGTCCAGACATTCCGGCCGTGCCGGTGGCGTCAGTCAAGGGCGCGAACCAGCGCCGCCACCACCTCGCCGACCGGGCCGGTCGCCGAGAACCCGGCGGCCAGCCGATGTCCACCGCCACCAAAGGTGCCCGCTACCGCGGACAGGTCCACCGCGGAACGGGCACGCATCGATATCGACCAATGCTCAGGCTCGATCTCCTTGAACACCACCGCGACCTCAGCCTCGGTGGTGGTGCGGACGATGTCGACGATCGATTCGACTTCCTCGGTGCGCGCGCGGGACCACACATCATGCGTGACAACGGCATACACCAAACCGGCGCCCCCAACCGCATCGGGGATCAGCTGCGCGGTGCCCAGCACGCGCGACAATATCGGCAGCCAGACGAACGGGTGTGAATCCATGAAGGTACGGGTGATGTTCACGCCGTCGGCCCCCAAGTCCAGCAGCCGAGCTGCCAGCCGGTGCCCCTGCGCGGTGGCCCAGCGGAAAGACCCGCTGTCGGTGACCAAACCGGCGTACAGACAGTGCGCCATCTCGGGGGTGATGTTCACCCCCCAGGTGTCGAGCAACCGAGCCACCATCATCGTCGTCGAATCAGCTTCGATATCAACATAATTCGCCGTACCAAAGAGCTCATTGGACACATGGTGGTCAATGACCAGCACCGGCGCCTCGCCCTCAACCAGTTCGCCCAGTTGACCAAGCCGCCGCACGCTCGGGCTGTCGACCGTGACCACCAGATCCGGGTCTCTGCGCAGCTCGTGTGGCGCGACCAACAGTTCCGCACCCGGCAGGGTTCCCACTGACTCCGGAGGCGCCGCCGGCGCCCCGAAACTCACCTGGACGTCAACGCCCTTGGCCACCAGCACCTGTCCGAGTGCCAGCCCGCTGCCCACCGTGTCGGCGTCGGGATGCACGTGACAGATGATCACAACCCTCCTGGCCTTGGCCAGGAGCGCAACGGCGCCCTCTACGTCTACGCGTGCCCCCACGGCACCCGCCTCAATCGGGACGGCGCTCATCGTCCTCGTCGGGTGCGCGCTCCTCATCCTCAGCCGGGGACGCCTTATAGGGATCGGCGTCACCGGCATGCACGGCTCCCTGCCGGACCTCGGCGAGCGCGGCATCGGCCGCACGCGTCCGGTCCAGCAGTTCCTCCATATGCCGCGCGGTGTCGGCGATGGTATCGAGCACGAAGGTCAGGGTGGGGGTGAACCTCACCCCTGTCCCGGCACCCACCTTCGTTCGGAGCACACCCTTTGCCTTTTCTAGCGCGGCCGCCGCGCCGGGGTAATCCGGCTCGTCGGACAGAGTCTGCCCCATCACGGTGTAGTACACGGTCGCATCGTGCAGATCGTTGGTCACCCGAGTATCGGTGACCGTGACCATCGTCAGCCTCGGGTCTTTGATCTCGTACTCGATCGCTGAGGCGACGATGGCCCCGATCCGCTTCGCCAGTCGCCGCGCGCGAGCCGGATCGGCCACCTTAGACCCGTTCCTTCTCGCGGAGTTCGTACGCCTCGATGACGTCGCCTTCCTTGATGTCGTTGTAGGTCAGCGTCAGACCGCACTCGTAACCATCGCGGACCTCCGTAACGTCATCCTTCTCCCGCTTGAGCGACGAGATGGTGACAGTCTCGGCGACCACGATGTTGTCGCGCAGCAGTCGGGCCTTGGCGTTGCGCCGGATGATGCCCGAGGTGACCAGGCAACCGGCGATGTTGCCGACCTTGGACGACCGGAACAGTGCCCGGATCTCGGCGCGACCCAGCTCGACCTCTTCGTAGACCGGCTTGAGCATGCCCTTGAGCGCGCTCTCGATCTCGTCGATGGCCTGGTAGATCACCGAGTAGTACCGAATGTCGACGCCCTCGCGGTTGGCCAGCTCGGTCGCCTTGCCCTCGGCTCGCACATTGAAGCCGATGATGATGGCGTCCGAAGCCGAGGCCAGGTTGACGTTGGTTTCGGTGACACCACCGACACCGCGGTCAATGACCCGCAACTGCACCTCGTCGTCGATCGCGATACCGAGCAGCGCCTCTTCCAGGGCTTCGACCGTACCGGCGTTGTCGCCCTTGAGGATCAGGTTCAGCTGGCTGGTTTCCTTCAGCGCGGCATCCAGATCGTCCAGGCTGATCCGCTTGCGGCTACGGGCGGCCAGCGCGTTGCGCTTACGCGCACTGCGACGGTCGGCGATCTGCCGGGCGATGCGGTCCTCGTCGACGACGAGCAGGTTGTCACCCGCACCGGGCACCGAGGTGAAACCGATGACCTGGACAGGCCGCGAAGGCAGCGCCTCCTCGACATCCTCGCCGTGCTCGTCGACCATGCGACGCACACGGCCGTACGCATCTCCGGCGACGATCGAGTCGCCGACACGCAGCGTGCCGCGCTGGATGAGCACCGTGGCCACCGGGCCGCGACCGCGGTCCAGATGCGCCTCGATCGCCACACCCTGGGCTTCCATATCAGGGTTGGCACGCAGGTCCAGTGCCGCATCCGCGGTCAGCAGGACTGCCTCGAGCAGGGCGTCGATATTGGTGCCCTGCTTGGCCGAGATGTCGACGAACATGGTGTCGCCACCGAAGTCCTCGGCGACCAGGTTGTACTCGGTGAGCTGCGCCCGGATCTTGCCGGGGTCGGCACCTTCCTTGTCGATCTTGTTGACCGCGACCACGATCGGCACATCGGCCGCCTGGGCGTGGTTGATGGCTTCCACCGTCTGCGGCATGACGCCGTCATCGGCGGCGACCACCAGGATCGCGATATCGGTGGCCTTGGCACCACGTGCACGCATGGCGGTGAACGCTTCGTGACCCGGGGTGTCGATGAAGGTGACGAGCCGCTCGTTACCTTCCAGTTGGGTCAAGACCTGGTAAGCACCGATGTGCTGCGTGATACCGCCGGCTTCACCCTCGCGGACGTTGGCCTGCCGGATGGTGTCGAGCAGTCGGGTCTTGCCGTGGTCGACGTGACCCATGACGGTGACGACTGGCGGGCGGATCTCCAGATCCTCTTCTCCGCCCTCGTCCTCGCCATAGGTGAGGTCGAAGGACTGCAGCAGCTCGCGATCCTCGTCCTCGGGGCTCACGACCTGGACGACGTAGTTCATCTCGCCGCCCAGCAGCTCCAGGGTCTCGTCGCCCACTGACTGCGTGGCGGTCACCATCTCGCCGAGGTTGAACAACGCCTGCACCAGCGAAGCCGGGTTGGCATCGATCTTCTCCGCGAAATCGCTCAGCGAAGCACCACGCGCGAGCCGGATGACCTCACCGTTGCCGTGCGGCAACCGCACACCACCGACGACAGGGGCCTGCATGTTCTCGTACTCGGCGCGTTTTGCCCGCTTCGACTTGCGACCACGCTTCGGCGCACCACCGGGACGGCCGAACGCACCGGCCGCACCACCGCGCTGACCGGGACGGCCACCACCACCACCACCACCGGGGCGACCACGGAAGCCACCAGCGCCAGCGGCGCCGGGAGGACCACCAGCGGGAGCACCGCTACCGGCACCGCCACCGCGGTAGTTACCGCCGCCGCCACCACCGGGACCACCCGGACGGCCGCCACCGGGACCACCGGGACGTCCGCCACCGGGACGGGGGCCTCCGCCGGGACGCGGCGGGCGCGGACCCATGGATCCGGGCGACGGGCGCGGGGGCATGTTGCTCGGGGAGGCTCCACCGGGTCGAGGAGCTCCGGGACGCGGCGCCTGAGGACGCGGCGCAACAGGACGTTCGACCGGCTGCGCCGAGGAGAACGGGTTGTTGCCGACACGCGGCACCCGGGGAGCGCCAGGCTTGGGACCAGGCGTCGCACCCGGACGGGGTGCAGGCGCGGGTGCCGGTGCTGCAGCGGGTGCATCTGCCACAGGCGCCGCTGCAGCGCTCGGCTTAGGAGCGGCTGGTGCCGCTGGTGCAGGTGCGGACGCAACCGGAGGCTCCGGCGCCGGGGGGGCCTCGACGACCGGCTCAGCAACCTTCTTCGGTGCCGGCTTGGGGGCGCCGGGCTTGGGCCCAGCCTTCTTCGGGGCAGCCGCACTCTCGGCGGGCGCCCCATTGGACCCGGCGGCAGCGGGCTTATCGCCACCACCGAAGGCCTCACGAAGACGCCGCGCGACGGGGGCTTCCACCGTCGAAGATGCGGACTTAACGAATTCACCCTGATCGCTCAATCGGGCGAGAACTTCTTTACTGGTCACACCGAGTTCTTTAGCTAACTCGTGTACCCGGGCCTTGCCTGCCACTGCTCTCCTGTCTGCGAGGCAGCGGCTTCAGGCGCCGTGCCTCGTGTTAGCTGTGATGGACGATCATCATCGACGCTTCACGGTGTGCTCATTGTTTGTCGTTGCCAATCTCTTGGTATTGCTCAACAAGTTCGAAGACCGCGGAGGTATCCGGGTTCCCGCTGATCCGGAGCGCTCGCGCGAACGCTCGCCGCTTTACCGCCAAGTGGTAACACTGCGCCGACCGATGCAACCACGCACCTCGGCCGGGCAGTCTGCGACGGGTATCGACAACAACATGTCGATCATCCGTAGCAACCACACGAAGCAGA
Organism: Mycobacterium sp. D16Q14; assembly: GCA_002013415.1. Classification (GTDB taxonomy): domain Bacteria; phylum Actinomycetota; class Actinomycetes; order Mycobacteriales; family Mycobacteriaceae; genus Mycobacterium. Next base: position 73,003 of record MAEX01000009.1, read on the forward strand.
TCTGCAGCCAACTCTCGCCCCCGGCATCCCACACATGTCCGTACCGGTTTACCGGTTTGCGCATGTGCGAACACCGAAGTCTCGCGCTGGATCACGGCTTAGTCTACCGTCCGCGACACCTTATTTATGAATCGGCCCACAGCCTCGAATGACAGGGGTGTATTCCGGTTATCGAACCCCCGCCGCGACGAGCACCACCACACCGACCAAAGCCAGTGTCTTGATGCCCTCGAGCGCGACATACGCCAGGTGTATCCGACTGCGTCCGGCGTGCTCCACTCCGTCGCGGATCGCGTTGGTTCGTCTCATCATGGCTGGTCGTACCGCCGCTAGCTGGATTGCCAGACACACCCATGCCACGATCACCGCCGCGATCACACCGGCGGCGGGATTGCCCGCCACCGTCAGCACCACCAGAGCGGAAGCCACGACGCACTCCACCCCGTTGAGCGCACGGAACACCAGGCGACCTATCGCGAGTCCCACGTGGATCGTCACACCCGGCGCCCGGAACTTCAGTGGTGCCTCAATGAACGAGATCGCCACCACCAAGCCCAACCAGAATGCGGCCAGCGCTGCCACACCTACATCTGTGCGCGTCACACCATAGCCGAAGCCAACGGCCCGAACAGCTCGTGATTGATCTGCTCCTGTGGGATTCCGAGGGACACCAGGTCTTCATTGACGGCCGACATGAATGGACGGGGACCGCAGACGAACACGGTAGATAGCCGGTTGAGCGGCAGCCGGTCCAAGCTCATGCGGCCGATACCGTGCGCGGGAAGCTCCACGTGCGCCCGTTCGTACCATGTGTGCAGCCGACCGGCGGGCAGTCGGCCCACGAGATCTGCCAACTCATGTCGGTAGGCGTGCGCGGCGGCCGACTGATCGGCGTGCAGGACCACCACCTCTCGCGGCGACTGCGTGGCTACGAGCTCTTGCAGCATCCCCATGATCGGCGTGCAGCCGATGCCCGCGGATACCAGAACCAACGGATCCGTCGAATCGTCGAGTGTGAACTCGCCCATAGGTAACGAGACTCGCAACTGTTGTCCCTCGAAGACGTTGTCGTAGATGAAGTTCGACACCTCACCTGCGGGCGTACCACCGCCACTGATCCGCTTGACGGCAATACGCCAGTTACCCTCCTGGGTGCCACGCGACAGGCTGTATTGACGGATCTGCCTGGCCCCGTCCGGCAACGTGACTTGTATCGATACGTACTGTCCGGGAAGGAAACTCGGCAACTCGCCAGATGCCGCGCGCAACTCGAAGCCCGCCACATCCGCCGATTCCAGTTGGCGGCGCACCACCGTGACCTGTTGCCACACATCACCCGGCGTAACCCCCGCGGCGCCGTACAGCGCCTTCTCCCGCGCGATCAACTCATCGGCCATGAGCCAGTAGAACTCGCTCCAGGCCTGCGCGACCTCTTCGGTTACCGCGGCCCCCAGCACCTCCGCGATTGCGGCGAAGAGATGCTCGTAGACGATCGGATACTGCTCGGCGACAATCCCCAACGAGGCGTGTTTGTGAGCAATCCTGTCGAGCACCGAATCATATTGGGCACCATTGCCTTCCAACACAAGCCCGGCGAAGGAAGCGATGGACGCGGCAAGTGCCTTGGGTTGCTCACCCGCCGCCTGGTTGCCGCGGTTGAACAGATCGCGAAGCAGTTCGGGGTGCGTCGCGAACAGCTTGGAGTAGAACAATGGTGTGATCTCGTCGATCGCCCCCGCCACAGCGGGGAGGGTTTGACGGATGACTGCCAGCGACTCTGCTGATAGCACGTGACTACTTCCTTTCCATTGTTGGACGGGCGATTTCGGCCACCGTCCACTGATCGAGTTCGGCGAAGAATGCCTCTTGCGCCGAGCGAAGCGCGTCGCGCAGGCGACAAGTGCGCCGGAGGGGGCAGGGTACGGCGCCCTCGCAGTCGATGACCTCGCCGCCGCGCTCCAATTTCCTGGCCAGCGATCCCACCCGACGGTCGAGTCCGCCTTGTGTGATGCACACTCCCCCGTGGCGGCCGCGGGTGCACTCAATCGCGCCCATCTCCGAAAGCCGGGCAACGACTTTCGTGGCATGCGTATAGGGCACGCAAAGTTGGGCGGCAAGATCACCGGTGTGCAGCTGAGCGCCCGGCCCCTCGGCGGCCAGCCGCATGACAATGCGCAGACCCAGGTCGGTGAATCGCGTTAGTTGCACATAACTTGTATATGAGATGCAAGTTATGCGGCGATAGGGACTTTGGTCAGTACCTAGCGCTACTCGGTGCTAGTTGTCGGGGTCTGCGTCACTTCTGATGTCGATGCGCCATCCGGTGAGACGCGCCGCGAGGCGGGCGTTCTGCCCCTCCTTGCCGATCGCCAGCGACAGCTGAAAATCGGGGACGATGACGCGGGCAGCCTTACCCGCCTCATCGATGACCGATACCGATACCACCTTGGCGGGTGAGAGCGCGTTCGCGACAAACCGCGCGGGATCCGGGTCGTAATCGATGATGTCGATCTTCTCGCCGGCGAGCTCGCTCATCACATTGCGTACCCGCTGCCCCATCGGGCCGATGCAGGCGCCCTTGGCGTTAAGTCCGGAAACCTTCGAGGCGACCGCGATCTTGGACCGGTGCCCCGCTTCACGGGCAACCGCGACGATCTCCACGGAGCCGTCGTGAATCTCCGGCACCTCGAGTGAAAACAGCTTGCGCACCAGATTCGGGTGCGTCCGCGACAGCGTGATCAACGGCTCACGCGCACCGCGGGATACACCAACGACATAGCAGCGCAACCGATCTCCGTGACGGTAGTCCTCACCCGGCACTTGCTCGGCCGCCGGGATGACCCCCTCGGATCCCTTCGTCTCGCTACCCATGCGGACCACGACAAGCCCCCGCGCATTGGCCCGAGCGTCGCGCTGGATCACTCCGCCGACGATCTCGCCCTCGCGGGTGGAGAACTCACCGAACTTGTGCTCGTTCTCCGCGTCACGCACGCCCTGCTGGAACACCTGCCGTGCGGTGGTGGCGGCGATACGTCCGAATCCCTCAGGCGTGGCGTCCCATTCGGTGATGAGATTGCCGTCCTCATCAGTCTCGCGGGCCAAGACACGGACCACACCGGTCTTGCGATCGAGTTCGATGCGCGCGTTGGGCTCATGCCCGTCGGTATGCCGGTAGGCCGTCAGCAGCGCCGATTTGATGATGTCAATCGCCTCGTCGACTGTGATGCCCTTATCGGCAGCCATCAGGTTTACCGCTGCGGGATCGATATTCATGCGCCACCTCCAGTTTCGGCTGCCCCAGCCAGATTTAGTTCCTGCGGGTTGGGCGTTGTGAACTCCACCTGCACGACCGCGCTCTCGATATCGGAGAACGCGAGATCACGGACGGTCCAGCCGGTTCCCTTGACCGGTTTACGCACCACCACTTGTATTCCGTCTTCGTTCGCGATGCCGATGCGGCCGAGCAGATCCTCACCATCGGCGAGGCGAATTTGCGCCATCCGGCCGTGGGCACGTCGAAAATGCACCGGAGTGGTCAGCGGACGGTCGACTCCGGGTGTGGTGATTTCCAGCTCGTAGGCCTCCCAGCCGGTATCGGCCTCGTCCAAGAATGCCGATGCGGTGCGACTCAGCGCGGCGACCGCGTCCAAGTCCACCGGAGAGTCCGAGTCGACCACGACCGTGATGCGGGCAGGAACCGTGTCGTCGTTAACGACGACACTCTCGATCTCGACGCCTGACCGGGAGAACTCGAGAGCGAGCAGCTCGATCACCTGGTCATCGGATGGCAGCCCCATGGCGTTTGTGGCTCCTCATCTTGAGTTGTCGGGCGGTTCAGCTTGCACACACTAGCCGGACTCTCGTCCTGACCAGCACTCCACCTTACGCCCGGCGAGGGCTGTCATGCGCTAACCGCGCGCACTGGCAGGATGGGCGAATGCCCAAAAGCCTGTCGCGCCGCGATCTGTTGATCGGCGGCGCCGCGCTCGGCGTTGCCGTCGTGGCCGCCGCGTGCCAGCAGACACCCGATGCCAAACCCGAGGTGGACGACCTGCTGATCCAGATCGACCTCGCGCAGCGCGATGCCACATCGGCGGCCGCGGCGGCCACCGCCAATGCCGAGCTGGCACCCGCGCTGACCGCCATCGCAGCAATCCGCCGCGCGCACGGTGTCGCACTGACTAAGGAGCTCGCCCGCATCCCGGGGGCGACCACGACCACGCCGCCGTCCAGTGCCACCACATCGCCGGCATCACCACCACCACAGCTCGAACAGGTCAAGACCCAACTCAAGGACTCATCGAGATCAGCGATGGACCTGGCAACCAAACAGAGCGGATACCGCGCCGGGCTGCTGGCCTCGATCAGCGCCGCCTGTGCCTCAGCAGCCGAGGTTGACCTGCCATGACAACGACCGAACCCACACCGCAGCCGGCCTCCTCGGCCGACGACACCGCATTGGCCGATGCCCTGGCCAACGAGCACGCCGCCATCTACGCGTACGGACTGGTGTCCGCACACTCGGTGCCCGACAACAACTGGCTGGTCACCGAGTGCCTCATCGAACACCGGCTATGCCGCGAAGAGTGCATCGGCAAGCTGCGTGGCCGTTCGGTGACTGCGCCGGTCGCCGCTGCCGGCTACAAGACTCCGTTCCCGGTGAACACCCCCGCCGACGCCACCAAGTTGGCGCTGCAGGTCGAGGCGGACACGGCGGCGCGCTGGCGCGCTGTCGCCGAACAGGCCGACAACGGTGACGATCGTGGATTCGCGGTACGGATGCTCACCGAGAGCGCGATCCGCGCGGCGCGGTGGCGAGTCACCGCGGACATCACGCCCGCCAGTGTCGCGTTCCCGGGAGGAACCGAAACCTAGGCGAAGTGTTTCTGGGTGTCGGTGATCAGACCAGACAGCCCGCGACGGATCACCGGCTTGAGGTGGCGGGTGAAGCCGAGAGAGGGCTCGATGAAGAAGCTCCACGTGAACAGCGAGCCCGTCGCGGTGCCCACCACCTCGTAGAGCTCACCGAACCGTTTGGTGCCCGGGAAGGTCGCCGTCTCGACGGTGAACGCGTTGCGGTATCGCTCGGGACTCTCCTCCCACACAATGAACCGCTCGTTGACGGCGGCACCGGGAAGCGCGAGCTTGGCGGTGCGGGTGGAGCCCACGCCCCGCGGCTCCGGCGAAGTCCAGCTGATCTTGTTGATGGCCTTGCACCAGTGCAGCGGACTTTCACCATTGAGTTCAGCCCACACAGTCGCCGCATCCTTGGGCAGCGGGGTGGAGTACGTATACACGAAATCGCTTGTGTTGAAATCGCTTTCGACCAACGGAGCAAGCTTAAAAGACGGCATGTCTATACCTTATCGCCTACCGAAATCGCCCCCGTGACGGAGGTCACGGCGTCGGCCACCGCAATGGACTGCACCTCCCCCGTGAACCGGTTACGTAGTTCGAGGGTTCCGTCGGCCCAACCGCGACCGATCACCACGATCCAGGGCACACCGAGCAGCTCGGCGTCCTTGAACTTGACCCCCGGCGAGGCGGTGCGGTCATCGAGCAGCACCTCATGACCCAGCCGATCCAGGTCGGCGGCAAGCTGCTCGGCCCCCGCCCGCGCGGCGTCGTCCTTGTTGGCGATGACGACGTGCACATCGAACGGCGATACCGCGGCGGGCCAGCGCAGCCCGAGCTCGTCATGCTGCTGCTCGGCGACGACGGCCACCAGCCGCGAGACGCCGACACCGTAGGAGCCCTGGGTGAGCCGCACCGGTTTGCCGTTCTCCCCGAGCACGTCGACGGTAAATGCGTCGGTGTACTTGCGGCCCAACTGGAAAATGTGACCGATCTCGATCCCGCGTGCCGACACCAGCTGCCCGGCACCGTCGGGTGAAGGGTCACCGTCGCGCACCTCGGCGGCCTCGATGGTTCCATCAGGGGTGAAGTCGCGACCGGCGACAAGGTTGACCACGTGCTTGCCGGGTTCATCGGCACCGGTGATCCAGCTGGTGCCCTCCACGATCCGAGGATCGACCAGATAGCGAACACCGTTCGCGATCAATCCCTTCGGTCCGATGTAGCCGCGCACCAGGAACGAATGCTTGGCGAAGTCCGCATCACCGAGCAGCTCGTACTCGGCGGGCTCCAGCGCGGCACCGAGGCGCTTGTCGTCAACCTCACGATCCCCGGGCACGCCAACGGCGAGCAGCTCCCACTCACCACCGGGCTGGCGCACCTTCAGCAGAATGTTCTTCAGAGTGTCGGCCGCCGTCACGGACCTGCCGAGATCGGCGGAGTTCGCCCAGTCCACCAGAGTAGCGATGGTCGGAGTGTCACCCGTCTCATGCACCACGGCCTCGGGAAGTCCTTCGACGGACCGCGCCGGCGGTGCCGGCGTGACGACCGCCTCGACGTTGGCGGCATATCCAGACTCCACGCATCGCACGAAAGTGTCTTCCCCGGTGGGGCTTTCGGCGAGAAACTCCTCGGAGGCGCTACCGCCCATGGCTCCCGAGGTGGCGGCCACAATCACATAGTCCAGGCCCAGTCGGCCGAAGATCCGTTGGTACGCCTCACGGTGCGCGTGATAAGCCGCCTTGAGCCCGTCATCGGAGGTATCGAAGGAGTACGAGTCCTTCATGACGAATTCGCGCCCACGCAGAATGCCCGCACGCGGACGCGCCTCGTCCCGGTACTTCGTCTGGACCTGGTAGAGGATGACCGGGAAATCCTTGTAGGAGCTGTACTCCCCCTTCACGGTGAGCGCGAAGAGCTCCTCGTGGGTGGGGCCCAGCATCATGTCGTTATCGCGCCGATCCTTGAGCCGGAACAGCGAATCGCCGTACTCGGTCCATCGGTTCGTGGTCTCATACGGTGCGCGCGGAAGCAGAGCCGGCAGCAGGATCTCCTGGCCGCCAATGGCATTCATCTCTTCGCGAACGATGTTCTCGATCTTGCGGAGGACCCGAAGGCCGAGCGGCAGCCAGCTGTAGACACCCGGCGCTATGGGCCGCACATAGCCCGCGCGGATGAGCAGCTTGTGGCTGGGAACCTCGGCGTCGGCCGGGTCGTCGCGCAGCGTGCGTACGAAAAGCTCGGAGAGCCGGGTGATCATTGATGAGCCTCTCGGGCGAAGACCATGTTTTCGTTGAGCCTCTCGGGCGAAGACCGTCAGTTACGGTTGCACAGCATATCGGCGCGCCGTCGAGGCCTCCGGCTAGCATCGAACGCATGCGTGCGTGGGCGATCATTCCGGCGGTGGCGATGTTCGGCCTGGGAGTCGCGGCGCCCGCCGACGCCGCCCCGGCCACGGTCACATACTCGTTGTCGGCAATCGGAATCGGCAATGCCGACTTCACCGTCTCTTACCAAGACGGGAATCAGCTCCGGGAGGAGTCGGGACACACGTTCGCCGGGTATTACTGGGAGCGCACGGTGAAGCTCAACGGAGCCCCGCCGGTTCTTCGAGTGACCGCGGCCGGACCTCCGAGCGTGTTCCGGATGTCCTGTCACATCACCGTCAATGACGGCATCCCCGTCACCAACGGACTGCTGTTCCGCGCCGGGGACTACACCCCGCAGGACTGCTAGGCCGGTTGTTCTTCGTCCAGGCCCTGGTCGTGCGCGGACTGCGCCTTCTGCGCGTGCGCGACGTCGGCAGCGGTGTAGCTGATGAACAACGCTGCCACTCCCACCAGCACGGCGGTACCGGCGATCCACAGCATGCCGTAGGTGTAGCCGTGGTCGAGGGCGTGCAGCTGCGCGTGGTTCATGTTCTGCACCGGCCCCTTGGCACCACCCAGGTACAGCGTCCGCGAGGTGATGATCGCCTGGATGATCACCAGGACGATTGGTCCGCCCAAGTTTTGCAGCATGAGGGAAATGGCGGACAGCGGCCCGATGCGGTCGGCATCCACGCCGGTGATGGCGGACAAGATCACCGGCACCACAATGGTGCCGATGCCGAGTCCACCGACGAAGATGGCCGTCGCGAAATCCGGGAAGTACGCGATGGTCCGGTCAATCGTCGAGCCGTAGAGCATCGCACCGAACACGACCACACCACCGCACAGAATCAGCACCCGAGGCGCCATCCGCGTGACGAGTTGCGACGACAGAGCCAAGCCGATTCCCATGCCGACGACGAACGGAATGGCAGAGACTCCGGTTCGCAACGGGCTGTATTTCATCAGGTCCTGCATGTACAGGCCGATGGTGATGGTCAGGGTGAAGAGCACCCCGCCGGCCATGAAAATCGCCGCGAAGGTAGCAACCCGATTGCGATCCTTGAACAGGCTAAGCGGCAGCACCGGGTTCTCCGCGGTGCGTTCGACGAGCAGGAATGCGATCAGGAGCACGGCGGCGGCGACCAGCGACACGATCGTGTAGGGCGAATCCCAGCCGCGGTCGGGCCCCTGGGTGAAGCCGAACACCGCGGCGGTACAGCCGAGCGTCGCCAACACCGATCCCGTGACGTCCAGCTTCATCGGTTCGCGTTCGGTCTCGGACAGCGACCGCACGGCGAGGTAGATCATCAGCGCACCGGCGGGCACATTGATCAGGAAGGCCAGACGCCAGGACACCTCGGCCAGCGCACCGCCGACAATCAGTCCGGCGATGGAACCCACCCCCGTCATGGCACCGAACACCGCGACGGCCGCGGTACGCAGCGGCCCCTTGGGGAACGTGGTCGCGACCAACGCCAGCGCGGTGGGCGATGCGACGGCCGCACCAACTCCCTGGATGAGACGGAAGACCGCCAGGCCGATGTCCTCCTGCGCGAGGCCCACCCCGATCGAGGCGAGGGTGAACAGCGCGATGCCACCGATGAAGACCCGCTTACGGCCGAAGGTGTCACCGAGGCGTCCACCGAGCAACATCAGCCCGCCAAACGACAGCATGTACGCGGTGATGACCCAGCTTCGGGTGGCATCGTTGAGGTGCAGCTCGGCCTGAATCTTGGGCAGCGTGACGACCGCGATGGTGCCGTCCATGGTGGCCAGGAACTGCATACCGGCAATCGCGATGACGGCATACAGGTAGTGCCGGGACGGCAGAAGTTCTCGCGCCTTTTGAGTGAGCTGCTCGACGCTGAGGGCAGGCATGGAGGACACCTTACCGTCCTCTTAACGTGCCCTTAGGTCACAAACTCACGCCAGAGGGACTCCGTACGCAGCAACGGGGCCGATGACGATGATCGCCGGCGGCCTAATGCCCTGCGAGCGAATGCGCTCTGGCGCACTGGCAAGGTCGGCGCGCAGCACACGTTGCTCATCAGTCGTGCCGTGTTGCACCACCAGCACCGGGGTATCCACAGGTCGGCCACCATCGATGAGAACCTTCGCGAACTGCTCGATGCGCTCGACGGCCATCAGCAACACGATGGTCCCCTTCAAGGCAGCAAGCGCATCCCAATTGACTAACGATTCCGGATGCCCCGGCGCGACGTGCCCGCTGACCACCACGAACTCGTGGTTGACCGCACGATGGGTGACGGGCACCCCGGCCGCCGCCGGAACGGAGATTGCGCTGGTCACACCGGGTACGACGGTCACCTGGACACCCGCCTCGGCGCAAGCCAGCACCTCCTCGTAGCCGCGGGCGAAGACGAACGGGTCCCCGCCCTTCAGACGGACAACGAACTTGCCTTCCTGCGCCCGTTCAATGAGCACCCGATTGATCTCCTGCTGAGCCATCGCGCGGCCGTAGGGGATCTTCGCAGCATCGATGACCTCGACGTGGGGTCCCAGATCGGCGAGAAGTTCGGCGGGAGCAAGCCGGTCGGCGACAACCACATCGGCCTGAGCCAGGAGCCGGCGGCCACGGACGGTAATGAGATCAGGATCACCCGGTCCCCCGCCGACGAGTGCCACGCCCACTGGCCTTGTTTCGGCGATTTCGGTGATGAGCCCGCGCTGCAACGCCTCATGGATGGCTGAACGCAGGGCGGCTGACCGCTTGTGCTGACCACCGGTCAAAACACCGACCGCGATGCCGTCGTGGTTAAAGGACGCAGGGGTGACGGCGGTGCCCTCCCGGGCGGCGTCGGCCCGGACGCAGAAGATGTGACGTCGGTCCGCTTCGGATACCACCGCGGCATTGACGGCCGGGTCGTCGGTGCAGGCGATGGCGTACCACGCCCCATCGAGATCGCCGTCCTGGTACGGCCTGAGGTTGAGGGTGATCGAGGCCATGCCTTCGACTGCCGGGGTGGCGCTGGGGGCGATCACGTGGACATCGGCGCCGCTGGCGATCAGCAGCCCGAGACGCCGCTGCGCGACGGATCCGGCGCCGACGACTACGACCTTGCGTCCCGTGAGGCGAAGGCCGACGAGGTAGGCGTCATGAGTCACCGCGCGAGTTTACGTGGGATGACTTTGCGTGGCAGGTCGGCCATGCTCCGAGCGGTCCGTGCTGTAATCAAGCACCGTGCAATCCCATCGCATGCAACCCGCGGAGTTGGCCCAGGCCGCGATGACCGCCGCCCTCATGGGGGCTATTGCTGTGGTCTCCATCGTGCTGCCGGGCGCGGTGGTGTTCGCCTGGTTGGGGGCCGTCCCGATGGGAGTGCTCTGTTACCGGCATCGCATCCGGGTGGCGTTGGCCGCATGTGTCGCCGCCGGCCTCATCAGCTTCCTGATCGCGGGATTCGGCGGGCTAGTTTCGGCGCTGACGTGCGCATACATGGGTGCGATCGCCGGCCAGGTGAGGCGCCGAAATCGCGGCACGGCAACAATGTTGGCCGTCGCGGCGCTGTGGGGCGTGCTGGTCTCCTCCTTCTGTGTCGGCGTGTTCGCTGCCTTGAGGAATCTGCGTGAGGTTGTTCTGGGTGCGGTGGCCGCCAATGTCGGCGGGTTCGCGACGCTCTTGAATGGCGTGCCTCTGCTCGGCCGTGCCGCGACGGGGTTGGACCATGCCGTGCAGGGTTGGATCGTGAACTGGCCCTGGTTCTTTGGGGTATCGGTATGGCTCATCGTCATCTTCGGAACCTCGTTCGGATGGCGGGTCCTGACTCCTGTCCTCCGACGGCTCGAGGAGGTCACCGACCTCGCGTCGGTGGGCACGCTGCCCGCTCCGCACGAGGACGTTCCGCCCGGCCCGCTGCCGACTGTGCTCACCAACGCCGGATATCGATACACCGGCGCCGACAGGGATGCGCTGGCCCCGGTGACCATGAGCGTCGATATCGGCGAGCACATCGCGGTGACCGGCGCCAACGGCTCCGGCAAATCCACCCTGATGCGCATCCTGGCGGGCATCACACCCACGACCGGGACCATCGAACGCCCCGCCGGAGTGGGTCTGGGCCAGGTGGGCGGGACAGCGTTGGTCCTGCAACACCCCGAGAGCCAGGTACTGGGGCTACGTGTCGGCGACGACATCGTGTGGGGGCTGCCGCATGACCGCGAGATCGACATCGAAAGCCTGCTCGGTGAGGTGGGTCTCAGTGGGATGGGCGATCGGGACACCGCGGGCCTCTCAGGTGGAGAGCTCCAGCGGCTCGCGGTCGCCTCGGCACTGGCCCGGGATCCCGCTCTCCTGATCGCCGATGAGGTGACCACCATGGTCGACGACGCCGGCAGGCAGACACTCATCAGGGTGCTCGACGGACTCACCGCCCACCATCGTTTGGGGCTGGTGCACATCACGCATTACCCGCAGGAGGCGAATGCCGCCGATCGAGTGGTGTCACTGGGCAGCAGTGGCAACGCCGACGCGCGTGAGCCGGCGCAGCGCCCATCCCCCATCGAATCTGGCAGCGGCGAAACGATTCTCGATGTACAGGGAGTCTCTTTCGACTACGCGGCGGGAACTCCGTGGTCGCAACCTGTACTCCGAGACATCTCTTTTCAAGTTCGTTCGGGCGACGGGATACTGCTCTGTGGCGGCAACGGCTCCGGCAAGTCCACCCTGGCCTGGATCATGGCGGGCCTGCTGGATCCCTCGGCGGGTCAATGCCTGCTCGATGGCCGTCCCGCCGCGGAACAGGTTGGTGCGGTGGCGTTGTGCTTCCAGGCCGCCAGACTGCAACTGCTGCGGGGGCATGCCGGCGCGGCGGTGGCCGCACTTGCCGGGTACTCGGCCTCCGATACCGACAGCATTGATCGCGCCTTGGCCTCGGTCAGCCTGGATCCGAACATCGGTGGGGTTCTTATCGATCGGCTCAGCGGCGGACAACTGCGGCGAGTCGCCCTGGCCGGCCTGCTGGCCCGCTCGCCGCGCCTGCTGATTCTCGACGAGCCATTGGCAGGACTGGACGTCGACGCGCAGGCCGACCTCATAGATCTGTTGGTGAGCATCCGCGACCAAGGGCAGGCCGTCATCGTGATATCCCACGACACCGACAGCCTGTCCCCGCTGTGTCCCCGCACCATTCGTCTCGAGCAAGGTGAGTTGGTGAGCGCCGGATGAGCCAGCGACGTCCGTTGATGCTGATGCGGCCGGTGCCCGGGCCGTCTCCCATCCACGCGCTCTGGGCGGGAACGAAACTCATTGCCGCGTTGGCGATATCGGTGTTGCTGACCATCACGCCGTCCTGGACAGCGATCGGGCTTATCGCCCTGCTCATTCTCGTCACGGCAGGGCTCGCCAGGATCTCCCCCGCATGCATCCCATCCGTTCCGCGCTGGGCCTGGCTGCTTGTCGTGGCCGGCAGCTTGTTCACGATTGTCAACGGCGGTGCTCCCGAACTGGAGCTCGGACCGGCCACCATCGGGGTCGGCGGTTTCCTGGATTTCCTTCGCGTCACGTCGCTGGGTCTGGTTCTGGTCGGCCTTGGCGCGGTCATCTCGTGGACCACCCAAGTAGCCGATATCGCCCCAGCGGTGGCGCTCTTGTGTCGGCCGCTGCGTGTCTTGCGTATGCCTGTCGACGATTGGGCGGTCACCGTTTCCCTGGCATTCCGGATGTTCCCCATGCTGTCCGAGGAGTTCCGGCTGTTAGCGGCCGCACGCAGACTCCAGCCGCCTCAGCCCGAGAAGCCCTCGCGGCGTGCGGAAGTCGTTGATCTCTGCACCGCCGCGATGGTCGTCTCGCTCCGTCGGGCTACCGAGATGGGCGACGCCATCACAGCACGCGGCGGTGCAGGACGGATCTCGGCGCACCCGATCTATCCGGGATGGCGCGATGCATTGGCTGCGATGGTGCTTATCGGAGTCTTCGCGCTCGCGGTGACCCTCAACTGAATGTGGGGTCGAAAACCCTTTTGTCACAGTAGTTTCTGCTGTCACATCGGGAGTTCGTCTGCCGGTGGGCACCGCTAGTATTCGAACATGAGTTCGATGGGGGTGTTGGAGGCGGCGGTTGATGTCTTCTGCGCTGAATCGCACGCGGGGCTTACTGCCGCCGATGCGTTGACGCTCATGGCCCGGTTGGAGGTGGTGCAGCGCCGACTGTCCGCCGGCCGATTGGGGCTGGTTCCCAGGGTGACGGGCCAGGCCTCTCCGATCGAGTTGGGCGGCACGTCGTTCCCGGATGTGTTGTCGCGGCGGCTGCATATCAGCAGGGGTGCGGCTCGGCGCCGGATCGGCGATGCCGAGCAGTTGGCGCCGCGGCAGGCCCTGACCGGTGAAGTGCTGGCGCCGCAACTGCCGAATGTCGCCGCCGCCCTGGGGCGGGGCGATATCGGGGACGAGCATGTGCGGATCATTCGGCAGTTCTTTGATCGGCTGCCGGTGGTGGATGCGCCGACCCGCCGGGCCGCCGAGGCGCAACTTGCGGCTATGGCTGCCGGGTTTGGGCCCGAGGCGCTGCGGGTGGGTGCCGAGCGGATGATGGCCCTGCTCAACCCGGACGACGAGTTCTGCGATGCGGATCGAGCCCGGCGCCGGGGTGTGACGATCGGGCGGCAGGGTTTTGACGGCATGTCGGCGATTTCGGGATTATTGGATCCGGAGACGCGTGCGTATTTGGATGCGGTGCTGGCCAAACTCGCCGCCCCCGGCATGTGCAACCCCGCCGATCAATCACCGATGGTGGACGGCGAGCCCGACCCGGAATCGGCCGAACACGACCACCGCTCTGGTGCGCAACGCAACCACGACGCGCTGCGTACCTGTCTGCGATCGACGCTCGCGTCCAAAGATTTGGGGTCTCACCACGGGCTGCCGGTCACTGTCGTCGTGACGACAACACTTAGTGAGTTGGAATCGGGTGCGGGCGTGGCGATCACCGGTGGCGGCACGCGGCTGCCGATGCGCGACCTGATCCGCATGGCCACCCACGCCCACCACTACCTGAGGATCTTCAACGACGATGGCCGACCGTTGTATCTGGGCCGCACCAAACGCATCGCGTCAGCCGATCAGCGCATCGTGCTGCACGCCCAAGACCGCGGCTGCACCCACCCCGACTGCACCGTGCCCGGATACCTGTGCGAAGTCCACCACATCACCGAATGGGCCGATGGTGGCCCCACCGACATCGACAACCTCACCTTCGCCTGCGGCCCCCACCACCGCCTCCTGGACCACGGCTGGACCACCCGAAAACACCCCAACGGCACCACCGAATGGATACCCCCACCACAACTCGATCTTGGTGGCGTTACGCGCGAAGAATCCCGATCGCTCCTAGAGTAAGGATGATCAGACCGAGGACTGCCACAATCCCCGCGACGTCGATCCGTCTACGCGTCCGCACCCAGGTGTGCAGGGACGACACCATCTCGTATGTCCGGCCCGGCATGGCCGCATAACTCAGCAGCGGCAGCGCAACCATCGAGAAGGCCACCACGTTGAAGAAGAGCAGCGCCATGGACTGTATGGGCTGCGTGGCACCCGAGGCATGGATGAGCGCGATCACCGCCAGAAAGTCCGCCGACGGCAAGGCAATTCCCAATCCGCTGACCCCTGCCACCCACAGTGAATTGTTCCGTAGGAAACCACGGACTCGCGTCGTCAGCTTGTCCGCGAAGCCCGACCTCGGTGCACGCGGCGCCGCTGGAGCCCTACGGATCGACGCCGTAATGGCCAACACCGCCGCCACCAATAACGCGAGAACACCAAGCCCGACTTGGATATACGGCCCCGAAACGTCTGCGTTCCCCATCGGTGACACGCGCAGGACAAACAGCAGTGTGAGCCCCAGGCTTAACCCCATGACAAAGGCACCGCAGAGAAAGACGAATAGCTGTAACAGCGGTCTCGGCCTGTTCAGCATCAGGACCGTCAAGCCCAGCCGGGTGGGTTCGACGCTTACTCCCAGTGCCATCAACAAAACGATGGTCCACATGACTACCGCGCGGGCACAACGTCATTCTGCTGGCAGACCCGCGTGAATATGGACTTCACGAGGTCTACGTAGCGGGTGATCGATTCCCGGGCGATGGGGTTTTCCGGGTACGCGATCATCAGCGTTGTCTCCGTCGGGAATCGCGAGATAAAGATCGTCAGCTGGTACACCGACTTGCTCTCCGCGTACAGACCGATGGGATTACTGACCAGCAGCGGGTTGGTGAACAACTGCGAAAGTGGCGGAGCGCCACCGTCGAAGAAGTTGATCATCGGGTGATACGGCCGGGGCCAGTTCAGCTCCGGCACCAATTCCAGAACCCGGTAGAACGGAACATTCACCAGCTGCCTGCCGCGGTCAAAGGATTCCTGTGCCGCCACGGCGGCAGCACCGAAAGTCCCGTCGACGGGCACCGATATCGGGACGAGCCCCGTAAACCATCCCGTCGTGAACATATCGGCTTCCGCTCGGGCATCACTCGGCGTGATCCCGTAATACGTATCGGTACCGGTCAATTCGCGCTCGGCGAATCCGAGTGCTGCCATCACACCGCCGATGAACCGGGCACCCGCATCCACGCAGATAGACTCGAACGTCAGTGCCTGCTGCTCATCCAACAGCTGTTCGGTGATGATCGAGGTCCCGGAGGGCACCGAGTGATCCCCCAGTGGCAGAGGGAAATCCGGGAGGCTGCCACGGTTGTTCTCGGCGAACCGAACCCAATCGCGCACGGGCTCGGAGTCGGGGGTCAAGCCGGAAAGGAATTCGTGCTGGCGGATGCAGTAGTCGTCATAGCTGCCCGCAGGCGGAAGCTCGATGGGCGCGCCGCCCTGGACCAGCGCCTTGTATCCCATCAGGATCTCCATGATCAGCAGACGCGCGAAGGTCGCGTCCAGATGCAGATGGTCAACGCTGAAGTAGAAGGTGAAATGGCCTGAGCTCTGGACGATTCCGAACCGGAAGCAGTCCCACCGAAACGGATCCGGGGTCTCCGAGACCACCAGCTCCCGTACCTCGTCCGATGTCATCTCACCCAGTTTGACCTGAACGAACTCCACGTCTGCCGGATCGGCAATCGTGCGCCGGACAATGTTCTGCTCATCGTCGAGCGAAAACCAGCTCCGGTACGTGTCGTGCCGCCGCAGGTGAGCGTTGATCACGTGCCCCATGGCGCGTTTGTCGCACCGGCCCGGCATATCCAGCGTGAAAACGAGCACCCGTGAGAAGTCGAGTCCCTTGGCTGCCTGCCGCAGGTACGTACGCAGATGCTGCACCTGCATGAAGCTCGGCGGTATCTCGCTCACCGGCGCTTCAAGAGCCTTCGCGTACGACGCCGGTGAAGGCTGCCAGGTGATCACCGATCCCGCGGACGGCTCCCACTTGTCGGTCAACGACACCGTTACTGGTCCACCACGCATTTCAATCCCCTTATGACGATGCGACTTCGGATTCCTGCTCGGCCAACTTGTCGTACAGGTGCGACGCCAATGAGCGCACCGTCGATACATCGGCCGGACCGATACGGACGCCGGTGTCCGCCTGGATACGGGTACGAATTTCCAGATTGCCTAACGAATCCAGGCCGTAGTCCGGCAGGGATCGGTCCGGGTCGATGGAGCGGCGCAGCACCAGACCAACCTGCTCGGCGACCAACTTCCGGAGCCGGGTCGGCCACTCCTCGCGGGGCAAGGACCTGAGCTCGTCGAGGAACTTGTTTGTCTCCGTTTGCGTTCGACCCGCATCCCGGAATGCTTGCGCAAACGGACTCCGCTCGACGAAGTCGGCCAGCCACGATATGCCAGCCATCGGCGCATAGGCGGTGTAGGCCCGGTTGTGCCGAAGCACTGTGTCGAAGGCATAGGCGCCCTCGTCCGGGAGGATGGCCGCATCCGCGTTCTCCGCCAGGTGGGTGCCCTGCCCGATCTCCGACCAGGCACCCCAGGCGATGACGGTTGCCGGCAGGCCCTGTGCACGTCGCCAGTGCGTGAATCCGTCCAGCCAGCTGTTGGCCGCGGCGTACGCACCCTGCCCCGGTGAGCCCACCAGCGCCGCGATCGACGAGAAGGAGCAGAACCAGTCCAGCGGCTGATCGGCGGTGGCCTCGTGCAGGTTCCAGGCACCATGCACCTTGGGCCGCCAGTCACCACGGTCGATCAGTTCGTCGGTGATGTTGGCGAGCGTCGCATCGTGCACCAGCGCCGCGGCATGCAGCACGCCGCGCACGGGCTTCCCGGTCTCCGTCGCGGCAGCAACCAGACGCTGTGCCGTCTCCGGCTCGGCGATATCGCCGAGCACCACGTCGATCTCGACACCGCCGTGCCGGATCTGCTCGACAACCTCCAGCGCTTCCGGCTTCGGGGCGCTGCGACCGTTGAGGATGATCCGGCCGACTCCGGCTGCCGCCAGCTTCTTCGCCAGGAACAAGCCCAGCCCGCCGAGGCCACCGGTGATCACGTACGCACCCTCCCGGCGGAACGCCGGCGCATGCGACGCCGGGATCACCGCGTCGACCTCTCCCGCCTTCGGCAGGTCCAGAACAAGTTTTCCGGTATGTCCCGCAGCACCCATCACACGGATCGACTCGGCAGCGTCCTGCAAGGGAGAGGACGAGATCTCCGGCAACGGGAGTACGCCGTCCGCCATCTGCTGATACAGCGCGGTGAGCGTCCGATAGATCGCTTCCGGCCGCGTCTTCGCCACGAGGACCAGATCGACGGCGTGGAACGACAGGTTGCGGCGGAATGGGAACAGACCCAGCCGGGTGTCACCGTAGATATCGCGCTTGCCGATCTCGATGAAGCGGCCACCGAAGGTCAACAGTTCCACACCCGCCCGCTGCGCGGCACCGGTGAGTGAATTGAGCACGATGTCGACCCCGTAACCGTCGGTATCACGACGGATCAGCTCGGCGAAATCTGTGCTGCGGGAATCATAGACGTGCTTGATTCCCGAGCTGCGCAACAGGTCCCGTCGTTCCGCGCTGCCCGCAGTGGCGTAGATCTCTGCCCCGGCGGCACGCGCGATGGCGATGGCCGCCTGCCCGACACCACCGGTGCCGGAATGGATCAGCACCTTGTCGCGTGCGGAGATCCTGGCGAGCTCGTGCAGCCCGTACCACGCGGTGACATGCGCGCCCGGGACAGCGGCCGCCTCCCTATCGGGTACCTCCGCCGGAAGGGTCGCGGCAAGATTTGCATCGACCACGACGAAGCTTCTCCAGGCGCCGGTGGGCGTCATACCGCCTACCCGGTCACCGACGTGATGCTGGGTCACCCCGGCCCCAACGGCCGTCACCACACCCGCGAAGTCGACACCGAGCTCTTGCCGACCTTCAAAACTCGAGTATCGGCCGTAGACATTCAGCACGTCGGCGAAGTTGATGCTGGTGGCCGTGACCGATACCTCGATCTCTCCGGGCCCCGGCGCGACCCGGTCGAACGCGACGAACCCAAGCGATTGCAGATCACCGGGCGTGCGAACCTCGAACCGCACGCCCTCGTTGTTTGGTGTCGCAACGGTACTGCGCCAGTCCTCGGGGCCGAGCGGACCCAGGTTCAAACGCGCCCGGTACCAGTGGTCATCGCGCCATGCCGTCTCGTCCTCCTCCGAGCCCGACACCAGCTCCCCTGCCACATTCTGGGCTGCCGTGTGGCCGTCGACATCGATGTGCGTGACACGCAAGTGGGGATACTCGGCGCCGATGACGCGCACCAAGCCCCGCAATCCGGCCTGCTCCAAGTTGGTCACATCGCCGGGCGCGACCGTCTGTGCGTTGCGCGTCACCACGTATAGCCGCGGTGGTTCGCCTGGGAGATCCACCAACTCTCGGGTTATCCGCACCAAATGCCGAACCTGGTCCGCACCCTGCATGGCGACCCGATCCGCACCGCCGTCGGCCCCCGGGGCCGTCACGATGAGCACGCCCTCGAATCCACCGGCCTCCAGCTGGTCATACAGAAGCTTCAGGGCCGCAACACGATCGGTGTTCGGGCGCCACTGGATCAGCGCCACCTCACTGTCGCGAAGCTTGAGCGAATCGATCAGCTCCGTCGCCCACGGGTCCACGGTCTCACCCGTGCTGACCAGCAGCCAGCGGCGCGGGGCATTCGATACCGCCTCAGGCAACCGCTGCTGCTGCCATTCGATCGCCAGCAGCCGGTTGTTGAGCAGCTGATCACGCTGCTCGTCATCGGAGGCTCCGGTACCAAAGCGGAAGCCCCGCACGGCAACCAGGACGGTGCCGTGCTCGTCCAGCAGATCGATATCGGCTTCCACCTCGTTCGCACTCACCTTGGTCACCCTGGTGTAGCAGTACTGGGTGGAGCGCGCCGATTCGTATGCGTGCAGACTGCGCACACCCTTGGGAAGCGGTAGCGCATTCTTGCTGGCTTCCTGAACATCCGGGAGCGCGATCACGGATTGGAAGCAGGCGTCCAGCAGTGCGGGGTGAACGATGTAGCTGCTCTGCTGCGCCCGAGCCGACCGGGGCAGCGTGACTTCCGCCAGCACCGACCTGACGGACTCGCCGCCGCGGAATGCCGCCGCCAGGCCCTGGAAGGCCGGGCCGTACTGAACTCCCCTCTCGTCAAATGACTCTCGTAGCTCGTCGCCCGCCGCGCGATGAGGGTGCTCCGCGCGCAAGACGGCCACGTCGTAGGCCGCGGGAGTGTCGGACTCGCCGCCACTGCCCAAGACCGCCGTGGCACGTTTGGCGGTATCGCCTTCGTCATGGGTTTCCACCACGAACTCGATCACGTCCGGGGACTTCACCGTGCCCGTCGCCGAGATCGGTGTCGACTCCCCCAGCGTCAGCAGTTGCTCAAACGAAACGTCCTCTACTACAGCGCCTGCACCGAACACTGCGGCGGACGCCGAGAGCGCCATCTCGCAGTATGCGGCCCCTGGGTACACCGCGACATGACGGACCTGATGGTCGGCGATCCACGGCTGCGCCTCCGTGCCGACGTCGGCCTGCCAGATGTAGCGCTCCGGTTCCTCGGTCAGTCGCACATGTGCGCCGAGTAGAGGGTGCACGGCCACGGTGTGACCGCCCTGGCCCGGTTGCGTCTGCGCGGATAGATCCAGCAGATATGACTGGCGTGTCCAACTGGGCAGCGGCACATCCACCAGCTGCCCGGATGGATACAGCACCGGGAAGTCCACGGCGCCGCCCGCCGTATACAGGTCTCCCACGAAGTCCCGGAGCCCATGCGGCAACTCCTGCTCGCGCCGCATAGCGGCCAACGCGACCATCGGGATATCCACGCTGCGTGCGGTCTGTTCCGCCGGATACACCAGCAGCGGGTGGGGCGCCAGCTCACCGAAAACGCGATACCCGTCGTCCAGGGCCGCCTGCACCGCTGCAGCGAAGCGCACCGTATGGCGCAGGTTGTCCACCCAGTAGTCGGCGTCCATGACGGGCTTTTCGCGCGGGTCGAATGCGACCGAAGAGTACAGCGGGACAACGGGTGCCCGCGGCGTGAGATCTTCGAGGGCTTCGGCGAGGTCGTCAAGGATGGGGTCCACCTGTGGTGAATGCGACGCGACGTCGACCGCTACCTCGCGTGCCATCAATCCGCGATCCGACCATTCGGCGATCAGCTGGCGGACCGTCTCTGTCGCACCGCCGACCACCGTCGACTGCGGTGACGCGACCACGGCCAGCACCACATCGTGGATTTCGCGGTCAGCCAGTTCCGACACCACCTGCTGAGCCGGTAGATCGACGGACGCCATGGCGCCGGCGCCGGCGATACGCGACATCAGTTGGGAACGACGGCAGATGACCTTGACACCGTCTTCGAGCGACAACGCTTCGGATACGACGGCCGCGGCAACCTCGCCCATCGAATGCCCGATCACCGCGCCCGGGGTGACGCCGTAGGACACCATGGTGGCGGCCAGCGACACCTGCATGGCGAACAATGTCGGCTGGACACGATCAATACCGGTCACCGTCTCCGGCGCCGAGACCGCCTCGGTCACCGAGAACCCGGATTCCGCAGCGATCAGGGGTTCGAGGCGGGCGATAGTCGCAGCGAATACCGGTTCCTTGCTGAGCAATTCAGCACCCATGCCTGCCCATTGCGAGCCCTGACCCGAGAACAGCCACACTGGGCCCCGCTCATCCTGCGCCACAGCCGCCGGGTAGGGAGCCTCGCCCTCGGCAACGGTGCGCAACGCATCGATCAGCTCTTCTGCCCGGCTGGCCACCACCGAGGTACGCACCGACCGGTGCGCCCTTCGACGCGCCAGGGTGTATCCCACATCGCCGAGAGTGAGGTCGGGCCGCTCGGCCACCCACTCGGCCAAAGTGCCTGCAGTTCGTCGCAATTCCTCGGCGGACGTCGACGACACCGGGAAAATCAGCTGCGACCCGAGCGGTGACTCCGTCGCGGGGGCTGCGTGTGAGTCCACGGGCGGAGCCTGCTCAATCACCGCGTGCACATTGGAGCCCGACATTCCGTACGCCGACACCCCGGCCCGCCGCGGGCCCTCAATCTTCCCTGGCCATGGGATAACCGATTGCGGCACAAAAAGGTTCGTCGCAACACCGGCGAGCTTGTCGGGGATCCCGGTGAAATGCAGGTTAGGCGGAATCACGCCATGCTCCACCGCGAGGACGATCTTCATCAGCCCCAGCGCACCGGCCGCCGACATGGTGTGTCCAAAGTTGGTCTTCACCGACCCCACCGCACAGGGCCCGTCGACTCCATATACCTGCGCCAGGCCCGTGTACTCGATGGGATCACCGACAGGTGTACCGGTGCCGTGCGCTTCGATCAGCCCGACGCTGTTGGCGTCCACACCCGCGGCCGCCAGCGCGGTGCGGCATGCAGCCGCCTGCGCATCCGCGGACGGAGTCGACTGATTCACCGTTCGCCCATCCTGATTCGAGGCCGTGCCCCGCACGACCGCCAAGATCCGGTCCCCGTCGCGCACCGCATCGTCCAGCCGCTTCAACAGAATCATGACGCAGCCCTCAGACATCACGAAACCGTCGGCCTCGCCTGTGAATGTGTGGCAACGTCCAGTCGGAGAGAGCATGCGCTGCTGCGAGGCACCGACGTACCTGCGCGGCTCCAAGACCAGGTTGACTCCACCGGCCAGCACGAGATCACTTTCGCCTGCCGCCAGGCTCTGGCACCCCATATGCACAGTCGCCAACCCCGCGGCGCACCCGGCATCGACCGTCAATGACGGTCCATGAACACCCAAGGCGTACGAGATACGCCCTGATGCCATGCAGAAGTTGGTACCCGCGAATCCGTAAGGACCGCCGAGATCCGCCGCGTCCGCGGCCACCAACTGATAGTCGTTGTGGGTCACTCCCACGAACACCCCGGTCTGCGAGCCGGCAAGGGTCAGCGGATTAACACCCGCATGTTCCACTGCTTGCCAAGATGTTTCGAGCAACACGCGATGTTGAGGATCGATCGAGACGGCCTCACGTTCGTTGATGCTGAAGAAGTCCGCGTCGAAGCCGCCGACGTCATCAAGGAAGGCCCCCCACTTGGAGGGCGACTTGCCCGGCACGCCGGATTCGGGGTCGTAGTACTCACTCAGGTCCCAACGCGCGGGAGGCACCTCAGTAATGAAGTCCTCGCCGCGCAGCAGCGCCTGCCAGAACTGTTCGGGTGACTCGATCCCACCCGGGAGCCGGCACCCCATCCCGATAACTGCAACTGGGGTCACAGACGCGTTTTTCATCTTGCTACGTCCTCCTCGCACACGACAATCTGCCTGGTAGTAGAACTGAAGACAACTAGCAGTAGAACCCGACAGACCTAAAGATAAGGTGCGCGAAAGGAATTCGCGACTCGGGAGATCAGGATCACAGTGCCTCGAGTTAAGTAGTCGCGCGACATCGCACAATGGCCTCTTTCAAACCCCTACTACATCCCGCATTAACAGCCCATTGATAGCCGGGAAACAAGGAATTCACAATTCAAGCAAGATCTGTAACTATTAGCCATTGCTCCGGTCAAGAGTACTTGCGAGCGGTCACTTACCGTAGCGGTCCTGCCAGCTAATGCCATGATAAATAGGTACTTTCGGATTTGTGTCACGCACCCACACAGATCATTCACAGCAATTTCCATGGTTTGCCATGTGTGCATATTCAGCGAATATTTCACCGGGCGGCCGCTACGAAATATTTATGCTATTTACTCACCGTGAGCGTAAATTTCTGCCGGCTTACCTCGACCAAGATCCGCTGCGTCACCGGATCAACATCCGTGCATACTTATCATTAGTTCTGTGACTGGTGAGACGACCAGGGGCCCAGGATCCCAGGGCCAATCGCCTCGTTGTGCGGCTCAGCACCTGCCCTGCGGGCGTGCCGCCGCGATTGGGCGAATCAGGGCGTCCCGAGCGACCGCATAGTTAGCTCGCTGGTGTGGCACACGGAGTCCAAGTGCGGTACCGTCCCGACCATCATGCGGAACTTCAGTTCCGTGTGGGGCAAAGACGCCCATCTCGACCAGCTGCGGCAACTCCAACACGTAAGGCCGTCAGTGCTGTGCCAATCATATTGAGCGCAAAGGGGTTTGGGATGCTTCGTGTGATACGACGGATCTGGATGCCGCTGTTGATCGCCGCGATACTGGCGGTCGGCGGATTCGCGGTACTCCGCGTCCGCGGGATTTTCGGCTCAGACTCCTTCACCTCCTCTGCCGATAACAACGCCAAGGATGCCGTCCCGTACAACCCAAAGACGCTCGTATACGAGGTATTTGGAGAGCCCGGTGCCATGGCCGATGTGAACTACTTCAACGAAGATGCACAGCCGACTCGGGTCGACACCGTTCAGCTGCCATGGTCGTTCAAGATCGTGTCGATCTTGCCGTCATTGAGCGGGAACATCGTGGCCCAGGGTGACGGCAACCGCATCGGCTGCCGGATCATCGTCAACGGCGAGGTCAAGGTGGAACGAGTTTCCAACGAGCACAACGCCTACATCTACTGCCTGGTGAAGTCCGCATGAGGCACGGCGGCGGTGATCAGGCCGCGCGGCCTCCACGGATCGCGCGGATCATCCGGGCCTTGTCGATCCCGATCATCCTTTTCTGGCTGGGCATTGCCATCATCCTCAATGTCGTCACGCCCTCCCTTGATGAAGTGGGCAAGGCACATTCAGTGTCAATGTCCCCCAAGGATGCTCCCTCGATGATCGCGATGATGCACACGGGCAAGGTGTTCGGGGAGTTCGACTCCGACAGCTCAGTGATGATCGTGCTTGAGGGGAAGCAAGAGCTGGCGGACGAGGCGCACCGTTTCTACGACGAGATCATCAGAAAACTGCAGGCCGATCCGGCTCACGTACAACACATCTCTGACTACTGGGGAGACCCGCTCACCGCCTCCGGCGCTCAGAGCGCCGACGGGAAGTCTGCCTACGTTCAGGTGAACCTGGCCGGAGACCAGGGCACCACCTTGGCCAATGAATCCGTCGATGCCGTTCGCAAGATCATCGCCGAAACCCCCGGCCCCGACGGCGTGCAGGCCTACGTCACTGGAGGTACTGCCGCAAGCGCCGATACGGGAACGGCGGGCAACAAGAGCATGCAGAAGACCACGCTGATAGCAGTGGGGGTCGTCGTCGTGATGCTGCTCTTCGTGTACCGCTCAGTGATAACGATGTTTCTGGCACTGGTGGTCGTCGGGGTGGAACTGATGGCAGGCCAGGGAGTGGTCGCGACATTAGGCAATCTCAACGTGATCGGACTGTCGACCTATGCCGTCAGCATGGTCACGATGCTGGGCATCGCCGCAGGCACCGACTACGTGATCTTCCTGCTGGGCCGTTATCACGAAGCGCGCCAGTCCGGAGAAGATCGGGAGGCAGCCTTCTACACCGCGTATTCCGGTGTGTCGCACGTGATCTTGGGATCAGGGCTGACCATCGTGGGTGCGACCCTGTGCCTGAGCTTGACGCGCCTGCCGCTCTTCCGGTCCATGGGCGTGCCCTGTGCACTGGTCATTTTCGTGATCGTCGCGGCGGCACTCACCCTGGCGCCCGCCGTTCTGGCGTTGGGTAGCCGCTTGGGACTGTTCGAACCCAAACGCAAGCATGACGAGCGCAGCTGGCGGCGTATCGGGGCCGCGGTGGTGCGCTGGCCCGGTCCGATTCTCATTGTGACCATTGGGATTGCACTCATCGGGTTACTCACCTTGCCGGGATACACCCCGGGCTATGACGACCGCCAGTACATGCCGGATAACGTGCCCTCAAAAGTCGGCTACGCCGCCGCGGAACGGCATTTCTCCCCGGCCCGGATGAACCCCGAAATGCTCATGATCGAGGCCGATCATGATATGCGTAATCCGGCGGACATGCTGGTCATCGACAGAATCGCCAAGACGGCGTTCCATGCCCGCGGGGTGGGCCGAGTGCAGGCGATCACCCGGCCGCTGGGAACCCCCATCGAGCACAGCTCGATACCGTTCCAGATCGGCCTGCAGGGTGCCGGCCAGATTCAGAACATGAAGTACATGAAGGACCGCATGGCGGACATGCTGACCATGGCAGACCAGATGGGGACATTGATCGGCACCATGGAACGCGTGTACGACATGATGCGCGAGCTCACCGACATCATGCACGACATGACCGGCCAGATGAAGGTGATGCAAGGCAAGATGCACGACATGCGCGACCTGATGGCCACTTTCGACGATTTCTTTAGGCCGATTCGCAACTACTTCTACTGGGAAAAGCACTGCGCCGATATCCCTATCTGCTGGGCAAGCCGGACAGTGTTCGATGCTCTCGATGGCGTCGACGCGATGGTCGAAGACATGGACGGCATGCTGGTGAACATGGACAAGGTCGATGTCCTGATGCCGCGCATGCTCGCGGAGTTTCCACCCATGATCGCCATCATGAAGTCCATGCACGGCACGCTACTGACCATGCACAGCACCATGTCCGGGATCATGAATCAGATGGATGAGAGCACCAAGAACTCCACCCTAATCGGCAAGTATTTCGATCAGGCCAAGAACGACGACTCGTTCTACCTGCCGCCCGAGGTGTTCGAGAACGCCGACTTCAAACGTGGATTGAAGATGTTCCTGTCCCCCGACGGGAAGGCCGTCCGGATGACCGTCTCTCATCAAGGGAACCCGGCCTCCGTGCAGGGCATAGCGACCGTCGGCAATATCAAAGAGGCAGTGGCGGATTCGATCAAGGGCACCCCGCTGGAGAACGCCAAGGTCTACCTGGGTGGAACCGCCGCGGCGAACAAGGACCTGCAGGAGGGAGCGAAGTACGACCTTATCCTGGCGGGCATCGCGTCCCTGTGCTTGATCTTCATCATCATGCTGCTTGTCACCGGCAGCGTGGTCGCCGCTCTCGTCATTGTCGGCACGGTGGCGGTGTCACTCGGTGCATCCATCGGGGTGTCGGTGCTGATTTGGCAGGACCTGTTGGGCATGGACCTGCATTGGTTCGTGGTGCCGTTGTCGGTCATCATTCTTTTGGCCGTGGGCTCGGATTACAACCTGCTGCTCATCGCACGTTTCAAGGAAGAGCTGCACGGTGGGCTCAAGACCGGATTCATCCGGGCGATGGGCGGCAGCGGCAAGGTGGTGACCAACGCCGGCCTCGTGTTCGCATTCACCATGTGCGCCATGGTGGTCAGTGACCTGCGCATCGTGGGGCAACTGGGGACGACGATCGGCCTCGGGCTGCTCTTCGACACACTGATCGTGCGGTCCTTCATGACCCCGGCTATCGCCGCGCTGCTTGGCCGCTGGTTCTGGTGGCCGCTGAACCTCCGTCGCTACACCACTGCGCGGACCCCATGACGAAAAACACTGCCATTCAACGACAAAGAACATCCGGGCGGCTGAACAGGTCGTTGGATCTCGCGATCCTGGAGGCGGCGTTCATCGTGCTTGCCGAGCAGGGATACGATGCGATGAGCATGGACGTGATCGCCGCTCGTGCCGGTGTGGGCAAGGCAGCCATCTACCGGCGTTGGTCTTCGAAGGCCGCGCTCACTGCGGATGCCATCCTGCACGGGCGCCCCTCACTCGGGAAGCTCGACGACGTTCCGGACACCGGGAGCTTGCGCGGTGACTTGCATGCTCTCTACGAGGCAAGGGATTTCGGCGACAACGACATACTCACCGGCAACCTGCTGGCGGGGATCATCGCCGAGGCCGTCAACGACTCCACATTGGCGGCGGCGCTGGATGACCTGCTCCTGTCACAAACCCGGAAGCGGATGGAAGTCGTGTTCGCCCGCGCCGCCGAGCGCGGCGAGATAGCCCGCGACCGCGACCTGTCACTGGTTTACGACATCCCGCTGGGCCTCAGCCTCACTGCGGCCCTCAAGAGGACTGTCATCGACGAGACGTACATGCGCCGTATGGTCGACGACGTGATTCTCCCCCTGGTTCAGGGGCCCGTCAGACCGTCAGGGCACAGCGGGAGGTGAATCCACTGACTGCTGCCGGTGTTGCGTCGACGAGAGCGGAGGTCGTCCGTCGAGTTCGTGGCCGATGAGGCGCGAGCTGTTGGTGACGACAGCGACCGAAGACGCGTTGTGCAGTATGGCCGCGAGAACCGGCGAGAGTGCGCCGCCGGCACCCACTACCAGCCCGATCGCGTTGACGGCGATCGACATTGCGTAGTTCTGTCGGATAACGGTCACGGCCCGGCCGCCCAAACCCCGCACATCGAGCAGCTTACGCAGGTCGTCACTGGACAGAGCGACGTCAGCGGTTTCCACCGCCACATCGGTTCCGTTGAGTCCCATGGCAATTCCGATATCTGCCGCCGCCAGCGCGGGCGCATCGTTGACACCATCGCCGACCATCGCGACGACATGCCCGTCGCTGCGCAGTTGACTCACGGTCTGGAGCTTGTCCTCGGGCAGCACCTCAGCCTGCCACTCTTCGATTCCCAGTTCCTCTGCCACGGCCCGCGCTGTCTCCGTGTGATCGCCGGTCAGCATGACCACCCGCTTGACACCCGATGACCGCAGTGCCGCCAGCACCTCGGCGGCCTCCGGGCGGATCTCGTCGCGCAGACTGATGAGTCCGACGAGGACGCCGTCCACCGCCAGCAGGAGCGGAGTCTCGGCGCGGCGCCGGAGTTTGGCCACCCACTCGTCGGCCTCCGGAGTCACCCGGACGTTCTCCTTGCTCAGCAGTGCCGGGCTACCCAACAGCAGGGTGCGCCCGTCGGCACGGGTCCGCATCCCCAGGCCCACCAACACCTCGCACTCCTCGTGCGGCGGGATGACGATGTGTCGTTCCTCGGTCGAACGGATGACCGCCTCCCCCAAGGGATGCCGAGCGTGGATCTCGGAACTCGCCGCGTACGCGAGCACCTGCTCCGGCTCCCAACCCTCTTTGAAGGCAACGATGTTCGTGACCACCGGCCGTCCGATGGTCAACGTTCCGGTCTTGTCGAACACGAATGCGTCGACTCGGCCGGCCAGTTCCAGATGGGAACCGCCCTTGACCAGGATTCCCCTGCGCGCCCCGTTGCCGATGGCCGCACTGATGGCGGTGGGCGTAGACAAGCCCACCGCACACGGGCAGGCCACCAAAAGCATCGTCATCGCACGCCGCACATCCCTCGTCACCATCAGAGTGCCGAGCGACAGCAGGAACGAGGCCGGAACGAATCGTCGTGAGAAGTTCTCACCGACAGTCTGAATCGGGGCGCGGTCACGCTGCGCCTGTTCCACCCGCGTGATGATCCGGCCGATGATCGTCTGTCCGCCGACGGCCGCGGCACGCACGACGATGCGGCCGCGCATGACGACCGAGCCCGCATGCACCTGTCCCCCAGCCACGACACTGACCGGCAGGGTTTCACCCGTGATGGCCGATTGGTCGACAATCGCGTCACCGTCCACTATCTCGCCGTCGACGGGAATGGCCACCTGCTCGTGAACCACCACCTCGTCACCGATCACCAGCGATGCCGTGGCGACCTGAACCTCGGTGCCATCGCGCAGACGGACCCACGAGGTGTCCTGGCTGCCCGACAACAGATCCGCGATGGCGCGACGGGTGCGCCGGAGCGTGAGGTCCTGCAGATACTCGCCGATGTTGAGCAGCCACAGTACGGTCAGGGCAACCACGTTCTCACGCAGCACCAGGCTGGCCACGGTGGCCGCCGACACCAACAGATCCGTGCCCGCCGATCTGCCGCTGCGCAGTGCGGCAAGAGCACCCCGCAGGAACGGATAGCCGCTGAAAATCGTGACTGCCGTTGCCAATACCCGGCCTGTCGGCCCCAGCAGCGGCGGACGCCGCAGCGGATACCGGCGAACTCCGAGCACCACCAGGGCCGCACCGCCCACAGCCATGCGCAGCACGTCGCCGTTGCGCACATCGGACGAATGCGGTTCTCTGGTCAACGAATCCGGTAACGGGGCATCGAGGGCACCGACCAGTGCGGCGAGGATGTCGTCGGCCGAACCGCTGGCCTTCGAGTACCACACCACCACGGCGGCTGTGCGCGGGTATGCGTGTACCGCACGGACTCCCTCCACATGCTGCAGCGTGTCCTCGATCAGCACGGCCCGTCGCACATCGCCGCTGAACTCGGCCGCGACAGCACGCAAGCGTCCGGCCGCGTCAGATACGACAGTGACCATGTGCGGCTCAGTGCTCGTGATCGTGATCGTGACCAGCTTCTCCCACCACGGGTGGCGGAGCTTCTTCTCCAATGCGCTCTCGCGCCTCCGCGACGACATCTCCAATCGCCAACCGGGCGCGTTCGGCGCCTTCCTCGGCCTTACGCACTCCCCGCAGACCCCAGGTGGTGACGACGACACTCGCATCGCGGACGGGAACCTTGGCCGCGGCCTTGCGCACGATCTCGTATGCGGCGACTCCCACCGCGCCGGTTGCCACCGTTGATGCGGCCTTCAATAACACTCCGTGCCATACCATCAGCCAATCACCCTTCTGCTCAGTAGATTTGAGTCACCTTTGGTCGCGCGCCGCGGCTCTTTAACGAAACCTACTCTCGATCACACATTGAGATGACCGGTTGAGTCATAATGATAACGGTTTCCATTATCGGCGATAATGCCAGACACTCAGCCGATGGGCGCGCCGGCCTAGCCCCAACACCCCGCCTACCGACGAGGCCATCTGCAAAATGTCAGAGCAGAGGGCTCACCTGACCAAATTCAGGGGCTACCCAGCTTCCCGTCTCCGAACCCAGCGCTTGCCTTGACACCGCCGGATGCTCCGGCCCCATCCAGCCCACCGGACATCTGCGGCCCACGCGAGCCCGACATCGAAGCCGGCAGCCGGGTCCCACGCGACATGTTCAACGCAGGCAACTGCCCGGGTGCGTCAACCGGGCCGTAGGGAGCAGGATGAGGCGACGGTAGCTCCGCCGATGCAGGTACGGCGAGCACCCCAGCAAGTCCGATGGATACTATTGCGACACATAATGATCGAATCATGGTGCCGTTCTTTCCCTTGTCCCACGTGGGTCCTCCAACTGCCCGGACGTCATTCCGGCACCGATTCGAGCGGTAAATCCCGCGCCAAGCCCAGCCGTTATCCGGGTACCGCGCTGCGGCGGAGGCAATAGCCCAAAGGATGGTTGCGATGGCAGGGCTGCTTGGTTGTTGGGCGCTCCCCCGGGCACTGCTACCGGCACTGCGGGCATCGGTTTTATCGGCAGCGGGTCTGCGGCGGCCACCGGCGCCCCGCACAAAGAACATATCAAGACCGTTGCGGCACAGATGAATTTCATCATCAGATCTTGATCGGGTCGCCATAGATGGCGAATTCAGTGTGGCCGGTCTCGGTGGACACACGCAGCGAGGCAAAGGATCGGACGGTGACGTCTCCTCCGCAGGCGTCCGCCTTCACATGGACGTTGTCCAGATCCAGTGCCCCCGTATTGCCCCGCGACAGAACCATATTTCCCAGCGGCAGGTTCACAATGACGCCCGGTTGCACCACAGTTTGCACAAATCCGCTGACTCCAGCGCTGCCTCCAACTCCCACCGTTTGCAGGGGAAGCACGCCGACGTTCACTGACGGCGCGATACCGGCGGATCCGCCGATCTGCAATCCCGATGACACATCGGACTGGCAGCCGAGCTGGTAGCCGATGAGGAAGAGGCTGTCGGTGATGGGGTTGCTACCACCGGTCGCGGTTGCCGTACCCGACAGCGTAATGAAGGCCTCACGTGAGTTCGTGGCCGCCGCCAGGTTGGGCACGGAGTTCACACGCTCGTTTTCCAACCGGATCTCCAGATGCCATCCGTCTCGAGTAGTCCTCGAATATTGCTGCGGCGCCATATCTTTTGGCTCTGCGATGGCCGTGGCGGCATCTGTGAGCCCACACGCAGCCATGAAGAAGCCTGTGCTTACGAGGCGGGCAATCATGAAATCCGCCATTCCATGCGTAGGCGGGATACCACGAGGAGAGGAGAACGAGACACCAGCACATCGTGGTGCACGTTCACAAACAACGAAGGTTTACAGACAGAGGCAGAAGTCGCCACAAGAATCGGTCCAATCAACAGATACGGAGCCGCCCAGGCACCCCGATAACGGGCGTTGCACGGCTGGTGAAGGTTTGATACACGCAAGACGGCAGCAATTGCCGACTCACCGGCCCCTCAGCGCCGATTGATCCCTAAGAACAGAAGTCGTTGCCACCCAGCATTATCCCGGGCATGGGAAAGTAACGCGCTACGCCGCGACATCAACAGGACCAGCAGTGCCGCGCCACCAAGCGCAAAGACCGAGACGGTGAGAGGCAGCCAAACCGGCTGCACAACCAGCCCGTAGCGAGCGCGGGTAATGGCCATGCCGTGCTGCACCGGTTCCCAATGATGAACCTCGGCAGTGTCATACAACGATACCGAGGTCGCCGCATGTACTGAATGCGAACTCTCACCGGGCAACAAGCTAGCGCCCCCGGCGAACAAGCACAGGATTGCCAGCACGACCGCGGAGCACAGTCGGTATTTGGGCACCCCACGACCTGGCATGTCAACGATGGTACCAGGCAAATTTTCGCAGCTCCGGGCTCCAGACCCGCCTTTACCGAAACACCTTCTGCCACAGTTGTTTCTGCCGCCACAAGCAGATTGAGGCGTATGCGTCAGCAGTACGGAGGCGTAATTCGACGATTGTGTTCTTCGGCGGCCGTGTAGGCCCAGATCATGCCGCCGATCCAAGTGAAGAGCCATAGGATCCACGCGAGACCAGCCGAGAGAAACCCGAGTATGAAGATCATGAAGTTGACCCCGAGCATGATCAGTCCACCACTGACCGTCGAATAGAGCATCCCAAGTGGCCCGAAGAGAACGAGAGCACGATCGCTACACCCGAACTCTTCCGTGGGATCGCTGGGTTGTAGATCGCGATGTTGACTGCCCGCGGCGGGTAAGGCGGCCCCTACGTCGCCCGTGACACAAATCTGGCGACCGCCTGAGGGTGCGCTGCCGGATGCGTGTGCAGGTACGAGGCGTGGATGCGGCCATCCCCCGCCACCACGCCCTCACGACGGATATCGTCGGGGGTGCTCCAGGCCCAGGCGCAATGCCTAGCGTCGTCGTGATAGTCGACCGTGGTGCGATGAAACTCGTGCCCGCTCAACCGTTCTCCCTCATCGAACAGGACGGAGCCGGTGATAGCCACCGCGTCCCGGTATCCGAGGGAAAGTGAGTCGGTGAAGCGCGCATGCGCGTCGATCACCCCACACATCGGCGCGCCATCAAGGTCGTTACACAGGTAGGTGAGCCCCGCGCATTCGGCGTGAATCGGCCCCGGCATGTCACGAACCTGCTGGCGTAGTGACTCATTGGATGACAGGTCGGCGGCGAACTGCTCCGGAAATCCACCCGGCAGCACCAAGGCGGCGGTCTCCTCGGGCAAGGCGTCCCGTCGCGGGTCGAATTCAGCCACCACCGCACCCGCGGCGGTCAACAACTCGCGATGTTCGGCGTAGCCAAAGGTAAACGCCGAGCCGGTGGCCAACGCCACCACGGGCTCCCCGGCCACCCGGGTGCCGATGGCGTCCGCCGGATCCCACGCGGGGCCCGGCACATCACTGCGGGCGGCGGCGACAATCGCGGGTATGTCCACATGCGCGCCAACCAGTTGTGTCATGGCCTCGATCGCGTCACGTGCTGCCTGGCCATGTTCGATAGCCGTCACCAATCCCAAATGTCTTGACGGGACCGATATCTCCTCGGAACGAGGCAACGCCCCGAGCACGGAAAGTCCGGCACGGTCGGCTGCCGCCGTGAGGATCTCCCGGTGCCGCGCCGATCCGACGCGGTTCAGAATCACCCCGGCGATCCTGATCCCCGCCTCGGCGGCATGCGCCACAAAACCATGCAGGAGCGCAGCCATGCTCTGGCTGTATCCCCTCGCGTCGACCACCAGCACCACCGGCGCCCCGAGTAAGGCTGCGATCTGGGCCGTGGAACCCATCGCGTCGCCGATCCGGCCGTCGAAAAGACCCATCACCCCTTCGACGACCGCGATATCCGCATCCCGACAGCCGTGACCGAACAGTGGCCCGATGAGATCGCTGCCCACGAGCACACTGTCGAGGTTGCGGCCCGGCTTACCGGTCGCGAGACTGTGATATCCGGGATCGATGTAATCCGGCCCCACCTTGAACGACGCAACCCGGTGCCCCGCACGCCGCAGCGCGCCCATCAAACCCGTTGCCACCGTAGTCTTTCCGCTGCCCGATGCGGGCGCGGCGATCACGATCGCGGGAACGTTAACGGACACCACGCACTACCAACCGATTACCACTCGATGCCGCGTTGACCCTTGCGGCCCTGATCCATCGGATGCTTGACCTTCGTCATCTCGGTGACCAAGTCGGCGGCATCCAGAAGCTGTTGAGGTGCATCGCGTCCGGTGATCACGACATGCTGCATGCCGGGGCGATTCCGCAGCACCGAGACCACCTCGTCGACGTCGACCCAGCCCCACTTGAGCGGGTAGGTGAATTCATCGAGCACGTAGAAGCCGTGCTCCTCGGCGGCCAGTCGCCGGGCAATCTCGGCCCATCCGGCGGCGGCATCGGCAGCGTGGTCGGTTTCGGTGCCCGCCCGACGCGACCAGGACCAGCCCGACCCCATCTTATGCCACTGCACCGAGCCGCCGATCCCGTGCTCATCGTGCAGCTTGGCGAGCTCGCCAAAAACCGACTCCTCACCCACTCGCCACTTTGCACTCTTGACGAACTGGAACACAGCGACATCCGCACCGTGATGCCAGGCGCGCAGCGCCATGCCAAAGGCAGCGGTGGACTTGCCTTTTCCGGCCCCGGTATGCACCGCGAGTACCGGGGCATTGCGACGCGTTTTCGTGGTGAGCCCGTCTTCTGGCACCACCAGCGGTTGTCCCTGCGGCATTGAGCCTCCTCCGCTATCTCACGCAGCTGCAGTGGCGCCGCGGACCACACCGGCGAGCCGGTCGGCATTCAGGTGGTCCAGCTGGATCACCGGTGCATCAAGCTGTTGCGCCAGCGTGACCGCCAGATCCATTCTCACAAAAGATGTCTCGCAATCGACCACCACGCAAGCGACCTGTTCGGCGCGCAGCATCCCCGCGGCGCGACGAGTCCGCCCCAAGGGGTCCGGACCACCGGTAGCGCGTCCGTCGGTGAGCACCACCACGAGCGCGCGGCGATGCGGATCACGGCCACGCTCACGGGAGACGAGATCGCGTGCCGCCAAAAGTCCTTGTGCCAGCGGCGTTTTACCGCCGGTATCGAACTGTTGCAGCTTGCGCCCCGCGATATGCGTCGAACTTGTCGGCGCCAATAGCATCGCCGCTTCCTGACCGCGG
Organism: Mycobacterium sp. D16Q14; assembly: GCA_002013415.1. Taxonomy (GTDB): domain Bacteria; phylum Actinomycetota; class Actinomycetes; order Mycobacteriales; family Mycobacteriaceae; genus Mycobacterium. The sequence goes on from MAEX01000009.1 coordinate 108,058, forward strand.
AAGGTAATGACCGCAACCTTGTCGCGCCGCTGATAAGCATCTCGCAGCAGCGACAAGGTGGCTCCGCTGACCGCCGACATCTTCTGGCGTGCCGCCATCGAGCCGGAGGCGTCGACCACGAAAATCACCAGATTGCCTTCGCGCCCTTCCCTGATCGCCCACTGCACATCTGAGAGCACCGGTTTGGGTAGCCTGCCGGGTTCGGTCACCCGGCTCGCCGCGGACATCAGCGTTCCGATCACGTGCACCCCGAATCCCCCATCGGCGATCGGCGCGATCACCTTTCCGGTGCGGTTGCGCGCCGCGGAACGTCGTCCCGGGGCGCCCATGCCAACACCCGGCACCCGAAAGGTCTTGGCGCGAAATGTCGCCGAGGGCGCCGGGCTCGGCCGGGTCGGCGCAGGCATCGACGCTGACTCCTGTTGTGAATCATCAGCTTTGGCCGGATTCGGCGAAGGTTCGGGTGCGCCACCACCGGGGCCATCCGGATCGGGGTCTGGATCGTCTCCGCCGGGATCCTGATCCTGCGTCGGCGCGCTATCGCGCATCGCCTGGTCGAGCTGCTCCTGATCCAGGCCCGGCTCGTCGAACGGGTCTCGCCGCCGGCGGTGCGGCAGCGCCAGCTCGGCGGCCACCCGGATATCGGGCTCCCCGACCACCTCGGCACCACGCCATGCGGCATGGGCGACGGCAGCACGAGCCACCACCAGATCGGCGCGCATCCCATCCACATCGAAGGCCGCGCACAGGGCGGCAATGCGCAGTAATTCGGCATCGGGCAAGGTGACCCGGGGCAGCAACTGCCGGGCATCGGCAATCCGTGCCGCCAACTCGGCCTCCTCGGAGGCGTAACGGGAGACGAACCCTGCGGGATCTGCCTCATAGGCAAGTCGTCTACGGATGACCTCGGCCCGCACCGACACCTCCCGGGAGGCGTGTACATCCACCGCGAATCCGAAGCGATCCAGCAGCTGCGGCCGCAGCTCCCCCTCCTCAGGGTTCATGGTGCCGATCAGCACGAATCGTGCGTCGTAGGAATGGGATACACCATCACGTTCCACATGCACCCGACCCATCGCCGCCGCATCGAGGATCACGTCAACCAGATGGTCGTGCAGCAGATTGACCTCGTCCACGTACAGCACGCCTCCGTTGGCCCGTGCCAAAAGCCCTGGGGAAAATGCGTGTTCGCCGTCGCGCAGCACCTTCTGTAGGTCGAGGGATCCAACGACCCGATCTTCGGTCGCACCGATCGGGAGTTCCACCAGGCGTGCGCCGTCGACAGAACTCAGCACGGAGGTCAGGGCGCGCACCGCCGTCGACTTGGCCGTGCCCTTCTCTCCGCGGATGAGCACTCCGCCAATATCGGGGCGCACCGCAGAGAGCACGAGCGCCAACCGCAGCTGGTCGTGCCCCACGACCGCGCTGAGCGGGTATCCGGGAATGCCTGTGGCGCTGGTCATTTCCCGGCAATCCAGGTCATGGGCACGTGCGGTATCCCGTCCTCGAAAAATTCGTCACCGGAGACCACAAATCCCAGCTTGCCATACATGTCTCCCAGGTGGGCCTGTGCATTCAGTCGACAGCGTGCACCACCGATCTCGGTCAGCACGGCACGGACCAATCGCGCCGCATGCCCACGGCCCCGTTCGGCGGCCGCCGTACATACCCGGCCGATCCAGAACCCCGAACCCTCCGGATCCGCGAGTACCCGCAGACCACTGACGACGTCGTCGTTCTCGTTCTTGACCCAAAAGTGCCGGGTCTCTGGCTCGAGATCCCGACCGTCGAGGTCTTGGTAGGCACAGTTCTGGCCGACGATGAACGCCTCGGCGCGCAACCGCAGCAGTCCGTACAGCGTCGAGGTGTCCAGGTCAGCGGACCAGGACCACCCTGGTGGTGCTGGTACGGCCGGCGGCGTCACTGCTCCAGGCCGAGAACCTGTGTGCCCCAGTCCCATACCTCACCGAATAGTGAGGGTTCGTCCGACAGGCTGATACCCAGCGACGGGATCATTTCCTTGAGCTTGGGCATCCAGTTGGCGAACCGGTCCGGGAAGCACCGCTGCATGACGTCGAGCATGGCCGGCACCGCGGTAGAAGCACCCGGCGAGGCGCCGAGCAGACCGGCGATGCTGCCGTCGGCCGAATTGAGCACCATGGTGCCGAATTCGAGCGCACCGCCCTTGCCCTTGGCCGGTCGAATGACCTGTACGCGCTGGCCGGCGGTGATCAGCTCCCAATCGGAACGCTGTGCCTTGGGCGCGAATTCGCGCAGCATGTCGATGCGGTCATCCGGAGTGAGCCGCAGCTGACTCAACAGGAAGGTCGCGAGCTTGAACTCGGTGAGACCAACGCCGATCATCGATGCAAGGTTGTTGGGCTTCACCGACGCGGGCAGGTCGGTGACCTTGCCCATCTTGAGGAACTTGGGCGACCATCCGGCGAACGGCCCGAACAGCAGCCATTCCTTTCCGTTGATCACCCGGGTGTCCAAGTGCGGCGCCGACATCGGCGGCGCGCCGAGCGGCGGGAAGCCGTACACCTTGGCCTTGTGCCCCTCGGTGAGGTCGATGTTGTTGGTGCGCAGGAAGGCACCGCTCACCGGGAATCCGCCGAAGCCCTTGGCTTCCGGGATGCCGGCCTTCTGCAGTAGACCCAGCGCGCCGCCACCGGCGCCGACGAACACGAACTTGGCCTTGAGCTTGCGCTTCTCGCCGGTGCGTCCGTTGACCAGCTTGAGGATCCATCCGCCGTCGCGTTCGCGGCTGATGTTGCGAACCTCGGTGCCAAAGATCGCGCTGGTGCCGCTGCGAACACCGAAACCGACCAACTGCTTTGACAGCTCACCGAAGTCGACGTCGGTGCCGTCCTGGCTCCAGTTCAACCCCACCGGGTCGGAGAAATCGCGTCCGGCCGCCATCAACGGCAGTCGGCGCGCGAATTCGTCGTCGTCGTTGATGAACTCCATCTTCGCGAACAGCGGGTTACCGACCAGGGCGTCGTGGCGCTTACGCAGGAACTCGACCTTGTCGGCTCCGTGCACATAGCTCACGTGCGGGACGGGGTTGAGGAACCCGCGGACGTCGGGCAGCACACCGTTCTCGACGGCGTACGCCCAAAACTGGCGCGATACCTGGAACTGCTCGTTGACCGTGATGGCCTTCGTGATGTCGATCGAGCCGTCCGCCTTCTGCGGCGTGTAGTTGAGCTCGCAGAGCGCCGAGTGACCGGTACCGGCGTTGTTCCACGGGTCGCTGCTTTCACTCGCGGCCGCATCGAGGCGTTCGATCAAGGTGATCGACAGGTCCGGTTCGACCAACCGCAGCAAGGCGCTGAGCGTCGCGCTCATGATCCCCGACCCAATCAGGGCAACGTCTGTCTGCTCCACCTGCGCGTTTGACACCGGTTCACTGTCCTTTTCGAATCTGATGGAGTGGCAACGCTTCGCCACTACCCGGGAGTACACACAGGTTATCGCGCGGGTAATTCCGTCATTCCTTCAACTAGGCTATGCCCGTGACATGGGAATCCGATGTCCTCGATGGCTACCTTCGTCAGACCATTGAACTGGGCATTGACCCTGACGGCGAAGGTGTAATTACCGCCACACTGGTGCGCCCTGAAACTCAGCCGGATACCGGACGCGCCGTGCTCATGGTGCACGGATATACCGACTACTTCTTCCATACCGAGCTTGCCGAGCATTTCCTGGCTCGCGGCTATCGCTTCTTCGCGCTCGATTTGCGCAAATGCGGGCGTTCTCGGCGCGTTCACCAGACCCCGCACTACATCAGCGATCTGTCGCTCTACGACGCTGAACTCAACGCCGCGGTGAACATCATCACCGGAGAGGCCGGGGGGCAGAGCACGGGCGCACCACTGCTCGTCTACGGACACTCCGCCGGCGGTCTCATCGTCTCGCTGTGGCTCAACCGTCTACGGGTTATCGATGGCCTGGGCGATATCGCGGGACTCATCCTCAACAGCCCCTGGCTGGATCTTCAGGGCCGCCCCTTTCTCCGCAGCGGCGGCACCACCGCGGCCGTCAAAGCGATTTCGCGGTTCCGTGCTAAACAAGCGATCCCACTACCGCACGAGGGCGCGTATGGCGCCAGCCTGCACAAGGACTTTCACGGAGAGTTCGACTACAACCTGGAGTGGAAACCGGTCGGCGGGTTCCCGGTACGGTTCGGGTGGATCAGTGCCATCCGGCATGGACATGCCGAGCTGCACCGCGGCCTGGACGTCGGCGTGCCCAACCTGATCCTGCGCTCGGATCGCAGCCTCCCCGGAGACGTCGACCCCGCGGCCGCGCTCCACGGCGATGCGGTCCTGGATGTTCAGCAGATTGCGCGCTGGGCGGGATGCATCGGCAACTATCAACGCATCATCCCGATCCCCGATGCCAAACATGATGTGTTCCTGTCGGTGACGGAGCCACGCGTCCGGGCGTACCACGTACTGAATTCCTGGCTGGACTGGCACGAGGCGGGCAGCTAACTCACCATGAGCTGCTGCGCAGCACCACCTCGGCGGCCAGCTCCGGAGTGAGGTCACGAGTCGCCGACCGGCGTCCCATCAGTTCGACAATCCGATAGTCGCCGTACACGAAGCGCTGGCTGGCGCGGGCGATGGCCCGAGTGGCGTCCGAGGTGACCAACACCGTGGTGTTGATCTCCACCGGCGGGCAGTGCTTGTCGCGGACCAGCCCGGCACGGTCCGCCACCCGCGGATGTCCACGGTCGATCGCCACCAGGCCGATAAACCTGTCAAGTTTGCTGGCCGCCAGATCCCAGGCCAGTTCGCCGCCCGCACGGTCCCCCACCAGGAGCGCCACCTTGACACCGATGTCGTCGAGCACTCCCGTGATGGCCTTGGCATGGAGATGGGGATCGTGTCCGATCACCGCGGTACGTAGCCCCGCGGTGTGCAGCCGCTCGCACACCGAGCGATAACTGAGCGCGAAGTGGCCGGCCGCGGCCAGCATGACGACGGTGGTTCCCTTATCGGGCCCCGACACATTGACCTGCACCGTTCGGCCGTCAATCGTGACGACCTGATGCAACTCACCGTCGCGCGCAGGCGGGGGCCCCGGGCGCGGGCGACGAAGCTCAGGCGTCGGACTCATGGATGAGCCGCTTGCGCGAAGACCTTGGGCATGGGCGCACGGTACCTGAGTACGACCGATCCGGTTGGGCTTTTAACCAGCCCTTTCAGGAAACTTTCGCCCGGACCCGTTACGTGCGTTCGATCTTGTCGACCTGTTTCGCCACGATATCCAGGAATGTCTGGGGCATGGTGGCAGTGGCCTTGACCGTCGGATCGCGCAGGTCGAAGGATGTCGCCACCATCGCCACCCCCTGGACATTCGCGAACGCCATATACCGGGAAGTGCTCCCCTTGGGCATGATCATTGTTTGCTTGTAGGTGAGGACGCCGACCGGACCGCCCTGCACCGGCTCGGTGACCATCCGGGTGCCGGGCGAATTCTTGTCGAAGAACACCTCGTATGTCGCGCAGCGGGTCGCCACGTCCTTGACGTTGGCAAGGTCGATGGTGTCGCGCAACAGGCTGACGATGATATTCGCACCGTTGAACCGGGCGATGTACCGCGCGGTGTTCTCGGGGCCCGCTCGGCCCGCGTTGGCCAACCGGGGAGACAAGCCGTCCGCGCACCCCTGCGGATTCGAGGGCATCGCACCGACAACCTGCTGATTGTTGACGGTCACGGGGCCCAGGTCGGCGACAACCCTGTCGTACTTGGTGCCCTGCGGCAGCTCATCGGCGGTGAGCAGCGATTGCGCGATGCGCGCCCCCGGCCACGTGGCAGTACCCGGCACCGTCTGGGTGCAACCCGCAAGCGCCAGTGCGGATGCTGCGATAGCTGTGATGTTCCTGAGGCCCCGATGCACCCGCCCAGGCTATTCGACCCGCGCCGCAATTACCGGGTATGACGGGCCAGAACGTGGCCGCCCGGATTCTTCCCACACCGCCTGCAGGGCATCGACGTCGAGGTGGCCGTCGATGAGGTCAGCCAATCTGTCCAGTTGAGCCGCGCGGCGGTCTCCGACATTGGTGTCTGGCGCAACGGTGAATCCCGACCGTCCGGCCGCGGCGGCCACCTCGGTAAGCCAGGTGCGCCGGAACTCGTCGTTGTCCAGCACTCCGTGCCAATGGGTGCCCCGGACCGCGCCCGCGGCGGCGCCCTCGTGGTACTCGGTGAGCCACGGCGCCACGGCCGAGCGGGTGACGGTCCCGTGGTGAATCTCGTATCCGGTCAGGCCCGGTGGCTGCCAGCGGCGCAGGGTCTTGGCCGGTTCGAAGGCGATATCGACATCGAGCAGACTCAGTCCCTCGACCGTGCCGGCACCGGACTCGACGCGATCGTCGATTGTGGTGGCGAGCATCTGGAATCCGCCACAAATACCCAGCACCGGCCCGCCCGAACGGGCGTGTGCGACAACCGCGTCGGCGATGCCGTTGCGGCGCATCCAGGCGAGATCGGCGACGGTGGCCTTGGTACCCGGGAGGACCACCACATCGGCGTCGGCGATATCAGCGGGATGCGCCGCCCACCGGACAATCACGCCCGGCTCGCAGGCTATGGCCTCGATATCGGTCGAATTCGAGATTCGGGGCAGGCGCACCGCAGCCACCCGCAGCCATTCCCGCCCGGCCGGGGTGGCCGGGCGCCCCACCTGAGCCGACGCCACGACAGACACCGAATCCTCTGCATCGAGCCATAATTGGTCGTCGTAGGGCAGCACGCCGTACGTGGTTCGGCCGGTCAGCACGGCGAGCTGCTCCAGGCCCGGCTCCAGCAGCGTGGGATCACCGCGGAACTTGTTGACGATAAATCCGGCGACGAGTCGTTGATCGGCGGGCTCGAGCACAGCCACCGACCCGAACAGGTGCGCCAGCACACCACCTCGGTCGATATCGCCGACCAGCACCACCGGCAGACCCGCGGTCTGCGCCAGGCCCATGTTGGCGATATCGGTGGCCCGCAGGTTGATCTCGGCGATCGAGCCGGCGCCTTCGCAGATCACGACGTCGAATTCCGCACGCAGCGCCCGCAGCTCCTCGGCGACTACCTGCCGCAATTCCTCGCGATGCTCGATATAGGAACGGGCACTGACGTTTCCCGTCGCCTGCCCGCGTACCACCAGCTGTGAGGTTCGGTCGCTGCCGGGCTTCAGGAGTACCGGATTGAACCGCACCGACGGTTCCAGCCCGCATGCGCGCGCCTGCAGGGCCTGCGCGCGGCCGATCTCTCCACCGTCCATCGTCACCACGGAGTTGTTGGACATGTTCTGCGCCTTGAACGGCGCGACGCGAATCCCCTTGCGGGCCAGTAACCGGCACAGGCCGGTAACGACCAGACTCTTACCGGCATCGGAGCTGACGCCCCCCACCAGCAGTGCGCCGGTCATGGCACGGTCAGGATCTCTACGCCGTCGTCGGTGACCACCATGGTGTGCTCGAACTGCGCGGTCCATTGCTTGTCGGTGGTCGCCACTGTCCAGGTGTCATCCCAGATCTCGTAGTCCAACGATCCGAGGTTGATCATCGGCTCGATGGTGAAGGTCATGCCCGGCTCGATGACGATGTCCAGGTTGGGGTCGTCGTAATGCGGCACGATGAGTCCGTTGTGGAACGTCGGGCCCACGCCGTGCCCGGTGAAGGAGCGAACCACGTTGTAGCCGAACCGCTTTGCATAGGCCTCGATGACCCGGCCGACGACACTCAGGGCCCGGCCCGGCTTGACCGCATTAATGGCCCTCATGGTGGCCTCCCGGGTCCGCTCGACCAGAAGGCGGTGTTCCTCGGAGACATCCCCGGCCAGGAACGTGGCGTTGGTGTCGCCGTGCACACCATCGATATAGGCGGTGACATCGATGTTGACGATGTCACCGTCCTCGATCACGGTCGAATCCGGTATCCCATGACAGATGATCTCGTTGAGCGATGTGCAGCACGACTTGGGAAATCCCTTGTATCCCAGCGTCGACGGGTACGCACCCTGGGAAACCATGTAATCGTGCGCAATTCGGTCCAGTTCGTCGGTGGTGACGCCGGGGGCGACGGCCTCACCGGCGAGCGCCAGTGCCTGCGCCGCGATCCTGCCCGCGACGCGCATCTTCTCGATCACCTCGGGTGTCTGGACGTACGGCTCCCCGATGGCTTCCGCGACCTTGGACTTACCCACGTACTCGGGGCGGTCGATCGACACGGGAACCTGGCGCTCGGGGGACAACGTTCCCGGACGCAGTGCGGCACGAACAGTCATGAAGGCAGCGTAGCGGGGCCCGTCGAGACCACTACCCGTTGATGACGATGGGGTCGCCGATGCCTACGGTGTTGTAGTACCAGGCCGCGTTGTCGGGACTCAGGTTGATGCACCCGTGGCTGACGTTGGAATTACCCTGCGCTCCCGTCGACCACGGGGCACTGTGCACGTAGACACCACCCCAGGTGACGCGGACCGCGTAGTAGACGGTCAGCTTGTAGCCCTCTGGATCATTCAGCGGAATGCCAATGGTCCGGGAATCCATGACCACGGGACTCTGCTTCTCCAAGGCGGTGAACGAGCCGATCGGCGTGGGGTGTTTGGGCTTTCCCATCGATGCGGGCATCTCGCGCATGACCGTGCCGTCGATCTTGACCGTGAAGGTATGGGCACTGATGCTGGCGATGCCCAGCACCTCCGAGCCGGTCTGGAACTTGTATTTCATGCCACTGATGCCGTTCACCGACACGGTGATGGTCGAGTGCGCGGGCCAGTACTCGCTGGGGGTGAACCGGACCGTCGCATCGTCGGCCCAGCTGAACGCCCCGGCCGGGACCTTCGGCGCGGAGAAGGTGATAGTTCGCTCGGCGGCCGGCCGATCGGCGACGGGGGCCGCGAAATGAATCGTCACGGGCATGGCCACCCCGACCGTCTGCCCCGGCGTGGGCGACACGGACGCCACTCCACTGGAGGATGCGGCCGCTGCGTGGCCGAGGGTCACTGGTGCGGTGATAGCCATGTTCATCAGGAGGCTGGCTAGCCCGGTCACCACAAGCACACTCCGAAATGCTCTGCGCAAGCTCTCGATCCTCCCTGGATGCTGTTTTACTACATGGTAGTTCGTAATCTTCTGGCCGAACGTTAGCGACAGCGCGCACAATCGGCTTCATGGGCATGTCCGCCGGACTCACATTAGAAGCGATTGTGATCGACTGCCATGATGCAGCCACACTGGGCCGCTGGTGGGCCGACGCGCTGGAATGGCCGTACTCCATCGATGACGACGGAGACGTCGAGGTTTTCCAGCCGGACCGGCACCCGCCTTCTTTGTTCTTCCTGGTTAACCCCGAGCAGAAGGTGGCTAAGAACCGATTGCACCTGGACTTTCGGGGTGACGACCAACACGCCGCGGTGGATCGGTTTCTGGCGCACGGCGCTACCACGGTCGATATCGGTCAGGGCGAGTCGAGCTGGATCGTGCTCGCCGATCCCGAGGGCAACGAGTTCTGTGTGCTGGCGTCGAGTCCCGGCTAGCCCAGGTAATCCGGCGGTAGCGACTGGAACATGACCCGGGTGGCCCGCACCGCGGCCTCCGAGCCGCCGCCCCCGACGATCAGCGTGGCGAAGGCCATATCACCGCGGTATCCGGCGAACCAGGCGTGCGATCCACCCGGGAACTCTGCCTCACCGGTCTTCCCATAGACCGAGCCCTCGCCCTTCAGATCCATCGCGGTACCGCTGAGCACCGTCTCGCGCATCATCCCGCGCAGACCGTCGATCATGGTCGGAGTCACCGCCGGCCGCGCACCGGTGATTCCGGTGACCTGACCCGAAATCAACTGCGGTACAGGTGTTTTACCGTTGGCCACGGTCGCAGCAGCCAGCGCCATGCCGAACGGTGTGACCAGCACCTTGCCCTGACCGAAACCGTCCTCGGTGCGTTCAGCCAGATTGACGGTGGGCGGCACGTCTCCGGAGATGGTGGGGATCCCCGCGACGTCATAATCGGGACCGATGCCGAATTGCGAAGCGGCGATGGTCAAGCCATCCAGTGGCATCTCGCTGGCCAGCTTGGCGAAAGTCGTGTTACACGAATTCGCGAAGGCACGCCACATGGGCACGGTGCCGAGGTCGAACTCGTTGTAGTTGGGGATGCTGCGGTCTCCGATGGTGACCCGCTTCGGACAGCCCACCATGGTGTCCGGAGTCGCCATTCCGCGCTCCAGTGCGGCACCCGCGGTGATGATCTTGAAGGTCGATCCGGGCGGGAAGAGCCCCGTGGTGGCCAGCGGTCCGTCCGCGTTGGCGGCGGCGTTTTGCGCGACCGCCAGGATCTCCCCTGTCGACGGCTTGATCACCACCATCATGGCCTTCTGACCGCGTGTGTTGACGGCGTTCTGCGCGGCGTTCTGTACGGCACGGTCCAAGCTGATCGTCTTCGACGGCGCCGGAGTGGGTTTCACCTCACTGAGCACGGCGGTATCAACCCCGTTCTGGTTGACACTCACCACCCGCCAGCCGGCCTCGCCGTCCAGCTCGTCGAGCACTGCCTTCTTGACCTGCGCGACGATATCGGGCGCAAAGGTGTCATCGGTGGGCAGAAGGTCGGCGATCGGCGTCATCACGACCCCGGGCCGCAGTGCTCCCGGCCGGGTCTCCAGCGCCACGGACACCTTGTCCCAATCGTCCTTGCGCAGCGTGATGATGTTCATCGGCGAGGTCTGCGCGCTTGCCTGCTCGGCGAGGGACGCCGCGTTCATCTGGTCGTCGTAGGGCCGAATGGCATCGGCCAGCGCCGTGGCGGTGCTCATCAGCGATTTTCCGGCCTGCGACGCGTCGAATGAGATCTTGTACAGGTTGGCCGGTGCCAGCACGGTCGTACCGCCGGCCTCGTTGACCGTTGCCCGCTTGGCCGGATCGGTGCGCAACGAGAGCGATTGGCGCTCACCGAGTTTCGGGTGTAAATCGCTCGGCGCCCAGCGCACCTGCCAGCTGCCGGCGGTACGCAGCAATTCCAGGCGCCCGTTGTAGGTCCAGGTGCGCTTCCTGGGCAGTTGCCAGACATACGTCGCATCGGCGCTGCCGGTGTCCTGGGTGTATTGCGATCCATTGACGGCGGCCTTGAACGACGTCGCCTGCAGGCCCGAAAATGCTTGATCCAGGCCCACTTTCGCACCATCCGGATCGTCGGTCAGCTTCGCGGCAGCGGCGGTGTCGCCGCTGGCGAGTGCCTCGAAGAACTTCTCCGCCACGGGCCCGGGCCCATCGGGGCGTGGGGTGCACGCAACCGCGCCGGCCACCAGCAGCGCGGTGCCGAACAACGGGAGGGACCAAACACGTCTGAACATCGGATCGATGCTAAGACCGCGAGCCGTCAAAACCCCGCAGGCACACGGGCGTAACGGCAACTAGCTAACGAGAACCGTCGCGAACGTGCCGATCCGGGTGAATCCCGCCCTGGCATAGGACGCGCGGGCCACCTCATTGAAGCTGTTCACGTAGAGACTCGAGATCCGCCCGCTGCGATGGACCGCCGCCGCCACCGCGGCCACCCCCGCAGTACCGAGTCCGCGGCCACGGAATTCGGGGTCAACCCACACACCTTGAATCTGGCTGACGGACAGCGATTGCGATCCGATCTCGGCCTTGAAGATGACCCGCCCATCCTCGAAACGTGCCCACGCCCTGCCCGCTTCGATGAGGCCGGCCACCCGCCGTCGGTATCCGCGGCCTCCGTCACCGTTACGCGGGTCGACGCCCATCTCACCGATGAACATCTGGATCGACGCGTTCAAATACTGGTCAAGCTCCTCGGCACGCACCTGCCGCACCGCGGGGTCCACGGCACATGTGGGCGCATCAAGCATCGCCAGCAGCGGCTGGCAGGCGCGAACCTCGCGCGCGGGCCCCCAGACCGGATCGAGATGGCACCACATGTCCAGAACCACATCGGCCGGACCGACCAGGGAAGGGCAGATCCGGTGCTGCTCGATGGCACGTTCGGCGAACAGCCGAGTGGCCTCGGGCCCGCCCGCCAACGGAATGATCGTGGTCCCGACGAAGCACAGGGAGTCCGTCAACGCTCCCGTCGACCAGATCTCGCCGCCGATCGCCGTGGGATCGGCACCACGGGCCTCGACGCGAGCGGCGAGCATGCAGGATGCCACGGGGTCGAGGTCCAGGACGGTACGTACCGCCTCGGTATCCGATAACCCGAGCACACGAACGGCGTCGGACGACGATGCTCCGGGCGCGCCAGGCGCCGGCAGTGTTGTCGTCATCGGCAATCGCTCCCGTGTGTCCCGTTACGCCGAGCTTCGTTTAGCTTACGGTGACGACCGGCTGGCCTGTAGGAGTTCCGTCGGTTCCCATCTCGGTGCCCATCTCTTCAGCCAACCGCATGGCCTCGTCGATCAGCGTTTCGACGATCAGCGCCTCCGGCACGGTCTTGATGACCTCACCCTTCACGAAGATCTGCCCCTTGCCGTTGCCGGATGCCACGCCCAGGTCGGCCTCACGGGCCTCCCCTGGCCCATTGACGACGCAGCCCATGACCGCGACACGCAGCGGTACGTCCAGCCCCTCCAAGCCTGCGCTGACCGCGTTGGCCAGGGTGTAGACGTCAACCTGCGCGCGACCGCAGGACGGGCAGGACACGATTTCCAGCCCGCGCGGCCGCAGGTTGAGGGACTCCAGAATCTGGTTGCCGACCTTGACCTCCTCAACGGGCGGCGCAGAAAGGGATACCCGGATGGTGTCACCGATGCCCTTGGACAACAGCGCACCGAACGCCACGGCCGACTTGATGGTGCCCTGGAATGCCGGTCCGGCCTCGGTGACACCCAGGTGCAGCGGGTAATCACACTGCGAGGCCAGCAATTCATACGCGGCGACCATGATCACCGGATCGTTGTGCTTGACGCTGATCTTGATGTCGCCGAAGCCATGCTCCTCGAACAGGCCGGCCTCCCACAGCGCCGACTCGACGAGCGCCTCCGGCGTGGCCTTGCCGTACTTGCCGAGAATGCGCGGATCGAGCGAACCCGCGTTCACGCCGATACGGATCGGGATCCCGGCCTCACCGGCGGCCTTGGCGACCTCCTTGACGCGGCCGTCGAATTCCTTGATGTTCCCCGGATTCACGCGCACCGCGGCACAACCGGCGTCAATCGCCGCGAAGATGTACTTGGGCTGAAAATGGATATCGGCGATCACCGGGATCTTGCTCTTGCGGGCGATCTCGGCGAGCGCGTCGGCATCCTCCTGCCGCGGGCAGGCGACACGCACCATGTCACAGCCGGAGGCGGTCAGCTCGGCGATCTGCTGCAGGGTCGAGTTCACGTCGTGGGTCTTGGTGGTGCACATCGACTGCACCGAGACCAGCGAGTCGCTGCCCACCCCGACGTCTCCAACCATGAGCTGACGCGTCTTACGCCGCGGCGACAGTGTCGGCGGCGGTGCACTCGGAATGCCCAGGCTGGTCATGTGATCCTCCGTTTGGATCGCTATTGAAAAAGTCTGATCGGATTGACGATGTCGGCGGTGATCGTCAACAGCATGTAACCGACAACCACCACCAGGACGAGGTAGGTCGCCGGCATCAACTTCATATAGTTGACGGGAGCGCCCGCTGTGAGGCCGCGCGCCGATCGGATCATGTTGCGGATCTTCTCGTAGGTGGCCACCGCGATGTGTCCACCATCAAAAGGCAACAACGGCAACAAATTGATGGCGCCGAGCGCAAAGTTGAGCTGCGCCAACAGTATCCAGAACATGATCCACATGTCATGCTCTACCGTCTCGCCACCCATGCGGCTCGCGCCGACGATGCTCATCGGAGTGTCCATCGCCCGCTCGCTGCCGGTGATTGAGTCCCACAGGGCACCGACCTTGGTGGGGATCTTCCCGATGGCCTTGACGGTTTCGACGGCGACGGTCCCAATGAGGTTCCCGGTGGCGGGGACCGCGGTCAGCGGGTTGTAGTGCTTCTGCGGCACATAGGTACCCAATGAGGCACCGACGGCACCCACCGAAATGAGCTTGCCTGCCTTCTCATCCCAGCGCTGGGTCTCGGTGACGCTTACGAGGAGCGATTGCTGCTTACCGTCGCGGACGATCTCGAACACCTGCGGACCGCGCAGCTCTCGAATGGCGGTAACCATGTCGCTGGCTGTGCTGAGCGGCTTGCCTGCGACGGCGAGCACTTGGTCACCCTCGCGCAGGCCCCCGAGCGCCGCCGGCCCATCCCCGGTGCACAGCGCCATGTCCTTGGGATCCGCACTCTTTTGCGGTGCCACACAGCTCGTTTGCTTGATCTCGGGATGTGTAGGCGCGTTGTTGTCGGGCAGGCCCCAGAACAGGACGACGCCGTAGAAGACCACTATGCCGATGAGGAAGTTCATGGCCGGTCCGGCGAACAGCACCGCGACCCGCTTCCAGACCTTCTGCTTGTACATGGCGCGGTCGGATTCCTCGGGGGTGAGCGGTTCCACCGAGGTCATGCCCGCTATATCGCAGAAGCCGCCCAACGGGACGGCCTTGAAGCCGTACTCGATGACGTCGTTTGCGCCGCGGTTGCTCTTACGCTTGGTCGACCACAGCGTCGGACCGAATCCCACGAAGTAGCGGCGCACTTTCATGCCGGTGGCCTGCGCCACCCACATGTGCCCACACTCGTGCAACGCCACCGACACCAAGATCGCCAGCGCGAAGAGCACGATTCCGATCACGTACGCAGCCATCAGGTTCGATTTTCCTCCGCGGAGATGAGTTGCGCAGCCTGCTGGTCAGCCCAGTTCTGCGCATCAAGTACATCGTCAACGGTAGCGGGTTCCGCAGAGGTTCCCTCCCATTGGCTTGCGGCATCGAGCACATCGGCAATCGTTCGCACGATGGACCTGAATCCGATACGTCCGTCCAGGAAGGCGGCGGCCGCGGTTTCGTTGGCGGCGTTGTAGACGGCGGTCATGCATCCCCCCGCTTCTCCGGCACTCCGGGCCAGCTCGACTGCGGGAAAAACCTCGGCATCCAGCGGCTCGAACTCCCAGGTAGAGACGGTACTGAAGTCACAGGCCACGGCCGCGGCGGGTACTCGGTCCGGCCATCCCAGCGCCAGGGCGATGGGCAGTTTCATATCGGGTGGGCTGGCTTGTGCCAGCGTCGACCCATCGGTGAATGCCACCATCGAGTGCACGATCGACTGCGGGTGCACCACCACACCGATCTGCCGGTACGGCACATCGAACAGCAAGTGCGTCTCGATGAGTTCGAGCCCCTTGTTGACCAGGGAGGCCGAATTGAGGGTGTTCATCGGTCCCATCGACCAGGTGGGATGCGCACCGGCCTGTTCGGGGGTGACGTCCTGGAGCTGTTGTGCGGTCCAGCCCCGAAACGGCCCGCCCGACGCGGTCAGGATCAGCTGCGCCACCTCGCCGCGGGTCCCGCCGCGCAGACATTGCGCGAGCGCGGAATGTTCGGAGTCGACGGGGACGATCTGGCCGGGGGCGGCCGCCTTGGTGACCAGCGGTCCTCCCGCCACCAAGGACTCCTTGTTGGCCAGCGCCAGTCGTGCCCCTGTCTTCAGCGCGGCCAGGGTGGGACGCAGACCCAGAGCACCGACGAGCGCATTGAGCACCACATCGGCCTCGGTGTTCTCCACCAGCTCGGTGACGGCACCTGGCCCACTCAGTACGGGTATGTCGAGCCGTTGGGCGGCACTCGCGTCCGCCACCGCGACGTTGGTGACTCCGGTGTCGGCGATCTGTTGCCGCAGCAGGTTGATGTTCCCGCCACCGGCCGCCAGGCCGACCACCTCGAAGCGATCGGGGTTGGCGGCGATGACCTCGAGCGCCTGGGTCCCGATGGACCCGGTGCTGCCGAGTAGCAGCACCCGACTGACCTCTGAACTACGCGTCACCTAGATATTGTGCGGCCTGCGCTAGCCCGCGACTCCCACCGGACGGTGCAGTTCGACATCACCGGAGGCCGAGCGCACCTTCACGAGGAACTTCTCGTCCCCCGCCAACGGTCCGTCCACCGAGTCCAGCGAGTTGGTGACGACGCCGCTGGCGGTGTCGATCTGCAGCCGGGCGGCGGTGCCCGTCGCGATACCGATGGAGGTATCGCCGCTGGCGGTGTCGAAGATCAGTCCACCGACGACCGCCGATCCGATGGTCACCGATCCCGAGGACGAGGCGGCCTTGATATTGCCGCGCAGTTCCTTCACTGCGAGCTCTCCCCGAGCGGTGTTGAAGCCGGCATCGCCGGTGAGCTCTCGGATCGATACCCCGCCCGACGCGGTGTTAATGCGGGCGTCCCCGGTGATGGTGTCGATCAACAAATCACCACTGGCCGACTGAAATTGCACATCGCCGAACGCGCCGTCGGCGCGCACTTCGGCCGAGGCCACCGCGATATCCAGGATTGACTGGCTGGGCAGCTCGATGATGATGTCGATAGTGCCGGTGCGGAAGGTCAGCCCCTGCGAAGAAAGCACCGAGAGCAGTCCCTTGGAGAAGGCGACCTTGGTGCGCTCGGCAGTCTTGACGTCCAGCGCCTTGCCGGCATCACGTGGCCGGACGTCCACAACGGTATTGGCGCGCTGGCTCGCGACGATCTGAAGTGTGCCGCGGGCAAGTTCAACCCTGGCGGCGATGGGGTCACGCGTTCTAAATTCCGGCAGAGCACTCATGGTGTTCCCTTTCCCTTGTTAGCGGACCCAGCCGCTGATGGTGCGACCTGTACTGAATGTTGTTGAACTGGAGGGCTTTTTGGCCGCAGCGGCTGCGGCACGGACCAGCCAGGCGTTGAGCGAGATCCCCTCGTTCCCGGCGGCGGCCTCAACGATGGCGCGCAGGCTTTCCGGGAGTCGCAGCGTCACTCGCCAGGTGCCGGCGCTCTCGTCGATCGCGACGGCGAGTTCGGCCTCCTGTTGATCCACCGGCCGGCTCACTACGAATTCCGGCTCGCGGCCACGCAACCGCAGATCGACGGACGCAGGTGCGAGCTCTCGGGTGACCTGCTCGGCCGCCGCCGACAGCGCGTCAAGCAGGGCGAGCCGGAACGCCGATTCCAACGGAGCGGTCAATCGATCCGCGAGCTCCTCCGCCTCCGGCCCTCCGGCCCGAGCGGCCACAGCGAGTTCCCGACGCACCGCGTCGACATACGGTTGCAAATCCATGGTGTCATGGTGACACCAGTTCAGTGTCATAGCAAGTGTCACTTCGCGAGACTTTCCGCCGTGCGGGGGTGCCGCCTTCACCCAGGAGCAGGTGGGCGTGGCAGACTATGGCGTGTAGTAGACGTCTGAGATTGGAGGGCTGGCGGTGGCCACGACTGAGGTTGTCAAGCACGACGGAGTCGATGTCGAGGACGTGCCGTCCGCAGCGTTCGGGCGCGGGCTCTCGGGCCAGAACCCCCGGATCTTCCACATCCTCGGCCTCGCTATCGCGGCCTTCTTACTGCTGCTACTCAAGGGCAATCACGTCGGCAAGGTTGAGGACGTCTTTTGCGTCGGTTTCGCCGTCATCGTGCTGGCCTTCACCGTGAACGACTACCTCGGCCGCCGCTCCGGCCGCATCCGCTAGCTAACGCTCGGACGCTGCCAGTTGGCCGCACGCTGCGGCAATCTCCCGACCCCGGGTATCACGCACCGTGCAGGAGACGCCCTGCTCGCGTACGCGTCGCACAAACTCCCGCTCGACAGGCTTTGGGCTGGCGTCCCATTGACTGCCCGGCGTCGGGTTCAGCGGAATCAGATTGACATGAACCAACTGGCCCAAGGCTTTTCGCAGCTTCTTGCCAAGTAGGTCGGCACGCCAGGGCTGGTCGTTCACATCGCGAATAAGCGCGTATTCGATGGACACCCGCCGGCCGGTGACATCGGCGTAGTAGCGCGCGGCATCGAGCACCTCACCGATCGCCCACCGGGTGTTGACCGGCACCAGGGTGTCGCGCAGCTCGTCATCCGGGCAATGCAGCGACACCGCGAGTGTGACCCCCAACCCCTCGTCGGCAAGTTTGCGAATGGCCGGTGCCAGCCCCACGGTCGACACCGTGACACCGCGCTGCGATATGCCGAATCCCTCGGGGGGCGGCGCGGTGATCTTGCGCAGCACCGTGAGCACCCGGTTGTAGTTGGCCAGGGGCTCACCCATACCCATGAAGACGATGTTCGACAACCGGCCGGGCCCGCCCGGCAGCTCGCCGTCGCGCAATGATGCCGCGGCGTCACGCACCTGTTCCAGAATCTCGGCGGCCGACAGGTTGCGCGTCAATCCGCCCTGACCGGTGGCACAGAATGGGCAGGCCATACCGCACCCGGCCTGAGAAGAGATACACAACGTGTTGCGGTCGGAGTAGCGCATGAGCACCGACTCGACGGTGCTGCCGTCGCGCAAGCGCCACAAGGTCTTTCGGGTGTCGCCGGAGTCACAGGCCACCTGGCGCAGCGGGTTGAGCAGTCGGGGAAACAGTGCCTCACCCACACCATCGCGCGCACCCGCAGGCAAGTCCGTCATCGCCGCGGGGTCGCCCACTAGCCGTCCGTAGTACTGGTTCGCGAGCTGCTTGGCGCGAAACGCCGGAAGCCCCAGAGCCGTCACGGCCTCACGCGTCTGCTCGACGGTCATATCGGCCAGGTGACGCGGCGGCATGGCCCGACGCGGAGCGTCGAACACCAGCGGCAGGGACCCTTTGTCGGCAGACATAACCAACTCAGTATCCCAGCCCCGCGCTAATTCCCCGAACCAGAACGTGCCCGCACATGCATCCGCTCCCCTTGCGGGCCGAAAATATGCAATACCTCGACGGGCTTATCGGTCGGATTGCCGAACCAATGCGGGATATGTGTATCGAACTCGGCGGCCTCACCCGCGGGCAGGATCAGGTCCAGCTCGCCGAGCAGCAGGCGGACCTTCCCGGAAAGCACGTACATCCATTCATAGCCGTCGTGGACCTTCAGGTTCGGTTCCCCCTTCGGCGAATACGGCGGGATGATCTGCTTGTAGCACTGCACCCCGCCGGGTCGGCGCGACAGCGGCAGGTACACCGATCCGTGTCGCGTGAACGGTTTGGGGTGGATGCGCGGGTCCCCCGTGGCGGGTGCGTTCACCAGCTCGTCGAGCGGCACCTGGTGCGCCTCGGCAAGGAGCAGAAGAAGCTCCAGGGTGGGCCGGCGCTGACCGGATTCCAGGCGAGACAACGTGCTTTCGGAGATACCCGTCGTCTCGGACAGTTGCGCCAGGGTGACCTGACGATGCAGGCGCAAGGCCCGCAGCCGCGGCCCCAGGGCATCGAGCACGGCCTCCAACCGCCGATTCTGATCGTCCATACCGGCCATGGTGACAACCAAATTGCTATTTTGGCAAGAAAGCTTGCGCTTTTCGCAGATTCGCCCCAATAGTGGTGTCATGAAGAAGCTCTGGGATGTAGCCATCGTCGGTGGCGGTGCCGCGGGTCTGTCGGCGGCCATTACCCTCGCCCGGTCGAGGCGGTCGGTTGTCGTACTGGACGATCACCACCCGCGTAACGCGCCGGCAGATCGGGTTCACAACTACCTCGGACGCGAGTCGACGCCTCCGGCCGAGCTGTTCGGCATCGGGCGCGGTGAAGCCGAACGATACGGCGCGACCTTCCGCGACGCACGCGTCACGTCGGTATCCCACGCGGACAACCATTTCGACGTGGCGATGGATTTGCCGGACAACACGACCTCGACGGTCCACGCCCGCCGGGTCCTGGTGGCCACGGGAGCGGTGGATGAACTACCCGACGTCGACGGGCTGGCGGAGCGCTGGGGCCGTGACGTCCTGCACTGTGCCTACTGCCATGGTTGGGAGGTGCGCGATCGCGCCATCGTCGTACTGGGCACCGGCCCCCTGGCTGTGCACCACGCCCTCATCTTCCGCCAGCTCAGCGATAACGTCGCCCTACTGCGGCACAATCATTTTCCGCTTTCGTCCGAGGACGCCGCGCAGTTGGCCCGCCGGGACATCGGCGTCGCCGACGGACCGGCGACACGGCTGCAAATCGCCGATGACGCACTCACCGGGGTAGAGCTGGAAACCGGAGCCACGGTTCGGTGTGAGGCGTTGGTCGTCGCGACGGTCGTGTCGGCACGCATCGACATGCTTGCGCCGACGGGGCTGACGGCGCAGGAGATGCGACTCGGGAACCACCTGTTGGGGACGTACCTGCCGGTCACCAGGGGTGCCACCACAGTGCCGGGAATCTACGCCGCCGGGAACGTCACCGATATCAAGGCACAGGTCATCACCTCGGCGGCGGCCGGAACCGAGGTCGCCGCAACCATCAACGCCGACCTCGCGGTCGCCGACGCCAAGGAGCTACAACATGTGTGATCATCACAATCCCCCGTCCGACGAGAAATCGTGGGACGAATTCTATCGGTCGCACGACGCGTTATGGAGTGGCAATGCCAACCCACAACTGGTGCAAGAGATTTCGACGTTGCCGCCACGCACCGCACTGGATGCCGGCTGCGGCGAGGGGGGTGACGCGATCTGGCTCGCCCAGAAGGGTTGGCAGGTCACCGGAATGGATTTCGCCGAGACCGCCTTGCGCCGTGCCGCCGACAATGCCAGCCGGGCAGACCCCGAGCTCGCCACCAGGATCACCTGGATGCAGGCCGACCTGACCACATGGCAGCCGAGTCGTCGATTTGATTTGGTGACATCACATTTCATGCACCTGCCGACAAAGCTCCGTGAGCCCGTGTTCACGACGCTGGCCACAGCGGTAGCCCCGGGAGGCACCCTGCTGATCGTCGGGCACCATCCCTCGGACATGCAGGCTGCGATCAGGCGGCCCGACCTGCCCGACTGGTATTTCAGCGCGGAAGACATCGCCGACGCCCTAGACCCGGACCAGTGGAACATCCTTGTCGCCGAGTCACGCAATCGCACCTTCACGCGGGACGACGAAGAGTTCGATATCGCCGATACGGTGCTGCGTGCCGAACGTAAGTCCGCCGGGGTAACGACCTAGGCGATAGCCGCGGATTCTCCCGAAAGAGCCTCGCGCGCAGCCCCTTCCACGGCCGAAAACACAGCGGGGTCGAGCCCGCGGCGGCCGACGACCGATAGTGTCGCCAGGTTCGCCGCGGGCATCGTCTCCACCGGAGCGATGCCGTCGGGCAGCCACCCGATGATGGGCAGCAACGCCATTCCCAGACCCGACCGCAGACCCGCGTACAACCCCGACAAATCCGGTGATTCACCGACAATCTGGTACGGACGGCCCAGAGTGTGCAGCGCACTGAACATGGGGGCGCGCAAGGTGCATGGTTCGGTGAAGGTCATGACCTGAACGGGATCAGCGGAGCTCGCCTTGTAGCCACGCGCCGCCACCCACTGCAGGCGCACCGTGCCCACCGCATTGGTGCGATCCAGGCCTGACCCGTCGAGAATGACGGCCAGGTCCATGCTTCCCCGATCGACGGATTCGGCGAGGTAGACGTTGCGATCGAACCGCACACGCACCGACCAATCCGGGAGATGACTACGCAGTGCCGTGGTGATGCTCGGCAGTATCAAGTCCGCGCCATGCTCGGTGACCCCGAGAATCACCGTGCGCTCCTGACCGGCTATCAGGTCGTCTACCGCGGCATCGTGCGCGGCGAGGATGCGACGGGCATGCGCCAGCAGCTGCGCGCCCTTATCGGTGAACACCACCCCGCGCCCCGAACGCCGGACCAACGGCTCGCCGACCGCGGTCTCCAGCTTGCGTACATGTTGGCTCACCGCGGATTGGGTCAGATGCAGCACGGCCGCGGCCCGATGGAATCCCCCACAATCAGCGACCGCGACCAGTGACCGCAGCGGCGCGATATCGAGTGTCGAACTCGCCATATCGCCACCGTAGTCCGATCACAATATTTGATCAATATTTCCTCGTTCACGAGTTGTGCACCAGCCTGGCAGGCACGTTGAATATCAATCGATCACGATTACTGATTGATTCTGATCAGTAATTATCGTTGGACATCAGCCGTCCGGACCGGCGACGATGGCTGCCATGCAGAAGATGCCGGCGTCCATGACTAAGACCTCGGCGGTCGTACTGACGTTTCTATACGCGCTCGGGTACCCGATTGGCGCGCTCTCCGTATCGGCCATGACGCCAATGCTGGTCCTGGTGGCCCGGTTCGCCCTCGCCGGCGCAATCCTTGCCACCTGGGCGTTCTTCGCGAAGGTCGCCTGGCCGACGGGCCGCAAGCTCGGCCACGTCATCGTCGCCGGGCTGCTGATGCAGGCCGTGCAGTTCTGCGCGCTGTACGAAGCGCTCGAACACGGAGCTCCTGCCGTCCTCGGCGCAGTCGTCATCTCGATGAATCCGGTGGTCACCGCCGTGTTGGCCGCGCTGTTCCTCAGTGAACGCCTCAATGGTTGGCGGATTGTCGCCCTGGGCCTGGGAGTGCTGGCCGTATTGGCCGCATGTGCCCATCGACTACTCGCCACGGGCGGTATCGACACCGTGCTGGTGCTGCTTCTGGTCGCGTTGTTGGGCCTGGCCGCCGGCGGGGTGTATCAGCAGCGTTTCTGTGCCGACGTCGACTTCCGGGTCAACAGTGCCATCCAAAATCTGGCCGGCCTGCTGCCCGCCGGGGCGCTGGCATTACTGACACCCAGTGCCGTGCACGACCCGTGGAAGGCCGCGGGAGCTGTCGCGGCGGTGGTGCTGTTCAACGCCACCTTGTGCACCTCGCTCTATGTGCGGTCGGTCAGCAAGTTCGGTGCGGCGGCGGTGGCCATGCTGTTCTGTGTCATTCCCGCGGTGGCGGGGCTGTTGTCCTGGATCCTGCTGGGCCAGCGGGTGGATATCGGAATGGGAATCGGCCTGGTGCTCGGCGCGCTGGCCTGCTGGCTGAACGCGCGGGCAAGCCGGCCATCCAAGGCTCACGAGAACCCCGCAATCGAGGCGGCAGCCGCCGCGCCTACCCGTCAGCCGGTGGTGGCCAGCTAGCCTGGCTGCATGCGTGCCCTGTTACTCGGCGGTCTGACCATGCTGGGAGCACTGCTCCTTGTCACCGGATGTTCGAAGGGGGCATCGGTCTCGCCGACCACGCCCTCATCCAGTACGCCGCCATCGAGCAGCACCACAAGCAAGGCGCCCACCTCGACCACAACGACGACTCCCATCGAACTACCGGAGCCCGCCACAGGTGCGCCGTATGACGCTGTGGCGCAGTGGATTTCCAAGGGAGCGCCGGTGGATGTCACCAACTTCCACTCGGCTACCAGCCAGGACGGGCAGAAGACCGATCTCGGTGACAACGTCGCGTTCAAGACTCCGTCGGGCAAAACACGATGCATGACGAGCAATCTGGAGCCGGATACGCTGTCCTGCCTGGTCAACCTCATAAATCCACCGAAACGGCCCGCCGGCACCGAGGGTAACTGGGTCGGCGGATGGACAGATTTCAATGGCCATCAGGTCACGGTGGGTGGACTGCACGGCGATCCCGGGCCCTTCCAAAGCGGTGACGGAAACCCACTCGACTACGGCGGCCGCCTGACATTCGGAGACTTCGGTTGCCGCAGCGAAACTTCCGGATTGTTCTGCGCGAACACCAAGACAAAGTCCGCCATTCGGATCAGCGACGCCGGAATCGAACCATTCGGCTGTCTGAAAGAGACCACCCCTGCCGACGGCAGTGGCCGGGAATTCAGCTGCTAGTCCAGTACGCGGGCTAGATACTCCGCACCGCGTGGCGAGACCCGATAGCCGACGGGCTGACTCAGGGTCAGCCCCAAGTTCTTGAGCTTGCGCACCTGCACCTTGAAGGTAGTCAAATCTGGCCAACGCGAGCAGGATTCAAGGTCTTTGGCCCGCACCTCCGGGCGCCGGGCGATCTCGCGCAGCACCTCGCGGGTCCAGGGCCCCGCCGTGGAGCTACGGTCCATCCGATCCAGTCTCGCGTCGATGTCGGCAGCATCGTCGGCCGAGAGCGTCGCCGTCGATGCCAGCGTCGCACGTGGATCGGCCATCGTAATTTTGCGAAATGCCAAGCGGTACAACGGGTCGGCTCCGCTCGCACCGACATCGCTTCGTGCCAGCGCGGCCGAGGGGTACCCGGCCAACAGCGCGTCGGCATCGTCGATATCGCGTGCGGTGATCTCGTCGACGGCGTCGACCTCGATGAAGTCGAACTCGGTCATAGATGAGCCGCTTGCACGAAGACCAACAGCTCTCGAGCGAATGCGGTCCGAGCCGACACGGTAGCGACCGCCCACCTTGACCTGCGGGCGCTTCCAGCGTCGGTACGCCACCGAGATGGTGCCGTCGTGGATCCCGGCCCGCAGCCGCGGCTCGAACAGCATTAGACGCCCAGGTGAGAACCGTAGAGCTCTTCGAGCGCTCGCCAGTGGCGCTCGGCCGCCGCTTTGTCGTAGGTGGCGTTGTCGGTGACGGCGAACCCGTGCTTGGCCGGATATGTCTCGATGGTGTGCCGCACCCCGGCATCCGTCAGCACCTGCGCCAGCAGCTGGTTCTGCTCAGGCGGGAAGGATGCGTCCTCCTCCGCGGCGGCCACCAGCACGGCGCCGGTGATCCTGTCGGCGATGTGGTGTGGACTGTTGGGGTCGTCGGCGTTGGCGAGATTGCCGCCGTGGAATGACGCGACCGCACCCACCCTGGACGCGTGAGTCGCCGCTACCCGCAACGAGATCCGCCCTCCCATGCAGTAGCCCGTCAGGCCCACCGTGTCACCCGTCACCTCGGGCTGCCGAGCGAGAAACTCCAGAAAGGCGCCCGCATCGGCATCGATCCGGTCGGGGGTAAGCGTCCCCATCGTCGCAAAGAGACGGCCACGCTCTTCCGGGTCTCCAAATGCTGTCGCCAGATCGAATGGTTTCCAATCGCCTTCGCGGTAGTAGACATCGGGCACCAGCGCCACGTATCCCAGCGCCGCGAGCCGGTCCCCCATCTCCCGCATGACCTCGCGGGCACCACCTGCGTCGGGGTAGACGATGACGGCGGATCTGGACTTGTCCGGAACGTGCAGAGTTGCCGAGCAGTGCCCGTCGGGCGTGCGGATCTGAACATCGCGGCGAGACATGTTTCCATCAAACCAGCCACCAGGCTGAGCAGCTAGCGCACTGGTATCTTGGGCCTCACTATCTGTCAATGACCAGGGGGAATCTGATGGCCTTCGCCAGCACGCTGTCGACATCGTGGCAAATTTTCAAAACGTCCGCGAAGGTGCTCAGCTCCCGCAAGGAGCTCGTGGTCTTCCCGATCCTGTCCGGGCTTACCGCGTTGCTCGTGCTGATCGGGATGGTGACCCTCGGAGTCCTACTCCTGCCTGCGACGACCGGAGATTCGGTGCCGCCGCTCTTCTACCCTGTCTTCGCCATCGGGTATTTCGTGCTGATGTACGTCACGACCTTCTGGCAGGCGGCGCTCATTTCGCAGGCGAACATCGCGTTGGAGGGCGGAGACCCGAGCGTCGCCGCGGGCATCTCGACGGCAGCCCACCATGGCGGTCGTCTCCTGCCCTGGGTTCTCATCACCGGCGTCGTCTCCTGGATCATCAGCGCCGTCGAGGAGCGCGTGCCGTTTGTCGGGCGATTGCTCGACGTCGCGTGGCGCGTGGTCTCTTTCCAGGTGCTGCCCACGATC
Organism: Mycobacterium sp. D16Q14; assembly: GCA_002013415.1. Classification (GTDB taxonomy): domain Bacteria; phylum Actinomycetota; class Actinomycetes; order Mycobacteriales; family Mycobacteriaceae; genus Mycobacterium. The sequence goes on from MAEX01000009.1 coordinate 133,711, forward strand.
GTGCTGGAGAACCGCGGCGCCATCGACGCCATCAAGAAGACCAAGGAAACACTCAAGAACGCCTGGGGCCAGAACGTCGTCGGCATCGTGGGACTGAGCTTCTTCACCGCCATGTTGACGCTGCCCGGAGTCGGGTTGATCTACCTGGGCATCGCGGCGAATGTGAGCGCCGTAACCGGCGTGTTCGCAGCACTCGGTGTGCTGTGGATCCTGGCGGCGTCCATCATCGGCGCAGCGCTCACCGGGATTTTCCAGACCGCCCTGTACCGGTTCACGGTTGACGGTCAGGTGCCGGGACCGTTCGCCGGAGTGGACCTGCGTCAGGCGCTCAAAACGCGCTAAACGTCGTTACGCAGCATCGGCGTCATCCCCCAGCGTCCCGTGGCGCGTATCACGCTCCCTTACACCTCACGCGTCACACTGATAACTTGTGTAACACAGGTAACGAATTATCAGGGGACTTGGTGGCGTCATCCAACGCTCTGTCGACATCCTGGGACATATTCACGTCATCGACACGTCTCCTGCGTCGCCGCAAGGCACTCATGTACTTCCCTATCGCGGCCGCGATCAGCATCGCCGTGTTCATCGTCGCCCTCATCGCGCTGGGTCTGCTGCTACCGCCGAACATTGACAAAACCTCGCCGCAGTTCGTCCGGACCGCCTTGGCCATCGACTACGTCATCCTGTTGTATCTCGCGATGTTCTGGCAGACGGCCCTCATCACACAGGCGAACGCCGCGCTGGAGGGTGACGTGCCGAGCTTCGCGCGCGGTGTGGCTGCCGCGCGCCACTACCGCACGCGGCTGCTGCCCTGGGTGCTCATCGACACCACCGTCACGTGGGGTCTCGGCATCATCGACGAGAAGCTGCTGTACGTCGGCAGCCTCGTCCACGTCCTGTTCATCGGACGGTTCTTGGACCTGATGTGGCGCGCCGTCTCGTTTCAGGTGCTGCCGACAATGGTCCTGAAGGACGTCGGCGCCATAGATGCCACCAAAGACTGCACGAGGACGCTGCGGCGCATGCTGTCCAAGAACATCCTTGCCCAGCTCAGCCTGCGAATTTTCATCCTGATGCTGGTGTTGCCCGGAGTGGGCATGCTCTTCGCCGCCGCTGGGGTGGGACATGGAGTGCTGTCCGGGGCACTCCGGCTGTGCGGAGGGCTATGGATCGCGATCGCAGTGCTTTACGGGGCAACCGTCAGCGGCATCTATCAAACGGAGCTCTACCGACGTGCCCGCGCGGGCTAGATAAACCGGGCTAGATAAACAGAGTCAACACAATCCAGGTGGCGACGGCCGAGGGCAGCAGGGAATCAAGCCGGTCCATGATGCCGCCGTGGCCCGGCAGCAGTGTGCCCATGTCCTTGATACCCAAGTCGCGCTTGACCTGCGACTCGACCAAGTCGCCGAGTGTTCCGGTGATGACGAGCATGATGCCCAGGGCGACACCGACAAACGGGTGATGACCGAGCAGGAACGTCACCGCAAGGGTGGACGCGGTCGTCCCCACCAGCAGTGAGCCCGCCAAGCCCTCCCAGGATTTCTTGGGGCTGATCGCGGGTGCCATCGGATGCTTGCCGAACAAGACTCCCGCCGCATAACCGCCGATATCGGAGAATGTGACACCGAGCATCAGACAGAACACCTGCTCCGCACCGTTTTCCGGGTAGACCAGCAGCGCACCGAATGACGCGAACAGCGGGATCCATGCGGCGACGAACACCGTGATGGCGACATCGCGCAGATAGTTGACGGGCTGCTGATTCAAGCCGTGTCCAACGAGACGCCAGATCATGCAGACCACGACGGTTGCGCCAAACGCGCCCAGCGCACCGGCGGTGCCCCACGGCCACGTCAGCCAGATCATCGCCTGCCCGCCGAAGAACAGCGGGATGAACGGCACCGAGATATCGGCCTGGCGCAGCCGCTTGGTTACCTCCCACATCGCGATCCCCAGGAAGACCGAGATGATCCCGACCCAGATCTCCTTCTGGTACAGGAGCGAGAAAATGATCATGGCGGCGAGGACAACGCCGACGCCGATGGCGGCCGGCAGGTTGCGTCCGGCTCGGGACTTCGCTCCCGAAGGGGGCGCAGGGCTGCTGCCGGGCGCCGGAGCCGCGTCGGTATCTCCCATGGTCGTCATTACCGGGGCCCTAGACCTCCAGTAACTCGCCTTCTTTGTGCTTCACCAACTCGTCGATCTGGGTCACGTATTGGGACGTGGTCTTGTCCAGATCCTTTTCCGCGCGGCCTACTTCGTCCTCGCCGGCCTCGCCGTCCTTCTTGATCCGGTTGAGCTCGTCATTGGCCTTACGCCGGATGCTGCGCAGGGTCACCTTGGCGTCCTCGCCCTTGCCCTTGGCCTGCTTGACGAGCTCGCGGCGGCGTTCCTCGGTGAGCTGCGGGACAGCAACGCGAATGATGCTGCCGTCATTGCTGGGGTTCAGACCCAGGTCCGAATTGCGGATCGCCTCCTCGATGGCCTTGAGCTGATTGGCCTCGTAGGGCTTGATGACCACCAGGCGGGCCTCGGGCACATTGATGCCCGCGACCTGTGTGATCGGCGTGATCGTGCCGTAGTAGTCGATGACTACCCGCTGGAACATGCTCGGATTGGCACGCCCGGTGCGAATCGTCGCGAAGTCATCGCGGGCGACCGCCACGGCCTTTTCCATCTTCTCCTCGGCATCGAGAAGAACCTCGTCAATCACGATTGATCTCCCATCGGGTTTGATGATCTTCGCGCAAGCGGCTCATCATGGTGTTACCAGCGTTCCGATCTTCTCACCTGCGACCGCCCTGGCGATATTGCCTTCGGTAAGCAGGTTGAACACCAGGATCGGCATCCGGTTGTCCATACACAGGCTGAACGCGGTGGCATCGGCGACCTGGAGGCCACGGTCGATGACCTCGCGATGCGTGATCTCCGGCAGGAATTCGGCATCGGGATTGGCGCGTGGATCATCGGTGAAGATGCCGTCGACAGCCTTGGCCATCAGCACCACCTCGGCACCGATCTCCAGGGCGCGCTGCGCTGCGGTGGTGTCGGTGGAGAAATACGGCAGTCCCATACCGGCGCCGAAGATGACGACGCGCCCCTTCTCAAGATGCCTTCTGGCCCGCAGCGGAATGTACGGCTCGGCGACCTGGCCCATGGTGATGGCGGTCTGCACGCGCGTGACAATGCCTTCCTTCTCCAGGAAGTCTTGGAGCGCAAGGCTGTTCATGACGGTGCCGAGCATGCCCATGTAGTCCGAGCGGGTCCGCTCCATACCGCGCTGCTGTAGCTGTGCGCCGCGGAAGAAGTTGCCGCCGCCGATCACGACCGCGACCTCGGCACCGCTGCGGACCACCTCAGCAATCTGGCTGGCCACCCTGTGGACCACATCCGGGTCAAGACCGACGGCTCCCCCGCCGAACATCTCGCCGCCGAGCTTGAGCAGCACCCGCTTATATCCGGTGCGGCTCACATCGCGAGTCATCACGCCTCCTCGGTACGGGTTCGACAAAGCCAGTGCACAAAGCACAGCCATCGGGCCCGCTACTTCCGCTCTTCACGCAAGCGGCTCATCGGAAGGCCGCGACGGCGGTGTCTATCCTGCCCTATTGGGCGACGCTCGTTGGCACGACCCGGCGAACCGAGCCCGGTTCGGCTGTGGTTTCGGTGAGGCCGACGAGCGCTTGCGGTAACGGCGCCACGTGCAGCACCCCGAGACGCTGGGTGGCGCGGGTGAGCGCCACATAGAGCTCGGCCGCACCTCGTGGGCCGTCGGCCATGATCCGTTCCGGTGCCACCACCAGGACGGCGTCGAACTCCAGACCTTTGGTTTCCGAGGCGGGCACGGTACCCGGCACGCCCGGCGGCCCGATCACCACACTCGTGCCCTCTCGAGACTCCTCGTCATGGGTGAATTCCTCGATGGCTTTTGGCAATTCGTCCTCAGCGAGATGCCTGGACCAGGGTAGGACGCCACACGAACGAACGGATTCGGGCGGCCGGGTACCCGGCGCGAACTCGGCCAGCAGCGCCGAGGCGACGGCCATGATCTCCGCGGGAGTGCGATAGTTCACCGACAACGGCCGGTACAGCCAACGTCCCGGTACATACGGCTCCAGGATCGCGTCCCAGGACGTGGCACCGGCCACCGATCGGCGCTGGGCCAGATCCCCGACCACCGTGAACGAACGACTCGGGCATCGGCGCATCAACACGCGCCAGTCCATTTCGGACAGTTCCTGCGCCTCATCGATCACGATGTGCCCGTATGTCCAGTCGCGGTCGGCCGACGCACGTTCGACGAGGTCGCGAGTGTCGCGTTCGGTGAAGCGTTCCGCCAGGTCCTCGGCGCCGAGCAGATCGGTGGCAAAGAGGTGGTCCTCGTCGTCCATCATGTCCTCGCGGCCGGTCATCATGTCGAGCACACCGGAGGCGTACTCGGCCTCGGCCCTGCGCTCACGCTCGGCGGCCTCTTCCGCCGCCTTGTCGGGGCCCACCAGATCGATCAGCTCGTCGAGCAGGGGTACGTCTGAGACGGTCCAGGCGGCGCCGGCAGCGCGTGCCAGCGCCGGATCACCGCCGGCAGCACGCAGCCGCTCTGGTGAGGCGTACAGCTCCGACAACAGCGTCTCCGGCGTCAGCGTCGGCCACAGCTCGTCAAGCGCAGCGGCGAATCCCTCGTGATCCCCGAGTTCGTCCAGCAGCTCCGCCCGCAGGTGCTCCCAGGCCTTGCGGTCCGCACGCGTGAGCCACCCCTTGCCGATGCGCGGGATAGCCCGTTCCGTGAGCGCCCATGTCAGGACGTCGGTGAAGACGGCCCGCGCCTCGTTGTGCGGGAGCTTGCTCGCACGCGCCTCGTCGATGGCCCACTGCGCGATATCGGCATCGATGCGCACCGAGACATCGGTGAGCTGGATCCGCAGTGGCTCCACGGGAGTCCGCTGCCGATCGGCGACCGCCGCCGCGAGCACGTCGAGAATCTGCAACGAGCCCTTGAGCCGCGCCGCATCCGCTCCATCCTCTGCCGTGACCTTCAGACCCGGCAACAGATCTCCCGCCGTCGTGAACACCACGTTGGTCTCGCCCAGCGAGGGCAGCACCCGCGAAATATGGCTCAGGAAGGCCGCATTCGGGCCGACAACCAACACGCCGTGGCGTTCCATCCGCTGGCGCTGGGTGTACAGCAGGTAGGCAACGCGGTGCAGGGCCACAACGGTCTTGCCCGTGCCGGGCCCGCCCTCGATGACCAGCACGCCGGGATGATCAAGCCGGATGATCCGGTCTTGTTCGGCCTGAATGGTCGCCACGATGTCGCGCATCCCGTTGCCGCGCGGTGCGTTGACGGCGGCGAGCAACGCCGCATCACTCATGCTCCCGCGTTCACCATCGTGCTCTTCACCGTCCGGCCGCCCGAGGAGCTCGTCCGCGAAGGCATCCACATGACGTCCCCGAGTCCGGAATTGACGTCGCCGCCGGGTGTTTTCCGGGTTGGCGCCCGTGGCGGTGTAGAAAGCCTGCGCCGCCGGAGCCCGCCAATCGATCAGCAATGGTTCGTAGTCGTTCGTCTTGTCGAGAAGGCCAATGCGCCCGACGTAGGAGTGCTCCCCCGTGAGGGCGTCCAACCGGCCGAAGCACAGCCCGTCATCGGCGACGTCCAAGCGTTGTGCCTGCCGGGCCAGTGCGCGTACCTCGTCATCGCGCTCGACCATCGCGGCGCCGTTCTGCTGATCGACCGGCTCGCGCAGGGCACTGCGGTATCGCCCCCTGACACGTGCACGTTCGGCGTCCAGCCGCTCATAGAGTCCGGCGATGTACTCCCGCTCGGATTCCAGTTCTTCTTCGTATGTCGTCAACCGGATGTTCCCCGTTTTCGTTCTAGTTCATGGCATCTGACATTCAGTCTGTGATATTCAGCCTGCGATTGTGCGGTATGACCGGGGTCTTGCCGCAAGCCCCCCTGTCCGATATATGTTGAAAGGGGCGGGTTATTCATAGGGAGTCGGCAGTCGCCATCGTCCGCAGCTCTTTTCTCCAATTCCACAGGCCGACCGCGGCCATGACGGTCAGAAATGCGTAGAAGCCCGCGGTGAGATTGAGGCCCTTGAACAGATAGACACCCACGGAAAACGAGTCGGTGACGATCCACAAGGCCCAATTCTCTATCCATTTTCGGTTCATCATGAGTTGGGATACGACGCTGAGCCCGGTGATTGCCGAATCAAGCTGAGGGGCATTGGAATCGGTGAAGGTGATCAGGAATACATAGAGTCCTGCCACCAGGGCCACCAGCGACACCGCCAACGGCAGCCACGCCCACGACGGCGTCCGCCGCACTGCCACCCCGTGCCGCCCCGGACTCCGCCTCCCCCACAAGTACCAACCCTGCACGGCTAGCGCGATAAACATAATCTGCAGGGCCGCATCGGCGTACAGGGTCTGCCGGGCGAAAACCACGATGTAGAACACCGAGCTGACGATCGCCACCGGGAAGGTCCAAATATTTTGCCGGACAGCAAGGATGACGAATAGCACACCGGCCATGCTGCCGATTAGCTCAGTCCAGTCCACGGCAACAGGCTAGCCGAGCACCAGTAAGCTCGCGCCATGGCGACACCGGCCCGACTGCGGAGCTTCTCGTGGCTGGCCGGACTCATCAATGAGAGCCAGCCACATTGCGGGGACGTGCGCGTCGTCGCCATCGACGGCAGGGGCGCCGCCGGCAAGAGCACCTTTGCTGCGCGATTACACACCGCGCTGTCAGCGACAACCCCATCGACAGTGGTCCTGCACACCGATGACTTTGCGTCCTGGGACACGTTCTTCGGATGGTGGCCCCGGTTCGAGGAGCAGGTCCTGACGCCCTGGGCGCACGGCGAGCCCGCCCAGTATCGACGTTACGACTGGGAGGCCCGTGAGTTCGGCCCGCAGGAGCAGTGCCCACCACCATCGGTGCTGATTCTCGAGGGCGTCGGGTCCGGCCGCTCGGCCGCCGCCGACCAGTTGAGTTCGCTGATCTGGGTGCAGACCGACCAGGCAACCCGTCGGCTCCGCGCCGAGGCTCGCGATGGCGCGGAGCTCCGCGAGTTCTGGCAACTGTGGATTGAGGCGGAAGACAAACACTTCAGCCAGGATCCCACCGCGGGACGCGCCGACATTACCGTCGACGGCAATCCCGAGGTGGTTCCACAGGACCCCGAACGCGACTTCGTGATCAACAGCGGTTCGACACCATAAGGCCGGGGAAATCAGACCGAGCCGACATGAGTCGGCGCAGTCGGCCCCACCCTCGCGTGCACATCGGCGAGCAATATCTTCAGCAGTTGCGCCAACTGCATGCGTTGTGGAGCGCTAAGACCTGAGATCAATTCCAGCTCGTCGGTCAGCAGTTGATCGACCGTGGATTCGACCAGGTGATGTCCGGCCTTCGTTAGGGACACCGACACACTACGAGGCAAGGATCCCGGCTCACGCGTCACCAGCCCCTCACTCTCAGCCCTGGCCACCCGCTGAGATACCGCCCCGGCCGTAACCATCGTCCGCTGGGCGATCTCGCGAGTGGTGAGGCAGTAGGGCGCCCCACTGCGCCGCAGCGTGCTGAGCAGATCCAACGTGGCCATATCCACCCCGAGCCCGGCCAGAAGTCTTCGCCGCTGGGCACCGAATAACGTCGCGAGATGCCAAATCCTCGTCACAACATCGATGGAATCAGTGGGCGCGCTTGGCCTCTCTCGCTGCCACGCCAGCACGATCTCATCGGCGGCGTCTTGACACTCCATACGGATAACTCTACCGTTTAGATCTAAACATTTAGACCTAAACGAATGGAGAGCCGTATGCGCACAGCATTGGTCACCGGCGGCGGCACCGGTATCGGACTAGCGATCGCCGAATCACTCATCGGCTCCGGGGCCCGAGTGCTCATCACAGGACGGCGCGCAGACGTCCTCGATGCGGCCGTCGCAGCGCTCGGCTCGAACAGCAGCGCGCTGCCCTGCGACCACACCGACCCACGTCAGGTGGAAGACCTCGCTAAGCGATTCACCGGACCCATTGATCTCCTGGTGAACAATGCCGGCGGAAACACCGACTTCGATGCCGACGTGCCGGTTGGCCTACATGAGTTGGCCAACCAGTGGCGCACCAACCTTGAGGCCAACCTCATCAGCGCCGTGCTCACCACCACCGCCGTCAGCGATCGGCTCGCCGACGGCGCCGCGGTTGTTCATATCGGCTCCATAGCGGCGCACAACGGTGCCGGGTCATACGGGGCAGCCAAGGCGGCCCTCGCGTCGTGGAATGTGCAGCTGGCCGCAGAGCTCGGACCCCGCGACATCACCTCGAATGTCGTTGCGCCCGGGTACATCAGCGACACCGAGTTCTTCCGCGACAAGCTCGCCGACACCCGCCGCAATACCCTCATTGCCTCGACCCACACCGGGCGCGCCGGCATCCCGGCGGATGTCGCGAGCACTGTCAGCTTTCTCGCCTCATCGGGTGCCCGCCACATAACCGGGCAGGTCATAAACGTCAACGGTGGTGCACTGACAACGGTTTGACCGCAGGACTAACGCAGCGGAACCGTCGGCCCCTTCGGATCGAGTGGCGCACAGCTGTCCTGCCCCACCGTCGTCGAGCATTTCGCCGCCGGGATCACCGGGCGATAGCCGGGTGATGTGCCCGCGTCCCGGGTGATCCGTGTGTAGGCCTGGACGGCATCGGTGGGCACCCGCTTCAGCGCCCGATCGCCCAGCGCGTCGACGGTATACAGGCCGAAACGTGGCCGATAGCTTCCCCATTCGTAGTTATCGACCAACGACCAGTAGTTGTACCCGATGATCGGGATGCCGTCGGCCTTGGCCCGCTGCAGCCAGAAGACAGTGTCGTTGAGGTACTGCGACCGGGTCACGCCGTCTGCCCGCGGTTTTCCGTTATCGGTGACCATCCCGTTCTCGACGATGTAGATCGGCAGCCCGGGGTATCGCTGCGCGTAGTGCCGCGATACGTAGTAGATGTCTTCAGGCTGTAGCTTGATGTTCCAGCGCGCAGCCATGCTTTGTGCCGAGGCAGGATTATCTGCCGCAGTTCCGGTGTAATAGTCGAACCCCAGGTAATCCAGGCTGCCAGTGACCCGGTCGAAAAACGATCCCTCGATACCCTTCACCCCGAAACCTGCGAACTGCACCAACACATCCGGCGGGATGTAGGCCTCGTTGGTCGTCACTTTGGCCTTGGGGTCCGCCTCATGAGCGGCCCGGTACACCGCGCGGTGAGCCTCGGCGACCCGGTCCAGGAACCCATCGAACTGATTGGGCTTGATCGCGCCGGTGCGCACCTCCATCGCCCCGAAGGCCAGCGGTTCGTTGATGCTGACCCACAGCACTCCTTGCCCGGCATAGCGTTTGGTGATCGCCTTGGCGAAGTCCTCGAATGCCGCGACGTTGTTCATAAACCCGCCGCTGTCCGCAACCCAGCCCGAGTACACCCAGTGCATGAGCGTGATCATCGGCGTCATGCCGTTCTCGCGCAGCGTGGCGACGATCGAGTCGTAGTACGCGAGTTCCTTCTCGTCCCACTTACCCGGTTGGGGCATGACCCGCGACCACTCCAGCCCGAATCGAAATGTGTTGACGCCCATGGCATGTGCATTGGCGATATCCTCGGCGTACCGGTGCCGAAAATCGTCGGCCTGCCGGTACGGATCGACGGGCCCGTCCCCGAGGGGATTGGATTGATCGGCCACAGCAGGCATCCCCGCAGTGCGGTCGACGTAGCGGCGCCAATTGCTATCCGGCGCACTCCCCTCCACCTGGTAGCCCGCAGTGGCAGTGCCCCAATAAAAGCCACGGTCCCACGCGGACTCGTCCCCCGCGCCCTCCTGGCGGGGACTGCAGGCGGTTAACCCCACCGCGAATACGACTGCCGAGGCCATGACGGCGGTTATCCACTTCATACTAAAACCATACACTGTACGGTTTTAGTGGAGGAGCTGCTCCCAGACCCGGCGCATGTGATCACCCATGTCGATGGACGGGTCCGACATCCATTGGATCTGAATGCCGTCAGCGGCGGCGATCAACGCCGTGGCGGCGAAATCGGCATCGACATGCGCGGGCACCGTGCCGTCGACCTGGCGTCCCCGCACATAGTCGGCGATGCGTGCGCGCATCCTCTCGTACCTGTCACGCAGATACGCCCCGGCAGGATGCTCCGGATCGACGGCCGCGGCCGCGGCCAAGGACAGGTACACCGTCCCCGAACCGGGTTTACTCGCCTTATCCAGCATGGCCTGCGCCAGCACCTCACCCGGATCAATCTCTGCTGCCGAGTTCCGGTACCGCTCTTCGAATGTGGCATCAGCGCCGCGTTGTATTTCGGTGAGAATCGCATCCCGTGCCGGGAAGTAGTGCATCAGGCCGGCCAGACTGATGTTGGCCTCCTTGGCGATGACCCGCATCGAGGCGCCGGCCTCCCCGTCGCGCTCGAGAACCGTCAACGCTGCGGCAAGAATCTCCTGGCGCTTGGTCTCACCCTTGGCATATCGCCCGACAGCTGGCATGGCCGAAGGCTAGCGCAACCTCCCAGCACCACGGCCCTCAAGACGCCGGGTTGATCAGTCCGGGCGCGGGCGAACAGCCTGCTACCTGGATTGTGCGCAGACCACAAAACTGACCGCGGTCGCCGTGCTGCCACCGATATTCAGGGTGCCGAAACAGTCCGCACCCTCGACCTGATAGTCACCGGCGGTTCCGCTGACCTGCTTAGCGGCATCGACCAGCATCCGGACCCCGGTCGCGCCCACCGGATGTCCGGACCCGATCAGTCCGCCGCTCGGGTTGATAGGCAGCTGGCCGCCGATCTCGATGTCCCCGTTCTCGATTGCCTTCCACGACTCTCCCGGTTCGGTCAGCCCTATGTGGTCGATGGCGAGATACTCACTCGGCGTGAAGCAGTCATGCACCTCGAATCCGCTCACGGCCCCGAGTGTCACCCCGGCTCGTTCGAACGCATCGGTGACAGCCATTCGAACGTGTGGGAAGACGTGGGGCGATTGCGCATCGCGCTCGAACTTCTGTTGCAGTCCGAGCCCCACCGTCCGGTGACCCCAGCCGTCGATGCGCCCAAGCGGGCGAGCCCCGGGATGCTCGCGCAGGTACTCATCGGTGACGAGGACCAGACCGGCGCCACCGTCAGTCAACTGACTGCAGTCCAGACGGCGGATGCGGCCCTCGATCACCGGATTGGACACGTCGTCAAGGCTTTCCAGATCCGGCAACGTCCAGGCCCGGGTTTGCGCGTTCGGATTTCGCCGGGCGTTCCCGAAGTTGGTGGCGGCAATGGCCCGTAGATGGGCCTCATCGATTCCGTAGCGCCGGTCGTACTCCTCGGCGACTCGCGAGAACACATGCGGCCACCTGTACGTGACGCCGTCATCCTCGTGCCCGGTCCACGCGGCGGCGGCCAGGTGTGCGGCACCGACCTCACCGGGCACCGTCTTCTCCAGCTCGAGTCCCAACACCAGCGCCGAGTCATAGAACCCGGCGCACAGGTCTGCGATCGCAGCGAGGGCCGCGACGCTACCGGATGCGCAGGCCGCTTCGTGGCGGGCCGCCGGAATGCCCCACAACTCCTCATGGACCGTCGCCGGCATCGCGCCCAGATGGCCTTGAGCCGAAAACATTTCACCGAACGCGTTGCCTACATGCACCACACCGACATCACTCCCGGCCACACCCGCAGAAGCCAACGTGCCATCGATTACCTCGCGGGTGAGGTCGGCGAAATCGAGCCCCTCGCGCGTGAAATTGCGGCCGAAGTCGCTCTGATAAGCGCCGAGGATCCAGATACCCTGAGACATCCGCTTATGATTCAATTGACAGAGTAACTCTGTCAAGCATAGTTTGACCGCACACGCCGAATCGCGGGAGAAGCTATGGCCACCGAACTGATCAACACCTGGACCTCGACCCTTCCGGCCGACGACGACCACCCCTACCGCACCGGGCCGTGGCGGCCCCAGCTGCGCGAGTGGGACGCATCCGACCTCACGGTCGTCGAGGGCGAAGTACCCGCTGACCTCGACGGCCTATACCTGCGCAACACCGAGAACCCACTACACCCCGCGGCAACCAACTATCACCCGTTCGACGGCGACGGCATGCTGCACATCGTCGAGTTCGCAGCCGGCAAGGCGTCCTACCGCAACCGGTTTGTGCGCACCGATGGCTTCGCCGCCGAGAACGCGGCTGGCGGCCCACTATGGGCTGGATTCATCGAAATGCCCACCGCCGCAATACGAGACGACGGGTGGGGTGCTCGCCGCCGCATGAAAGATGCCTCCAGCACCGATGTGGTGGTACACCGTGGCCTCGCGTTGACCAGCTTCTACATGTGCGGCGATCTGTACCAAGTCGACCCGTACACCGCCGAGACCGTCGGCAAGGAGACCTGGCATGGCAAGTTCCCCACCGAGTGGGGGGTGTCGGCGCATCCGAAAACCGATCCGATCACCGGCGAGATGCTGTTCTTCAGCTACAGCAAGGAAGAGCCGCACCTGCGATACGGGGTCGTGGACAAGGACGCCAACTTGGTGCATCACGTCGATGTCCCGCTACCCGGTCCGCGCCTTCCTCACGACATGGCCTATACGGAAAACTATGTGATACTCAATGACTTTCCGCTGTTTTGGGAGCCCTCACTCATGAAGCACGGTGTGCACGCGCCGGTGTTCCATCCGGATCTCCCCTCCCGATTCGCGGTGGTCCCACGCCGTGGCGACTCATCACAAATCCGCTGGTTCGAGGCCGCACCGACCTACGCACTGCACTTCGTCAACGCCTACGAAGACGGTGACGACATCGTGCTGGACGGATTCTTCCAGAACGACCCGACCCCTTCGACCGAGGGCACAAACTCATTACAAGAGGCCGCGTTTCGCTACTTGGCCCTGGACGGGTTCAAATCCACCCTGCATCGCTGGCGATTCAACCTGGTCACGGGCACCACCACCGAGGAGCGGCTCAGCGACAACTACACCGAATTCGGCATGATGAATCGTGATTTTGAAACCCGGCCCTACCGATACACCTACGCGGCGACCGGCAAGCCGGGCTGGTTCCTGTTCGACGGTTTGGTGCGCCACGACCTACACACTGGTTCGGAGGAACGAATCTCGTTCGGCGATGGCGTCTTCGGCAGCGAGACGGCCATGGCGCCGCGACCCGGCAGCACATCCGAAGAAGACGGTTACCTGGTGACACTCACCACCGACATGAACACCGATTCCTCCTACTGCCTGGTGTTCGAGGCCTCCCGGATGACCGAAGGCCCGGTATGCAAACTGCAGCTTCCCGAAAGAATCTGCAGCGGTACCCATTCCACATGGGTCCCGGGGGCCGAGCTGCGTCAGGCCAGGGGCCCGCATTGACCTCAACGCTCAAGCCCGTCAGCACCAACGCCATCGGGCGCATGGTTGGTCTGCTGGGCGACGAATGGACCCTGCTACTCGTGCGCGAATCACTTTTGGGTGCACGGCGATTCAGCGACTTCTCGGAGCGATTGCCGATATCCAACGCCGTACTCACCCAACGGCTCCAGAAGCTCGTCGACGACGATTTGCTCCGGCGAGAGGTGTATCAGGAACGGCCACTACGTGCGGGCTACCAGCCCACCCGACAGTGCCAGGAGCTGTGGCCTGTGTTGGTATCTATCTGGCATTGGGAGCGAACCTGGGTGCCAGAGCACCCCGAGACGATGCCGTTGATGCATCACCTCACCTGCGGGCAGGACTTTTCACCCGTGCTTCGCTGTGCGCATTGCCACCGGCCCGTGACCCGCGACCACATCGTCACCGAATGGGGCCCGAGCGGCGGGTGGCTCCGGTCCGTACCCGAAGGCGCAACTCGGCGGCGCAGCGGCGCCGACAAGCGCGGACAAGCCGGGCTGTTCCCCGAGACCATGTCCATTCTCGGCAACCGCTGGGCGGCGGCGATGGTGGCCGCCGCCTTCCTCGGTTCACGGCTGTTCGGCGATTTCCAAACCCGGCTCAGCGCCCCACCCGCCGTGATCGCCGACCGGTTGCGCGGCTTTTGCACCATGGGGGTGCTACGGCGTGCCTCTCACCCCAAGCGTTCCGATTGGTCCGAGTATCACCTGACCCCAAAGGGCCTCGCATTTTTCCCGGTCGTGATGACGGCCGTCGACTGGGCGCAGCGGCACTTCCGATCGACAGACGGCCCAGCGATGATCTTCACCCATCGCGAGTGCGGGCGTCCGTTTGCCCCTGAACTTGCCTGCGACCAATGCGAGCAGAGTGTGGACTCGGAGGCCATCGAGCCCCGATGACAACTCGGCCCCGCACAGGAAGAATCCTGGCGGGGCCGAGTTGTTTTACGTGAGTTAGGCCTGTCCAACCTCGAACCGCGCGAAGCGGGTCACGGTGACACCGGCCTCGTCAAGAAGCGCCTTGACGGTCTTCTTGCTATCGGACACCGACGCCTGATCCAGCAGCACGACATCCTTGTAGTAACCGTTGACGCGACCCTCGACGATCTTGGGCAATGCCTGCTCGGGCTTGCCTTCCGACTTCGCGGTCTCCTCGGCGATGCGACGCTCGTTCTCGACCACATCGGCCGGAACGTCCTCGCGCGTCAGGTACTTGGCCTTGAGCGCGGCGATCTGCAGTGCGACCGCGTGCGCGGCCTCGGTGCCAGATCCCGTGTACTCGACCAGCACGCCTACCGCAGGCGGCAGGTCCGCAGCACGCTTGTGCAGGTAGGTCTCAACGGTGCCGCCGAAGTACGCCACCCGGCGCAACTCCAGCTTCTCACCGATCTTCGCGGAAAGGTCAGCGATGGCCTGGTCGACCGTCCGGCCGTCCTCGACCTTCGCGGCCTTGAGGGCGTCCAGATCGCCGATCTTGCCAGCCGCGGCCGCACCGACGATGGCGTCGGCGAGCCCCTGGAACTCGGCGTTCTTGGCGACGAAGTCGGTCTCTGCGTTCAGCTCGACGAGCACACCGTCACGCGCGGCAACCAGGCCCTCGGCAGTCGCACGCTCGGCGCGCTTGCCCACGTCCTTGGCGCCCTTGATACGCAGCACCTCGACGGCCTTGTCGAAATCACCGTCGGACTCGGCCAGGGCGTTCTTGCAGTCGAGCATTCCGGCACCGGTCAGTTCCCGGAGCCGCTTCACATCGGCAGCAGTGAAATTCGCCATTTAGCCTTCCTCGGTTGTGGTCTCGGTGGTTTCGGTAGCAACGGCCTCGGCGGCAGGAGCCTCTGCAGCCTCAGCGGCCGGAACCTCTGCGACGGCGGAGGCAAGCAATTCCTGCTCCCACTCGGCGAGCGGCTCAGCAGCCTCTGGCTTCTCGTCGCCGCCGGCCAGGCCAGAGCGGGCCTGGAGGCCCTCGGCGATCGCGGAAGCAACGACCTTGGTGAGCAGCGCAGCGCTGCGGATCGCGTCATCGTTGCCCGGGATCGGGTAGTCGACGACGTCGGGATCGCAGTTGGTATCCAGGATCGCAATGATCGGGATGTTCAGCTTGCGGGCCTCGGCAACAGCGAGGTGCTCCTTGTTGGTATCCACCACGAAGATCGCCGAAGGCACCTTCTGCATATCGCGGATACCGCCGAGGCTGCGCTCAAGCTTGTTCTTCTCACGCGTGAGCATGAGGATTTCCTTCTTGGTGCGTCCCTCGAAGCCACCGGTCTGCTCCATGGACTCCAGCTCCTTGAGGCGCTGCAGACGCTTGTGGACGGTGGAGAAGTTGGTGAGCATGCCGCCCAGCCAACGCTGGTTCACGTAGGGCATGCCGACGCGGGTCGCCTCTTCGGCGATCGGCTCCTGAGCCTGCTTCTTGGTGCCGACGAACATGACCGAACCACCGTGGGCGACGGTCTCTTTGACGAACTCGTACGCCTTGTCGATGTAGGTCAGCGTCTGCTGCAAGTCGATGATGTAGATGCCGTTGCGGTCGGTGAAGATGAACCGCTTCATCTTGGGGTTCCAACGACGGGTCTGATGCCCGAAGTGCGCGCCGCTGTCAAGCAGCTGCTTCATTGTTACGACGGCCATGGTGAGCCATTCCTTTATGTTGTCGGTTGCCGCCCGGGATCGGGTGATCCTGGGCCCTAGCGTCTGCTGATGCCGGAACCCACCTGGATGGGACCGTCCGGCATGCTGGCCACGAGCTCGTGCACAGACGCGCGAAGTCAACCCGCTAGGCGAGTTGCGGTGATGAGTTTACATGCTGCGACGAGTGCTTTCCGCCATGCGTCGAAGGATCTGCCAGAGCTCCGGCAGTTATCCACAGAGCCCAGATGGCTCTTTCCCGCGCCGCCACCGTCCGGTCACCATGACGGCGTGTGGTTCCGAGAGTTCGGGTGTCCCGTACTGATCCTCGCCCTGGTGCTAGCCGTTTCCCCCACGGCTGGCGCCGCCCCCGGGGATGCAGAGGACCGTTTCGGCTGGCCGCTACCTCCCCGAGCAGCGATAACACGGTATTTCGACGGGCCGCGGGAACGCTGGAACCGGGGTCATCGCGGGGTAGATATGGCCGGCGCCCCTGGTCAGCGGGTGGCCGCAGCCGGGCCGGGAATCGTGGTGTACGCCGGATCGCTCGCGGGTAGACCGCTGATCTCGATCGAGCACGCGGGCGGACTGCGTACCAGCTACGAACCGGTCACACCGCTGGTAA
Organism: Mycobacterium sp. D16Q14; assembly: GCA_002013415.1. Classification (GTDB taxonomy): domain Bacteria; phylum Actinomycetota; class Actinomycetes; order Mycobacteriales; family Mycobacteriaceae; genus Mycobacterium. The sequence goes on from MAEX01000009.1 coordinate 150,410, forward strand.
AACCGGGTCAACGGGTATCGGAAGGATCGGTCATCGGGACATTGCTCACAGGGCATCCGGGCTGCCCCGTCGCGGCCTGCCTGCACTGGGGCGCCCTGCGCGGGCCCGCGTCGGCCGCGGACTATCTAGACCCGCTGGGACTATTGGCCTCGACGCCGCTGCGACTGAAGCCGCTTACGCGTGGCTAAAGCCGCTCAGGCGGGCTGACAGATATCGACGTGCGCGGGTTTTCCGGTGGACTGCGACAGCCTGGACACCGCGTCATGAAAACGGTCGAGCGCATCCTGCTCGGTCACCACTTGGTAGAAGGCGCGCATCTCACCGCCGTTGGCCATGCACACCCACCACGGCGGGTACACATCGGCGAGGGCCGTTCCCGGTGCCACGATTCCGAGGCTCAACACAGCGGCCGTGGCCGCCACCAGAATTCCGGCGCGCATGCTTGGCACTGTAGTCATCGGACCGATACCGACCAGGCTCTTGCCCACAATTCCAGCGGGGCCAACGCGACGAGTAGCGCCTTGCCCACCGCCGTCAACGAGTACTCCCCATCTCGGCTCCGCACGATATGCGCGGCGGTCAACTCGTCCAGACGTGTAGCGAGCACGCCACTGGACACCTCCCCCGTTCCGCCCATGGCCCGCCGCAGCTCCGAGAAAGCCTTTGATCCAGAGCGCAATTCCCACAGTGCCAGGATTGCCCAACGTCGACCGAACAGGTCGAATGCCGCGTTGAGCGGCTGCCCAGAACCGGACCCTCGCACGGGCCTGCCGGGCCGTGGCGTGGCGGCCCCGTCCGGCGACTCCGCCTCGGATATCCCAGCACTGGCGATGATGGCAATCAGCCGGCTAGCGCGCTCGGCCATCTGCTCCGCACTCTGCTCGGGGTGCCGGATCCACCAGGTGATCATGGCACCGACCATCCCCATCCAGCCCTGAGTGAGCACACCGATGTCCTGCGGGTCGCGCAGCTGCGTGGCCGCGCTTCCTACCGCGGCCACACCTTGGCCGGCCAGTGCGGCGAGCCGCGTTCTGGCCACCCGGGCCGCGGCAAGTGCCTCACTCTCTTCGGGCAGGGTCTGATCCCAGATGACCAGCCAGTCCGAGGGGCGCGGCGCCAGGGCCTGAAAGACAGCCCGCAGCACCGCTCGCGGCAACGCCAGCGTGGGCGGGGCGGCCTCCATCGCCGCCTCGATGTGATCGCCCACAATTGCTCCCGCGCGCTGTACGCACGCGACATAGAGCTGCTCCTTGGACCCGAAGTACGCGAGCACCATGGGCTTGGACACTCCAACGGCCGAAGCCACCGCGGCCAGGGACATGCCCGCGTACCCGCTGCGGCCGAACTCCTGACATGCGGCATCCAGGATCTGTTGCTCCCGCTCGGCGCGGGGCATGCCCTTGGTACCTGCCCGTGTCACCAGTCCCTTCTACCAGTTTCGAGCCACCCAGGGCCGCGTATTCGTGTGCGCCGCATCACAGTAGACCGATCGGTGTGATATTGATTTGACCGACTGTTAAATTAACGATCGGCCAGTTAACGTCAACGCTCACCAACCGGATCAACGAGGAGCTGGAATGCGTGGCGCGTGGGTGTATCTGGTATCGACGGCGGTCCTCTGTATCGCCGGGGCCTACATAGCCCATCTGCGACTTAGCGACATTCCTGACCCCGCCATCGGCCATTCGGCCAAGCCTCCAGTCATCGGCAAGCCGAGGGACAAGGTCGTCGAGTACCGGCTGGACGGTCCCGCAGGCAGCGCGGTCACGGCGTCCTACCTGGACATCGACGGCGCCGTACGCGAAGTGTCGGGCACGCTCCCCTGGCACACCACCCTGCACGCGAAACAACTTGTCGTCCCTGCGGGACTCGTCGCGCAATCCAGTTCGGAGCAGATGTCCTGTCGCATCACGATCAACGGGCTGACGCGTGATCAAAGCGCGGCCAACGCATCTGCCGTCTCCTGTCAGGTGGCGGTGGCGTGAATCTCTTAGACAAGTTTCGCGTGCACGTATGGGACAAATTGTGGGCAAGCCCCGCCGATGTGACACCTACACCGGGGCGACCGCTCTTGGCGCGGCTGCTCTACCGGTTCTCCATACCTATCCTCGTGCTGTGGCTCGGCGCGGCCGGCATCCTCAATCTCACTGTCCCCCAGCTGGAGACGGTGATCAAACAGCACGCCCGCTCGTTTCTTCCCGATGACGCCGCCTCCGTGCAGGCGATCTCGAAGATGGGCGATTACTTCGGCGGTGCCGGTACCAACAACTTTGTCTATCTTCTCCTCGAGGGCGACGCGCCTCTGGGGACCGAGGCGCATCAGTACTACTCGTCGATCCTTGATGGAATCAACCAGGACAAGAAGCATGTCAACTCGTCCATGGACCTGTGGTCCGATCCGCAGTTCGCGCCGGCCAACGAAAGTGCCGACGGGAAGGCCGCCTACGTCCTGATCAACCTCAAGGGCAACATGGGGACTGCCCTGGCTATGGAGTCGACCGCGAAGATCCGCGAACTCATCGCCCAGTACCCGCCGCCCAAGGGAATCACCGCGCACCTGACGGGCCCATCCGCGGTGGTGAACGACGAGCTGGTGTCGATCAACGACTCGATCCTGATCCTGCTGATCGCGTGTGCGGGGCTAGTGGGCCTCATTTTGTTGGTGGTGTACCGCTCGCCGATCACCATCGCACTGCCACTGCTCGTCGCGGGAGCGGGGCTTGCCGTCGGTCGGCCCATCGTCGCGTTCCTCGGCCAACACCAAGTCATCGGTGTATCCATCTTCGCCTCGGCACTACTAGCGGTGATCGTGCTGGGTGCCGGAATCGATTACGGCATTTTTCTTTTGGGCAGATACCAAGAGGCACGGCGAGCCGGCGAAGACCCGGCCGAGGCGTACTACACAGCGCTGACGGGGGTGCAACACATCATCATCGCCTCAGGGCTCACTGTTGCCGGGGCGACAGCCTGCATGGTCTTCACCCGCCTGGCCATCTTCAGCACGTCGGGACTGCCATGCACGGTTGCGGTGGTGGTCACCCTCGCCGCGGCACTGACACTGGCGCCCGCCGCACTCGCCGCGGGTAGCCGATTCGGATTCTTCGAGCCGCGCGAAGAGAATTCGCAGCGTAGGTGGCGACGCATCGCCACGTACGTGGTGCGCTGGCCGGGCCCGGTGTTGGCAGGCAGCTTGGCCGTGCTCGCGATCGCATTTCTGGCAGTGCCCGGGTTCCGGCCCAGTTACAACGAGCGGCAAGCTCAGCCCAGCGACTCCCCCGCAAACGTCGGCTTCGCCGCCTCGGACCGCCATTTGCCGCCAAACATCATGTCGCCCAGCGTCTTCATCGTGGAAGCGGACCACGACATGCGTAACTCCGCCGATCTGATCGCACTGGCGAAAATGAGCAATGCCGTATTGAATATTCCCGGTATCAGCAACGTACAGGGCATCACCCGGCCGCTGGCCGCCCCGCTGGAACTGGGGACGCTGCCCGCGCAGGCAGGTTATGTCGGTGGGCGGCTGACCCAGATGACCAAACTGCTCACGCAGCGCATCGAGGACCTAACCGCCCTCAGCGGCCGGGTGGGACAACTTTCGCTGACGGTGCGGGGCCTGGAGCAGGCGCTACGCACCGGCACAGTAGGCGCGACCCAGATACATTCAGGTGCAACGGAATTGCGCACCAGTCTGGCCGCCGTCGTACAGAAGGTCGACTCGTTGCGCGGGACCGCCAAACCTGCCGAGGACTTCATCGGCGGGATCCCAAACTGCCGAGATAACGACTATTGCCAAGCCGCACTCACCGGCTTCTCCCTCTTCGACGACCTACACCGTTTCGACGGGCTTGTCGGCAATCTGGTGAACGGAACCGGCACGCTGGCACAGACCTTGCCGACACTCGGTGCGCAGCTACCTGGGCTCAAGGACTTCATCACCCAGGTCAACGCGGTCATCGCACCATTGCAGAGCACCCTGCAGGTTCTGCTGCCCCAGGTCACCGAGATCACTCAGTTCACCGATGACCTCAGCAAGAGCTTCACGGCAGGCGACCCGAGTAGCTCGTTCTTCATACCCGCGCAGGCCTTCGAGAATCCACTCTTCAAAAGCGCTATGCCGTACTTCTTCTCTCCCGACGGCAAGGTGACGCGGATGGTCGTCACTCCCGAGAAGGAGGGGTTCAGCCAGGAGGCCATGGACCTCAGCTCAGAGATCATCCCGACGGCACTACAGGCGACCAAGAGCACATCGTTGGCAGGCAGCACAGTGAGTATTGGAGGGCCGGGCGGCACGCTACTGAACATCGAGGCTTTCACACGTGAGGACTTCATCACCAGTGCGGTGGCCGCGTTCGCCTTCGTGTTCTGCGTGATACTGATCCTGCTGCGCAGCCTCGTCGCCGCGATGGTGGTCATCGGCACTGTCGCACTGTCCTACGTCTCGGCACTGGGCCTCACCGTGTTCGTCTGGCAGGACCTCGTCGGCATCCCGCTGCATTGGTCGGTGGCCCCGCTGTCATTCGTGTTCCTTGTCGCTGTCGGCGCCGATTACAACATGCTGTTGGTGGCCCGGTTCCGGGAAGAGATACACGCGGGCATCAAGACAGGCATCATCCGCTCTATGGCCAATACCGGCGGAGTGGTGACAACCGCTGGCCTGGTGTTCGGCTTTACCATGTTCGCGATGATCGTTGCGCCGGCGCGCAACATCGCCCAGCTCGGCACTGCGGTCGGCCTCGGCCTGCTGATGGACACCCTGATCGTGCGGTCGTTCCTCGTGCCCGCCATCGCAACCCTGCTGGGTCGCTGGTTCTGGTGGCCAGTGGTAGTACACGACAGGGCCGCCAGCCGCGACGCGGTCCCAGAGGGCGCGACACCCTCAGGCTCGCTGGATCGTGCACAGCTCGTAGGCGCGCCGCGATGACGTGCGCGGATTCCGCTCGAGATCAAGGCAGGTAAGCAAGACATGCGGTGGCGTAGCCTTTCATCAACCGGTAGGCCCTACGCTTCCGTCGAGATACACTTAGACACAAGACATCTCAACGACCACAGGCGTGAATGGAACCTCCGCCCGCTGCAGTTCAGCATTGCCACATAGCGCGCTTGGAATCGCGGGTAACCGCCATGCCCACGGGAGCCGGGATCGCAGCAGTGCTTCTGCTCTCGGTGGTGGTAGCGCTGTGGGCGGCAGGCGGTAACGGAGGATCGATGAGCTACTACCAGCGCGAGGTAGACCGCATGGTGCGTAAGAAATCGCGGCTGGAAAAGGCAAGTCTGGCGACGAGAGCCCGCCCTACCCGACGACGACACTGGGCGAATCGCGTCAATCCCGCCCGGATGTGCCGGTGGAGAAAGAAGCCACGCGATACCGAATCACGCCGTTACGCCCGCGGGTGTGCCTGATCGTGGACGGCCCGTAGGCGCGCCACGGTGACATGGGTGTACAGCTGAGTGGTAGCCAGTGTGGAGTGCCCGAGTAGCTCTTGAACCACACGCAAGTCCGCCCCGCCCTCGAGTAGATGCGTTGCGGCGCTGTGCCGTAACCCGTGCGGGCCGATATCGGGGGCACCAGGCACGGCGGACATGGTCTGATGCACCACGGTGCGGACCTGGCGCGGATCGATGCGCCGCCCACGCGCGCCGAGGAGCACCGCCGCACCAGAACCAGCGTTGACAAGATGTGGTCGACCGCGGTCCAGCCAGGCGGTCAGAGCATCAGCGGCAGGACCGCCGAATGGCACCGTACGCTCCTTGTCACCCTTACCCAAGACGCGCAATACTTTTCGCGACCTGTCAATATCGTCGATATCCAGGCCGCACAGCTCGCTGACGCGAATCCCGGTGGCGTAGAGCATCTCGACGATCAACTGATCCCTCAACGCCATCGGATCGTCTTGTTCCGCACCCGAATGCGCTGCCTCCATCGCCGCGACGGCCTGATCTTGTCGCAGTACCGCGGGCAACGTACGGCGAGACTTAGGCTGTTGCAGGCGAATCGCGGGATCTGTCGTCAGCAGCCCGCGGCGGGTCGCCCATGCGGTGAAAATTTTCACCGCCGAGGTACGCCGCGCGACGGTGGAACGTGCCGCACCCTGCCGCGCCTGAGCGCCAAGCCATGACCGCAACACCGGAAGCGACAGGTCAGCCAGGGTGGCATCGGGATTGGCCGCCGAGAGGTGATCGAACAGCGAGGTGAGATCGCCGCGATAGGCGCGCTGCGTATGCACTGACCGCCCGCGCTCCAGCGCCAGATGCTCGGCGAACTCGTCGAGAATCGCGGTCAGCTGGGGTGTCACTCCCTCACGGTAGCTTCGGCGGACGCCAGCTCCTGTTTCCACACGCGGAAAGACTCCTCGGTGCGGCCGCGACGCCAATACCCCGAAATCGAGGCGGCCCATTTTGGTGCGACCCCACGCTCCTTCCGGATGTATGGCCGCAGACTGTGCATGACGGTCTGTGCCTCGCCGTGGATGAACACCTGCACCTGCCCGGGCAGCCACTCCGCGGAGCGCACCGCCTCGACCAGCGGAGCGTTATCCCCCGTCAGGTTGTCGTCGACCTCATCGGCACCGGCGCCGCGGTGGACCCAGATGACCTCGACATCGCCGCGGGTATCGAAGGCGATCTCGTCCTGCGGACCGGCCACCTCGATGAACACCTTGGCGCGGGCACCCTCCGCGAGTGCTTGCAGCGCGACGGTAATCGCCGGGATGGCCGACTCGTCACCTGCCAGCAGATGCCAGTCGGCAGCGGGATCGGGCGAGTACGCGCCGTGCGAGTCGGTGACGTACAGCCTGTCTCCGGGCGTGGCGCGCGCTGCCCACGGGCCGGCCACACCGGTGTCACCGTGCACTACGAAGTCGATGGCGATCTCGCGACGGTCGGCATCCACCGAGCGGATGGTGTAGGTGCGGACAGTGGCCTGCATATCACGCGCCTGGTCGATGTCCCGTGGACCTGGCCCTTCATGGCCCTCCGGAAGGAATATCAGCTTGGCATAACTGTCGGTGTCTGGGGTGGCATCGAAACCGTCAAATCCGTTACCGCCAAGCACCACCCGGGTGATATGCGGAGTCACCTGCTCGGTCCGAACTACCTGTAACTCATGTAGCGGGCGTGCCATATCGCCTCCTGCGTCGAATCCTCTATGTCAATTGCCTTGACTATACGGAGGAACAACCGCGAATGGGCGCCCCCGTCACGGCAACATACCCCTGACGATCAGCTCGGCGGCGGCCTCGGCGTGAGCCTGAACTTGCTCCGGACCGAACACGGCGTCCCCGAACACGGTCCGTGCCAGCGCTTCGCTGCTGAACAGGGCGGCAGTGCCGGACGTGATGAGGAAGAAGCTGGTCTGGAGCGGTACATCACGCAGCTCTCCTGCCTTGACCGCCTCTTCGTAGACCGGGCCGAGCCGTTCTTGCATGGGGATGACGTAGGCCTGACAGATGTGCTGCAGCCGGTCGCTGTCCTGGCCCGCCTCGATGTCCATGATGCGGATCAACTCGGGGTGTTCGGCGGCGAAGATGACAAACATCTTGATGAATCGTTTGATCCGCTCGGAAGGACTCAAGCTCTCGTCGTCGTCTGCCAGAACCTTGTCGACGATCGCCTGGAATCCCCAGTCTATGGCGGCGTACCAGAGCTGTTCCTTGGACGAAAACCGTTGATGCAGCAGGTTGTGGCTCACTCCCAGCTCGCGATTGAGAGTCCGCATCGACATGCCCTGATAGCCATGAGTGGCGAAGGCCTGCAGCGCCGCGGTGAAGATAGCGTCCGCCGGCACTCCTTCCCCGCCTTTGCGCGGGCGGCCACGAGGGCGCCGCGTCAGCTCACCGGCATCAGTCACGAAATCCGCCACATCCTTCCTCCGTAACCATCATCCCCTCACCCACCGGCAATCGCGTTGAGGACTTCCGCACAACGGTCATGATCTTTATCGGGATCGCCGAACCCCACCGTGACGGCCGGGCATACTGACGCGATGGATACCTGGTTGTGGATCTGCGCCGGCGTGCTCGCCGTAGTGCACCTCAGCGCGGGTGTGTTCAAACTGCTCACCCCGTACGAGAAGATCGCGGCCAATCCCAACCTCGCCTGGGCCAACGACTTCACCCCCACCGTCGTCAAGGGGATCGGCGGACTGGAAGTGCTCGGCGCAATTGGCGTGGTGCTGCCCCACGCGACAGGAATCGCCCCGGTGCTGAGCCCGCTTGCCGCGGCCGGACTCGCGGTGTTGCAGGCAGGGGCCTTCGGTGTTCACGTTCGTCGCAACGAATGGAAGCTGGTCCCCGTCAACGTGATCCTGATCGTGCTTGCGGTATTCGTCGCGTTCGAGTGGTACGGCTGATCCACCGCCAAGCAGCGGCTAGTTCTAGAACTGACTGAGGTTGTTGACAGTCTGGGCTCCTAATGAAAGGAGTCGTATGGCTGAGCGTGTTTGGAGTGAGAAGGATCTAGTCAGGCGAGCCAACCGTCGCCTTTCGGTGCTGAGGCATGCCGAAGAGGTCAGCGGCAGTGTGGCGGCCACCTGCCGCTATTACGGCATCAGTCGCAACGTCTTCAATCGATGGAAACGTCGCTACGAAGACGAGGGCCTGGACGGTCTCAAGGACCGCTCCAGCGCACCGCTGCACTGCCCGACGGTGACCGATCCTCAGATCGTCGAGAAGATCATTCACTTGCGTCAGCACTATCACTTCGGGCCGATGAAGATCGTGATGTATCTCGGGTCTGCTGCACGAATCGGTGATATCTGACTTGGCTTGCCCTTGGTGGGTGTGTTGGAGGATGTCCTTGTGCCCAGGCCGCACCCACGAGAGTTCCGCGACGATGTCGTCCGCTTGGCCCGCAACCGCGACGACGGCGTGACGATCGAGCAGATCGCCGCTGATTTCGGTGTCTACCCGATGACGCTGCACAAGTGGACGCGTCAAGCCGATATCGGCGAGGGCGCCAAGCCTCGCAAGAGCATCAGCGGATCTGTGGAACTACGGGATGCGCGGCGCCGGATCAAGCTGCTGGAGCAAGAAAACGAGGTTCCGCGCCGGGCGACCGCGTATCTGTCGCAGGCCAATCTGCCGGGAAAAGAGTCCACCCGCTCGCAACTGAGCCCACCGCCCGCGCTGCCGCACGCACCGTGCCGCCCTTATCGAGCAGCCTGAAGAACTCTTCCTTCTGCTCCCTGCTGTAACTGGGACCAGCCACCAGCTCCACCTCCAATAGGTGTTGCGACGACTACTGGAATCCAAGAAGCTGGGTGCGCATATCTATCGGCCATTCGGGGTCGGAGTGCGTCAATGCATCGGACGCCAATTCGCCCAGCACGAGATCGTGGTCGCACTCGCCGCGATCCTGCATCAGTTCGACCTTGAATCACGTCCCGGCTACAAGCTGCAGGTCGCAGAAACGCTCACTCTCAAGCCCTCGGACCTGCAGCTACGCCTCACCAAGCGCACCTAGCCGGTGCTGGCCGGCGCGCATTGGTCGGGAATAGGCGCGCCCGGCAGAGTGCTGGGTGCAGTCCACCGGGGGGGTCGTGGGCTGTACTCGAACCACTCTGCCGGGCGCCTTCAACTGTAGCGCCGCAACGCCGGATGTGTGGAGGCTGAGTCACTGCGCCGGACCATCGCCGATATGTCCACCTAGACTCAGGTCTGCCGCGCCCGGCCACGGCGATTGACCTTCCAGTCACCGTCAGCGTCGGCCACCAACTCCTCGAGTTCCAGGATCGCCAACGCACCCTGTACTCGACTGGTGCTCAACCCCGACTCGACAACCAGCTGTTGGACTGAGGCGCTTCCCCTGCCGGGCAGCGCCTCGTAGACACGCTTCTCGTCCTCGCCGAGCCCGTCGACGACGCTGGTGGGCCTTTCGAGCTCGGGAGCGAACTCACCCAATCGACCTGCCAACTCGATCACATCCTGGGCACAGCCAATGAGTCGCGCGCCGCGTTCGGCAATCTCAATATGGGTACCCGCCGACGCAACTGAGGTAATCGGGCCGGGTACCGCACCAACAGGCCGGCCGAGCCCGCGCGCCCAGGCGGCGGTGTTGGCGGCTCCGCTGCGTATGCCGGCCTCCACTACCACGGTCGCGCCGGAGAGCGCTGCCACCAACCGATTTCGGGTGAGAAAGCGGTATCGTGCGGGCCGAACGCCCGGCGGATACTCACTGATCACCAGTCCGTGGCGGGCGATTCGGTAGAGCAGTCCGGAGTGACCCGCTGGGTAGGGTACGTCCACGCCTCCCGCGAGCACCGCGATCGTGATGCCCTCGCACGCAAGTGCCGCCCGATGCGCGACACCGTCGATCCCGTACGCGCCACCGGAGACCACTGCCACGTCACGGGCCACCAGACCCGTTGCGAGCTCGGCCGTGACATGTTCGCCATAGCCCGTACAGGCGCGCGTACCGACGAGTGCCGCCGCCCGGGACGTGACCTCTGACAGGGAGTGCTCACCAACCACCCAGAGTGCGAGCGGTGCTCGCCCACTCGGCATCCGCTTCGTGTCGACCATCTCGAAACTCTGGAACTGCCACCCCGGCCATTCCGGATCATCCGGGGTCACCAGACGCCCACCAAGGCGACACAATATCTGCAGATCCTCGCGACTGCGGTCAATATCGTGCCGGGACCGCACGATGGCGCGCACGCGGTCCGGCACATCCAAACGCCGGACGCGTTCGGCGGTCTCATGCGCGCCGAACACCGACACCATGGCCGCAAGTTCCGCACTGGGTGCCTCAGTCACGCGTGACAAGTAGGCCCAGTCGGCGAGTTCGCCGCTCATCGTTTGTCGCGAAAGGTCAACGCGAGCTTCACATCCTCAACGCCTGGAAGATCACGCCCTGCGAGGTCTGCGAGAGTCCACGCGACACGTAGGCAACGATCCAAAGCCCGAACACTAATGAGCCCGCGTTCCATGGCGTTACGCAGCGGCTCCATGACCATCCTCGACGGCCGGAACTCCTTGCGTAACAGCGGACCCGGAGCATCGGCGTTGACACGAAATCCGTGCGCCGACCATCGGCCCGCTGCCCGTTCGCGCGCCAGCACCACACGCTCACGCACCAGCGCCGTGCACTCGGCGGCCTCGTTGAGAGCGGTTTGGCTGATCGGGTGCATCCTTACCCGAAGATCCACCCGATCAAGAAGAGGCCCCGACAACTTGCCCAGGTACCGGCGACGCACCGACGACGGACACGTGCAATCCCGTGGATTCGCCGGTGCACACGGGCACGGATTGGCCGCCAGTACCAGCTGAAATCGGGCCGGGTAAGCCACGACACCGTCACGCCGCGCCAACCGAATCTCCCCATCCTCCAACGGCGTACGCAACGCCTCCAGTGCAGGGGTCGAGAGTTCGGCACATTCGTCGAGGAACAGCACCCCGCGATGGGCTCGGCTTACAGCGCCAGGTTTGGCCGTGCCGGAGCCGCCGCCGACGAGCGCGGCGACACTCGACGTATGGTGCGGCGCGACGAATGGTGGTTGGGTGATCAACGGCTGCTGCGTCGTCAACAGGCCGGCCACCGAGTGGATGGCCGTCACCTCAAGCGCCTCGCCATCGGTCAGCGGAGGCAGCAGGCCCGGCAGACGTTGCGCCAACATCGTTTTCCCGATTCCGGGTGGCCCGGTCAGCATGAGGTGATGTGCACCCGCCGCCGCCACCTCGACGGCGAATCGCGCATCGGCGTGTCCGACCACATCCGCCATGTCCGGAAAATCGCCCTCGCATTGCACGTCCAACCGCACTACCGGGTCCAGCGCACCGTCGGCACACAGCCAGGCCGTCAGTTGCCGCAAGGTCCGGGCACCCAGCACCTCAATACCGTCGACCAGCCCCGCCTCCCCCAGATTCGCCTCGGGCACCACCACGGTCGGCCACCCGTCGCGTTTGGCCGCCAGCACCGCCGGGAGTACACCGCGGATCGGGCGCACCCGCCCATCAAGCGCCAACTCCCCTAGTAGCAAGCTCTTTTCCAGCCTCGCCGGTGGGATCGCCTTGCTGGCCGACAACACGGCGGTGGCGAGAGCGAGGTCGTACACCGAGCCCATCTTCGGCAATGTCGCCGGCGACAGGGCCAAGGTCAGACGCGATGCCGGCCAGGTGAACCCACAGTTGGTGATTGCCGCACGTACACGATCGCGGGACTCCTGTAGTGCGGCGTCGGGTAGCCCGACCAGGTGTACTCCGGGAAGCCCGGCGCTGATATCGGCCTCGATCTCCACCGTCTGGCCGGTTACCGCCTTGACCGCAACGGAATACGCTCTCCCCAGTGCCATCTCAGCCGACCCCGTGAATGTGGGTGATCTCGGGAACGGAGCCACTCAAGCGGATTTCGATGACATCGATACGCACGGCCGGCCACGAACCATCCTGGGCGGCCAGCCAGATGCCCGCAAGCCGTCGCAGCCTCCGCAACTTGGTGTGCGTCACCGCCTCCGCGGGCGTTCCGAACGCGCGGCCGGTGCGGGTCTTCACCTCGACAAAGACCAACACCTCACCGTCAGCCGCGATGATGTCGAGCTCTCCGTACCGGCACCGCCAATTGCGATCGAGGATCGTGAACCCGTCCCCGCTCAGGTAGTCAGTGGCGAGATCCTCTCCGCGGCTACCGATCTGTGCGCGTGTGGTGGTTGTCATGTCGTCACCATCCGCACGGGTACCGACACAGGCTGAGCCGAGATGCCTCACGGATGAGGGTTATCCACATCCCGGCATTCATCCACAGCACCCGGGTATGGGCGGTTCCTACCGAGATTCAGGCAGGCGCTTACCTACTGAGAAGGGAGAGCGGCCTGCCGGAGACCCGGTATCGCCGGGTGATTCTTGCGGGCAGCCCGCCTTTCAAACCCATGGACATTCGGTACTGGCGCCGAGGTTCATACCCTGCCGGGAGTTCGAATCGGTAGCGCTGGTACGCCGTTGCGATGGTCAGAACGGCCTCGATGTAGGCCATCCGCATCCCCAGACACAGGCGCTGTCCACGCCCGAAGGGCACGAACGCGCGCAAGTCGGCTTCGTTGTTCAGGAACCTGTCCGGGTTGTACCGGTTGGGCTCTGGCTAGAACCGCGGATCTCGCTGCATCGCGAGCGAGGAATACAAAATCGTCGTCCCGGCCGCGATGCGATAGCCGCCCATCTCGTCGTCGACCAGTGCGGTCTTGGGATTGATGACCAATCCCCCTTGCAGGCGTTGAGCCTCGTCGAAACACGCGCGGACCTAGGGCAACTTGGCCATATCCCCGACCGTCACGGGGTTTCCACCCAGGGCATCCACTTCGTCGATGAGTCGTCGTTCGATGTCCGAATTACCGGACACAAGGGCGAGTGTCCACGCCAACGCGGCCGCCGTCGTCTCGTGTCCACCGACAATCATTCCGGCGATTTCTACGGCTATCTTGTCGTTCTCCAACGGACGGCCGTCGTCGTATGTGGCGTTGATGAGCAGATTCAGAATGTCGGTGCGCTCGGTGGGGTGGCGTCGCCTCATCTCGATGAGCTGGTCGGCGCCGCCCATAATCATGTCGAGCATGCCGTCCATGCGCCGCTGGAACGGCCGGGGAATCCATACCGGGAATGAGTACATCGCGACGCGCACCGTGGTCGCCAACATCCCGAAGCTGATCGCGTTCTTGGTCACGGACGCTTCCAGCATTCGCGGAGACAGATACTAGTCAACATGGCATTGAACAACACGATGAGCGCGAGCTTTCGAGTCTTCTCCTCGATATCGACGTAACCACCGGTGTCACCGGAAGATTCTGCCCAGCTGTCAACCTGTTCCGTCACCGCCTTAGTGAACAGGTCCCCCAGCTCGGCAAGATTCTTCTGGGTGAAACTCGGGCGGTAGAGGGAGCGTCCCCGTCTCCACTCCTGATCATCGGCGAACGCGAAGAAGTTGTGCCCAAGTTTGGGCGGCACCATCTGCTGGGCCACCATGTCTGAACGCCGGTAGCGATCGGGATGCTGGACCAGCACGTGGTCAACCCAATCCGGATGGCCGAGATACACCGTCTTCACGAATGGTGTTGGGACCGAAATGATGTCCCCATAACCTCTTGGTTAACTTCAGCGGATAGAGCCACGGGTCGCAGACCAGCCGGGCCAAGACACCGGCGCTCCCGAATCCCGACGGCCCGGGTGGAGTGGGCAGACCCATCACGTTGGCGGTGGTCGAGCACCTACTGCGCTAGCGCGATCAGCGCACTAGTTCCACATCTTGACCGGATGAACCACCGGCGCAACCTTGCCAATCGCACCTGACGCGGGCCCCGGCAGGTCCTTCGAGTTGGGAGCCGACTTGATCTCGACATCGTCCCGCGCGGTGCAGACGGCGCCACTCGACTTCGACGGCGCACAGTGCGCCTGCGGCTCAGCCACGGCTGCACCTGGCGAGTCCACTGGCAGGGCAACGACAATCACCGGCGCGATCATCGCCACCGCGCGCATCAGCAAAATACCCATCGGCAGAGAATGGGCTACGCGCACCACGTTCGCAACTCGAACGATGTTCCGCTGAAAAGTAATTCCCATCGCAGTGGCCACAATCTGTCAGGTATAGACAGATATCAGCAAGGAGATGCCGCCATCACCTAACGCGGTGCGTTGCCCTCGAGCCGATCGAGCAGCGATTCGAGCGCCTCTTCGAACTCTGTCGCACTGTGGTCCTCGCTGAGCTGCTTCTGCATCCGTCGCAGGTTCGGATAGTTCGACAAACTCCGCAGAGTCTTCTCTGGCAGCTCGTCCTCCACCGGGCTCAACGAGGCTCCGCGTGCTGACACCTCCAACAGGAGCTGGCCCAGCAGGAACGTGGTGTACGCGCGATAGGCCGTCACCGCACCGCGATCATCGAAGCCATAGGAGATCAGCGTGTCCAAGAAGGTCTCCATCCACTTCATGCTCCGCAACGGTGGCCGGACCCACGGGGCCTCCGGCGGCCGAGTCGCCAACGTCGGGAACAGATGCGGATGCTCGATCGCAATCGCTCGCACGCCGTGCGCAAGTCTGACGAGATAGTCCTGCCAACCATCCTCCTGCCGACGCGCGGCGAGTTGGTCGTCGTAGAGCTTCTCGACCAAGTGGTCGACAATTCCGCCGAGCAGGTCCTGGCGGCCGTGGACGTGGCGGTACAGAGCCATCGCCTCGACGCCGCACGCGGAACCAAGCCGCCGCATGGTCAGCTGATCCAACCCATCACGGTCCACCAGCCCGATCGCGGTGTCGAGGATCTCGGCACGAGTCAGCGATCGTGGCCGGCGCCCCTCGGGGTTACCTGCACTTGTTTGGTTTTCCGTCTCTTCCACTGCGTCCGTCACTCCGACCGTGCATTTCTGGGCTCGGGCCATGACGGCGTCCCCGTGGCGGCTTCGCCGTCCACACGACGGTACCTCTGCCAGCTAAACACCTGGCCAGCACCCGTTTGTTTACAAAGTAGTTTACGTAGTACACAACCCTTGCTACGGTGGAATTTGTTGCCTCACCACGAGGTGGCATCGAGCGGTTGCACCGCACACGCACTGAAAAGGAGCGAGACATGAGCGATGACAACAGGGACAGCGGTATCGAGGCCGGCATCAAGGGCGTCGTAGAGGACGTCAAGGGCAAGGCCAAGGAGGCCTTCGGCAGGCTCACGGACGACGAGTCACTGGAGCGCGAGGGCCAGGCACAGCAGGACAAGGCAGAGGCTCAGCGTGAGGTGGCCGCCAAGGAAGCCGAGGCAGAAAAGGCCCGCGCCGAGGCTGCCGTGCATCAGGCCCGCGAAGACGCCGAGAAGTAACACAGACCGCCGTAGCAGCCCGCCCCCGCTCCCACAAGAATCAGGAAACCACACATGATTTCACTTATGGCCGCTGATGTTGCGGCAGCCCACCTTGGCTTTGGCATCGGCTGGATCGGATGGATCGTCATCGGCGGAATCGCCGGATGGGTGGCCAGCAAGATCATGGGCACCGACGGCCAGCAAGGGCTCCTGCTCAACATCGTGGTCGGGATCGTGGGCGGGCTGCTGGGCGGATTCCTCCTGAACCTGCTCGACATCGGCACCTATGGCTTCGGCTGGGTTCTGACATTCGTCACCGCGCTAGCGGGCGCATGCATTCTCTTGTTTCTCGTGCGCCTCGTCAGCGGCCGGCGATGAGTAACAACAGATTCCAGCAGTCCACAACAGAAGGGGCCCTAGTGATTCCGTCCATTTCGAAAAAACTCGCGGTGGCCGCCGGTTTGGCCGCCGCCATCTCGCTGGCGGGCTGTTCCAGTGTGATCAATCAAGGTGGCGACACCACGTGCAAGGAATATCTCACCCAGGACGAGGCCACCCAGAATGAGGCCGTCAACAAGATGCTGAAGGACGAGAACCAACAAGACCCCAGTGGTCTGCAGTCCACGGCAGCACGGAACTCCGCCTTGGCCTTTTGCAAGACGTTGGGCAACGAGAACAGCAAGATCAAAGAAGCCCCACACCTCTAACCGGGAGCATCACATGAGAACGCCAACAGTCAAGCTCACCAAGGTTTTTGCCGGATTCGCCATCATCATTGGCGCGGCTCTGACCGGGTGCGGCACCAGCACCGACAGCGGCCCGACAAGCACCAGCGCGACGACCACAACAACCACAACCACCGCGGCGACGACGACCGTTTCTGCGCCCAGCGGCACACCGGCACCCGGCCCGACCGGTAGCGGTGGTCCTGAGGGCGGATCCGGTGCCATCCCGGGCGGCCCGACCGGGGGCGGCGGGCCCGAGGGCGGCGGAGGCACTATCCCCGGCGTCGGCGGCGGCCACGGCGGCCCAGGTGGCGGCGGTGGGTGCGTCGACAACGTGGGTTGCGTCAGCATCCCGTAGAGCATGTACGGCCGAACTGCGCCTGTCGGAGATCTACTCCGGTAGGCGCAGCTCTGGCTTGTCGACCTCTTCGATGTTGACGTCCTTGAAGGTGATCACGCGCACGTGTTTGACGAAGCGCGCCGGCCGGAACAGGTCCCACACCCAGGCATCAGAAAGCCGCAGCTCGAAGTACACCTCGGAGTCGGTGTTCCGCGGGATCACCTCGACGCTATTGGCCAGGTAAAACCGTCGCTCGGTCTCCACCACGTAGCTGAATTGCCCGACGATGTCCTTGTACTCGCGATACAGCGAGAGTTCCATCTCGGTTTCATACTTTTCGAGGTCTTCGGCGCTCATAGACTTTCCATTATCCCCCCTGTGAACTTCCTTGCGCCGCATTGCGCACGTTCACGAACGACTGTCGATGCTGAACTGACGGTCCCAGACGCTGCAACGCCTCGGTATGGACGGCCGTGCTGTAGCCCTTGTGCACCGCGAATCCGTACCCGGGGTGATCTGAATCCATGGCCACCATCACCCGGTCCCGGCTCACCTTCGCCAACACACTGGCCGCCGCGATGCACGCCGCCGAGGCGTCGCCGCCGATGACGGGCAGAGAGGGCACCGGCAATCCCGGCACCCGGAATCCGTCGGTCAGCACGTATCCAGGCTTGCGGCCCAGACCTGCCACCGCGCGGCGCATTCCCTCGATGTTGGCCACATGCACACCGATGCGGTCCACCTCTTCTGCTGGCACCGACACCACGTGATACGCCTCGGCATACCGGCAAATGAGGGGAAACAACGTCTCGCGCATCTTCTCGCTGAGTTTCTTCGAGTCATTGAGCGCGGCAAGGCTTTTTCGTTGGTTTGAGCCCAGCACGCAGGCGGCGATCACCAACGGTCCCGCACAGGCCCCGCGTCCTGCTTCGTCGACACCGGCAACCGGCCCCAAACCCACTCTGTCGAGCGTCAATTCGAGGGTGCGCAATCCGGATGCCTTGCGAATCACCGTACGTGGCGGCCAGCTGGTAGTCATAGCGCTGGGGCTACGTCTGGGGATTCACCGATGTGACGCCGCCCCACCGTCCGGGCGGCCAGGCGATGAATCGCGCCTTGCCAATGACGTTATCCACGGGCACCGTGCCGATATTCGGATCGCCGGTGCAGTAGACCCTCTGACGCTCGTCCATCCCTGGCCTGGCATCCCGCTCGAGGCTCTGGCAGTGTGCGCGCGAGTCACCGCTGTGTGTCCGGTTGTCCCCCATCATCCACAGCTTGCCCTCCGGCACCTTGACGGGGCCGAACTGGAAACTCCAGCAAGCATTGGTGGGATCAATGTCGCTGCCGGGACCAATGGTCTCCGGATCCAGATACGGCTCGTTGAGCTTCTTGCCATCGACCGTCAGGCCCGTGTCCCAGCGGCATTCCACGGTCTGCCCACCGGTCGCGATGACACGTTTCACCAGGTCGTTCTCGTCGGGGGGGACCACGCCGATGAAGGACAGGGCGTTCTGCAGGTATCGAACAGCGGTGTTGTCTGACCGGATCGACCGGTAGTTGCCGTTCCACTCGGGCGGCCCCTTGAACACCACAACATCACCGGGCTCGGGATCCGAGAATCGGAACACAACCTTGTCGACCATGATCCGGTCACCGGTGCAACCACGGCAGCCGTGCAAGGTCGGCTCCATCGACTCCGACGGAATGAGGTACGGACGGGCGATGAAGTTCTGCGTGATGCAGTAGAGCACCAGGGCGATCAGCAGCAGAACGCCGACCTCTTTGAGCATGCCCGAGCCGCTGTCTTCGTCTTTCGACGATGCAGCGGATGACGCCTCAACGGCTGATTCGGCTTCGGGAGTGTCGGCGGTGGTCTCCGCGGACGATTCAGACGAGCCTGATTCCCCTGACACCGGTGCTGTCACGAAAGCGCCGACTCGGTCAGCGCTTCTCCTTGATCTTGGCCTTCTTGCCGCGCAGCTCGCGCAGGTAGTACAGCTTGGCGCGACGAACCGCACCGCGGGTGACGATCTCGACGTGGTCGATGTTCGGGGAGTGCACCGGGAAGGTGCGCTCGACGCCGACGCCGTAGCTCTCCTTGCGGACAGTGAAGGTGGCGCCCACGCCACCACCATTGCGGCGCAGCACGGCACCCTTGAAAACCTGGATGCGCTCCTTGGAGCCCTCGATCACCTTGACGTGCACGTTGACGGTGTCGCCAGGACGGAAGTCAGGCACATCCTGGCGCAGCGAGGCCTGATCGACAAAGTCCAACGTGTTCATCGGTGTACTTCCCTCTTGGTCTCTCGACTCAATCGCGCGGCCGGGTCGCATACGGGGTATGCACCTCGGCCGATCAGTAGTTGCTTGTTCTGTCTGGTCTGTGGCCAAGCGGCAGCAGACAGCTAGTCAATTGTGCCAGACAGGGGCCCTTCCAGTGAAATCGCCCACCCGGGCACCCCTTGGGCAGCGACTATCCAGACAGTACTAGTAAGCTACCGAGACCGGAACACCTGCCACATAGGTAACAAATCAGAGTCTGACCGCAGAGGGGGTCTACGTGATGCGCGGCCAGCACCTGTTTGTGGGCTTGACGCTCACCGCAGTGACCACGTTGACCTCGGGATGTGTGGCATCGGTACGCAGCGATCCGGCTACACCGGTGCTGGCGGTCGTGAGCGCTCCCGCCGAACCGGCACCGGTCTTCGCGGTGGAGAGTCCCCCTTCTTTCGAGACCCTGCCCGAGCGCACCACCGCGGCAACCGCCCAGGCCAAGAGCGCCGGCGCCGTGCTGACCGCGGTGATCAAGGATCGCGCCTCCGGAGCCGTGGTCTCCAACGGCAACAACAGCACCATTGCCATCGCCTCGGTGGCAAAACTGTTCATCGCCGACGATCTGCTGATGAGGGAATCGACCGGCGAGGTCACCCTGACACCCTCGGATCGCATCTCCTTTGACCGGATGCTGCAGTCCTCCGATGACAGCGCAGCCGAGATCTTCTGGCAGCGCGGAGGTGGCAACTCGATCATCACCCGCGTCGCCGCGCGATACGGGCTCGCCTCCACCAACGTGCCCTCCGACGGCATGTGGTGGAACACCATCAGCACCGCCAACGACCTGGTGCAG
Organism: Mycobacterium sp. D16Q14; assembly: GCA_002013415.1. Lineage (GTDB taxonomy): Bacteria > Actinomycetota > Actinomycetes > Mycobacteriales > Mycobacteriaceae > Mycobacterium. The sequence continues at coordinate 170,370 of MAEX01000009.1, forward strand.
TACTACGACATGCTGCTCTCCGGCGCGGGGGGCCTGCCTCCCGAGCGCGCGAACATCATCATGGACGACCTTGCCCGCTCAACGCCCAACGGCATCGATGGCTATCCCCAGCGCTTCGGGATCCCGGACGGCATTCCCGGTGAGCCCGTCGCGGTGAAGCAGGGCTGGATGTGTTGTGTCGGGTCCGCATGGATGCACCTTTCGACGGGGGTGGTAGGCCCCGATCGGCGATTCATCGTGGTGGTGTCATCACTGCAGACCGCCAACGATGTGACGGCGCGCAACACACTAACTCAGGCCGTCGCCGCCATGTTCCCCGGCGGACGAATCGAAACCGAGTAGGTCGGGGCGCCGTTGCGCGGTCCGCTGACGTGACTGCTCGGCCCGCCACGCCGCAATTTTGGCGTGGTCACCAGAGAGCAGCACCTGCGGTACATCGATCCCCCGCCAACTCGGCGGCCTGGTGTAGGACGGCCCCTCCAAGAGCCCGTCAGAGTGTGAATCTTCTTGCGCGGAAAGCGCATTGCCCAGTACACCGGGAACCAGCCGCAGCACCGCCTCGATGATCACCAGTGCTGCGGACTCCCCGCCATTGAGCACGTAATCACCGATCGACACCTCGCGCACCCGCATCCGGGTCGCGGCGTCGTCGGCAACCCGCTGATCGATTCCCTCATAGCGTCCACACGCGATCACCAGATGGTCTTCGGTGGACCAGTGACGGGCGGTCTCCTGCGTGAAGGGATACCCGGCGGGCGTCGGCACCACCAAAAGCGTTTCCGGTGTGCAGATCTCATCCAGGGCATCACCCCAGACCGTCGGCTTCATCACCATGCCGGGCCCGCCGCCGTAGGGCGAATCATCGACCGACTTGTGTACGTCGTGTGTCCAGCGCCGCAGGTCGTGCACGGCGACGTCAACCAGCCCCGCGTCAATGGCCTTGCCCGGCAAGGACTGCCGTACTGGCTGCAGATAGTCCGGGAAGATCGTGATGACGTCTATCTTCATGCCAGGGATCTCACGACAGGTCCAACAGGCCTTCTGGCGGATCGATCTCGATCACCTTGTCCGCCAGGGAGATCGATGTGACGATGGCAGAGACAAACGGCACGAGAATCTCGGCCTGCCTGTCACTGCTCGGGGGCTTCACCGAAAGGAGCTCACCACCCGGGGTGTGCAATACCTCGGAAACGGTCCCGATGGCGATACCGTCCTGAGTCCGCACCGTAAGCCCCTCAAGCTGATGGTCGTAGAACTCGTCGGGGTCTTGAAGGGGAGGAAGCTCGCCGGCCTCAACCGTGAAAAGGGTGCCACGCAACGCATCTGCCGCGTCACGATCGGATATCCCGGTAAATCTGATCAGCAGCCGTCCGCTGTGCTCACGCACCGATTCGATGACGAACTCACGACTGCCGCCACCACGGGGCAGCCGACCATTCAGCACCGAACCGGCAGCGAAACGTTCGTCCGGATCGTCGGTGCGGATCTCTACCGCCAATTCGCCGGTGACGCCGTGCGCCTTGGCGATACGCCCGACCACAAGCTCCATCGGAGCTACCGGTCTGTATCCACCACGTCGACCCGGATGCCGCGGCCACCCACACCCGCGACCAAGGTGCGCAGCGCGGTGGCGGTACGCCCGCCCCGACCGATCACCTTTCCGAGATCGTCGGGGTGGACGTGAACCTCAACGGTGCGGCCGCGACGATTCGTCACCAGGTCAACGCGGACATCGTCGGGGTTGTCGACGATTCCTCGTACCAGATGCTCGACGGCGTCGACCACGACAGAACTCATCCGAGGTCCTATTCGCTTGCGGCGTCAGCAGATTCAGCAGGAGCCTCGGCGGCTTCCGCGGCAGACTCGTCCTGCTCGGCCTTCTTCGGGGCCTTCTTTTTTTTCTGCTGGATGGCCTCACCCGTGGGGGCGCCGTCGGCCTCGGCCAGGGCGGCGTTGAACAGCTCCAGCTTGCTGGGCTTGGGCTCCTTGACCTTCAGGGTGCCCTCGGCGCCGGGGAGGCCCTTGAACTTCTGCCAGTCACCGGTGATCTTCAGCAGGGCCAACACCGGATCGGTCGGTTGCGCGCCGACGGACAGCCAGTGCTGCGCGCGCTCCGAGTCGATCTCGATGAGGCTGGGCTCTTCCTTCGGGTGGTACCGGCCGATTACCTCGATGGCGCGACCTTCGCGGCGGGTACGCGCATCGGCGACCTGAATGCGGTACTGCGGGTTGCGGATCTTCCCGAGGCGGGTGAGCTTGATCTTGACAGCCATGACTACAACTTCTCCTTGAGGTATCACGCGGCAATTCGGCGACACGTGCGGACATGCACGATCCGGTTTTGCCTCGCGTGGGTCTGACCGCCGCCGGCTGGTGATGAGCGCTTACGCGAAGAGCATCAACACTGCCGTGCAACGGACGGTTTGTCATTGTGCCAGAGCATGGCCTACCAGCCCAAATCACACAGGCAGGCCTAGACCAGCCTGTTGAAGCACTTCGTCTCGACGCGCCGCGTCAGCCGCCAGCCGTGGCGGGTCCGCACCGCCGTGTCGTCGTACCAAAGTCCAAGAAAAAGCACCTGTTCGGTGTCCCCGCCCGGAACCATCGGGTTGAAACACAAACTGCGCACGATCGCGGAGGAGCGCTCCGCGCCGCCCTCGGAGTCGAAACGGATCGAGATGTTTCCCAGCATGTGTGCATACATCGGGAACGCCGGCAGCACCTGCGCCAGCCACGCCTTGACGTCCGGATACTCGCCATCGACGCCACCCATCGCGCGGTAATCGATGTACGCGTCATTCGTGAACACCTCGTCCAGATCGTCGAACTGGCGGGTGTCGATGGCGGTCGCGTAGTCCACCAGGAGCTGCTGGATCTGCAGGCGGTCGGAAACTTCGTCGAGGGTCCAAGCGGATGTCATAGCTTGTGAGCATGCCGACTCGGACCGAAATCATCACGCAATTCGTCCCGAACTCTCCGCTGTGTCAGCATCTCGGCATTGCCCTGACCGAAATCGGCAACGATCGGGCGGTGCTGAACATGCCGTTCACCCCCCCAGCTGGCAACCATGGGCCTCACCGTGCACGGCGGCGCAATCGCGACCCTCGCCGACACCGCGGCCATGGCGGCGGCGCGGGCTGACGACGTAGTGTCCGAAAAGTTCGGTGGCTCAACGGCTTCGTTAACCGTCAATTACGTCGCCGCCGCCGACCTCACCGCGGTGGACCAGGTGATCCGCCGCGGTAAACGGCTTTCCCATATCGAGGTCACCGTGTCCGCTGCCGCCGGACGGGTGGCGGCAAAGGACTTGGCTACCTACAACTTCGCTTAGGCGGCGCCAACCTGGTCGCGGGCCAGCAGCTCCCGAACCCGCGGGATGACCTCGGTGCCGTACAACTCGACGTTCTGCATACCCAGCCCTGGCTGCGAGGCCTGATACACCAGGCTGAACCGGTCGGCACCGAGACCGCGAATGGTCTTGGCCATCTTGGCCGCCACGGTGTCGGGCGAGCCCACATACAGCGAGCCGGACTTCACCTCGGCCAGATACTCCTCGTACCGCGGGGGCTGCCAGCCACGCTCACGCCCGATGGTGGTGCGCAATTCCCGGAACCCCGGCCAGTACTGCGCGATCGCCTCCTCATCGGATTCGGCGATATGCCCGGGACTGTGAATGCCTAATGGCATCGGCTCGGTGACCCCGAGCTGGTCCTGCGCACGACGGTAGAGGTCCACGTAAGGCTCGAATCGCATCGGGTCGCCGCCGATGATCGCCAGGATCATCGGTATGCGATACCGCACGCTGCGAACCACCGACTCCGGCGACCCACCCACGCCCACCCACGCCCGCAGACCATCGGCGGTTTTCGGGAACACATCCACGCCGTCCAATGACGAACGCAGCTTGCCCGACCAGGTCACCGGATCACCCGGCAGCAGCTTGGCCAAGAGATCGAACTTCTCCTCGAAGAGTTCGTCGTAGTCGGCCAGGTCGTATCCGAACAGCGGAAAGGAATCCGTGAACGAGCCCCGACCGAGCACGACCTCGGCACGACCATTCGAGATGCCGTCGAGGGTCGCGAACCGCTGATACACCCGCACCGGGTCATCGGTGCTGAGCACCGTGACAGCGGTCGCCAGGGTGATCCGCTCGGTGCGGGCGGCAATCGCGGCCAACATCATCTCCGGGGACTCCCCCACGAATTCAGTGCGGTGATGCTCCCCGATGGCAAAGATGCCGACGCCAACCTCGTCGGCACGCACCCCTTCCTCCACCACGGCGCGGATCGCTTCCGGATTGGTCATCCCCGCGGGGACGTCGGCGAAGGTGTCCAAACCCAACTGCACTTCGTTCGTCATGACAGCATAAACGGACCGCAGTCCGGTTATGTTCCCCATACTCGCCGCGCTAGTGTCGGAGCCGATGTCTTCCTTGCCGCCATCCCTTGGCTACCGCGCATTCGCGCTGTTCAGCACCCTGTTTCTCGTCCTCACGGCTCCCGGCCTGGCCCACGCGGATACGGCTGCGCCGCCGCCTGAGGGTCCGGCGCAGGCGTGGTTGGTCGCAGATCTGGACTCCGGCCAGATCCTCGCCGCCCGCGATCCGTACGCGACGCATGCACCCGCGAGCACCATCAAGGTCCTCCTGGCCCTGGTGGCACTCGACGAGCTGCCTTTGGACGCCACCTTGGTCGCGGATGCCGCCGATTCCCACGCCGAATGCAACTGCGTCGGCATCAAGGCGGGACAGGTCTACACCACCCGCGATCTGCTCGCAGGCGCGCTGCTGGAATCCGGTAACGATGCCGCCAACACGCTCGCCCACATGCTGGGTGGCCGCGAGGCGGCCGTCGAGAAGATGAATGCGAAGGCAGCGGCGCTCGGTGCGACCGGGACGCACACCGCCTCCCCCTCGGGGCTTGATGCGCCGGGCATGGACATGCGTACCACCCCGCACGATCTGGCCGTGATTTTCCGTGCGGCACTGGCAAATCCGGTGTTCGCGGAGATCACGCGCCAGCCGGCCGCGGACTTTCCTGGTCGTGTCCTGCACAACCAGAACGAGCTGATGTATCGCTATCCGGGAGTGATCGGCGGTAAGACGGGCTTCACCGATATCGCCCGCAAGACCTACGTGGTGGCCGCCGAGCGCGATGGCAAGCGGCTCGTCGTGGTGATGATGTACGGCCTAGTGCACGAGGGCGGCCCGACCTACTGGGATCAGGCCGCCAGCCTGTTTGACTGGGGCTTCGCCAACGACGGCCAGGTCACCGTCGGTTCGCTTTAAGCCTTGGAATTGAGCACCTGAAGCACTGTCTCGCTCACGCGCACCCGGCACATGGCATTCGCCAGTGCTACGGCGTCCTTGGGTGAGATCTGGGCCACCGCGTTACCGCCCGCTGCCGCCTCCTGAACCGCCGCCAACTTTCCGGCGTCATCCATCGTGTTGAAGTCCCCGCAGAGGGTGTCGGCGTGAGCAGTTGCCGGAATCGCAACCGATAGAACCAACATGGTCACCAAAACCCCCACGGTTCGCATGGCCGAACTCTAGCGAATCTGTCCGCGCAGCACGACGAGGTCCGGCCGCGACAGCACATGCGGACCGGTGCGCGGGTCTTCGTGATATCCGACGACATCGGCGGGTGCGCCGTGCTCGAGTCCCGGCCGCCCCAGCCATTCCCGTGCCCGCCACGAAGCCGCACCCAGCGCATCGGTGGAGTCCATGCCAATGCGTGAGAGCGCGGCGACCTCATCGGAGATGCGTCCGTGTGCAATTCCGCCGCCGGCATCGGTGCCCGCGTAGATCGGCACTCCGGCGTCATACGCGTTCCCGAAGGTTGTGTGCAGCCCCTCGTACAGGTCGCGCATGTGTTGGGCGTAGACCGGGTACTTCGCCGCGGAGTCGGCGATTCCCGGGAAGTTCTCGATGTTGATGACGGTCGGAACGAGCGCGGTGCCGTGCTCGACCATCAAGGCGATGGTCTCATCGGTGAGGCCGGTGCCGTGCTCGATGCAGTCGATCCCGGCACGAATCAAGCCCGGTAGCGCGTCCTCGCCGAAGACGTGCGCGGTGACCCGTGCACCGTGGGCATGCGCGGCGTCAATGGCCTGTTCGAGAATCTGGTCCGACCACAGTGGTGCCAGGTCGCCGACGGAGCGATCGATCCAGTCCCCCACCAACTTCACCCAGCCGTCACCCCAACGCGCTTGCAGTGCCACGGCTTCCGGAAGCTGCGATTCGTCCTCGATATCGATGGGCAATCCGGGGATGTAGCGCTTGGGCTTGGCCAGGTGTCTTCCCGCGCGAATGATGCGCGGCAGGTCTTCTCGCTCGTCGAAACCGCGGGTGTCCACCGGGGACCCGGCGTCACGCAACAGCAGTGCGCCGACGTCACGCTCAGCTTCGGCCTGCGCGACCGCCTCTTCCAGCGACGTCGGACCGTGCGGCCCGACACCGACGTGACAGTGCGCGTCGACAAGACCGGGTAGCAGCCACCCGCCGTCGAAGAGGGTGTCGGCGCCCGCGATCGGTTCGCGGCTTATGACGCCGTCATGCACCCACAGATCGATCGGCTCTTCGAACGGAAGAGTTCGGCCCCGCAGATGCCCGCGCATCGGCTCAGTTCTTGGGGAATTTCAGCTTCGAGATGTCGATATCGGCCAGACCGGGAGGCAGCTCGCCGAGCCCCTCCGGCATCCCGGAGAGGTCGGGGAATCCGGCCGGCATGCCGGGAGGCATCCCCGGGAATCCGCCCCGGATCTTCGGCTGTGTGGGACCCCGTGAGCCCTTCTTGCCCTTTTTGGTGTTCTTGCCGCCCTTGCGGTTGCTCTTGCGGTTGATGGCGCCCATACCCATCCGGCCCGCCATCGACGACATCATCTTGCGCGCCTCGAAGAAACGGTCCACAAGCTGATTGACCTCCGAGACCGCGACCCCGGAACCGTTGGCGATGCGCAGTCGCCGCGAGGCGTTGATGATCTTCGGGTCGGTTCGTTCGGCGGGTGTCATCCCGCGGATGATGGCCTGCACCCTGTCCAGCTGCTTGTCGTCGACGGCAGCCAGCGCATCCTTCATCTGACCGGCGCCGGGCAGCATGCCCAACAGATTGCCGATGGGTCCCATCTTGCGGATCGCGAGCATCTGCTCCAGGAAGTCCTCGAGCGTCAGCTCTCCCGAGGTGATCTTCTCGGCGGCGGCCAGGGACTGTTCGGCATCGAAATGCTGTTCGGCCTGCTCAATGAGGGACAGCAGATCGCCCATGCCCAGGATGCGGCTTGCCATCCGGTCGGGGTGGAAGACGTCGAAGTCCTCAAGCTTTTCGCCGGTCGACGCGAACAAGATCGGGGTGCCGGTAATCTCACGCACCGAAAGCGCGGCACCACCGCGGGCATCGCCGTCGAGCTTGGTCAGGACCACACCGGTGAATCCGACACCCGCGCGGAAGGCCTCGGCGGTGCTCACCGCGTCCTGACCGATCATGGCGTCGAGGACGAAGAGCACCTCGTCGGGGTCGACGGCGTCACGGATGCGGGCCGCCTGGTCCATCAGTTCGGCATCGATACCGAGACGGCCTGCGGTGTCGACGAGCACCACGTCGAAGTGCTGAGCCTTCGCATGGGCGAGGCCGTCGCGGGCCACCGCGACCGGATCGCCGACCAGTGAGCCGACCTCCAGCCCGCCGGGCGCGGCACCCGGATGCGGTGCGTAGACGGAGACTCCGGCGCGCTCACCGACCACCTGCAGCTGGTTCACCGCGCCCGGGCGCTGCAGGTCGCAGGCCACGAGAAGCGGCGTATGTCCTTGCCCCTTAAGCCATTTCGCGAGCTTTCCGGCAAGGGTCGTCTTACCGGCACCCTGCAGACCCGCGAGCATGACAACGGTCGGCGGGGTCTTGGCGAAGGCCAGTTGACGGGTTTCCCCGCCGAGGATGCCGATCAGCTCATCGTTGACGATCTTGACGACCTGCTGCGCCGGGTTCAGCGCGCCGGAAACCTCGGCTCCCTTGGCACGTTCCTTGATGCGCCCGATGAAGGTTCGCACGACGGGCAGCGCGACATCGGCTTCCAGCAGCGCCAGCCGGATGGTCCGGCAGGTCGCATCGATATCGGCGTCGGACAGACGTCCCTTGCCCCGTAGGCCAGCAAGGGCATCGGTCAACCGGTCAGACAGCGATTCAAACACGTCGACCAGCCTAGCTGGCTGCCCCTTTTGTGCCTCCGTCGTGGCGGACAATCGGGATCAGCTAGACCTCGCCCGCCGATTCCGCGCGTACCCGGTGACTGGAGGTTGCGGGCGCAGTCGCGGAATGAGAGTGCCGGCGAGGCCGCGCAGGCTCCAACCTATGAGGCTCAGGTAGTCGATGCTGTCACGCCAGAAGACGACTTTGTCATCGACAAACCTCATGGTGGCTTTGATTCGGAACCGGACCCATAGGGGGCCGAGCTTGGCGATGTCGATGCGGTCACTGATCCACCTCGCCGCCCAGTTCCACGACACTGAGCGGTGACACGGTGAGTCCGGAGACGCACTCCCGGAAACCCCGCGCCCAGGCAGGTCTGAGGTTCTCCTTGCCCTTGATCTTCGGGACGGGTGCGAGCACGTGCTCGACGCCGTCCGAGAAGAACTTCAGATAGCCGTCGGAGATCCAGAGCCGCCATCGTGGCGAAGGCGTCCTTCACAAGCTCCACACGCGTGTGGAGGTTCGGCGGGTGCGCCCCGCTCGTTCGATCCTCAAGAAATGCCATGCCCTGACGATCGCCCGTGACCTGCTGCCATCACTACCCTCAGCGCTGCCACCCACTGCCACATCGCTTGTGCGTGCTAGCTGGCGGCCTTCTTCGGCTCAGGCGCGGCGGCTGGCAGCACCGAAGCGATGGCCGCCTCCAGCACCGCCTGCTCCGGTCCGGTGCTCAGACAGAAGGTGTCGACCACCGAGGAACCCAGCGTGTTGACTCTGGCCCACGCGATATCCACGCCGTGCCGCTCCAGGGTCGCGGTGATACGCGCCAGCAGCCCCGGCGCGTCGGAGGTGCGGATCTCCACGATCTGTTGATCGGCGTTGCCGGCGGGCTCGAACCAGCGGATACGCGGTGGCGCGGGCGCGTAATTGGTGGGGACAGCGGGTGTCGCATCCCCGACGAGGCCGCTTCCGAACTGTGCGGACTCGCGTTCGCGCTCGTCGAGTGCCGCGATGATGTCGGTATCGCCGTCCAGAGCCGAGATCAGCTGCTGACGCAGCAGCCCGGCCGCTGGAGGTGAACCGAACCGCGGCGACACCTCGAAGGTGTTGATGGCCGACCCGGCATGGCTCGCCACCGAAGCCGAGAACACGCGCAAGGAGTTCAGCGACAGCACCCCGGCGGCCTTGGACAGCAGCCCGCGCTGATCGGGCGCGATCATGCTCACGGTGTACATGTGGGGTGATCCCGCGGGCACCAGCCGTACCTGCACTCCCCCGTCGGTTGCCAACGAAAGTAGTTCCGGGTCAATCGGATCGGGTTCGGGAAGCTGTTCACCGCGCATCACCATCCGGCATTTGCGCACCAACTCCCCGATCAGCGACGACTTCCAATCGCCCCACACCCCGGGGCCGGTAGCCAGCGAGTCCGCCTCGGCGAGCTGTTGCAGCAGCTCCAGGAGCAGGAGATCACCGCCGAGCGTGTTGACCACGGTGTCAATGGTTTCCGGGTCGGCGAGGTCACGCCGCGTCGCGGTGTTGGGCAGCAATAGGTGATAGCGCACGATCTTGGACAGCAGCTCCACGTCGGAGGGCCACAGACCCAGTCGGGTGCCGATCTGCACGGCCAGGTCAGCGCCGACGACACTGTGATCACCGCCGCGGCCCTTGCCGATGTCGTGCACCAGCGCACCGAGAATCAATAGATCGGGCCGAGAGACTCTGGTGGTGAACGCGCTCGCCTGCGCGACCGTCTCGACCAGATGCCTGTCCACAGTCCAGATGTGCACGATGTCGCGCGGCGGCAGGTCTCGCACCGGGCCCCATTCCGGAAAAAGCCGGCCCCACAATCCAGTTCGGTCCAGTGCCTCGATGGTGGCTACCGCATGACGGCCGGCCTCCAGCAGCACCAGCAGATCCTTGAGTGCCTCTCGGGGCCAGGGCGCGCGAAGCTCCGGAGCGGACTCGGCAAGACGACCCAACGTGGACGCGGAGATCGGCAGACCGGTGGTCGCCGATGCCGCTGCCACACGCAAGATCAGCGACGGGTCACGTTCCGGGCGGGCGTCACGGGCAAGCACCACCTCTCCGGCATGCTCCACCACCCCTTCGTCGATCGGACGTCGGACCGTGCGTCGGAGCACCGAAATACCCCGTCGGGGAATTGCATTGGCGGCCGCGCGCAGTCCGACATCCACCGAGTAGCTGATGGTGCGGGCCGCGTCGGACAGCATCCTGGCCAGGTCGAACCGATCGCCAACGCGCAGCGCCGCACCGATTTCGTCGGCGAATTGAGCCAGCAGCTGATCGCGCTCTCGCCCGGCGACTCGATGCAATTCGGTGCGAACATCCAGGATGACCGAATGTGCGCCATCGAACGACTTCGCCAGACCGGTGTCGGTGAGCTGAGCAATGGCCAACGCGCGCAAGAGCTGAACATCACGCAGACCACCGCGGCCGGACTTGAGATCGGGTTCGGCCCGGTGTGCGATCTCACCGCTGCGCCGCCATCGCGCTTGCGTGTACTCGATCAGTTCGTCGAGTCGAGTCCGGATCTGCGAACGCCATTGCTGGCGCACTCCGCCGATCATCAGACTGGACAGCTGCGCGTCCCCGGCGATGTGCCTGGCATCGAGCAGCGACAGCGCCGCTGACATCTCCTGCCCGGCGACATGCAAGGTGTCGGCAACTGTCCGGACACTGTGATCGAGCCGAATATTGGCGTCCCACAACGGATACCACAACCCGTCGGCGACCTCACTGAGAGTCTCCGGCGCGATGTTCTCGTCGTGCAGGAGTACCAGATCCAGATCCGAGTGCGGCAGCATCTCACGTCGACCCAGGCCGCCGAGTGCCACGATGGCGAATCCACTGGAGTCGGTGATGCCGACCTCGGCGGCCTTAGTTGTCAGCCACAGCTCATTGAGGTCGGTCATTGCCTCACGAATCGCCCCGGCGTTGAGCCGGCCGCTCTCACCGAGCAGCTGCGCCCTGGCGGCCACGAGGTCCGTTGCGGCGCCCATGTGATTTCCGTCCTAAGCGGTTAGAGGGCCCAAGCCCTACAGAGCGTCGGTCCCCCGCTCGCCGGTGCGCACCCGCACCACCGAGTCAACCGGGCTCACCCATACCTTGCCGTCGCCGATCTTGCCGGTGCGTGCGGCGGTCACGATGACCTCAACGACCTTGTCGACGGCGCTGTCGTCCACCACTACCTCGACGCGAACCTTCGGCACGAAGTCGACCGAGTATTCGGCGCCGCGGTACACCTCGGTGTGGCCCTTCTGCCGGCCGTAGCCCTGCACCTCGCTGACCGTCATGCCGAGGATGCCGGCCTGCTCCAGACCAGTTTTGACATCTTCCAGCGTGAACGGTTTGACGATCGCGGTGACCAGCTTCATGTCCCTCATTCCTCCCTGCCGCTGCTGTGGCGGCCGATGACCGAACCACTTCCCAGTGCGACAAAGTCGTATGCGCCTTCTGCGTGTTGGGATTCGTCGGCTCCTGCCGCTTCTCCCTCGTCGCTAATGCGCAGGCCAATGGTGTACTTCACGATGACAGCAACGATAGCGGTGCCTATCGCCGAATAGAGCAGAACCGCCCCGGCGCCAGCGGCTTGACGCCATAGCTGCTCTAGTCCGCCGCCGTAGAACAGGCCGGCCACAGCCGCGCCGGTCTCGGGTGCGGCGAACAAACCGATGAGCAAGGTGCCGACGATACCGCCGACAAGGTGCACACCGACAACATCGAGCGAGTCATCAAATCCCAGCTTGTACTTCAGCCCGACGGCCAGCGCACACAAAATACCCGCGATGACGCCAATAGCAAGAGCACCAACAACATTCACCGACGAACACGACGGGGTGATCGCCACCAGACCGGCCACAATTCCCGAGGCCGCACCCAGCGAGGTCGCATGCCCATCGCGCACACGCTCGGTGAGCAGCCAGCCCAGCATCGCCGCGGCGGTAGCCACCGTGGTCGTGACAAACGTCGAGCCCGCCAAACCATTGGAGCTGGTTGCCGAACCGGCGTTAAACCCGTACCAGCCAAACCACAACAAACCCGCGCCGAGCATCACGAACGGCAGGTTATGCGGACGCATCGGCGTACCGGGCCAGCCCTTGCGCTTACCCAACAGCAGCGCCAGCACCAAACCAGCCGTACCGGCGTTGATATGCACCGCGGTACCACCGGCGAAATCGATTGCCTTGAGCTGGTTGGCAATCCAACCGCCCTTCTCGGCAGCCACGCCATCGAAGGCGAAAACCCAATGCGCCACCGGGAAGTACACGACGGTGACCCACAGGCCCGCGAACAGCAGCCAGGACCCGAACTTCAACCGATCGGCCACCGCGCCGGAGATCAGGGCCACGGTGATGATCGCGAACATGAGCTGGAAAGCCACGAACACCGTAGCCGGAATAGAACCCACCAACGGGATGTGCACGGCAGCAACCGCATCAACGGCATTGGCCGGGTCGGCCGCCACCGCCTCGGCCCCATTGCCGCCGATCAAACCCTTGAGCCCGAAGAATTGCGTCGGGTTACCGAACAGGCCCGACACGTCGTTTCCGAACGTCAGCGAGTATCCGTAGAGCACCCAGAGCACCGTCACCAGGCCCATCGCACTGATGCTCATCATGATCATGTTGAGCACGTTCTTCGCGCGGACCATGCCGCCATAGAAGAAGGCCAGACCGGGCGTCATCAATAACACCAGCGCGGCGCTGGCCAGCATCCACGCGGTATCCCCAGTATTCGGGACACCCATTGTTGGGAAACCATCCACTAGCGGCATTCCTCTCGGGGATCTTGAAGCTTGAACTCTGCCCATGCAGAGTGCGCAGCGGATGTTTCCGAGAGGGCTCGCGTGTGTTTCGCGTCTGTTACCGGTTGTTCCCTACCCGAGCAGGGCGTCGACGAAGGCCGGCGGCTCGAACGGGGCAAGATCGTCTGGCCCCTCCCCGAGGCCAACAAGCTTCACCGGTACGCCAAGTTCGCGCTGCACATGAAAAACGATGCCGCCCTTGGCTGTTCCGTCAAGTTTGGTGAGCACCACACCGGTGATGTCCACCACGTCAGCGAACACGCGTGCCTGCGCCAAACCGTTCTGCCCGATGGTGGAGTCGAGAACCAGCAGGACCTCGTCCACCTCGGCGCGGCGCTCCACGACACGTTTGATCTTGCCGAGCTCATCCATGAGACCGGTCTTCGTGTGCAGTCGCCCGGCGGTGTCGACCACCACGACATCCGCGCCGTCCCGGATCCCAGCGTCAACGGCATCGAACGCGACCGACGCGGGATCTGCGCCCTCGGCACCGCGCACCACCTGGGCACCCACGCGCTGCCCCCAGGCCTGCAGCTGATCGGCCGCGGCGGCACGAAAGGTGTCAGCGGCCCCGAGCACGACCCGGCGTCCATCGGCGACCAGCACGCGGGCCAACTTGCCGACGGTGGTGGTCTTACCCGTGCCGTTCACCCCGACGATGAGCAGCACCGAAGGCTTGTCGTTGTGCGGCAGCGCCTTGATCGACCGGTCAAGGTCTGGCCGCAGCTCGTCGATGAGCACCTCGCGCAGCAGTGCCCGTGCCTGCGACTCGGTGCGCACGCTGCGTGCCGCCATCTCGCTGCGCAACCTGTCCACGATCGAGGTGGTGACCGCGGTGCCGAGGTCGGCGATCAGCAGGGTGTCCTCGACCTCCTCCCACGATTCCTCGTCGAGGTCTCCGGCACCCAGCAGCCCAAGCAGGCCCCTGCCCACGGCGTTCTGCGAGCTGGCCAGCCGTCCCCGCAACCGATCGAGTCGCCCCGCCACCGGTGCGATCTCATCGAGTACTGCGACGGGCTCCGGTTCAGGCTCCGGTTCGGGTGCCGCGACGGGCTCCGGTTCCGGTTCGGGTGCCGCGACGGGCTCCGGCTCCGGCTCGGGCACCGGAGCCGGCTCCGGTAGCTCGACATTGGAAATAGTGCGCCGGGGTGCGTCCCGCGGAATTTCGGCGTCATCGCCCACGCTGGGCACGGGGGTCGCTTGCGCACCGCCCTCGCTGAAGGTGATGGTGGAGCCGGCGGTGTACCCGCCGGAACGGTCGGCCGGTGTGGCGCCCTCGGTGATCCCCGTGTTTTTGTCGGAACGTGTCAGGCTGATACGACGGGAGCGGTAACGCACCAGTCCGAAAACCAATGCAGCAAAAACCACGACGGCGACGATCGCTATGGCGATCCACACTTCAAGAGGCACCAGGGCATTGTTACAGGAACGCAAGAAGCGCCACATTGACGCCTGCCTGAGCGATCCAGTGCAGTACGTCACCCGAACCACCGGCCTGGAACGACTCGACCTGCCGTATATGGCGTTGCCGAACTCCAACCTGGCCCGGGTTGACCTGTCCACCGAGTTCCTGGGCAGGCGATTGGCCGCTCCGGTCCTCATCGGCGCCATGACGGGCGGCGCGAAGCTTTCGGCCACCATCAATCGCAACCTCGCGGCCGCCGCCCAAGAGCTGGGCATCGGCATGATGCTCGGTTCTCAACGGGTGATGCTGGTCGATCCCGCGAGCGCCGACACCTTCGCCGTGCGCGAGGTGGCGCCCGACATCTTGCTCATTGGCAACATCGGGCTCGCACAACTCGGCAACATTGCCGCTGCCGCGCAGCTCACCGACCTGGTGCGGCGGGTCGGAGCGGACGCGCTGGCGGTGCACACCAATCCGCTGCAAGAGGCCGTGCAGCCCGACGGCGATACCGATTTCACTGGCCAGGTGTACCGGCTCGCAGAGCTGACCCATGCGGTTGATTTCCCCGTGCTGCTCAAGGAGGTCGGTCACGGAATCAGCGGGGCCGCCGCGCGGCGCCTCGGCGGATGCCGACTCGCGGCCATAGACGTCGCGGGTGCCGGCGGCACGTCCTGGGCCCGGGTCGAGCAGTTCGTTCGGTTCGGCGCCATTGCCTCGCCCGAGCTCGCCGAATGGGGCATCCCGACGGCTGAGGCCCTCGTCGAGGTGCATGCCGAGCTGCCGCATCTGCCCCTGATTGGCTCAGGCGGAATACGCACCGGCATGGATGCCGCCAAGGCGATCGCGCTGGGAGCGAGCGTTGTGTCCGTCGCGCTCCCGCTCCTGGCGCCAGCGGTGCAATCGCCGCAGGCCGTGATCGCCTGGTTCGAACACTTCCTCGACGAGCTGCGCATCGCCATGCACTGCGCCGACGTCAACACGATCGCGGATCTGAGTCGAATTTCACTGCGTCCCCGTCCAAGCCCCCGCTAAACCGAAGACACCCGTCATACACTGCGGGAGTCACATCTCGTCCCAGGAGGTTCTTGGCATGAATATCCAATTCGGGGGACGTAACAAGTTTCGGGCCCAGAAGGTTCGGACACTGACGAGGACCCTTGCGGTCGCCGTCGCACTGTTGTTGATATCGGCCGGCATCGTCCGGGCGCCGGCGGCGCGCGCCGATTCCCTACTCGATTTCACCGGTACCACCGTCTCGGGCACACCCTTCAACGGGGCCAGCCTCAAAGGCAAGCCGGTCGTGCTGTGGTTCTGGGCTGCGTATTGCCCGTTCTGCAATGGCGAAGGACCGCATGTGAGTGCGGTATCGGCGGCGAACCCCCGCGTCACTTTCGTCGGCATCTCCGGCCGCGGTTCCGTGGGAGATATGGAGGGATTCATCTCGCGCTACAACCTCCACTTCACCAATCTCAATGATGCCGACGGTTCGCTGTGGCGGCAGTTCGGAGTGCCCTGGCAGCCGGCGTACTTGTTCATCAACTCCAACGGAACCTCAGACTTTGTGAACAACCCGACGTCATCGATGTCCGAGCAGGAGCTCAGCGACCGGGTGAAGGCACTCAGCTGACATCTCTGGCTTTTGCGGCCGGGCTCATCGCCGCGCTCAACCCGTGCGGTTTTGCCTTGCTCCCGGTCTATCTCGCACTCGTCGTGCGCGGACCTGGTGCCGATATCGGGAAGTCGCGGGCGCTCGGCCGCGCCGTCATCGCCACTGTGGTGATGGCGGCGGGGTTCGTCGCGGTCTTTACCGTCTTCGGGTTGTTGACGGTGTCGGTCGCGTCCGTGGTACAGCGTTATTTGCCTTT
This sequence comes from Mycobacterium sp. D16Q14, assembly GCA_002013415.1. GTDB lineage: Bacteria > Actinomycetota > Actinomycetes > Mycobacteriales > Mycobacteriaceae > Mycobacterium. The sequence continues at coordinate 186,645 of MAEX01000009.1, forward strand.
TGTAACAGTCGTTTTCGGAATCGGGCTGGTGATTCTGGGGCTGTGGCTGCTCTCGGGCCGCGACATCATCGCGCTCATGCCCAAGGTGCTCGATGCGAACGCTCCCACCACCCGGCTGGGTTCCATGTTCGGCTATGGCGTGGGATACGCGGTCGCGTCACTGTCCTGCACCATCGGCCCGTTCCTCGCGGTGACCAGCACGACCTTCGAGAGTGGCTCTTTGTTCGACGGTGTCATGGTCTACCTGGCCTACGCCGCCGGTATCACCCTCGTGGTGGGCACGCTGGCCGTATCCACCGCACTGGCAAGCACGGTGCTGTTGAACGGCATGCGCCGCGCACTGCCGTACTTGAACCGGATCAGCGGTGGCATCCTGCTTATAGTCGGCGCTTACGTGGGCTATTACGGCAGCTACGAGGTCAGGTTGTTCCACGCCAATGGCAACCCGGATGACCCGATCATCAACGCGGCCGGGAGGATTCAGCGCGCGATCTCTGGCTGGGTGTATCTGCACGGTGCCTGGCCGTGGTTGTTCATCCTCGGCTTAGCGGCGGTCGGTGCGGCTATTTGGTGGCGCAATACCGCCAAGGAATAGCACCCCGGGCGTAGGATATATGCATGACTAGCAATGAGACCGTCGCACCCGAGAAGGCAGGGGCTTGCGACAACCCGAACTGCACCTGCACCGACTGTCAGTGTGGATCCAGCTGTTCCTGCGGTTCCGACAAGTAGCCCTCAGGGAATACCGGCGGCGGGTGAGCGCGTTCGCCGTGAGGTGACCACACCGGAGTTCACCCCGTACGGATTCTTCACTCACTACGAGACGGTGGACGCAGATCTTTTGCGGGCCATCGAGGACCTCGGTTTCGATACCGCATGGCTGGGCGGCTCGCCTCCGGCCGATCTGCCATGGGTTGAACCTCTCCTTGCCGCCACTGAGTGCATCCGCATCGTGACCGCGATCGTCAACATCTGGTCCGCGCCCGCGCGGGAAGCCGGTCGATCGTGGCAGCGCATCGAGACGGCTCACCCCGGGCGCTTCATTGTCGGTATCGGTGCCGGCCATCCCGAAATCGACAGTGGCGTTCCCTACAAGCCGTACTCCGGGCTGGTCGAATATCTCGACGTGCTCGATGAGGTGGGAGTTCCCAGGGAAGGCCGGGGCCTGGCAGCGCTCGCGGAGAAGTCACTCAAGCTTGCCGCCGAGCGCTCAGCGCTCGCGCACCCGTATCTCACCCCGCCATCGCATACTCGCTGGGCCCGTGAGCTCCTGGGACCCGATGCGATCATCGTCCCCGAGCAGAAGGTGGTGCTCACCACCGATGCCGATGAGGCCCGCGCGATCGGGCGTCAGGCCCTGGACATGTATCTCGGCCTGACCAACTACCTGACTATGCTGGAGCGGTTCGCGGGCAGTAAAGAAGATTTGGCCAGGCCCGGTAGCGACAAACTGGTGGATTCCCTTGTCGCTTACGGCACTCCCGAACAGATCGCCGCCCGACTGCAGGAGCATCGGGATGCCGGCGCCACCCAGGTGGCAATCCAGGTACTCGGTGATCCCGCCAAACGCGCTGAGGCGCTAGGTGTTTTGAGTCGCGAGCTGGGTCTCTAGCCCACGCATACGCTGCGAGACAACCTGCGTGATGCCATCATCGCGCATGCTCACACCGTAGAGCGCGTCGGCGACCTCCATGGTCGGCTTCTGGTGGGTAATGACGATGAGCTGCGACTTCTCCCGCAGCTGCTCGAACAGGCCGATCAGGCGCTGCAGATTGACATCGTCGAGGGCGGCTTCTACCTCGTCCATTACGTAGAAGGGCGAAGGCCGCGCTCGGAAAATCGCCACCAGCATGGCAACTGCAGTCAGCGACTTCTCGCCGCCGGAGAGCAGTGACAGGCGCTTGACCTTCTTGCCGGGCGGGCGCGCCTCTACCTCGATACCGGTGGTGAGCATGTCATTGGGGTCGGTGAGCACCAACCGGCCTTCGCCACCGGGGAACAGCGAGGAAAACACCCCCTTGAACTCGCGCTCCACATCCGCGTAGGCCTCGGTGAACACCTGCAGAATGCGCTCGTCTACGTCGGCAACCACGTCGAGCAGATCCTTACGGGCGGCCTTAACGTCCTCCAGCTGCGTGGATAGGAAGTTGTAGCGCTCCTCCAGCGCCGCGAACTCTTCCAGGGCAAGGGGATTCACCTTGCCCAGCTCGCGCAGATCCTTCTCGGCACGCTTGGCGCGACGCTCCTGGGTGTCCCGGTCGAACGGCATCGGCTGTGGGGCACTCACCTGCTCCCCACGCTCACGAGCCTGCTCGTATTCGTCCATCTCCTGCTGCGTGGGCGGCAACTCGGCATGCGGGCCGTACTCGGCGATCAGGTCGTCGGCGGCCATACCGAACTGTTCAAGCACCTGTTCCGAGAGCTGCTCGATACGCAGCGCCGCTTGGGCTTTGGCGACTTCGTCGCGATGCAGCGCATCGGTGAGACGAGCCTGGGCGGCAGTGAGTTCGCGGGCCTGGTCGCGCACAGCGCCGAGCGCCGATGTGTGCTGCGCGCGGGTGGCACCGAGTCGGTCCCGACGCGCGGACGCTGCGGCCACCACATGTTCAAGACGCGCGGCCACCAGCCGTCCAGACTCGGCCACGGCGGCCGCGACCGCGGCCGCCCGCATCCGCGCGGCGGCTGCCCGTTCGGACCGCGCTCGCGCCTCGCGCTCGGCCGTCGCGGCACGGCGCATCGAATCAGCTTTACCGCGAACCGAATTCACCCGCTCTTCGGAGGTGCGTACCGCTAGCCGCGCCTCGATCTCGACCGAACGCGCCTCTTCCAGCTCGATGGCCATGTCGTCGCGATCGATGGGCTCATCGTCGAAAAGGTTGGGCGCCTCTTCGGCATTGCGCAGCCGCGACTCGACCTCGGCCAGCTCCTCCATGGTCTTGGCGCGGCCAAGCTCGAGTTGATCGCGTTGCAGGGTAAGTTTTCTCACCTCGTCAGCGGCGACACGGGCGTCTTGCCCGACGCGGCCCAACTGCTCATACACCGCGGAGATGGCCGCATCGGACTCGTTGAGAGCGGCCAGGGCCTGCTCGGCGGTGTCCTGACGCGCCGTCTGCTCGGCGAGCGCACCGGACAACGCGGCAGAGATCTCGCCCACCTGAATCTCGGTGGCCCGCAGCTCTTCTCCCGCAGCCTCGATGGCGGCCTGGATCTCCAGGGTGCTCTGCTTCTTGTCGGATCCGCCGGCAACCCATCCGGCACCCACCCGGTCACCGTCGATGGTCACGGCGCGCAGCAGCGGGTTGGCCAGCACCACCTCGATCGCGGCGCCGAGCTCATCGACCACCACCACCGAGGCCAGCATCGCCGACACCGCCGTGGCGAGCCGCTCGGGCGCCTCGACCAAGTCGGCCGCCCAGTGCGCACCGGCAGGCAGACTGATCGCGGGGCGCACATGCGTGTGCGCGGGCCACTCGCCGAACACGATTGCCGCCCGCCCGCCATCGGAGGCTTTCAACGCGGCCACGGCCGCCTGCGCAGCAGCGGGATTCTCCGCGGCCACCGCGTCGGCGGCCGGTCCCATCGCCGTCGCGATGGCGCCCTGGTAGCCGGGCCGCACCTTAATCAGCTGTGCGATCGATCCAAAAATCCCAGCACCACTGCGGTTCTCGGAGAGCCACGCCGAGCCGTCCTTGCGCTCCAGGCCGATGGCCAGTGCGTCGATACGCGCCTTGAGCGAAGCGATCTGCCGTTCCGCCTGGCGCTCGGCCGACAGCAATTCAGCGACGCGTTCATTGGCGATCGACAACGCCGATACCGAACGCTCGTGGTGTTCGTCCAGCCCGACCTCGCCCTGATCCAGCTCGGCCACACGCGCCTTGACGGCGTCGAACTCGGTCTGCGCGGCCTCGCCACGCAGAGTCGCCTCCCTGATCGTCTCGGTGAGTCGCTGCGCCTGGCCGTCGATCGATTCCAGTCTGGTACGCATGGTGTCGACCTGGCCGGTGAGCCGGGCCAGGCCCTCGCGGCGATCCGCTTCGGCGGCCACGGCGGCCATATGTTGCCGCTGCGCCTGGGCGACCTCGGCCTCCTTGGCGGCGAGCTCAGCCTTCGCCAAGGTCAGCTGCTCGGTGACCGTTTCCAACTGTGCGATCAGCAGTCGCTCCTGCTCGGCGACGCGCTCCGCCTGTACCTCGAGCTCCTCCGGGTCCGGTCCTGTCGGCGCGGCCACCACCTCATCGAGGTGGCTGGCTCGCTCGCCGGCGATCCGGACCGTGGCGCTGACGCGTTCGGCGAGCGCCGAGAGCCGGAACCAAGTCTGCTGAGCCAGTTCGGCCTGCGGCATCAGCTCGTTGAGTGCCGTCTCATGCTCGGCCAGCAGCGTGGTTGCCACGTCGAGCTTCTCGGTGATCTCCGCGTGTTGCTTGCGCAGCGCGGTCTCGGCATCGTTGGTTCCGTCGAAATCCGCCCGGCGGGTAACCAGGTCATCGGCGGCCAGGCGCAGTCGCGCATCTCGCAGATCGGCCTGCACGGTGGCGGCGCGACGCGCGACCTCCGCTTGGCGGCCAAGGGGTTTGAGCTGGCGGCGCAATTCGGTGGTGAGGTCGGTGAGCCGGGCCAGATTCGCGGCCATCGACTCGAGCTTGCGGACCGCCTTTTCCTTACGCTTGCGGTGCTTGAGCACACCAGCAGCCTCTTCGATGAAGGCGCGGCGATCCTCCGGCCGAGATTCCAGGATCTGCGAGAGCCGCCCTTGTCCCACGATGACGTGCATTTCCCGGCCGATGCCCGAGTCGGACAGCAGCTCCTGGACGTCCATCAGCCGACAGCTCTGACCGTTGATCTCGTACTCGCCCGCGCCGTCCCGGAACATCCGGCGGGTGATCGAGACCTCGGAATACTCGATCGGCAGCGCATGGTCGGAGTTGTCGATCGTCAACGTGACTTCGGCGCGGCCCAGCGGGGCGCGAGTCGACGTACCCGCGAAGATGACGTCTTCCATCTTGCCTCCGCGCAGGGCCTTGGCGCCCTGTTCGCCCATCACCCAGGACAGGGCGTCCACCACATTGGACTTACCCGATCCGTTAGGGCCGACCACACAGGTAATACCGGGCTCCAGGCGCAGAGTCGTCGGCGAAGCAAAGGACTTGAAGCCCTTCAGCGTCAGACTCTTGAGGTGCACAGCGGGCCAGAATACCGGTCTTAGCGCTAACGCTCGGTAAACCCGGAGATGGGCTCGCCGGACTCCGGCCAGCTATCCACCACAAGATCTACGCGACCTGGCGTTTCACCGCTGTTCAACTTGGCAAGCAGCTGTTCACACGCGGCCTTGTCCCCCTGCGCGACGACATGCACCCGCCCATCACGTGCGTTGGCCGCATATCCGGTCAGGCCGAGTTCAAGGGCGCGGGATCGCACCCACCAACGGAACCCGACCCCTTGGACGTGGCCGTGCACCCACGCGGACAAGCGGATGTCCGACATCTGCTATCGGTCTTCGTGCGAGCGGTCGTCCACCGCGAAGTTCACCTCGGCTCCCGCCTTCAAGGTGCGTCCGACCGTGCATACCTGGTCGACGGCGCGTTCCACGACGGTGAGCACCCGTGCGCGTTCCTCGGGAGTAAGCGCACTCAGGTCGATAACCATCTTCTCGTCGAGAACCGGGTAGCGCTCTTGCTCCCGATCGGCGGGGCCGCTGACGTCGATACGCACCTGATAGTCCTCGCCGAGGCGGCGGGCGAGAGGCTGGTCGCTGGACATTCCGCTACAGGCCGCAAGGGCGATTTTGAGGAGCTCCCCCGGGGTGAACACCCCGTCGACGGTCTCCGACCCAATCAGCACGTGCGCACCCCGGGAGCTGTGCCCCGTGTAGCGGCGATTGCCCGTACGCTCTACCCATAATGACGTCACGCCCGCAATGTTATGTAATCGCCGCCGCCATGATGGCCGCGGCGATTGGCGGTGCTTCATTTTTCTCGGCGCCAACCGCTGCGGCGGAGCCCGTGGTGACGCTAGAGTCGCTTCTGCTGCGTCCGTACAGCGAGGTACGGGCGCAGTTGTTGTCTGGTTCCTGGGCTCCTCGCATCGAGGAGCTGGTGTACATCCCGCCCGGTGAACCCAAGATCGTGCCGACATCGGCGATGCGCCAGACCTTCACCGTGGTCGACACCTGCTTCACCAAACGGATCACTCCGATGGGTATCTACCTTCTGCTGGCCTCACCGGAAACCGTTGAGAAGGTCGGCGCCGACAATTTCCGGGCCACCTACGGGCAGTTGGTACCCAAGTACCGTCCGGGGTGCGATCCCGACGTTCAACAGATCGATCTGGGCCGCCCGCCCTTCTGACCTATCACTCTTGAAAGCGGTATCCCATACCCGCCTCGGTGAGCAGGTGTTTCGGATGAGCCGGATCGATCTCCAGCTTGCGTCGTAGCTGCGCCAGATACACACGTAGATAGTGAGTTTCGGAGCTGTACGCCGGGCCCCAGACCTCATGGAGCAGTTCCTTTTGCCCGACAAGTTTTCCGCGGTTACGCACCAGCACTGCCAGCATCGACCATTCGGTAGGCGTCAGATGCACTTCCCTGCCGTCGCGAATCACCTTGTGCAAGGAGAGGTCTACGTCGAAGGTCTCAGTATGGACCACCGGTTCGGCGCTGTCCGGAGTGCCACGCCGCACCGCGGCCCGCAGCCGGGCCAGGAACTCATCCATGCCAAAGGGTTTGGTCACGTAATCGTCGGCACCCGCATCGAGTGCTTCGACCTTGTCCGCCGAATCCGTGCGCGCCGAGAGCACGATCACCGGAACCTCGGTCCATCCGCGCAGCCCGGCCAGCACCTCGGTGCCATCCATATCGGGCAACCCGAGGTCTAAAATTACCACCTCGGGCTGGGTCTCGGCGGCCGCGCGCAGGGCGCCCGCCCCTGACGAAGCGGTCACCACCTCGTAACCGCGCGCCGACAAGTTGATCCGCAGCGCGCGCAGAATCTGCGGCTCGTCGTCGACCACCAGCACCCGCGTCACCGGATCCCCCCGACAGGGGAGGAACCAGCACTGGGTAGATCGACGATCATGGTCAGACCGCCGCCGGCCGTGTCGGTCGCGTTCACCGTGCCCTCCATTGCTTCCACGAAACCCCTCACGACCGAAAGACCAAGCCCCACACCGACTGTGTTATCGCGATCGCCGAGACGTTGGAAGGCATCGAAGGCCGCACCGCGTTTTGACGCTTCCAGGCCCTTCCCGTGGTCGGCGACGATCACCAGTGTGCGGCCCTCCACCTCCTCGTAGTTGACCCGCACGTCTGCTTGTGAGTATCGCAGCGCATTGTCGACAAGGTTGGCCAAAACGCGTTCCAGCAGGCCCGGATCTGCCCGAACCACCGCACCGTTCAAGTCCAGGTGCACCCGCTTGCGGTCGTTCTCGGTGGTACCCAACAGGGCCCGGTGCGCGATTTCCTCAACGTACACCGGCACCGCACGGGGTTTGACGACCCCCGCCGCCAGCCGCGACGAGTCCAGCAGGTTGCCCACCAGAGCGGTGAGTTGATCGGTCGACTCCTCCACGGTGGCAAGCAGTTCGGCGGTGTCCTCGGGTGAGAACTCGATATCTGGACTGCGCAGGCTCGACACAGCGGCCTTGACCGCGGCGAGCGGTGTACGCAGGTCATGGCTCACCGCCGACAACAGCGCCCGGCGCAGCCGATCGGCCTCGGCGAGGGCCGTGGCCTGCGACGCCTCCTCGGCCAGGCGTGCCGAACGAACCAGACCCACCGCCGTTCCGGCGACCACCTGCAGCACCCGCGCGTCAGTGGACGGCACCGGGGGCCCGTTGAGCGCCAATGCGTACGCACCATCGTCGACGCGGAACACTGAGTCGGCCTCCGATTCCCGCGTGGGCGGCTGCTCCCCCACGCTCGCCACAGCCGGCCCCTCCGCGCACAGCAGACTCACCGCCGTCTGGTTGTAGGTGGTGCGCACCCTTTCCAGCAGGGCCGAGAGGTCCGAGTTCACCAGGACTCCACCGGCGAAGAGCGCCAGTAGTTCCGCTTCACGGGCGGCCCGCCGGGCCTGCCGTGCTCGGGTGGCAGCCGCGTCGACCAAGGCCGCGACGGCGACGGCGGTCACCATGATCATCAAGATGGTCAGTGCGTTATCGGTCTCACCGATGGTGAAGCTGTATCGGGGTGAGACGAACAGATAGTTGAGCAGCAGACCGGAGATAATCGCGGATATCAACGCGGTCGATACACCACCAAGTAATGAAACACCCAGTACCGCAATGAGAAACAGTGCACTCTTGCTGCCCAACCCGAGAGCGGCATCGAAGAAGTGAATGAACAATGCGGTGGCCGCGGGCACCAGGATCGCCGCGAGCCAGTTGATGACGAGCCGCTTTCGCCCCTCGGCCGGTACCGACCAGTTGCGCAGCGGAGCCGACCGGGTCTGTCCGTGCGTCACCATGTGCACGTCGATGGCCCCGGAATCGCGAATGACGGCCGCGGCCACGCCTTCGTCGAAGATGCGAGCCCATCGTGAACGCCGAGAGGTGCCCATAACCAACTGGGTGGCATTGACGCCGCGGGCGAAGTCCAGCAGCGTCTGCGGCACATCGTCCCCGGTGACAGTTTGCACCGAGGCGCCAATGTCGTTGGCCAGCCGACGCACCTTGCCCATGACGGCTGTCGAGGCGCCCACCAGGCCGTCACCGCGCACTACGTGGACAACCAGCAGTTCGGCACTCGACTTGGCGGCAATGCGGCTTGCCCGGCGTACCAGGGTCTCGGACTCAGGACCACCGGTAACCGCGACCACCACACGCTCGCGAGCCTCCCAAGTCTTGGTGATTCTGTTGTCCGAGCGGTATTTGGCGAGTGCGGCATCCACCTGGTCGGCGAGCCACAGCAGCGCGAGTTCACGCAAGGCCGTGAGGTTACCAGTACGAAAGTAGTTGCTCAGTGCCGAACCGACCTTCTCCGGCGCGTAGACGTTGCCATGAACCATTCTGCGCCGCAACGCCTCCGGCGTGATGTCAACAAGCTCCACCTGCTCGGCACGGCGCACCACCGCATCAGGCACGGTCTCGCGCTGCGCAATCCCGGTGATCTGCTCAACGACATCGTTCAGACTCTCCAGGTGTTGCACGTTGATCGTGGTGAGCACATCGATCCCGGCATCGAGAATCTCATCGATATCCTGCCAGCGCTTGGGATTCCGGCTGCCCGGCACATTGGTGTGCGCCATCTCGTCGATGAGCACCAGGGCCGGCTGGCGCTCGATCACCGCGTCCACGTCCAGCTCGTACATGGCGGTTCCGCGGTACATCATCTCCTTGGGCGGGATGAGCTCCAAACCATCGAGCAATTGTGCAGTCTTGCTGCGGCCGTGGGTCTCCACGATCGCAGCGACCACATCGGTGCCGCGGCTAGCCCGGCGGTGTGCCTCGTTGAGCATGGCGTAGGTCTTGCCTACTCCTGGCGCGGCCCCGAGATAGATCCGCAGTGTCCCGCGCGGCAATGTCTCTCCTTCATCGGCAGGGCGGGCCGGTGAGGCCCAATGCCACGTTCAGCGTGGGCACGTTGACCCGCGGCCCTCCCAGAATGCCCCATTGCCGTGACGACGTGTGCGCATCCACGAGCTCTTTCACCCGGGCCTGACTCAGCCCGGTCGCCGCCGCGACCCGCGGTATCTGCAGCGTGGCGTACTCCGGGGTGATATCGGGGTCCAGACTCGAACCCGAGCCGGTGACCGCGTCGGCGGGAATCCGTGCGGGATCGACGCTCTCGCGTGACGCGATGGCCGCGCGACGCCCCTCGATATCTGTCTTCAGCTTCTCGCTGTTGGGCCCCTGGTTCGAGGGCAGCCCCGCAGCGGGATCGCCGCTGGTGCGAGTATGAAAATAGGGGTCAGTAGCGCCCGTTGTCGCTTGCGGATCCACTCCGATGAGCGAAGATCCCACGACACAGCCGTTACGGTCCTTCAGTGGCGAGCCCTCGGCGGCCGCCGAGTCGATGCGCCCGAACACCCATACCGTGGCCGGGTAGGCGATACCGAGGACCACAGTCAGGCCCAGCAGCACCACCAGGCCGGCCACGCTCTGGCGCAGCCACGCGATCACAACCTTGTTCACTAGATCACCCAATTCCCGGTAAGAAACGCACGACCAGATCGATCAGCCAGATCCCCACAAAGGGAACGATCACGCCACCGAGGCCGTAAATCAACAGGTTTCGCCGCAGCAGCTCCCCGGCGCCCACCGGTCGATAGCGGACGCCCTTGAGCGCCAAAGGAACCAACGCGATGATCACGAGAGCATTGAAGATGACCGCCGAGAGAATCGCCGATTGCGGAGTAGCCAGTCGCATGATGTTGAGTGAATTCAGTTGCGGGTAGATGCCACTGAACAGCGCGGGCAGGATCGCGAAGTACTTCGCGAGGTCGTTGGCCAGCGAGAAGGTGGTCAACGCGCCCCGGGTGATCAGCAGCTGCTTGCCGATGGCCACCACGTCGATGAGCTTGGTGGGGTCGGAATCCAGGTCCACCATGTTCCCGGCTTCCTTGGCCGCCGACGTGCCGGTGTTCATGGCCACGCCCACATCCGCTTGTGCCAGCGCCGGAGCGTCATTGGTACCGTCACCGGTCATCGCGACCAGGCGCCCGGCCTTCTGTTCCTTACGCAGCAGCTCCAGCTTGTCCTCCGGAGTGGCCTCGGCGACGAAGTCGTCGACACCGGCCTCGGCGGCGATCTGCTTGGCGGTCAAGGGGTTGTCGCCGGTCACCATGATGGTGCGGATACCCATGGCTCGCATCTGAGCGAACCGTTCGGCCATACCGGGCTTCACCACATCAGAGAGCCGAATCACTCCCAGCAGGCGGGTGCCCGTGCTGTCATGGTCGGCGACCACCAGCGGCGTGCCGCCCTGACCGGCCACGTGGTCAGCGGACTTTCGGACCGCGACCACCGCTGGGTCGTCTTCCTGGACGCCGGAAAGGCTGGCGACCCAGGTGAACACCGCATCGGAGGCACCCTTACGGATCTGCCTGCCCTCGACGGTATCTAGCCCACTCATCCTGGTGGCTGCGGTGAAGGCCACGAAATCGCCCTCAATCGAACCCTCACCACTTCTTTCAACCGTCGCTTCGCTCGCCCCGGCGGCCAGTTCCACAATGCTGCGACCCTCCGGGGTCTCGTCGGCGACGCTGGACGCCCGCGCCGCCTGGGCAAGGGTGTCATGCGAAATGCCTGGCGCCACAATGAATTCAGTAGCCTGCCGATTACCGAAGGTGATGGTGCCCGTCTTGTCCATCAGGAGGACGTCGATATCACCGGCGGCTTCTACCGCACGCCCCGACTTGGCCAGGACGTTGTGTTGCACCAGCCGGTCCATGCCCGCGATGCCGATCGCCGACATCAGGGCGCCGATGGTGGTGGGGATCAGGCAGACGAGCAATGCGATGAGCTTGATCGGATCCTGTTGTTCCCCACCATAGTTGCCCATCGGACCCAATGCGACGACTGCCAACAGGAAGATGATGGTGAGCGAGGCCAGCAGGATGTTGAGCGCGATCTCGTTCGGAGTTTTCTGGCGCGAGGCACCCTCGACGAGCGCGATCATCCGGTCGACGAAGGACTCACCCGGCGCCGCGGTGATCTGCACGATGATCCGGTCCGACAGCACGGTGGTGCCGCCAGTGACGGCACACCGGTCGCCACCCGATTCCCGCACCACGGGTGCTGATTCACCGGTGATGGCCGACTCGTCGACGGTGGCGATGCCTTCCACCACGTCGCCGTCACCGGGGATGACCTGTCCCGCCTCGACCACAACCCGGTCCCCTGGTCGCAGCGAGCTGCCGGGCACCTCTTCCTCGATCTCGTTACCGTTGCCGTCTCCCACCAACCTGCGGGCTACGGTGTCGCGCTTTACCTCTCGCAGACTCGCCGCCTGCGCCTTCCCACGCCCCTCGGCGACAGCCTCGGCTAGGTTCGCGAACACCACAGTGAACCACAGCCAGGCGGTGATGGCCCACGCGAAGATCGACGGATGCAGCACCGCGAGCACGGTGGTGGCCACCGACCCGACGGTCACCACGAACATCACCGGATTGCGGGCCATGTGCCGGGGATCGAGCTTGCGCACGGCAAGCGGTAGCGCCTTGACTAACTGAGTGGGGTCGAAGACTCCGGTACTGACTACGGTCTTGCTCACAGGACTGCCTCGGCGATCGGTCCCAGCGCCAGCGCCGGGAAGAAGGTGAGTGCGGCCACCAAGAGGACTGTGCCGGTGTGCAATCCGGCGAACATGGGGCCGTGGGTGTGCAGGGTTCCGGCCGATTCCGGCGTCCTCTGCTGAGTGGCAAGCGATCCAGCAAGCGCCAGCGTGAAGATGATGGGCAGGAAGCGGCCCAACAACATCGCCACACCGAGCGAGGCCTGGAACCAGTGGCTGGTCACCGTGAGGCCACCGAAGGCGCTGCCGTTGTTGTTGGCGGCCGAGGCGTAGGCGTACAACACCTCGGAGAAGCCGTGAATAGACTGTGGGGTGCCCGGATCACCACTGTTGCCTTGATATCCGGGCGTTGTCGACAGGGCCACCGAAATACCCGCGCCGATCAGCACGAGCGCCGGCATGACGAGCACGGACAGTGCGGCCATAGTGATCTGGCGCCGGCCGATCTTCTTGCCGAGGAATTCCGGTGTGCGGCCTACCAACAGGCCACCGACGAACACCGCGATGATGGCCAGCACCAGGATGCCGTACAGACCGGTTCCGACACCACCGGGCGCGATCTCGCCGAACAGCATGTTCAGGATGAGCGCGCCACCGCCAGCAGCGGTAAAGCTGTCGTGAGCAGAATCCACTGCGCCCGTAGAGGTTCCGGTAGTGCTGACCGCAAACAGCGTGCTCGCAGGGATGCCGAACCTGACTTCCTTGCCCTCCATCATGGCGCCGGCCGCCTGCGCCGCGATACCACGCGGGCTGGACTCCGCCCAGGTGACGACGGCCAGCATGCCGCCGTAGAGGGTGGCCATCACCGACAGGACGGTCAGACCCTGGCGCCTGTCACCCACCATCGTCGAGTAGGTGCGGGTCAGGCAGACCGGGATAATAAGGATGGCGAGGATCTCGACAATATTGCTCAGCGGTGTCGGGTTCTCGAAGGGGTGTGCGGAGTTGGCTGCCAGAATGCCACCGCCATTGGTGCCGACCTCCTTGATGGCCTCCTGCGAGGCGACCGGAGCCAGGGCGATGTGCTGTGCGGTACCGTCCAGACCGGTGGCGGTAAAATGTGAGTGCAGAGACTGAATGGCGCCCTGCGACAACAAGATCAGTGCGACGATGAACGAAATCGGCAGCAGGATCCGCAAGCTCGCCCGCACCAGATCGACCCAGAAATTACCGAGCTCTCCCCCGGCCGACGTCCGCACGATGCCGCGGATCAGTGCGACCGCGACCGCGAGCCCCACCGCGGCAGAGACGAAGTTCTGCACTGCGAGCCCGACCATCTGCGTCAGGTTGGTCATGGTGGTCTCGGGTGTGTACGACTGCCAGTTGGTGTTCGTGACGAACGAAACGGCCGTATTGAAGGCCACCGCTGGGCTCACCGCGCCCAGGTCACCCGAGAGGGGCAAGACTCCCTGGATGCGTTGCAGCAGATAGAGGAAGATCACGCTCGCGAACGAGAAGCCCAGCAGTGACAGGGTGTAGCCCACCCAGGTCTGCTCGGTATCCGGATCAACCCGTCCCGTGCGGTAGATGAGACGCTCGACGAAGGAGTGCTTGACGGTCGATGATCCGCTTGCGCGAAGGGAATGAGGACCTGTGAAGACGCGCGCCATGTAGTCCCCCAGCGGGACATAAGCGATGGCGAGCACCAAGATGACGAAGCCGATCTGAAGACCGGCCGCCAGAGCGGAATTCACCGTTAGAACCTTTCCGGGTCGAGCAGTGCGACCACCAGATACACGACGAGCGCGGCCGACAGGACAATCAGCACAATGTTGGTGATGACATCGACGGTCACGAATGCGCCTGCAATCCACGTACGACGGCCACGCACAAGGCGAAGCCCACCACGGTCAGGACCAGGTACCAGAAATCAACCACGCAGGAATCATGATCCCCGCTAGCTGCACTACCTGCGTTCTTTACGCGTCCCTGACGGGCCCGTCGGGGCTCTTGACGCGCTATTTACGGGCTTCAACCAGCCGTTGACAACTCGGGCAGAAGAACGACGACCGGTTCATGAAAGCCTCCCGGCGCATGGCTCGACCGCAGCGGCGGCACGGCTCACCTTCGCGTCCGTACGCCTCCAAAGAGCGCTCAAAGTAGCCGGATTCACCGTTCACATTCACGTACAGATCGTCGAACGACGTGCCTCCCTGCGCGAGCGCCAAACGCATGACGCCCGCCGCGCTATCGAGCACCTCGGTGAGCTTGGCGCGGGTCATGCCGTCGGTGAGGCGGCGGCCATGTACGCGCGCCTGCCAGAGTGCCTCGTCGGCGTAGATGTTCCCGACACCGGACACCACCGTCTGATCCAGCAGCGCACGCTTGATCTCGGTGTGCTTACCGCGTAGCCGGGTTACCACAGCCGATACGTCGAACCGTTCATCGAGCGGGTCGCGCGCGATATGCGCGACCGGCTCAGGGAGTTCGTTCCCGTCGACGGTGACGACATCAGTCACCATCCAGCCGCCGAAGGTGCGCTGATCGACGAAGCTCAGCACCGATCCGTCATCGAGCGTCGCGGCGATGCGCAAATGCTGTGGCCTGGAGATGGGTCCGATGAGCATTTGGCCGCTCATCCCCAAATGGACTACCAGCGCCTGTCCCTCGCCCAGCGTGAGCCACAGATACTTGCCCCGGCGACCGGTACCGCTGATCTGCTGTCCGGCTAGCAGTCCCGTCAATTCGACGGCGCCACCAGGCTGCCTGCGCACGGCCCGATCGTGGTGCACAGACGCCGCTGCGATGGTCTTGCCGACAAGGTGATGGTGCAGCCCGCGGCGGACCACCTCCACCTCGGGAAGCTCAGGCACTCTCCGCGCCCTCGGCTCTTCCCCCGAGAGGCTCATCGCTATTGATGCCGTTCCACGCCTCCGAGGCCGCCCGTTGTTCGGCCTCCTTCTTAGACCGGCCGACACCCACACCGTGCGCAGTCTCGTTGACCATCACGGTCGCGGTGAATTCCTTGTCATGATCGGGTCCGGTCGAGGTGACCACGTACGACGGTGCGCCCCAACCCTTTTCCGCGGTCAGTTCCTGAAGACTGGTCTTCCAGTCCAGGCCGGCACCAAGCTTGGGCGCGGCCTCCAGGAGCTGGCCGAATAACTGCAGGACGACCTTGCGGGCGATCTCCAACCCGTACTCCACGTAGACCGCACCGAGAATCGACTCCATGCCGTCGGCAAGAATGCTGGACTTGTCGCGGCCGCCGGTGTTCTCCTCACCCTTACCGAGAAACAAATGCGCGCCCAGGCCGTCGTCGGTCAGGCCACGCGCCACTCCGGCGAGCGCCTGGGTGTTGACGATGCTGGCACGCAGCTTCGCCAAATCGCCCTCCGGGCGGTCCGGGTGGCTGTGGTAGAGCGTCTCGGTAATCGTCAGTCCAAGAACGGCATCCCCGAGGAACTCCAGCCTTTCGTTGGTGGGCAGGCCACCGTTCTCGTAGGCATAGCTTCGGTGCGTGAGCGCCAGAGTGAGTAGATCGTCACCGACCCGCACACCGATCGCGGCGCGCAGATCGTCGTATCGATCTGCTGGGGCAGGACTCACTGGTCGTCACCGAAGTTGGCGAGCTTCGCCCACCGCGGGTCAATCTTGTCGTGATGATGGTCGGGTTCGGCTGTGGCCAAAGCGATTCCGCAATCGGGGCACAGCCCTGGGCAATCGGGCCGGCACACCGGCGTCAGCTCCAGGTCGGGCACGATGGCATCGACGATGGTTTGTTCGAGGTCGACGAGGCCGTCAACGACCCGGTGTATGTCTTCTTCGTCGGTGGTCGCCTCGGTCTTGCTGTCCGGGTACGCGAACAGTTCGGTGAGGTACGCATCCGCATGGCCGGTCACAGGGCCCAGGCAGCGTGCACATTCTCCAGAGAGATCGCCGGCGATCGTTCCGGTGACGAGAACGCCCTCCGAAACCGACTCCACCCGCAGATCCATATTCACGTCCGCGCCCTCGGGAATCGCGATCAGGTCGTTGCCGATGCGTACCGGGCTCGCAACGGTGCGCTCGATCTCCTGCATCGACCCAGGGCGCCGCCCAAGCCCGAGGGCCAGGACGTCAAGAACAAAAGGTCCCGGCATAAACCTAATATTAACGCTGCACGTAGTCGTGCGTGCCAGCGCCGGTACGCAGCTGGTGACGCCCACGGCCCACCGAGCGCAGCGTGCCGTTGAGGTAGTCCTCGAACTCCGCCAGTTTGTTGTCGACGTAGATATCGCATTCACCACGTAACCGGTCGGCTTCGGCATGGGCCGCGTCGATCAGGCGAGTGGACTCGGCGTTGGCCGCCTGCACGACCTCGGTCTGAGCCACCAGGCGCTGCTGCTCCTTGATGCCCTCCTGCACGGCCTTGTCGTACGAGGCATTACCGGAATCGACCAGGCGATCCGCCTCTGCCTTGGCGCGGGCGACAGTGCTCTCCTGTTCGCGCTTGGCGTTGGCCATCGTGCGGGCTGCCTCTTCCCGCGCCTCGCCGACGGTCTGCTCGGCGTGATTGCGCGCCTCGGCAACCATGCGATCAGCCTGCGACTTGGCGTCGGCCAGCAGCCGGTCGGCCTCGTTGCGGGCGTGGCTGAGCATCTGCTCGGCATCGGCGTTCGACTTGCCGATCACCGTCTCGTGATGCTCCTTGGCCTCACGCAGCAGCGAATCGCGCGCGTCGAGAACATCCTGCGCGTCATCGAGCTCGCCGGGAATGGCGTCCTTGATGTCATCAATGAGTTCCAGGACATCGCCGCGGGGCACGACACATCCGGCGGTCATCGGAACGCCGCGCGCTTCTTCCACAATGGCGCCCAGTTCGTCGAGCGCTTCAAATACTCGGTACACGGCTACACCCTTCACGCGAGTTTCCACTGTTACCAGTGTGCCTGGTGTGACTGCTGTGACCGTGCTAGCTGACCGGTGTGTCGGCTATTTCTGCGCGGCCTCTTTTCTATTGTGCCTGGCCATGCAGTTTCCCGAGAAGTCGTTGATGAACAGCAGGAGGTAGCAACGCCGAGACATCTCCCCCGTACGTCGCCACCTCCTTGGCAAGCGAGGACGAGACGAACGAATATGCGGGGGCGGTAGCGACAAAGAAGGTGTCCACCCCCGCGATGTGCTTGTTCATCTGGGCCATCTGGAGCTCGTACTCGAAGTCGGTACCGGTGCGCAGCCCCTTGACGATCGCATTGAAACCGCGCTCCCTGACGAAGTCCACCAGCAGACCCTGCCCCGATTCGACGCGCAGATTGGGCAGGTCGGCGGCGGCCTCGCGGATCATCTCGATGCGCTCGTCGATGGTGAACATGCCCGCTTTGTTGGGATTGACCAATACCGCGACGATGACCTCATCGAACTGCGCCGCGGCTCGTTCGAAGACATCCAGATGCCCGAGGGTTACCGGATCGAACGAGCCGGGGCAGACAGCTCCCGTCATGCGGACGATTTAGTGGCCGAGCGAATGCCGATGCCGCTTCCGATTTGCAGCACACCTATCACGATGAGCCAGATGCCGACGACGAGGGTAAGAGTGACGATCGAGCTAATCGGATAGACGATGAGCACGACGCCCGCGATCGTCGAGATGATCCCGCTGAAGATCTGCCAGCCACGCCCGGGGAGGTCCTTGTCGCCGATGGCCGTGATGGTGCCCGCGATGCCCTGGGCGATCCAGCCGACGCCGATCCAGATGGCCAGCAGCAGAATCGAATTTAGCTCATCTTTGAAGCACAGCACACCGAGGACGAACGAAATCGCGCCGGTGAGGAACAACAGCACCCGCATACCGGCGGATGACACCGGCAGCGTGAAGGCGAAGACGACCTGAGCGATACCGGATATCAATAGATAGGCGCCGAAAGCGTATGCGGCGACGAGCACAGTGACTTGAGGCCATATCAACACCACGGCCCCAACGATTACCGCCAAAACTCCTGATACCACCGCTGTTTTCCAGAGATGCTTGACGAGGTCCTGCCCGACACTTGTAGTCATGCCCCAAGGGTATTTCCTCGGGAACGGCCGCGGGGACTTATCGGCGGCGATTCGTGCAGCGCGTTACAGACTCACCATGATTCTGTTATCTCCTGACTGGGCAGGTGAACTCAAGCTCGAAGGTCGCGGGCGTGCTCAGGCCGGCCGTTGCGGTACCGACAATCTTGTAGGACTGCCCGGACTTGGTCACCGTCGGCTCGGTCGCACCATGCCCCGAGTTGTACATCACCGGGTGTCCATCAATGATGCCCAGGGTAAGACTCTTCAGCGTTGGGTTATCACCCGCTGCCAGCGTGGCGGCAATCGCCTCACTATCGCTACCGATATTCACGAAGGTCATATCGGCTGCGGTAACACACTCGACCCGATTCTCAACCGATCTCACGACACCATCGACAACAACACGTGGACCGGCCGCCTGGGCGCCACGTGCTGTGGTCGACACCGGCGAGTCGTGCCGCAAGCCTCCGCCCGACGAACAGCCGACAAGACACACGACGGCCGACAAGGCGCCACCCACCATCACTATCCCGCCGTAACGCATGTGCGACCTCCCGTCCACCCCGGCCGATGATCCGATCCAGACTAGTGCGGCCACTGCACTAATCCCACCAAAACTTCCAGGTTCGCGCACCACTGATCTGCCGGGCGTAGGCGCTTAAGGTGCCCGCCCCCTGATCGATGTTGTCGGGGCAAAACCCGTAGTGCTCATAGCCAACCGGCACCGAAAGATCGGCGCCTGGCGGACGCGTCACCTCCACGTCGACGGCATCGAAGTCCACAGTCGTCAACACGGCCCCAAACCGGTCCTCCCACGACCGAAGAACGGCGGACAGCGCCGCCTCGGAAATGTCGTAATTCACACCGTGAGTCCAGCCCAGGGCATTGAGTGCGTCGGCCGGACGTGTCGTAGGCACCAACATCAGCAGCGAGCCCCGCTCCAGGTAATCGGCGGTCACCGGGAGCGCACGCTGGGGCGGCTGAGTGCGCTGCTCCAGCGTGATAGGCGCGACCGGTACGTCGACGGCCCCAGCCTCAGGGTCAGAGTTGGCCGATGAGACCTCTTTGGCAAGAAAGGATTTCGCGTCGACGGCACCGACATCGGCGGGGTCAGTGAAGTACCGGAGGTCATCGGAGTCCGACCACGGTCGACGCAGATCCCCACTCAACCCACGAGATGCTAAGGGCCACAGCCCCGTTCGATCGAAGCGGCCCGCCAACCGCAACCAGAGCGACTGGATGTCGACCACCGCGGCATTGCTCACCCAGGCGAGCGAACGGCCTGTCGGGCTGACGATCAGATGTCCTTCGGGCAGCTTGATACCGTCCACGCTCCACTTAGCGGCACTCTCGGGACGCGGCAGCTGACCCGCACGTTCGGCATGCACCGGCACCAGAAGTTCGGCGTAGGCGGGCAGATCATGTGCGGGTTCGGGATTTCCCTCAATCGCACGCGTGCTCCAGTACGCCTGACCGAACAGGTACGACAGCCCGAGCACGAGGACGGCGACGATTGCGCTCAGTGATATCCACCCTCTTGACCCCACCCACCCAGATTAGCTGAGCGACAACCGCCCGGTCGATCTACGTCCGGCGCGCAACCTGCGGCCCAGCAACCTTGCTAGCCGGAAGCCACCACCCCGCTGGCCTCATCTATTGGTGCACTTTCTTGCGTGGCACGACTAGCTCGGCTTTCCCGGAGTGCTTGCCGCGCGGACTCCAGAGTGATGTTGCGTGGATCGATCCCTTCCCGCTCAAAACCTCTCACCGCGATCGGCAAGTAGAAAAACTTCAGCGGGAGGAGACGCTCGAGAACCGCGTAAAGCCGCCGATACATCCCCATAAAGCGGCGCAACATCTCCTCGTCCTCGGGAGTCCACTCCAAATGGAACAGCTCCTGCACATGAGGCGGATAACTACTGACAACAACTTGCCGCCGCCCCACCAGCCAGGGCCACACACATTTCTTCATGACCGAAGGCCACCACCGCGGCGCCAGGCGGCGCTCCATAAATTGCTCCAGCATGAGCTGAGTCACCTGTGAGCTCAACAAATGGTTACGCTCGATGTTTTTCCAGATACCGCTCGAAATCGTCGTACGTGTCGGGCTGAGGACTATCGTCCACTCCCCAGATGCTGTACCACTCCTTGGATTCCTCAAATATCTGCTCCTTCACCGCCCGTGGCATCGCCCCGTCGAAATGCAGCCGCTCGGTAACCACTATCGAATGGTGATAAAAGAAGGTCATGTGCGCGAAATAGGAGGTTTCCGCATTCAAAGCATGGAACGTTCCGTCCTGCAGTGTGCCCTTGACGGACTTGTGCATATTCCGAGTCTTCAGTCCGTATTTCTTGGCATCTTCCGGAGGGTCGTATACCGAGCCATAGATGTACTCGCGGGATCTCGGGCGCCGCTTCTTATATATCTCGGCACGTGCGCCGAAAGAGCTGTCACCATTGAAAAGAACAGAACCCGCCGTCGCTCTCCTCATCTGCGGCCAGGCCCCCGCAATGTGACCCAACACCCCGCTACCGAAGTACATCACGTCAAGGGCTCCCCAGTATTTCCATATCAGGGAATCAGCAGGAATGGATGCTGCAGAAGATCTTTCCGCGACAAACTGTTATCGCCGGTAAATTCTGCCACTCTGGCGTCTTCCGGGATCACCAACTCTGGATCAAACGTAGTCTGCATGATTTTCTTGAATGCCTTGATACCCCGGACTACCACGTCAACTCCTTGCGTTGCCGATACCCGTTACCTGGTTAACCTCAGCGCCCGGCCCTTCACAAGCCCAGCCTCGGATAGCTGATCGACTACCCCCCATCACAGAGCCACCGCCCTCTTGACTGTGACTCATTTCACATGAGAAAGCGATGATGCTCCCGGTGCCACCCAAAATCAAGGGAGGTACGGATGGTTTCGGCGCAGACCGAATCAAGCGTCTCGATGAGGAATCAGAATGGTCGGCAATGGCGCGGATCGCGCCGCTGGTGGGATGAGCAGTGCAGATTAGCTGAGCGACTAACTTCCCGGTTGATCGGCGGCCTGGGCCTGATCGTCCGGCGGAACAGTCGCAGGGCACTTGTCAGTGCCGACGGGGTGCTGGTTTTGCATCGATGCGAGCGTGCTCTCGGGGATGACGCCCGAGAACCTATCGGTGACGGACTTCAGCAACGAACCGGATCCGCATATCTCGTTGACCGGCGATACCGGGCTGGTCGGTGAGAGCACGGGACCGTCAGCCGCCAGCGGACCACCCGCCGCGGTCAAGGGTCCGTTGGCCGATAGCGGGCCATTGGGAGATAGCAACGGCCCTTCCGCTGAGAGCGGACCACCCGGCGCTCCCAGGCCGGCGACCGGTGCCGGCAGCCCTGCCGAGAGCGCATCGCTGGCCACCGAAGGACCCACCGCCGTCTTCGCTCCTCCCGGCAAGAGATTCGCCACGGGTGACGACGGCGCGGGCGGTGCCGGGGCATCTCCATCATCGGCCAGCGCGAGACCGGCAGCGGCAACCGACACCGCGCCTGAAGCCACGGCCACCACTACCGCTGTACACCACATGACCAGCAGCCTAAGCGCCATTTAGCCGATGTGCTGGTTGAACCAGTCAGTGAGGCGCCGCCAGGCATCCGCTGCCGCACCAGGGTTGTAGCGCGGGCCGCTGTCATTGAAGAAAGCATGATCGGCACCCGGTTCGACGACGATTTCATGAACCAGCCCTGCGCGCTGCAACGCCGCCGCGGCCTGGTCTTTCGACGAGGTGACCCGCTTGTCCAACTCGCCGTAGAAAGCGAGGACCGTCGCCTTTGACCGCGAGAAGTCCAGATCGACAGGAAGCGGACCGTAGAAGGGGGCCGCTGCTGCAAGCCTGGGCTCTCCCGACCCCAGGAGCTGCCAAATCAGGCCACCACCGAAACAGAATCCCACCGCTCCGGCGGGCTTGTCGGGGACGCGACGCAGAATTTCGTCCACACCGGACTTCAGATCTGCAACGAAGCGTTCCGGCGAGACCTTGCCCAGCGCCCCTGTCGCCTCGGCCGGGTCCTTGAACGTCGACGTGCCGCCCTCCTCCGACAGCAGGTCGATGGCAAGCGACGAATACCCGGCGCCCGCAAGCCGTCCCGCGACGGAACCAACCCAATCATTGAGGCCCTTGTTCTCATGGATAACCAGCACTGAGCCGCGCGGCTGGGCTGCCGGTGCCCATGCCCCCTGGAGCGTGCCGTGGGGCCCGCTCCAGGTAATCGGCTCCGTCGCGACCGTCTTGTCCTTGCCCGGGGGCGGCGGTGTGGAGGCCGATGTTTGAGCGGTGACGGGTTTGTTGCCAGGTTTGTTGTCGCTGCTACAGGCCGCGATGAGCGCGCCGGCGGCTACGGTACCGACGCCCAGGAGCGCCAGCCGACGCGTGGCCTCGCGGCGCGTCAGCAGTCCCTCGACATGGTCAGTAGCGATCTCTTCGGCGATGTACCGCTGCAGCGGGGTCATGAGCAGAAGTGTGCGCCCGATAGGTAAATGCGCGCTGTGGATTACCTGGACGGTTACAGAGATCCCAGCTCTAACCGCGTTCCCCCGTACTTGCGGGAGATCACCTCCCAGCCATCCGGCCACACCGCCTCGGGCCCCGACGCGTCGCGCTCCAGCACCACAAAAGCCTCGTCGTTGACCCAATGATCGGTCAGACGGGACAACAGCTCCGAAACCTCCTCGGCAGAAACCGAATACGGCGGATCAGCAAGGACCAGATCGTAGGCACGGTTGGGCGATGTCAACAGGAAGCTCGATACCGCGGACTGCCGCAGCTCGGTACCTGGCAGGCCCACCGTCGCAATATTGGCCGAGATCACCTTCGACGCGGCGGCGTTCGACTCCACGAACGTCACGTGTTCCGCACCGCGTGACAGCGCCTCCAGGCCCAGCGCGCCGGAGCCTGCGAACAGATCGAGGACCGCGATCCCGTCGAAGTCCAGGCGCGCCTCCAGCATGCTGAACAGCGCTTCCCGCACCCGATCCGTAGTGGGCCGGGTTCCCTTCGGCGGCACCGCGATCCGGCGTCCGCCCGCGGAGCCGGCGATGATCCGGGTCAGCTGATCACCACCAGAAGATCCCCACCCTCGACCTGAGAGGTCTCGGTCAACGCCACCCGTGCGACGGTTCCCGCCTTGGGCGCGGTAATGGAGGCCTCCATCTTCATGGCCTCGATGGTGCCAATGGTCTCCCCCGCCGTAACCTCCTGGCCCGACACCACATTGAGCGTCACCACACCCGCGAAGGGCGCGGGCACATGATCGGCATTGGCCCGATCGGCCTTCTCAGCACTGGCCACCGCGCTGTCGATGCTCCGGTCACGCACCTGCACGGGGCGTAGCTGACCATTGAGGATGCACATGACGGTCCGCATACCGCGCTCGTCGGCATCGGAGATCGCCTCGATCCCGATGAGCAGCTCGACGCCCTTCTCCAGCTTGACGCGGTGTTCCTCCCCGTACCGCAGGCCATAGAAAAACTGGTTGGCTGAAAGCCGTGACGTGTCACCGTACTGCTCGCGGTGGGCCAGGAACTCCTTGGTCGGGCCGGGGAACAACAGCCGGTTCAACGCTGCCCGTCGGGTCGCGCTGTCGCCATCAAGCTGAGCGTTGTCAGCGGCCGTGAGTTCAACTTCCGCGCGCGCGGGACCGCGACCTTCGAGCGCGCGAGTTCGGAACGGCTCGGGCCAGCCGCCGGGCGGGTCGCCCAGCTCCCCACGCAAGAATCCAATCACCGACTCCGGGATATCGAAACGTCCAGGATCCGAGGCAAATTCGTCGGCACTCACACCGGTACCCACCAATGCCAGGGCCAGGTCGCCTACCACCTTCGACGACGGGGTCACCTTGACCAGACGTCCGAGCATCCGGTCCGCGGCGGCGTATCGTGCCTCGATCTCCTCGAACTGGTCCCCCAAGCCTAACGCGATGGCCTGCTGGCGCAGGTTCGACAGCTGCCCACCGGGGATCTCGTGCGTGTACACCCGACCCGTCGGTGACGGGAGCCCTGATTCGAAGGGGGCGTACACCTTTCGCAGCGCCTCCCAGTACGGCTCCAAATCGCACACCGCGGTTAGGGACACTCCGGTGTCGTATTCGCTATGCGCGGCCGCCGCCACGATCGCCGACAACGATGGCTGGCTGGTGGTTCCCGCCATGGGTGCCGCAGCGCCGTCCACCGCGTCGGCCCCGGCCTGCCAGGCCGCCAGGTAGGTCGCCAGCTGACCGCCCGCGGTGTCATGGGTGTGCACGTGCACCGGCAAGTCGAATCGAGACCGCAGTGCCGTCACCAGAGTCGCCGCCGCGGGCGGACGCAACAGGCCCGCCATGTCCTTGATCGCCAGCACATGTGCACCCGCATCGACGATCTGCTCGGCAAGCTTGAGGTAGTAGTCCAGGGTGTACAGGTTCTCGCCGGGGTTGGACAGGTCGCCGGTGTAGCACATGGCCACCTCGGCGATCGAACCGCCGACCTCACGCACGGCGTCGATGGCCGGGCGCATCGCCTCTATGTTGTTGAGCGCATCAAAGATTCGGTAGATGTCTACCCCGGTGGCGGTCGCCTCGCGAATAAATGCCTTGGTCACCGTCTCCGGATACGGCGTATAGCCCACCGTGTTTCGGCCACGCAACAACATCTGCAGGCAGATGTTCGGGACAGCCTCACGCAGTTCGGCAAGCCGCTCCCACGGGTCTTCCTTCAGGAAACGAAGCGCCACATCGTAAGTCGCGCCACCCCAGGCCTCGATCGAGAGCAGCTCGGGAGTAAGCCGCGCCACATATGGCGCGACCGCGAGCAGGCCGGTGGTACGCACTCGGGTGGCCAACAGCGACTGGTGCGCGTCACGGAAGGTGGTGTCGGTCAGACCGACTGCCTTCTGCTCTCGCAGCGCCTTCGCGAATCCCTCGGGCCCCAGGGCCAACAGCCGCTGGCGCGACCCGTCCGGCGGTGGTGCCGACAGATCGACCGACGGCAATTTGTCATGCGGGTACACCTTTGAGGGCTTGGCCCCGTGCGGCTTATTGACCGTGACATCGGCCAGGTAGTTCAGGATCTTCGTGCCGCGATCGGCCGAGGATCGCGCCGTCAGCAGCTGCGGGCGTTCCTCGATGAATGAGGTCGTGACATGTCCCGACCGAAAGTCCGGGTCATCCAGAACCGCCTGGAGGAACGGGATATTCGTGGCGACACCACGAATGCGGAACTCCGCGACGGCGCGGCGGGCTCGCGCCACCGCGGTCTGGAAGTCCCGCCCGCGGCAGGTCAGTTTCACCAGCATCGAATCGAAGTGGGCGCCCACCTCGGCACCCAGCGTCGTCCCGCCGTCCAGGCGAATACCCGCACCGCCCGGGCTGCGGTAGGCGGTGATGCGGCCGGTGTCGGGGCGGAATCCGTTGGCCGGGTCCTCGGTGGTAATCCGGCATTGCAGGGCGAACCCGCGCGGCGGCGCCAACGTGTCCTGGTGCAGGCCAAGGTCGTCCAGTGTCTCGCCGGAGGCGATGCGCAGCTGGCTTGCCACCAAGTCCACATCGGTGATCTCCTCGGTCACCGTGTGCTCCACCTGGATCCGGGGATTCATCTCGATGAAGACGTGATTACCGCGCTCATCGAGCAGGAACTCGACGGTGCCTGCGCAGCTGTACCCGATGTGACGCGCGAAAGTGACAGCGTCCGAACAGATCTGCTCACGCAGCTCGGCGGGCAGATTGGGCGCGGGGGCCAGCTCGATAACCTTCTGGTGCCGCCGCTGCACACTACAGTCGCGCTCGTAGAGGTGGATGACGTTGCCCGCGGTGTCCGCGAGGATCTGCACCTCGATATGCCGGGGGTTGATGACGGCCTGCTCCAAAAAGACCGTTGGGTCTCCGAATGCCGACTCCGCCTCCCGACTGGCCGCCTCGATCGCCTCACGCAGCTGCTCGCGCTCGGCGACCCGGCGCATGCCGCGGCCACCTCCACCGGCGACCGCCTTGACGAACACCGGGAACTCCATCGACTCGGACGCTGTCAGCAGCTCCTCGACCGAGGCCGACGGCTGCGAGGACGCCAGCACCGGCAGCCCGGCCTCACGCGCGGCCGCGATCGCGCGGGCCTTGTTACCCGTCAGCTCCAGGACGTCAGCGGGCGGTCCCACAAAGGTGATGCCCGCCCTGGCGCACGCCGCCGCCAGTTCGGGATTCTCCGACAGGAATCCGTAACCGGGATAGATCGCATCGGCCCCGGCGTTCTTGGCCGCATTGACCACCTCGGAGACCGACAGGTAGGCGCGGACCGGATGCCCCTTCTCGCCAATCTGGTACGCCTCATCGGCCTTCAGCCGATGACCCGAGTTGCGATCTTCATACGGGTAGACGGCGACGGTCGCGGCACCTAGTTCGTAGGCGGCGCGAAATGCCCGGATCGCGATTTCACCGCGATTGGCGACAAGAACCTTCGAGAACATAGTCACAGACCGTACCGTGAGGATTCAGCGAACGCGCGTCCGCTGAACTTCACAATTCGGCTCAGACGAGTGTGATCCAGTAATCCCAGAATCGCTCGACAATCGCCAGGATCACCGCGGCGTACCAGAAAGCCACCAGCGACCATCGCCATTGGTAGAGAGCCCTCGCCCAGCGATGAGATCCCAATGGCCGCAAGGCGATCGATGCACTGACTACCAGCAGCGGAATCGTGACCGTCCACACCACCATGCAGTACGGGCACAGCGCACCGATCCGGTACAGACTCTGGAACATCAACCAGTGGACGAAGACCGCCCCCAGCAGGCTCCCGATGGCCAGACCGCCCCAGTACCAGCGCGGCAGCTCCACTTTGGCGACCGCCAGCACCCCCGTCACTAGCACCACCGTGAACGCCACGATGCCGATGAGCGAGTTAGGGAACCCGAAGGCCGAGGCCTGCTCGGTCGTCATCACCGAACCGCAGGAAATGATCGGGTTCAGGCTGCACGAGGGAACGTATGTCGGGTCGAGCAGGATTTCGATCTTCTCAATGGTCAGGGCCAGCGCCGCGGCCAGCCCCGCCACCCCGGCGACGAGGACGTACCAGGCGGTCGCGGAGCGGATCGTCACTGCAGGCCCGGAACGGGTCCGGTGATGGCCGTGACGGCCTTGACCAGATCGGCCGGGGTGGTGTCCCGCCCGAGCTCCCAGTCCTTGCCGTTGATCCGGATGGTCGGTGTGGCCTGGATATTGAGTTTCGGACCGAGCTCCTTGACCATGTTGATGTATTTCTTGTCCTTGATGCACTTGGACACCGCGTCGGACGCGCCCACTGCCTTGGCCTGATCGATCAACCACTTGTCGTCGTGCCAGGTCTTGGCGTTGACCTCATCGGGCTGCTTGTTCGGGTCATAGAGCACGGAGTGGAACTTGAGGAACAGCTCGTCGGACTGGTCGGCCACGCAGTAGGCCGCCGCCGAAGCCCGCGACGAATAGTCGCGCTTGAGCCGGGGCACATCCAGGATCCCGACCATGTTGTAGTCGGCACGCACCGCGCCGGTATCAATGAGCTTCTTGACGGTGGGCCCGAATTCCTGCTCGAACATGGCGCACGCCGGGCAGATCGGATCCTCGATCAGAGTCAGCACGACCTTGGGGTCGGTGGTTCCCTCTTTCGTGATGAGCTTGGCCGGCCCCGGCGTGACCACCTCAATCGCCTTGACCTCGCCCGCGGGCGGTGCGGGCGGCCCCGGGTCTTTCTTGTTCTTGACGACGATGAAACCCACCAGCCCGGCGGCGAACAACACGACGATCGCCGTGAGCGCGATTTGGATCAGCTGGCTTCGGCGCTGCTCCGACTTCTTGAGGTCGTAGCTGGGGGGTTGCTTCGGTTTGGCCACGCGCACAGCCTACCGGGCAGAAATTAGCGAGACAGGTGCGCGCGCAGCGCCGAGGTCAGCTCGTCCACGGCCGCCGCCGGAGCACCGCGCAGCCGGGCCATGTTGTAGAAGCCGTGAATCAGCGAACCCTGTACCCGCAGGTCCACCGGCACTCCGGCGGCCCGCAGCTTGTCCGCATACTCGTTGCCCTCATCGCGCAGCGGGTCGAAGCCGGCGGTCGTGATGAGTGCCGGGGGCAATCCGGACAGGTCCGCGGCCAGAATCGGTGACACTTGGGGGTCGGACTTATCGACATCGGACCCGTCGAGATAGTGACCTTCGAACATATCCATGGCCGCCTTAGTGAGGAAGAAGCCCTCGGCGAAGAGATCGCGGGACGGCCGCCGCACGGTGAAGTCGACGGCCGGATAGATCAGGAACTGCAGCAGCGGCAGCTGTGCACCGGTGTCGCGCGCCTGCTGGGAGACTACGGCGGCGAGGTTCCCGCCGGCGCTGTCGCCACCCACCGCGACCCTGTCGGGCGCGGCGCCGAGTTCACCGGCGTGCTCAACAGCCCAGAGATAGGCAGCCAGGCAGTCCTCGGCCGCCGCGGGTGCCGGATGTTCAGGGGCCAGCCGATAGTCCACGGACAGCACCGGCACACCCGCATCACGGCAGGTCTGGCGGCAAGCCTGATCATGTGTATCCAGATCGCCGATCACCCATCCACCGCCGTGGAAGAACACCAGCACGGCACCGGTGTTCTCGACCACCGGCCGGTAGTGCCGGACCGGGATGGGGCCGGCAGGACCGGGAATGGAGAAATTGCGTACCTGCCCGACGGGGGTGCTGAACGACAGCAGCGCCGACTGCTTGCGGATGTTGGCGCGACTCTCCTCGACGTCCTCGCCCTTGGTGATCTCGCCCTCTCCCATCAGCTCCATTCCGCGCAGCAGTAGCTGAGTCGACGGGTCGAGGATGTTGCCGTCGATGATCACCTGACGACCGGCGATGGCTCTTCGAATCGCGAGGGGAATGTGCGGTGTCGCGGCGGTGCTGACACGCAGGGCAAGGTCACGTAGAAGGCTCACGCCGTAACCGTAGCGAGTACTCCTAGGCTGCCGGTATGGATATCGGCATTGCCCTGCCCTTCATGTGCCGGGAATACACCCGCGAGTCGACGATCACCTGGGCCCGCCTCGCCGAGGAGGGAGGGTTCTCCACGATCTCCTCCGGTGAGCGGATCTCGTATCACAACCAGGAGATGTGGGTGACGCTCGCGGCAGCGGCGGCGGTCACCGAGCGCATCCGGATACTCGCGAATGTCTCTGTGCTGCCGGCGCATCCGGTGCCGTTGGTCGCGAAACAAGCCGCGACGCTGGATGTGCTGTCCGCGGGCCGGTTCACCCTGGGTGTGGGTGTGGGCGGCCGAGAACACGACTACCGATCGTTGGACGCGTCCTTCGACCGACGCCACCAGCGTCTCGATGACCAGGTGGCCGAGCTACGGCGGCTCTGGCGAGGCGAGGCTCCGTTCGAGGGCGCCGACCCGGTGGGTCCCGCGCCGGTGCAGGCCAGCGGCCCTCCCATCGTTGCCGCCGCGATCGGCCCGAAATCGCTGGCCCGCGCGGCACAATGGGCCGACGGCATCACCGGTTTCAGCGTTTCCGGGGCGCCCTCCGAGCTTGCCTACTCAGCCGGGGCCGCGCGTGCGGCATGGCAGGAGGCCGGCCATAGCGAACCGCCGCTGCTATCGAGCGGGTGCTTCTACACGCTGGGGATTCCCGCCGCTGAGTCCGAGCTCAAGCAGTTCACTAGCGATTACCTCGCGATCTTCGGACCTCAGATAGCCGAGAACGTCCCGAAGACGTTGACCAACTTCGATGCCGGCGCGCTGCACCGGACCCTCGATGGAGCCGAGCAGGCCGGGCTCGATGAATTCATCCTCGTGCCAGGGGCGTCCGATATCGCGGTGATCGAGGCGACGATCGAACTCATCGAGAAGCGCTGACCGATTCCGTGGGTGAGTTGATCTCCCGCGCGGCGAAGTCCGCGGCCTGGTTGGTCATCCCGTTGTCTCCGTAAGAGCCGTGCGCGGTGTTGTCGTTGCCGTCCGGGGAGCAAATCGGATCCTCCGGGTTGCACATGTCGACCGTCTTGTCCGCGTAGAGGCGCCCAATGTTGATGGGAGGGGCGGTGTTGTCGATGCGTTGCAGGAATCCGGTAGACGGTTTGCCGAAGAGCGCCACCGCCGCGACGTGGTCTGCCACCTCGGGTGGCATCGGCCCGGTGATCCCCTCCGGCAGTTCGAAGCCCGGGGGCACCGCGTCCGCGGTGGTGTAGGCCACGACTGCCGCACCCTGCGAGAAACCACCGAGCACGATCTTGGTGTTGGGGCATCGCGCAGCAACATCCTTAACCCGGTTGCTGGCGTCGATGACGCCGTCAGCCGCGGTCGCAAACGCCAAGGACGCGGGATACTCGACGGGATAGACCTCCACCGACTTGCCCTTGGTGCGCGCACGCAGCGCGCTGACAAATGCTTCTCCGGTGCCGCCGACACCCGGAGGCTCGAAAGTGCCTCGCGCGAACACGATCTCCACATCGGGACATGCGGCAGCAGCTGCTGACGGAATGCCGACGGGCGTACTAATCAGGGCGCACATGACCACAATGGCAAGTAACCAGCCCCACCGAACTCTCTTCATCAACGACCACCACCTGTTCGGGCTTCCGTTCCTGTCTACCACAGATTCAACGGTTGTGGACAGGTCTGCGCCGCCTCGCGGATGGTTTTTGCCGACCGCTCATCGAGCGAAAGATGGTATCCACGAACCACTTCCGCGAATTGCATGGAATACTGACACCAGAACGCCTTGTTCGGTGGCATCCATCCCGAGGGGCCCGCATCGCCCTTGTCCTGGTTAGCCTGGCCTTGCACCGCGATGAGATTGGCAGGATCGTTGGCAAAGCGCCAGCGCATCGAGGGTTGCCAGTCTCGTGCGCCCATATCCCATGCGTACGCCAACGGAACGATGTGATCGATCTGGACTGCTTCACCGCTTTTCGGCCCACGAGTGAAGGCCACCTGCGCTCCCGTGTACGGATCATGAAGGGTGCCGGTACGTACCGCGCTGGGGCATCTGCGCGTGAACACGAAACTCTTGTCGGTCAGGTCTCGGTTCAGAATGTCGTTGCGCGTGTCGCAGCCGTTGTGCCCGCCCGGAGCATCGGTGTCATCGGACCAAGCATCACCGAAGTCGGCACGCTCGTAGTCCTTTCCTCGCACCCGTTTGGGTATCACCGTCACTCCGGCCAGCGGATCTTGACCGGGCGCGAGGGTCGGAATATTCGATTGCCCGGCAACGGCATTGGCACGTTGTAGCCGGTACCGAGCCGATACCTGATACGCCACTACCACCGCGATCGCCGCGGCAATGGCGACGATGAGCACGGTGCGATTCCTCACGATTTATCCAGGTACTCGATCTGATCGGCGATCAGGAAGCGTCGCGCCATACCCGCCAGCGCCGGTTGTCTCGCCAGCTCGGGATCCTCGGCACACGCCCGCACCGCCATGTCCCGCGCGGTCTCGATCATGTCGCGGTGATCCATCAGCGAAAGCAGCCGTAGATTCACCGCGCGGCCGGACTGGTCGCGACCCAGGACATCGCCCTCGCGCCGCTCCTCCAGGTCTAGCTCGGCCAGGGTGAACCCGTCCAGGGTGTCCTGCACCGCACGCAACCGCCGTCCCGCCGAACCCGCAGGGCTGCTGGGACTTACCAAGAGACATAGACCCTTGTTGCCGCCACGGCCCACGCGACCGCGCAGCTGGTGCAGCTGACTGATGCCGAACCGGTCGGCATCCATGATCAGCATCACGGTGGCATTAGGAACGTCCACGCCAACTTCGATCACGGTGGTACACACCAGAACATCGATCTCACCCGCGTTGAACGCCGTCATCACGGCATCCTTCTGCTCCGAAGGCAGCCGACCGTGCAGCAGCCCGATACGCAGCCCCGGCAGCAGTGAACCGCGGATGGTTTCGTACAAGTCGGTGACGGGCACCGGCGGCGGGCGCTTCTCCTCGGCCTCTTCGGGACCAACGTCTTTGTCATCGGCGTCGATCCGGGAGGCCACCACATAGGCCTGCCTGCCCGCAGCCACCTCCTCGGCGATCCGCTCCCAACCGCGCGCGAGCCAGCCGGGCTTCTCGCGGGTGAACACCGCGGTAGTGGTGATGGGCTGACGCCCACGCGGCAGCTCCCGCAGTGTCGAAGTCTCCAGATCGCCGAACACCGTCAGCGCCACCGTGCGCGGGATCGGAGTGGCCGTCATCACCAGCAAGTGCGGCACGATGCCTTCGGGCGCCTTGGCCCGCAACCGATCCCGCTGTTCAACGCCGAACCGGTGCTGCTCGTCGACGATCACCAGACCCAGATTGTGGAAATCCACCGAGTCCTGCAACAACGCATGGGTCCCGATGACGATGCCGGCAAGTCCGGTCGCCACATCGGCCTTGACCTGTTTCTTGAGCGCCGGCGACATCGATCCCGTGAGCAGCGCGATGCTGGTCGCGTCGTCGGGCGCCCCCAGTTCACCTGCGGTGGCCAAAGATCCAAGCATCGCGCGCAGCGAGCGAGCGTGCTGAACGGCCAGCACCTCGGTGGGAGCCAAGAGTGCGCACTGATACCCGGCGTCGATGGCTTGCATCATCGCGAGCAGCGCGACGACGGTCTTACCGGAACCCACCTCCCCTTGCAGCAGCCGGTTCATCGGCTTGACCCCGGCCAGGTCGTCCCCGATCTCGGCGACAACCTGCTGCTGCCCCTCGGTGAGCTCGAACGGAAGCTGGCGCTGCAGATCCTCGCGCAGCTTTCCCGTGGTGAGCGGCATCGACGGACCCGCCGACCCGATATCACTGCCGCGCCGTATGGCCAGCGCCAGCTGCAGACCCAGTGCCTCATCGAACGCCAGGCGCCTGCGCGCCTGCTTTTGTTCTGAGGCGTCCTCCGACATGTGGATCTTGCGCAGGGCTTCATCCAGGGACATCAGATTGTGCTCTGCCAGCACGGCTTCCGGTAGCGCCTCGGGCACTGGATCCAGCTGAGCGAGCACCTGGTCGATACACCGATAGATGTCCCAGCTCTCCAGGTTCTTGGTTGCGGGGTAGATCGGAAACACATTCCGTTCGAACGCCGAGATGGCGGTAGACGCATCGCGCGCCGTTCCGGCGATACCGCGCAGCGCAGTACTTCCCCGTGCCTTCGTGCTCTCACCGAGTGCGGTTTCCAGCACCAGATAGTCGGGGTGGGTCAGTTGAGGCTTGCCCCGAAATTCTCCGACCGCGCCGGAGAGCATCACCCGGTTGCCCACCTGCAGATCGCGTTTCACTTTGTGCGGATGGAAGAACGTGGCCTGCACCGCATGCGGGGCACTTCCCAGCATGACCGAGAGAAACTGCCCCTTGCGGTTGCGCATGCTCTTCAGTTCCGCGGAAGTGATGAACCCCACCAGTGTGGTGTGCTCACCAGGTTTGGCGCGGTCGCCGTCCTGCTCGTCGCGCAGACTGAAATCGGTGCTGTATCGGCGCGGGTAATGATGGAGCAGGTCTTCGACGGTCAGCAGACCGAACTCGGCGTCGAGAACGTCGGATGCCTTATGCCCCAATACATGATCGAGACGATCGGAAAGTTGCGCCATCTATCCCCTGCTATGACCTGTCACTCGACGCCAATGTGAACGACGTCCGAGTGTTGCCCGGTGCGGTAGATCATCACCTCGACACCGCCGTGGTGCGATCGGGTGTGCTCGATCAATGCGTCGGCAAGGGACTCATCCGCTTTGTCCGACAGCAGCACCGTCACGAGCTCTCCACCGGAGGACAACATGATGCTCACCAAAGCCTTTGTGGCATTGGCGACATCATGGTTCAGCACAAGCACCTCGTCGCCGATGATGCCCATCGCGTCTCCCGGCTCGCACGTTCCGGACCAGGTGAGAGCACGCTCGGTGGCCACCCGCACCAACCCGAACCGGGTAGCGCCCGCTGCCCGCGCCATGGTGTAGCTGTCGTCGACCGCCATTCGCTCCGGATCATGCACTGCCAGCGCCGCCAGCCCCTGTGCCATGGACGCCGAGGGCAGCGGAATGACCGTGATGCCCCATCCGCGCGCCGCCGCACAGACCGCTACCAGTTCCTCGGGCGACATCAATCCATTGGGCAGCACCATGATCTGGTGCGCGCCGCTGTCGACTACCGCATCCAGGAGACGTTTCGCACTCGCGGGAGGTTCATCGACGCGCAACACCTGGGCCCCCTCGCTGGAGAACAGTGTGGCCGCGCCATCACCCTCCGCCAGCGCCAGCACCCGGCGGTGCCGGTGACGCCCATCGTGATGTCCCCCACCCACATCACCGCGTAGCGAGGAGATCTGGATCGATTGCGGAGTACCGAACTTCATCCCGGCCTCGATGGCCGCCCCGGCGTCGTTCACGTGTGCGTGTACGGAGTACCCCATGTCGCCGTCTCCGGCGATGGCGATGGAATCGCCCATCCCGTCGAGTTGCGCTCGCAGATCCGCGATCTGTAGCTCATCACACCCGCACAACAGGTACATCACCTCGAATTCCGGCGGCAGTTCCCGTGGCGGATCCAGGTTCAGGCCGCCCGAACCGCGCCCCGGCCCTGCCACCCACACCTGCGACGGCGCGTTCTTGGGTGGCGACGGGCTGTACTCACGGCGTGTGGGCAGCTCCCCGGCCACCACCAACACCAGCGCGTCGAGGATGACGACGAGACCGCGAGCACCGGCATCGACCACACCGTTATCGGCGAGGATGTCGAGCTGCTTGGGGGTCTTCTCCAGCGCCGCGACGGCGGCATCGGCGGCGGTACTGACGAGGCTGGGTAGATCGTCGGCGTGCGCACCATCGGTGGCGGCTCGGTTGGCTGCCTCGGCGGCAGCGGCTAGCACCGACACGATGGTGCCCTCGACAGGAGTGCTCATCGAAGCGATCACAAACTGCGAAGCCTGTCGAAGCGCCCGGCGCACCACCTCGGCCCCGATGGCGTCCTGGTCGGCGGCGGCATCGGCGATCCCACGCACGATCTGCGACAGGATGACTCCCGAGTTCCCGCGGGCGCCATGGACTGCGCCCCGGGCCAGCGCCGCGGCGACCTGTGCGACCGTGGCGCCGTCCCCCAGTGCCTCGGCGGCGTTCACCGCCGAACGCATGGTGAACAGCATGTTGGTACCGGTATCGGCATCGGCGACCGGGAACACATTCAACCGGTTGATCTCGTCGCTGCGAGCGATCAGCCCGTCGACCGAGGCTCGCGCCCAATGGAGCAGCGCAGCGCTGTCCAACACCGAGAGCTGCATATGAGGAAGCCTATCTACCGGAGCTGACAGAGTTGAATGGTCTCGCTGAAGCTGGGGATCCCTCCGCTGGCGGGGGCCTCATTGACGCCTATTTTGGTGTTCACCGGCCGGTCAGGCTATTCTTGCAGGGTTGTGGGCCGCCCCGGCTCTGGCTTCGTGATAAGCGTTTGCGCGAAGAGCTGAGAAGGCGGCCGTAATCGCGAACTTGAGGAGTTTCACTATGGCTGCCGTCTGCGACGTGTGCGGCAAGGGACCCGGCTTCGGCAAGTCGGTTTCGCACTCGCACCGGCGTACCAACCGTCGCTGGAACCCGAACATCCAGACGGTGCACGCCGTCACCTCCCCCGGTGGCAACAAGCAGCGCGTCAACGCCTGCACTTCCTGCATCAAGGCCGGCAAGGTAGTCCGCGGCGCCTGACGGGTCGTGACCGCCGTGCCTTCCGCGCAGTCTGCTGACTACGTCGCCGTTCACAACGGCGTTCTGCACATCACCATCGCCACCGCGGCGGCCGGGACCTCGCTGGACTTCACGGGGGTCGACGCTGCGGTTCCTGTGCTGCAGGACTTACCCGCCGAGGTCGGTGCGATCCTGCTGACCAGCAGCGGGGCCAATTTCTGCGCGGGTGGCAATGTGCGTGATTTCGCCGCCGCCGAGGACCGGGCTGCCAAGCTCACTGACCTCGCCGGGCGCCTGCACGAGTTCGTGCGCGCGGTGAACGCCGCAGATCGTCCAGTGGTGGCCTCGGTGCACGGGTGGGCCGCCGGCGGTGGTCTGAGTCTGGTACTGCTGGCCGATATCGCGATCGGCGGCGAGTCAACCAAGCTGCGCGCCGCGTACCCGGGAATCGGCTACTCCTCTGACGGTGGCATGTCCTGGGCACTGCCCCGCGTTGTCGGCAAGGCCCGCGCCGCGGACATCCTGCTGACGGATCGCGTCGTCGAGGCACCCGAGGCGCTCTCCATTGGACTGCTGAGCCGCGTGGTGGCCGATGACGAGGTGCAGGCAACCGCTGTGGCGGCCGCCGAGAAGCTCGCGGCCGGCCCGCGTGAGGCGCAGAACCGCATCCGTCGTCTGCTGCGCCTGAGCGCGAACAACACCCTGGACGCACAGCTGGACCTGGAGCAGGCCAGCATCGCCGAGGCCTCGGTCAGCCCTACGGGTATCGAGGGTGTCGATGCCTTCGTCGGCAAGCGCAAGCCTGACTGGCCGTCGATCTAGTCGAGCTCGGCCGTCTTCACCCAGGCGCTCATCCCTGCAGCTTCTTCCGAATCCAGTTCACGACCCACGGGATCGCGAGCATATCCGCGGTGATGTGTTCACCGGGCAGAGCCCAATAGTCCACGTCAGCACCGTTGGCGCGCCAGGTATCGCGCAGCGCCAGGGCGCCCTCTTCGGGAATGAAGAGATCGCCAACCGCCTTGCTGCGCGAGCCGTGATACAGCAGCACCGGCATCGTCGGCGTGAGGTCACCGGGCCGGTTGGCGCGGATAACGTGTTGCCCCAGCTCCGATTCGAACGGTGCCTCGATCGCCGAGAGCAGGTCCAAGTCAAATCGCAGCAGACCCGCCGCTGCCAGCGGGGGCTGCGGAAAGTCCTTGGCCCTAATCGCACAGTAGAGCGCGAATTCGCCGAAAATCGTTGCCAATTCCGAAAACTCGCGAGCCTGACCAATGACGGCGGCGGAGAAGAGTCCTGCCCCAAGACCGCGATTCATGCTGCCATGCAGCAGGGCGTAATCGGTGGGGGTGCCACCCGCTGCCGCAGCCGCGATGCGCAGCTCCGGTGCGTATGTCGGTTGCAGCTGCGCTGCCCACACGGTAGCAATGGCGCCACCGCTATATCCGTGCATGACAATCGGCGAATCAGCGAGATCCGGCCGTTCCGAGATCATTCCGCGTACCGAGTCCAGTACCGCGTGCCCGGCCATCTTGCCGGCGGCATACGACATCCGGGGTCCTTCATGATCCGGAAACAGCACGGCGTAGTTCTGGGCGGACAGGAACGGAAACATCGGCGGGTTGTCCCGATACCAGAGGCGCGCCAGACGGTAGGACGGCGTGAACTTGAGTCCCAGGGAGTTGATCGCCTGATTGCGTACCACCACCGGACGCGCACCGGGGCCATGCCATGGACGATCCGGTTCGATCAACGCCGCCGTCACAGGGACGGCATTGCCAGCGGTATCGGTGGAACGCACCATGATCCGCTGCATGGTCGCCTTGCGTAAGGGAAGCCGCGGCGTCACCCGATCGGCACGAATGACCGCGCCCGGCGCCAGCAGGCTCAGATCACCCGGATCACTGTAGAAGTCGTCGCCGCTGATGGGCGTCGGAAGGATCGCCGAGTACGGGTCGGCTCGCTGTTCCTCCGTGAGCCGGCGGGCCGCCCAAGCGTTGAGCCTGTCGACCACGGCCGGGGTGCGCAGCGCGGAGCCACCGGTCGCCAACGCCGCCGTCAAACCGCCCATGGCGGTCAATGCGCCCGTCGACCAACGCATTACGGCAGCCGCCAATCGATCGGCCGGGCGCCCAATCCGCGGAGCAGTTCATTGGCCCGGCTAAATGGTTTTGAACCGAAGAATCCGCGCGAGGCGGACAGCGGCGACGGATGCACCGATTCGACAGTGGGCACGCCCGGCCCCAGCATCGGCTTGAGTGTCGCCGCGTCACGTCCCCACAAAATGGCGACCAAGGGCGCATCCCGCGCAACCAGCGCCCGGATCGCGCATTCGGTCACCGCCTCCCAGCCCTTTCCTCGATGTGAGGCCGGGTTGCCCGGCTGTACCGTCAGCACCCTGTTCAGGAGCATCACTCCCTGTTGCGACCAGGGCGTCAGATCACCGTTGGCAGGCTTGGGCAGGCCAAGGTCGCTCTGATACTCGTCAAAGATGTTGGCCAGGCTGCGCGGCACCGGCCGCACATCGGCGGCCACCGAGAAACTCAAACCCATGGCGTGCCCGGGCGTCGGGTATGGATCCTGTCCGACGATGAGCACCCGGACATCGGCCAACGGATAGGTGAAAGCGCGCAGCACATTTGCCCCAGCAGGCAGGTATCCGCGACCCGAGGAGTTCTCATCGCGCAGAAACTCCCCCATCTTGGTCACCTGATCGGCAACGGGTCCCAGCGCGTCAGCCCAGCCGGGATCAATCAGCTCGGTGAGGGGTCGGGCAGTCACGAAGAGTCAACTTAGCTCACGGATGAGCCGCTTGCGCGAAGACATCGGGTCAGGGATGAGCCGCTTGCGCGAAGACATCGGGTCAGGGATGAGCCGCTTGCGCGAAGACATCAAGCGAACGAATCCCATCCCATCCGTTGTGTCCACGCGTTGCCGTCGACCGTTACCCCCGGGTCTCCCGTGCGCACCTCACCGATCGCGACCCAGCCCGCCGGGACTGTCCCGGGAAACGTCGCGACCAGCGCGTGCTCCTCGCCGCCGGTCAAGATCCATTCCCAGGGATCGGCCCCGAGCAGTCCCGAAGCGCCCGCGACCGGCACCAGATACGGCTCCAGGCTCGGTGAGCTCAGGTCGATGCGGACCGCACTCGATTCGGCGATGTGCCCCAGATCGGCCAACAGCCCGTCGGAGATATCCGTCATCGCCCTCGCACCAGCCAACGCAGCGACGCGTCCCTGTCCGTAGGGCGGCGACGGCACCAGGTGGACCTGACGTAGCTCAGAGAACTGGTCAATCCCGTCCTGCCACAAGCGGAGGCCCGCCGCTGAGGTACCGAGCGCACCGCAGACGGCGACGATGTCCCCCACGGTGGCGCCGTCGCGAGTTACTGGAGCGCGCCCCTGCAAGTCACCGAGCGCAGTGACCGAGACCACCAGTTCACGCGCGGCTACCAGATCTCCGCCGGCGATGGACGCCTGGACCCGCGCCGCTTCGGCCCAGATTCCCTCGTTGAGCTGATCCAGGAATGCGATATCGGTTTCCGCGGGCGCCCCCACCGCGACGACAAACGCCGTGACCCGTCCACCCATGGCCTCAATATCTGCGGCGTTCTGCGCCACCGCTTTTCGGCCGATATCGGTCGGCGAAGACCACTCGAGCCGAAAATGCCTGTCCTGCACCAACATATCCGTCGACACCAGAACTCGACTATCCGGCGCACGGACCACTGCGGCGTCGTCACCCGGGCCGAGTTCAATGTCGGCGCCGGGCACACGACCCGCTGTGAGCCGGCTGATCACGCCGAACTCGCCGGTATCGCCCAGATTTGGCACTCGGTTAGTGTAGGCCCGTGCAATCCGAAGACGGCCCACCACGCAAGCTCCTCATCGGTATCGCGGTTTTCGGCGCGGTGGCGGCCCTCGCCGTGCTCTTCGGCGTCCTAAAGTTCGCACAGTTCCAGGACGACAAGAAGCCCATGGCGGTCACAAATATTCCTGCACCACAAGCTAATTCGCCGCTCTGTATAGAAATGACCAGGGCATACCCGGGCAACCTGGCGGGCGATTGGAAGCGAGCACAGATCGTCGAACCCAAGCCGCCCGCTACCGCCGCGTGGCGCCGGGGCAAGGATTCGGTGGTCGCACGCTGTGGCGTCGACCGACCGGCCGAGTTCGCCGTCGGGACCTCCGTAGAGCAAATCAACGCAGTGCAGTGGTTCCGAGTCACTGACGCCGCGATCGCGACCACCACGTGGTTCGCCGTGGACCGCGGCGTCTACATCGCGCTGACCATGCCAGATGGTCTGGGTTCGGAGCCACTGATCGAGATGTCTGACGCCATCGCCAAGGCGCTGCCCGCCGTCAAACCCGACCCGGTGCCGCTACCCCGCTAGACGATCTTCGCGCGAGCGCTCATCGAAGCCCGGTACCCCGTGCCAGCGCGGTACGCACCATCGCATCCAGCAGTGCCGGGTAGTCCACGCCCGTGGCCGCCCACATCCGGGGATACATAGAAATCGTGGTGAATCCGGGCATGGTGTTGATCTCGTTGATCAGCGGGCCGTCATCGGTGAGAAAGAAGTCCACCCGCGCCAGACCCTGGCCATCGATCGCCCGGAACGCCGCCACCGCGAGCTCGCGGATCTGATCGCTCACCTCATCGTCAACCTTGGCCGGTACATCCAGTTCGGCGGTGTCGTCCAGGTATTTGGTCTCAAAGTCGTAGAAGCCGTCCTCGCGGCCACGCACACCCTCGACCCGAATCTCGCCGAGCACGCTGGCCTGGATGTCCCCATCGGGGAATTCCAGTACACCGCACTCCAGTTCCCGCCCGATGATGGCGGCCTCGATGATCACCTTCGGGTCGAACTGGCGCGCATGTGCGATGGCAGCCGGCAGTTCCTCCCATACGGTGACCCGGGAGACGCCGAAGGACGAGCCCGCCCGAGCGGGCTTGACGAACACCGGCAGCCCCAGCTCCTCCCGCTGATCCAGCGTCAGCGTGGTGTCACGTGGGCGGATCACGGCGTATTTGCCGATCGGAAGCCCCTCGGCGGCCAGCAGCTTCTTGGTGAACTCCTTGTCCATACCAGCCGCACTCGCCAGTACCCCGGCGCCGACATAGGGCACCCCCGCCAGCTCCAGCAGCCCTTGGATGGTGCCGTCCTCGCCATACGGCCCGTGCAGCACCGGGAACACCACATCCACCGAGGCCAGCACTTGGCCGGCGGCACTCGAATCAACGTTCACCAATTGGCCCGCACGACGCGGATCGGTGGCGAGCACCAGCTCGGTACCGGATGCATCCGTGACCTGCGGCAGCGTGCGGTCGCTGATCGCCAGCTGCGCGGGGTCGCCATCGGTGAGTACCCAGCCACCCTCTGGGGTGACCCCGACCGCGACCACCTCGTACGTGTCCTGGTCGAGATTGCGCAGAATGCTGCCGGCC
Organism: Mycobacterium sp. D16Q14; assembly: GCA_002013415.1. GTDB lineage: Bacteria > Actinomycetota > Actinomycetes > Mycobacteriales > Mycobacteriaceae > Mycobacterium. The sequence continues at coordinate 227,937 of MAEX01000009.1, forward strand.
GACACGCAGGAGATCGCGTGCTCGCTACTCCGTCCACCGAAGACGAGCGCGACCTTGATCCGGGAGTCATTCACAGTGTCAGACCGTACCGGCTGTGAGCGCCGTCTCGATGTCAGCCAGCAGATCGTCGGTGTCCTCGATGCCCAGGGAGATGCGCGCGAACCCCTCCGGAACGGCATCCCCCCAGCGCGCCCGGCGATCCACCGAGGTGTGTACACCGCCAAAACTCGTCGAGGCCGCCAACAACTCGCTCTCGCGCACCAGCGCGTGCACGGCGTCGGCATTGGCCAACTCGATCGACACCAGTGAACCGAACCGGCTCATCTGGGCGGATGCCACGGGATGGGACGGATCGCTCGCAAGCCCCGGGTACCGCACGGAAGCCACCCCGGGATGCTCGCGCAGCATCGTCGCCAGCGCGATCGCGTTCTGACATTGGCGCTCGAAGCGCAATCCGGCGGTGGCCAGGCTGCGTGCCCCCAGCCAGGCTTCGAACGGACCCAAGATGGCCCCGGCCCGCGACCGCTCCTGCGCAACGGCCGACATTAGGTCCTCACGCGAGCCCGCGACGTATCCGGCGATCAGATCGCTGTGACCTGAGAGCGCCTTCGTCGCGCTCGCGACCACCAGATCAGCGCCCAGCTCCAGAGGCAGCTGCCCCATCGGGGTGGCCGTGGTGTTGTCCACCACCAGCACACCCCCGTGCGCATGCGTCTCACGGGCCAGCAGAGCCAAATCCACGACGTCGAGCCGGGGATTCGAGGGAGTCTCCGCCACCACCACATCGGCCTGCGCAGCAGCGGCCACGATCTGATCCGACCTGGCCGCGATCACGTTGATACCCAGCGCCGCAAGGTTTTCCGTGGCATAGCGCCGCGTCTGGTAGTACCCGTCCTCGGGGACTACCAGAGTTTGCCCGGGCCAGACCAATGCACGTAACGCCGAAGTGATCGCGCCCATACCCGAGCCGAACACCAGCGCATTGTCCGCACGCTCGAGTGCCGCCAAGCCCGATTCCCATTGTCTCCACGTGGGATTGGACGCGCGCCCGTAGGTGTCCAGCGAGTCATCCTCGGGCACCGGCAGATGATAGGCGGAGGCAAACACCGGCCCCGCCAGAAAAGGTTGCCCGGCAACAGATTCAGCGGTGGCGGCCACAACGGCCCGGGTCGATATCCCTGGCTCTGGCATGTGTTTACTCCGGTTTGGTACTGCGCCCTAACAACTGCGCGACGGCATCGGTGACGCTCAGTCCGCGATGACAGACGCCATGAACAGCCTCCGTGAGCGGCATCTCGACGTCGTAGCTCGATGCCAACGCCAGGATGGACTCACAGGAGGTGACTCCCTCAGCGACCCTACCGCCGGCGGCGTTACGCGCCTCCTGCAGCGTCTCACCGCTGCCCAGCCGCATGCCGAAGGTCCGGTTCCGCGAATGTGTCGAGGTGCAGGTGGCCACCAGGTCACCCACGCCAGCCAAACCGGCAAGCGTGGTGTGGCTGGCACCCAGGGCCAGCCCCAGCCGGGTGATCTCGGCTAGGCCACGGGTAATGATGGTGGCGATCGTGTTCTCCCCCAACCCGACTCCGGCGGCCATGCCGCAACTCAAGGCGATCACGTTCTTACACGCACCCCCCACCTCGCAGCCCACCACGTCGGAGTTGGTGTACGGGCGGAAGTAGCGCGTGGAGAACGCGCGCTGCAGGGCGACGGCCCTGGTCGAGTCGGTGCACCCGATGACGGTGGCGGCGGGCTGACCCGCGGCGATCTCGCTGGCCAGATTCGGACCGGTCAGCACCGCGACCCGGCTGGGATCGGTGCCCAGCACCTGAGTGACGACCTGGCTCATCCGCATGAGCGTGCCCACCTCGATGCCCTTGGCCAGGCTCACCACCGACGACCCAGGTTCGATGAGATCAGCCCAGGGGGTCAGGTTGGTGCGCAGAGACTGTGATGGCACCGCCAACAGCACCAGCTCGGCACCCTGCAGGGCCTCTTCGGCCACCCCGGTGGCGACTATCGAGGCGGGCAGGTCCACATCACTGAGGTACACCGAGTTCCGATGCGTCGCGTTGATCTCATCGGCTAATTCCGATCGGCGTGCCCACAATCTGACGTCGTGACCCGCGTCGGCAAGCACCTTGCCCAACGCGGTCCCCCAGGAACCAGCACCCATTACCGCAGCCGTGGCCATGGCAGACACCCTAGCCGGGGCTGGCACCATGGAGAACGTGGGCAGACAGGCTGACGCGGACTTCGGCGTGATCATCGCGGTCAAAAACTTGGCGACCGCCAAGAGCCGCCTGGCGCCCTCGCTTTCCGCACCCGAGCGGGAACGGCTGGTACTGGGCATGCTGACGCACGCCATCGCCGTGGCCTTCACCGCCGCCCGAACCGTCGCGGTGATCAGTCCCGACCCTGCGGCCAAGGCAGCGGCGGGACAGGCCGGGGCACGGTTCATCTTCGATGACACTCCCGCGGGCCATCCCGATCCGCTGAACAACGCGCTACGGAACGCCGCCACACAGCTGCACGCATCGTCACCGAATCTTGTTGTGTTGCAGGCCGACCTTCCCGCGGTGACGGGCGAGGAATTCTCGGCGGCGATGCAGGCTGCGCGAAATCACTCACGCAGTTTCGTCCCGGACCGGCACGGCACCGGCACCGCGGCGCTATTCTGCACCGACGGCGATCTGAACCCGTTGTTCGGAGTCGATTCGGCACGGCGGCACCGGGATTCAGCAGCCGTTGAGCTCACCGGGGATTGGCCCGGATTGCGCTGCGACGTGGATACCCTGGAAGATCTGGCCGCGGCCCGCGAGCTGGGGGCCTCACTACCGCTCTGAGCCGGTCCGGTAACTCTATGATCACAAGGGTGACCACACCCAGCGTTCCCCCGGCCGCAACCACGATCGCGTCGGCCGAGGAGCTACCCGAAGATCGGTACCTCAACCGGGAGCTCTCGTGGCTGGATTTCAACACCCGCGTGCTGGCTCTGGCCGCTGACGAATCCCTTCCCATCCTGGAGCGCGCCAAGTTCCTGGCGATCTTCGCGTCCAACCTGGACGAGTTCTACATGGTCCGCGTCGCCGGTCTGAAACGCCGCGACGAGACGGGATTGTCCGTGCGCTCGGCTGACGGCTTATCGCCACGAGAGCAGTTGAAACTGATTGGTGAGCGCACACAGGAGATCTCGGTCCAGCATGCCCGGGTGTTCAGCGACTCGGTACGGCCCGAGCTCGCCAAGAATGGGATCTTCGTCGTCACCTGGGCCGACCTATCCGAGAATGAGCGGAGCTATCTCTCCTCATATTTCACCGACCAGGTCTTCCCGGTACTGACCCCGCTGGCCGTCGACCCGGCGCACCCGTTCCCCTATATATCCGGCCTGAGCCTGAACCTGGCGATCACCGTCCAGGTCCCCGAGACGGGCGGCCAACATTTCGCCCGAATCAAGGTGCCTGACAACGTCGATCGATTCGTGAGGCTGCGCAGCCCCGACGGTGCCGAATCCGCGCAGGCCGCCCACACCTCGCGCTTCCTGCCCATGGAAGAACTCATCGCCGCACACCTGTCGGCGCTGTTCCCGGGCCTGGAAGTCGTCGAACATCACGCGTTCCGCATCACCCGGAATGCGGATTTCGAGGTCGAGGAAGATCGGGACGAGGATCTACTGCAGGCACTCGAACGGGAATTGGCCCGCCGGCGGTTCGGTTCACCGGTGCGGCTCGAGGTCGCCGGCGATATGACCGAGCACATGCTCGAACTGCTGTTGCGCGAGCTCGACGTGCATCCGGGTGATGTGGTGCAGGTGCCGGGGCTGCTCGACCTGTCCTGCTTGTGGCAGGTCTATGGCGTGGATCGTCCCGCGCTCAAGGACCCGACGTTCGTGCCGGCGACCCATCCCGCGTTCGGTCAGGGCGAGACGCCGAAGAGCGTCTTTTCCACCTTGCGCGATGGTGACGTACTTGTGCATCACCCTTACGACTCGTTTTCCACCAGCGTGCAACGGTTTATCGAGCAGGCGGCCGCCGACCCGCAGGTGTTGGCCATCAAACAGACGCTGTACCGCACCTCCGGCGACTCCCCCATCGTCAACTCACTCATCGACGCTGCGGAAGCCGGCAAGCAGGTCGTGGCGCTGGTGGAGATCAAGGCGCGTTTCGACGAGCAGGCCAACATCAAGTGGGCCCGCGCACTGGAAGATGCGGGGGTGCACGTGGTCTACGGCTTGATCGGCCTGAAGACCCATTGCAAAACGGCGCTCGTGGTGCGCCGTGAGGGGTCTGCCATCCGCCGGTACTGCCACATCGGGACGGGAAACTACAACCCGAAGACCGCCCGGCTCTATGAGGATTTCGGCCTGCTGACCAGCGCGCCGGAGATCGGCGCAGATCTCACCGACCTGTTCAACTCCCTCACCGGATACTCGCGGAAGGTCTCCTACCGCAACCTGTTGGTAGCGCCGCACGGAATTCGCGCCGGGATCATCGACCGCATAGACCGCGAGATCTCCGCGCATCGGGCAGGACAAGACGCGCGAATCCGGCTGAAGATGAACGCGCTGGTCGACGAGCAGGTCATCGATGCGCTGTACCGAGCCTCCCAAGCCGGAGTCCCCGTCGAGGTGGTGGTGCGCGGGATTTGCGCGCTGCGACCCGGCGTTCCCGAGTACTCCGGCACCGTGACGGTGCGATCCATTCTCGGCCGGTTCCTTGAACATTCGCGCATCATTCACTTCAACGCCATCGACGAATTCTGGATCGGCAGCGCGGACATGATGCATCGTAATCTGGACAGACGAGTCGAAGTCCTTGCACGCGTCACCGATCCGAAGCTCACCGCACAGCTCGACGACATGTTCACCTCCGCGTTGGACTCCCGGACCCGGTGCTGGGAACTGCAGTCCGATGGCCAGTGGTTGGCTTCGCCTGCGGACGGCGAGGAGGTGCGCGATCATCAGGTCGAAATGATGAAACGGCACCGCTCGCAGACGTGAGCTAGCCCAAGTTCTTCCGGCTGAACACCTCTCCCCCGAAGGAGCTTTCGTGCCCGATCCGACCACCCGGACCGGTGCGGCGGTCCTTGCCGCCGGAGCCGCGCTCTGGCGGTATCAGGAAAACCCGGACCAGGACGACACTGCCAGCTCCATAGAGGTGGCAGTGGTGCACCGGCCACGGTACGACGATTGGTCATTACCCAAGGGGAAGCTGGACCCTGGTGAGACGGTCGCAATCGCCGCGGTCCGTGAGATCGCCGAGGAGACCGGATTCACCGCACGGCTCGGTAGGCGATTGCCTTCAGTGAGTTATCCGGTGGCGCAGGGAACCAAACGCGTCAGGTACTGGGCGGCACAAGCTTTGGACGGGAAATTCGAGGCCAACTATGAAGTCGATGAGATTCAATGGCTACCGATAACGCGGGCGATCAAGACGGTCAGCTACGCCGGCGACCGGAAAGTGCTGCGAAACTTCGCAAAGCATGAAATTGACACTCGAACATTGATCATTGTGCGCCACGGAAAGGCGGGGCGAAAGGAACGCTTTTCCGGGGATGACACCCTCCGGCCACTGGACAGGAAAGGCCGGGCGCAAGCCGAGGCACTCACCAGTCAATTACTCGCATTCGGTGCCAGCGCCATTCACGCCGCAGATCGATTACGGTGTCGTCAGACCGTGGAACCGCTTGCCGAGGAGCTGAACACGGTGATCTACAGCGAGCCCGCACTCAGTGAAGAGGCCTACTGGGCCGACCGAAAGCGCGCACATCGCAGAATTCTCGAAATCGCGGGATCCGACGGCGTCCGGGTGGTATGCACTCAGGGACGGGTCATCCCGGATCTCATCGATTGGTGGGCCGATCGCGACGGCATCCGCCCCGACAAGTCACGCAACCGCAAGGGCAGCATGTGGGTGCTGTCGATGCACGGCCAGAAGCTGCTGGCCGCAGATCATCTGGACAGCCCGCTGCCTGCCGGGAGCTGACGCGCGCTACTCCCCGAAATATTGATCGGGATTACCCCCTGAAATGCAACATCGGGCCCCACCCTGAGGTGGGACCCGATGTCGGCTGAAACTACTTGCGGCCCTTCTTGGCAGGAGCCTTCTTGGCCGGCGCCTTCTTGGCGGGAGCCTTGGTCGCGGCCTTCTTGGCGGGAGCCTTGGCCACGGCCTTCTTCACGGGAGCGGCCTTCTTGACCACTGCCTTCTTCACGGGAGCCTTCTTGGCGGGAGCGGCCTTCTTGACCACTGCCTTCTTGACCGGCGCCTTCTTGGCAGGAGCGGCAACCTTCTTGACCACTGCCTTCTTGACCGGGGCGGCCTTCTTGGCAGGAGCCTTCCTGGCCGGGGCGGCCTTCTTGGCGGCGGCACGCTTGGCCGGGGCGGCGGTGGAGCCACGCTTCACAGCGGGACCGTCGGCCGGAAGCTTCTGCGAGCCAGAGACAACCGCCTTGAACTGTGCACCGGGACGGAACGTCGGAACCGACGTCGGCTTCACCTTGACGGTCTCACCGGTGCGCGGGTTGCGGGCGACGCGCGCGGCACGGCGGCGCTGCTCGAAAACACCAAATCCGGTGATGGTCACGCTCTCACCCTTATGCACGGTGCGAACGATGGTGTCGACGACGTGCTCCACCGCGGCGGTGGCTTGCCGGCGATCCGAGCCCAATTTCTGTGTCAGAACGTCGATGAGCTCTGCTTTGTTCATGTAAAACCCTCCGAAGCCAGTGGTCCACTTTGAACCGACTTCGAACACGGTAAACCCAACTGCACCTGATTTCCAAGTGCCACGCGTAATTTCGGCAAAATTCTCTGAGCTTTTTGACGGGCCATATGCCGACCAAAAGCAATGCCCTTGCCCCCCAAGGGCGCCCAATCAGCTACTCAGAAGGCTCCAAAGTGCGGGGTTTGAACTTCGGCCGTGACGCCTCAAAAGCCGCAATTTCGTCGACTTTTCGCAGCGTAAGGCCTATATCGTCCAATCCTTCGAGCAGCCGCCACCGGGTGTAGTCGTCAATCTCAAACGGCACCACCACCGTTCCGGCGGTCACAGTCCGATCCTCAAGATTCACAGTGAGTTCCAAACCTGGATTCTGCTCGATCAGTTTCCACAGCAGCTCAATGCTGGACTGATCCACCAGTCCCGCAACCAGACCGGCCTTGCCCGCGTTGCCCCGGAAGATGTCTCCGAAACGAGACGACAGTACTACTCGAAATCCGTAGTCCATCAAGGCCCACACCGCATGCTCGCGGGATGATCCGGTGCCGAAATCGGGCCCCGCGACAAGCACGCTGCCCCGATTGAACGGTTCCAGATTGAGAATGAACGAGGGATCGGTACGCCAGCCGGCGAAGAGCCCGTCCTCGAAACCCGTTCGGGTGACACGCTTGAGGTACACCGCCGGGATGATCTGATCGGTATCGACGTTGGAACGACGCAGCGGCACACCAATTCCGGTGTGAGTGTCGAATGCCTCCACTATTTCCTCTCCCTGCTGGTCTAGAGCGCGGATTTTGCCAAATCAGCTGGCGATGAGAGCTTTCCCCGCACCGCGGTGGCCGCGGCGACGGCCGGTGACACCAAGTGAGTACGGCCGCCCTTGCCCTGGCGTCCCTCGAAGTTTCGGTTCGACGTCGAGGCGCACCGCTGCCCTGGGGACAGCTGATCGGGATTCATGCCCAGACACATCGAGCAGCCTGCCTGACGCCATTGAGCGCCTGCAGCGGTGAATACCTGGCCCAGCCCCTCGGATTCGGCCTGCGCGCGCACCCGCATCGAGCCGGGAACAATGAGCATGGTGACCCCCTCGGCCACCTTCCGGTCCCGCAGCACCTCGGCCACCGCCCGCAGATCCTCGATCCGCCCGTTGGTGCAGGACCCGACGAACACGGTGTCCACCGGAATCTCACGCATCGGGGTACCCGGCGTGAGATCCATATAGGTCAGCGCCTTCTCGGCCGCCAGCCGCTCCTCCTCGTCGACCATCCGCTCTGGATCGGGGACGGCAGCGCTCAAGGGAACTCCCTGGCCCGGGTTGGTACCCCAGGTGACGAAGGGCGCCAGAGTACTGGCATCGATGTGCACTTCGGCATCGAACTGAGCGCCATCGTCGGTGCGCAGCGAGTCCCATTCGGCCACAGCGGCATCCCACAGCTCACCCTTGGGCGCGTGCGGACGACCCTTGAGGTAGGCATATGTCGTCTCGTCGGGAGCGACCATTCCCGCCCGCGCGCCCGCCTCAATAGACATATTGCACATAGTCATTCGGGCCTCCATCGACATCTCCTCGACGGCTTGCCCGCGGTACTCCAGGACGTACCCCTGGCCGCCACCGGTGCCGATCTTGGCGATAACCGCCAAAATGACATCCTTGCTGGTAACGCCGGTCGGCAGGGGGCCATCGATGTTGATGGACATGGTCCGAAAGGGCCTCAGCGGCAAGGTCTGTGTGGCCATCACGTGCTCGACCTCGGAAGTCCCGATGCCCATGGCCAGCGCCCCGAAGGCTCCATGGGTGGATGTGTGGCTGTCACCGCACACCACCGTGGTGCCCGGCTGGGTTAAACCCAGCTGCGGACCGACCACGTGCACGATGCCCTGTTCGGCGTCGCCCATCGGGTGCAGGCGGATGCCGAATTCTTCGCAGTTGCGTCGCAGCGTCTCCACCTGAGTGCGTGAGACCGGATCGGCGATCGGCTTGTCGATATCAATGGTCGGCACATTGTGGTCCTCGGTCGCGATCGTCAGATCCGGCCGGCGCACCGGGCGCCCGGCGAGCCGCAGACCGTCGAAGGCCTGAGGGCTTGTCACCTCATGGACCAAATGGAGGTCGATATAGATGAGGTCGGGTTCGCGCGCCTCACCCTCACCGGTTCCGCGTACCACTACGTGGGAGTCCCAGACCTTCTCTGCCAGGGTCCGGGGCTGTTGGACACTAGTCATCATTGGCTCCGTGCTCATTGCGTCTCATTATATGGAACGCTAGTATCGTTCCGTGAGACAGCATAGCGGTATCGGCGTTCTCGACAAAGCGGTGCAGGTCCTGACCGCCATCGGCGACTCCCCCTGCGGACTCGCTGAATTGTGCGAGCGCACGGGACTCCCCCGTGCCACCGCGCATCGGTTGGCGGCGGGCCTGGAGGTGCACCGATTCCTGTCCCGTGACGGTGCCGGACAGTGGCAGCTCGGTGCCGGGCTGACTGAACTCGCCGCGCATGTCAACGATCCGTTGCTGAGCGCCAGCGCCCAGGTGCTGCCCAAACTGCGTGAGATCACCGGCGAGAGCGTGCAGCTCTACCGCCGAGAAGGCACGGTACGCATATGCGTGGCGGCGCTCGAACCACCAGCGGGGCTTCGCGATACCGTGCCGGTCGGTTCACGCCTGCCCATGTCTGCCGGATCTGGCGCCAAAGTTCTGCTTGCCCACAGCGACACCGCCATTCAGGCGGCGGTACTCCCCGGCGCCACATTCACCGACCGCGCCCTGGCAGACGTGCGCAAGCGAGGCTGGGCGCAGAGCGCGGCCGAGCGCGAGGCCGGAGTCGCCAGCGTATCGGCGCCCGTTCGCGATCGGCATGGCAATGTCGTTGCGGCGATATCGGTTTCCGGCCCTATCGATCGGATGGGCCGACGGCCGGGAGCACGCTGGGCCGCCGATCTCGTTGCCGCCTCCGAGGCCATAACTGCCCGGCTTTAAGCTCCGATTATGGGAAGCAATCAGCGCTCGCAGATCGTCATGTCCGACGAAGAGATCACCGACTTCATCAACAATTCGCGCACCACGACCATGGCGACCCTCGGCGCCGACGGTCAGCCGCACCTGGTGGCCATGTGGTACGCCGTGATCGATGGCGAGCTGTGGTTTGAGACGAAGGCCAAGTCGCAGAAGGTAGTGAACCTCAAACGCGATTCGCGGATCACCTGCCTTATCGAAGACGGACTCACCTACGACACGCTGCGCGGGGTATCGATCGAGGGCCACGCCGAGATCGTCGAGGACGCGGACAAACTCTTCGAGGTCGGTATCAGCGTCTTCGAGCGCTACACCGCGCCATATACCGACGAGATGAAGCCCATCGTCGAGGCGATGCTCAACAAGCGCATCGCGGTCCGGGTGCGGCCGGCCCGCATCCGGTCCTGGGATCACCGCAAGCTCGGCCTTCCCGCGATGCCCCTTGGCGGGTCGACGGCGCCACAACAGTAGGCACGGCGGTGGGCCAGCTCGTACGCGATGCGTTCGACTCCTTTCGCGAGGGTCTGCGGCATAAGAAGATCAAGCGGCCATTGAGCGACGCGCTGGTCCACCACCTCGATACCGGCAAGACGGCCGGAGAGCACGGCGATCGGATCCGTGAGCTGTGCGCAGAAACCCTCGATATCGAGGTAAACGTCAAGAGGGTCGGCGCACATCAAGCGCGCAAATTTGTGATCTGGACCCTGCGGGGGCGCCATCCCGAACTGACCGAGGAAGCGTTGCGCATGTTGGGCGACTACCGCGCCGAAAGCTGGCTATAGATTTCGCATCCTTACGGTTGCATCACCGAGGTGCAGCGTGCGTCCAATGCCGGCATTTGTGTCCCCTGTCAAGGCTTCTTGAAAACTGCCCCTCTCCGGTTCCTGGAAACTGGCCCACCCCGAGATCGTTGTCCGCGGGTTGCGTCGTGCTGACGGTTCGCTGATCAGGGAAATCGCACGTCGGCTGGGGGCATCCTCACCGCAGCGAGTTTCAGGCGTTGACGGAGGCCTTCGAACGGCATACGTGACACCTACACAAAAATCCCGACAGCTCGGCACCTTGGGCCACAAACAGTGCAGTGTATGGTTTTGACATGAGGTGGATCGAATCACTGCATCAAGCCACAGATGCAAATTCCAGGTTGTGTGGCCTTGTGGCCCCAAATGCTGGAGCTCGCTCGGCGCCGTGGAGCCCTGTCTCGTAGAGGGGCTTGAGTGCGAGTTTCAGGATGGGCCGTCGGGATCTTCTGCAGATCAGCGCTATTGGAGTCCGGGCCGGTGCGCTCGGTACGGCAGGCCTCGCAGGGTGTGCGTCCGAGACGTTCGCCGCCGAACAGTCGACTCAGGTGAAAATTCCTGTGGCCGAAGCACTTTGCCGTCAAGGCGACATAAACCCCGCAGTCACGTACCTCGGCGACACCCTCACAGTGCACTCCCGACCCATATGTTCGACTCATGGCGGCCAACGCGCTGGAAAATATCGGAGAACGCGCCCGCCCGGCCCTGCCGCAGCTTCATGCCTGCGCCGCACAAGCGAAGGATCTCCCCCTGAAAAAAGCTACGGACCGAACGCCCAGGCGACTCAGTACCCACCGATGGCTGCCAAACACACCATCCTCAAACTACAAGGACGATTCTCTGCATGAGCAACAGTGAGCAAATGCATCGGCGCCATTTCCTTGGGCTAGCGGGCGCAACCACCGTTTCAGTCGCGGCGTTGGCGGCCGGATGTGCTTCCAGGGCAGGCGATGATATCGGTCAACCCCGCCCCAACATCGTGTTTATCTTGGCTGACGATCTTGGCTGGGGAGATCTCAGCAGATATGGGCGTACGGACTACCGCACACCGCATATCGACTCGATCGGCGAACAGGGCATCTCGTTCACCGCCGGATATGCGAACTCGTGCCTGTGCTCTCCGACCCGTGAAGCATTCTTTACGGGTCAGTATCAGCAGCGGATACCCCAGGACGAGCTGCTGGCCGACGACACCCATGGAATCCCGCCCGAGACACCAACCATCGCAACACTTCTGAACCAGGTCGGCTATAGAACCGCTCTCATCGGCAAATGGCATTGCGGCCTGCCGCCACAGTTTGGGCCGCTCAAGAGCGGTTTTCAGTACTTCTACGGGTTCCACAACGGGGAGATCGATTATTTCGGCCACACCGCGATCAACGCCGACAAGGCTAATAGCAACCGCTCACCGAATATACCCACCATGGTTCCGGACCTCTGGGAGAACGATCAACCGATCAGCGAACAGGGGTACTCCACGCAACTCTTCACCGACCGCGCGGTCACCTACATCGAGACCAGCGCCAAGACGGGCCAGCCGTTCTACCTAAGCCTGCACTACAACGCGGTCCACTGGCCCTGGGAAAGCCCCCAGTCAGGACCGCACCCCCTACGCACACCCGAAGACCTCAACGCCAGCCCAGAGGTGTTCGCGCAAATGGTCACAGCACTCGACTCGCACGTCGGCCGAGTACTAGAAGCCCTCGAACGCACGGGAATCGCAGAAAACACGCTGGTCGTATTCACGAGCGACAACGGTGGTGAGCGATATGGGCACGAGTACCCGTTCAACGGGCAGAAGGGCAACCTCTACGAAGGTGGCATCCGGGTACCGATGATGGCACGCTGGCCAGACCGTATACCCGCGGGCCAGATCACTAGACAAGTCGCGATAAGCATGGACTGGACCGCGACGATTGCCGCTGCCGCGGGCACGAGCGCCGCAGCAGGCCACCCATTCGACGGGATCGACTTGTCCCCTCACATGTTCCGGAGACAGCCCGAGACCGAACGCACCCTCTACTGGCGGTTCAACATGGCCGACGATACGAATAATGGGGCGAGCCGATCAGGCCAGGCCGCCCTCCGCAAGGGGAAGTACAAATACCTCAAACTCACCGACAACATCGAACAGCTCTACGACCTAAGCGCCCCCATCTCCCTGCCGCACCCCGCCTCCGGCGCAGACCCCGAAGCCGCTGACCGCAACCTCTCCGACAAGCCCGAACACGCGGCACTTCTCGCTGAACTACGTGAAAGCTACTTGGCGTGGGACGCCAGCATGCCTTCACCGTCACATATACCCCGCCAGATCGCAGGCACCAACGCCGACGCCCGACTTAAGCCCGGCGGCAACGAAAAGCCGGGCGGATACCCCCTCCCCTTCCAGAAGTAACTGCCCTCACCTGACCGGAACACAGTCCTGCCGGGACGGATCCGTCTGGGCGCAGCGCGCCGAAGATAGAGGTATAACTGCCCGGCCCGCGTGGGGCTCTGAACGCGGGATGTAGAGCACACCATGGGTGTCGTAGCCGCCGATGACGGTGTTGACGGTGGCCGGATTGGCGACTTCCCCTTTGAAGGCGCCGAGGGCGTCGACGTCCACAGCAGCCTTCGCGTTCGGTAGCGGCTTGACCGCGGTTCAGCGACGGCTAATGGGTCGTGACATGGCTGGCACGCAACATGAAGGTTCTTCGGGGCCAAGGCAGCATCGGGCCCAGCGCGATGCCGGGTAGTTCCTTGTCCACCACGGTGGCTCGCTGCATCTTCGAGACGAGCTCTCACCAACCGCGCTCGCGCATACCTCACTCGAGGGCCGTGCGTGCTCCACTCATGCTTCCGTGTGTTCAGGGCAGTAGCGGGTGGAGCGGATCAGGTTGGCGCATCCGACTGCGGGGCATGGACGCGGAGCGCGTGGCATCGAACACTCCATGAACTGCCTTGCTGTCCAATAGATTCGCGGCATGAGCAGTAGCTGGGATGAATATGTTTCGGTGCCGGAGCTGCGCAGCGACTCGTCGATATAAGGGGAAAGCGGCCATGAAGCCAAGCCGGCGTCGCGCGCCTGCTACCAGGATCTCAGATTGCACAGCCAAGAACTCGGGATCGCAGTGACCAGCATTGCCAGTTTGCGGCTCGTGCGGCAGGAGGCAATGTCGCCGGTCAGCTTTGTACGCCGAGGCGACCATATGGCGCACGTTTGAAGGAAACCGTTCTGGTACCCCCGATGGGATTCGAACCCACGCTACCGCCGTGAGAGGGCGGCGTCCTAGGCCGCTAGACGACGGGGGCTAGAACATTCCGTGCGACGCGCGAGGCGCGCAGACTTGACAGTCTAGCTCACCGGCGTGCATCACACCAAATCACTTGTTGTGCAAATGATTTGCGCTGGGGTACCAGGACTCGAACCTAGAATGGCGGTACCAGAAACCGCTGTGTTGCCAATTACACCATACCCCATTGGCCTCGCAGAACCGCAGGTCAGCGCGCTGACTGCGGACTTTGGAGCCGACGAGCAGACTACCAAACCAACCGCGATTAACCCGAATCGGTTTGGCTCTCCACCTCATTTTCCCAGGTCCGCGCGTTTCGCAGCCGCTGCAAGGTGCGGTCAGAGCCCAGTAGTTCCATCGATTCGAACAGTGGCGGGCTCACAGTCGCACCGGTGACCGCGACACGCAGCGGGCCGAATGCCTTCCGGGGTTTGAGTTCGAGCCCCTCAATGAGCGCACCTTTGAGCGCCTCCTCGATGGCCGCGGTGGTCCAGGTGCCGAGGGACTCCAGCGCACCGATCGCCGCGTCCAGCACCGGCAGCGAGGCCTCCCCCAATTCCTTGCGGGCCGATCCCGGGTCGATCGCGTACACATCCTCGTTGAGGAACTTCAGCAGGCCCCAGGCATCGCCCAACACCACGACCCGCGTCTGCACCAGGTCGGCCGCCACCGCGAAGGCGCCGTCGTCGAGCCCGAGCTCGTACCCGTGCCCGGCGAAGAAGGTCCGCAGCCGCGCCACGAACTCCTCCGGGGCCAACAGCCGGATCTGCTCGGCATTGATGGCGTCGGCCTTCTTCTGGTCGAACCGCGCCGGATTCGAGTTGACGTCGGCGACATCGAACGCGGCGACCATCTCCTGCAGGCTGAAGATGTCGTGATCGTCGGCGATCGACCATCCCAGCAGCGCAAGGTAATTCAGCAGTCCCTCGGGAATGAACCCCCGGTCACGATGCAGGAACAGGTTGGACTGCGGATCGCGCTTGGACAGCTTCTTGGTGCCCTCTCCGAGCACCGACGGCAGATGGGCGAACACGGGTATCGAATCGGCCACCCCCACCCGGATCATGGCCTCGTACAGGGCGATCTGCCGCGGCGTAGACGGCAACAGATCCTCTCCGCGCAATACATGGGTGATCTTCATCAACGCGTCGTCGACCGGGTTCACCAAGGTGTACAACGGATCTCCGTTGGCGCGGGTCAGTGCGAAGTCGGGCACTACGCCCGCCGCGAAGGTGGTCTCCCCACGCACCAGGTCGTTCCAGGTGATGTCATGATCGGGCATCCGCAGGCGGACAACGGGGCTACGCCCCTCTGCCCGGAATGCCGCACGCTGCTCATCGGTGAGGTCGCGGTCGTAGTTGTCGTACCCCAGTTTGGGGTTGCGTCCCGCGGCGAGGTGACGCGCCTCCACCTCTTCCGGCGTGGAGAACGCCTCGTAGGCATCCCCCGACTCAAGCAGCTTGCGCACCACGTCAAGGTGCAGCTCCTTGCGCTGCGACTGCCGGTAGGGCACATACGGCCCGCCAACTTCGGGCCCCTCGTCCCAATCCAGGCCCAGCCAGCGCAACGCGTCCAGCAGCGCCAGATAGCTCTCCTCGCTGTCGCGGCCGGCGTCGGTGTCCTCGATACGGAAGACGAAGTCGCCCAAGCAGTGTCGCGCGTACGCCCAGTTGAACAACGCGGTCCGAATCAGCCCGACATGCGGAGTGCCCGTCGGCGACGGACAGAAACGAACCCGGACCTTGTCAGATCCAGTGGTGTCACTCATTGTTACTTCGCCTTCCGCACAACAGGATTCGACAACGTGCCGATTCCTTCGATGGTGACACTGACGGTATCGCCGTCGACGATGGGTCCGACGCCCTCGGGTGTCCCGGTAAGAATCACGTCACCCGGCAGCAGGGTCATGACAGCCGACACCCACTCCACGATCGCTCCGACATCGTGCAAGAGCAATGAGGTACTGCTGCTCTGCCTGACCTCGCCGTTGACCTCGGTGCGGATAGCCAGGTCCGAGGGATCCAGGTCGGTGACGATCCACGGCCCCAGTGGGCAGAACGTGTCGTGCCCCTTGGCTCGGGTCCACTGGCCGTCGGCACGCTGGTGATCGCGCGCCGACACGTCGTTGCCGATCGTGTACCCGAGGATGACCTCGGCGGCGCGGGAGGCGGGGACGTCTTTACACGGCCGGCCGATCACAATGGCCAATTCGCCCTCGTGGTGTACCTCGGATGCGCTGGGCGGCAACTGGATCGGTAGGCCCGGGCCGATGATCGAGGTGTTGGGCTTGATGAAGATCACCGGCGACTCCGGCGGGGCACCGCCCATTTCCGCGGCGTGGGCGGCGTAGTTCTTGCCCATGGCCACAACCTTGCTCGCCAGGATCGGCGCCAGCAGCCTGACATCGGCGAGTGGCCACTGCCGCCCCGTGAAGGTGGGCGTCCCAAAGGGATGCTCGGCGATCTCACGGGCGGTCTCGGAGCCGTCTTCTCCCTCGATACTGACGAAGGCGACACCGTCTGGGCTGGCAATACGTCCTAGGCGCATTCATATGAGCCTAGTTGCCGGGCTTTGCGGCTTCCTCGGCGTCCTCGCGTTGGCCCTCCCGGATGTTGGCGCGAGTGACCAACGCCACCAGGAAATCCTCCAACCGGCTATGGGTAATGTCGAGCTCGCCGCGAAACCAGCTGGTGACCAAGTCCAGCCCGCCGGACACCAGCGTGAACGTGGCAAGGTCCAGATCGGGGTCCAGCGCATCATCGGCGGGCAGCAGCACGCGCCCCTGATCGGCCATCACCTGGGCCAGTGTCTTGACCAGATCGCGGTGGCGCGCGGCCAGCCCTTCGGTGGCCTGCGATTCGACCAGAAGCCTGCCCCGGCGTGGGTCGGCGGTAAGGAACCGCAAGCCACTGCCGACGGCCGCACGCGTGCGCACCACCGGATCGTTGGACGTCGAACTCTTCGCGATGGCCTCGATAATGGCGGCCGAGCCCGCGAGCATCTGTTCGTCCAGCATCGCGAGCACCAACTCGTCGGTGCTGCGGAAGCTCTCGTAGAAGTAACGATCGTTGAGCCGGGCCGCTGCGCATACGCCGCGCACCGTCAGCCCCTTCACGCCGCTACCGGCGACCAGGTCCAGTGCGGCATCCAGAAGCGCCGCGCGTCGTCGTGCGCGTCGTTCACCGGATGTCGCACCGCCATAGGTCCGGGATGGCATCTGCCGATTGTCGCACTTTGGTCCTTGACCTCACGGCATTTTCTGGTGATGATTCTCACCAGATGGTGAGTCGTGTCACCAGATGGCCCATTCAACGAGGAAAGGACCTCATCCATGGCTTCGAACTGGCAGAAGCTCCCCAACCCGCCGCAGCTTCGCGAGTTCCCGTTCAACGTGTTCACTCGCTTCCTGGCCGGACGGGATATCCGCGCGACCGCCGAGCAGCGAGAAGCCTTCCGCCAGTACGCGCATGTTGGCGACCCGCTCGCTGACGCAGTGGTCGCGATGTTCGCGCGGTTCCCAGCAGGTCAGGGTCGCCGGATGTTCGAGGTGGCCCTGGAGTCCGGCATCGAATCGGTCGACAATCCCCCCGAGGAACTCGTTGCGTTCTTCGCACAGGTCGATGCCAGGCCGTATTGGCTCGACGACGCGAAGCTTGAACTGGCCGCGCGGGTCAGCATGCGCACCGGAGTCGTCGGCCTGGGCTTGGCGCTGCCCGGCCTTGCCCTGACCGGGGGCTATCTCTCATCCCGTGCCGATAAACCCCTGGTCGGTACCGGCAATCTGAATCTGCAAGCCGCAGCACCCCGTCGACTGCACGAGACCGCGCAATGGCTCATCGACGTCACCTCTCCCGGCGGACTCGAGCGATTCGCCACCGGTTTCAAGGGAGTTTCTCGCGTCCGCCTGATGCATGCGTTGGTTCGTGGCGCCATGAACCGGCGCGATGACTGGGACTACGAGAACTGGGACGCTCCGATCAACCAGATTCAGTTGGCGGGAACGCTGATGCTCTTCTCACTGGCCAACCTAGCCGGATGTCAGGCCATGGGCATGAGCTTCTCCGACACAGAGCGCGAGGCAGTCTTCCATTTCTGGCGATATGTGGGACAGCTCATGGGAATTCACCCCGAACTCGTCCCCACCAGCGAGGAGGACACCTGGCGGTTGTTCTGGCTGGAAGCCGATACCGAGTTCCTGCCCGACGAGGATTCGTACTCGCTGACGCAGGCGCTGCACGGCTCCACACAGGGCGAACCCGCGTTCATGCGGCTTTCCCGCGCGTACCTGTCGTCCTACAGCCGCCTCATCCTCGGGAAGACGCATGCCGATCACTTGGGGCTTATCGACAGCAAGTCCATGCAGGCCGCGGTCCTCGGGACGTCGGTGGTCAACTGGTTCTTCGAGCGCCGCAATGTGCTGCCCGGCATGACTCGTATCAGTGAGGAATTCGGTCACTTTGCACGACGTCAGATCGTCTCGCGCGGCATGGCGCAGACCGGTGGCGATCGCACGTACCGGCAGCACGACAAGCTCGCGACGGCCAGCTAAGGAATCTCATATATTGAGACGATAGTTCAACAATTTGAGATGGATGTGGAACCATGACAGTCATGGTTCGTGTCGATGAGGTTGGTACAACACGCCGTTGGGCGATGCTGGCCATTGCCCTGGGGTCCACGGCGGGCGCGAATGTCTTCATCAACGGCGTGGCATTCCTCATACCGGCCCTGCACACCGAACGCGGTCTCGACCTCGCCAACGCGGGGCTGCTGTCGGCGATGCCCAGTTTCGGGATGGTGCTGACACTCATCGCGTGGGGTGCGCTCATCGACAGGTTCGGCGAACGCATCGCGTTGGTGAGCGGTCTGGCGCTGACGGCTCTGGCCGCATTCGCGGCGGCCGAGGCACCGTCGTTGGTGATCACCGGCGTCTTCCTTCTGTTGGGCGGAGCCGCTGCCGCAGCATGCAACTCGGCCAGCGGACGCGTGGTGGTGGGGTGGTTCCCGCCAAACCAGCGAGGCACAGTGATGGGCATCCGCCAGATGGCCCAACCGCTGGGGGTTGCCCTGGGCGCCCTGGTCATTCCCCGTATTGCCGAAGGCCACAGCGTAGCAACGGCATTGATCTTCCCGGCGGTCGTATGCGCGGTGTCCTCGGCGGTGTGCCTGGTGGGCATCATCGACCCGCCCCGTCCTCCCCGCGCAGAGGCTCCCGAGGAACACCTGGCCAACCCCTATCGCGGATCACGGGTGCTGTGGCTCATCCACGGCGTGTCGGTCCTGCTGGTGGTCCCCCAGGTGGTGGTGTGGACATTCACTCTGGTGTGGCTGGTGACCGATAGAGGCTGGAGCATCGGTGCCGCAAGCATCATGGTCACCGTCGCACAAGTCGTCGGCGCGCTCGGCCGGGTGGTGGCCGGAATGTGGTCCGACCGTTGGGGTTCGCGCATGCGGCCGATCCGTCTCATCGCCCTTGCCGCGTCGGCGACCATGGCGTTACTGGCTGTCACCGATCAGCTGGACTGGTCTATCAGCGTCGTCGTCATGCTGGTGGCTTCGGTGATCACGGTGTCGGATAACGGCCTGGCCTACACGTCGATCGCGGAGATCGCCGGACCGTTCTGGAGCGGCCGGGCCCTGGGCGCGCAGAATACCGGCCAGCTGCTGGCCGCTGCGGTGTCACCACCAGTGTTCGGGGCGATCGCCACAGCGGCAGGTTTCTCGGCGGCGTTCGCCGTATGCGCGCTGTTCCCCTTAGCCGCTGTCGGTTTAGTGCCGGTGAAGCTGGAACGACGGCCGGAGTAACGCCGAGTGCGAGCCTGACGCGGTTTTCCGGCCGGATTTCCGCGTGAGGCTCGCACTCGTCAGGACTACAGGAAGCTGGCGATCCGATCGCCGGTGGCCGAGGTTGACAGCTTCGCCGCGCCCCGGGTGGCCAGGTGCTGTTCGACGGCCTTCTCCACGCGGGCCGCGGCCTCGGTCTCGCCCAGGTGATCCAGCAGCAGCGAGACCGAAACGACCGCAGCCGTAGGATCGGCGATCCCCTGGCCCGCGATATCGGGCGCACTGCCGTGCACGGGCTCGAACATGGACGGGTTCTTACCCGAACCGTCGATGTTTCCGCTTGCGGCCAAGCCGATTCCACCGGTGACCGCGGCCGTCAGATCGGTGATGATGTCACCGAACAGGTTGTCGGTGACGATGACGTCGAACCGGCCCGGGTCGGTCACCATGTGGATGGTGGCAGCGTCGATGTGCTGGTAGGACACCTGCACGTCTGGATGCTCGGCGGCGACCTCGTTGACCGTCCG
The DNA here is from genome assembly GCA_002013415.1 of Mycobacterium sp. D16Q14. GTDB lineage: Bacteria > Actinomycetota > Actinomycetes > Mycobacteriales > Mycobacteriaceae > Mycobacterium. The sequence continues at coordinate 248,053 of MAEX01000009.1, forward strand.
CGTCCACAGCGAGCCGGCGTACTTGAGCACATTGTTCTTATGGACCAGCGTCAGGTTCTTGCTGCGGGCCTCGGCACGCTGGAACGCGTTGCGCACCACGCGCTCCACCCCAAACCGGGTGTTGAGGCTGACCTCGGTGGCGACCTCGTGCGGGGTCTCCACGCGGATGGCACCGCCGTTGCCGGTGTACGGCCCTTCAGTTCCCTCCCGCACCACGACGAGGTCGATGGCCGGGTTGCCGGCCAATGGTCCCGTCACACCCGGGTACAGCTTGGCCGGACGCAGGTTGATGTGATGATCGAGCGCGAATCTGGTGTGCAGCAACAGACCGCGCTCCAGCACTCCACTCTGAACTGAGGGATCGCCAATGGCGCCCAGCAGAATGGCGTCATGACCACGGAGCTCGTCGAGTACCGAATCCGGCATCAGCTCGCCGGTGGCCAGGTACCTGCGGGCACCCAGGTCGTACTCAGTCTTGTCGACGCCGGGCAGCACCGCATCGAGAATCTTGACGGCCTCGCTGATGACCTCGGGTCCGATGCCGTCGCCAGCGATGATCGCGAGTTTCGTCATGAAAGGTCAACCAGCTCAAGGGTTGTCGCGCCGACGGCGGCACGGATCTCGTCCAGCACGGCATCCGGGGCACTGCGGTCGATACGCAGGATGATGGTGGCCGCCTCTCCGGAGGCGTCCTGGCTCAGCTGCGCGGCCTGGATGTTGACATCGGCAGCGCCCAGCACGGTGCCGATCTTGCCGAGGGCACCGGGCACATCGGCGTAGTTGATGACGAGGTTCTCGCCCGCGGCACGCAGATCGAAGTTGCGGCCGTTGATCTGAACGATCTTCTGCACCTGCTGCGGGCCGGACAGGGTGCCGGCGACGTTGATCACCGAGCCGTCGGCGTAGACGGCGCGCACGTCGACCACGCTCCGGTGGTTGGGGCTCTCGGTGGCCGTGGTGATCTCGGCGCTCACTCCGCGCTCCTCGGCGATCGACGGAGCGTTCACGAAGGTCACCTGGTCCTCGATCACCGAGGAGAAGAGTCCACGCAGCGCCGAGAGCTTCAACACGGCAACGTCTTCGGAGGCCAGTTCGCCACGGACATCGACCGACAGCGACGTGGGCAGCTGCTCGGAGACGGCCCCGATGAGCACACCGAGCTTGCGTACAACCTCAAGCCACGGCGCGACCTCTTCGCTGACGACTCCCCCGCCTACATTGACGGCGTCGGGCACGAATTCGCCTGCCAGGGCCAACTTCACGCTTGCCGCCACATCGGTGCCGGCGCGGTCCTGGGCCTCGCTGGTCGAGGCGCCCAGGTGCGGGGTCACCACAACCTGGTCGAGCTCGAAAAGCGGGCTGTCGGTGCACGGCTCGGTGGAGAACACGTCAAGCCCGGCCCCACGGACGTGACCGCTGCGGATCGCGTCAGCCAGGGCGGCCTCGTCGATAAGCCCACCGCGTGCGGCGTTGACGATGATGACGCCCGGCTTGGTCTTGGCGAGCGCCTCCTTGCCGATGAGACCCGCGGTCTCCGGCGTCTTGGGCAAGTGCACCGAGATGAAATCTGCCCGACCCAAAAGTTCGTCGAGGGTCAGCAGCTCGATGCCGAGCTGGGCGGCGCGAGCAGCCGAGACGTAGGGGTCGTAGGCAACGATGTGCGTCCCGAACGCGGCGAGGCGCTGCGCGAACAGCTGGCCGATGCGGCCCAGGCCCACCACACCGACGGTCTTGCCGAAGATCTCTGTGCCGTTGAACGACGAGCGCTTCCAGGTGTGCGCCTTGAGCGAGGCGTCGGCGGCCGGGATCTGCCGCGCGGTGGACAGCAGCAGAGTGACGGCGTGCTCGGCAGCGCTGTGGATGTTCGAGGTGGGTGCGTTGACCACCAGGACACCGCGGGCGGTGGCTGCCTTGACGTCGACATTGTCGAGTCCGACGCCGGCGCGCGCGACGATCTTGAGCTTCGTTCCCGCGGCCAGTACCTCGGCATCCACCGTGGTGGCCGAGCGCACCAACAACGCATCGGCGTCGGGTACCGCGGCCAGCAGCGCGGGGCGATCGGGGCCGTCGACCCAGCGCACCTCCACACCATCACCAAGTGCTTCGACGGTCGACTGGGCAAGTTTGTCGGCAATCAGCACGACTGGACGTTCGCTCACGTCGTCATAGCCTAGTGTGCCGCCCGAAGCGGCGGACATCACAGTCGCCGACAACCGGGGTCCTGCCCCGGCACATCGAGTAGCGCACTACTCACGACCCAGGGCGCCCGTCCGGATGACGGTATGCGCATGACTGAAACACATGTACTACCTGTCAGCGGCCGGTACACGGTCCGCACTGGTGACACCCTGTGGAAACTATCCGAAATGTTCTATGGCGACGGACGCCGCTACCGCGTGATCGCGGTGGCCAACGACCTTTCCGATCCTGATCTCATCGAGGTCGGCCAGGAACTTGAAATCCCTTATGTCACGTACCGCTACCAGGTCAAAGCCGGTGACACCAAGGGGAAGATCGCAGAACACTTCTACGGCAGCTTTTCGATGAGCGGAGTGTTCGAGAGCCCCAGTGGCGTGTCGCAGCGCGACCTCATCGTCGGCGAATGGCTGCTGATGCCCGATCTCGCCAACGTGGGGCATCACACCGTGGTGTCGGGTGAGACGCTGCAGGTGCTCGCGGACCGGTGGTACGGCGACTGGACACTGTGGATAGTGATCGCGATCGCGAACCAGCTGAGCGGAGATGACCCGGAACCCGGCGCGGTGCTGATCCAGCCTCGGCTTAACCGCCGCCACACCGTTGTCGCCGGCGACACGCTCTGGAAGCTGGCGGGTCAGAACTATGGCGACTACGGCGACGAGCGGACACAGATCGCTGTCCAGATGGTGGCGGCGGCCAATCTAATCGAAGACCCCGACCACATCACGGTGGGACAGGTCATTTACTTCCCGTCGATCGACCTGGGTGGCTGATCACACCTCAGCCAGGTCTATCCCACGCGTCTCACGAACGGCCAGTAGTGCCACAAATGTCAGTACACCAGCGGCGGACAGGTACACGCCCACCCAGGCGACGCCGAAGTCGTGCACCAACCACGTCGCGATGAAGGGCGCGACGGCGGCGCCGATGATGGAGGCGAAGTTGTAGGCGATCCCCGACCCCGTGTAGCGCACATTCGTCGGAAACAGCTCGGGCAGCAGGGCACTCATCGGCCCAAAGGACAAGCCCATCAACGCCATTCCCAGGCTCAGGAACACCAGCATCGTGGCCTTGTCCACCGTCGCCGGGTCGAGAAACCAGCCGAACGAGAGCCCGAACGCGATGATTCCGGCAGTGAACGTCAGCAGCACCGGCCTGCGGCCAAATTTGTCCGCCAGCCGTCCGGATATCGGCACGCACGCCGCCAGGAACAGCACCGAAATCAGCTGCATCTGTAGGAAATCGACGTAACTGATCACGAGCTTGACCCCGGACTTGTCGACCACCTTCCCTGTTCCGTACGACGCCGCCCAGGTGGTGACGACGTAAAAGATTGTGTACGTGGCCAGCATGACGAAGGTGCCGATCACCAGCTGGCGCCACGAGGTCCGAACCACCTCGGCCAACGGTGCACGCACCTTCTTGCCCTCGGCAACCGCTTGGGTGAACACGGGTGTCTCGGTGAGTTTGAGCCGCACGTACAGACCGACGACCACGATGACGGCGCTGGCCAAAAACGGGACTCGCCAACCCCAGGACAAGAACGCATGGTTGGTCGCAGCCGTCTTAGCGTCGAAGCCCATGACGAGCATCAGCAGCAGGAAAGTGCCGTTGGCGAAGAAGAATCCGATCGGGGCGCCCAGCTGTGGCCACATCGCCGCCCAGCCCCGCTTCCCTTCCTCGGCGGTTTCGGTCGCCAGCAGCGCCGCACCCGACCACTCCCCTCCCAGTCCCAGCCCCTGACAAAAACGCAGCAGCGACAACATGGCCGGAGCCCAGTAGCCCACAGTCTCGAAGGTGGGTAGCAACCCAATCGCAAAGGTCGCGACTCCCATGGTCATCAGCGATCCGACAAGCGTGGCCTTGCGTCCGATCCGATCGCCAAAGTGTCCAAACAGCATGGATCCGACCGGGCGGGCGACGAAGGCCAACCCGAACGTCGCGAACGAGGACAGCAGCGCTGCGGTTTCATTTCCCTTGGGAAAGAACAACGTTGGGAACACCAGCACCGCTGCGGTGGCATAGATATAGAAGTCGAAGAACTCGATGCTCGTGCCCACCATGGAGGCAATGACGATTCGGCTGCGCGGGACCGCGGGCGCAGCGGGCACGGTCTCCGGTGTCAGGGCCACCGGCGGAGACTAACGCAGCGACTCGATTCTCGTGGCCAGCATGGCCGTCCATTCCCCGATGTAGTCCTCGTCGGCGATGGTGGCGGTCGGCGCCCGAAAAACCGTACTGGTCGCGCGCTTCCCCAAGAGTGCATTGACGCCCAGCGCCCCAATCGATTCCGCTTGCGCCTTGCCGATGTCCGGGGCCCAGCCATGCACCCAGTCGGTGAGCTCGGCGTAGAGGCCATCGAAGAGTGCGGCATAGGCGTTGTCGAGCCGGGCCAGGTGACCGGCCGGAACACTCGATGCGATCTGCAGCAGCTGCGACTCCTCATCGAGCACGGTCAGCAGGTAGCGACCCATCATCGTGAGTTCGTTACGCAGGTCGCCCAGTCCACCGAAAAGCGCGCGGATGTCACGCATTGCGCGACGGCGATCGAGCTGACGATCTACGCCCGCCTCCAGCAGCGCTTCTTTGGACTTGAAGTGGTGATAAAGCCCGCCCGATCCGGGAGTAAGACCGGCCGCCTTCTCAATCTGCGCGACGCTTGTCGCCTTGTACCCCTGCTCCCCAAAGAGCCTCATGGCCTCGGCGACCAGGCGTTCTTTTGTGGAAATCTCAACCATTGACGTCTCCCAAGTAATCACTTAGTGTCACTCAGTGATTACTTTAACAGCCGCTCTGGCTCACCGGTAGGAGGTAGTCATGACAGAAGACCTGGTGCCCCGAGGCCGCATCCGGCGCACTATGCCGCTGGCAGGATTCACTGCTCGTGCCGCGGGCGGACGACTGGTCGCAGGCTTGCGCGAGAAGGCCGGAGACACCGGCGCCGTGGACCGCTTCCATGAAAAGACCGCCGAGCGATACACCGAACTACTCGGGCACTCCAAGGGCGTTCTGATGAAGGCCGGCCAAATCTTCTCCACTCTCGATACGAGCCTCAGCGGCTCCTTGACTCCTTATGCGCGTGCCCTGACGAGGTTGCAGACGCAATCAGCGCCCATGGAGTCTCGCTTGGCCCGGCAGATACTCCAAGACGACCTGGGCCGCGACCTCGACGAGTTTTTCGCCGAGTTCGATGATGAGCCGATCTCCTCAGCCTCCATCGGCCAGGTCCATCAAGCGGTACTACACGACGGTCGCCGGGTCGCGGTAAAGATCCAGTATCCCGGTGTGGCACAGGCCATCAGGGATGACCTTGCAAATACCGAGCTGCTCGCCACGTTCCTGCGGGTGGCCCTGTCTGCGACCGGAATCTACAGCCAAGCCGATCTGCGGGGCATTGCCGCCGAGATCGCAGACCGGATCGGTGAAGAAATCGACTATCGCAATGAGGCCGCTAACATTCGGGCTTTCAGCGACCTCTACCGCGAGCACCCATTCATCCGGGTACCTGGGCTCGTCGATGAAGCATCCGGGGAGCGAGTGCTGACCATGACCTTCGTGGACGGAATCGGTTGGGATGAGGCGCACAATGCCGATCAAGAGCTGAAGGACACCTGGGCAGAAGCCTTATGGCGTTTTGTCTATGGATCCTTTCAGCACTCGTCGCTCTATCACGCCGACCCACATCCAGGTAACTATCGTTTTGGCTTAGATGGCAGTATCGGCGTCGTCGACTTCGGCTGTGTCAAAGAGTTTCCGGAATTCCGGCGATACGGCTGGACATTGATGGGTCAGGCGATGTTCAGTGGCGACAGACCAGGCCTTCGTCGGATGGCAGTCGAATACGGGGTGCTGCCTAATGATTCCACCGCTTCTGCCGACGAGACATACCGCTGGATAACCAACTTCAGTCCCGGGCTGTCCCTGACTCAACCCGTCAGATACACACCCGAGCTGATGCACGAATTTCTCGCCGCAGTCAACGTCTCCAACCCCGACGCTGGATCGCGCCATCTGACTATTCCGCCCGATATGTTCATGCTCAGCCGCATCACCATGGGTGTTACCTCCTCCATGACGAGACTCGGGGCGACGGTCAATCTGCGCGCGATCCTGTCGGACATGGCAGGTGTCGCCGAGCCGACCACCGCGCTCGGTGTGCGACATGTGGCCTGGGTACGTGAACGTGGACTGCCCTTCGGACTAGACCCTCGGCAACAACCAAAGATTGGTGTCCAGCTATGAGCGACAATCCCATTCCGCGCGGCCGAATCCGGCGCACCATGCCGCTGGCAGGCTTCACCGCCCGCGCCGCGGGCGGGCGACTCGTCGCGGGCTTGCGCGAGAATGCCGGAGACACCGGCGCCGTCGAACGGTTCCACGAACGCACCGCCGAGCGCTACACCGAACTGCTCGGACACTCCAAGGGCGTCCTCATGAAGGCCGGCCAAATCTTCTCGGTCGCCGATATCGCATCCCACGGCTACAACCAACTCTCGCCGTATCAAAACGCCTTGACGCGACTGCAGGCTGACGCACCGCCCATGCATCCCTTGTTGGCGCGCCAAGCCCTCGAAGAAGATCTTGGGAGGTCCGTCGAGGAACTCTTCTCCGAATTCAGCGATGAACCGATGGCGGCGGCATCTATCGGCCAGGTGCATCGAGCGACCCTTCATGATGGCCGCCCGGTCGCCGTCAAGGTCCAATATCCCGGTGTGGCACAAGCCATCGAGCACGATCTATCGAACGCGGAGCTGATGGCCACTTTCCTGCGCTTCGCGACAGGTATCGCCGGGCCGCGGCCACAACTGGACCATCGCCTCATGGCCGACGAGGTGGCCGCACGCATATCCGAGGAGTTGGACTACCGGCACGAGGCCGCCAATATGAGGGCGTTCGCGGCCCTCTATGCGGACCATCCCTTTATCCGGATACCCGAGGTGATATCTGAAGCGTCCGGCAATCGGGTGGTCACCATGACCTACCTGGGCGGTCTGGATTGGGTGGCCGCACAACAGGCCGACCAGGACCTCAAAGACGTTTGGGTGGAGACGATCTGGCGTTTCAGCACCGGATCATTTCGGCACGCGAATCTGTTTCATGCCGACCCGCATCCGGGCAACTATCGATTCGGGATGGACGGTTCCGTCGGCTTCGTCGACTTCGGTTGCATCAAGGTGGTGCCCGAGCCCTTGCGCTATCGGCTCGTGCAGATGATTCGCGCGGCTGCCGAGGAACGGCGCGAAGACCTACGCCAGCTCATGGTCGATGCCGGATACTTCGCCGCCGACTCCCCGCTGTCGGCTCACGATGTCTTTCAGTGGCTCGGCGCAACCGTGCAGGACATCCGGGGCCCTCAGCCGGTGACATTTACCCGTCAGATATCGAACAGCGCCACCCGTTCCCTGCTGAACTTCCAGACGCTGCATCAGATGTCGATACCCAGCGACTTGATTTTCCTGGCCCGGATCAATCTGAACATCAGCGCCCTGTCGGCAACGCTGAACGCGACCGTGCACACCCGCGCGCTGCTCGACGATCTCGATGGCGTGGCCGAAGCCATTTCCCCGCTAGGTAAACAGCATGTCGGATGGGTCCGCGAGCGAGGCCTGCCCTTCGGATTGGATCACCATGACCACTGCTAACCCCATCGCTCCCCGGATTCCCTGGGATTCACGGGATCCCTACCCCTACTACGAAAACCTCCGAGCTCGCGGCGACGTGGTCTGGGACGAGAAAGCCGGCACCTGGGTGGTTCTGGGATATCACCCGGCCCGCGAGGTGCTGGGTGGCACCGGATGGTCGAGCGATCCCCTCGCCAGCCCGCAGATGCGGGCCTCGGCCCCCGAGTACCTCGACCTGTCCAACTTCGGCAGAAACATGCTCTTCGTCGACGGACCGGATCACACCGCGCTCAGGGGCGCCGTCCGCGACGTATTCACCCCGGGTTTCATCGCCGGTCTGCGCGAAGGCGTGCAATCCATCACCGCTCACGTCGTCGAATATCCGCTAGCTGGAGAAATTTTCGACTTCATGACCGATATCGCCCTACCGTTGCCGATCGCAATCATCGGCGAGTGGCTCGGCCTGGACGATGCGGCGTCAGCCGTCCTTCGCCAGGAGTCCCCGGTCATCATCCAGATGCTCGGGGCCTTCGCCGACGTCGAGACCGTCCTGGCCGGCACCTCCGCGGGCGCGACACTCGCTACCGAACTTCTGCCGCTGGCCGCAGACCGCCGCGTACACCCCGGAGACGACCTACTCAGTCTGATCGCATCCGATATCAACCTGTCGCTGGAAGACGTGGTCACCATGGCATTGATGATCGCCATCGCGGGTCATGAGACGACGGCTAATCTCTTGGGGGCAAGCATGCTTCGGCTGCTCACCGCGCGCGCCGACGGAACCCGGCTGGCCGATCACGTCGACCCCGATGACCCCGCGGTCATCACCGAACTTCTGCGACTCGACGGCCCGGTACAGGGCACCGCGCGCGTAGCGACCCGGGACCACAACCTGGCCGGGCACCTAATCCGGGAAGGCCAGACGGTCCTCATCGCGATTGCCGCCGCAAACCGCGATCCACAGGTGTTCACCGATCCCGCCGAGTTCCGGTTGGGCCGCAAGAACACCCCACCGCTGGCCTTTGGATACGGCGCGCATCACTGCCTGGGCTCGGCGCTGGCCAGGCTGGAGGCGACGGTGGCCATTCGCGAGATCCTGGCACGCAGACCCGAGGTGACTGGCCCCGTCGGCTGGAGGGACGCCCCCGCCATCCGGGGACCGCGCAGCATCCCCATGCGGTTCCATATCT